>CAVZNH010000001.1:0-187421 GCA_963776505.1 uncultured Alphaproteobacteria bacterium
GGTCTGAAGCGTTTCAGAGCGCTCTGCTTCCTTCATCGCTAGTTCTCCGCACCCGCCCTCGCAAGGGCTAAAGCGGAGAGGATCGATGACCACGCTGCTCATTGCTGTGGGTGCGTTGTTCGTAGCGGTGATTGGCTGGACGCTCCTCGATCCATGGCCGTCTCCTGCCACTCTGAAGCCGAAGAATCAGGCCGACGAGGAACGCGCACAAATGATGGAAACCATAGCGTTATCGTTCTTCTGACTTTCGCGGGGTCGCCTTGTCCTCTGGGCACAGGGCGGTTGGTGAAGAGCGCCAATATTCCTCCCCGGGGATGATGGATCGGGAGGAACTGACATGAACGCTATTACCGAGGCACTTGTAGCTCGCGAGTCAGTGACCAGCCAAACAGGGTTTGCCACAATCGACACCGCGAAGGCCTCAGCGGGCGCGACCGACGATGGCATGGCAAATCGACGACAAGACTGGTCGTCCCGTCGCCCGTTGGGTCATTCGCCAGCAGCCAGCCTTGTCACCGCTGGCGTCGACGCACGCCAAGGTCCACGACTACACCTCGGCATCGCCTGCAATTGGCTGTCCGAGGATCAGCAGGCCACCTGAGCGAGCCATGGACTTTGGCCAAAGTGTCTCCTCCGCACCGCGCATAAAACATATGCCAAGAGGACTGATTATCGCGCGTGGCATGAGAGCCATTTCGAACCCGACTCCGATTGAGCGGCGATACTACCGTGGACTGCGACTGATTTGCCTTGCGTTGGCATCACTGATTGGTGGGAATAGGTTATGTTGCAACATACGACAACGCTGAAAACGGCTGTGACCATAGCGGCCCTTGCGGTTGCCACGATTGTCGCCAGTCCCCCAACAAACCGGAGCGCATCGCCGGAGCCAGGTTCAGCATGGGCGCTCAGAGAGTCTGCAAACTTGCTGGTATGACCCGGATTTGCCGCGATGCGAATGAACTATGGTTCAATTCGTCACCGGCAAATGCTTGCACGGCCTTGGGCATTTGCGCGTGCGACGGGCCACGTGAGGGAGCAATCGGCAGCGCGCTCGTAATGTGCACTCGCTGCCTCTGAGGCCGGCTCGGGCCTCGCCAGTCGCTCTGCCTCAGTCCCCCACGACCTCCGTGCTGATGACCGGCTGCCGGACATCCGCGACTATGCCTTCGCAGCGCAGTATCGGGGCGTCGCTCGCGCCGGCGAACGCGTTCAGATAGGTTTCGCCGGCCGTCTCCACGGCCTTTCGAGTTGCCGGCGGATCACGCCGAGACAGTGAGCTTTCCACATTCTGTTGCACCAAACGTCCCGCCCAGGCCTGATAGCGCGAATTCGAGGGCGTGGAGGTGCCAATTTGGAGGATACCGGCGAAGCACGCTTCGTGACCGGCAATATTATGTGCCACGTCGTGGTCATGGCCGGCACCGGCGCTATCGGGCTGATGGCGGTTTTCGCCGTCGATCTGTTGAACCTGTTCTACATCTCCCTCCTTGGTCAGCGGCCGATCGCCGCCGCAGTCGGATTCGCCGGCGTGATTGGCTTTTTCCAAACCTCGGTGCTGATCGGTCTGACCATCGGTACCAGCGCCGTGGTCTCGCGTAGCATCGGCGCCGGCGCGGCACGGGCGGCACGGCACATTGCCGGGAGCGCGCTTGTGCTGATGGTGTTGGCCGGCTTCATCGTCGGCCTCGGTACCGTGGCCATGCTTGGCCCGATCCTGGACGTGCTCGGCGCCACCGGTGAGACGAGGAATCTCGCCGAAACCTTCCTCATGATCTCGTCACCCTCTCTGCCGCTGCTCGCAGCCGGAATGGGCTGCTCGGGGCTTCTACGCTCCATTGGCGATGCAGGCGTGCGATGAACGTCACGCTTTTCGCTGCCCTCGCCACCGCAGTGGTGGACCCGATCTTGATATTCGGTCTGCATCTCGGTCTGCCGGGGGCGGCGATCAGTACGGTGTTGTCCCGTCTCGTGCTGGCGACGCTGGGCTGGATCGGGGCGGCACTACGGCACAAACTGGTCGCGCGCCCATCGTTCCGGGCAGTGACCGGCGACTTCGCCGCCATCTTCCACATTGCCGGCCCTGCTCTGCTCACGAACCTCGCGACGCCGCTCGGCGCCGCCTACGTGACCCGTAGCATGGCTGTCTTCGGTCCCGATGCGGTGGCGGGCCAAGCGACGATCGATCGCATCTCTCCGGTCGCCTTCGGGCTCATCTATGCGTTGAGCGGCGCGGTCGGACCGATCCTCGCGCAGAATGCCGGTGCTGGACGGCTCGACCGTGTGCGCGAGACATTGCGCGATAGCTCTATCCTTGTGCTGGCGACCGTGCTCTTAGCCTGGGCGGCCCTTGCGCTAACGCAGGATCTGCTGGTGCGCGCCTTCGTCGCCCGCGGCGTAACGGCTGAGCTTGTGCATTTGTTCTGTTCCTGGCTGGCCGCTGGATATCTCTTCACTGGCGCGCTCTTCGTTGCCAATGCGGCCTTCAACAATCTCGGCTATCCGGTGCTTTCGACGGTGTTCAATTGGGGGCGGGCCACTCTCGGCACGATTCCTTTCGTCGCTTATGGCGCGCATTTTGGCCCAGTCGGTGTGTTGGTGGGTCAGGCGTCAGGCTCGGTTGTGTTCGGAATCGCTGGCATTGATCACAGCCTTCCACGTTGTCGGCCGACTGGGCACTACGGTCCGCAGGCCCGGCAACGCCACGCCGGTACCATCTGGCACCGGCAATGCGGCCCTCGCGGCTCTGGCTGTGCGCCCTTGGCTGGGTTGGCAAGCGCCCGCGCACCAGCGCACGCAGTGAAGAAGAGCGGCTATCTCGATGGCTGGGCAAATCGACGGCAAGACGGTTCTCTCATCGCCCGTTGGGTCGTCCGCTAGCAGCGCGTGAACCGGCGCGTGTGCATCCTGATTGTGAGGTTAGATCGCTCGGCATATGACGTGCTGATGTGGTCGGGATCGGGCGCCCCTCGACGCGACGCATCTCGGTACCAGTGCATTCGCTGGGGCTGTAGCGGCCGACCCGTGCCTTCCGGCGTGCCGTAGACCTTCACCAGCATGGCGTAGACGATCGCGGCGCCGAATGCATCCTCAACCGCGTCCAGGTAAGCCTGTGACCATCGGTGGTCATCTGCACTCTATTTGGCCATTGGCTCGCCTACATCCTTCATGAACACCAGGACTGAATTGGCGTTGCGGCCACCAGCGGTTACGGGGGGCGTTTGGATGCTTTGGCATCAACCACGCCAGTTTCGTTCAAACGGCGCTTGCTTGGATCGCCCGGCAGCATCGGCGCTTTCCTGAAGCGACTTCAGGTGCGAAATGGCGGCATCCTCAGTGGGCCAAGTTCCCACGATCCGAATGTTGCCGTCCGCATCGACAGCCTCGATCCGATAGACCCGGTGCCCTGGGACAATTCGGTAGCTATCCATCCTGGGAATATGGCAACCCTCAGCTAGCCGATGCAATGTGTACCAACGGCTAAGAGGGTCTGGATTCTATTCAAACTGAGACACCACCGATAACGGGAGATGATGAGGGCCGACGAGACGCCACATGTTCTGGGCCCAGGGTCAGACGGCCAACTATCAGGTAGCCCTGGCACATCACCGGTTGTGCTGCGGCCCTTGCGGCAGCCAGTGCAGCGACGCGGTATGCGTCCATCCGTGATCGTTCTGCCCGGTCGTTGCCATGAGCGGCAGCCCTGCGGACGCATCGCGCCCCATAAGTGCCCTGGAAGGTGCGGTCTCGACCTTGCGCGACCAGTTGGCGGCGGCGAACGGGCGGGCGGAGCGAGCCGAAGAGAGGGCCGACGCCGAGCGAGAAGGGCGGCTAAATGCCGAGGCCCGAGCTGATCGAGCTGAAACTCGGGCTGATCGGGCGGAACAGGCAGTTTCCATCGAGCAAGACCGGGCCGACGCGCTCCGGAAGCAGGATCAAGGGTTGCTGACACAGCTCGCCATGGTCGAGGCGGACGCCAAAGCGGCCAATGATCGAGCTTGGGCGTCAGGAGAAGCCGCCGGTGCTCTGCGCGAGCAAATCGCGAGGATGGAGCAGCGCATCGAAGCCGAGCGGGCACGCGGTGACCGTGCGGGAAGCGGCGCGGCCCACGAGAGACAGGATTTCCTCGACGCAGAGAGCCAAACTCGGCTGGAACTGGAAACGATGCGGGTGCTCTCGCCGCCCGCCAGGAACTCATTCGGGCCGCAGAGGCGATCCGACAGGGCGATGACACCCGGCGTGCGCTCGGCAAATGGGCGCGGCTCAGACGGGCGTGGCGGGGCGAATAGGGGCACCAGCGCAGCTCAACGGCGGCACGAAATGCGGCGCATTGGTTAACTACGCGGTCGCCGCTTACCCGACCCCCTATGGCGGGCGACTATATCGTAGCCGGCTTGAGGCGCGATGAGTGGCGTTCTTCGATCTCGCCAAATGGCAGGCAGAATACGAGCCAGTCGATGTCGGTTACATGGTCGCTCGCGTCCGATGCACGTTCACCAAGTAATCATCGCGCCACCGTTGGGGGCTGCCGGCGATGAAGCGGACAGCGACTTGCCGGAAACTGGGGAATTACTTTCTATTTCTTAACTGACACCGTATCATATCAGTCCTTGTATTGGCTGGCGTACGTGAGCGATTAGTGAGTATTACATTTTTAGGGGAGCATTACGATGAACTTCAGAACGCTCGCGGCAGCCGCTGCCCTCACGCTGGCCTTGACAGCTACCGGATATGCGGCCTGCGGCTGGTTTGACGACTGACCAGAACGACCGCGCAAGGCCGCTCACCAATCTCGCTAGAGGCAGGTGGACGGTTTGATTGGGCACGGACGCGCAACGCTCCATTCCTCAATGGCGCCATAGGCGCGCGGGCATGTGGTCAAGGGCCATGTGGCGCGGACAGCCAAAGTGCCAGCTAGGCCGCCCGGCTCCCTTCTGTCCACGGTAGCGCAAGTAGGGGCAGCAAGCAGGGTCCTGAAACCTTGATCATTGCCCCACACAAGCGGTTGCCGTCGCCCGAGTGCGCCGGGGCAGCCGTTTAGGTGTCCGAGGCGCCCTTTGTCCGGCGCCGGGAGATCGGTCTCCGGTGACCCTGGTTCTTTCGGCTCCAAGCAGCAGCGAGCGCCATGCATGGGGCTCGTCACGGGGCTACATCGTGTATTTCGCCCCTACGACGCGGACCGGCATACACGCAGGACATTCGATCTCCGTCCTTGGACACAACGATCTGCTTGGAAAAATCACAGAAGCCATCGGCCTCCATAATCATCTCCCGTGGGCCGAAGATGGTCACCACCTGACCTGCTCTGCAATTTCCAGCGATGGTCCGCAAGATAACATCGCTGGTCAGTTGCCCCGGATGCCCTGACAAAGCTTCCGAGTGCGATGCGGCCCGGATCATGCAAACCTCCTCCGCAGCGCGAGAAGCCTGACAGGAGAGCACGAAAATCAATGTGGCCAGCAAGTAACGCATGATAACTTCTCCTGCCCAGTTCCTACCACTTGCAGCCTCCGACCGTCCGCGCCGTAGTCTGCCACGCACAGGAGACACCACGGCCAACTCACCCGGTGCATTCGTTGTCAGCAGCGAGCGGCGGTATTTTCGGCGGCATTCAGCAGAATACATGTATCTGTGAGAAGACTGTCTTGCACGAGAGGCCACTCGCAGTGGGCAATAGCGACAATAACCCGCGTCGCTCCGCAAGGCCGCACGGAGTGCGGTCACAGTGTGGGCGAAGGCGGGTCATCGTCGGCGACAACGATGCGTGCTGGCGTTTGCGTGTCCCAACGCGAATCTGATCTCCAACACGCTAAGCCCTCGTGACAGGGACAACGTCTAGTCGTAGATTGGAGAAAATCAATCGGGCAGGGAATAGTTTGGGTGGCAGATCAGCGCGAAAGCGCCGTGCAAGTGGCGATCGCACGGGCAGCGTCGAATTATTCGCCGCACGAATGGTTCGAGCTACCGTCGAGCCAGAGGACGCGTGCTATCTATCGCGAGTTGCAACAACTTGACGCCGCCGCATCCGGGCGGCTTCAGGAGATGGCGGATCAGTAGGCGCCCGTGCCCACGCGGAAGTCTCGATTAGCGGTGTAGGTAGCAATCCGCGTTTTCGGCCCGCCACAGCGTCTCCGCGAAATCTGAGCGCACCTAGCGCTCACTGCTCGTCCCTTTCGCCGTGCCCACTCTTCCAGTTCCCCAGGGTGAATAACCACCTTCACAACTGCGCCGACCAGTCACACGAGAGAGCTGATCGGCAAGCGCGCCGGCTATTTCCCGCCAAGCCGCAAACGTCTCCGGCAACCCATAGTAGTCAAGATTTCGATGCTGTTGGTATTCACGCTCCAACAGCCATGGGATCACGAGCGCCATGGTCAGCTTCCCCCGCAAAGCTATCGCAACGGTATGCTGATATCCTGGCCCCGTGTCACTTCAACACCCCGCTGTCGGCACGTCGAAGAGGTCTATCACGTCTGGCCAGCGATGCTGGTGTGACTTGCATCACCGCTCGGCGCCAAAAACCTTCAGTTAAGGCGGATTATATCCCCCTACGCATGAGACTGGCGTCGGTTCGGCCTATGCCGACGGCGGTGACAGCCCTGCGGCCAACACCTCCTTCACCGAGCTTCCTGGCGTCGTAGCCCAGGCCCAGGTACCGAATGCCCCCGTGTATGCGCAGCACCGACAGGCGGCCCAGCAAGCCCAGAACGGGCAGGGGTTACATGCCTATGTCACCCAGTCGAGCCACGGCACTTGGCTGTTCGCGCCAAACGGCAATGCGGGCGCCAACAGCTAATCCAGTTCAGGCGTGAAGCGGAGAGGCCGGCACCACGGTCGGCCTTTTTCGTTTCCGGCTGAAGTCTTTCTCCTCCACACCAATTGCCGCACAGAACTGCGATATTCGGGACCACCTCGCCGCGCGGGCTCACGCGCCATCGATGCGCGCCCTCTACCGCGTCACCGATCCGCTGTTCCGCCAAGCCGGTATCGATCTGGACGGTGACGGTTGACCTTACGCGCGTCACGCATGGTGGCCGTCCCACTGATCGTCGCGTTGGCTATGGCCAGTGCAACTGATCCGCGGCTGACGGCTGAAGTAAACGAGCGGAGATGCACAAGCCCCCGCTCAACGGTCACGCGTCAACATTGAGCAGCTGCTGTGATGAGATGGGTCGCTCCGGCACAAAACATAGAATTTCTATTGATCGCCATCATAGGCCCCGTTCCCCATCAAGGTCCCATATCCAAACGTTGTCGTATAGCAAGCAACGGCTCTGCCGAGGGGGTTACCTTCGTGGCGAAGAACAAAGCGGTTCGGAACTCTGTACCAAGTTCCGTCGAGCATCACCTCGTATCGTCCATCATCCGCAATTCTATAATCCACGCGTCGGCAATCGCTAACCGAGCAGCATGGCAATGAGGTGCCCGGTTGCCGCAAACTCTTGAACCATTCTGTTATGACTGGGTTTGGTACGAGATCAGGTGGTGGAGCGGCGATGGTCAGCGCCGAGTTGGCGATCAGTACCGATGTACCGAGTGCGGAATGCAATGCGCCAAGGCGTTTTCATCGCTTTACCTCGCGTCAAGGAAGGGACGTTCGTTTGATCAGCTCCTCATGTCGGTCTCGGAGATCGAGTAGATCAAGCTTGCAGGCATCGTGTTTGGCGGTGCCGACGACAAAACCGAACTTGCTGCAAAGCGCCGCGTCCTCGTAATCGACCTGACTTACCACGGTATGCCCGGTTTCTATGAGGACTGCCGACCAGAAGGCGACGGAGACAGCGCAGAAAAGGACCGCGATGACGACCACGGCAGGAGAAATCGGCATGCGAGTTCGACGTCGCCCTCGGACAATCGCCCAGACTTCCATTTCGTCTCCCCCCACGCCCGGTTATGCCAGGACCGAGGCACTGTGCGCTCGATTAGATCACTTGTGCAGTCCCCATGACTAACCCGGTGCAGCTCGCGGATCGCTGGCCAATGCGCCTACGTATTAGTAGGGGCCGGACCGGTAGGTACGGTGGCAGGCGGCACAGGCTGCGACGACGACGCTGATTTGCGCAACGACGCCGTCTGCGTCACCTGCGTTTGCAAGTTGAGCAAGCTTGTCAGCCGCATCAGCAAGATTGTTGGCGCGCTGCTGAAAATCAGCGAAGTTGGCCCAGATCTCCGGACGTGCTCTGGTATCGTGTCCTTGCTCGCTCCCGTTGGGGAACAGGGTCGGGAATTGGCGAATCCATCGTGCTATCGCTTTTGCCGGAGTAGCCACACTTTTGACTTCGCCCTTAGTGCCCACCACCGCGCGTATACCGGCGAAGTCGGCCGACACTAGGTCCTGCCCTGCTTGGCGTGTCTCGATTGGATCGTATGCTTCAGCATTCGCCACGCCCACCAAGGCAAAGCCCGTGACTGCTGCCAAGACCGCAAGTTTCATTGCTTCTTCTCCCTTATTTTGGCCTCGCCGCGTGAACGCGGCAGAATACAGTCTGACCCGTTGCCGCAAGCGCGGAATATCAGACTTGAGGTGAGCCCGAGCGGTATCGTCGTCGGCGATTTCATTTAGGCTGCGTATGCGGTCTAGGACAGTTGGTCATGCGACCGAGCAAGATCGAGGTGAAGCCCGCCACCGCCCCGAGAATGAAGGCCGGTCCGGTTGACTGCGCCATCACCTGCGAAAGTTGACCAGCATCCGGCACAAGCAGCGTCATCGGCATCCCCTCCGTCGTTTATTGTGACAAGGTAGCTCACCGATCCAGCGAGCTCGACAGCAAGGGACATATTGCCCCTGGGTCGCCCTTGGGGCGTTATGGTAAGTCGGATGGTAAGTCCGCCGACATGACGCGGTATTGCAGGCTCATGCCGCAACCCGATTTGCGGCGTCGGCAAAGGAGCCTGCCGGAATCCAGGCTCTGAGACGCCAAACCCGCCGATAGGCGGGCCATGAACATCCGCGAGATAGCCGCGACGGTGCTGGCAGAAGCTGCGGGCCGTTAGGTCAGTCGCAAAGCTGCACATCGAGGACATACCAGCACTTGCGGCCGGCGGTCTTAACGACTGGCGGTGCGGGATGCTCATCGGCAACTCGCGAGATGCCATATCCATCGACCTGCCAGTGACCCGCCGGGGCGCTGTAGGACGCCAGAAACTGCGCCTCCGCCTTTGAAGCATTGTGCCCATTGACGATGTAGTCCTGGGCGTGGCCGACCGCAGGAGCGAATACGTTCAGAGCTGCTGTGGCGATCGCTAGTGCCAGAAAGGTGCTCTTCATGGTCCGCTCCGTTCCCCGTGCCCCGGTGGGCATTGCCGACGCAACGGAGAATGACGGTGATGGAGCCATGCCCCGATGAAATGCTTCACGGCACAGCAGTCGCCATACTGCTGCGTCGAGTTGGGGGAGAGGACTGCGGACCCGGAGACCATCCCCGGGAGCCCCATAGCCGACCAAAGCACGGACTAAACGAGGTGTTCCTCGCCGCCGCAGTCGGGTTGGAGAGTGGTGAGTGAGGAGAAGCCCAGCGCTGAAGTGGTTCACACCTTCGCCGCACGATGCGGCCGGTTGGCGCAATTCCATGTCACCAAGCTCAAGATCAGTGGTGGCACTCGCAGTCTCGATGCCGCGACTGCCGCGACGCATTCCTCGAATTGATGCGCACCGCCGCCAAACTCGCCATCGCGTTCTGGGACTACCTTGGCGATCGGGTCCGCATTTCTGGCCAGCCCAAACGCGTTCGCCGTCGGGACCAGCCCGCCTGAATGCAATCGCCACAGGCTGTTACGGAACAGAAGCATAAGTCCCACAAAAGGCTGGAAAAATTCGGAAAGTGAGGCGCACGTGGAGAGCGGAGGGACCCGTTGTCTTCGTGGTTCGCAAGAACTTGGGGTGCCGGGGGGGGTGTACGTGCCGTACCAGCCAGACGGCAACACAAAGTCCGCCTCCGTTCGCTCGCGCCCGGATATGGTTTTCTTGGTAGGGTTCTTGGTAAATTGGGTTTGGCTGTCGCACTGAACGGCTAGATCAATCCATAAGTCTTTGAAATATCTTGGCGTCCCCTGCGGGATTCGAACCCGCGTTGCCGCCGTGAGAGGGCGGTGTCCTGGGCCTCTAGACGAAGGGGACGTCGGTCCGGCCGCGCCTTCTAGGGCAGCACGCGACCAAGTTCAACCCAGCTCACGGCGTACGCAGTGCGATCCGCCCAGCAACAGTTCCGCTGCGCGGATCGACAAGCAGCACACGATCCGGGCCACCACCTTGCAACTGCACCGCCAGCCGATCCCCCGCCGATGCGATCGCCGCAATCCGCGTGCCCGATGGCTCGTCCAGCAGCACCGCAATTGAAGCCGGTGGACCAACGCCTCCGCCAAGTCGCCGCGCAATCAGTACCACGAGCGCCGTGGTTGCCACCACTATCAGCACGCCCATGGCTATGGTCAGGACCCTCAGGAATCGCATGCCGCGCCTCGCCGCTTCCCTGCCAGCACCAATCGCGTTATCCGCTGCTTGCATGCAAGACCGCGCGCCGCGCGCAGCCCCGTTCACCACCGTCGCCGAACCGACGGCACGCGGCCAGCGGCTCGATCGATTTCTGGCCGACGCCATCGGCACGCTGTCGCGATCGCGGGTCAAGTCGCTGATAGAGCAGGGATACGCTCGCGGCGATGGCCGTGTGCTGGATGAACCGGCGGAACCAGTGCGCCCCGGAGCCATCTACCAGCTCGAGCAGCCCGCACCGGTGCCAGCCACACCGCAGCCACAGGTAATCCCGTTCACGATCCTCTACGAAGACGCGGACCTGATCGTGCTTGACAAGCCCGCCGGCCTCGTCGTGCACCCTGCTCCGGGCAACGAGGACGGCACGCTGGTCAACGCCCTGCTGGCGCACTGCGGTGAGCAGCTCACTGGCATCGGCGGTGAGCGCAGACCCGGCATCGTACATCGGCTGGACAAGAACACCTCTGGCGTCATGGTGGTGGCAAAAACCCAGTTTGCCAACGCCGCCCTGACCGCCGCGTTCGCAGCGCGCGACCTCGACCGCGCGTACCTTGCCCTGGTTTGGGGCCTGCCCAATCCGCTCGCTGGTGAAATCGAGGGCGCCATCGGCCGCGACAGGCGCGATCGCAAGCGGATGGCGGTTCTCCCCCATAGCGGCAAGCCCTCGCTCACCCGTTATCGCACACTACACACTTGGCAAGCCGCAGTGGCCCAATTGGAATGTCGGCTCGCCACCGGGCGGACACATCAGATTCGTGTGCACCTCGCCAGCCGCGGCAACCCGGTGGTCGGAGACCCGCTCTACCTGCGTCGCGTGCCGGCAATCGCCCGCACGCTGCCCGAGCCGGTCCGCTTCAAGCTTCTGGACTTCCCCCGCCAGGCGCTGCATGCGGCCCGGCTCGGGTTCGCGCATCCACGCACCGGAGCGGCACTGAGCTTCTCCACCGAGCCGCCGGCCGACATGTTGCGGCTGATCGACGCACTCGGTTGTGACCTGCGGCCAGCGCAGGGCTGATATAGGTCAGATTTCTTGACAGGACTAATGCGGTCCGGTATACGACCCAGGCTGATACGAAAGGGTGTTTTGTATCGGCGGGGACGTCCGGAATCGCCGCCGCCAGGATGGGGTGGATATCCGGGACGTGATGTCCCTCCCGCACCCATGACTGGTTCAGTCACAATGAGGCCTTACTCTTGCGCCGAAATGGGCAAGAAGCAGGCACGACGAAAGGAGCCTTCCCTTGGCCTCTGCCGTCATTAACGTCGCTCCTGAAGGCAACCTCTCAAGGTATCTTCAGGAGATCCGCAAGTTCCCTATGCTCTCGCCGGAGGAGGAGCTCGCTCTCTCCAAACGTTGGCGCGACCACGAGGATATGGAAGCGGCACACAAGCTTGTCACATCACATCTGAGGCTCGTGGCAAAGATCGCCATGGGCTATCGCGGCTACGGCCTGCCGGTCGGGGAGCTGATCTCCGAGGGCAACGTCGGTATGATGCAGGCGGTGAAGCGGTTCGATCCGGACCGTGGGTTCCGCCTCGCCACCTACGCCATGTGGTGGATCCGCGCGGCGATCCAGGAATACATCCTGCACAGCTGGTCGCTGGTGAAGATGGGCACCACCGCGGCACAGAAGAAGCTGTTCTTCAATCTGCGCCGGTTGAAGGGCCAGATGCAGGCGATCGACGATGGCGACCTGCAGCCCGAGCAAGTGGCGAAGATCGCACGCATGCTGGACGTTCCCGAGCAGGATGTGGTCAGCATGAACCGTCGGCTCGCCGCGCCGGACCATAGCCTGAATGCCACGGTCCGCCAGGACAGCGAGGGTGAATGGCAGGACTGGCTGGTCGATGAGACCGAAAGCCAGGAGTCATCCTACGCCGACCGCGAAGAGCTATCGGGGCGCAAGGCCCTACTATCGAGCGCGCTCAAGACTCTGAACGAGCGCGAGCGGCACATCCTGATAGAGCGGCGCCTCAAGGACAATCCGACCACGCTCGAGGAACTATCGCAGCAATACGGCATCTCGCGCGAGCGGGTGCGCCAGATCGAGGTCCGTGGCTTCGAGAAGCTACAAAAGGCAATGAAGGCACAGATCGCAGAGCGCCGACTGCAATCGCAGTCGGCTGTTGCCGCGCGTCAGGCATCAGGTCGACCAGCAGCCGACCACTAATCGTCCTGGGGCGAATCCAAGCCCCAAGTCTCGACCAGCTTCGCGCGCTCGGCGTTCAGCCGGGACGCGCGGGCGACGCTTACTCCCTCCAGCGCCGCCCGCACGCCGATAGGTATGATCTCGGCAAGCAGCCAGCCCGCCGCGGCTGCACCCCACGCCATTCCCACGACCCTAACGTTGCTCAGCAACGCCATCGCGGTGGCGATGGTGTGCCCGGCCGTCCATAGCGTCTGCAACGGATCGATTGATGCCGCCATGCTGCACAGCGCAATGCTGCGGGCGCGTGCCCGTCCTGAACTCGTGGTCGAATAAGATCGCCAGCAATGCCGGGCCGAGGAGAACGCCGAGAAGCAGCGCTGTCGGCGTTGCCAGCGTCGCCATGGCGCCACACAACAGGCCCTGCAGCCAGACCAGCGAACGCTGCCTCGGTTGTGGCTTGGTTCCGGGGGTCGGAGCGGCCTTCTGCTTGGCCATCCCCAGCTCACCTCAGCCCAACGCCGCCACCGCGAGGGCAGTGGCCAATGCGGTGAGCCCGAATCCGGCCGCGATCTCCTGCCCAACTCGCGTCGCCGCGGCTGCGCGCTGCTGTGCGCCGCCGGCGATCTGCGCCAATTCATGGTCGATTCGCACGAGCTCGCGCGCGGCCTGATTCGCTTCTCTGGTGTCGGAATTACGTCCGACGGAATCTTCGAGCAGTTGCAACATAGGCGCCAGAAAGCCGGCCGACATCAGCCTCTGCAGCTGCTCCTTCAGACCAGCACGGCGTTCACGGTTGCGCCAGGTTGCCAGCACCGGCCCCGCCCTCGCGGCCAACCACGCGGCGATCGCCGGCAGCGGTCCTGGGTGATACCGCGGCTGCAATTGTGCCAGCACTCGAAGTTGTGCGAGGCATGCCGCCGCAACATGGTCGCCCTCAACCGCGCTCGGTTCCGTGTCCATGCGTCTTTCAAGGCGAGCGGAGATAAAGGCCGTAATATGCGAATCCACCGGTTCGGTGTGCTGGCGGTCGATCTTGGCCGCAGTTGCCTCCAAGGCCGGCAGCAGCTCCGATAGCTGCGCGACCCAATTATCGCCGATCAGCGGGCTGGCGCACGGCATAAGCGGATTGAGCAGATATGTCAGACACGGCGTTCCGGCGCCCTCACCGCGCCGTTGCAGCCAACCATGGTGCTGGCGCGCCTGGACGCGGAGCACTGCGAGATCACACCGATCCGGCCGTAGCGCCCCCCAGTTGCTGGCCTCCTCGCGGGCGATTATTTCCTGCAATCTAAGGGTCAGATCGGGCTCGTTTCCTTGGGCGTCGGCAAGTGCAGTGCCTATTCCGTCCGGCCACAGTGCCACCCCGCGCCAGCACAGCGGCGCAAGCGGATCGAGCAATTCGATAGAGCGCATCACCAGCCCCGCCTCACCCCCGCCGTCATCCGGCAAGGTGTCGAGGCTCCGGTGGCGAACCAACTCTTCCACGCGCGTCGCGAGTGTGGAGTCGCCCAGCACGCGGCGGAGCCATTGCTCGACGGCACCGCTCCGCACCGCGTTCACACCTGCCTCGGGCTCTTCCGCAAGCGCGTAGGCCAGTGACCGGGCATTCCAAACCTCATTGCCCGCCATGATGATGGGACGTTGCGCTCGCCGTGGCGGCCGAGCGGCAACCCGACGCCCACGCGCACTTGCCGGATCGAGCAGCAGGGTCGGCGTCGGCCGGTGCTCAGGATCCTCCGCCAGCATGCCGCGAACCAGATCGCCAATGATCGGCGGGAGCCGGTCATCGCGCGCCAGCGCAGCGTATGTTCCCAGCTCCAGCTTGCGGCGCAGGATTGTCGTGTCGTCCAACTCCGCAAGCGGCGCATGCCCGAGCGCCAGACACAGCAACAGCACACCAAGCGCATATACATCGTCGGCGATGCTGCCATCTCCGCGTCCTGCTGGCAGGCACATCGCCGAATAGGGGGGCTCGAACAGCGCCGGCTGAGCCATCGCCGGAGGTGCCTCCCAGGCAGGGCCGAGGACGACGGGCTGGCCCGGCCCGCTCTGAAAGACGTTGTCAAGCCGGACACCGCGATGAGTGATGCCGCGCCCTTGCAGACGCTCAAGTATGTGGGCAGTGGGGCGAAGCACACACTCCAACAACTCCATCTCAGGCCATGGGCGCGATCGGCTCTGTAAGCTCGCACCCGGTGGCACCGGGCAGATCGTGTAGCAAGCGCTTCCAACGGGACCGTAGGCAATTGGCGTCAGCAGACCCTCGATCGGTGCCGTCAGCGCCTGAAGGGCGCGCGATCGTGGCGGCCACCGGCGACTAAGCTGGATCGCCATCAGATCGGTTCGGCCGGTGAGACGATCGATGGCACCGAATGCGGCCAAGCCGCCCACAGGAGGCAGCTTCCTGTTGGGGTCGACCTGGTATTGGTTGGCGAACAGAGTGCCGTCGGGTCGAGTTGCGTCAGGACTGGCCATGTCGCGGCCATCCTTGGCGAGAAAAGGTTGAGGATCGGTGATCGTCGGCGAAGACGGTCGCTCCGACGCGAAGTTATCCTTCGAACGGGTCCTTCATGAGGATCGTGTCGTCGCGCTCCGGGCTGGTGGAGAGCAGCGTAACCGGCGCCTCCACCAGTTCTTCAATGCGCCGCACATATTTCACCGCCTGTGCGGGGAGGTCGGCCCAGGAGCGTGCGCCGCGGGAGGAGCCGGTCCACCCTTCCATCACCTCGTATTCCGGTTCCGCCGCCGCTTGTGCACCAGGAGCAGCGGGCAGATACCGGTAGCGCTCGCCGCGAATCCGATAGCCGGTGCAGATCTTCAGTTCAGATAGCCCATCCAGCACGTCCAGTTTGGTCAGCGCGAGGCCATTGATGCCGCCTACCTTGACTGCCTGACGGACCAGCACAGCGTCGAACCAGCCACAGCGTCGACGGCGTCCCGTGTTCGTGCCGTACTCGTTGCCCCGGTCCCCCAGAAGCTGCCCGGTCGCATCGGTCAATTCGGAAGGAAACGGGCCAGATCCGACGCGCGTGCTATACGCCTTCGCGATGCCCAATACGAAGCCGACCGCTCCCGGCCCGACGCCGGCTCCGGACGCGGCGGTTGCCGCGACGGTGTTGCTCGAGGTGACATAGGGATAGGTGCCGTGATCGACATCCAGCATCACGGCTTGCGCCCCCTCAAACAGGATGCGGCGACCGGCCCGCCGCGCCTCATCCAACCGCTCCCAGACCGGCTCGGAGAACGGCAGCACCTTGGGCGCCAGCGCGGTCAGTCGAGCAAGCACATCCGCCTTCGAAAATGTCTCAGCGCCAAGGCCTTGCAGCAAGGTATTGTGATGGAGCAGAAGCTCGTCAAGCTTGTCGTCCAAGGTTTGCGCCTCGGCCAGATCGGCGATCCGAATGGCCCGGCGCGCGGCCTTGTCCTCGTAGGCGGGGCCGATGCCACGTCCAGTGGTGCCGATTTTGCGGTCGCCGCGTGCAGCCTCGCGCGCCCGGTCGAGCGCCGGATGCATCGGCAGAATCAGCGTCGCGTTCTCGGCGATCCGCAGAGAGGCCGGCGTCACGTCAATGCCCTGGTTCCGCACCCTCTCGATCTCGGCCAGCAACGCCTCGGGATCGACGACCACACCGTTGCCGATGATGCCGATCTTGCCCCGCACCAAGCCCGAGGGCAGCAGTGACAATTTGTAAGTCTCGTTGCCCACCACCAAGGTGTGGCCGGCGTTGTGACCGCCCTGGAAGCGCACGACGATGTCAGCGCGACTGGCGAGCCAGTCCACCACCTTGCCCTTGCCCTCATCGCCCCATTGGGCGCCGATAACCGCGACATTCGCCATGCATCAGGTTCCAGAGGCCAGGGGTACGGCGCTGCCATCCCTCAGTATATGTGAACACAGCAGCCGGCGCGCTTCGGCCACAGGATCTCCGTCCGGCGCCAGCGCGGCGATCGTCGCATAACCGAGACGCCGCATGCGCGCAGCCTCGTCGGGATCCGCGCCGGGAGGGATGTAGAGCCGCTGCCTTGCCTTGCGCAGTGGAGCGGCGCGCAGCACGGCATCCGGGAACAGAGTGAGGCCCGTCGCCGGTTCCGCCTCGCCGCAGATATAGCGCCCCCCGCGTCCAAGCTCCTCGTGCCGGCCAAGCGCGTAGATCGTGACCGAGACGCCGGTTTCGTAACGGAAGCCGCGGAACTCGACGGGATCGACCGTCAGGCGCAGCGCCGGTGCGCGGATACGGATCGCGGCAATCGCCGCGGCCAGGCGATCGGCGAGATCACGCCCCGCCCGCGGCAACCTGGCTGCTGCCAAAGCCAGCAGCGCGCGGTCCGCTGGGCCTGCGGCCAGCAGCAATTCGGTCAAAGTCGGTGCCAGGCTGCCGCCCTCGCGAGCCACAGACGCGGCATCCTTGCGATCCAGCGCCCGTGCCAGTGTGGCTCTGGTTAATCCGGTGATGCCCGCATCGTCCAGCAGAACGGGAACCAGCGTCGGCAGCGTCAGGTCGAAGCTGGTTCGCAGCAGGCCCACAGACGCCAGCGCCTCCGCTCCAACCAGCACGATCTCCGCATCAGCGGCAGGATTGTCACAGCCGATCAGCTCGATGCCGGCCTGGGCGATCTGCCGATCGGGCGCAAGCTGGCTGCCGCGCACACGCAGACACTGACCGGCATAGGACAGCCGCAGCGGCCGCGGCGCGTGGGCCAACCGGGTCGTGGCGATGCGCGCGACCTGAGGTGTGGTGTCGGCGCGCAACCCCATCATGCGCTGGCTTTCCGGGTCCATCAGCCGAAATGTCTGTTCCGCCACAGCCGCGCCCGAGCCAGCCAGCAGGCTGTCCTCGAACTCCAGCAGCGGCGGCTTTACCCGCTGATAGCCATGGGCTGCGAATACCTCCATCAGCGCCTCGACCGAGCCCGCCTCGGTTTCGGCGTCCGGTGGCAGCAGATCGCGCAGCCCTGCCGGCAGCAGTGCGCGGTGGTTGGAAACATCGTCGCTCATCGCGCCATCCAGCTATCAGCTATCGCGCCGCGGCGAAACCACCGTTTACCCTTGGTTATGCCGACAGCGAGACACTCAGGCCTCGCTCGCCATGCTGTTCAATTCACCCGAATTCGTCATGGGTTTCCTGCCGCTCGCGATAGGCGGGTTTTTCCTGGCCGGGCGCGTAGGGGGGCCGCGCTGGGCGCTCTGCTGGCTGATCGTAGCCAGCCTATTCTTCTATGGCTGGTGGAATCCGAAATTCGTTTTCCTGCTCGTTGGATCGATTCTCGCGAACTACGGCTTCGGTCAGCAGATCCTGCGTCTTGCACGCAGTGGCCGGCCACAGGCGGCACGATGCTGGCTGACCGCCGGTGTCGCCGCTAACCTGGCGCTGCTCGGTTGGTTCAAGTACGCAAACTTTCTGGTCCAGGGTGTGTTGCGGCTACACACGCCGGAGCTGGACATTTTCCTGCCGCTGGCGATCAGCTTCTTCACCTTCCAGCAGAAGCCGGCGTTTCTCGAAGCGAGTTTGTGGGCAAAACTGCGACCAATTGCAGTGCATTGGAGTGGGGCAGGGGAGGGGACCGACGGACGCGCCGATCGCCGTGGCCTGCAAGAGAGTCAGGCTAGGTAGCGGCTCGCGCCTAAACGTCGCGCACTCCATGCGGAGATACTAGGACGGAAACGCCCGCAGAGGCGACGCGAGGACCATAGGTAGATTCCGAGACTACCCGCGGGCCGCTGACGGGCTCTGATAACCTCAATCTGTTGAGGCGCCGAAAGGGTGAAAATGACGATATGATCGGAAGCGCCGGGCATGCTCCGCGGCTGGATAGATGTCTGGACCGCGCACATACTTTCGGCTGCTTGCGACCTTGACCATGTCGGTCGGTGCGGTGGCGTTGGTTGAATTGTTGACCACCCAACGTCGGCGAGCGGTCCGCGATGGAGCCACACCGGTTCCGCCCTTAGTGTTGCCACCTTCGTCAGAGGGCTTCACAGACGATGGAAGCGGCGCCGAATGCATTGCGTAGGTAGATTCCGAGGCTAGGAGTTTCTCGCCTGGATCCGAACCACGCACCATTACCGATCATCTTTTCGTCAGACATGATGATTCTATTGCCCTTCCACCTCTCCGTTGACAATTCTTCTAAAATGAATTTGCCCCATACAGCGTCGGAATGGTTGGCTAGGGCCGATGATGCACGAACACTCGCGGGAGAAATGTCCGATCCGCGGGCCAAACAAATGATGACGGATATCGCAGTGCGATACGAGCGATTAGCGCGTTACGTCACCTCTCTGCAGAAGAGATTAAATCCGGCGCCCGCCAGACGGCACCGCCGCACGGGTGGAGGCTCGGATGAGCGCCGCTTTACACTTTGCGAGGACCTCTCGACAGATCACAATCGCCAAAGTATCCGGTTGCAAATGCAACCAACGATGACAACTGCTGACTGGCTACGGCGAGCAGCGGACTCGTGGACCGAGGCCGATGCAATTGCAGACCCTGAACTGAGAAAAGCGAAAGTGCTCATCGCAGAAGGATGCGAGCGGTTAGCGAAGCATGCTGCGTTTTTGGCGGAAGGTGATGCATATCCGCCGGTCGGCTGGTTCGGCGATATCAAACGTTTCGTAGAAAGGATTTGTCTGCCTTTCGGCCGCAGATTTCAGCATCTGCGAACGGATGTGGCGCGGCGAAACCCCGGTTGCCTGAGAGCCTTTTGCGCGGCTTGGTGGCATTGCTGGCGGCGCCGTTTCTGTTACTGGCAATGCTGGTAATCGGCGTTTGGTTGAAGGCATCGGCAAAATTGACGCCGGCTCTGGTCAGCGACGAACGTGGCCGGCCATCGACGCCGCGCTCATCGTCTATCGAAAGGTCGCCATCACGTAACGCAATCACGCTTTACCAGAATTGTTCAACGAAGGTAGTGCGCACATGAGCAGAGTTCAGTCGGTCAACACCTGGCTCTAGCTTATCTGCGCTCACTGGCCGGCCCCAAGGGGGGCGGTCCCTTTTGGTGCGAGAGTACGCGCTCGCCATGTCTGATTTGGTAGGCGCCTGAGGCGAGGCGCCAGTAAAAAGAAGAGCCCCGCGGGGGCTTGGGGGGCCAGGCGGGGGCTAGGTTGATCGCGCACCCGCTTTCCGTGCAACCGTCACCAAATCTTCCTGAGAGAACACCTGATCGTTTGGGTGTCTACAGAGAGCGGCGTGCGCGGCGCCTCACAGTGGCGCGGCCGGTTCAGTCTGGACGGCTAGCGTGACACTGCAATTAGGTCGCGCTATGCTAGAGCAGCCGCGCCAGGCGCGGCGGGAGGAAATAGTCGGTGATCTCTGGCGACCCTGGCATATCGCTGGGCGTGCTCGCAATTGAACCCGTCCCGCTACGCGCGCGCACTCTCTCGCTGGAACCCCGCCAGATCCGCCATCGCACCATCGGCACCGATCCTTACCCGGACATCTTTAGCCATGGCTGTGCGCCGCGCGACTTAGCCTCTTCGCAGACCATCGACATGGAGGATCCACATCTGGACGCTTGGGTGAGGGCGCTGTTTGCCAGATTGAGCCGGTCAAATGAAGGCGGTGCAGATGCAACCAACCATAACAACAGCTGAGTGGCTACGGCGCGCAGCGGACACGGCGGTCCGAGGCCCGATTTAATGGAGTACCCTGAAGCGAGACGCGCGAAAGGAACTATCGCAGAAGGATGCGAGCGTCTGGCGAAGCACACGGCGTATCTGGCGGAAGGTGATGCTTACCCATCGGCGCTGTCTTGAAACCGCGGCTGCCTGAGAGTTTTTTGCGCGGCTTGGTGGCATTGCTGGTGACGCCATTTCTTTTGCTCGCAGCGTTTGGAGTTGTCTTCTGGGTTGTCGCTCCGCGCAAGAAACTTGCTGACGTTCTTGCAACCACCCGCCGTCGCAGTCGATGGTGGGTCGCAGTCGATATAGCAGCCGCTGTGCTGGGGTGGGTGCGCTCGACTTGCTGGTGAACGCCTTCTGAATTGTGGCGGACGGTCGGCCAAGGTGGTCCTGTCGGCGTCATCCCTCTCGCGCTGGCACGCAGCGTCTGAGCGGCCTGGTGCGCGGCAAAAAGTAGGCCCCGCCAGTACAAGGGACCCAGCGGGCTAAGTTCGTGCCGGAACATGACAAACCAGCACGGGGTAACATAGCGATGCTCGTGGCAGGTGTCACTCAGGCTCCCCAGGCACCCCGCGAGCAGGGTGCGCAGCCTGAAAGAAGCCCCGCCTTGTCCTGAAAGCGGGGCTTAGTTTGTGCTGTGAAGTTACCGCGCAGGATGCAATCGAAGCGCGGCATCCCAACGATAGCGGGTTCGGCCGTTCGTGGCTACTCGGGCACCGCTCGACCGGCGGCAGGGTGCGCGGCCCAAAGAAAGCCCCGCCAAGCTTGGGGGCTACGGCGGGGCTAGTGTTCGAGTCCCCGCAGGTGAAATGCAACATCCGGCATCTGCACCGTAGCGCTGCCCGCTGTCGGTGTCACTGCGGTTATGCGGGCACTGTTCGACCCAGCGGCAGTGAATTAACTTCCCGGCCGTCTCCCCTGCCCCTGAGCGCCACGCGTCCTGCCCATCAAATCATCGCTGTACCGGATCAGGGATACCTCGGCGAAGCTACTTTCGCCAGCCCGAACCTTATCAACGAGCCGGGCGAGGGTTTGGCGCAGGCGAAGGGCTTCAAGGTATTTCGGATCATCTTCTGTCATCGGGGTCGATATATACGTCGGCTGTGAAGCTCGCGCTGGCGTTCCAGGCTGCGGTCGACCCCTTCGCGGATCGCCTGCAAGGCGTCGTGGGTTAGTGCACCGGCGCCTTGTGCGACAGGCTGGCGGGAGCCGGCCGGGCGCGTAGTGACTTACGCATGCAAACTGCCGCGCAAGTATGTGCTGCGGTTCAGAACGGCCTTGATCGCGCTGGCGCTGCCACGATCGGCGAGCTCCTGCATGCGCTGGGCGGCGAGCAATTCCAACTGGCTGTGACCGTGATGCCAGATTTCGCTTGCCGTCAGCAGCGCCGAGGGCGTGAGGGCGGCAGGGTCGATTTCGGCAAGGCGGCAAGAGGTATCGAAAGGCAGACAATACTCGGCCGAGGAATGGATCACTTCCAGCGTTTCGACGAAGCGGTCGATCACTTCGGCCTTTGAGATATATGGAGCTGTATAGCAGGCCCAATGTCGCGCCGAACTATCACACGAGGACAACCCCGATGTCGGCCCTAGGCAACAGTTTTAGTGAACTCATCCGTTCTGTTTTGCGGAACCCCGCCAGGCGCGCGATTTCGCGCTGGACCACCACACCAAACACTCGGCAAAGTCGCCGGCGTGAGTTCCGACAAGCTGCAGGTCTTAACACCGTCGGCGATTCCGACCTTTGGAAGAACTCTTCTGCCACAACGCCGAACGCGTCGCGTGATGGTATCGGCCCGAGGAACGCATGAGCGGCACTGGCGCGGTGCAGATGAGCGACAGGTATTCACCTCCGCCGGAGGCGGAGACGGCATCGTCAGGGGTTACGAAGCGCTTGATAACCTTCTGACCCGCACCGGAGAACTCGAGAAGGCGGTGAGCTCCCTTGCGACCCTAATGGGCACGATGATCTCTGCCATGAAAGGCGAGCCGGCGAAGAGACGCAGAGGAAAGCGACGAAGAACGCCGCAAGCGCGAGGACGAAGAGGCTGCGGCCGTCAAAGGCGACATGGTTACGTCGCGACGATCAAGGAATTTTTCTCTGCGATCAGAGGCGATCGGCAGATGATTTACAAGGCTCGCGGGTTGCTTCTCCGCCGAGTTTCATGGCGAAAGGCGCGACGAGATCGACCCGAGGACGCGATGGAGGGGATGTCGATGGCCGACGGATTAACTCTCGACCCTGCTCGGCGCCAGCGCGCGGCGCGTGAAGGACTGATTGATCCGCGCCGGGTTGCGGTGGGCCTCGGTCCGACGCCTGTTACCGGCGCGTTGCACAGGCAAGTCATCCAAGGCACCGATCGGCAGGTGGCCTGAGTTTTATCAGATCGCCTGTGGCGGGAACCGCAGAGGGCGAGGCGGGCCGGGTGAACGGGGATGGCCCTCTATCCCCACGCGATAATTCGTTCAGGCCGGCCCGCTCTTTTATGTAAAGAATCGCCTCGCTCGTGCTGGCGAGCTCGTAGGCGGTAATGGGCGGCTGGTGGTTTTGGTGGTTTCCCAACCAGTCGCCGATCCCGAATGTAAAGCGGGAGGCCGGATGTTCATACCAAAAGACAACCTGATTACGCATAAACCTCAGCCAATTTCAGGAGCCGGTAGGGCATTGGTGTGGTTCGGACGCGGCCCGAGCGAGGCGGGGATCATGGCGGCCAGATCATCTTTGGTTGAGGTGGTATTCGAATTCGGCGAGGTAGCGTGGGACATGCTTGCTGTTGATGGCACGGTAGGTTCCAGTGATGGCGGCCTTGATGTTGCCGAGGGCGGTGTTGACCCATTTGAAGGCTGGCGGACGAGCCGCCTTTGGCCCTGACCGGCTTTGACCACCTGGTGCGCGCAGCCGGCGTCGGCAACGCTGGTGAAACACTGAAGGCCGTCGCTGACGACAGAGCAGTTTGGATCGAGGCCGCGCTCGGCGAACCCCGCGATCGAGGTTGCACAGAAGCTGGTGACCCGGCGCAGCTTCAGCCGAACCGGCTTTCCCGCGGTGGTCGTCTCGACGGCGGCGACGAACGGCGTTTTGCCAGGCGCCCCGCGGCCTCGCCTTCCGCCGGAGCGTTCGCCGCCGAGATAGGCGTCGTCGATCTCAATCCTGCCGGTCAGCCGCTTGCGTGCATCACGCTCGAGCATGACCTGCTTCAGCTTGTGTTTGATCTTCCAGGCGGTGGCTTGCGTCACCCCAAGGCGACGCCCCAGTTCGATGCTGGAGATGCCTTGCTTGGTCTGCGTCAGATGATAGATCGCCCGAAACCATAGCCGCAGCGGCAGGTGGGTCGATGCAAAGATCGTCCCGGCGATCGGCGATGTCTGCCGGCGGCACTTGGTGCACTGATAGAGATCGCGGGTTGCCACCACACAGTATTGCCTGCCACCGCATACCGGGCACTCAAAGCCATGCGGCCAGCGTGATGCAATAACGATCGCCCGGCATTGCTCCTCGGTGCCGTACAGCTGTTCAAACGCAGGCTCGCTGAGACCCTTCTGGAACTGCACGACGTTACGAGCCATCGACACAACCTCATGAAAGGACACAAAAATCCTTGGTCTGCTACCAGGCGTTTCGTGACTGAGGGAAGTGCGTAATCAGGAAAGACAATGCACCGATGTCTGGCTTGAGGGGCGCGAAAACCGTTGTCCCGCGACGGTGTATAGTAACACTCGGAACCCAGATTGCGCGCCTTGTCACCGAGCGCTGGCCCGGCGGCCTCGACCGGCTTGGGCAATTGGCGACGCAAATTGAGTCGCAAAGGCTGACGATATATTCAGATTAATCGACGGGCAGGACAATGCGGTGACGGACCACTGCCTCGAGCGGCTTGCCACGCTTTTGCGGTGCCGGCGACAGTACCCTGGTCGACCTCAAACGGCGAACTGAGCCGGAACCAGAATTGCCACCGCTGTCGGCATACGAGGTAAGGATGCAGGCGGCACTCGAAATACCGGGTACAGCATCGCGAGGCGCAGGCGCGGCGATATGAAAAACAGAAGGCAGGGAAGAATGGGCAAGGTAATAACACTACCGCCGCCAGCGCCGATCGACGCCGCCAAGCAGGCGGAAGATTTACTACGAGATGCCTGGATGGCGTGTGCACCCAAATCCGCAAATGCGCTTTGTGATTGCGTGAACGCCTGCATCGCCGCGGCATGTTTCGCGATGCTGCTACCAGAGGCGCCGGATGTCATGGTCGAGAGTCATGTTGCCTTGGCAGAGTTCGCGATCAGGAACCTCAGCGCGACATTAACAGTCTGGTGTCTCGATATCGAAAGCCGAGCCGTGCCCGAAGCGGCGGAAACTTTACAGAAATTGATTGCCCAAAGGGATGAATACGAGCAGGCGCTGCCTGGAATGGCGCCACCTTCTGAATACGCATTACGAGATCAGGGCGAGTGGCACGCGCAGCTGAAGCGGAAGGCGAGAGTTTAATATAACGTTTGCCCGGAAGTTTATATAAACAATTACTCGATTAGTTATCGTATCGCAATTCCCTAACTATGGTGTCCGACATATAGGACACAGACCGAAACGACTTCACGCGAAATTGCGTGAAATGCTGCCGTTTGATCTAGGCGTTGCCCGGTGTTGCTGACTAGTGTCGGCCGCTGTCGGCGCTGATGCCGGCTGTCAAATCACGAAGCAAGAGGGAACAAATGACCGATCAAGCCCAGCATGAACTTATCACCGTCAACGAAGCCGCCGCCTTGCTGCGTATTCACCCGCGCACCATCCAGCGGTGGGCCAGAGAGGGACTGATCAAGGTAGTAAAGATCCGGCAGAAGATCCTGATTCCGCGTTCGGAGTTCACCGCGACAGCGGCGGTGCGGGAGGCAGCATAAAGAGAAACGGCCGGACGCAGGGGGTGCGATCCGGCCGGCCGTCTAACCATGTTGCAGAACACCCTTGTCGCACTCGGCAGTGCGGCCATCCACCGGAGGTCCAATCCAATGAACGGCAATAACCCCATCCACCGAAAGTGAACTTCGATGAATGACACTTCTTATCTAGCCGAACCATTCGGCCGATCACATACATAACGCCGTGCATCACGATCCCCCGGGTACGCAACGAACCGATGTTCGTTGTGTGGGATTGGGAAAGGCGCGGCGAGAAGCTCGACGAAACCGCCCAGGATGTTGGATGGATCCTACGCCGATACATCCCGACCGGAGACATGGACCAGCCTGACCGCCTTACTAGCGCAAGGTGCGCGGCGGGATCGCATTGGAAATTGTGCTGACCGGATTGCCGGACGGTACCTACATGTGCGGCGCCGATCTGGACGGTGCGGCTCGAAAGCTGATGGCACGCTGGAGGACTGGGTTGTCGTCTTCCTGTCCCTGATGGGCGCTACCTATTATGAGGTTTCGCCCAGTGGGACAGGGATCAAAGTCTATTTCCGGGTTGCCGACGTCGACGCTTTCCGTGCCTTGTTGGGTGATCAGTGGAACGCCGCGTGGCCGCAGGAAATCAGCGATGACAACCTGGGCGATAAGACGCCGCAGATCGAATTGCACGCAGGGCATCGGTATTACTGCCTGACCGGCGCGCAATGGTATCCTGCCCGACAGAAGAACTCCGGGTGATTCCGATCGAAGAACTCGCAGCCATTGTCGAAAGTCTAGGCCCGCGCCCGGTGCGCGCGAAGACGAATGGATCCGCCGAGCCGATTCCGCGCGAGCCGGTCAACGCCGCGGTGCTGGACGGGAAGCTATCCCAGGCGATCGAGAGGGATATGCAGCTGGCCGAGGTACGCCGCAGGCCGGTTCCACGATGGCGATCGCACGCCCGACCGTTCTGCGCGGGCCTTCCGGGTCATGCGGTCACTCAAGGGCCACGAGTTCTCCTACAGCGAAGCGGTTGCCGTGCTGAGACTTTGGACAGCACGCGGGCTTGGGTGGCCGAGAAGGGCTGTCGGGATAACGACCGCGAATTGCTGCGCGCCTGGCACGCCGCGGGCCGGCTATGCCCAGGATTGATCCCAGGGATGAGTTCAAGGCCGAGCCGATGCCACCCGAGATGATTGCAGCAAGGGAGAAGGGCAAGCTGCGCGTCCTGAAACCGGCGGATTGCGAAATCGCCGTCGCCGCGCCTTACGTCATCAAAGGTCTTATGGCGCGCGGCAACCTATCCTGCTGATTGGCCCGCCAGGGTCCGGCAAGTCATCCGTGGCGCCCTATCTCGGCTATGCCGTGGCGCAAGGGCGCAAGGTGCTCGACCGCCGCGTGCGGCAAGGGGTGGTGCTGTATATCGCCGCAGAAGACGGCCCAGGCATGCGGCTGCGGGTGCGGGCGCTGAAACAGGAGCATGGCGACGCACCCGATTTCAACCTGATCGATGTTGCCGTGGACCTGATGCGGCCAACCGAGAATGAGCGGCTGCAAGAGTTGATTGAGCATATCCGCCGCCTGCAGCCGGTTTTCATCATCATAGATACGCTTGCCGCGTCGTTTCCCGGTCTCAAGGAGAACCAGGGCGACATGGAAGGCATGGGGCGGGTTATCCAGCTGGCGAACGAATTGTCGTCATACGTGACAGGGGAGGCGATCGTGATGGTCCTGTCGCACCCGCCCGTCAGCGACGACGGGCGCTCGCGCGGCCATGGGTCGCTGGAAGGCGATGGCGATGTGACCATGAGGATCGAAGGCACCCGCAACGAGCCCAGGGTTGTGAAGCTGAAGAAGAACCGCAACGGGCCTTCGGACATCAGCTTCACGTTCGAGTTGCAGACTGTGGTGCTGGGCAAGGATGAGGATGGCGATGACGTGACCGCCGTGATGGCACGAGAGACGGTCAGCAAGGTTGCGGCGAAAGACCCAAATGCTGGTCTTGGCAAGGTCGCGCGGAACTGCCTTGGCATGCTGAAAGAGATGGCACCCGGCGGGCAGAAGGTGGACGAGAACGATTGGATTGAGCGTTGCGTTGATCAGAAGGCGTCAACCGCGGCGAGCGAGAGCGATCGCCGGAAGGCCGTGCGGGTGGCGTTTCTGACCTTGAATACGGAACCCAGGCACGTTCACGCCGGCGGGGGGAAGGTATGGCTGGCCCAGACAGATAATTTCCCGGCGGATATTCCCGAGAGTAGTGGAGACTATTTCAGGGCCTTTGTTAATCATCCTTAAATTATCGGAATGAGTGGGAGTTTTGGGGAAAGTCTCCCGGTTTCTCCCAGGTCTCCCCAGGGAGTTTTGGGAGGTCACCCTATAAGGGACCTGCCGGAACTCCCACCTCCCGCCCCTCCCGAGAGATGGAGTTGATTAAATGCGTGCGGTTAGGAATTAGATTGAGGGTTAATTCAATCTCTAAATCTAATTCCTCTTTCTGGGCCTATCACAGGATACCATGCTGCTCTGACCCCAAAGAACGCCCACGGAAAACGCGCGCGCCAAAAATTTCCGTTAGCAGAAAAGATAAATATACGAAACGGTTAATTAAACAAATATATAGTTGCATCGCGCACAATTGCGGCGCGCACTCTCGGCCGGAGATTTCAAATGCTGTTGCTGGGCCTGCCGATCGTAATCGCTATCCCGCTGTCAGCCGTAGTCGGCTGGCTGGCGCTCTATCTTGCGCTCTATCTGATCGCCCTGCCATTCGTCGGTCTGTGGCGCCTGCTGTGCTGGGCAGGATCCTACAGCGCGCCAGCGCCCGCCAGGAGAGGCAGGAGCGACTCGAGCCGACACGGCCTACTACGCTACGGACCGGGAGGCGCTACGCGCGAGCAGCGCGCTACTATAGGCTGAGGCGTGATCCCGTTGTTGCCCAACGAAAAAGGTCCGCCATGGCTGGAAGGCCTCGCATGAAACGGATAGGCTGGGATGGTTAGTCCGCCCCTGCCGCCTCCAGACGTGCCAGGAGCCGCCGAACGGTGGTGGCGGTCCATTTGCCCATCGCCACGTGGCGTAGCCGCCCCACGCTCATTCAGCGCCAGGGCAAGGCCATTCAGCGAGGTCACACCATCGGCTTGCAATTCGGCAATCAGTGCTGACTGCGCGAAGGCCCGCGTGGTGGCATGTTCGCCGCGGGCAATGGATGCCGCTTCTGCTGCCTTGCGCTGTGACGCGGCATCGGGTCGATAACCACGATCGCCGCCGAGCTTGACGCCACGCGACTTGCTGCGGCCAGTGCTGCCTTGGTCCGCGCGCTGATGATCCGGGCTTCTTCTTCGCCAGCGATGCCGAATATGCAGCTCGAAAAGCTTGGCATGCGGCATCTCGGCAACCGGGAAGTCGGTCTTCTTCATCAGTGCGGAGATGAACGCAACATCACACACAGCCTGTTGAGCTTGGCGATGAACAACACGGCGCCAGTACACTTGCAAAGACTGATGCCTTGTTCAATTCGGGCCTGCTATCGCAACGCCCGCTTCAGTTTCTGTATAGGTGCGGATGAGTTCATCAGTGGGTGTGAGGAATGCGGCTATGTCGGCCTTCTGTGCTTCAAGGCCAAGGCCACTGCGCTCCTGGTGATTAGTCGAGACCCTGATGTAGCCGACATACATAGTCATGGTGGCATCCAATGCCTGAATACAACGCTACAGTGGGCTTATCTGTTCTCATTGTCAACACGGATCACCGGGCGTAGATCAATGATGACATAGTTAACGTGTAGTATTTGACAGGGTGTTATTGCGACGCTGTGTCGCGAAGCTGCATAGCAACGTGTGCAGGACATGAATGCAGAGCTGACGCATGTTCGTATAGGCGGGGTCTAATGCGACATGTAAAGTGCGGCGATGAACGCGACGCAAGGTAGGGAGGTGGGGAACCAGCGGGGAATCGCCTGGGGAGGCTGGTTAAATGCCGCCCGATGCACCAGAATTGAGTTCGGCCAGTGTAACTTTGGCTTTTCTTTTTTTCTGTTTAAACCACCGTTACCATTGACGCTGTTGATCGCAGCTACAGCGCGGCTAAGCGACGCGAGCAGTTTCGCGCCCGTCTCGGTCATACGGACGAGCCCGGTCAGCGTGTCTGCATTCGGACATACTGGCCAGGGGCACCACCCAGTCGATGTGACACGGCTGAGTGGCTCAGAGCCAGAGGGTTTACTTGATCCGGGAACCGCGGGGCGGAGGAAGTTGTCCCGTTCTAAGCGCCTCGAGAGGAAAAAGCTGACCGTCTAATTCGAAGTGCTAGAACGTTCAGCTGTTACATGATTGCGCATTCTACCGCCGCACCCACTTTGTGGATCGACTCGCGCACTGATCCCGCTACGATTGTTCCATCGGCAGTGACTAGCGCGCTCACCCGACGCATCCGATCGTGCAATTTGGTTCTCTGCGAGATCAAGCTGCTCTCTACCAGGCTACCGAATGGAACTCGTGGCACCTCGCGCTTGGGTGATACACCGGTGACGCTTTCCTTCGGTGTTGGTATAGTGCGGCGAATTCGATCGATCGCCGCTTCCGCATAAGCTGGATGTTGCTCAATCCCGATAAAGTGGCGGCTCAGCTTTCGCACCACGGCTGTTGTGCCGGTGCTCAGGAATGGGTTGAGCACGATATCGCTCGGCGATGTGCTGGCCAATAAAACACGGTGCAACAGCGCTTCGGGCTTCTGAGTTGGATGCAGCTTCAGCTCGCTCTGATTGCGCAGCCGCTCAGCAGACGGAACAAGCGGAATGAACCAATCGGTTCTCATCTGCGCATCGTTGTTTAGCGCTTTCATCGCGGTATAGTTAAATCGATGTTGTAAATCGCGGCTACGCGCTGCTCAGATCAGCGTTTCGTGAGCGTTTGTGAAACGGCGACTGCGGAGATCTGGCATCAAATCGTTTTCCGCTACATCACGTCATTCAAATCCAGAACTCTAAGTTCTGCATGATTGCGCTAATGCGAAATATATTGTGGTACTGAACCGATCACTCAGATCGTTCCATCTCTGCGCAAAAGTTTGCGGCACTCGCTCAGCTATTCACGGGTGAACGCATCATAGGCGGCGAAGTTGGTGAAGCGGTTCCCCACCTTCGTTCACGCTATCGACTGGGCGGTTGTTGTGCTGAGGCAGCTCGCCGCGAAGCTGGTTCCTGTATGGCGGATCGGCTACCACGCAATGAACTGACGCTGGTGGTAGCATACGCATGAGCTGGATGGCATCGCTAAGTAGAACTTGGTTGGGCGGCAGCTTTCGCAGGGCTGTTGCTACTGTTGCGTTCACTCCCGCATCGATCGGTGGCTCTGTGTTCCGCTGGCTCGTTCCTTCTTGGCACGTTGGTTTGTTCTTGTTTCCTCGAGAGCGGCTAGACCTCCGGGGTAATTTCATTTCTGCAACCGCTCCGCTGAAATTGTAGATCCAAATGACTTCTGTATCTCAGCATTGCAGCTGTACTTGAGACTCTCATCACGTTGTGAACGAGCAATCGATCAGGTTCGATTTTTCTCGAGCGTATCAGAATTGAGGGGCACCGGGTTGGCTGACTGTTTGACTTCGATGATGCTTGCGCGGCAATCGAAGTTTGTGGTTTTTCGATCTGGCGAGGTTTTTGCGCTCTGGGGAGCGGTTGATATGAACGTCGCTCGCGCCTCCAGTCGATCTGGAGCTGTGCTGGACGTGGTGCTAGGCTGAAGCTGACAGTTTCCTCCTCCTCCTCCTCCTCCTCCCCTGGGTTTGGGTTGGCGACGACACCGGATCCTCCAGCGCCGCTCGATGGGTTTAGGGGTATCGAGGGCGAGGCGTGTGCCGAACCACGGGGCTTATTCGTTCGCTGCTATCGCGACGTGGACTATTCTGGCAATGTTGTGCGCAGCTGGAATAAGTGGCGAAACTTAGGCAATTGTTAATATCAAGGGGCGCCTCACAATGGATGGGTGTTCCCAACTGAGGCAGGTGAGTGAGAATATTACCGGATACATTTCATAGGTTTAGACGTTTTGTGGGGGCTGCTCCACTCGCATTGCTATATCTCCCCCTTCGTGCACACGGGGACAGGCAAAGCGCTTCAATGAGATCCTACTAGCGCGGCAGCTGTGCGTAAGTTGGTGTGAGGTATTCCGTGGCGATCATCTCCTGTATTTGTTCTACGGACGCTCAGCTTATCGTTCCAAAAACGATGATAAGACATCACTCGAACTATGGCGCGCATTGATCACCTTTGTTATCAATCAAGCGGCAATCAATCATATCGCTCTTATCTTTCCGTTCGACAGTGGTGCATATGCGACGGGCTGCTATGCTCCATACATCGAAGCTCATGTACGTTGAAGAATTTCAGCTTAGGTTTGAAGCTACCATACCGCAAAAAATTGTGGGGGCATTCTTTGGGACCAATAGCGACTATTTGGGAAGGAAGAATTAGATTATGGTTGTGAAGATGAAATCGATCCACTGGATTTTCATTCACACGTTTACACAAACATGAACTCGGCTCGACGTTCGGGCGCTAGCACGCGATTGCAATGCTGAAATGTTGGGATATCGCTGGCGAAGAGATAGACTCTCTGAGCGTGCTCGCGATATTGACGATGCTGTAATGAATTGGCTCCAAAGTTAGGGGAGATTGTGATGTTGTGCAAGACGCTCGATCAGTTCCATCGTGGCGTATATTCGTGCACGTTCGGGATCTCGTGCGAATTCCATATTATGTTGTTTAGACATAAGGGATTTTGTTGTACATAGTTCTCACGTATACGACATGCGCTTCGATCACCTCGCCGCTGCGGTTAACGACGTAATATCTTCCCGTCGCTTCAAACGCCGGCGACGACTTCTTCTGCATCCGCAGAAACCGATCGGTTGCGCGGCGGTTCTCTCTTTGGATCAAGGTCCAAACGGCGACCGGCTTGTGAACTTTGAGGGGTTGTCTCGCCATGTCCATCCCATCCATTTGGCGATCATGGCCACTCAGAATGGCGCTGTGTCCACATGATCGCGTAATGCTATCAATCACGTTGCGGAAAGAGGCACTGTCTGACCCGCCAGACACGTTTGCACACCCGACATGATATCCTGCTGATTGGTTTATGTTATCGGGAAAGACAAAACGGTAATTGAAAAAATCTTATCGTAATCCGGAACGAGTCGATGAGCGTTGCTGTCGCCCTGTCGACCGCCTCATATTTACCGGGATGACAACCAAACCTGCTATCCGGCGAAGCGAGACCGAAGCCCTCCTTGCTGGTAAGAAGGCGAGCCGATGGCGGGTAGTCGCTGCAGGAGATCAGCGGCTGTACAATGTCGGCATTGATGCCGACGGCACACTATGGAACCCTAACCACTATCCCGAAGCCCTAGTGCGCGCGGCTATTGCCGCTGCGGAGGAAAACAAAGCCCAGCGTCGTCGCGACGCGGCGAAACGTGCTGTTGCGACACGCGCAAGGCGCTACGAGGAACGCATACAGCAGATTGCCGATGTGATCAGGACGGGCAAAGGCATCGGCAATACGACGCATTGTGTCGTCTGCAAAAAGGCACTCACCGATACGGTATCGCAGGAGCGCGGCATCGGTCCTGAGTGCTGGGATCGTATCCCGCAGACAATCGAGCAGCGGCGACAGGGATGACCGACCCCGACCGCTGGCTCTCCCCTGAACGAACTGCGGCCTACTCTGTCGGTGCGGCCCGATGCTTTACAACGGCTGGTGCGGCAGAACCGGATCCCGAAGCCGAACTACGCCCTGGGTCCGCGTCTCCCGCGGTGGGACAGGTATCAGCTTGACTTAACATTCGACGGCGGGCAGGCGTCGACGGACCCCCAACAAGCGAGTCGCGCAGTTGTCGAAAAAATCCTCTCGGAAGGCGCCGCGCGTCGTTCACCGCACGCTGGCGGACGGTAGCCACAAGACTTACCGCTACGCGGCCTACCAGCCGCGCCGCAGGGCAACCGGCGACACCTTGGGCGAATTGATCGACGCCTGGCAGCGCAGCCCGGAGTGGCGGGCCTTGGCCCCTGCCACGGTGGGCAATTACTGCACGTATCTGAAACCTCTGCATGGGGATGAAGAACGTCACGGCGGCGCGGATCGAGCGCAAGCAAATCACCGACATTCGCAACGCGCTGGCCCAGGCGCGGGGCAATGGCGCAGCGACCGGGTTTGTCCGGGCGGCCTCTGCCCTGTTCGGCTGGGCGCTGGAGAACGGCTGGCTGAAGACCTCGCCCACGGTGAAGATGAAACGGCTGAAGGGTGGGCATCTGCCGGCCTGGACAGCCCAGGAGGCTGAGCGGGCGATTGCCGAGCTACCGGAACACTTGCGGCGCGCGGTCCTTTTGGCGCTCTACATCCGGCCAGCGGCGGGGCGATCTGGTCCGGTTGCCCTGGTCGGCCTATGACGGGCGGACCCTGAAGCTGAGACAGGGCAAGACCGGCGCGGTGTTGACCCTGCCTGTCCATCCGGTCCTGAAGACTGAACTGGACCAGTGGAAGGGGTCGACCGCTTCCACACTCATTCTGGTCAACAAATTCGGCCGGCCGTGGAATGCGTCGAACCTGTCGAAGCAACTGCAGGACGGTCTGGCCCGGATCGACGGTTTCCCGTCTGGGCGGAACATCCACGGCTTGCGGAAACTTGCTGCGATCAATCTGGCCGAGTGCGGGTGTTCCTTGCACGAGATTGGTTCGATTACCGGGCACAAGAGTCTGGCGATGATTCAGCTCTACACGGCCGGCATCGATCAGGAGCGGTTGGCATCGGCTGCTGTGTTGCGGTGGACTGGGGGCAGGCGGGAGTGAGCAGCGGCGAACCTACCAGCCACGGAAGCGGTAGGCATTGGCTCGATTACATGACTGCCGGCTTAGCAATGGTTGCCGCCATTGCTGCCGCAGCCGCAGCCGGTTTCTCAGCTTGGCAAGCATCGATTAGCAGCGACACAGAGAGGCGTCAGCTTCGAGCCTATGTGGACATGAATCGGATGGTTATCGATGCGGTGTCTCGGCTGCCGAATGGCGAGATTGGTTGGGTAGTCGAGGCGGTTTGGCGAAATAGCGGCGCGACACCTACGCGGGGATTGAAAATCTTCAGCAGTGTTGGAGGTACATTCGCCAAGGGGCCGAGTGTCGCCTTGGGCGATACACCTTCGCTTGCCCTTGGACCAGGCGATGAAGAGTTTGTCTTCGGCGGGGGCAGCATACCAACCAGTCGACTCCAGTTCTTCGTTGCCAGGGGGATTGCCGTATACCGCGACGCCTTTGGTCATGATCGCGTCACCATGGCGTGTCGGACAGCCAATCTGTTCGACCCCGAGACCCTTAAGGATGTCAAAGCAGGCGAGACGTTCACATTGCATTCCAGACCGTGCGGGGTCGATAGCTGCGCAGACGAAGACTGCGCGGCCTACCGCGATCAGATTGGTGACAAGGTTCCAGCGGCAGCCTACCAGCCGTGAGCAAGGAAATTTGTAGCTGCCGACAAACAGCTTACAAATACCCTGAAAGGCGGTTGTTAGGCTGCTTTCACCTTCCAGCAGATCATGTTCTTGGCGGAGAGCGAAAGCGGCAATCGGATCGATGCCGGCCTGCTGCCTTACGCGTCCCTCATCGCGTTTTTTCCCCATCTGATCGCTGGCCCGATCGTTCGGCCGCGCGAGATCATGCCGCAATTGCTGGCGGTCGATCTGGTGGTGCCGCGCGCTGAAAACATCGCCGAGGGCTCGACGATCTTTCTGCTCGGGTTGGCGAAGAAGGTCGTGCTGGCCGATACCTTCGCGCGCTTCTCCGACGTGGGCTTCGCCGCTGCAGCACACGGTGCGCCGCTCAGCTTCGTCGAAGCCTGGTACGCCGCGGCATCCTACGCGCTGCAGATCTACTTCGACTTTTCCGGCTATTCTGACATGGCGATCGGCTTGGCGCGCATGCTGAATGTGCGTTTTCCACTGAACTTCGCCAGCCCGTACAGGGCGACGAATATCGCCGACTTCTGGCGTCGCTGGCACATCACGCTCAGCCGGTTTCTGCGCGACTACCTCTATATCCCTCTTGGCGGCAACCGGCACGGCGAGGCGAGGCGCAACGTCAACCTGATGGCCACGATGCTGTTGGGTGGGCTGTGGCACGGCGCGGCATGGAACTTCGTTTTGTGGGGCGGGCTGCATGGAGTGTGCCTGGTCGTGCATGGCCAGTTCCGCGGGCAGCTTCCTGCGTTTCTCGGCCGTGCATTGACGCTGCTTGTTGTCATCGTTGCCTGGGTACCGTTTCGCGCGAGCGGTATAGGCGCGACGATCGCAATGCTGCGCGGCATGCTGGGATGCAATGGCATCGCGTTGCCGCAGATGATCGTGCATGCCTTTCCGCCACTGGCCGCGATTGCGACACCGGTGCCATTGCTGCCCTATCTCGGCGATGCGCGAACGCTGAGCTTTCCGGAGGTCACCGCCTGCCTGGTTGTCGGCTGGATGATCGTGCTGGCGCTGCCGGCAGTGCATGAACTATCGGCACGCGCACGCAGCTGGGCGCTCACCAGCAGCTTCGCATTCACCGTGCAGGCGCTGTTCTTCGCGCCGCATGTGACGCCATTCCTGTACTTCCGGTTCTGATGCGAGGCTCCGCTGTCAGCATGCGACGCTCAGGCTGCACGCGCCTCCTTGCCGCCTGTCTCGCGTCACTGCTGATCTACGCTGTGGCATTCGGTGTCATCCTTGACCGCCCACTCATGCTCGGAGACCTGCAACGACAGATCGACGCGAAATTGGCGCGGGCCGCGATGATCGTGGGTCCGAAGCTCGTTATACTCGCAGGCTCCAATGGCGCCTATTCGCATCGTTGCGAGACCATTGAGCCGATCCTGGGTATGCCCTGCGTCAACGGTGGCGTGGCTGTCGGCATCGGTCTCGACTACCTGTTCGCCCGCTGGCAGCACGTTCTGCACTCCGGCGACATCGTGTATTTGCCGATGGAGGAAGCGCAGTACGTCCGCACACGCGCCGCAACTGTGGTGGGACCTGACGCTGCCATCATGTTCTGCCATGATTGGCGAACGCTCGCCTCACTCGCCCCCGAACGCTGGCTGGCCGCGCTGTTCTCGTTCGATCTGCGTGCCGCGCTGATGGGGCCGATCGAAATCCGCCCTTATCGCGGCACACTTTCAGGACCCGCGCCCTGAGGCCACTGGCATGATGAACGCGTGGGGCGATCACATTGGTCATACCGCCGAACTCGCCGCGACCAGTCGAGCAGTGCTGGCGAGTGTATCGCCAAACCATGCATCGGCCGAAGAGATAAGGGCAGGCTATGGCACCACGCTGATCGCCGCGTTTTTGCGCTGGGCCGCCGCGCATGGCGTGCGCGTCATCGGCGGCCTGTCAACCGAGTTCGCCGATACACCGATGCCGGATGCAACTCTGCAGGCCATCCGATCCGTCTATGAGCTGAATGGCGACGACTTTGTCGCTTTACCGAATTTCAGTCGCTATCCGCGCTCTGCGTTCTTCGATACTGGCGAACACCTGAACGAGACTTGGCAGGTTGTGCACTCGACGCTGCTCGCCGAGCAGCTGCGATTGCATTGCGCGCCCATTGCAGCAGCTCGTCCTGTTGATCCAGCAAGCCCTCCGGCACCACATAATAGGCTGACAGACTGACCTCGCGCTCACCACGTTGATAGGTGAACGGACCGCTGCCCGCGCGTTCGAATTGCTCGCGCGTCGTCTCGTCGACGCGCAGATACATCGTGTCACGCACCAGCAGGCCAAACATAACGCCACCGTGGAACAGCCCGACGCCGCTGAACATGCGGCGGGACACGGGGGTGAGCGGGTCGAGCAGGTCCAGGATGAAATCCTGGAAGCCTTGGCTTACTGCCATCCCTCAGAACGCCAACGAGGTCGCCTGTACCACCAGCGGCAAGCTGCGCACCATCGACAGCACGTCCTCTGGCACGTCCCCGTCCACCGACACCAGGCAGATCGCATCGCCGCCCTAGACTCGCGCGGCCGAGGTGGAAAGTCGCTATATTGATGCCGGCATCCGCCAGCGTGGCGCCGAAGTGGCCGATGAACCCAGGCTTGTCCTGATTGGTGACGTACAGCATGTGTGGCGCGAAGTCGGCCTCGACCTTGATGCCCTTGATCTCGACGAGACGGGGCCGCGATCCGGCGAACAGCGTGCCGGCTACTGAACGCGTCAGCCGGTCGGTCTCCACTGTGACGCGCACCAGCGTCTGATATTCGCTGTCTCGGTCATGCACGGTCTCGGCTACGTCGATGCCGTGATCCCGCGCGGCGACCGGGGCGTTCACCATGTTGATGCCTTCCATCACCGGTGTCATCAGTCCCGCGAGGGCCGCGGCGCCCAGCGGTCGCGTGTTGAGCGCCGCGGCCTGGCCTTCGAACTCGATCAAAACGCGGCGGATCACGCCTTCACGTGCCTGGGTTAGCTGACCGGCGAACGCGCCGAGCAGTCGGCACAGCTCCATGTACGGTTTCAGCCGCGGTGCGTCCTCGGCCGACACGGACGGCATGTTGATCGCGTTGGCGATTGCGCCGGTCAGCAGGAAGTCACTCATCTGCTCGGCGATCTGCAGTGCCACGTTTTCCTGCGCCTCAGCAGTGGCAGCGCCGAGGTGCGGCGTGCACACGACATTCTCCAGCGCGAACAACGGTGATTGCGTCGCGGGTTCGGTCTCGAACACATCGAGCGCTGCACCGGCGACATGACCCAATTCGATCGCCTCGGCCAAAGCCAACTCATCCACCAGCCCGCCGCGTGCACAGTTGATGATGCGTACGCCCCGCGTGGTCTTCGCCAGTGCTTCACGCGAGATGATGTTGCGGGTCGCATCGGTCAGCGGCGTGTGCAGCGTGATGATGTCGGCGCGCGCCAGCAGATCATCGAGTTCGGCCTTCTCCACGCCAAGATCGAGCGCACGCTTTTCGTTGAGGAACGGATCGTACACCAGCACCCGCATCTTCAGGCCGATCGCTCGGTCGGCAACGATGGAACCGATGTTGCCGCAGCCGATCAGCCCCAGAGTCTTGCCCGTCAGTTCCACGCCCATGAAGCGGTTCTTCTCCCACTTGCCGGCCTTGGTGGAGGCGGATGCCTCGGGAATTTGGCGGGCCAGCGCGAACATCATGGCGATGGCGTGCTCGGCTGTGGTGATGGTGTTGCCGTGCGGCGTGTTCATCACCACCACGCCACGCGCGGTCGCGGAGCGAATGTCGACATTATCGACGCCGATGCCGGCGCGGCCAACAACCTTGAGGTTGGTTGCCACGTCAAGCAGTTCGCGCGTCACCTTGGTGGCGGACCGTACTGCAAGCCCGTCATAGGGGCTGATGATGGCGCGCAGGTCGGACGGCGACAGGCTGGGCTTCAAATCCACGTCGATGCCGCGGCGGCGGAAGATTTCCACTGCGGCCGGGGAGAGTTTGTCGCTGATCAGGACTTTGGGCATGGGATTACTCGCTGATGTAAGCCCCTCCCCCCAGCCCCCTCCCGCTAGGGGAGGGGGAGTATCTAACGACGCAATACTCCCCCGCCCCTTGCGGGAGGGGATGGGGGGAGGGGGCGTTGCTTACTCTGCCGCCGTCGCCGTCGCGTACTCCGCCGCCACGACGTCGTGCGCCCAATCCAGCCACGGCAGCAGTCCTTCGATGTCCGCGGTCTCCACCGTTGCACCACCCCAGATACGCAACCCTGGCGGTGCATCGCGATAGGCCGCGATGTCGTAGGCAGCACCTTCCTTCTCCAACAGCGCCGCCATCCGCTTCGCCGCCGCCGCCTGACGATCCGCCGGCAACGTCGTGAACCATGGCGCCGTCAGCTTCAGACAGATCGACGTACAGGACCGCGTCCGCGCATCCTCGGCCAAAAAATCCACCCAATCGGTCCGCGCCACCCAGCCTGCGATCGCGGCAAGGTTCGTGTCCGACCGTGCGATCAGGCCATCGAGCCCACCAACCGATTCCGCCCAGCGCAATCCGTCGAGCGCATCCTCGACGCACAGCATCGATGGCGTGTTGATCGTTTCGCCCTTGAAGATGCCTTCGATCAGCTTGCCACCGGACGTCAGACGAAAAATCTTCGGCAACGGCCACGCCGGCTTGTAACTGACCAGACGCTCCACCGCGCGCGGCGATAGCGCCAGCATGCCATGTGCAGCCTCGCCGCCCAGCACCTTCTGCCACGACCAGGTGACGACATCGAGCCTGTCCCACGCAAGCCGCATGGCAAATGCCGCCGACGTGGCGTCGCAAATCGTCAACCCCAGCCGATCGTGCGCGATCCACTCGCCGTTCGGCACTCTGACGCCGGACGTCGTGCCGTTCCAGGGGAACACCACGTCGTGGCTGAAATCGACGGAACCAAGGTCCGGCAATCGCCCATACGGCGCTGACAGCACGCGCGAGTCGGACAGGCGAAGCTGCTTGATAATGTCGGTGGCCCAGCCCTCGCCGAAACTCTCGAATGCCAGCACATCGACCCCCCGCTGGCCGAGCAGCGACCACAGTGCCATCTCGACCGCGCCGGTGTCCGAAGCGGGCACAATCCCCAGCCGCCAATCACTCGGCATCCCGAGCATGGCGCGCGACCGCTCAATGACTTCGGCCAGGCGGGCCTTAAGCTCGATGGCACGGTGACTGCGCCCGAGCATGGCGCCAGACAGCGCTCCCAGTGTGAAGCCAGGACGCTTGGCACAAGGGCCGGAGGAGAAACTAGGGTTGGCCGGACGCATGTCCGGCTTCAGCATGATCGCCATCTGCGGCTCTCCCTTACAGAAGAGAAGCGCCCCGGTGGGGGGGCGTGACCCGGCGCGGCGTATAGCGAGAAGGTTGCTACCGCGTCAACGACATACGCCTCGGTTGGAAGCAACGCCGCCAGGAAGTAACAATTCTAGTCCGCCAACAGTCGGCGCAGCGTAGCCTCAGGGTCATTGAGGAAGGCGCGCGTCACCCGCACGTGTTCCAGGTCGTTCCAGGCGTGTGGCCGGAACCGCCCATCATCGGCAAGCAGGATTGTCGCGTCAGGCAATGCCATCAGGATGGGCGAATGCGTGGCGATGACGAACTGGCAGCCTTGGCGCACGCGGTCGGCGAGCAGCGCCATCAGCGCAAGTACCCGCGTCGGTGACAGTGGTGTCTCCGGTTCATCCAGGAAATACAGCCCGTTCGGCACCAACCGCGTCTGCAGCAGCCCCAGGAACGTCTCGCCGTGCGAGCGTGCGTCCGGATTGGCACCGTATCGATATGCCAGCGCCCCTCGCTGGCCACGTGCGACACCCATTGCCCGGTCGCGGCCGGGCCCCTCGGGCTGCTTCGCCAGTTCCTGTTCGATCTCGCCGAGTTCCGCCATGTCCGCCGTCAGCCGGCCGGTTTAGCCAAACACGTCCTCGGCACGCAGGAACAGCCGCGTGCGAGCATGGCGGCGGCGGACGAACACGAAGCCGGCAGCAAGGTCGCGGGCAACCTGCAGCGTGGGGTCACGTTTCAGATCACGCGCGCCAGCCACCGCGTCCATCCCCGCCGCAATGCCTTCGAGCAGCGTCGACTTGCCGCTGCCATTCTCGCCTACCAGGAAGGTTACAGGCGTCGTGAATTCGAGCGCCTCGAGATCGCGCACCAGAGGCAGATTCCAGGGGAACCGTGCTGGGTCTGTTGGAGCGTCAGGCCGCCGCCGGAGTGCTGACGGAATACCATCGAGTTTCAGCCGGCGTTCGAGCCACAAAGTGTCAGCATAGTGCAGCCCTAACGAGGGCGGTGGGGCCGGTCAACGCCATGATTCGTCATTGGCATCGTGGCAGCGCCCATGCGATGAGGGACAGAGTTCTTCGGAACAGCGAATTGCATGGACGAGGTCCGCACGCGGCAAAAGTTGGCGCCGGTCGCCGCAGCCGAGGCCGGCGCCGAGTTGATCGCGGTGATCGTCGCGGTCACCGATGGCGAGCCGCGCGTGTTGACCATCGACAATGGCCAGGCGCTGCCATCGGGGCCGTTCGAGCTCACACACCGGTCGCTGCAGTCAGGCATGCGATCGTGGGTGGAGCAACAGACCCATCATCCGCTGGGTTACGTCGAGCAACTGTACACCTTTGCCGACCGTGACCGGACACGGACCGGCCAGCGCATGGTGTCGATCAGCTATTTGGGCCTGGCGCGCGAGGCACGTGCTTCAGGCGAGCCGCGCGTGGGATGGCAAAGCTGGTATCGCTACTTCCCCTGGGAGGACCGCCGCGATGGCAGCCCTTCGGTCGAGGAACCGATCGCGGCGAAACTTCGGGCGTGGGCGAACGACGCCGACGAAGCGGCAATCCGGCGCGAGCGCCAGCAGCGGATCGGCATCACCTTCGGTCATGACGGCCGCATCTGGAACGAGGAGCTGATCCTGCAACGTTATGAACTGTTGTGGGAGGCAGGGCTGGTGCCGGAGGCGCCCCAGGCGAGCGATCCGGTGCAGGGCGAGCCGATGACACACGACCACCGCCGTATCCTCGCGACCGGCATCGCGCGGCTGCGCGCGAAGATCAAATACCGCCCCGTGGTATTTGAGCTGATGCCGCCGCGCTTCACGCTGCTGCAGTTGCAGCGCGCGGTGGAGGCGCTGGCCGGACGGCGGCTGCACAAGCAGAATTTCCGTCGCCTGATCGAGCAGCAAGACCTGGTGGAGGAGACCGGCGAGGTGGCGACCGAGACCGGCGGCCGGCCGGCCAAGCTTTTCCGCTTCCGCCGCGACGTGGTGGCGGAGCGGGCGGTCTCGGGCAGCAAGCTGCCGCTGGCCCGGTAGGCACCTTGGCCACCATGGCAATGTGACGATAAGGCCCTTGACACCCTTATGCTCAGCACTAGTATAAGCAGGTGAAATGCTCATGTAGAGCATAAGGGAGAGGTCCGCATGTCACATGCTGAAGCGTTCGCCCGCACCGCCCCGCTGTATGACCGGGTCAAGGCGTTCGTCCCGCCTATGGAATGGCCGGTGTTCGCTGACGACATCGACGCCATCCTGGCACTGAAGCGCCGGCGCAACGCCGTGATCCTGGGCCACAACTACATGACCCCGGAGATCTTCCATTGTGTCTCGGACATTGTGGGCGACAGCCTGGCCCTGGCGCGCGAGGCGATGAAGGTGGATGCCGATGTCATCGTGCTCGCCGGCGTGCACTTCATGGCGGAGACGGCGAAGCTGCTGAACCCGTCGAAGACCGTGCTGATCCCCGACCTGCGCGCCGGATGCTCGCTGGCGGAGTCGATCAGTGCGGCAGACGTGCGGCTGCTGCGTGAGCGCTATCCCGGTGTGCCCGTGGTGACCTATGTCAATACATCGGCGGCAGTGAAGGCGGAGTCTGACATTTGCTGCACCTCCGGTAACGCCCGCAAGGTCATCGAATCGCTGGGCGTCGACCGCGTGATCATGCTGCCGGACGAATTCCTGGCGCAGAACATCGCGGCGCAGACCGGGGTGAAGATCATCACCTGGGCCGGCCATTGCGAGGTCCATGAGCGTTTCACCGCCGCGCAGATTCGCGAACTCCGCGCCGAGAACCCCGGCGTCGTGGTGCTGGCGCATCCCGAGTGCCCGCCGGAGGTGGTGGCCGAGGCGGATTTCACCGGCTCGACCGCGGACATGTCGGGCTATGTTGGCAAGCAGAAGCCGGCGAAGGTGGTGCTGATCACCGAATGCTCGATGGCCGACAACGTGTCGGTGCATCATCCGGACGTGCAGTTCGTCCGCCCGTGTAATCTCTGCCCGCACATGAAGCGCATCACGCTGGCAAACATACGCACGGCATTGGAGGAGATGCGGCACGAGGTGACCATCGACCCGGCGGTTGCGGTGGGTGCCCGGCAGGCAGTCGAGCGCATGCTGGCCGTGCCATGATCCCTCCATTGCCCGCCATCATGGTCGAGCCCTCCGTGCGCGCAGCGCTGCTGGAGGATCTCGGCCGCGCCGGCGACCTGACGACGGACGCGATCGTGCCGGCGAGCGCACGCACCGAATGTGCGCTGATGGCGCGCCAGCCCGGTGTGGTGGCAGGACTGGACTACGCGATCACCGCGTTTCGTCTGATCGATCCGGCGATCGAGGTGATCGTCGAGCGCGCAGATGGCAGCCGGCTGGCGCCGGGCGATCTGATCGCAGTGATAAGCGGGCCGGCTCGGGGCATCCTGACAGCCGAACGGACGGCGCTGAATTTCCTGTGCCATCTGTCGGGCGTCGCGTCCGCAACACGCGGCATAGTCGATGCGATTGTCGGGACCAAGGCGCAGGTGGTGTGCACACGCAAGACCATGCCGGGATTGCGCGCGGCGCAGAAATACGCGGTGCGCGTTGGCGGCGGATCGAACCATCGGTTCGGACTGGATGATGCTGTGCTCATCAAGGACAACCATGTGGCGATCGCCGGCGGTGTGCGCACTGCAGTGGAACGCACGCGCGCCGGCGTCGGGCATCTGGTGAAGATCGAGCTGGAAGTCGACACGCTGGCGCAGCTTCAGGAGGCAATGACGCTACGTGTCGATGCGGTGCTGCTCGACAATATGGGGCCTGACATGCTGCGCTTGGCGGTTGAGATCGTGGGCGGCCGGGCGATTACTGAGGCGTCCGGGCGTATACGGCCGGATACCGCGCCAGCGATCGCTGCGTCGGGGGTCGATCTGCTGTCGGTCGGCTGGCTAACGCACAGCGCGACTGTGCTGGACATCGGGCTGGATCACCGCGGATGAGCGAAGCAATCCCGGTCGACAGTGCGCACCCTCGATGGGATTGCTTCCCGTATCATGTCCGGGACCGCTTCGCTCCTCGCAAATGACAGAATGAATTAATTTAGCGCCTTGCTCTTGGTGTCGATTGCACTGAGCAGATCCTTCCAGGAATCGACGAAGCCTTTGGCGCCTTCGTCCTGAAGCTCCTTGGCCAGCGCTTCGACATCGACGCCGGCTCGCGTGATGGCGACCAGCACCTGCTCGGAATCGCTGCCGTCCCGGGGCATCGTCCGGTCGAGCTGGCCGTGGTTGCCGAATGCCAGAAGTGTCTCTTCGGGCATGGTGTTGACTGTGTTCGGCGCCGCCAGCGCTCCCACATAGAGCACGTCCGACGCCTCGGGATCCTTGGTACTGGTGCTGGCGAACAAGAGCCGCTGCGGACGTGCACCAAGGCCTTCAAGCCGTTGCCACCGATCGGACTCCAGGAGGTCGCGATACGCCTTGTAGCTTTGCTGCGAGACCGCGATGCCCAGTCGGTCCCTGAGGGCCCGCGGGACCTTATCCAAAGTGGCCTTGTCCCAACGGCTCACAAACACCGATGCGACCGATCGCACATCTGGGCTTAGTCCTGCAGCAACCCGACGCTCCAGACCGCGCAAGTAAGCGTCCGCCGCTCGCACGTAATGATCGCGCGAGAACAGCAGCGTAACGTTGACCGGCACGCCTGCAAAAATCGTCTCCTCGATGGCGGGCAGCCCCTCCAGCGTGCCTGGGATCTTGATGAACAGGTTAGGGCGGCCGGCCTTGCCATGCAGCGCCCTGGCCTCCGCGATGGTCCGTGCCGTGTCGTGCGCCAGCAGCGGTGAGACTTCAAGCGACACCCAGCCATCAACGCCGGCGGTCCGCTGGTGGATCGGCGCAAACATATCGGCAGCCTTGGTAAGATCCTGGATCGCCAGTTCAAAGAACAGCGCCTCGTCCGACTTGCCCGCGTCCACCAGGTGCTTGATCTCGCTATCATACGATTTGCTGTGCGTGACGGCGTGGTCAAAGATCGACGGGTTCGAGGTAAGACCGGTCACCGACAATTCGTCGATGTAGCGCTGCAATGTACCGCTGGTCAGCAGATCACGGGTAATGTTGTCCAACCATATGCTCTGCCCAAGGCTATGGAGCTGTTCAGTCGATTTCACCATCCCACCCTCCCGTCACTGTTTCAGATAGTCGGAAAAGTCGTGGCTAACGAGGTCTCCGATGCGGTTGAGCTGAATCTCGCCATGCGGATATTTCGCCAGGATCTCGGGATCGGTGGCGTAGTGTCCCTGTCGCGGGAACACCGTTGTGACGCGCGTGCCCCAGATCTTCTTCATCGTATCCAGAATGCGAAGCTTGTCGTCGATCATCACATAGTGCTTCGCTGGATATAGCCGCTCAACGTCATCCAGCTCTTCTTCCTTGTGGATGTAGATAAGAACGTGGCCGTCAAATGCATGCCACAATCCGGACCGTTCGACCTTGCGTGGCTGAAACACCGCGTCGCCATCGGACAGAATGACCACGGGTCCCCATTGTCTTGCGTGCCTCACGGCATCCAGCGCACCTGGGTACACACGTTCGGCGAACGGATAGTCCACCAGCCAGTTGGACATTCGCAGTAGTCTCGGATCGTGCATCTCCTCCATCCGGTAGCGTTCCAGCGCACCGAGGTAATCAGCGTAGCCGAGCTCGCTGCGCAGCGTCTCGAAGATTTGCCAATACCGATCGCGTGCCGCGGTTCCATGCTCCACACCGATATGCACGTCTAGATCCGCCTGCACGCGGTCATTATTCAGTAATGTGTTGTCGACGTCGAACAGGAAGACGAGGTCGTGCATCATTTGGATTGCTCCATCTCCGGGTTCGGGTTTCGCCACGGCCCGTCGGAACCGATAAGCGCCTCGGCTTCGTTGGGCCCCCACGTTCCCTTTTCATATGGATAGACCGGCGTCACGTTATCCAGGATAGGCTCAACGATACGCCATTGCGCATCAACGATATCGTCGCGCCCGAACAGCTCGCCCAACCCGCGTACCGCATCACCGAGCAGACGCTGATATGGCGGCAGCATGCTTGGCGCATGCTCGGTGAGGATCATCTCGACGTCTTCGCCGACCATGCGCTCCCCGGGCAGCTTTACGCGAACACCCATGGCGATGCTGACATCCGGGCTGATGCGCATCCGCATATGACCGGAGCTGAGTGGCACGAGTTCGTCAAAGGTCTCGCGGGGCGGGCGCTTGAAATGCATCACAACTTCAGTTGCCGTCACCGGCAGGTCCTTGCCGGCACGGATGTAGATCGGCACGCCGGCCCAGCGCCACGTCTCGATGAACAGCTTCAGCGCGACGAATGTTTCGACAGTAGAACCCGCGCGAACGCCCGGCACTGCTTGATAACCGGTATATTGTCCGCGCACCACTTGCGCAGGATCGAGAGGACGCACCGCCTTCAGCAATGCCGCCTTCTGGTCGCGCATTGCCTCGTGCTCTTCGCCGGTCGGTGGATCCATCGTCAGCTGCGCCAGCACCTGAAGCATGTGGTTCTGTACGACGTCGCGGATCGCGCCGGTCTCGTCGTAGAAGTGGCCACGGTCCTGGACGCCGAAATTTTCCGCCATGGTGATCTGGATGCTGCTGACATACTCGCGATTCCACAGCGGCTCGAACATTGAGTTGGCGAAGCGGGTGTAGACAATGTTCTGGACCGGCTCCTTGCCAAGGTAATGGTCGATCCGAAAGATGTTCTCCTCGGAAAAGTACTGCTCCAACAGTCTGTTCAATGTGCGTGCAGTTTCGCGGTTATGGCCAAATGGCTTCTCGATCACCAGACGGGCGTTGTCGCGCAACCCGACTTCGCGAGTGCCTGCGCCACGGTCGCGAACAGGCTTGGCGGTACCGCTAGATAGTGCAGCGGCCGCTGCGCCTCGCCAAGCTGCTTGCGCAGCTCGGTGAAGGTCGCAGCGTCGTTGTAGTCGCCGTCGACGTAGCGCAGCAGCGACATCAGCCGCTCCATCGCCTGCGGGTCCGAACTGCCGTGATGCTGCAGGCTGTCTGCCGCGCGCGCCTTCAATTGGTCCAATTCCACCCGGCCTTCGCGACGCCGATGATCGGGACATTCAGTCCCTCATCGCGCACCAGACCCAACAGTGACGGGAAGATCTGCTTGTACGCCAGATCGCCGGTGGCCCCAAAGAAGACAATTGCGTCCGACGCCTGCTCGGTCATGTCGCTACGCCTTCTTCTCGACATGGCCGCCGAAGGCAAAGCGCATCGCCGACAGGACCCGGTTGGCATAGTCGGCGTTGCCGCGCGAATTCGAACCGCGAATAGAGTGCCGAACTTATTACAGGGGCGGGCACACCCTCGTCGATCGCGGCGAGCACCGTCCAGCGGCCTTCGCCAGAATCCGACACACGGCCCTGGAAGTTCGCCAGATCAGCATTCTCGCGCATGGCACCTGCGGTCAGGTCCAGTAGCCACGAGCCGACAACGCTGCCACGCCGCCACAGCTCGGCAACCTGCGCGACGTCAATGTTGTACTTGTAGTGATCGGGATCGCGGAGCGGCGTTGTTTCCGCGTCCACCTCATGCGTTTTCAGGCCGATATTGGCATTCTTCATGATGTTGAAGCCCTCGGCGAATGCCGCCATCATGCCGTATTCGATCCCGTTGTGCACCATCTTCACGAAGTGGCCAGCGCCGTTCGGGCCGCAGTGGAGATAGCCATACTCCGCCTGGGCAGGCGTGCCAGTCGCGCCAGGCGTGCGCGGCGCAGTCTCGACACCGGGTGCCAACGAACGGAAAATCGGATCGAGATGCTTCACAGTCGCGTCCTCGCCACCGATCATGTGACAGTAGCCGCGCTCAAGCCCCCATACACCGCCGCTGACGCCAACGTCGACATCGTGAATCCCTTTGGGCTTGAGCTCGCGCGCACGTCGGATGTCGTCGTGATAATAGGAGTTGCCGCCTTCTATCACGATGTCCTCCGGCTCCAGCAGCGGCACCAATGAATGCAAGACCGCGTCCACTGCCGCGGCTGGCAGCATCAGCCAGACGGCTCGGGGCTTCGACAGCGCTTTGACGAAATCCGGTAGACTGGTGGTGCCCTTGGCCCCCTTCGCCACCGACTGCTGCACGGCGTCGGCATGGTTGTCGAAGACCACGCACTTATGCCCGGCCTTCATCAGCCGCTCAACCATATTGGCTCCCATGCGGCCAAGGCCGATCATGCCCAGTTCCATTGGTGTCCTCCTCAAACTTCCTGTGTAAGGCCAATCGCCCTTTTGGCCGCAGCGACGACGCTGTCCGTTGTGAAGCCAAAATGCTCGGCGACCACCTTCATCGGCGCCGACATGCCAAAGGTGCGCATACCCAACACGACGCCGGCGGGACCCGCATAGCGTTGCCAACCCAGCGGCGATCCCTCTTCCACGGTCACTCGCGCAGTGATGGAAGGCGGCAGAACGCTATCGCGATACGCCACATCCTGTTCCTCGAACAACTCCCATGAGGGCATGCTGACGACGCGCGTCTTGACGCCTTCCGCTACCAACTTATCGCACGCCGTCAGGCATAGAGTCACTTCGCTGCCACTGGCGATGAGGATCACGTCCGGCTTGGCATCCGGCGGGTCGACCAGCACGTAGGCACCCTTGGCAAGCCCGGTGGCCGGCGCGAACTTCGTTCGATCGACGATCGGCAACGGCTGCCGCGAACAGATCAGCGCGGCCGGACGGTGCTGTAATTGCAGGATGCAGCGATAGGCTTCCGACATCTCGTTCGCGTCGGCAGGTCGGATCACCACCATGCCGGGGATCGCACGCAGTGAGACCAGCTGTTCGATTGGCTCATGCGTCGGACCATCCTCGCCCACGCTGATGGAATCGTGGGTCCAGATGTGCAGCACCGGCAGGTCCATCAAGGAGGCGAGCCGGATGGCGCCGCGCGCATAATCGGTGAAGATCAGAAAGCCCGACCCGAAAGCGCGCAGGCCGCTCAGTGTCATGCCGTTGACCGCGGCGCACATGGCGTGCTCGCGAATGCCAAAGTGCATATTGCGGCCGCGATGATCGCCTAGCGGACCACCGGCCTCAAAATCGCCGGCGCCTTCGAAGGTAAGCCGCGTCTTGGTGCTGGGCGCGAGGTCTGCCGCACCGCCGATGATCCACGGTATCCGTTCAGCAACTGCATTCAATACCTTGCCAGATGCATCGCGTGTGGAGAGCCCGGTCGCGCTCGGTGGGAAGACCGGCAAAGCTGCCTCCCAACCGGGCGGAAGTCCACGTGTGGTCATGCAAACGATCTGTTCCGCAAGCTCAGGATACTGGTCGCGATAGCGCCGGAACGTATTCTGCCATGCCGTGCTCAACCGCGCTCCGCGTGCGCCGATCTGTTCGGCAAAGTGCTGGCGCACGCCATCGGGAACGACGAAGTACTGCGACGGATCGAAACCGAAGAACTGTTTGGTGAGCCGTACTTCCTCCTCGCCGAGCGGCTCGCCGTGCGCTTCAGGGGAATCCTGCTTGTGGGGTGCACCGTAACCGATGTGGCTGTGCACAATGATCAAAGTCGGCCGGTCCTCCGTACTCAGGAAGCCATGATAGGCTCGTTCGAGCCGCTCCGTATCGTTGGCGTCGGTCACGCGCAGGACATTCCAACCATAAGCCAGAAAGCGCGCGGCGACATCCTCGGAAAAAGTGATGTCGGTATGGCCCTCGATGGTCACACGGTTGCTGTCATAAATCCAACACAAATTGGCCAGTTGCAGGTGACCGGCCAGCGAGGCAGCCTCGCTGGCAAGCCCTTCCATCATGTCGCCATCGCCACAAAGGGCATAGACGTTGAAGTCGAAGAGTTCGAAGTTCGGTCTGTTGTAATTGGCGCGCAGCCATTGGCGGGCGATCGCCATGCCGACGCTCGTCGCCACCCCCTGACCGAGCGGACCCGTCGTCGTCTCGACGCCCGACGTCCAGCCGTATTCGGGATGTCCCGGACACCGGCTTCCGGCCTGACGAAACGTCTTGATGTCGTCGAGCGTGACGGCGTCCCGGCCAACCTCTTCGTAACTCGGGTTCGATCGCCTTGATGCCAGCCAGATAAATCAGGCTGTAGAGCAGCATCGAGGCGTGACCGCTGGAAAGGACAAAGCGATCGCGATTGACCCAGCCGGGATCCGCCGGATCATAGCGCAGCACTCGCTGCCACAGGGTGTAGGCTGTCGGGGCGGCATCCATCGGCGTACCGGGATGACCGGACTTCGCCTTTTGCACAGCATCCACAACCAACATTCGAATGGTGTTGATCGCAAGCTGATCCATATCGGGCTGCGTTCGCATCTTTTGACCTTCGCAAGTTAGGCGCGGTTTCCCTTAGGGTGGCTGATCGGATGCGCTAGGTGCGCGCCTCGTTGCCAGCTGCCTGATCACAGCAAACAACGACACGCGGGCCACGAGACATGATCGAACGTGCGTTCGCAAACTGGCAGTCACTTTCCAGGCGAGGCCACGGTAACATCGACAGAGGAAATGCCTCAAGTCCGCGCGCAGGAGGCGGAGCAACCGCACAATAAGCCGCTCCGGTGTCGCGTTGCGTGGACCGGATCGACACGGCAAACGGGCTATGGCAGCGCCACAGCCCGGCCGTGATCCGGATCACTGACAGCCAACGAACCACGAGTTTCGGCCTGGCCACGGCGGCCACGACCTGCGGTCGTGGGTGTGTCCCCGAGGGCGGATGGTGCCATCCGCTGGGGCAATGAAGGTGAAACAAAGCGCCCCACGGCCCAGTGCATCCGGTTGTTGCCAGTGATCAACATCCGCCGCGCGTGGCCTGCGCTGAAAAGCCATAACATGCCGACCTCGGACCGAGCCGGCCCCCCATAAAAGCAACCGTTCGGCGGGACGCTTCTTTATCCAAGTCCAAAGTGGGGACACATGAATGGTGCTTCGAACAGGGAGGTCCGAAGACGTTAGACGACCGTTAATCCCCGGTTCGAAGGCCGTCTGACGGTGTACGTTGTCATATCGTATTATTAATGTATCCCCGCGGGCAGCTCTCTGTTACGTTTAGATGAACGCGCTGCCGAGGCTGGGCTGGTGACCGGCGTCGCGTCTCATCTTGAGACGGATCCCGGGAGTCAAATGCCAGATTTTATCGAATGTCTCCTGCACCGCCATCGGCAGTCGCCCAGGAATACCAAAGCACCTTCCGAGCCCACGGGCGCGCGGTCGACCGGAGTGAAGCCAGTCAACGACGTCATGGCAGTCAGGGACTCAGGCTTGTTTGATGCTGACTGGTATACCGTCACATATCCGGATGTAGCCGAATCCGGCATGGACCCACTAATCCATTATTGTCAGTCAGGAAGGTTTGAAGGTCGTAATCCCAACCCTTACTTCAGTACGGATTGGTACCTTCAGCATAATACCGACGTACACCCGGGTAATATTAATCCCTTATTGCACTACGCGCTTGGCGGGGAGCGCGAGGACAGGCAACCGTCAATCATATTCGACCCAAGGTGGTATCGGGAGGTAAATAGACTCGCACCAGAGGCGTCTTGCCTGCGGCACTTCCTGGAGCGTCGAAGGTCAGGTGCTGTAAGTCCGATCCCCGAGTTCGACGTGAATTACTATCTCGAGCAGTCCCCCGACATTCGGGCAGCTAAGGTCGATCCATTCGAACATTATATGATCCAAGGTCATAAGGAGCTCCGCAACCCCTCCAGCACATTCGACACCAGGTTCTACGTGCAACGTTATTTGCGAGATCAACGTTCTGAACATCCATTTTTGCATTTTCTGCAACATCGTGGACAGCCCGGCATCTACACATCACTGCCACTCGATGAACCAACGGCTTCCCGCGAGGTGCGCCAGATTCACCCAAAGAGGGCCGGCGTTCGAGGACTTCAGGCCGATTTCGTCCTCGGCATCTCGCAGAGCCAAGGTTCTCGCCTACTATCTCCCCCAGTTCCATTGCATCCCGGAGAACGACAAGTGGTGGGGTAAAGGTTTTACCGAGTGGACCAATCTCGCACGCGGCCAGCCGCGCTTCGTTGGACACTACCAGCCGCGAATTCCACGAGACCTGGGATTTTACGACCTCAACAACTCCGAGATCATGCGCCGTCAGATCGAAATGGCGCGCAGTGCTGGGTTGTTTGGTTTCGTTCTCTATATGTATTGGTTTAATGGTAGACGATTGCTGGAAGGACCGCTCGACCGGCTTGCCAATGACCGTTCGCTCGAATTCCCATTTTGCCTGATGTGGGCAAATGAGAACTGGACGCGCCGGTGGGATGGATTAAATTCCGAGATCCTAATATCGCAAGATTACGCTATCGGGGACGAGGAGTCCCTGATTGCTGCATTTGCAGGATATTTCAAGGACCCGCGGTACATTCGGTTGATCGACCGGCCAGTATTAATGATATATCGCCCGCGATTGATACCCGACGCGGCGAAAACCATTGCACGCTGGCGCGCGCTATTTCGTTCGAACTATCAAGAGGACCCCATAATCGTCAGTGCGCAGTGCTTCGGCGATAACGACCCGCGTGAATTTGGGCTTGATGGCGCGGTGGAATTTCCTCCGCATAAGGTGGTTGACGAGGTCAGTCCGATTAGCGGTCAGCTCGAGTTCCTGGATTTCGAGGCGACGTCCCAGGTCTACAGCTACGAAGACATCGCCAAGGCATCGCTAGAAAGCGTGCCTGCCAGCTTCCCTCTGATCAAGACTGTGGCGCCCGGCTGGGATAACGACGCGCGCAGGCAGGGTAGAGGCGGCGTCGTGCTGCATAATTCTTCTCCAGCCAAATATCAGGCATGGTTGGAGGGGGCGATAGAGCATGCGAACCGCTACAAGTTCTTTGGCGAGGCCCTTGTCTGTGTAAATGCGTGGAACGAATGGGCAGAGGGTGCCTATCTGGAGCCCGACAAATACTTCGGCTCAGCTTATCTCAATGCAACGGCACGAGCCGTCACCAGGATCGGATCAGCGGGCGGCCATGGCAAAATTCTCTTTGTTGGTCATGACGCATTTCCCGGTGGCTCGCAGCAGCTTCTGCTAAATCTCGCGCGTCAGTTATCGCGGGCTCACGGCCTCACCGTCGCTATACTGCTGCTGAGTTCGGGTGAACTGCTCGATGCCTATGATGAGATCGGCGGCGTTACCCTTGCGTCTGGCGATGCGGCGCTGCCAGCGTTGGCGCATGATTTCTACGCCCAGGATTTCGCCGTGCCATTGTCAACACGTCTGCCGCAGGGCACGCCTGTGAGCCTCTCGCCGCTGCGGGGATTGCCTGTATCTGCTCATTCATGAGCTCCCGCGCATCATCGCCGAGAAGAATTTGCTCAGTTCGGCGCGTACCGGACTTGCCAATTCTCAATGGACAGTCTTCGCATCACCATTCGTCCGCGACAAATTTCTCGAACTCTGTGGTGCGGATGCACTCAATGCCGTGGTAATGCCGCAGGGGAGCTATAAGGATATCGGATTCTCTCACCACGAACGGGAGTCGGTTCGCAGTCGCCTTGGCATCGGACGCGATGCATGCTTGGCGATCGGCGTCGGCTACGCGGACCTCCGAAAGGGCATTGATCTCTTTCTACAGGTGTGGATGGCCGCACAACGCGCTGGCTTGGAGATGCACTTCTGCTGGGTCGGCGGCATGGATCCCAATATCGCTGCCTACCTCAGTGCTGACATCGGAGCTGCCAAAGCCACTGGCCGGTTCCACATGGCCGGATTCTGTACGAATGTTGCGGATTACTATTCGGCAGCAGATGTCTTTGTCCTGACATCACGAGAGGATCCTTTTCCAACTGTGGTCCTTGAGGCCATGATGGCTGGGACGCCCGTGGTGGCGTTCGATGGCGCGGGCGGAATTCCAGACATGCTACGCCGGTTCGCAATCGGTGCGGTGGTGGATTTCCCAAATGTCGACGAAATGGCGCGGCAGGTTGTCACGCTATCAGACCGGGGTCGTAGCGCCGCTGAGCGGCAGCGCGTCGCCTCGATTGCTCGGCAAAACTTTTCGTTCCGTTCCTATGCGAAAGATCTCTTTCTTCTCGGGGAACCATCGCCGCTTCGTATCTCTGTTATAGTACCAAACTACAACTACGCGAAGCACCTCCACAGACGGCTGGAGTCGATCTTCAATCAGACCTATCCAGTGATGGAAATTATAGTGTTGGACGATTGCTCGAACGATCAAAGTATTCAGATCGCCACTAAGGTGGCGGAAGAGTTCAAGCGCGATATACAACTTGAGGTCAACGAGGTGAATTCTGGCTCGGTCTTCGCTCAATGGCGAAAGGGGGCGGAGCTGGCCGAAGGTGACTACGTCTGGATAGCTGAGGCCGATGACGAATCCGATCCCCAATTCCTCGAGCAACTCGCGCAGGCAATTTCAGGGTCGCCCGATGTCGCTCTTGCGCTGACGGACTCGCGAGCGATCGATGCCGATGGAGCTGAAATCTGGCCGGACTATCAGGAATATTATCGCCAGGCGGGGGCTGAAGCCTTGGCCCATGATGGTATCTGGAGTGGGCCCGAGTTTGCGCGACGGTTCATGGCCGAGCGCAACCTGATCCTGAATGTGAGTGGTGTACTCTGGCGCCGGGCGGAACTGTTGGCGGCTCTGGAGCGATGCAAGGACCAACTGTCTCGCTACCGGATGGCTGGCGATTGGCACCTTTACATGGAAGTCTTGACCTCGGATCGCACAGAGGTCGCGTACGTAGCGCAGTCATTGAATGTTCATCGCCGCCACTCGGCCAGCGTGACCCATTCGTTGGATCCGGCAGTCCATCTGGACGAGATAGGACGGCTGCACAGGTTCGCCGCTGACCGCCTTGGTCCTGACCCGGAGTTGTTGAACCGACAGCGCGCTTATCTGAACAGCGTGGCCAATGACCTCGGGTATGCGCACGCGACATTGAGTGCACGGGACAAGGCGGCCAGTGCACCCAGTGGTGGGTCCGGGAAGAGAAGTGCTGCCGGGTCACAGCGGTCCGCGTCGAAACGACGTTCAAGTTACGCTACAGCGCAGGGTCGCAAGAAAGGCTCCATCCGCGCGGCGGATCCGGCGAGTTGAAGATCGGGTTACTGACGATGGCGCGATGCCGACTGCTTTCGCAGCGTATGTGGGTTACCTATTAGGCGTATAGTGGAGTTTCCATGTTTGTGCCACCTTATCAGGTGCTGTGTGATGTCCTGGGTTTCAACGCAAAGGACGGATCCAACTCGGGAAAGATCGAGATCCCTCGACGTCTTTTCGAATTCCTCTTGCAATGCATGTTGATCCATGCGGATTTTGATGAGGAATCATATGTGACGGAGAACCTTGATATTCGGGCTGCGTTGAAGACAGCTGCGCTGGACGATCCCAGCATTCACTTCGTGAAGTGGGGCTACTTCGAGGGAAGAGCGGGAGGCACTCCGCGGGTCGACGAGGATTGGTACAATTCGAAGTATCCCGACGTTGCGAGCGCTATCGTGAACAAGGAGATTCCGTCGGCACAATACCACTACTTTGAGCAAGGCTCACACGAGTGGCGCGCCCCGAACAGGGAATCGGAGGCCGATATAGCCGCGTGGCTCGAAGCGCTCGGCCTAACCGGCAATGACCGCGTATGAGCAGGACCCGTGTCTCTACAGAGCAGGGAAGCTGTAACCAGACAAAGAGCGGTGCAAGGCCATGCACTCAGTAGATTCCGAAGGCGATCGCTGGTCTTCCCGTCGGAGACACTCCACTGCCGCACCCATTCTTGGCGTGGCCGCGGGTAGCAAAGGTTTCAATCTTAATCCGCAAGAGTGGATTAATACCTCGTCAAGTCAAAACTCCTGGAGAGGGTGACCAATGTCTCGTTCGTACCAGACTCACTGCGACGCCGATCCGGGCGTTTCAAACTCTCGCGAAAAGCTAATACGACTGCAAATTCCTGAGGACCTTGGAGGCAAGTCGTTTCTGGACATTGGCTGCAACGAAGGTTTCTTTTGCAATGTCGCTGCCCAACGTGGCGCGTCGCGTATAGTGGGTATAGACTTTAGCCCGCCCAGTATAGCGCTTGCAAAGGAGCGCTATGGCAAGTCCATTATCGAATACAGGGTCCAACGGTGGGATGCCTTACCAGATGAGATCTTTGATGTCGTGTTATGGTCGTCGGCCATGCACTATGAGCTCGACCCGGTTCGCGTTCTCCGCAGTGTAGCTCGGATTCTCCGACCAGGTGGCTTGTTCATTCTGGAATGCGGTGTCGCCCCTGGCAGCGATCCTGAGATGGTTATGGTGCAAAGGCATAACGATACCAGATGGTATCCAACGGCGGCATTTCTGACGGGCCATCTTCTGAAGGAATTCTCCTTCAGGCAAGTTTCTGGTTGGAAGGTTGTGCCTGGCGATCCAATACCAAGGTTTGTCTACCACTGTCGCAATCAGACCCCAACTGTCCTTTTGTGCCGCGGTGCGAGCGGCCATGGAAAAACTTCTTTTGCACGTTCATTTGGTGCGAACGCCACGAAAGTAATTTCGCTTGACTACTTTGTTTACCGGATTTCGGAGGCAAAGTATCAGCACGATGCGTTGCAGACTTATATAAAGCAGCATTTTCAAAACGACGACCTGTCAAGTCTATATAACGGTATCGACGAGGTCGGACTAACGGAGGAGTACATCCACCATCTGGTCAGTGGAATTGCGCCGTCAGATGGCACGGTCATTATCGAGGGCTACATGACGGACAACCAGGCGAATGTTTTAGTCCAGGAGCTTCGTGGGCGCGCCTTTGTTTGGGATGCCCGAAGGCTGGGTGTATCAGCGTTGAATGGTGTTCTGGCAGGTCCGTGAAACTCTGCTGGGGTCTTTACACCCCCGTTCGATGGGGATCCGCTGACTGGCTGTGTCTTTCGTGTGATGCCTGCGGGATCACGAGACACCTGCTTCACCGACGAGTCTCAGGTGGCAACGGTCGTGCCACGGTTTGGGGCTTGTTCGCCTGTCGAGGCCGCCATGGCCTCTTGCGTGGCCACGGTATGACTGCGCGTCGGGAAAGTTGTTTGTTGAGGACGCAAGGCAGTCTTCTGTCGGCATTGTCGAGGAGGTTTCTGCGCAAGCGTTGGGGCCATGGCTAACGTCGATAACGCACTCGCTTTGCCACTTGGCGAAGAATTTTATGCGACCGTGGATCTGCTCGTCGATCGCAGGGATCGCAAGCCGAGGCGGTGCTTTTGGCGGGCGCTAATCACGCTCCTGTGATCGCTTCTACATGAATATCCGGCTCGCCATCCGGTTGATCCAGATCAACGCGCTCCACGCTGGCTTACGATAGGCAGATCAGCACCTCGCGCGCGCGTCCAGCTTATGCAAGGGGCTGCGCCGTCGAAATGGGAGAGACCGCTTGACCAGATGGAGTTACCTGATCGCCATACCGCTGGCGTTGGGACCTGTCGCGCCCGGTGCGTTTGGTCAGCAGGCCCCACCCGCGCAGACGCAGCCTGCTGCACCGACCTATTCGCAGGCTGAACTCGAGCAGATCCTCGCGCCGATCGCGCTATACCCAGATGATCTACTGACTCAGATCCTGGTTGCCTCGACCTATCCACTGGAAGTGGTGATGGCGAACCGCTGGCTCGCGCAGCCAGGCAACAAGGACCTGAAGGGCGATTCACTGCTCAAGGCGCTCGACGGGCAGGACTGGGACGCAAGCGTGAAGTCGCTGGTACCATTCCCAACCGTGCTGAAGATGATGAGCGATCAGCTCGACTGGACGCAGAAGCTGGGTGATGCCTTCCTGGCGCAGCAGGCCGATGTGTTTGCCGCGGTGCAGGCGCTGCGAGGCAGAGCGCAGGCGGCAGGAACCTTGCAGAGCACCACTCAGCAGACCGTCACGCGGGACGCCTCGGCGATCGTGATCCAGCCGACTCAGGCTGACACGGTGTACGTGCCTGCCTACAATCCGAGCGTCGCTTACGGCGCATGGCCTTATCCGTCCTATCCGCCCGCCTACTATCCGCCACCTGCTGGCTACTACCTCGGATCGGCGCTGGCGACCGGGCTCGCCTTCGGGGCTGGCGTCGCGATCACCGGCGCACTCTGGGGCTGGGGATCGCCGAACTGGGGAGGGGGCAACGTCAATATCAACGCGAACCGGTTCAACAGCATCAATGCCAACAGCGTCAATGCCAACCGGTTGAGTAATCGTGCCGTCAGTTCGGGCACATGGCAGCACAACGCGGGCCACCGGCGAGGCGTTGGCTATACGAATCCTCAGGTCAGGCAGCAGTATCGGCCGAATTCGGCTGGCAATGCGGCGACGCGGGATGCATTCCGGGGGCGTGGGACAGCCGGAACGACAGGCTTGGGGCAGTCAGGGCAGCGTTCCGTCGGCGGCGGGAATCTTGCCAACGCCTCGCGGCCGAACGCGGCAGGCTCGCGTAACCTGCAAGGAAATCTGGCCAGTGCATCAAGGCCGAACGCCGGCGGCGGTGGGTCTAATTTCCAGGGGAGACTGGCGAACACGTCACGGCCAAACGCGGCCGGCGCCGGCAATGCGCAAGCCAGGCTGCAGAATGTCCAGCGGCCGAGCGGCGGGCGAGGCGCGCCTGCATTCAATGGTGTCGGCAATGGCGCCGCGACACGCGCTCAATCTGCACAGGGTCATGCCAGCCGCGCCGGTGCTGCTCGTGGCGGTGGTGGTATGGCACGCGGCGGCGGTGCCCGTGCGGGTGGTGGAGCAGCGAGAGGAGGACGTCGCTGATGCGACCGCGTTTCTTCAGATCCTGGCTCGGCGCCGCCCTGCTCGCGCTGCCTTTGCTCGCAGCAGCGCCGCCGGGAGAGGCGCCGCAGCACTACGCCTCGCCGGATGCGGCGATAGACTCATTGGTTGCAGCTGTGCGCGCTCACGATGTGGCGCAACTGCGGAGTCTGTTCGGGGAAGCCGGCCTCCAGGATGTCAGCGCGGGCGACCCGGTCGCCAATGCGGCGCAGCGCGAAAAATTCATCGCGGCGTATGATGCCAAGCACGCGATCGACGTGAAGGACGACACGGCGACCCTCTCGATTGGTGCGGACGACTGGCCGTTCCCGATCCCGCTGAAGCACTCGACGCAAGGCTGGTCCTTCGACGTGGCGGCCGGACGGGAGGAGATCCTCGATCGCCGTATCGGCGCCAACGAGCTGTATACACAACAGGTGATGCTCGCCTATGTTGATGCGCAGAACGAGTATTTTCAGACCCTGCACGACGGCAGCAAGTCGCACGTTTACGCGCTGCATCTGCTGAGCAGCCCTGGTAAGCAGGATGGCCTCTATTGGCCGACCCACGAAGGGCAGCCGGAAAGTCCGCTTGGTGAGCTGATCGCGGAGGCACGCGCTGCCGGCTACCACCCCGGCGAGAACGTCGAGCCACAGCCATTTCATGGGTATTACTTCCATATTTTGGCGGGCCAGGGCCCGCATGCGTCGGGCGGCGCGTACGACTACGTGGCGCACGGGCAGATGCTCGGCGGGTTCGGGCTCGTTGCGTGGCCGGCACACTGGGGCAACACCGGGGTTGTGACGTTCGTCGTCAACCAGGACGGTGAAATCTATGAAAAGGACCTTGGACCGACGACAGCGTCGATCGCCAAGGGAATGACCCGGTTTGATCCCGACCCGACATGGCAGAAGATCGGCGCGCCGGCACCGATCGCCGGAGAGGCAGACGAAGACTGAACGATACGGGAAGAGCAGTCGGGGAAAGCGCGCCCTGACGTCGTGCTTTTCCCCGTGTGTCTGCGACCTTGGGCATTCGGGAGCCAGCAGAGATGCGACGTTTCCGTTGCTTGACCCCTCGTCTCGTCCGTGCCGACGGCCTGCTCCACATGGATTGGCTTGTCGGCCAACTGCTGAACACGATCGACAGCCTAGGAATAAGCAGCACACGATCGTTCTCTTGACATCCGATAACGGGCTCAGCCAGGTGTGCCGATGCTGGCGCGGTGGCAAAGCCATATTCCGGCTGGCCGCTGGATGGCGACACCGTTCGTGATGAATAGCACGCACGGGCGTGAGCCCCGGTTATCTCTCGCTCACTTGCGATGAAATCGGCAACATCCAATCGGGTAATGGCACGGTGCGAGGATCGTCAGGGACTCGAACCGTCGTATTGGAAGATTGTGTGCTGGCGGCCTGCCACACCTCGCTGTTAAAGCAAGCCGCGGGGGTGCCGCACATTAGTATCAGTTGCGGCTCACTCCATGGGGTCGGATCAGAATGGCATCATTGATTCATCTCATGTTGAAGGCGAGCATCGTGCTCACGGTGTTCGCGCTTGGACTGAGCACGAGGCCACAGGACGTGGCGTACATCATACGCAGGCCCGAATTGCTGCTGAAATCGCTGCTGTCGATCAACATTGTGATGCCGCTCTTCGTGGTGTCAATGATCGCCATCATCCAGTTGGAACCTGTCGTGCAGATCGCATTGATCTCGCTGTCAGTTTCCCCCATTCCGCCGATGCTTCCGAAAAAGGCGCGGAAGGCGGCGGGTGATGCGTCCTACGCCATTGGCCTGCTCGTGTTGGTGGCGCTGCTTGCTGTCGCATTGGTGCCGCTGTCTGTCCATCTGATGGGCTGGGCTTTTAGCCGACACGCGGAGATCTCACGCACGGATGTCGGGTTGATCCTGGCGGCCAACGTGCTCACCCCGATGGGGGCAGGGCTCGTCGTCCGTCATGTCGCGCGCCAATTCGCCGAACGGATTGCCGTACCGATTTCGCTGTTTGCGTCGATCCTCCTGATGGCCTGCATACCTCCCATATTGTTCACTGCGACGCCGGCTATCCTGTCGTTGATAGGCAACGGTACCCTGATCGCGATCGTCGCATTTGTTCTCGTTGGACTCGCAGCCGGCCACCTGCTTGGCGGTCCTGACCCGGCAAATCGAGCTGTTCTGGCGCTGACGACTTCATCGCGCCATCCGGGCGTGGCCGCCGCCATTGCCAGCGCCAATTTTCCGCAACAGAAGCTGGTGCTGCCCGCGATACTGCTCTATCTGCTGGTGAACGTGCTCATATCCATTTGGTACAAGAAGCTGTTTGGACAGACCCGAGTTGATGCGACGGGCCGTTGAGAAGCGCAGCTTCCCGGCGCCGCCTCCCAACTTACCGCAGTGGGTTTATCCCGAGCAGGTCTTGTTATCCGCGGGGCGGAAGCCACTTGTTTTCGCGGTCTGCTCCGACATGTATTCGCCCTGTTTGGTCTTTCCGTACCAACGGCTACCGGAGCAGTGATACACTTTGCTGTCTGTATTCACCCACACCTGTCCAATACCGCCGCCAGGCTTCGCGGTCGCCACCGTGCTGCTCTTCGCGGGTGGGGGGGCGGTGTTCGCGCCGGCCGCTGGCGCGGCTGCAGCTGCATTTGTGTCCCAGGCCTTCACCCCGCCATGACCAGAGCAGGCGCCTCTCTTTGAATTGCCGGAAAATGCGGTTCCGTCCTTGCAGGTTGCGGCGACGGTTGCTGGGCTGGCGGGCGATGGACGTTTGACTGTGCGCCTGGAAGCCAAGTGGCAAATAACACGCCAACGGCGACAAAAACCGATCTTGTGTAATTGTTCATGCGTATCCCTTTCATTAGGTGTCACAGCCATCGCCGAAACGCTCGCTTGTGGCGTGCGCATGCGGGCCGGTGGCTTCTGCTACGAATTGGCACGCGGGGTTTTCGGTCGCCGCGCCCTGTGCGATCCTGGATGCGGCCCGGTCAACGCGCGCCACTGTTGAAGAACCGAGAGACGAGGGAGGAAAGGTCCGGAATGGCATCAGGCGCCGGGACCTGCCCACCAGGTGTCACGTGGTCCACCGCGTGCGGCAGCGCCTCAGCCAAGACTGCACACAACTTTTCTCGGCGTCGTCCCCGCCTGAGTCGACCAGGTGTTGATCTGTTCGGGCGAGAACACCTTGCCGATCTGGTCGGCAGAGACGGGCTGGTTTTCGCCAGTGGAGACCCACGACTGCGCATGACTGCCCAAGCCGGCGGCCTCGAAGCGAGAGACGACAGAGGCGACGCCGCCTCCGTTCGCTGTCAATACTTGTTGCAGAATGGCGGCGATTGCGGTCGGTTGGCCTGCCTGCTGGCCGCCCATCACGCTGCCGAGTATCTGGCCGATAAGACCACTCATCGTGACGTTCTCCTTCTCGTCAGCCGGGGCTGGACAATTGTCTCTGGGTCGTCGTGTGCGGACACGGCCGGCGAATTTTCGATCGGAGGACGGTGTGCGCGCCGGACTAGGCGTTAATAATTGACTTAAAATCAAGCACTAAGGGGTCCCGGGCAAGCAGGTCGCGAGGAAGTGTTGGATGACGGACCGCAGAATGACGCTTTTTTTGGCTCACGGTCGTCGTGAATGAACCTCAGGCGGCTAATTCCTGATGCCGCGGGCGCTCGCAGGATTGGCCCCCCTAAAGCGGCAAGCGGTCGTTCGACAGTCAGGGCAGGCCGTGGATGACGGTTTACGGGGCGAGAGATTTTCTCATCGAGGAGGCAAATCGTCAGCAGCGAAATGCGTGCCCGGCCCGTTCGGGGCGGGTCGGGCACAAGTTGGGCTTCAGAAATGACGGGTAATGCTGCAGGCTGGGCGATATGTCTGCATTTCCCGCGCCGGTGTTACAGCGAGGACGTTGAAACTTCGCGCGCTGGCACTCTTCCAGAATCTATATTTGGTCGACTGTAGAAATGATGTGTCGATGTTCGGAGGGGCGCGGCCAGGTGCCTGGCCGAGACGAGCGCCAGCGGAGTTACAGTCGTAACTACGTGGATTGCAATGTGGTCTTGTCGGCCTGGAGGCGGCCGTCTTGCCTACTGGCGGACCAATTTTGCAGCGAAGTTGAGCGCGCTTTCAACGACGGCGTGATCGGCGGAATGTGAGCCACCATAAATCGTCTGTCTGGTTGAGCACGCTGTATCGGAGAGGCCTTCTCTCATGACCAAGGCGATATGCGCGGTGATCCTGACGTTGGCCTGTACAGTAGGCATCGCTGCTTGCTCACACACCGCTGGCACTGGCAGCGGCTCTGCATCGACCAGGCTGAACCAAGCAGCGAATCCATCGGATGGTGGTGGTGGAGGAGGCGGGGGCTACTGAAACATGACACACACCATGATGCTCGTCGTTCTGCTCACACTGGCCGGGTGCACGGTGCCAAACCAGCCGGGAATGCACGCGGGACGGACGTTCGTTCCGGCGGTCGGCTCGGATGGTGGTGGCGGGGGTGGCAGCGGAGGAGGTAGCATGTAGGGCTACAGCGTGGCCGCGACTGGCTACGCGTCACCAGTGAATGTGAGCGAAACTAGCTGTTGCCGCCAGCGCTCGCGTTAGGCGGAAACAGCCATGTGCCACGGTGCGACTGGGTAACATAGGCTCCCACCGGACCACGCCGACCGTGATGCCGGCCGCGCTTGCCTGGTCGATCGGGACTGGCTGGGGGCGTAGCGGTTGACATGGCCGCAAGCGTCCACGAGGGGGGGCCCTGTGGCACGGCTACGGCAGGCTGGCGCGCACGATCTTGGCGTCCGTTTTCTGCTTCGTCCTGATCAACGGCCAGCACTGCTTCGAGGGGCGCGCGAGCCACGGCCGGCTGCGACACCGGGGTGTGGGAATCAGCGAAGGCGGAATATAATTCTCCGATTGCCGTGATCGGATCGCCGAACGAACCGACGAACAGCAGGATCACTGCGCCAGCACCGGCAAGTCCAGACAGCAAAAACCGCCCAATTCTATTACTATTCAACGTCGCCTGCTTGCTATCGAGAAGGCGCGCTGAAGCTCCGGGCGCCTGCACGTGATTCGACGACCTGGTCAAGGCTCTGCGACCGGCGATGCTCAACAGCCACAGGACCGGAATCAGGAGTCCGCTTGCAACCCAAGCGCCAATCAGCCACCAGAGCATTGCGATGTACCCATGCTTGCTCCGCTTTGTCATCGATTGAGGCGTGAAGAGCCAGCAACCTGCGGTCAGTAGCACATGGTTTTTACAGGGTCCGCTGATCTTCGGGGTGTTGTGGTTGCAAGCTAGCCACAGCAAGATGGCGTCCGAGTAGGTATTGTTTCGGCCAATGGGGAGGTTCGGGATTGGAAGCTCACGCGCCGCCACGACCCGCGCTCGGCATTGCGAACGCCATCGCGATGTCAGCGCCATTTTGGGCTATTGTCGCGGAGGTAGTCTGGAGGCTCGCCTGATCGGATCCTTGCGTTTGCAAGCAATCGATCAGTGACGACCGCGCCCTGGCGTCGTCGCTGCGGATCTTGATCCAGAGTGGTCATGCCTCATGTCAGTAGGAGAACGAGGCTGACCGGCCACAGCATCGCCAGAACAACTGTTCCGGCGACGTCCGCCGCATCCCATTGCCCGGGCCGGCCATCGCTTGAACGCATCAACGCAACGTTCAGCCGGACCATAACCGCTTCGGCCGCGATCGCGATCAGCAGGTAGATCGTGAGCGCGTGGAGCCACATGGAATATGCATCCGCCCGAGTGGCGTTTCGCGTGCGATCAGGACGCTGCGGTCTCTCATGTCTCAACCATGGCCAGCTCCGCCGTTGTACCTGCGAGTGTGTCGGATAATCCAGTGTGGGCGCCATAATCCCATGGCCGAGCCAGTGCAGCTGATTGATCCGCAGCAGCCCAAGTTTTGCCTATGGACGTTACAGCGGCGCGCTTGCGTTTGATAGTGATTCTGTCGGGCTCGCGTAGTTCCGTAGCGAGCCCATAGGCCATCACCAGGTAAGCCAGTGACATGACCTGGCTGTCGATTGCCGGGTACGAGACGGTCTCTGGCAAGATGAAACCGCGACGCAATGCTTCCCTCGCCATCTGCACTGCCTGAAGGGTTGGCAGGTCGGCTGAACATCTCCATCGGAGCGCTACCATCGCCGCCTCCTCCGAGGCCACGGCGCCGTGGCAGTAAACCATGGCTCCGGGTGACAACCTTCATGCTACCCTGTGACGGACCCGTCCTTGATCTAGATCATGTTTCGGAGCCGTCGTCAGGACGAATTTTCGTGATCCACGCCCATACATGCGAGTAGCCAGCTACAGCTCCATCGAGTGGGTGGACGATGAAGTGCCGGGCTCGCAAGTCGAAGATTTCTGTCCTGTCAGCGACCAGGCGCACGCCGCCATGGCGGCAGCGGCAGGCCGTTTGGCACAGCAGGTCCACCACCTGAAAAGGAACCCAGGCACCCGGCGCCTTCTCGCTCCGGCCACGGCTAGTCATGCCGATGAGGGTGGAACCAGGGATCAGCAGATGCGCGGTAATCCGCACACCGTCGGCATTGTGTAGACTGTGCGCCAGCGGTCAGCACCTTCACACCGGTATTGCTGACGCTGTAGGCAGTGTCGCCCGACGGACAGGCGATGCCCTGCTTCGACCCGGTATTGATGGTCGCGCGCGGCGTTCCCTGCGCTGGCATTAGCGGCGTAAAGCAGTGAATGACGCCCCAGGGTTCACGACCGGCACGCGCCGCCAGCGATAGAAGTGTTGCCACGGTCCGCCACCAGGTGAAATGCCGGCATTCTTCGTCAGCATGGCATCTTCGCCAAACGTACTCCATATCGCGATCAGATCCAGCGCCAGGCTGGCGATTGTCGGCGTGGCAGCGACGGCGGCGACGGCATGGCCTTCGTACAACGCCTTATCGGGCGCCATGACGTTGCGCGACAGGTCACGGAAGTTCATCGGGCCTTCGCCGACGAACGCTTCCTCGGATGGGGGTGTTGGGGAGGCGTGCGGCAGTCAGGACCACACGCCAGCAGGGGATTATCGGACGATCCGTCTTGCTCCAGGAGAGCAGAGTCTATGACGCCGTTGGTAAGGGCTTCGACCAGGATGCACGCCGCAGCGGCCAACTACGGCAACTCCCTTCGCTTATGTTTCGGGTAACTGGCTGGCCGCATCGATCATGCCGCCGAACTCCGACCGTATATGGTTCCTCGGATCAACCAGCTTGCCAGCACGGAAGAGCTGAAAGTGCAGGAACCCGCCATTCCTGATATCGTATAGCTCGCTGCCCACTTCGACAAAGGTCCCCATTGTTCGGAGGGCGGACGATTGGCCTGCGGGCAAATGCGGCGTCTGGTCCACGATGTTGTAGCTGCTTTCGAAACCACTGTCATGCCGGACGATGATCTCATATTGCCGCGCGATGCGCTTCGTCGAGATATCCCGGACCTTGAGTATCCATCCCTTACCGATCGATCTCACGATGCCCCTATCGGCAAAGGTAATCTTGATGTTGCAGCCCCCACCCGGAAGCGATGTCACCTGCATCGCCCCGGTGGCTGGCCATACGAAAGAGGTGTCGTCACGCACCGGTCACTCCCCATGCACTGCTCGCGGGCCGCGACGGCAGACTATCGCGGCAAACAACGATGCACCACCGTGTCCCGGACCCGGTCCAGATGAACCCACACAGCATGCGACTCATTCCGACCCGAGGGCACGCCCTGCCATCCGCCGCCGATCAGGAACTGGTCCGCAGGGACCATCATGCGGAAACTGCCGAACAGATATCGGCCGCCTTTTGATTGTTTGGTGAGCCCGGAGGGACTCGAACCCTCGACCCCAAGATTAAAAGTCTCGTGCTCTACCACCTGAGCTACAGGCTCGCCGAACGCCTTAGAGCGCCAAGCGCCATCCTCGGTCAACACACCTCGGTCAGTCCTTCACGTCGGCCGCAACCCGCATGTGCACAATTCGATCCGGACTTTGCACAGTGCCACCGGAACCGCTGCCGCGCTTGATCTGGTCGATGAGCTCCATGCCCTGGGTCACCTGGCCCCAGATCGTGTACTGCCCGTCCAGATGCGGCGCCGGGGCGAACATGATGAAGAACTGGCTGTTCGCACTGTTCGGCTCCGAGGTGCGCGCCATGCCGCAGGTGCCGCGCAGGAAATGCCTCTTGGTGGTGAATTCCGCCGGCAGGTCGGGCAGCTTCGAGCCACCGGTGCCGGTACCCGTCGGATCGCCGCCCTGCGCCATGAAGCCCTCGATCACCCGGTGGAACGGCGTATTGTCGTAGAACCCCTCGCGCGCCAGCATCTTGATGCGCTCCACCGCCTTCGGCGCGATGTCCGGGAACATCTGGATCACCACACGGCCCTGCTTCAGGTCCATGTACAGCGTGTTCTCAGGGTCGGATTTCGTCTGGGCGTCTGCCGTGTCGCTCATGATGATTTCCCTGTCAGGGTTACGATCGCGGCGCCCGCGATCAGGCTGCGTCGGTGCATTGGCGCCCTCCTTCAAACGTCGTGGCAGCGGGATAGTTCAGCCGCGGATGCGCTGCAACACGCGTTCGAGGGTCAACGGCGGCACGAAGGACGAGATATCGCCTCCCAACATCGCCACCTCCTTGACCAGCCTCGAGGCGATGAACTGATGTCGCTCGCTGGCCATCAGGAACACGGTCTCGATGTCCGGCGCCATGCGGTAGTTCATGCCGGCCATCTGAAACTCGTAGTCGAAGTCCGACACCGCGCGCAGACCTCGCACGATCATCGATGCCCCGACCTTGCGCGCAAAATCGATCAGCAGCGTGTCGAACGGCAGCACATCGATCACCATGCCGTTCTGCGTGGCAATGCGGGCAATCTCCGCCTCCACCAGCTCGACACGCTCGTCAAGCGAGAGCAGCGGTCCCTTGCCGGTGTTAATCGCGACACCCACCACCAGCTTGTCGAGCAGGCGCGCCGCTCGGGCAATCACATCGAGATGCCCATTGGTGACCGGATCGAACGTGCCGGGATACAGACCGACCCGCAGCTTCTTCACAGGCTGAGCCATCTAGTCCTCGTCCTCCGACGCGCCATTCTCGTCGCCCGCATCCTCGATCACCGGAAACACGCTGGTGACGTGCTCGTCAGCGTCCACGCGGAACAGCGTCACCCCCATCGCCTGGCGACCGGTGCGGCGCACCTGATTGGCCGGCACGCGGATCAGCCGCCCCGCATCTGTCACCAGCATGATGTCATCGGCGTCCTCCACCGGGAAGGTCGCGACCACGGCAGTGCCATTGCGCGGTGCCAATGTGATATTGGCGATCCCCTGTCCGCCGCGGCCGGTCACCCGATACTCATAGGCTGACGTCCGCTTGCCGAAGCCGGCATTTGTCACGGTGAGCAGAAACTCCTCGGCCTGCTCCAATTGCTGGATTCGCGCTTCGTCAAGTTGCATCTCGACGGCGGGCTCCTCCGCATCGGTAGCCTGATCGGCTTCCTCATCGCCGTTGCCGCGACGCTTCGCATTCGCGTATTTCAGGTACGCCTCGCGCTCATCGTTCGTCGCCTCGACATGCCTCAGCACCGACAGGCTGATGACTTCGTCGCCTCCAGCCAGGCGGATGCCACGGACACCCGAACTGTCGCGGCCAGCGAACACGCGGACCGTGTCGTCGGATAGCTCGAAGCGAATGCAGCGTCCCTTGCGGGTGGCGAGGAATGCATCCTGTCCCTCACGGCACGTCGCGACGCCGATCAGCCGATCGCCATCATCGAGCTTCATCGCGATCAGGCCGGTCGCGCGCACATTGCGGAAATCCGACAGCCGATTCCGCCGCACGTTGCCCGAAGCGGTCGCGAAAAGCAGATGCAGGCTGTCCCACAGCGTTTCGTCCTGCGGCAGCGGCAGCACCGTCGTTATGGTGTCCGAGCCAAGTTCGGGCAGCAGATTGACCAGGGCTCGGCCCTTCGCCGTCGGTCCAGCCTCCGGCAGACGCCAGACCTTCTGGCGAAACGCCTTGCCGCCCGAGGAGAAGAACAGCACCCATTGATGGGTGTGCGCATGGAAGCTCCGCGTGACGATGTCGTCGCCGCGGATCGATGCGCCGGAGCGTCCGCGCCCGCCGCGGTTCTGCGCACGGAATGTCTCCAGCGTGGTGCGCTTGATGAAGCCGTCGCGCGTGATCGTCACCACCATCTGGCCCGGCTCGATCAGGCTCTCATCGTCCTGATCTGAATCCGCCTCGATGATATCGGTCATGCGCGGCGAATCGATTGCGGTGCGCGCCTTGAGCAGCTCCTCGCGCATCACCTCCATGCGGCGTGGGCGCGAGGCGAGGATTTCCAGCAATTCGCCAATCTTCGCCGCGACCTCGCCCATCTCCTCCTGGATCTTTTCACGCTCCAGCCCGGTCAGCCGCTGCAGCCGCAGGTCCAGTATACCCCGCGCCTGCTCATCCGTGAGGCGCACGGTGCCTTCGGGTGTGATCACGTTGCCGGGCTCGTCGATCAGCGCCAGCAGCGCATCCACGTCGCCGGCCGGCCAGTCGCGCTCCATCAACGCCTGCCGCGCCGTCGCCACATCGGCGCTGGCACGGATCAGCCTGATCACCTCGTCGATGTTGGCCACCGCGATGGCGAGCCCGACCAGCAGATGTGCCCGGTCGCGCGCCTTGCCCAGCTCGAAACGGGCGCGGCGCAGGATCACCTCCTCGCGGAACGCGATGAAGCATTGCAGCGCGTCCTTCAGCCCCATCTGCCGCGGCCGGCCGCCGTCCAGCGCGAGCATGTTGACGCCGAAACTCACCTGAAGCTGGGTGAAGCGGAACAACTGGTTCAGCACCACCTCGGGCGTCGCGTCGCGCTTCAGTTCGATCACGATGCGCATGCCGGAGCGGTCGCTCTCGTCGCGCATCTCGCCGATGCCCTCGATCTGCTTGGCGCGCACCAGTTCGCCGATGCGCTCCAGCAGCGTGGACTTGTTCACCTGATAGGGGATCTCGCTTGATCACGATCGCCTCGCGATCGCGGCGGATCTCCTCGAATTCAGCGCGCGCGCGGATGGTGATGGAGCCGCGCCCTGTCTCGAACGCCGTGCGAATCCCGGAGCGGCCGATGATGATGCCGCCAGTCGGAAAATCCGGCCCCGGCACAATCCGCATCAGCTCCTCGAGCGATGTGTCCGGCTCCGCGATCAAGGCCAGCGTCGCGTCGATGATCTCGCCGGGATTGTGCGGCGGGATGTTGGTCGCCATGCCGACGGCGATGCCGTTGCCGCCGTTGACCAGAAGATTGGGAAAGCGCGCCGGAAGGACCTTCGGCTCCCTCTCGGTCTCGTCGTAGTTCGGCTGATAATCGACCGTGTCCTGATCGATGTCGTCCAGCAGCAGGGACGCCGCGCGGGCCAGCCGCACCTCGGTGTAGCGCATCGCCGCCGGCGCATCGCCGTCGACCGAGCCGAAATTCCCCTGTCCGTCGATCAACGGGACGCGCATCGAGAACGGCTGCGCCATGCGCACCATGGCGTCGTAGATCGCCGCGTCGCCGTGCGGATGGTATTTGCCCATCACATCGCCGACCACGCGGGCCGACTTGCGATACGGCCGGTCCGCCGTGTAGCCGGCGTCCTGCATGCCGAACAGGATGCGCCGATGCACCGGCTTCAGCCCATCGCGGGCATCCGGCAGCGCGCGCGCCACGATCACGCTCATGGCGTAGTCGAGGTAGGAGCGGCGCATCTCCTCCTCGAGAGTCACAGGCGGGGTGTCCTCGGGCGGACCCGGGGGGGCGTCGTCGGGGGTATCGCTCAAGAACAACTCGATTCAGTGGTGCGGCAACGCGCGCCCGGTCGCCGGGCGCTGCACTGCATCATACGCCCCAGATAGCCCGAATTCAGCCCGAATGGCGAGGGGGGAAGCCCGCGATGGACTACGGCGTCGCCTGCAGCCTGGCCAGCAACTGCGGCGAGGGGACGCCATCCACCGGCAGTCCCGAAACGCTTTCGAACTGGCTGATCGCAGCGCTGGTCTGCGGCCCGGAGACCCCATCCGCCACGCCGTGCAGATAGCCCAGCCGGATCAGCTGCTGCTGCACCGGCGGCAGTCAGGCCACCATTATAGCCGGGCGGTGGTGGTGGCGGCGGCGCGTTGACCATCATCGGACCGTAACCCGGCACCATGTTGCCTTTCGCATACATGCATTGCGCAAAGGCGTTATCGTATTGCTGCTGGATGCCATACTGCTCGTTCGAACTGCCACCCATGCCGAGGCCTGTGCCGGCTATGGCGCCGCTGCCAGCGCCGATGGCGGCGCCGCGGCCTCCGCCGATCGCCGCTCCCAGACCCGCACCGAGCACCGTGCCGATGGCCGCGGCGCCAACCGCCCGGTTGTTGGCGTTCTGCGCTTGACCAGCGACCGTCGAATTCGGCGAACTGCTTGCAGCCGGCCTGGTCGAACTGGAACGCGTCGAACGATTTTCCCGGGCCGGGCATGACCTGCACCGTCGGCCCCAGCGGGGTCTGCGCGCACCCTGACAGCAGGAGCCCGAGCGCAGCCACACCAGACACTCCGGCAGTCGTCCGACCTTGATATTTCACAGCACGTTTCCCTCACACCACTCGATGAGCAATCGTAAGAGCTTATCCGTTGACATCGCAAGCAATTCCGCTCGTTTGGCGTCGCTTTCAGGGCTCGCGCGACCAACGGACGCGTTTCGGCCACCGCCTGTCATATCGCGCCGCGGGGTAGCGGTGCCTGACGCGCACGGCGTTCCGCCAGGCGCGCACGCAGCGAGGTGCCGAGGGGCCGCTCGAACCACTCATAGACGGCAACCGAGATCGCGATCGCCAGGAGCAGCGAGATGGCTACATATGCGACGGCCGCAAGCGGCCCGGTCAGGCGTAACCAATGCCAGAACAGCTGCACCGCCCGCATTGCGAAGGGGTGGACGAGGTACAGTGCGAATGATGAATCGCCGAGCAGGACCAGCGTGGTTGGCAGTCGGATGTCACGTCCGAACACCGCCGCGGCCACCAGCATCGCCATTGGCAAGCCCGTTGTCACAGGCCTGCTTCCGCCAATCCCCGAAACGTAGCCGCCGATCAACCAAAGCAGGGCCAATAAGGCAAGCCCAACGCTGACCCCGAGTGGCAAGCCGATCCCTGTTGTGGCGAGGGCCGCGATGGCCATGCCGAACAGGAACTCGGCCACGATCGGGTCGGTCCAGAACACCAGGGCTGTGGCGTCCGCTGGTATCAATGGGTGCACGGCAATCGCGGTGCCGAGTGTGAGCGTGACCAGAATGAGTGCGCGATGACGAACCTGCCAGATGAATGCCGCGAACACGACGTAGAAGAACATCTCGTAGTTCAGCGTCCAGCCCAGGCTGTAGATGGGCTGAATGGCGCCATCAGGACCTCGCGACGGCAGGAACGCATAACTCATCAGGATATTGGCGATGCTGCCAGCGCCCTCGGTCACCACCGAGCGCGCCGTGAGTGCCATCAGGAGGAACAACGTGGTTGCCGCCCAGTAGAGCGGCACGATTCGTATGAGACGCCGCGCCATGAAGAGCTTGGCGCCGTCACGCCGACCGAACAGGGCGCTTGAGGCATAGACCATCACGAAGCCGGAGATGACGAAGAACAGGTCGACGCCGGCATCCCAGGGCAACGCGTTGTGCAGGCGCCCTATCGTCCCGGTGGGGTCGAGGCCGGTTGCGTCGTGCAGCACATGCAGAATGGCGATACTGAGTGCGGCGATCGCACGGAGTGCCTGAACCGCCTCGATCTTCACTCGGTGCATCCGGACAATCCCATCTCGCCGTGGTAGTGCATAGGGCCGTGCCCAATTATCGGCTACCATGAATTCGTTGTAACTTCAGCGCCGTGCAGGCCATTATCTTGATCAAGCTCCGGGGGAGGGGGTCCATATCGAGGCGTCTGTCGACGTGCAAGCTTCACGGATAATTGCGGTCCCGGCCGCTCCGGGTTAAGTGAACGCGCGCGGGCGCGAACGTTACAGTGAATGCCAACCGATTGCCGCAAACGGGCGTTTGCATCATTCCGAGGCGTTCGAGAGGCAATCGGGGACCTGCTCCCCAGGCACACGGAACCACGCACGGCATGGCACCAAAGATCTATCATCTGCATCCGCTGGTTGCCGGCGATCTCGCGAACTGGCCGTCGCACTTTGCGCTCTGTCAGGCCATGGGGTTCGACACCGTGTGCGTCGCACCGCCCTTCTTGCCAGGTGCCAGCGGCGATATCTTCATCACCGGAGATCATGAGGTTCTGCATCCGGCGCTGGGCTGGACGGGGCCCGCCGATGCCGGCATAGCACGCATGGCGCAGCAGGCGTCCGAGCATGGCCTGCGCGTGTGGCTTGATCTGTCCCTCGACCAGGTCGCCATCGATGCCGCAATTCGTCGTCGGGAGCATGATTGGTTCGCCCCTGGGGGCTGTGGCGCATTGCCCACCCCTTGGCGGGCGCCGCATCGCCTCGACGTCGCTTACGCGAGGCTGCAACAGACCGAGATCGCCGAGGCGATGGCTGTTTGGTGGCTCGATCGGCTGACACGCCTCGTGCGGGCGGGCGTCACCGGCTTTCGCTGTCTTGATCCCGATCATGCGCCGGCGCCACTGTGGCGGCGAATCATCACGGCATTGAAACGGGAAGACGAACGACTGCGCGTTTCTCGCCTGGACGCCGGGCGTCGACCGCTCCGCGCTGCCGCGGCTCGAAGGGATTGGCTTTGACCATGCATGCTCATCGCTCGCATGGTGGGATGCACGCGCGAACTGGCTTGTCGAGGAGATGGAGATATTGCGGCGCATCGCCCCGATCGTCGCGTCGCCGGAGCCTTCATTCTTTGAGCGTCGGGCGATTCGGGTGCCACCAGGCGGCGACATCGCCGTGGCCTATCGCTTCGGATTGCGGCTGGCTGCCGCCGCGGCGAATGGCCTGTTCGTACCGATGGGCTTCGAGTACGCAGCGCGCCGGCCTTTCGATGCTGCACTGGCCGGTCCCGAGGATCTGCAGCGCGCCCGAGACGAGGCACCAGTTCGATCTGACGGCCGATATCGCGAGCGCCAATGCGTTGGTCGATCGCGTTGCCGCCTGTAAGGTGAATGGTCAGGTGCGGCAACTCACCGATGCAGAGGCGCCCGTCACCGCGTTGCTGAGGGTCGATGCGCCTGACGCGCGCAACGCGTCGCGCGCCGTGCTGGTGTTGGCGAACCCGGACATTGGCCGCGCTGCGCCCCTCGGTCTATCGGTGTCGCCGTTGCCGCCACAGGCAGGCGCGGCGTTCGCCATCAAAGAGACTCCGGAAGGCGCTGACGCGCCGCTGGATCCGGGTGAGGTACGCATTCATTTCTATCCGTCACCCGCGGAACTCGTGAGCGCATCCGCTGGTCTGCGACAAAGACCTGGACGCGCTGCGACTTGCGGCCACGCGGATTGCCATCGAGGCCGTCGAGCCGCGCGTGCCTGACGGTGCGTTCGCCGTGAAGCGCCTTGTCGGCGAAAGCGTCACGGTCAGTGCCGATATCTTTGCGGATGGTCACGAGGTGCTGGCGGCCGCATTGCTATGGCGCGCGGAAGATGAAGCAGGTTGGCATCGTGTCCCTATGCGGCTCGTGGTGAACGATCGGTGGGAGGCGCGCTTCGTAGCCGGCGCGTGTCGGCAGACATCGCTTCACTGTTCGGGCGTGGTGGGATACCTGGGAAACCTTTCGCCACGATCTTGCTGCCAAGCATGCGGCCGGTCAGGCCGTGGACCTGGAGATCGAGGAAGGCTGCCACATGATCGAGGCATCGCCTGATCGCGCTTATATTGCCACGCGGATCCGATCCCTCGACATGGCGCAGCAGATCGCGTTGCTGCTGTCGGAGGATACCGCTCGGGTGATGCACGCGGCCGATGACCAGCCGTTTGCCAATGAACTCACACCGGCAATTCCACTCGATGCCGATCGTCCTCAGGCCGCCTTCGCGAGCTGGTACGAGATGTTTCCGCGTTCCGCGACAGATGACCCCAAGCGGCACGGCACGTTCTCCGATGTGATAGCGTGCCTGCCGCTGATCCGCTCAATGGGCTTCGACGTGCTATACTTCCCGCCTATTCACCCGATCGGCACAACGAACCGCAAAGGCCGCAATAACGCGCTGCGTGCCGAACCCGGCGACCTGGGCAGTCCCTATGCCATCGGTGGCCCCGAGGGCGGGCACGATGCGATCCATCCGGCACTCGGCACGCTCGATGACTTCCGCGCGCTGGTCGCCGCGGCGAAGGACAACGAACTGGAAATTGCGCTCGACTTCGCCATCCAGTGTTCGCCGGATCATCCATGGTTGCGCGAGCACCATGACTGGTTCCGCTGGCGTCCCGACGGATCGATGCGATTTGCTGAAAATCCGCCGAAGAAATACGAGGACATCGTCAATCCCGATTTCTACGCCAAGGCGGCAATGCCGGGGTTGTGGTTGGCGCTGCGTGACGTGGTGCAGTTCTGGGTGGATCAGGGTGTGCGGATCTTCCGCGTCGACAACCCACATACCAAGCCACTGCCGTTCTGGCATTGGATGATCGCCGATATCCGCGGACGGCACCCCGATGTGCTTTTCCTGGCGGAGGCGTTCACGCGGCCGAAGATGATGTATCGGCTGGCGAAGATCGGTTTCACCCAGTCCTACACCTATTTCACCTGGCGAAACACCAAACAGGAAATCACCGAATACCTCACGGAACTGAATGCCCAACCGGCGCGCGAATTCTTCCGTCCGAATTTCTTTGTGAACACACCGGATATCAACCCGCCATTCCTGCAGACGTCGGGCCGGCCAGGATTTCTGGTCCGTGCAGCCCTTGCCTGCACGCTGTCGGGCCTGTGGGGAATGTATTCCGGTTTTGAACTCTGCGAAGCGGCGCCGCTGCCCGGTCGAGAGGAATATCTCAACTCGGAGAAGTATCAGATCCGCGTTCGCGATATCGCCGCGCCAGGCAACATCGTAGCAGAAATCTCCGCGCTCAATCGCATCCGGCGGGCGCATCCCGCGTTGCAGACCCATCTCGGCCTGACATTCTATCCAGCCTTCAACGATCAGGTGCTGCTGTATGGCAAGCGAACACCCGGCGGGCGCGATATGATCCTGATCGCGGTCAATCTCGACCCGCACAACGTGCAGGAGGCTGCAATCGAAATCCCGCTGTGGGAATGGGGGCTGCCAGACCACGAATCACTGGCGGCCTCCGATCTTGTGCGAGGCAATCGCTTTGTCTGGACCGGCAAGCAGCAGCGCGTCCGCCTCGATCCAGCCGATCTGCCGTTCGCCATCTGGCAGATCGCCCCGACGGGTGCGCCATGATGGACGTAGCTGTCGCGACACCGACAGACGCCACGAACCGTGTTGCGTTTAGCACGAACGGTCTGTGGTACAAGGACGCAATCATCTATCAACTGCACATCAAGTCGTTCTTCGATGCCAACAACGACGGCATTGGCGACTTTCCTGGCCTGATTTCCAAGCTCGACTACATCGCCGATCTTGGCGTGAACACGATATGGCTCCTGCCGTTCTATCCCTCGCCGCGCCTGGACGACGGGTATGACATCGGCGACTACCGGGGTGTCCATCCGGATTATGGCACGCTTGCTGACGTCAGGCGCTTCATCGCCGCAGCGCATGCGCGTGGCATGCGGGTGATCACCGAGTTGGTGGTGAACCATACATCGGACCAGCACCCGTGGTTTCAGCGGGCGCGACGGGCGAAAGCTCGGTTCGGTGTACCGTGATTTCTACGTCTGGTCGGCGGATGACCACAAATACGCGGGCACGCGGGTTATCTTCGTTGATACGCAGCGGTCCAACTGGACATGGGATGAGGTCGCCGGCGCCTACTACTGGCATCGATTCTATTCACATCAGCCGGACCTGAATTTCGACAATCCGCGGGTGCTGAAAGAAGTGCTTTCCGTGCTGCGCTACTGGCTTGATCTCGGTGTCGATGGCTTGCGGCTCGATGCCGTGCCCTACCTGGTGGAACGCGAAGGCACCAACAACGAGAACCTGCCGGAGACCCATGCGGTCCTGAAGCAAATTCGCGCCGAGCTCGATACCCATTATCCGGACCGCATGCTGTTGGCTGAAGCCAATCAGTGGCCGGAGGATGCCAAGGACTATTTTGGCGACGACGACGAATGCCACATGGCGTTCCACTTTCCGTTGATGCCGCGGATGTACATGGCGATCGCGCGCGAGGATCGCTTTCCGATCACCGATATCCTACGTCAGACACCCGACATTCCTCCTAACAGCCAGTGGGCGATCTTCCTGCGCAACCACGATGAGCTGACCTTGGAAATGGTGACGTCGAGCGAGCGGGATTTCCTGTGGGAGACCTACGCCGCGGATCGCCGTGCGCAACTCAATCTGGGAATTCGGCGCCGTCTCTTTCCACTGCTGGAGCATGATCGCCGGCGTGTGGAACTGATGAATTATCTGCTGCTCTCGATGCCCGGCACGCCGGTAATCTATTACGGTGACGAGATCGGCATGGGCGACAACATCCATCTCGGTGACCGCGACGGTGTGCGGACGCCGATGCAATGGTCGCCCGATCGCAATGGCGGGTTCTCGCGTGCCGAACCTTCGCGTCTCGTGCTGCCGCCGATCATGGATGCGCTCTACGGTTTTGAGGCGGTGAATGTCGAGGCGGAATCCGGCGACCGGCATTCGCTGCTGAACTGGATGCGTCGCACCATCGCAATCCGTCGTCAGTATCAGGTGTTCGGCCGTGGCAACTTTCGGTTGCTGTATCCGAAGAATCGCAAGGTTCTAGCGTATCTGCGCGAGCATGAGGGCCGCACGATCCTGTGTGTCGCCAATATGGCGCGTACGCCACAGGCGGTGGAACTCGAGCTGTCGGAGTTCGCTGGCCGCACACCCGTGGAATTAGACGGCGGCTCGATATTTCCGCCGATTGGTCAGCTGTCCTATCTGCTCACGTTGCCGCCGTACGGCTTTTATTGGTTTCATCTGGCTGATGAGGAGGCGGGCTGGCCGACGACCCATACGCCCGCACCGGAACCCATGCCCGAATATCAGACGATCGTCCTGCGAACCCGCCTGGCCGATGCGCTACTGAGCAACCGCTCGGCGTTGGAGCATGACATCCTGCCAGCCTATCTCGCAAAGCGTCGTTGGTTCGCGCTGAAGGATCAGGCGCTGCACGCGATACGGCTGACATCGATTGCACCGTTGCCGCACGCCGAACTGGAGTTGCTGTTGGCGGAGATCCAGACCGAAACGCAAGGTGGAGTTTCGCAATGGTTGCTGCCTCTGGCGGTCGCCTGGGAAGACCGGCAGACCGGGCCGTTGCCTGCGCAACTTGCCCTCGCGCGGGTCCGGCGCGGTGCGCGGGTTGGTCTGCTGACTGATGCCTTCGCGTTGCCCGAATTCGCCAATGCCATTCTGACCGGGTTGGCGGCCGGCACGCAGGTCGGCGAGATCCACTTCGAACCGACATCGCGCATGGCGGAGACGGTCGTTCCTCCTGACGCCGAGATGAAATGGCTGTCGGTGGAGCAGTCCAACTCCTCGATGATCGTCGGTGACGTGGCGATGCTGAAGCTGTTCCGGCGAGTGTCCGCGGGCCCGCATCCGGAGGCGGAAATGGGCCGCTACCTTACCGAGCAGGGCTTTGCCAATATCGCGCCACTACTCGGTGAGGTCGTGCGCATCGATGCCGATGGCGAGCGTCATGCACTGGCGATAGCTCAAGGATTCATTCGCAACCAGGGTGACGCCTGGACCTGGACGCTGGATCTGTTGATGCGCGGCCTGTCGGATCTGACCGCCGGAACCGAAGAAGCGCAGGCGACCGAAGCTGAACAACACGAGGATTACGGTGCAATCGCCACCCTGCTCGGGCGCCGCCTGGGTGAGATGCATGCGGTGCTCGCACGCGATACCGACGATCCGGCATTTGCTCCGGAGCAGGCGAGGGCCGACATCATTGAGCAATGGGCGAACCAGGCGGAGCAACAGCTCGCCGATGCCTTCGCAGCACTTGATGCTCCGCGGGAATGGGACGCCGATGCTGCCCAGGACCTGGCTGTCGTGATGGCGGAGCGCGACCGAATCACCGCGAAAACGCGCAGGCTCGCGGGGGCCGGTCATGGCGAGGTGCTCACGCGCATTCATGGCGATCTGCATCTCGGCCAGCTTCTGGTGGCCAATGGGGACATTTATATCATCGACTTCGAAGGCGAGCCGGCCAAACCGGTCGCATTGCGCCGGGGCAAGAACTGCCGGCTTCGGGACGTCGCCGGCATACTCCGTTCGTTCGACTATGCGGCCGCGGTGATGAGGCGCAGGAGCGTTGCCACTCAGGCGCATGTCGCCGATCCGCAGCGCGACGCATTCCTTGCGGACGTTCGTCGAACGCGCGGCGCAGTGCTTCCTTGCCGGCTATGCCGAAGTGCTGCCGGCCAAGGACGCCGCGGCGGAGCGAGATTTGCTGACACTCTTCCTGATCGAGAAGGCGGCGTACGAGGTCGCCTATGAGGCTGCCAACCGGCCGGCCTGGATTGACGTGCCGTTGCACGGCCTCGCCCAACTGATCGCGCAGGTGCCATCATGAACGACATGGCTGAATATTTCGGGTCTGCCGTCGGGCGTGGCGGAAGCGCTCGCCGCCGGCACACTCGGTGATCCGTTCGCAATACTGGGTCCGCATGACACCGCGATGGGACGGGAGGTCCGTGCCTTCCTGCCCGGCGCGCTGGAAGTCGAGGTACTGGCACAAAAAACTGGCGAACCACTGGGGCGGCTGGCACCGACCACGCCGCAAGGCTTGTTCGTCGGCAGGGTGAGCAGCACCGAGCCGTATCGGCTGCGCATCGTCTGGCCGGACGCAGTGCAGGAAACCGAAGATCCATATTCCTTCGGGTCTTTGCTTGGCGACCTCGATCTGCATCTCTTCAACGAAGGGCGGCATTTTGAACTTGCGTCGCATCTTGGCGCCAGCGTTGTGACAATAGATGGCGTCAGTGGTGTGCGCTTTGGTGTATGGGCGCCGAATGCACGCGCGGTTTCCGTGGTTGGCGACTTCAACACCTGGGATCCTCGGCGACACCCGATGCGCCTGCGCTATCCCTCTGGCGTGTGGGAACTGTTCATCCCACGGCTCGGCCCTGGCACGCGCTACAAGTTTGCCATCATCGGTCCAGACGGTTGGCGACTGCCGCTCAAGGCTGATCCCCTGGCGCGCGCGACCGAACCGCCGCCAGCCACGGCATCGGTTGTCAGCGATCCCACGCCTCATGTCTGGCACGACGAAGGGTGGATGCGGCAGCGTGCGCGCCGGCACGATACCGACGCGCCGATATCGATCTACGAAATGCACGCCGCGTCGTGGTTCCATCCGAATGGATGCATTCCGACATGGGACGAGCTGGCAGCGCGATTGGTGCCCTATGTCAGCGAAATGGGGTTCAGCCACATCGAGCTGATGCCTGTGACCGAGCATCCATTCGGCGGTTCCTGGGGTTATCAGCCGCTCAGTCTGTTCGCGCCGAGCGCGAGGTTTGGGGCGCCGGACGGTTTCGCGCGTTTCGTCGATGCCTGCCACCGCGCCAATGTCGGCGTCATAGTCGATTGGGTGCCGGCGCATTTCCCCACCGATGCCCATGGCATGGCACGATTCGACGGCACGGCACTCTACGAGCACCAGGATCCGCGTGAAGGCTACCATCAGGACTGGAACACCTACATCTACAATTTCGGTCGTCGCGAGGTGCAGGGGTTTCTGATTGCGTCAGGCCTTTATTGGCTAGAACATTTCCACGTTGATGGCCTGCGCGTCGACGCTGTCGCGTCGATGCTGTACCGCGACTACTCGCGCAGCCAAGGGCAGTGGATCCCCAACATCTACGGCGGCCGCGAGAACCTCGAGGCAATCGGCTTTCTGCGTCACTTCAATGCCGTCGTTGGCGAGCGGTGCGCCGGGGCGATCACAATTGCCGAGGAGTCGACCGCCTGGCCAGGAGTGTCACGGCCGATCCGCGAAGGCGGCCTTGGTTTTGCGTACAAGTGGAACATGGGCTGGATGCACGACACGCTCCGCTATATCGAGCATGATCCGGTCCATCGGCCCTGGCATCACAACGACATGACGTTCGGACTGCTTTACGCGTTCGCTGAAAACTTCGTGTTGCCGCTGTCGCATGACGAGGTCGTCTACGGAAAACGCTCGCTCATAGGCAAGATGCCGGGCGACAACTGGCAGCGCTTCGCCAACCTGCGAAGCTATTTCGGCTTCATGTGGGGTCATCCGGGCAAGAAGCTGCTGTTCATGGGCGGCGAAATTGCGCAGGAACGAGAATGGAACCACGACGGTGAACTCGACTGGGGCGCACTCGAGGATCCGTTCCGGCGTGGGATCCAACAACTGGTGCGTGATCTCAACCGCCTCTATGCGCACGAGCGGGCTCTGCATCAGCGCGATCCTGTTTCTACTGGCTTCCGATGGGTTGTCGGCGATGACTGGCACAACTCGGTGTTTGCGTTCCTACGTTACGGCGAAGAAACTGCCCCGCCGGTGCTCGTTGTCTGCAACATGACGCCGGTGCCGCGATCGGGTTACGGCATCGGTGTGCCGCGTCCGGGGCTTTGGCGCGAACTGCTCAATACCGATGCCGCCTGCTATGGCGGCTCCAATATCGGCAATGGCGGCATGGTCGAGACCGTGCCCGTGCAGCGCCACGGCGAGGCCCAGTCGCTCGAACTCAGCCTGCCGCCACTGGCTACTGTGTTCCTGCGCCAGGGCGACTGACCCGGCCCGAAAGCATGCAGCACCTGCCTGATGCGCTGTCGCCGGGCCGGTCGTTTCCGCTCGGTGCCACATGGGACGGGCTCGGCATCAACTTCGCTGTGTTCTCGGCGCATGCCGAACGGATCGATCTCTGCCTGTTCGAGCACTCCGGGCGACATGAGATCGCACGCTATACGTTGCCGGAGTATACCGACGAGATCTGGCACGGCTACCTGCCCAACGCGAGCGCGGGCCTGCGCTTTGGTTATCGTGCATTCGGTCCTTATGCGCCGGAGCGCGGCCACCGCTTCAATCACCACAAGTTGTTGCTCGATCCGTACGCGCGCGCATTGGCAGGCAATTTGCATTGGTCGGATGCGTTATATGGCTTCCGCCAGCATTCGACGCGCGGTGATCTGTCGTTCGACCGGCGGGACAGCGCGCCGTCAATGCTGAAATGCGTGGTGACCGAGGATTCATTCAACTGGGGAGACGATCGCCCACCAGCCGTGCCATGGTCGGACACGGTTATCTATGAGGCGCATGTACGCGGGCTCACCATGCTTCGCGGCGAGATCCGTCCAACGGAGCGAGGTACATTCGCTGGGCTCGCCCACCCGGCCATGATTGATTACCTGCGCCGCCTCGGGGTCACTGCGATCGAATTGATGCCCGTGCAAGCCTTCCTGCAGGATCGCGCCTTGCAGCAACGTGGCCTGCGCAACTACTGGGGGTACAATACCCTCGGCTTCTTCGCACCGGAACCGTCCTATCTGTCGGATGGCTCACCGAACGAGATGCGGGTCGCGGTGCGCCGGCTGCATGCTGCCGGTATCGAGGTAATTCTCGACGTCGTGTACAACCACACTGCGGAAAGCGACGAAGCCGGTCCGACGCTGTCGTTCCGCGGCCTCGACAACGCGAGCTACTATCGGCTGGAGGTAGGGGACCAACGCCGCACCGTAAATGATACCGGCACCGGCAACACGCTGAATGTCTCGCATCCGCGGATTTTGCAGATGGTGATGGATTCACTGCGCCACTGGGTGACCTCATTCCATGTCGATGGTTTCCGTTTCGATCTCTGTGCGACGCTCGGACGTGAGCCCAATGGGTTTGATCCAGGCTCCGGTTTCTACGATGCGCTTCGCCAGGATCCGGTTCTCGCGGGCGTGAAGCTGATTGCCGAACCCTGGGACATCGGACCGGGAGGCTATCAGCTCGGCAACCAGCCCCCCGGCTTCGCTGAATGGAACGATCGGTTTCGCGATGGTGTTCGACGCTACTGGCGCGGCGATCGCGGCCACCGCCCGGCGATTGCCGCAAGATTAGCCGGTTCTGCGGATATCTTCGCTCGCCATGGGAGGCGCCCATGGGCATCGGTCAATTATGTGGCGTCGCATGATGGGTTCACACTCACGGACGCCGTGAGCTACGTCGAACGTCACAACGGCGCGAATGGCGAAAGAAATCACGACGGACATCCCGCCAACTACACGAGCAACTGGGGGGTGGAAGGGCCGAGCGACGATCCGGCGATCAACGTGGTAAGGGATCGTGTCAAGCGCGCGATGCTGGCCACTGTGTTCCTTGCCGCCGGCACGCCAATGCTGCTGGCCGGCGACGAGTTCGGCCGCACCCAACATGGCAACAACAATGCCTATTGCCAGGACAACGAAATATCCTGGCTGGACTGGAGCATGGCGGCATCGCCGCCGGGAATTGCGTTGACCGACTTACGTTGCGCGTCTCACCTCACTCCGCCGCGAGCATCCAATCCTGCGTCATCGGTACATTTCTGCACGGCAGGGCACATCCTGCGCCAGGTATTGCCGACATCGCCTGGTTCGATCGGTCCGGAGGAACAATTCCAGTGGAGGCCTGGAACGATATCGAGCAGCGGACGTTGATTTTGCGCCGTTCGATGCGGGTTGCCGAAGGAAAGGTTGAAATTCTGAGCTTGCTGCTGAATCCGGGTGATCTGCCGTGTGACTTTCGGTTGCCCGGGCCTCACCTGCCCGCCCGGGTGCTGCTCGACAGCGCCGAGCCAGAGGCAGGCGAACGCCCGGTCATGGGGCAGGAGGTCCGCGTGGCAGCTCACAGCGCCGTGTTGGTGTACGCCGAGCATCTCGGATGAACGCAAGGTTTGCATTTGAGACAAGTTCTGGCGCGCGACTATTGCGCGACGGATCAACGCTATTTCGCCTGTGGGCTCCCGCGCAGGAGACCGTCGCCGTTGCAATAGAAAGCGGGCCCAACCTACCGATGACGCGCTCGCCGGACGGCTGGTTCGAGGCGACCGCGCGGTGTCCTGCCGGCACGCAGTATCGCTATCGCCTGGCTGACGGAATGCTGGTGCCCGATCCTGCTTCGCGGGCGCAGGCAGGCGACGTGCATGACCCGAGTGTGGTGATCGATTCGCGCTCCTATGCGTGGCGCAACCCTAACTGGCGTGGACGGCCGTGGCGCGAGGCGGTCTTGTACGAACTCCATGTGGGCGTTCTTGGCGGGTTCCAAGGTGTGGCGCGGGAACTGCCGCGGCTGGCCGACCTCGGCATCACCGCCGTCGAATTGATGCCGGTCAATGATTTTCCAGGTCAGCGCAACTGGGGATATGATGGGGTATTGCCGTATGCCCCTGATGCGACCTACGGAACGCCGGATGATCTGAAGGCGCTTGTCGATAGGGCGCACGACCTCCGGCTGATGATCTTCCTGGACGTCGTTTACAATCATTTCGGCCCCGACGGTAATTACCTGTCGCTCTACGCACCACAATTTTTTCGAGAGGATCTTAACACCCCATGGGGGGCCGCGATTGATTTCGGCCGCCCGCAAGTCCGCGGGTTTTTCACGGACAACGTGCTCTATTGGTTGATGGAGTACCGCTTCGACGGGCTGCGCTTTGATGCGGTGCATGCCATCCTGGATCAGGACTGGGTGGACGAGATGGCAGCCAAGGTTCGCGCCACCGTCGAACCCAGCCGGCATGTGCATCTTGTGCTTGAGCACCACAACGATGCTTCGCATCTCAGCAAGGACGTTGATGCGCAGTGGAACGACGATGGGCACAACGTTCTGCACGCTTTGCTGACTGGCGAAGACGGTGGTTACTATCTCGACTATGCTGATGAGCCGGCCTGGAAGTTGGCACGCTGTCTCGCGGAAGGTTTCATCTACCAGGGAGAGCATTCGCGCTACCTGGGCGAACCGCGCGGCATGCCGAGTGGTCATCTGCCACCGACTGCCTTCGTGCTGTTCCTGCAGAACCATGATCAGATCGGCAACCGGGCATTCGGCGAGCGGCTGACGACGCTGGTGGAGCCAGCGGCGCTGGAAGCCGCGATTGCCTTGCTGATGCTGTGTCCGCAGATTCCTCTACTGTTCATGGGCGAGGAGAGCGCAAGTCGAACGCCGTTCCTGTTCTTTACCGACCATGGCGCCGAGTTGGCCAATGCGGTGCGTGAGGGAAGGCGCAACGAATTCTCCAAGTTTCAGGGAGTTCGCCGATCCGGCCAGCCGGGAGCGAATTCCAGACCCGAACGCCGTACAGACCTTCGCTGCCTCGAAGCCACAAGCGGACCCGTCAGTTGGTGCCGCGCGCGAGGCGCTCTACCGCCGTCTCATCGCACTGCGCGCCGCCGAGATCGTGCCGCGTCTGGATGGGGCGCACGCGCTGACTGCCGAAGCGATCGGGCCAAAGGCCGTGCTCGCGCGATGGCGACTTGGCGACGGCGCGGTGCTGACAGTGGCGACCAATCTCGATGCGCAGGCGGTGGCACTTAAATCACCTGCCGGGGTGCTTCTGTTTGCCAACTCGGCAATGCAGCCAGGTCTGGCTGCCGGGCCATTGCACCTGCGCCTTCCTCGATGCATCACGTTCGGCAAATGTCTGACGAGGTGATACGCGATCTCGCCCATCGCGCCGGAATTGCCGTCGAGTGGCATGACTTCGCCGGTCGGCCAAAGACCGTGTCACCCGAGGTATTGCGTCACGTTCTTGAGGCGCTTGGCCTGCCCTGTAAGACGCGTGGCGATCTGCTTGCGAGCCGCAGGCTGCTGCAGCGCCGCTCCAATGTTCAGGCGCTGCCGCCGCTGATCACGGCAATGGCCGGACGTCCAACGCGGTTCGATGTCGGTGCGAGCGACACGCATAAGGCACGGCTCAGCCTCGAAGCGGGTGGCGCGCGCGACATTGCCATCTCGCCGGTTCGCGGACGGCTTCGTGTGCCCGCGATCAGCGAGACTGGTTATCACCGGCTGCTGATTGAAGATCGCGAATTAGTGCTGGCGGTTGCGCCGACACGGTGCCGCACCATCGATGACGCGGTGCCTGATGCACGGCTGTGGGGCATTGCGGCACAGGTCTATTCACTGCGTCACTGTGGTGACGGCGGTATCGGCGACGCTGCGGGCATAGCGGCGCTCGCCGAGGTAGCCGGATCGCGTGGCGCTGATGCATTGGCATTAAGTCCGCTGCATGCGCTGTTCGGTGCCGATCCCTCGCGCTTCGGCCCGTATTCACCGTCCACACGCCTGTTCCTCAACCCGCTGCATGCCTCGCCGGCGCAGGTGTTCGGCGAGGCGCATGTGGCCGACACGCTGCGGGCGGAAGGGCTGAGCGAGACGTTCGAGCGACTGGAGGCGCTGTCGCTGATCGACTGGCCTGCGGCGGCGCGTGCCAAGCATCGGCTGCTGCGGGCACTATTCGAACCTTTCATCGATGCGGCCGGACGCCTACGGCAAACTCCATCTCGACTTTGCCCGCTTCCGCGCCGATGGCGGCGAATTGCTGGCGCAACACGTGGTGTTCGAAACACTGCATGCCGCGCAGGCAGCGGCAGGTGCAGGCGATTGGCATCGTTGGCCGGCGGATTTGCGCGATCCGAACAGTGCTGCCGTCACGATAATTGCAGCGTCGCACGAGCGCGAAGTGCTGTTCCACAGTTTCCTGCAATGGCTCTCCGATCGATCATTCGGCATAGCGCAGAGCCGCGCAATCGGATCAGGAATGCGCATCGGCCTGATCGGCGATCTCGCCGTCGGCATGGACCCGAGCGGCAGCCACGCATGGAGCCGACAGGGCGACGTATTGGGCAGTCTCTCGATTGGCGCTCCGCCCGACCTGCTTAATCCGCATGGCCAGGACTGGGGACTGACCAGCTTCTCGCCCCGCGCCCTGATTGCGGGCGGTTTTGGCCCGTTCATCGCGACGGTTCGTGCGGCGCTGCGCAACACTGGCGGCTTACGGATCGATCATGCCATGGGACTGACGCGCCTCTGGCTGATCCCACAAGGCGCGGATCCCGCCGATGGCGCATACCTGACGTTCCCGCTCACTGATCTGGTGCGGCTGCTGGCTCTTGAGTCGCAGCGGCATGCCGCGATCGTTGTAGGCGAAGACCTTGGCACCGTGCCCGACGGATTCCGCGACGCGCTCGAGACCGCCGGCATCCATGGCATGCGCGTTCTGTGGTTCGAGCGAAATGGCCACGCATTCAACCCACCTGAGGCGTGGAGCCACTCTGCCGTGGCGATGACCTCGACGCACGATCTGCCGACCGTCGCAGGCTGGTGGCACGGCAGCGACATCACCACGCGCGCGGAAAGCGGACGTCTCGGCGTGGGTGTGCAAGAGGCGGACGTGTCGGCGGAGCGCACCGACGACCGCCGCGCGTTATGGCACGCATTCGCGCAGGCCGGTCGGCGATGGCGATGCGCCATCGACGAACGACACGCAACCGGTGGTGGATGCAGCGCTGGCATTTGTGGCCGCCACGCCTTCGCCGCTGTGTCTGCCGCCGATCGAGGACCTGCTTGGGATCGAAGAACAGCCGAACCTGCCGGGGACGATTGACCAGCATCCCAATTGGCGGCGACGGCTGACGGCGGAGGCACGCACGCTGCTCGATGAACCGCGCACCGCGCGACGGGTGGCGCAACTTGCGACGCGGCGGCCACGACTATGACATCGTTGCGGGCAACGATGCGCCTGCAGTTGCACCGTGACTTCACCTTTGCCGATGCAACGAATTTGGTGCCCTACATGGCGTCGCTCGGCGTCAGCCACCTCTATGCCTCGCCGATCCTCACGGCGCGTCCGGGATCGATGCATGGCTATGACGTGACCGATCCCACTCGGGTCAATGAGGAACTCGGTGGCGAGGCAGGACTGCGGACGCTGGTTGCGGCGCTGCGTGCCGCCGGGCTCGGGCTGATCGTCGATATCGTGCCAAATCACATGGCCGCAGGCGGTGTCGAGAACCCTTGGTGGGCCGATGTGCTGCGGCACGGACGTGGCAGCCGCTATGCGACGTTTTTCGATATCGACTGGGACAGGGTCCGGCAAGGTGCTCGCTCCTTTCCTCGGCCAACCGTATGGCGAAGCGCTGCGTGACGGCACAATCACTCTGGCGCGCGAGGGCGACGAACCTGTCATCCAGTATTACGACAATCAATTCCCGATCCGTCCGGAGGATCACGCTGAGGTTGTCGCGGCGCAGTCAGACGCCTTCGATCCGGCGACGATGGTAGGGAGGCAGCGGCTACATCGTCTGCTTGAACGCCAGCACTACCGACTCGCCTGGTGGCGCAGCGCGGGCGATGCGATCAACTGGCGACGCTTCTTCGACATCAATGGCCTGGTCGCGCTGCGTATGGAGGACGCAGCGGTGTTCGAGGCGACGCACGGCACACTGCTTCGCCTGTACCAGCAGGGACTGATCGACGGCATGCGGGTCGATCACGTCGATGGCTTGGCCGATCCGCCCGGTTACTGCCGCCAACTGCGCTGCGCGTCTCGATGAACTCGCGCCGCAACGACCGCCTGACGCGCCGAAGGGTCCGGCGTGGCTGGTCGTCGAGAAGATCCTCGGTGCCGGCGAGCGCCTTCCCGGAGATTGGGCCGTGGATGGCACCAGCGGTTACGAGTTCATGGACGAGGTGAGCGCGCTGCTGCACGACGGTTCAGGCGAAAGCGCACTGCGGCATTTTTGGAGCGCGGTCAGCGGTCGTCCCGCAGATTTTGCCGAGGAGGAGGAGGCGGCGCGACGCGACATACTCGATCGTTCATTTGCCGCGCAACTCGATGCGCTGATCGGATCGCTGCATCGCATCGCGGTCACGCACCTCGAGACACGAGACATCACCCGGGGTGCAATCCGTCGGGCGCTCGTCGCACTGCTCGCGCATTTCCCGGTGTACCGCAGCTATGGCGTGGGGCAACGATCCGACGCACTGGCGAGTGCGGTGGCCGCGGCGACGAAGCATGTGCCTGCCGCCGATCGTCCGACGCTGGCGTTGCTCGAGCGCTGGCTCGGTGAAGAGGCGACACCGGAAAGCGCCGTCCGTTTCCAGCAATTGAGCGCGCCGCTTGCGGCGAAGGCGGTTGAGGACACTGCATACTACCGCTACGGAGTTCTGCTCTCACGCAACGAGGTTGGCGCCGATGTAAGACGGTTCAGCGCCTCGGTGGCGGAGTTCCACGCGGCGTGTCTCGCGCGGCGTCAAGCAGTTTCCCGATGCGATGCTCGCCACGGCGACACATGACCACAAGCGCGGCGAGGATGTCCGCGCGCGGCTTGCGGTGACTGAGCGAGATTCCAGATGAGTGGGAACGCGCGGTGCGACGCTGGCTCGAGCTGAACACGCCGCATCGGCGAATTGGCGACGCACCAATGCCTTCGCCGGGTGACGAGGCGATGCTGTATCAGATGATCATCGGGGCTTGGCCCACCGATGAGCTCGATCTGCGGGAATACACGGAGCGTCTGGCCGGTTGGCAGCTGAAGGCGCTGCGCGAGGCGAAGCTGGCGACGGATTGGACGGCACCAAATCTCGAGTATGAGGACGCGGCGCGGTCATTTCTCTACACGATCATGGCGGATGAGGGGTTCGTCTCGGATGCTTCCGCGTTTGCGCGGCGCATCGGGCCGGCCGGAGCGGTGAACGGCCTGGCGCAGACGCTCCTGAAGCTGACCGTGCCGGGCGTGCCGGACATCTATCAGGGCGCCGAGTTCTGGGATCTGAGCATGGTGGATCCCGACAATCGGCGGCCGGTGGATTTCATGCGGCGTTTTGCAGCACTGAACGCCGATGCGTCGCCGGTTGCGCTGGCGGCGTGCTGGCGGGATGGCAGGGTGAAGCAGGCGTTGATCCGCCGCACGCTCGCGCTGCGCCGCGAGGTTCCAGAACTGTTCGCGCGGGGGGAGTATCGCCCGATCGAGGTGAGTGGGCTGCTGGCAGCGCACGTCGTGGCGTTTCTGCGATCACGCGGGGACGCAGCTTTGCATCGTCGTGGTGCCGCGTCTGGCGGGCAGACTGCTGGGGCTGCCGGACACCGCGAACGGGACGGCGATTACGATTCCCGCAGACGGTCTGGCGGTCCACGACGCTGCATCTGCCGGAAGACGTTGCCGGACGCCGGTTGCGCGACAGGATCAGCGACCGCCGCCTGCGGCCCGTTCGAGCAGGCAACTGTCGATCGAGACGATCCTTGCAGAATTCCCCGTCGCGCTGCTGACGGCGGAGTAGCGGTTCAGCCTCCCGCCATCGCCGCCCGTGTCTCGCGCAACGCCGCGGCCGCGGCGGCACTGGGCACTTCCACGTCGATTTCCAGAATCGAGATCGGATCGCCTCTGTCGAGCTTGATCTGCACGCGCTCGCGCTCGATCGTCACGTGCTTGGCGATCACCGAGATGATCTCCTCCTGCAGCACGGCCAGCAGATCGGACTTGCCGACAAACGCACGCTCGTGCGCCAGCAGCACCTGCAGTCGCTCGCGCGCAACCGGCGCTGAGTTACGCCGGCGAAATAGGCTCATCAGATTCATGCAACGGCCCTCCGGCCGAACAGACGTCCCATGATGCTGCTGCGTTCCGCCGGCACGGTGACGACAAGTGTCTCGCCCTTCAGCCGTCGTGCCGCCTCGAAATACGCCTTCGCCGCCACGCTGTTAGGGCTGCCGATCGTCACCGGCGAACCGAGATTCGATGCGCGCAGCACCTCCTCACTCTCCGGGATGATTCCCAGCAGCGGGATGGACAGGATCTCGAGCACGTCCTCGGTCTTCAGCATCTCACCGCGCGCGGCACGCGCCGCATCGTAGCGCGTCAGCAGCAGGTGCTTGTCGACCCGTTCGCCCTTCTCGGCTTTCGCGGTCTTCGAATCGAGCATGCCGATGATGCGGTCCGAATCGCGCACCGAGGAGACTTCCGGATTGGTGACGACCACGGCCGCGTCGGCATGGCGCATCGCCAGCGTGGCCCCGCGTTCGATGCCGGCCGGACTGTCGCAGATGATCCAATCGAACTTCTCGCGCAGCTCGCCGATCACGCGAGTCACGCCCTCGGCCGTGAGCGCATCCTTGTCGCGCGTCTGCGAGGCGGGCAGCAGTGATAGCGTGTCGATCCGCTTGTCGCGGATCAGTGCCTGCGGCAGCTTGGCGTCGCCTTGCACGACATTGATCAGGTCGAACACGACGCGGCGTTCGGCCCCCATCACCAGATCCAGGTTGCGCAGCCCGACGTCGAAATCGACCACGACCACGTTCTGGTTCTGCTGCGCCAGCGCGGCGCCAAGTGCGGCGGTGGATGTCGTCTTGCCGACGCCGCCCTTTCCGGATGTCACGACGATGACCGTGGCCATCAGTTTCTCTCCTCGTTCAGTCGAACGTTGCCAACATCATCGCCTCGCCGGCGAGCCAGGCCTGCACTGGCTTGCCACGCAGCTTCGCGTCCATATCGTCTGCCGTCTGGTACACGCCATCGATCGCCAGCAATTCGGCTTCCAGCCTGCGACAGAAGATGCGCGCGCGGTTGTTGCCGGTAAGTCCGGCGATCGCTCGACCGCGCAGCGTGCCGTAGACATGAATCGAACCACCAGCGATCACCTCCGCGCCTGAGGCGACGGAGCCCACGATGCTGACGTCACCCTTCTCGAACACGATCGACTGACCCGACCGCACCGGCTGATCGATCAGCAGCGAGGAACTTTCCTGAGGCTGCGTCGCGCGACGTTCATCGGGCACGTCGACCGCGCGCGAGGGACGCGTGCCGGTGGCGTGCAGCGGCGCCCAGGCTTCCAGCCCCTGCCACGATGGGTGTGCGCCTTCCGTTCCGATGATGCGGATGCCGCGGCTGTTCAGGCGTTGCAGCAGACCCGCGACATCCGGCTGTTCGCTCGGCAGCGCACCGAGGTCAAGCACGACAGGACGACCGGCGAAGAACGACGGCGAGCGATTGATCTGCGAATCCAGCGCGTCAAGCCAATCCTCCACGGGCGGTTCGGGCGCAAGAACGAGCGCCATGAACGAACGGCCGCGGACTCGGATGAACGGACGCGAATTGGCTGTGGGCACACATTTGGCGTATCAAGTGCGCGGTGTGACGGTCAACCGGAACCGCCACGAATTACGCTGCAAGAAGAAAGAACTGGGGATATTTCGTAATATCCTGTGGAGAAATCTGTGGGCGGCGAAATCGCCGCTGCGAATCCTCGGCGATTCCTCCCCCGCGAAGCAGGGGAGGGGCTCGGTTCAGGCCGGCGCCAGGACGTGGATGACTCGATTCGCCACCATCTCACGGGTCTTCGCGCCATAGGCGGCCATGTGCGGCGACGCGGCGTGAGCCTTCAAGGCCTCGGCGCTTTCCCACTTCTCAATGACCACGAACGTGTCGTCGCCGAACTTGGTGGGAAACCCGTCGGCGTCGATCGTCGGACCGTACTCGATGCAGCCCTGTTCGGCGTGAACCGCCGGGACGTTGGCGCGGAACTCCTTGAGGATCGCTTCGCGCATGCCTGGCTTGGCGGTGATGATGGCGACGACGTGGATCATGGACTGCTGCTCCCCTGGGTCTGTGTGCGGTTATCCGACCCCAGAGCGAGGCGTTCGGCAAGCGTCCGCTCGAGCCTAAATTTTGTTCAGCGGCAACTGCGATGCCTGATTATTCCGCATTCGGTGCGCGCCGGGTTCGCGTGGTCGCAGGGCACTGCGCCTCACGGGTTTGTGGCATGGGGGTTGCACCTCTCGCGATGGTGATCCGAGGCAGTGGCCTCGCCACAAACAGAACGGACAGGGAACAGGACTATGGCATCGACCAATACCATGCTCACTCGCCGCCGCCTCGGCGGTCTCGGCGTGGCCGCCGCAACGCTCGCCGCAATGGGCGGCGTCAAGGCAGCCTTCACGCCAGCCGCCGCGCAGACCGGTCCGATCAAGGTCGGCATTCTGCATTCGCTCTCTGGCACCATGGCGATCAGCGAGACCACGCTGAAGGACGTCATGCTCATGCTGATCGAGCAGCAGAATGCCAAGGGCGGCGTGTTGGGCCGCAAGTTGGAAGCTGTCGTGGTCGATCCCGCATCCAATTGGCCGCTGTTCGCCGAGAAGGCGCGCGGCCTGCTGTCCGTAGACAAATGCGCCGCGGTGTTCGGCTGCTGGACCTCGGTGTCGCGCAAGTCGGTGCTGCCGGTGTTCGAGGAACTCAATGGAATTCTGTTCTATCCGGTGCAGGACGAAGGCCAGGAGTGCAGCCGTAACGTGTTTTACACCGGCGCGGCGCCGAACCAGCAGGCCATCCCCGCAGTCGATTACCTGATGAGCGAAAGCCAGGTGAAGCGCTGGGTGCTGGCGGGCACCGACTACGTCTATCCGCGCACCACCAATCAGATCCTGGAAGCATATCTGAAGGTGAAGGGCGTCGCGCCGACTGACATCATGATCAACTACACACCGTTCGGCCATTCCGACTGGCAGAACATCGTCGCTTCGATCAAGCAGTTCGGTTCGGCCGGGAAGAAGACCGCCGTGGTGTCTACCATCAACGGCGATGCAAACGTGCCGTTCTACAAGGAACTCGGCAACCAGGGCATCAAGGCGACCGACATCCCGGTGGTGGCGTTCAGCGTCGGCGAGGAAGAGCTGGCCGGGGTCGACACCAAGCCGCTCGTCGGCCACCTGGCCGCGTGGAACTACTTCGAGAGCGTCGATACGCCGGAGAACAAGGCATTCATCGACCAGTGGCACAAGTTCATCAAGAACGACAAGCGCACTACCAACGATCCGATGGAGGCGCATTACATCGGGTTCAATCAGTGGGTGAAAGGAGTCGAGAAGGCCGGCACCACGGCATCCGATGCGGTGATCGATGCGCTGATCGGCGTCTCGGTGCCGAACCTTTCGGGTGGCTTCTCGACCATCATGCCCAACCACCACATCACCAAGCCGGTGCTGATCGGCGAAATACAGTCGGACGGCCAGTTCAATACGGTCTGGCAGACGCCAGGTCTTGTGGTGGCGCAGGAATGGTCGCCGTACGTCGAGGACACGAAGGACCTGATCGGTGATTGGCGTGCACCGCTCTCTTGCGGGGCGTTCAACGTCAAGACCGGCAAGTGTGGAGCAGGTGGCGGCAAAAAGGCATGAGGGCCTGAGCTGACCATCCCCATGGGGGTGGCCCGTTTCCTCCCCGGGCCACCCCCACGACTTCTGAAAGCGTGCCGATGAAGCGTCTCGCCTGGCTGTTGCTGATCGCCGCACTGGCACTGACACCCGTGACGACCCGTGCGCAGTCGGCGGACGAAGCGTTGGCCGCACTGGCATCGCCGAGCTACGAGACTATCCGGCAAGGGGTCGCAATGCTTGCGGTATCCGGCCATCCGCAGGCGGCTGCCATCCTGTCGGCGTTGCAGAACAATCGACTTTTCGCGCGCATCACCGACAAGGCGCTGTTCATCAAGGCCGACGATGGTTCATTCATCGATGCGGCGAGCGGCAAGCCGGCGCCAGACATCATGTCGAGCGGCCTCCGGCAGGTGCGCATGAACAATGCGGTCCGTGGAGAGGTCGAAGCGGCACTCGGCAGTCTCCGCATGTTCTCGCCGAATGCGGCCATCCGACTCGATGCCGCCGAGGCGGTGTTCCATTCGCATGATCCGGCGGCATTGCCGGCATTGGAACGCGCATTGGCGCGCGAAAGCGACGCCGAGCGTGAAGCGCCGCATGGAGCAGGCGCATGCCGCCGCACTGCTGTTCGCCGACAACACGAGCGACGCAGACCTGCTGGCCGCGATCGACGTGTTGCGCGCACGCGGCGACATCGATAGCCGAAGCCTGCTCGCGTCGCTGTCCGGGCGGAAGCCGGCGGTGACCCAGGCTGCAGCGGCAGCGGTGACCGCGATCGATCGTAACCTCCAGCTCTGGAGCATCTTGCAGAGCGTTTACTACGGACTGTCGCTGGGCTCGGTGCTGTTGCTTGCGGCAGCCGGCCTCGCGATCACTTTCGGCGTCATGGGCGTGATCAATATGGCGCATGGCGAGATGGTGATGATCGGCGCCTATGTGACCTTCATGGTGCAGCAGTTCATTCGCGAGGCGGCTCCCGGACTGTTCGGCGGCAGTCTGCTGATCGCTGTTCCGCTCGCGTTCATCGTCGCCGGGGTTATCGGCATCGCCATCGAGCGCACGCTGATCCGCTGGCTGTATGGCAGGCCGTTGGAGACGCTGCTGGCGACATGGGGTCTCTCGCTGATCCTGCAGCAGGCGGTGCGCTCGCTGTTCGGTCCCAACAACCGCGACGTGAGCACGCCGGACTGGATGAGCGGCGCGACACAGCTTGGCGGCCTGACAATCACCTACAACCGGCTTTACATCATCGTCTTCGCCTTCCTGGTGCTTGCGGCATTGATGGCGGCGTTGCGCTTCACCTCGCTGGGCCTGGCGATGCGTGCGGTGACGCAGAACCGGCAGATGGCGGCGGCGATGGGTATTCGCACGCCGTGGATCGACGCATTGACCTTCGGGCTTGGCTCCGGCGTTGCCGGCATGGCCGGCGTGGCGCTGAGCCAGATCGATAATGTCTCGCCCAATCTCGGTCAGAGCTACATCATCGACAGCTTCATGGTCGTGGTGTTCGGTGGTGTGGGGAATCTCTGGGGCACCGTGATGGGTGCCCTGACGCTCGGCATCGTCAACAAGTTTCTTGAACCGGTTGCGGGCGCGGTGTTGGGCAAGATCGTCGTGCTGGTGATGCTGATCCTGTTCATCCAGCGACGCCCGCGCGGCATGTTCCCGCTCAAAGGCCGGGCAGCAGAGGCATGAACACCGCACGGTTCTCCCCCTCCCCTTGCGGGAGGGGGTTGGGGGGAGGGGGCCACACCAAGCTCCCATTCCCCCTCCCCCCAACCCCCTCCCGCAAGGGGAGGGGGAGGACGCCTTGGTGATCCTAAATCGCGCATCGCTGCTAACGCTGGCGCTGGTGCTGGGTGGCGCAGTGCTGCTCGCGGTACTGAACCTCGCCACCGAGCCGACCGCGTCGCTGCATGTGCCGACCTATGTCGTGGCGCTGACCGGCAAATACCTTAGCTTCGCAATGCTGGCGCTGGCGGTCGACCTCGTATGGGGATTCGCGGGCATCCTCTCGCTCGGCCACGCCGCGTTCTTCGCCCTCGGCGGCTACGCCATGGGCATGTACCTGATGCGCCAGATCGGTGCGCGTGGCGTCTATGGCAACGCCAATCTGCCGGACTTCATGGTGTTCCTGGGTTGGCATGAGCTGCCCTGGTATTGGCACGGCTTCGAATGGTTCGGCTTCGCCGCGCTGATGGTGATTCTCGTGCCGGGCGTCCTCGCATTGGTGTTCGGCTGGCTTGCCTTTCGTTCGCGGGTTTCCGGCGTGTATCTGTCGATCATCACGCAGGCCCTGACCTACGCGCTGCTGCTGGCGTTCTTCCGCAACGACATGGGCTTCGGCGGCAACAACGGCATGACCGACTTCAAGGACCTGCTGGGCTTTCCGGTGCAGACCGAGGCCACACGCTGCGCGCTGCTCGTCATCACCGCGGTATTCCTGTGCGCGCAGTTCCTGTTGGCACGCTGGCTGGTGACATCGCGCTTCGGCAAGGTTCTGGTCGCGGTGCGCGACGCGGAGGCGCGCACGCGGTTCCTGGGTTACCGGCCTGAAGTCGTACAAGCTGGTGGTGTGGGTTCTCTCGGCGGTGATGGCCGGGATCGGCGGCGCGCTCTATGTCCCGCAGGTCGGCATCATCAATCCGTCCGAGTTCTCGCCGGCGAATTCGATCGAGGCGGTGATCTGGGTTGCGGTCGGCGGGCGCGGTACGCTGTCAGGGGCAATCCTCGGCGCGGTGCTGGTCAACCTGGGCAAGACCTATCTGACCAGTGCGCTGCCCTCGCTGTGGCTCTATGCGCTGGGCGCGATCTTCATCTTCGTCACCCTGCTGCTGCCGCGCGGCATCGTCGGTCTGTTCGCTCGACGCGAGCGGGCCATCGCACCCGAACCGGTGCCTGCGCAGGCCGCATCACAGGCCGAGCCACGCGAGGCGACCGGATGAGCGACGTTCGCGCGGAACTGCATGACACGCTGCTCTATCTGGACGGCGTCACCGTCAGCTTCGACGGCTTCCGGGCACTGAATGCGCTGTCGCTGGTGCTGGAGGCCGGCGAGATGCGCGCGGTGATCGGCCCGAATGGTGCCGGCAAGACCACGATGATGGACGTGATCACCGGCAAGACGCGACCGGACGAAGGAAAGGTGGTGTTCGGCAAGGACACCGACCTGACGCGCCTCGACGAACCGGCGATCGCATCGCTGGGCATCGGGCGGAAGTTTCAGAAGCCCACGGTCTTTGAGCCGCACACCGTGTGGGACAACCTGCTGCTGTCGCTGGCCGAGGACCGGAGGCCGCGCTTCACGCTGTGGGCGCACGAGACGCCGAGGGAGCGAGAACGCATCGAGGAGATCCTGGTCACTACGCGCCTGATCGACCAGCGCACATCGTCTGGCGGCGGGATTGTCGCACGGGCAGAAACAGTGGCTGGAGATCGGCATGCTGCTGGCGCAGGAGCCGCAGCTTCTTCTTGTCGATGAACCGGTGGCCGGCATGACCGACGCCGAGACCGAGCAGACCGCGGAACTGCTGCGCGAAATCCATCGGACGCGGAGCGTGGTGGTGGTGGAGCACGACATGGCCTTCGTGCGCGCGCTGGACGTGAAGGTGACGGTGCTGCACGAGGGTTCGGTGCTGTCGGAAGGCTCGATCGACCATGTCAGCGAGGACCCGCGGGTCATCGAGGTGTACCTGGGACGATGACACTCGAGGTCGATCATGTGGATCTGCACTATGGCGCCGCCATCGCGCTGCGCCAGGTGTCGCTGACCGCGGAGATCGGCGCGGTCACCTGCCTGCTCGGGCGCAACGGCGTCGGCAAGACCAGTCTGCTGCGCGCGATCACCGGCGCGCATCCGGTCAGTGCCGGAGCCATTCGCTGGGAAGGTGCCGACATTACCCGTCTTGCGATCCATGATCGCGCTCGGCGCGGCATCGCCTGGGTGCCGCAGGGACGCGACATCTTTCCGCTGCTCACGGTGCGCGAAAATCTGGAGACCGGCTTTGCCGTATTGCCGCGCGGGCAGCGCCACGTGCCGGACGAGGTGTTCGAGCTGTTCCCCGTGCTGCAGACCATGCTGCGCCGGCGCGGTGGCGATCTGTCAGGCGGGCAGCAGCAGCAACTGGCGATCGCGCGGGCGCTGGTGATGAAGCCGCGCCTGCTGGTCCTGGACGAGCCGACCGAGGGGATACAGCCGAGTATCATCAAGGACATTGGTCGCGTGATCGCGCTGTTGCGGTCGCGCGGCGACATGGCCATCCTGCTGGTCGAGCAGTATTTCGATTTCGCCCAGGAGCTCGCCCAGACCATCGTGGTGATGGATCGCGGCGACGTCGTGCTGGCAGGACGGCGGGAGGACCTGGACGAGGCGGACGTGCGACGCCGCCTTTCGGTATGACCGGTTGGCAAGGTTCGCTGGCGCTGCCAGATTCGTCGGGTGCATGCGTGCTACGATAGCGATGGATTGGTGGACGCTGTTTCGAGACCGGACAGTTTGCAGCGGGCGTTCGGCCAACTTTCCGTGTCGGTGAAGCGACGTGGCCCGCTTTCGGTATTGGACGGACTGCGCCAGGCGGGCTGTCTGAAGGCGCGGTTTCCGCGTCCGGACGATGCCGCTTGGCTGAATGTGGTCACGCTGAACACATCCGGAGGGATCGCCGGCGGCGACGCACTCGATAGCGGGTTCGAAGTGGGCGCGGGAGCACGAGCGACAATCGCCTCGCAGGCGGCGGAGCGCTACTACCGGGCATTGCCCGGTACACCTGCATCGAACGTGGCCACACGGATCGCCGTGGCGGATGGCGGCGCGGCAGAGTGGCTGCCGCAGGAGACGATCCTGTTCGATCGTTGCGCCGTGCGGCGTCGCCTGCGCATCGAGCTGGCGGATGATGCCTGGTTCCTTGGCGTGGAAAGCCTGGTGTTCGGCCGCGCGGCCATGGGCGAGGCCGTCGAGCATGCCTCGCTGCGCGATGTCTACGAGATGCGTCGCGGCGGCCGCTTATTGCTGCACGATGCGATCCGGCTGGAGGGCGAGGTGGCCGCAACCCTGCGGCGTCCCGCGATCGCCGATGGCGCACGCGCTGTAGCGACACTGGTATATGTGGCACGCGATGCCGAGACCATGCTTGATCCGCTACGCAGTCAGGGGATGGGTGCCAGCGCCTGGGACGGCATGCTTATCGCGCGTATGCTCGCTGCCGACGGTGCAACGTTGCGTGCCCGTGTGATAGACGCTTTGCGGGTATTGCGCGGCGGGCGGCCCTTGCCGCGCGTCTGGCAATGCTGAGGGGAAGCGGATGAACCTGACGCCGAGAGAAAAGGACAAGCTGCTGATCAGCATGGCCGCGATGGTCGCGCGCCGCCGCCTCGAGCGCGGTGTGAAGCTCAACCATCCGGAAGCCGTCGCCCTGATCACCGACTTCGTCGTCGAGGGCGCGCGCGATGGCCGCAGCGTCGCTGATCTGATGGAAGCCGGCGGCAAGGTCATCACCCGTGCTCAGGTCATGGACGGCGTCCCGGAGATGATCCACGACGTGCAGGTCGAAGCGACCTTTCCCGACGGGACCAAGCTGGTCACCGTGCACGAACCGATCCGATGAACCCAAGTCATGACAGGAGGAGACGATGATTCCCGGTGAAATCCTCCCTGTCGACGGCCAGGTCGAGTTGAACGCAGGGCAGCCCCGCACGACGCTAACCGTTGCCAACACCGGCGACCGGCCGATCCAGGTCGGCAGCCATTACCACTTCGCGGAAACCAATCCGGCGCTGTCGTTCGATCGCGCGGCCGCGCGCGGCAAGCGGCTGGACATCGCGGCGGGAACCGCCGTCCGCTTCGAACCCGGCCAGACGCGTGAGGTCTCGCTGGTGCCCTATCGCGGCAGCCGCATAGTGCAGGGGTTCCGCGCCGCCGTCATGGGAGCGCTCGACTGATGGCCCGCATTCCCCGCGCTGCCTATGCCGACATGTACGGGCCCACCACCGGCGACCGCGTCCGCCTCGCCGACACCGACCTCATCGTCGAGGTGGAACGCGACCTCACCACGTACGGCGAGGAGGTGAAGTTCGGCGGCGGCAAGGTGATCCGCGACGGCATGGGGCAATCGCAGGCATCGCAAGCCGAAGGCGCGGTCGACACGGTCATCACTAACGCGCTGATCATCGATCACTGGGGCATCGTGAAGGCCGATGTCGCCATCACCAATGGCCGCATCGCGAAGATCGGCAAGGCGGGCAATCCGGACATCCAGCCGAATGTGGACATTATCATTGGTCCGGGCACGGAGATTATCGCCGGCGAGGGCAAGATCCTCACCGCCGGCGGTATTGACGCGCACATCCACTTCATCTGCCCGCAACAGGTCGAGGATGCGATCGCATCCGGCATCACCACCCTAATCGGTGGCGGCACGGGTCCCGCCACCGGCACCGCCGCCACCACCTGCACCCCAGGGCCATGGCACCTCGCGCGCATGCTGCAGGCGGCGGAGGGATTGCCGGTGAATATTGCCTTCGCCGGCAAGGGCAACGCGTCGCGCCCCGCCGCGCTGGAGGAGATGATCCGCGCCGGTGCCGCGTGCCTGAAGCTGCACGAGGACTGGGGCACCACGCCCGCCGCGATCGATTGCGCGCTGTCGGTGGCGGACCGGTTCGACGTGCAGGTGATGATCCACACCGATACGCTGAACGAGTTCAGGTTTCGTTGAGGACACCATCGCGGCGTTCAAAGGCCGCACCATCCATGCGTTCCACACCGAAGGCGCCGGTGGAGGCCACGCGCCCGACATCATCAAGGTCGCCTCGCTCGCCAACGTGCTGCCAAGTTCGACCAATCCGACGCGTCCCTACACGGCGAACACGCTCGATGAGCATCTCGATATGCTGATGGTGTGCCATCACCTCGATGCGACGATTCCGGAGGACGTGGCATTCGCCGAAAGCCGCATCCGCAGAGAGACGATCGCGGCCGAGGACATACTGCACGATCTCGGCGCGCTGGCGATGATGTCGTCGGACAGTCAGGCGATGGGCCGCGTCGGCGAGGTGATCATTCGCACCTGGCAGACTGCGCACAAGATGAAGACGCAGCGTGGTGCGCTGCTCGGCGATACCGAGCGCAACGACAATGCGCGGGTGAAGCGCTACATCGCGAAATACACCATCAACCCCGCGATCGCGCAGGGGATGGCGCGCGAGATCGGCTCGATCGAACAGGGCAAGCTGGCCGATCTTGTGCTTTGGTCGCCGGCATTCTTTGGCGTGAAGCCCGATCTGGTGATCAAGGGCGGTTCGATCGCCTGCGCCCCGATGGGCGATCCGAATGCGTCCATCCCCACGCCGCAGCCGGTACACTACCGCCCTATGTTCGGCGTGTTCGGCCGCGCGCTGGCGGAGCACTGCCTCACATTCGTCTCGGCCGCAGCACTGGATGCCGGCATTGGTGAGGCACTGAAGCTGCAACGGCGGCTGGTGCCGGTTGCCAATACGCGTGGTGGCATCGGCAAGAAATCGATGATCCATAACGACGCCACGCCGGTGATCGAGGTCGATTCGGAGACCTATGAGGTGCGCGCTGATGGTGCACTTTTGACCTGCGAACCCGCGACCTTGCTGCCGATGGCACAGCGCTACTTCCTGTTCTGATGCGCGCCGAGACGGTCCTGCCTGCCGGTACCTGGGATGTCGCGGCGGAGTTCGACCACGTCCTGATCGATTTCGATCGCCGCCATCGGCGACGCATTCTGCTGCGCACCGAGCAGGGCAGGGAGGTGCTGCTCGATCTGCCGCAGGCCGTGCGCCTGCGCGACGGCGACGGGCTGGCCGTGGATGGCCGGGTGGTGCGAGTGTGCGCAAAGCCCGAACCGCTGTTGGAGATACATGCGCACGAAGAGGGCGATCTGGTGCGGATTGCGTGGCACCTCGGCAATCGTCATCTGCCGGTGCAGTTGCTGGGCGGTCGCATCCGCATTCGGGCTGATCATGTGATCAGGGATATGGTGGAGGGGTTGGGCGGTCACGTAGATACAGTCGAGGCACCATTCGATCCGGAAGCTGGGGCCTATGCTGGCGGGCACCATCATCATCATGACGACTAAGGGACAACACCCAGGCTCTCCCCCTTCCTTTGCGGGAGGGGGCTGGGGGGAGGGGGCGCTGCCAGTACCCGCGCTGCCCCCTCCCCCCACCCCCCTCCCGCAAGGGGAGGGGGAGGTTCCTGCTCCCCCATTGTTGCGGCTGCTTGCATGGCTCTCCCCAGCATTTCCTACTGGCGCCTACGCCTATTCGCATGGTCTGGAGTGGGCCGTGGAACGCTGTGACGTCACGGACGGCGATTCATTGCGCGCATGGCTCGCCGATGTGCTGGTACACGGTTCCGGCCGTAGCGACGCGATCCTGCTTCGCCACGCCCACCGCGCCGAGGGTGACTACGCAGCCCTGAACGACCTCGCCGCCGCGATTGCGCCGTCGCGCGAGCGTCGAATCGAGACGCTGGATCAAGGCTCCGCATTCATCGCTTCTGCCGCGGCTTGGCATCCGCCGGAATTGCCTGAACGCGTCGCCTATCCCGTGGCGGTGGGTGCGCTCGCGGGCCGTCACGGCATTGGTGAAGACATAACTACAGCCGCGTATCTTCAGGCCTTCATCGTCAACCTGATCTCCGCCGCAGTGCGCCTCGTCCCACTCGGGCAAAGCACCGGCCTGCGCGTTCTCGCCTCACTCGAGCCGACCATCCTGCATGTCGCAGCGGAATCACGCGCCGCTACGCTCGACGACCTGGGCGGCTGCGCCTTCCGTTCCGACCTTGCCGCTATGCTCCACGAGACCCAGTACACAAGGCTGTTCCGATCATGAGCCATTCGCATCACGGCCCCTTGCGTGTCGGCATTGGAGGGCCGGTCGGTACCGGCAAGACCGCGCTGATGGACGCGCTATGCAAGCGGCTACGCGCCGACTACGACATCGCAGCGATCACCAACGACATCTACACCAAGGAGGATGCCGAATTCCTCACCCGCGCCGGGTCGCTGCCGCCCGAGCGTATCCTCGGCATCGAGACCGGCGGCTGCCCCCACACTGCGATCCGTGAGGACGCCTCGATCAACCTCGCTGGCGTCACGCAACTGAATCGCCGCTTCCCGCAGCTCGACCTGATCCTGATCGAATCCGGTGGCGACAATCTCGCCGCGACGTTCAGTCCGGAACTCGCCGACCTGACGATTTACGTCATCGACGTCTCGGCTGGTGACAAGATTCCACGCAAGGGTGGTCCCGGCATCACGCGCAGCGATCTGCTGGTGATCAACAAGATCGACCTCGCACCCTTTGTCGGTGCCAGCCTCGAAGTAATGGATCGCGACGCGCGCAAGATGCGCGGCGAGCGTCCGTTTGTTTTCGCCAATATCCGCGCCGGAACCGGCGTTCCAGAGATCGCCGCCTTCATTGAGACTGACGGCGGTCTGCGTTCAGGCGGCACTGCCTAGCGAGACGCGCCAGTAACCGCCACCTTCGCACTTGACCTGCTGCATCGCCACGGCCGCCCTGCCGGCCAGATCAGAGAAGCTCTCGCCGGTCTGGCGCGTGGCGATCCCAATCGAGAAGCTGACCTCGCAAAGCGTGGCATTATCTGGTCCAACGACCCGGCAGGGTGCCTGCAGGCACAGGTCCTCTGCGCGCTCGGCCGCGGTCATATGGTCCGCGCCACTGATCCACACGGCGAATTCGGCACCGCCGATTCGGCTAACGAGATCGGTCGGGCGCACCGTGCTCCGCAACAGCATGGCCGCGCGGTTCAGCACCTGATCGCCACCATTCGGCGCCCAGCAACAGACCGGCCTTCGCCAGATTGTCAACCTCTGCCAGCATGAGCGTGCCGGGCAGGCCATCGCCGTCCAGCCTCGCGATGTGCCGGGTCACCTCGGTGATGAAGGTGCGCAAGCTGAGCAGCGAGGTGAGCGAATCGGTTGGCGTGGAGTGGAACACGTCGCGCGGGCCTGCACCGCGATCCATCAGCAGGCAGACGATCCCGGCGAGCAAGTCGACCAACGGCATCTCTTCGCCCGTCCATTCGCGTGCGCCGCGGCGACGCCAGAGGACGATACCAAACTTCTCGTCGCTGGTCTGACGGCACACCGCAACCACGATTGGGCGCGTATTCGGTTCGACCGACGGCACCGGCGTGCCGATCTCGGCACAATGAAGCAACCTTGCGGCTGACGTCGCCGGCAGCCCGATCATGCCGGCACGATGCAAGACCTCGGGTTCCACCCCGGCGGTGTCGGAAATGCCGCGAATGACCGCGATCCCCTCAGCGCCAAGAGACCCCATGATCGCATCGAGGCCGGCCGCCATCATCTGCGCCGCGCTGCCCTCGCGGCGCAGGGAGCACAGAATTCTCGACAGCTCCGAGTTCATCCGGGAGGCGGTCGCCCCTTGACCTGGCGTTGTCATGCAATGCGACCCCTGTGGCGCACGGATTGAAACCCAAACCTAGCGCGCCGGCGGTTGCAGCAGCGTTTCGGTGCTCAAACCCGCAGCCGGCGCAGTCGCAGCGCATTGGCTATCACGGAGACGGAACTGAACGACATGGCTAGTGCTGCAATGATAGGGCTGAGCAGAATGCCGGTGACCGGATAGAGCACGCCCGCGGCGATCGGAACACCGATCGCATTGTAGATGAAAGCAAAGAACAGGTTCTGCCGGATGTTGCGCATGGTGGCGCGGCTGAGCAGGCTCGCCCGGACGATCCCGGTAAGGTCGCCTTTCACCAGAGTGATGCCGGCGCTGGCGATCGCCACCTCGGTGCCGGTGCCCATGGCGATGCCGATGTCGGCTGCGGCCAGCGCGGGTGCGTCGTTGACGCCGTCACCAGCCATGGCGACGACGCGACCCTCGTGCCTCAGCCGACGGACGAGGTCGTGCTTGTCGGCCGGAAATACCTCCGCAACGACTTCGGCAATGTCCAGGCGGCTCGCGACGGCTTCTGCCGTGGTTCGGTTGTCGCCGGTCAGCATGACGATCCGCAGTCCGAGAGCTTTCAGACGACGCAGAGCATCGGGGGTGGTCGGCTTGATCGGGTCGGCTATGGCGATCACGGCGGCGGCGTTGCCGTCTATCGCCAGGAACAGGGCCGTCGCGCCGTCGCGACGCAACGGTTCTGCTGTAACTTCAAGCTCTCCGAGCGGAATGCCAAGATCGCGCATCAGGTTGGCATTGCCCAGCGCGACGACCTTGCCGTTCACTTCGCCGGTGACACCCATGCCGGTGAGCGAGCGAAAGTTTTCCGGTTCGACCAGACGTACAGTTGCGCTCGTGCGCCGCGGCAACGATGGCGGCGGCGAGTGGATGCTCACTGGCTCGCTCGACGGATGCAGCCGCGGTCAGGAGATCGGTCTCGGACCACTCGCCCGTCGGCACTACTGCTACGATGCGGGGCCTGCCTTCGGTGAGGGTCCCGGTCTTGTCGAGCACGAGGGTATCGACCTTCTCCAGGCGCTCCAGGGCCTCCGCTGAGCGGATCAGCACACCGACGCCCGCGCCCTTGCCAATACCGACCATGATCGACATCGGCGTGGCGAGGCCGAGAGCGCAGGGGCAGGCGATGATGAGCACCGATACGGCAGCGATCAGGGCGTAGGCGAGGGCAGGGGGCGGACCCCAAACAGCCCAGGCCGCGAATGCGATCAGCGCGGCCGCGATCACCGCGGGCACAAACCAGCCGGCGACAATGTCCGCAAGGCGCTGGATCGGTGCGCGCGAGCGCTGTGCCTCTGCAACCATTGCCACGATCCGGGCCAGCATTGTTTCCGAGCCGACGCGGTCCGCCCGAATGACCAGCGCTCCGGTGCCGTTGATGGTGCCACCGATTACGTGGTCGCCGGGGTGTTTTGCCACCGGCATAGCCTCACCGGTCACCATCGCTTCATCGACTGCGCTGGTACCATCCAGCACCTCGCCATCGACCGGCACGCCGTCGCCAGGCCGCACGCGCAGCCGATCGCCAGGATGGATCTGCCCGAGGGGCACCTCCTCGTCGTCGCCGCTGACCGTGATGTGGTGAGCGGTCTTGGGCGCCAGGTTCAGCAGCGCGCGAATGGCGCTGCCAGTCTGCTCGCGCGCCCTGAGTTCCAGCATCTGGCCCACAAGGACCAGGACCGTGATGACCGCGGCTGGCTCGAAGTAGACCGCAACATCGCCGTCTGGGGCATGGAAGCCGGCGGGGAACAGGCCCGGCGCGAGCGTAGCGACGACGCTGTACGCCCACGCTGCACCGGTGCCGAGGGCGATCAGGGTGAACATGTTGAGACTGCGGCCGAGCAGTGAGTTCCAGCCGCGACGGAAGAACGGCCAGCCGGCCCACAGCACGACCGGAGTAGCCAGGATGAGCTGTGGCCAGTTGGTGCTGAACCCAGGATGCGGGAGCATGTCCAAGGCGACAACCGGGGCAGTCAGCGCGGCGCCAATCCACAGGCGCCGGGTCATGTTGACGAGTTCTGGGTTGACCTCCGGCTCGGCGGTGACAGTCAGCGGTTCCAGGGCCATGCCGCAGATCGGGCAGCTGCCCGGGCCGGTCTGGCGGACCTCTGGGTGCATCGGGCAGGTGTAGACAGCGCCCGGTGTGGCGGACGGCCTTTCCTTCGGTGCCAGATATGCTTCCGGGTCGGCGACGAATTTCTCGCGGCAGCCTGCGGAGCAGAAATAGAAGGAGTTGTTGGCGTGTTCGAAGCGGTGGCGCGATGTGGCGGAATCAACTGTCATGCCGCAGACGGGATCGGTGGTAGCGCAAGCGTCGCCCCCTCCCCCTGACCCCTTCCCGCGAGGGGTGGGAAAGAAATGCACGTGGTCCATGACTTGCGTCATATACCCTGCCAGGGTATGGTAACAAGATGCATGAGGCGACAAAACAGAAAGTGGCGGGGCGTCTGAAGCGCATCGAGGGGCAGGTGCGCGGCGTGCTGCGCATGGTGGAGGACGACCGCTATTGCGTCGATGTGCTCACCCAGATCGATGCCGTGCGGGCCGCGTTGCACAAGGTCGAGGAGCAGGTGCTGCAGGACCACGTGTCACATTGCGTCGCCGATGCGTTTGCATCGGGAGATCCGGTGGAGCAGCGGCACAAGGTAGAGGAGCTGGTCGAGACGATTGGGCGGATGACGCGCTGATCAGCTCGTCTCATAGGCTGACGCCGCGCCGCAGCATCGCGCTATAACTGCGGCATGGCCCCTGAACCCCGCGCCAACCCACATCTGCTCGGTCACGAAGCCGCCGAGGCCACGCTGCTCGAGGCGATGCGGTCGGGCCGGATGCACCATGCATGGCTGATCACTGGCCCCGACGGCGTCGGCAAGGCCACGCTGGCCTACCGCTTCGCGCGCCGCCTACTCGCCGGGGTGCCGGCAGCAACGGAGAGAGACCTGGCGCTGGAGCCGACGCATCCGGTGTTCCGCCGCGTCGCCGCCGGCGCGCACGCCGACCTGCACACGGTGGAGCGCGCCTATGACGAAAAGCGCCGCCGCATGCGGACACAGATCGCGGTGGAGGACGTGCGCAAGATCAGCACTTTCATGAGCCTTACACCGGCCGAGGGGGGCTGGCGCGTCGCCATCGTCGATGGTGCGGAGGAGATGAACCAGTCCTCGGCCAACGCGCTGCTGAAGATTCTGGAGGAGCCGCCGCGGCGGGCGATCCTGCTGCTGGTATGCGCGGCTCCCGGCCGGCTGCTCGCCACGATCCGCAGCCGGTGCCGGCGGTTGCGGCTGGACCCGCTGGCGCCGGAGGCGATGGAGCGGCTGCTGTCGATCTATTTGCCCGAGCAGGGCGCGGATGAACGGAGCCGGCTGGTAACGGTAGCGGAAGGTTCGCCGGGCCGTGCGCTATTGCTGGCTCAGGAAGAAGGTCTGGCGATCGCCGGTCTGGTCAACGAAGTGCTGGCAGCGCTGCCCGGCCTGAAGCCGACACGCGCCTACGCGGTGGCCGACACGCTAGCCCGGGGCGAGACCGCCTTCACCAACTTCATGGACCTGCTGCGGGCGGGCATCGCGGCCGCCGTGCGCGACGTGGTGCGCGGGCAGGCCGACGAAGAGCAGTCGCGCCTGGTTGCGTTGCATCCCCTTGATGCGTGGGGCGACGTGTGGCACGCGCTGACGCGGCTGCAGGACGAGACGGAGCAATTCAACCTGGACAAGCGCCAGGCGGTCGTGGCCGGCATTGGGATGCTCGGCGGAAATATGCCATGACAAAGCGGTACTACGTCACGACCCCGATCTACTATGTCAACGGCGCGCCGCATATCGGCCACGCCTACACCTCGATCGCGGCGGACGTGATGGCGCGATGGAAACGGCTGGACGGGTTCGACGTGTTCTTCCTGACGGGAACGGACGAGCACGGCCAGAAGGTCGAGAAGGCGGCGCGCGACGCGGGTATGGATCCGCAATCCTTTACCGACAAGGTCTCGGCGGACTTTCGTGACATGGCGGTGAAAATGGGCGTGTCGTTCGATCAGTGGATCCGCACGACAGAGGAGCGGCACAAGGTGTCGTGCGCCGAGCTGTGGCGGCGAATCGAGGCCAGCGGCAACATCTATCTCGGACACTACGAAGGCTGGTATGCAATTCGAGATGAAGCATTTTATGACGAAGAAGAGCTTACCGTACGGCCCGACGGCAGCAAGGTGGCACCGAGTGGTGCGCCGGTGGAGTGGGTGAGGGAGCCTTCGTATTTCTTCAAGCTGTCCGAGTGGCAGGACAGGCTGTTGAAACTGTACGAAGATGATCCAGACTTCATCCTGCCCGCCGGCCGCCGCAACGAGGTGCTGAGCTTCGTGCGCGGCGGGTTACGGGACCTTTCGATCAGTCGCACCAGCTTCACCTGGGGGATCCCGGTGCCAGGCGCGCCGGGCCACGTGATGTATGTCTGGCTGGACGCACTGAATAACTACGTTACAGCCTGCGGCTTTCCGGACGAGGCTACACCGCAGTGGCAATACTGGCCAGCGGACGCGCACTTCGTCGGCAAGGACATCTTGCGGTTTCATGCCGTCTACTGGCCGGCGTTCCTGATGGCCGCCGGGCTGCCTGTCCCGAAGCGGGTGACCTCGAATGGATGGTGGACAGTCGACGGCGAGAAGATGAGCAAGTCGCTCGGCAACGTCATCGAGCCACGGCAACTCGTGGCGGCGTTCGGGCTGGATCAGGTGCGCTATTTCCTGCTGCGCGAGAAGCCGTTCGGGGGCGACGGCACTCTGTCGCACCAGGCGCTGATCACACGGATCAACGTCGAGCTGGCCAACGACCTCGGCAATCTGGCGCAGCGGTCATTGTCGCTGATCGCGCGCAACTGCGAGGGCAGGCTGCCGGGGAGGGGCCCTGTCACTGAGGCCGAGGACGAACTGTCTCGCAGACGGCAGAAGCGTTGCCTGCGCGTGCGCGAGCGAGCTCGACCGGCAGATCTTCCACGAGGCGCTGGACGATCGTCTGGAAGGTCGTCCGGGCGGCCAACAACTATATCGACTCACCAGGCGCCATGGGCACTGCGTCCGGACCGATCCGGCGCGGATGGCGACGGTGCTGCGGGTGCTGGTCGGATGCGCTGCGGGTGATCGGCACCGTGCTGCAGCCGTTCATGCCCGAGCAGCATGGCGCGGATGCTGGATCAGCTTGGGGTGCCGTCGAATGCCCGGCAATTGGCCGATCTTGCCACGCCACTGGATGACGGGACTGCGCTGCCGGCGCCGCAAGGGGTGTTCCCGCGCTATGTGGAGCCGGCCGCATGAGGGGAGCGGGAATTCCTGCAGATTTAGCTTCTGACGGGTACCTATGCTGATCGATTCACACTGCCATCTCGACTATTACACCGATGACGAGCGTCCCGATGTTCTGGCCCGTGCAGCGGCGGCTGGGGTGGGCGAGATGGTCACCATCGGTACCACCCTCGCGCAGTCGCAGCGCCTGCCAGCGATCGCGGAGGCGCAGCCGAACCTCTGGTGCACAGTGGGGATCCATCCGCATCACGCGGCGGAGGAACCGGTGCCGGAACCCGAGGCCATCGCGGCCTTGACCGGCCATCCCAAGGTCATCGGCATTGGTGAGTCCGGGTTGGATTACTTCTACGATCGCTCGCCGCGTGACGTGCAACAGGCCGGGTTCCGCGCCCACATTCGCGCCGCACGACTCGCCGGAGTGCCGCTTGCGATCCATGCCCGTGACGCTGACCAGGACATCGCCGCTATCCTGCAAGATGAACGTGATAGCGGGGGTGATTTCAGATTCCTGCTGCACTGTTTCAGCTCATCACGGATGCTCGCGCAGGCGGCTGTCGCGATGGGCGGCCACGTCAGCTTCTCCGGCATCCTGACCTTCCCAAGGTCGAATGAATTGCGAGAGATAGCTCGCGACCTTCCGGCGGATCGGCTGCTGGTGGAGACCGACGCGCCGTATCTCGCGCCGGTGCCGTTCCGGGGCAAGCGCAACGAGCCGGCATTCGTCGCCCACACCGCTCGCGTGCTGGCGCAGGTTCGCGGGCTGGAACCGCAGGCCGTTGCCGAGCTCACAACAGCCAATTTCCGTCACCTGTTTCGCAAGGCGGCATGAGCGGAATGCGGGTGACCTTGCTTGGCACAGGTGGCTCCGCCGGTGTGCCGATGATCGGCGGCGAGGGCGGCACCGGGGACTGGGGCGTCTGCGATCCATCCGAGCCACGCAATCGACGGACCCGTGCCAGCATCGTTGTCGAGAGCGCTACTGGAATGCGCCTGTTGGTGGATACTGCTCCAGATATGCGCGAACAGTTGCTGGCGTGCCGAGTGCCGCGGGTGGACGCCGTCCTCTACACACATGCGCATGCCGACCATATCACCGGCCTCGACGACGTGCGGATCCTGAACCGCATTGGCGGCCGTCCGCTGGACGCGTTCGGCACCCGGCGGACCTTGGAGGAGTTGACGCGAAGGTTCGGCTACGCGTTTCGTCCGTGGGAGCCGCCAGGCTTCTTTCGACCGGCGCTGGTGCCGCGCGAGGTCGAGGCCGGCGAGACGATCGTGGCGGCGGACATGCCGGTGCGGTTGTTCGAGCAGGATCATGGCTTCAGCCCGACGCTCGGCCTCCGTATCGGTGACTTCGGCTATTCGACCGATGTGGTGCGGCTGGACGAAACTGCGCTGGCGGTACTGGCTGGTGTCGATACCTGGGTCGTCGGCTGCTTCCTGCGCCGCGGCCCACACAAGACCCACGCCGATCTGCCACAGGTGGCGGACTGGGCGCGCCGCGTCGGTGCGCGGCGGACAGTGCTGACGCACATGGGCACCGACATGGACTGGGCGTGGATGCGTGCGAACCTGCCGGTCGGCATTGAGCCGGGCCATGATGGAATGGTATTTGATTTAACATAATATATCTTATGCGGCACAGGGCACCAAAAGCCGCTGCCATCGAGCTGGCGATGGCGAAGGAAGCAACTTGGTCACATCTGTGTGCGTACACTCGGGTGCGCGTGTGAACCATGGCGATCTGACCGAGCGTCGGTATCATTCCCTGGCAGCCTTGCTACTGAGCAATCATCAGGGGAGTAAGCGATGTCCTCTACCGACTCGGTTGGTGGGGTTCAGGAGACGCGTGCGCAAGCCTATGCACGCGCCCTCGAGGTGTGGGGCCAATGGCTCCGGCAGTGGCGGCGCACCGGGTGCGCCACGCGCGCTTCACGCCGCCCTCACCTGCAAGCAGATCTCGTCGGAAAGGTTCGCCGCCTGGAGAGCGGAGTTGCGCGCTGACCGATCCGCTAGGCAGTCCATGCGTGTCGCGCGGACCGAAAGGGCCCTTGATCAGATGCTGGTCCAAATCAGGCGACGATGAGGAGGCGATCGAGTTGGCGCGCGGCCTCGCAGCGGACGATATGGCCTTGGCGCTCACAGTCGATCAGGAGGTGTCCGGCAGCCACAGTGCGAGGCCGGCATTCCGTGGTCGGTGAAGGGACCGAGAAGCTGATCCGCCGAGTGCCGGAGAAGCGCAGTTGAGCGCCGAAGCCGAACTCCGCCGTCTGCTCAACATCATGGCCGCCCTGCGTGATCCCGATCAGGGCTGTCCGTGGGACAAGGAGCAGAACTTCTCGACGATAGCGCCATACACGATCGAGGAAGCCTACGAAGTCGCCGACGCTATCGCCCGGGCCGATTTCGGCGATTTACAGGCGGAACTTGGCGATCTGCTGTTCCAGGTCGTCTACCACGCGCGCATGGCTGAGGAAGCTGGTCGGTTCGATTTCGCCAAGATCACACGGGCGATCGCCGACAAGATGGTCCGCCGCCATCCCCACGTGTTCGGCGACGCGGTAACGCGCAATGCCGCGGAACAGACCGAAGCCTGGGAGGCGCACAAGACGGTTGAGCGGGCTGCCAGGGCCGAAACCGGAGCGCTCGCGGGAGTGCCGGTTGGCCTCCCTGCCCTGCTGCGTGCCGCCAAGCTAACCGCACGCGCTGCGCGGGTCGGCTTCGACTGGCCGGATGCCGCTGCTGTGCTGACCAAGCTCGATGAGGAGGTGGCCGAGCTTCGCGCGGAACTACCCGATGCGAGGCCGGAGCGGCTGGCGGACGAGGTGGGCGATCTGCTTTTTGTGCTCGCCAATCTGGCGCGCAAGCTTGATCTGGATCCCGAGGCATGCCTGCAAAAGGCGAATCTCAAGTTCTGCAAGAGGTTCAGCGCGATCGAACAAGCGGCGGCGGTTAAAGGAAAGACATTGGCTGAGATGTCGCTGGAAGAAATGGAAAGCGACTGGCAGGATATAAAGCACAACAAGGATCTGGGAACCTGATTTCCTTTGACGGGTCAGCAAAGCCTGATCCGGATCGACAGCGTCCGGTGCTCGCCTGGCGGGATCAACATCAGGCCGGGCTTGTCGAGAAACTCGCCGTCAAAATCAGCAGGGCTGGCCGTGCCATGCCACGGCTCGATGCATAGAAAATCTCCCTCTGCGCGCGACCATAGACCGAGTTGGCGGAAGCCCTCCCAGGCGACCTCGATCGCCGGCGCGCCGGGAGCGGTATAGCGCACTGACCGGCTGGCGGGATCCGGCAGGATTACGGCGTCGGCAGCGAACAGCGCCGGCTCGAGTGCAAGAGTTCGGCCAGCGATCGGCGTCGGTTCCGATTGTGCTCGCAGCAATCCATCCGCCAGCCGCCGTATGGGCGCCGTCTCCGGCTCGGCAAATTCGAGCGTGTGCGCCGTCTTCTCCACGCCATCGGCCAGCGGCCAGGCAAACGCCGGATGCGCCCCAAGTGACGCGGGCAACACGTCGCGCCCGGGATTGGTCACAGTAAGGCGCTGCTCAATCGCGTCATCGTCCAGCGCGTAGGCGATCTCCAGCCGGAAAGCGAAGGGATAGGCCGCGCGCGTCTCTGCATCCTCATGCAGCACGAGGCGGCAGGCGGTGGCGCTGCGATTGAGCCAGGCGAAGCGTTTGTCGCGGGCAAAGCCGTGTTGCGTGAGCCGATGCGCCATGCCCTCGTGGCGCAGCGTGTCATCTTTCAGGCGACCGACTATGGGGAACAGCACCGGCGCATGTCGCGGCCAGATTGGGCCTGCCTGCCACAGCACCTCGGCGCCGCCCGCGTCACGCAGCGAGCAAAGCTCGGCGCCATCTGCCTTGACCTCGGCAGACAGAGTTCCGTTCGACATCAGCGTGCCGATCCATCACGTGGTCAAGCATAGCGCGGACGGTCTCGAGTGGCGACTCAGCCGATTGACCGGTTCAGCGAATTGATTGTAGATACGTTAACATCTACGATCGTAGCGGCAGCGCGCCGCAGAAAGGATGGGACATTACGCGTTCAGTTCCGCCTTCACTGCCGCTGCCAGATCACGCATGCGGAACGGCTTTCTGAGGAACCGCCGCTGGACCTGCTGAGATACGAAATAGCCGGAGATCAGGATGATCTTCAGATCGCTCTGGCGCCGCGTCGCGAGATCTGCAAGTTCGATTCCGGACATGTCCGGCATGCGAATATCGGTGATGATCATGCGCAAGTCCGGATTGTGTTCAAGCAGATTGAGCGCCTCAGCGCCGCCGGGCGCCTGGATCACCTCGTAACCAATATCCCGCAGGAACTCGGCCACGATGATTCGGACTTCGGGGTCATCGTCCACGATCATCAGCTTCGGGCGGCGCGCGCGCCCGTTGGTGGCAGAGGCAGCCTCACTATGCGTCACGCTGGACAACGGTCGCTCCCCGAAATCAATAAGGGATTCGTTCTCCCTTCAGGCCACCATCCGCGCCATGTTGAAGTACGGCGTCAACTGGCCGACGTCACTAGCACTACAAATTGCTTACAGCCCACGCCGATCATGGTTCAATACCGTGACGTTTAATCACAACCGCGCGACTACTCGGAACGTCTGCGTTATTACCGTAATCTCGACGTTACATGCAATTCGTGCAATGAGTTTTTGACGAACTGTATCCACGAGGATAACGCCCAATGGTCACTCCGCTGCGCCAGGGTCCCCTCGCCCGCTTCAAGGTGATCGATCTGTCCCGCGTGCGCGCCGGGCCTACCGCGGTGCGGCAGCTTGCCGACTGGGGCGCTGCGGTCATCAAGGTCGAAGTCGCCGGAGGGCGACGCAGGAATGGGTGGCGAGCGGCACGGCCCGGACTTCCAGAACCTGCACCGCAACAAACGCAGCATGACGCTCAATCTGAAGTCCGCGGAGGGCGTGGCAATTCTGAAGCGCCTGGTGCGCGACGCCGACGTGCTGGTGGAGAATTACCGCCCGGATGTGAAATTCCGCCTCGGCATCGACTATGCAAACTTGCGGTCGATCAATCCGCGGCTGGTGTATGCCAGCATCTCTGGCTTCGGCCAGGACGGGCCGTATCGCGAACGTCCCGGCTTCGACCAGATCGCGCAGGGCATGGGCGGTCTGATGTCGATCACCGGACTTCCGGGACAGGGGCCCGTGCGCGTCGGCATTCCGGTCGCCGACCTCACCGCCGGCATCTTCTGTGCAATGGGCATTCTGGTGGCGCTGCTGGAGCGTGAGGAGTCCGGCGAGGGCCAATGGGTGCAGAGCAATCTGCTCGCGGCACAGATCGCCATGCTGGACTTCCAGGCGGCGCGTTGGACGATAGGCCGTGAGGTGCCAGGACAAGCCGGCAATGATCATCCGACCAGCATCCCGACTGGCGTGTTCCAGACAGCCGACGGCTACATGAATATCGGTGCTGCCGGGGAGGCGATCTACCAGCGGTTCTGCAAGGTGCTCGATGCGCCGGAGCTGGCGACTGATCCGGATTTCGCCACCAACTCGGATCGCTCGAAGAATCGCGCGCGGCTGAATGAGGCGATCGGCGCGATCACCTGCAAGCGGACGACGGCCGCATGGATCGACCTGTTGAATGACGCAGGCGTGCCGTGCGGACCGATCTACAAGATGAACGAAGTGTTCGCCGATCCGCAGGTGCAGCATCTGAACGTCACGCGCCACGTGCAGCACAAGGTGCTGGGCGATGTCGAGGTGGTCGGCCAGGCGGTCGAGCTGTCGCGCACGCCGTGGAGCGTGAGGAGCGCTTCCCCGGAACCAGGCGAACACACCGACGATGTGTTGCGCGAACTGGGCTACGGCGATGCGGAGATCGCGAACCTGCGCGAGCAGAAGGTGGTTTGAATCTCAGGGCTCGCCGCGCAGCGATTGCCGCCGACCGACAACGTGGCCGGCGGCAAACAGCACCGGCCAGCACGCGATGGCGAACCACGGACGGAACTGCGCCACGGCGATCGACGCCAGGAACCCTAGCGCCTGGGTCGCGGAGAAGGTCAGATAATAGCGTCCCATGCGCCGTCCCTCGTCGACCAGCAGGATGCGCGGACACAGGAGAGCATAGCTCCACATCACTGCGAGCATCATCGCGGCGAATGCGATGTTGGCGGCATAGACCGTGACGTTCAGTGGCGACAGCGGGAAATTGCCGAGTATGTCGGCGCTGAACGGCACCACGACGATGCCGAACAGAAAGCAGAGGTTGAAGATCAGCAGCCAGTCGTCGCCGCGGACGATGATGGCGTGCATCTTGTAGTGCAGGATCCAGAAGCGCGCCGCCAGACCGTAGCTGAAGGCCAGGATGACAAGCTGCGGCAACAGGGCGCGCATCTTGAGCGCCAGGCCCCCGTCCAGGCTTTGGGACGACGTCGCCGGAAGCTGGATGGTGAACGCGAGGAAGGTCATGGCGACGGCGAAGATCCCGTCGGCCAGGTTGGTGAGACGAGCGAAGTCGAGGGCTGGCCCGCGCATCAGCGCCTAGCGGCGATCACCGCGCGCTGGTGTAGCGCGATGTCGTGGTCGGCCGCGCGGTGCCTTGGGTGATCACGATCGGTTCGGCCGGCAGCGAGCGCTGCCCCTGCCCTTCCCAGAGCCAGTATTTGTTGTCAGCGGTGCCGTTCACCGCGACTACCTTGTGGTTGCCTTTCGTGTCGATCGCATGGATCGTCACGCGGCTGATCAGACCACCTTGCAGTGCGCGCATATCCTCGACCGCCTCGCGCACCGCATCGGCGACGCTTGCGCCCTGCTTCATGTAGAGCACGATCGATCGCGCGGTGCAGCAGCGGATGGTCATTTCGCCGGCACCGGTGCAGGCAGCGGCGCCGTAGCGTGTGTCGGCATACGAGCCGGCGCCGATGATCGGGCTGTCGCCGAGGCGACCGGGATATTTCCATCCCCAGCCTGACGTGCTGGTGCCGGAACAGATATTGCCGGCCGCATCGTGTGCCAGGAACACGGTCGTATCGCGTCCAACCTCCGGATCGATCGCATGACGACAGAGTGAGGCAAGCGGCGTATCAGGCCAGTCGCGTTGCCGCGCCGGCGGCACTTCGTTGTCGAACCAGGCCTGCCAGGCACGGCGCGAATCCTCGATCAGATTATCGGCGGGCTCTGCGCCGATCTCTTGTGCGAAGCGCGCAGCCCCGGCGCCCACCAGGAACTCGTGCGGCAGATGGCGCATGATCGCCCGCGCGACGCTGACCGGATGCAGGAAGCCTTGCAGCGCACCCACTGCGCCTGAGCGCAGCGTGGTGCCGTCCATCATGCAGGCGTCGAGTTCCATTTCGCCGAGCAGGTTCGGCCAGCCGCCGCGCCCGACCGTGCGGACCGACGGATCGGCCTCGATGATACGGATGCCCGCCTCGATCGCATCGAGTGCGTGCGCGCCCTCGGTCAGCATGCGCGCAGTCGTCGGGACGCCGAGTGTGCCTTCGTTGTTGGTGAGAAGGATCATATGACGCCTTCTTCGGCCAGCCGCTCGACATCGCTGCGTGACATGCCCAGTAGTTCGGTCAGCAGCCATTCGTTGTCTTCGCCATAGCCAGGCGCACCGCGATTGGTCGGGCCGCCGATATAGGCCGGCGTGCGGCTCAACTTCATCGGCAGCTCATACACCGGCCAGGTGCCGATCTTCGTGCCGGTGACCTCGGTCAGCCACTTCAGATGCCGCAACTGCGGATCGACATCGCAGCGGTCCTCGGCATTCTGACATACGCCCGCCGGCACGCCCGCGCGCTGCAGCTTCATCATGCAGTCATAGCGGTCCTGCGTGCGCGTCCATGCACTCCACGAGAGCATCGAGCGAATCCTGGTGCAGCAGCCGGTGTTCCAGCGTGTTGAAGCGGCGATCGTCCAGCCAAGCCCCCTGCCCTGCCACCTGCGCCAATGTTCGCCACTCCGCATCGGTGAAGCAGGCGATGGCGATCCAGCGATCCTTCCCCGCACAACGATACGCACCATGCGGCGCCGCCGGCTTGTAGGGCGAGCGATTGCCGTAGCGCCGCCACACGCGCTCGTTGGCCGACCAATCGAGAATCGTAGCGCCGGTCAGGAACAGTCCGGATTCACATTGCGACGCGTCGATCCACTGACCCTCGCCGGTACGCTCGCGATGATACAGCGCGCCGAGCAGCGCGAGCGCGTAGCCGTAGGCGCCCATCCAGTCGAGAAACGAGTAGCCCCAGCCGACGGGCATCGCCGGCTCCGGCAGCCCCGACATGTCGCCCTGCCCGCCGAACGCCGCGGCAACCGGTCCGACGGTGCGCATCCGCCCATACGTGCCGTGCACGCCCATGCCGGATTGCTGGATGTAGATGACGTCCGGCCGGATGCTCTTCATCACGTCATAGCCAAGCCCAAGGCGTTGCAGCACGCCGGGCGAAAACCCTTCGGCCACGACATCGCAGATCCGCACCAGGTCCTTGGCGATCTGAAGTCCCTTCGGATGGCGGATGTTCAGCGAGATGCCGCGCTTGCCGGCGTTCTTGTTGTTGAACTGCCCGCCCATGTCGGGGTCTCTCACGCCAGGCAACGGCCCGGTTGCGGCATCACGTGCCGCGCGCCCGCCGATCGGTGCCATCGCTGCAAGGCGCGTGTCCGGATTGTCCTTCCATTCGACCTTGTAGCTTTCCGCGCCCATCGCGGCGAGGAAACGCGTGCCGCCGGCCGACGCCAGGAACCACGCGAAGTCGAGGATCTTCACGCCCTGCAGCGGGAACGGCTTGTTGTGCAACGCCGACAGTCTTGGGCTTGCCGCTCCCCGCGGCTCCGCCGGCACGCTCGGCCGCCGCAGTGCTTCGCCCAGCACCGCGGCTGTGTCCTCGCCCAGCAGCGGTGCTCGCCGTCCGACCTGCCAGCTCGTCTTCGTGCTGAGCCACTTGCTGGAGGGATAGCGGAAGCTGCGGCCATGCTCCGGATGAAACACGTCGGCGAAGCTCTTGCGTTTCAGCCAGTGCTCATCCAAGCGCGTTCTCATGCGGCTTGCGCAGCGGCGCCCATAGCAGACCGGCATCCTGTGCCTCGCGCCACGGCATGTCGGCGTAGGTCCAGGCGCGGATGAAGCGCTGCACCACGTCCAGCATGTGCGCGCGCGTCTCGTCGCCCGCCTGCGATCCGGGCACCTGTCGCGCCCTCAGATCGGCATCCGGTGGCGGCGGCTGCAAATCCGCCTGCATGCCGTATTTCGACAGCAGCGGCACCAGGTTCTTCAGGTCGCGCGCACCCATGCCATGCGAGATGAACCAGCGACCGTCCTTGGTGTGGCTGATACTCGGCGAATGGTTCGGCGTCTCCGCGGCGTGGCGATTGGTCATCCGCCAGATCGGCACGCGCCGCATCACCCAGTGCATGATGTCGAGCTCGGGGTTCTTCGACACCGCCTCGTGCACCGCGACCGACACGTCCTGCCCCTGGCCGCTGCGGTGGCGATGGATCAGTGCGGCGATGATGCCGGTCGCGAGCTGCTCGCCGGCGATGTGATAGGCGTGCCAGATCTGCGGCGCGATCGGCGGCGTGTCGTATTCCAGATTGGGGTCGGGATCGTATCCGCAGTTCATCATGATCCCGCCGAGAGCAAGGTGGATCAGATCGGAGCTTTTGAAATCCTGCCACGGCCCGTCATCGCCGAACGGCGTCATGCGCGCGGTCACCAGCGACGGGAAACGTGCGTTCAATGCGGCGCGGTCCAGTCCCAGCGCCGCGTTCAACGCGCCGCAGCTTGCGTCGAGCAGCACGTCGGCGCCTTCCAGCAGGCGCAGCATATGTTCGCGCGCCAAGGTCTCGCGCAGGTCCAGCACCACCGATTTCTTGTTGCGATTGTAGTTCCAGAAGAACAGCGAGCGTTCCAGCCCCGGCTCATCCTCCAGGAACGGACCGATGCGCCGTGTCGCGTTGCCCTCCGGCGGTTCGATCTTCACCACTTCGGCGCCGAGCCCGGCCAGCAGCAGCCCGGTATATTCGGCGCGTTCGTCGGCCACCTCGATGACCCGCAGCCCCGCCAGCATTCCAGGGCCGGCGTTGCCCATCATCTCGCCTGGGCCCCGCGCGATCTCGCCGGCGTCCGACATTGTGGTTCCTCCCTTATGGTCGCGTGCGCTTCAGCATCTCCAGCAGCATGGCATTGAACTGCTCCGGCGCCTCGTACGCCACCCAATGGCCGGCACCCGGGATCATGCGCACATCGGCATCAGGCCGCAGCTCGCGCAGTGCCGCCACGCGTAGCGGCGCGCGCGGGTTGGCCGGCGCGTCGCGTTCGCCCCAGATGCCGTTCACCGGCGCAACCACCCGCTTCAGCGCATTCGGCAGCGCCCCGCTGCGCGACAGCGTCGGCGTCTTCAACCGCGAGTGCCGCGTGTTCCATTCCTGGATCGCCAACGCCAGCGCATCGATTTTCGCCGGGTCGGCGATCATCAGCCGATTGAGATTGATCCGGTGCGTCGCGACGCGCTCGTCGCCGGTGAGATGCCGCACCTTCAGCAATTCCACCGCGCTGCCCGACGGTCCCACGCCACTCGAGCCGATGATGGTCACCGACCGCACGCGCGCACCGTGGATCGCGCCCACGCAGGTCGCCATCGTGCCGCCGAACGAGAACCCGGCGACGTCATAGCGCGCCTCCGCCCCGAGCACGGTGTCGATGCCGTTCGCCACGATCTGCGCGACCTGCATCGCATCGTCGCCATCCGGCGGAAACGCTGACTCGCCGAGCCCCGGCAGGTCAGGCACCAGCAACCGATACGTGCGCGACAGCACGTCGATATTGTGCGCCCAGTGCCGCCACGAACCCGCGCCGCCGTGGAACAGCACCAGATCCGGCCCCTCGCCCCAGGACCGCCACACCATCGTTCCGTCACCGCACGGCGTTTCCGTTCGCCTGGCGGTCCGTTCGAGCCGGTCCAGAAATGCCGCCGGCTCCAGTTCGACCCGATCGTTCATCCGGTTTCCATTTATTGATATTCGTGGAAGGCTAGGGACGCCGCCGCGACATCGTCAAGGTCAGGCCCAAAGTTACGGAACATACGGAACCATGACGATTGTCTTCATCGGCGACATCCACCAGCAGTGGCACAGCGTTGAGCGCGGCCTCGCCAACCTGGATCCGGCGCCGCGCGCCGCCATCCTGCTGGGCGACATCCAGTGCGACAGACCGCTCGACGATCTGGCGGCACCGCTGCTGAACCGCGGTATCGATGTGCACTGGATTTTCGGTAACCATGACAATGACGGCGGTCCCGAGATGTGGGCCAACCTCGTCGAGGCCGACCGCAATCCCCGCACCGCACAGGGATCCTTGCACGCGCGGGTTGTCGAGATTGCCGGCGTGCGCATCGCCGGCCTCGGCGGCACGTTCCGCCCGCGTATCTGGGAGCCACCCGATCCCCCGCGTGTGCATCGGCGCGCACAACTGCCCGAGGACCTGGGCGCCCTCAACTGGGGCGAAGAGCATGTCGCCGCACTGATCCATTCGCTTGGCGCCACCGCGATCTGGCCGGAGGATTACGACTATCTCGCCAGCCAGAGCGCTGACATCCTGGTGACGCACGAGGCCCCACGCAGCCATCCGTCTGGCAACGCGGCGCTCGACGAACTGGCGCGCGCCATGGGGGCGAGCCTGATCGTGCACGGCCACCACCATGTTTCGTACCGAGCCGTCGCGCCCGACGGCCTGCGCGCCATGGGCGTCGCGGCAGCCTGGGGTGCCACGATCGACGGCGAACTGCTGTGGCCCGGCGAGGCGCCGCGTCACCTGGGCAGTCTGATCGCCGGATGGTCGCTTGAGGCGGAGGCAGGGAGTCGAGTAAGACAACCGCCGACAAGACGCCCGGGAGGCACAAGAAAGTCGGTGGACCTGGAAGTCCTCATCGAAAACACGCTGAACGCGGTCGCCGCCGGCCTTACCATCGGTTGCATCTACGGTCTGATGTGCATCGGCCTCGGGCTGATCTTCGGCATCATGCGCATCGTCAACTTCGCCCAGGGCGAACTGTTGATGCTTGGCATGTACGCCAGCCTGTATCTGGTAACGGGCGCCGGCGTGTTCGCCTTTCTCGGGCCTTATTTCGGCCCGTTCATCGGCGCGCTCTGCGCCGGACCGATCGTGTTCGCCGGCGGCGCACTGCTGCACAAGTTCCTGATTGCCCGGGTCTCCGGTCTGCGCACGGCAGGCAGCATCGACGATGGCCATTTCGGCCAGCTTCTCGTCACCTTGGGCATCTCGCTGATCCTGCAGAACGGCGGATTGATCGTGTTCGGCTCCACGCCGCAGACCGTGCGCACGCCGCTCGCCTCGCGCGCTTTCGAAGTGTCCGGGTTCTACGGCGATGCCACCGTGTTCCTCAATAAGGCGCGGCTGATCGCCTGCGCGGTGGCGATTATTATCGCAATCGCGCTTTACCTGACGCTGGAATACACGCGGCTTGGCAAATCGCTGCGCGCGGCGGCCGACAATCCGACGGCGGCGACCTATATGGGCATCGACGTCGACCGCGCCTATCGCATCGCCTTCGCCTTGGGTTGCGGCATCACCGCCATCGCCGGCGGCCTGATGGCCACGTATCTGTCGTTCGGCCCGTTCATCGGTCTGGACTACGTCATCATCATGTATTCGGGCGTGGTACTCGGCGGCATGGGCAGTATCCTCGGTGCATTCTGGGGCGGCCTCACCGTGGGCTTCGTCCAGCAATGCTCCGCGCTGGTGTTGCCGCCACAGTTGCAGAACGCAGCGATCTTCGTGGTGTTCCTGCTGATCATCATGCTTCGCCCGCAAGGTCTGTTCGGCCGGTCGGCGGAACGCGCATGAGACAGGGAGCCGGTGCACGCCTGCGACGCGACGGCATCGCGCTGGCCGTCATCACGATTGTCTATCTTGCGCTCTCGGCTTTCGTCACCAATCCGTATTACCAGTTGATCCTGACGCTGGTGCCGATCTGGGCGCTGTTCGGCGTCTCGTGGAACATCCTGTCTGGCTATGGCGGCCAGCTTTCATTCGGCCATGCGTCGTTCTTCGGCATCGGCGCCTATACGGTCACGTTGGCATTGATCTACTGGGACCTCACCCCGTGGCTGGGCATTCCTCTTGGCATGCTGGTCGGTGCGATTGCCGCAGTGATAATCGGCACGCCCACGTTCCGCCTGCGCGGACACTATTTCGCCCTGTCGATGCTCGCCTATCCACTCGCCATTTTGTATTTCCTGCAATATCTCGGCTTTCAGGAACTGTCGCTGCCGATGCACCGTGAGCACCCGGCAGCGTATCTCGAATTCATTGACACGCGTCTCTACACCGTTGTCGCGATGGGCCTGCTTGCCGCGGGAGTGGTGGTCTGCGTGCTGGTTGAGAACTCCCGTTTCGGCCTCGCGCTGCTGGCGATCCGGCAGAACGAGCTGGCAGCAGAGGCCGCCGGGATCAACGCACGGCAGTGGAAGATGCGCGCGCTGATCACCTCGGGCGCGATCGCGGCGGCCGCCGGCGGACTGTATGCCTGCGTGCTGCTGGTGGTCACGCCTGATTCGGTCTTCGGCCTGCTGGTATCCGCGCAGCCCGTGGTCGTCACATTGTTCGGCGGCGTCGCATCGATCTGGGGTCCGGTAATTGGTGCCGCGGTGCTGGTGCCTTTGGCGGAATCGCTGAACGCGCAGCTTGGCAATGTGCTTCCCGGCATCCAGGGCGTGGTGTATGGCGCCGCCATCATCGTGATCATCCTGGCAGCACCGGATGGATTGTTCTGGACCATCCGCGACCGCTGGTTCCGCCGCGCACTGCCGCCACCACCCCCTGCCCTGCCCGCTCTTCCCGTAACGTCTCGCCCCTACGCTAAGACGAGCGGATCGGATCCGCTGTTGCAGGTGCAGGATCTCTCGCGCTCGTTCGGCGGCCTGCGGGCGGTCAGCGAGGTGAGCTTCACCGTCGCGCGGGGCGAGATCCTCGGCATCATCGGTCCGAACGGCGCCGGCAAGACCACGCTGTTCAATCTGCTGAACGGCGTATTGCCGGCAGACGAGGGCACCGCGACGTTGGCGGGTGAGCCGATGCTCGGCCGCAAGGTGCATCAGGTGTGTCGCATGGGCGTCGGGCGGACGTTCCAGGTGGTGCGCAGCTTTCCCCGTCTGCCGTTGTTGGACAATGTGGTGGTCGGCGCCTACGGCGCCGGACTATCGGATCGCGACGCGATGGCAGCAGCCGAACTGGCATTACGCCATGTTGGCCTGCTACAGCTCGCGACACGCCAGGCCGGTCAACTCACCAACAAGCAGTTGCGACTGATGGAACTCGCGCGGGCACTCGCCGGCCAGCCGCGTCTGCTGCTGCTCGACGAGACGTTGGCAGGACTTGGGCGTGACGAGTGCGACGAGGTGCTCAACGTACTGGCCAGGCTGCGCGACGAGGGTATGACGATCGCGATCATCGAGCACACGATGCACGCGATGATGCGGTTGGCCGATCGTTTCGTCGTGCTGGACCATGGCGCCGTCCTGGCCTCCGGCCTGCCGCGCGACGTGGTCGAGGATCGCGCGGTGATCGAGGCATATCTCGGCAAGAAGTTCCTGGCGCGGCAGAATGCATAAGCAACTAGCGTCAATTCTCCCCCTCCCCTTGCGGGAGGGGGTTGGGGGGAGTGGGAGAATTCTCCTACGCCCCATCTCCCATGCTTGAGGTCCGCAACCTCTCCGTCGCGTATGGTGGCCTGCGCGCGCTGATCGATGTATCGCTGTCGGTTGCCGAAGGCCGCTTCGTCACCGTGGTTGGCCCAAACGGTGCCGGCAAATCGACCCTTTTCAAAACCATCTGCGGCATCGTACCACCGGCACAGGGCAACATCTCGTTCCTTGACCAGAATTTACTCACCATGCCGGCCGCGGCGCGTGCGCATCTCGGCATCGCCCACGTGCCCGAGGGCCGTCAGGTGTTCCGCACGTTGACCGTGCGCGAGAACCTGGAAATGGGCGCCTACACCAAGGCAGGTCGTGCCCAGTGGCAGCGCACCCTGGAGCGGATACACACGCTGTTCCCGATCCTCGCCGAGCGCGCCACCCAGCTTGCCGGCACACTGTCGGGTGGCGAGCAGCAGATGCTGGCGATTGGCCGCGGCCTAGCCTCTGCGCCACGGCTACTGATGCTCGACGAACCCTCGATGGGCCTGGCGCCGGCGGTTGCCGACACGATCTTCGAGCGCATCTCCCAGATCCATCGTGAGGATGGCGTAACCATCCTGTTGGTTGAACAGCGCGTTGCTGAAGCTTTGGAGCTGTCGGATCATGGCTACGTGCTGGAGACCGGACACATGGTGCTGGACGGCTCATATGAGACGCTGCTTGCCGACGATCGGGTACGCCGCTCCTATCTCGGCCTCACTGACGCGTAAACACGGAGGGAGAACTCCATCATGACGAACGTATCCACGATCGGCCGACGGACGGCGATGGGCCTCGGTTTGGCGACCGGCGCCGCGGCGATCAAATCGCGCCGTGCCAGTGCACAGGCGAAGGAGGTACCGATCGCGATGCTGGTCCCGCTGTCCGGCCCGTGGGCGCGTCAGGGCATTCTCGAGCAGATGGGCGCGCGCATGGCGATCGACGACGTGAACAACGCCGGCGGCATCAAGTCACTCGGCGGCGCAAAGATGAAGCTGCTGGAATACGACACGCAGGACAGCGCGGAGAAGGCCAAGGATGCGGCACAGCGTATGCTGGCGCAGAACCCTGACGTCGTCGGCGGTTTCGGTTGCTGGCTCTCGACCTTCACGCTCGCCGTCACCGAGGTGACCGAGCGCGCCGAACTTCCGTGGCTGACGCTGTCGTATTCCGACGCGATCACCGGTCGTGGGTTCCACTACGTGTTCCAGTCCTCGCCGACCGCCGATGCGCAGGCAGAGGACCTGGTGCCGATGATCGTCGATCTTGCGACGAAGGCGAGCGGCAAGCGTCCGACCAAGGTGGGGATTGTCGGCGACAACACCGCCGCAGCCGTAAGTTTCTACAAGCCGCTGCACGACCACGTGTTCAAGAACGAGAAACTCAACCTCGTGGTCGATGAGGTCTACACGCCGCCGCTGACCGATGCGACGACCCTGGTGCAGGGCGTGCGGTCGACGCGGCCGGATTTCATGCTGATCCAGTCGACCAACGTGCCGGACGACAAGCTGCTGATCGACAAGTTCGCTGAGTACAACATGACGGCGAGCAAGCTGCCGATGGTGGGCGGCGGCGGCCACTGGTGCGTACCCGAGCTGCTGAAGGTTGCCGGCGCGGACAACCTGGAAGGCGTGCTGGTCGGTCTGGCCAACTGGCCCGGCAAGGCGGTGGCGGACGTGGCGCAGCGCTTCGTCGAGCGCACCAAGGAGCCGTGGTTCGGCCATGACTCGGTATTCGCCTATGTACACGTGCTGATCCTGAAGGAGGCGCTGGAGCGCGCCGGCGTGGCTGAGAGACACAAGGTGGCGGACGCGATCCGTCAGCTCAACATGACGGACGGCCCTGCCCTGTTCTTTCCCGACGCTCACCTGCAATACGACGAGAAGGGCCGCCGCGTCGGCGCCAAGCTGTGCATTGTACAGTGGCAGAAGGGCAGGCCGACGCCAGTCTATCCCGCGACGATCGCGGCCTCTGACGCGCTGTGGCCGAAGGTCTCGTGATGGCTGAGCCCGCGCCCTACGAGGTCTACGCCGTGCATTATGCGCACAATCCGAATGCGCGGCGCGCGAACAACTTCATCGGCGGCGATCCGCACGACGGACCGATGCCGCTCGACTACTTCGTCTGGGCGATTAAGGGACCGGATCGTTCCTTCGTGTTCGATACCGGTTTCGACGCGCCGATGGGCGAGAAGCGGCAACGCCAGTTCATACGATCGCCGTCGGTCGGATTGAAGGCAATCGGCATGGAGCCTGGCGACGTGCGTGACGTGATCCTGTCGCACATGCACTACGACCACTGCGGCAACTACGATCTGTTTCCGCACGCCCGCTACCACTTGCAGGACATCGAGATGGCGTATTGCACCGGGCGGTGCATGTGCCACGCGGGTCTGCGTGGACCGTTCGAGGAAGACGACGTGGTGGCGATCGTGCGCAAGCTGTTCGCCGGTCGCGTCGTGTTCCACGACGGTGTGGATGAGCTGGCGCCGGGGCTGACCGTGCATCACGTCGGTGGTCACTCGAAAGGGTTGCAGGTGGTGCGCGTATGGACGCGGCGTGGCTGGATGGTGCTCGCGTCGGATGCCAGCCACTTCTACGCCAACATGGAGGAAGGGCGCGCGTTTCCGATCATACACAGCCACGAGGACACGCTCGCCGGCTATGCGACGATGCGTAAGCTGGCGAGTGCGCCGAACGCGATTATTCCGGGGCACGATCCGCTGGTCTTGCAACGCTATCCGACAGCGAAACCAGGGCTTGAGGGCATCGTGGTACGGCTGGACGTGGAGCCAAAGTGAGAGTTCAGTAGGACGATACCAAACCGAAGGAGGAAAGAATGGCTCAGGCACCCTCGACTGAATCGCGCGACCGCGTCCGCGGCACGGTTCCCAAGCTGATCGACCTCTCTGAAAAGGTGCTGTTCGGCGATGTGTGGGAGCGGCCGCAGCTTTCCAAGCGCGATCGCAGCCTGATCGTGTGCGCGACGCTGATTGCCACCTATCGGCCGGAGCAGTTGCGCGGCCATCTGCAGCGCGCGCTGGTCAACGGCGTGACCAAGGAGGAACTGTCCGAGGTGATCACGCACCTTGCCTTCTATGCCGGCTGGCCGGCGGCGATGACGGCGGCAAACATCGCGCGTGAGGTGTTCGAGGCCAATTAGCAGAAGGAGCGCGTCATGCAGGCAGGATTCATCGGTCTTGGCACGATGGGTGCCAGCATGGCCGCCAACTTGCAGAAGGGACTGAAGGCGCGTGGCGACACGCTGGTGGTGCACGACATCCGCCGCGAGGCAGCCGCGCGTCATCTCCGCGATGGTGCGGTCTGGGTGAACTCGCCGCAGGCTGTGGCGGAGCAGAGCGAGGTGATTTTCACCTCGCTCCCCGGCCCGCCGGAATTCGAGTCGGTCGCTACGGGTCTGCTGGCTGGGATCAGAAAGGGCACGGCATATTTCGACCTGACCACCAACTCGCCAACCGTGGTGCGGAAGGCACATGAGGCGTTCGCCGCGAAGGGCGCGTTTCTGTTCGACGCTCCGGTAAGCGGCGGCCCGCGCGGTGCGGCGAGCGGCAAGCTGGCGATCTGGTGCGGCGGCGATGAGGACGTGTTCGATCAGTGGAAGCCGGTGCTCGACATGATCGGCGACGCGGCGAAATACATCGGCCCGATCGGCGCCGGCTCGGTCGCGAAGCTGGTGCACAACTGCTTCGGCTACATCGCGACGGCTGCCGCCGCTGAGGTGTTTAGCATGGGCGTGAAGGCAGGCATCGAGCCGTTGGCAATCTGGGAGGCTGTGCGTCAGGGCGCGATCGGCCGGCGTGGCGCGTTCAACTCGCTGACCGACCAGTTCCTGCCGAACAAGTACGAGCCACCTGCGTTCGCGCTGCGCCTGGCGCACAAGGACGTGTCGCTGGCGACCGCGCTAGGGCGCGAACTGAACGTACCGATGCGTCTGGCCAATCTGGCACTGGCGGACCTGGCCGAGGGCTTGAACCGCGGTTGGGCCGACCGTGACTCCCGCGCGATCATGCTTTGCCAACTGGAACGGGCCGGCGTGAAGATCGAAGTCGATCCCCAACGCCTCGCCGAGGCGCTGGAGAACAAAGCCAAGAACGGATAGGGCATAAGCCAAGGTCTCCCCCTTCCCTTGCGGGAGGGGGTTGCGGCGAGGGCGCGATAATGCCGAAGCTCGCTGTCTTACTTCCTACGTCACGCTTCGACGCTGCTGAAACCGCGCGTCTCGCCAGGTTTCATTACGCATCACATCGCGCAGCACCGTCACCGCGTCCCACACATCGACATAGCGCACGTAAAGCGGCGCCAGGCCGAAGCGTAGCACATCCGGCGCACGGAAATCGCCGACGACACCGCGTTCGATCAGCGCCTGCATGATCGCGTAGCCGTCTGGATGCGCGAACGCGACCTGACTACCTCGCGCGGCAGGCTCACGCGGCGTCAGCAGTCCGAATTCGGCTTCTCGCTCCATCAGCGCGATGAACATCTCGGCCAGCCGCAGCGACTTCGCGCGGACCAGACGCGTCGGTGCCTCCAGCGCGATATCGATCCCCATGTCCAACGCGGCAAGCGATAGGATCGGGGGCGTCCCGACCACCGTGCGAGCAATCCCGCTCGCCGGTCGGTAACCGCTCTCAAACGCGAACGGCTCGGCATGACCGAGCCAGCCGGTCAGCGGCGACCGCAGGTCGTCCTGCAGCCGCTTCGCGACGTACAGAAACGCCGGCGCACCAGGACCACCGTTGATATATTTGTAGCCACATCCCACAGCGAAGTCGACGTCATCGGCATCGAGCCGCAGCGGCACCGCGCCGACCGAATGCGACAAATCCCACAGCACGAGCGCGCCCGCCGCATGCGCCGCACGCGTCAAGGCCGCCATGTCATGCATCGCGCCGCTGCGGTAGTTGACGTGCGTCAGCATCAGCACCGCGGTCTGCTCGTCGATTGCCGTGGCCACATTGGAAACCGCGCGCACCTCGTGGCCGGCCTGCAACAGCGCGGTCAGGCCTTGCGCAACGTAGAGATCGCTCGGGAAATTGCCGTCCTCGGTCAGGATCACCTCGCGTCCCGGTCGCTGACTCAGCGCCGCCGCCAACAGCTTGAACAGGTTCACTGAGGTGGAATCGGCCGCCACCGTCGTACCCGGCGCGGCACCGATCAGTTGGCCGATCTTCTCGCCGATGCGGAACTGCAGGTCGATCCAGCCGTGCTCGGTCCAGCCTCGGATCAACGAGTGTCCCCACTCGCGCTCCAGCACCTCTGCCACGCGCGCCTTCGTCGCCTTGGGCAGCGGACCAAGCGAATTGCCATCAAGATAGATCACGCCGTCCGGCAGCAGGAACCGTTCGCGAAACGCCGCGAGTTCGTCCTCGCGATCCAGCGCCGCAGCGTCGTCGCGCGTCGGTTCAGTCATCCTTTTGCAGCACGACGCCCGCCATGGTGCCGCCATCCACCACCAGCGTGTGGCCGGTCACAAAACTGCCTGCCGGTGACGCGAGGAACACGGCGGCACCCGCGATCTCATCCGGTTCGCCGATGCGCTGCAGCGGATTGTCGCGCGTGGTCTTGCGATAGCGCACCGGGTCTTCCCACAGTGCGCGCGCGAAATCCGTGCGCACCAGGCCTGGTGCGATGCAGTTGGCACGAACGTTCTTCGGTCCCCACTCCACCGCGATGTTGCGGGTCAACTGCATGTCGGCGGCCTTGGAGATGCCGTACAGCCCAAGCGACGCCGTGCCGCGCAGGCCACCGATCGAGGAGATGACGATGAACGATCCGCCGCCGCGCTCGGCCATCTGCGGGCATACCATGTTCGCCAGCCAGAAGTTGCTGCGCACATTGGCGCCCATGACGCGCTCATACACTTCGTCAGACGCGCCGGCTGCCGGCCCGAGATAGGGATTGACCGCGGCGTTGCTCACCATGATGTCGATGCCGCCCCACAGTGCGGTGGTCTGATCGACCAGCTTCTGCAGTTCCTCCTTGCGCGCGATGTGGCACGGAATTACCGCGGCCTCGCCGCCCCGCTCGCGAATGCCGGCAGCCACCGCTTCGCACACATCGGCCTTGCGGCTGGACACCACCACCTTCGCGCCATGTTCCGCCATGCGTTCGACAATGGCGCGGCCGATGCCCTTGCTGGAGCCGGTGACAACGGCGACCTTGCCGGTCAGATCGAACAGCGACGACATCCTGGTGTCCTTTGCTGGAGAGCTACCGATCAGTATGCTCGCCGTTTGGAAACGTCAATCGAGCCCGCCATGCAGTCGAAACGAACAACCGTCTACCGCCATGCCGACCTCACGCGCCTGCTGCATCCCGCCAGCGTAGCGGTGGTCGGCGCTTCGACGCGGGCCGGCTCATTCGGCGAGCGCGTGCTGGTGAACCTGCAGCACTATGGCGGTCGCGTGTATCCGGTGAACGCGCGCTACGAAAGGATCGGCGATCAACGCTGCTATCCGAATGTCAATACACTCCCGGAGGTGCCGGACTGCGCCGTGGTGACCGCGCCGCGCGAGGCAGTCGAGGAGATCGTGCTGGAATGCGCCGCGGCCGGCGTGGGCGGCGTGATCGTGTTCGCCTCTGGCTACGCGGAGACCGGCAAGGAAGACCGCATCGCGCAGCAGCAGCGCCTCGCGGCGATCGCGCGCGAAAGCAACATGCGGATCGTCGGTCCGAACTGCATCGGCGTGGTGAACGCGCCTCTCGATATGCGCGTCACCTTCATGGACATCACGCCGATCCCTCCGCCGCGCAAGCATTCGATCGGCATGGTGAGCCAGTCGGGCGCTCTCGGCATGGCGCTGGCGCAGGCGGTGGTGCGCGGCGTGTCGTTCAGCCACGTGCTGACGTCGGGCAATTCCTGTGACGTGGACATGGCCGACTACATCTCCTATCTCGCCGACGATCCGTCCTGTGCCGCGATCGCCTGCGTGTTCGAGGGCATGGCGGAGCCCGAGCGCATGCTGATCGCCGCCGAGAGTGCCTGGCAGCGCGACAAGCCGCTGATCGTGTTCAAGATGGCGACCGGCGAGCAGGGTGCCGCAGCGGCGATGTCGCATACCGGTTCGCTGGCTGGATCGCAGGCGGCGTATCGCGCGGTGTTCCGTCGCGCGGGCGCCATCCTGGTGGATGACTACGAGGCGTTGTGCGAGACCGCCGCCTTCTTTGCCAAGGCGAGGCCGCCGAAGGCGCGCGGCGTCGCCGTGGTTGCGGCGTCGGGCGGTGCGGCGATCATGGCGGCCGATCGCGCGGAGCAGTTCGATGTGCCTCTGACGCAGCCTTCCGATGCGGTGCGCGATGTGCTGCTTGCGCACATTCCGGAATTCGGCTCGGCACGCAATCCGTGCGACGTGACGGCGCAGATCCTGGCCAATCCGGAATCGCTCAACGCCTGCGCCGATGCACTGCTTGGCGATGCCGCGTACGGTGCGCTGGTGGTGCCTCAGACCTACGGCTACGCACCCTCGGCGAAGCGCATTCCGGTCTACAATTCGCTGGCGGCCAAGCACGGCAAGATCGCGTGCATCGCCTGGCAGAGCGAGTGGCTGGAAGGCCCGGGCGTGAAGGAGGCCGAAGAGGCGGAGCATGTCGCGCTGTTCCGCTCGATGCCGTCATGCTTTGCGGCGTTGGCGGCGTGGCACTGGCGAGCGGCAAAGCGTGCTGCTGGTGCATCGGCGCTTGCCGCTGACGTCGACCGAGATCAAGCGGCAGACAGGTGCGATGATTGCGGCGGCGGGCGGGCGTGCGCTGACCGAACGCGAGGCGAAGGAAGTGCTGGCACTGTACGGCGTGCCGGTGGTAGGCGAGCGCGTTGCGCAAGAGCGTAGACGAGGCGGTGAATGCCGCCGGATCGCTCGGCTATCCGGTTGTGCTGAAGGTTAAATCGCCCGACCTGCCCCACAAGACCGAGGCTGGCGTCGTGCGGCTCAACCTGCGCAACGCCGACGAGGTGCGCGAGGCGTATCAGACGATCATGGCACGCGCGAACGCGGTCACTCCGCCGCCCCGGATTGCCGGCGTGCTGGTGCAGAAGATGATGCCGCAAGGGGTTGAGATGGTGGTGGGCGCACGCGTCGATCCGCTGTTCGGCCCGCTGGTCGTGGTAGGACTTGGCGGCATTCTGGTGGAGCTGCTGCAGGACACGGCGCTCGCGCCTGCCCCGGTGACGCACGACGAGGCGCTGGCGATGCTGGGACAGCTCAAGGGCGTGCGGCTATTAGATGGATTCCGCGGAATGCCGGCGGTCGACCGCAATCGGCTGGCCGACGTGATATGCCGGGTCGCGGCGTTTGCCGCGGATCACCGCGACGCAATCGCGGAACTGGATGTCAATCCGCTGATCTGTGCCGGCGACAGCATCACCGCGGTGGATGCGCTGATAGTGCCCGCCTCGTGATGGCACAGAAAGAAGAGTTTCTAACGCAAATAAGGCGCAGATTCACGCAAAACACGCAGATGGTTCAGTGAGGTTCGCAGGTTTTGGATCTCACTATCTGCGTGTTTTGCGTGAATCCTCTTAGGCGGTTAAAACTCTTCGCTATCGCGCGGAGCTCTTCTGCTACTCATCAGGCAACCGCCGTGGCCGGCCATTGTCATCGACCGCCACCAGCACGAATTCGGCCGCCGTCACCTTCATCCGCTCGCCCTGGCCCCGACGCAGCACCCATGTCTCGACCCCGAGTGTGATCGAGCTGCGTCCGGTGCGGGTGATGTTTGTATAGACACACACCACGTCGCCGACCTTCACCGGCTGGAGGAAACTCAGATTGGAGACGGCGGCAGTGGCGACACGGCCTCTGGCGCGCGTGCCGGCGGAGACTCCGGCGGCCAGGTCCATCAGAGACATGATCCAGCCACCGAAGATGTCGCCTGCGGGATTGGTATCGGCGGGCATCGCCACCGTGCGCAGTGCAAGCTCGCCCGTGGGCTGCGTCGCGGCATTCGTCATGGCGCGGTCTCCTGCTAGGATCGACTATATCGTGCAGCGGAACGCCGCGGAGGGCGAGGAATGAACGAGCAATCGGCCGTGATCGAGCGCGTGCTGCTTCGGCGTGACGCGGACGGCATCGCCTGGCTGACCTTGAACCGCCCCGCTGCGCGCAACGCGCTGTCTGTGGCGCTGATGAAGGCGCTGGTCGATGAACTCGCGGCGATCGGGCAGGACCAATCCGTGAAGGTGGTGGTGATCGGTGGCGCGGGTCCTGCCTTCTGCGCCGGACACGATCTGCGAGAGCTGCGGTCGAACCCGGAGCGCGCGGCGTATCAGGCGACCTTCGAGCTGTGCTCACGGCTGATGACGAGCATCGTCAGGCTGCCCAAACCGGTGATCGCCCGCGTGCATGGCGTGGCGACGGCGGCAGGGTGCCAGCTTGTGGCAAGCTGCGATCTTGCGGTGGCGGCGGATACCGCGCGGTTCGCCACCCCGGGGGTGAATATCGGACTGTTCTGCTCCACTCCGATGGTGGCGCTGTCTCGCGCAGTCGGTCGCAAGGCGGCCATGGAGATGCTGCTGACCGGCGAGCTGATCGACGCACCTCGCGCGCACGCGCTCGGCCTGGTCAACCGCGTGGTGGCCGACGACGAACTGGATGAAGCGGTCACGGCACTCGCGGGCCAGATCGTGGCGAAGAGCCCACTGACGCTGGCGATCGGCAAGGAGGCCTTTTATCGTCAGGCCGAGATGGGTCTCGACGATGCCTATGCCTACGCCTCGGAGGTGATGACGCGAAACATGCTGGCGCGCGATGCCGGCGAGGGCATCGACGCTTTCCTGGGGAAACGTCAACCGGTTTGGACCGGGACTTGATTTCACGCGCCCCTGATCATTGATCTGCTCTCCGATGAAAGACCCATACGAAGTCCTTGGCGTGCAGAAGACCGACAGCGAAGCGGCGATCCGCTCCGCCTATCGAAAGCTCGCCAAGCGCCACCACCCCGACGTAAATCCTGGCAAGCCGGAGGCGGCGGAGCGATTCAAGGAGATCAGCGCCGCCTACGACATCCTGTCCGACAAGGAAAAGCGCGCTCGCTACGACCGCGGCGAGATCGATGCCGCCGGCAACGAGGTGCCGCCGCAGCGTCCGTTCTATCGCGACTTCGGCGATGCCGCCGGCCGCGAGAAATACCACGCCGATGCGGGTTTCGATCCCGAGGACCTGGAGAGCGTCTTCGCGCAGGCATTCCGCGGACGGTCCGGCATGGGTGGAGGACGGCGGTTCTCAATGCGCGGCCAGGACGCCCAGTACCAGCTCACGCTCGACTTCCTCGATGCGGTCAACGGCACCACCCGTCGGGTCACGTTGCCGGACGGACGCACGCTGGATGTGCGCATACCGGCCGGTGTTCGCGATGGTCAGGTGATCCGGCTCAAGGGCCAGGGCATGCCGGGGATCGGCGACGGGGCAGCCAGGCGATGCGCTGGTCGAGGTCGCCGTCGCACCACACCCGCTGTTCCGCCGCGAGGGCGACGACATCATCGTCGAGTTGCCGGTAACCCTGCAGGAGGCGGTACTCGGCACCACGCTGGAGGTGCCAACGATCAAGGGGCCCGTACGCCTGACCATTCCGCCCAATTCGGGCCGCGGCACGCGGCTGCGTCTGCGCGGACGAGGGATCGAGGGCAAGGGCCACCAGTTCGTGGAACTTCATCCCGTGCTGCCACCCAACGAGGAACCTGAACTCGCCGAGTTCCTGAAGAACTGGAAGCCGCGGCACCCGATCAGCCCGCGCGCTGGCCTGGAGACCGAGTGATGGACGTGATCGCGGTCGCGGCGCTGTTTCCCGACCTCACAACGGTCGAGATCATCCAATGGGTCGAGCAGGGTTGGGTCGTGCCGGATACGGCAGACGCCGGCCTCGTGTTCCACGAGATCGACGTGGCGCGGGTTCGCCTGATCCATGATCTGCGTCGCGACATGGAGATCGGCGAGGACGCCATTCCGCTGGTTCTGTCGCTGCTGGATCAGGTCTACGAGTTGCGCAGCCGGATGAACGCCATCCTGCGCGCACTCTCCTCGCAGTCCGAGGATGTGCGGGTTGCCGTACTCGAGGCGTTGCAGCCGGGGTTACGCGAGCCGTGACGGCGCCAGAGACGCGTCATGGTCTCCCGGTCTGTGGGGTCCGCGTCATCTGATCCGGCGTGAGCTGGAAGCCCGCCAGGATGGTGTAGGCCGCCCCCGATTTCGTCGACGTCACGGGCAGGACCAGGTTCGCCTCACCCGGGGTCAGCGTGATGCGGTCAACGTTTGATGGGAACACCACGTGCATCTGGTAGACGTGCTTGTCGAGAATTGTGTCGCCCTGGGTCACGGCGACGAATACCGGCACGTCTGTCTCGCGTCCGGCCATCGCCGGCCCGCGCGTCAGTTCGACCCCTACGTTGACGGTGACGGCGAGCTGGTTCTTCTCATCGCCTTCTTTGCAACTGCCCTGTATGCCGACGATTCTGGCGTGCACCACGAGGTCCGTCAGGTCGCGTGCCGCCCCAGGCGTGCTGGATGCCCGGTAGACGTCGAGGTTCGCCGCGTCCCCGAGGATCGCGCGCGCCGGGCATGGCGGCGCGAACTGATTGCGCGTCGGTCCACACTCGGCCAGCAGCGGCAGCAGAGCGGCGAGCAGGGCGGCGCGCGGCGCCCATCCAAGGTTCGGCAGTCGTGCGGGCATCAGGGACTCGTTGCCGGGGATCGAGAGGGCCGGCATAGTGCGCGTCGCAGTTCCGGTCGACAACCGCCTAGGAGGCCAGCATTTACTACCATCCTGCCGCCGTGATCTGAGTCCGCATGGCGGTCTACACCGAAGTGACCGACGAGGCGCTCGCCGCCTTCCTGGCGGACTACGACATCGGCAGCATGGTGGCGTTCCGCGGCATCGCGGAGGGTGTGGAGAACAGCAACTACTCGCTGCGCACCACATCAGGCGACTTCATCCTGACCTTGTACGAAAGGCGGGTGGATCCGGCGGAGCTGCCTTGGTTCCTTGGCCTGATGGAGCATTTGGCAAAGCGCGGCATTGTCTGCCCGCTGCCGGTGCGCGGGCGCGACGGCCAGGCGTTGCGGCATCTGAGTGGGCGGCATGCCGCGATCACCACCTTTCTGCCGGGGGTCTGGCCACGCCGCGTGCGGCCGGAGCACTGCGGCGCCGGTGGGCGCCGCTCTGGCGGCACTGCACGTCGCCGGCCGCGACTACACGCCGACACGGCGCAACGCGCTGGGGCCCGATGGCTGGACGCCGCTGCTGGAACGCTCCCGCGCGCGGGCGGACGAGGTGCAAGCCGGCCTGGCGAAAGAGCTGGATTGCGCACTCGAGCGGGATCCTGGCGGCCTGGCCACGCGGGCTGCCGACCGGCCACATCCATGCTGACCTGTTTCCCGACAACGTGTTCTTCCTGGACGGCAGACTGTCCGGCCTGATCGACTTCTACTTCGCTGCCACCGACGTCCTGGCGTACGACGTCGCGGTGTGTCTGAACGCTTGGTGTTTCGAGCCGGATTTTTCCTTCAATGTCACGAAGGCCCGGTCGATGTTGCGCGCGTATAGTGCCATTCGCCCGCTGTCGGATGCAGAGCGGGCGGCGTTGCCGGTACTGTGCCGGGGTGCCGCCATCCGCTTCATGCTGACGCGGCTCTACGACTGGTTGAACACGCCACCGGGTGCGCTGGTGACGCGCAAGGACCCGCTGGAATACCTGCGCCGGCTGCGCTTCCATCTGGCGGCACGGGACGAGCACGCCTATGGCATCTGAGCAGGAGCAGGTCACGGTCACTCCTGGCCCGCCGGCCTCGGAGGTGGTTGAGGTCTGGACTGATGGCGGCTGCAAGCCAAACCCCGGGCCCGGCGGCTGGGCGGCGATCCTGCGCTTCCGCGGCGTGGAGCGGGAGCTGTCCGGCGCCGATTCGGCGACCACCAACAACCGCATGGAGCTGACCGCGGCGACGATGGCGCTGGAGGCGCTGAAGCGACCCTGTCGTGTCGTGCTGCACACCGACAGTCAGTACGTGAAGAACGGCGTGACCCGCTGGCACGAGGGATGGGTGCGGCGGAACTGGCGCAACTCCGCAGGCGATCCGGTGGCAAACATGGAGCTGTGGCGCCGGCTGCTGGAAGCGGCAAAGGCGCATCGGATCGAGTGGCGCTGGGTGCGCGGCCATTCGGGCGATCCAATGAACGATCGGGTAGACGCACTGGCGACCAAGGCGCGCGATCACGGGGTCTCGACTTGCTCCCCCTCCCCTCGCGGGAGGGGGTAGGTGGAGGGGCCGACCGAATCGCTTCCCGGCCTCGGCCGTCACCGCTATCGTTCTTGCCGAACTCTGGGGCGGGGAAGCCCATGCGTCGCTTTCAGCTCGTGCTGCTAAAGCCGTCGCACTACGATGATGACGGCTATGTCGTGCAGTGGCTGCGTTCGTCGATCCCTTCGAACTCGCTTGCCGTGATGTACACGCTGGCCGCCGATGCGGCGGAACGCGCGGCGCTGGGTCCGGATCAGCCGATCGACATAACCGTGTTCGACGAAACCAACACGCGCGTGAAGATCAGGCAGATCATTGCCCTGCTTCATCGCCATGGCGGCTTCGGCATGGTCGGTCTGGTGGGCGTGCAGTCGAACCAGTTCCCGCGCGCCCTCGACATCGCCCGCCCGCTGCGTGAAGCAGGCATTCAGGTGATGGTCGGCGGGTTCCACGTCTCCGGCTGCCTCGCGATGCTGCCGGAGATGCAGGCAGACGTTCAGGCCGCGCTCGACATGGGTGTCAGTCTGTTCGCCGGCGAGGCGGAGGGCCGCATCGATACGGTGCTGCGCGACGCGGCCGCCGGAACGCTGGCGCCGATCTACAATCATCTGGACGACCTGCCCCCACTGGAGGACGCGCCGACACCGTTCCTGCCGCGCGCCATCATCCGGCGGACGGTGAAGCACCATGCGAGCTTCGACGCCGGCCGCGGCTGTCCATTCCAGTGCTCGTTCTGCACCATCATCAATGTACAGGGCCGCAAGTCGCGGCGGCGCTCGCCGGATGACATCGAGCGACTGATCAAGCAGCACTGGGCCGAAGGCGTGCGCCGCTTCTTCATCACCGACGACAATTTCGCACGCAACAAGGATTGGGAGGCGATCTTCGATCGGATCATCCAGATCCGGGAGCGCGACAGGATAAAGGTGCGGCTCATCATCCAGGTCGACACCTTGTGCCACAAATTGCCGAGTTTTGTGGCAAAAGCCGCACGCGCCGGGGTCACACGCGTGTTCATCGGACTGGAGAACATCAATCCGACCAACCTGCTGGCCGCGAAGAAGCGGCAGAACCGCATCACCGAATACCGCACCATGCTGCTCGCCTGGAAGCGCGCCGGGGTGATCACCTACGCCGGCTACATTCTGGGCTTCCCCGGCGATACGCCGGAATCGATCAGGCACGACATCGAGATCATCAAGAAGGAACTGCCGCTCGACATTCTGGAATTCTTCTGCCTAACGCCGCTGCCTGGGTCCGAAGACCACAGGGTGCTGGCTCAGAAGGGCGCCTGGATGGATCCGGACATGAACAAATACGACCTGGAACACGTGGTGGCAGATCATCCGGTGATGACGCACGAGGCGTGGCATCAGGTCTATCGCGACGCCTGGGACATGTACTACACGCCCGACCACATACGCACGATCCTGCGCCGCGCCGCCGCCTCAGGCATGGGAATGCACCGCCTGGCGGCGGTCTTATTCTTCTTTTCCAGCTACCTGGCCGTCGAGAATGTGCATCCGCTGCAAGGCGGCATCTTCCGGCTGAAGTATCGCCGCGATCGGCGCCCCAGCTTCCCATTGGAACCGATCTGGCTGTTCTATCCGAAATACTGGTGGGAGATCGTCAGCAAGCACGCGCGCATGGCGCATCGCTGGTTCGCCATCGACTTCATACGCCGCGCCATCCTGCGCGATCCACAGCACCGGGAATACGTCGACCAGGCGCTATGCGAGGGGAGCGATGACGAGAGCGAGACACTCGAACTGCTCACCCAGAACGAAGCCGCGCGCAATGAGGTCAATCGCGCTCGGCGGATAGGGCGTGCCAAGGTTGCCGCCGGCGCTTAAGGCAGGCAGCGCGCGAAGTCTTCGCCTCGCTCGATGAAGCTCTTGTACCGGCCGTAGCTCGGCGCCGCCGGCGACAGCAGCACGACACCGCCACGCGGTGTCATCTCGCGCGCTCGCGCCACGGCCTCGCTCATCAAATCCACCAACCGGACGCGCTCACTGCAACCGAGCCGCGGACGGATCCGCCTGCCGCTGGCATCCATGAGAACGACGCCAGGCCGCGGTTCCTGCTGGAGCCGCTCGAGCAGCGCATCGTAATCGATGCCACGATCATGACCACCGATGATCACCGTGACCGGCCTGTCGCGATACACATCCAGCGCGGCCATCGTCGCCTCCGGCGTGGTGGAGATGCTGTCATCCACATACAGCACACCATCAACCTCAGCGATCTCCTGCTGGCGATGCGGCAGCGGTGGAAAGTCCTCCGCCAGCACGCAGTGCCGCGGCAACATTCACGCCAAGCGACTGCGCTACTGCCAGTGCGCCAGCCAGGTTGGACAAGTTGTGCGGTCGCGCGAGATAGCGGTTGTCGACGTGCAGCGCGGGACTCACGGCAAACGTGTCGTGATTCAGTTGCTCGAGATCGAGCACTTCTGCCACGGCGGCGAGCGCCTCGCGGTTGATCAGTGAAAGTCGCGCATGACGCAGCAGGTTCAGCTTGTCTCGCCGATACGCCGCCACGCTGCCATGCCAGTCGAGATGCTCCTGAAACAGCGAGGTCAGCACTGCAATGTCGCATAGCCCGGAGAAATCCGCAGCCTGGTAACTCGATACCTCGATCACCGCCGCATCCAGACCGCGTACGCGGCAGCTCCGTCACCGGCACGCCGATGTTGCCCGCCGCGACGGCATTCCAGCCGACGCCACGCAGCATGTGCGCGATCAGCGCCGTGGTGGTGCTCTTGCCCTTGGTGCCGGTCACACAGATCGTGCGGCACGCCGGCGCCGTGGCGAACCACAGATTGAGCAGCGACGTGAACCGAACGCCATCCGCCCGCGCTTGCGACACCAGCGGATCGTAGAGGCTGATGCCGGGCGACTTCACCACCACGTCGAAGCGGCCGATCGCCGCGGCGATCGCATCGCGCCCGCTGATCAGCGCCACATCGGCATCACGCGGGCTGTCGGCATCGTCGAGCACGGTGATCGCCAGCCCCGGATCGCGCTCGCGGAGGAACCGCAGCGCCGCCTGCCCTTCGCGGGCGAAACCCCAGATCGCGATGCGTCGGCCGCGCAGCTCAGCCACACGCATCGAGCATCGCCAGGTATCGCTCGGGAACCAGATGCGGCCCGCGCAACGCGAACAACGCGGCGAAATTGCCCGGGTGGAGCTGCGGCGCCAAGCGCCAGCACCACGGCGTCATCGCGCCAATCCGGCAGATCACCGAGATGCGCCATCACCGTCGCGCTCTCCTCGATCTCGCCGACGCACTCGAACGGCTTGTGCCGCTGCAGGCCGCACAATTCGGCAAACCCCTCAACCTGCGCCGGATCATCAAGCATGTCGCGGCCGAACGTAGCGATCAGAAGCTGCCGCTCCACGAATGGCGCCAGCGCCAGATAGACGAAGCGGCACTTCGGACAATCGCAGCACCACTTGGTCGCCCGCCGCTCCGCCGACTGACGGAACGCTGCATTGCAGCTGCGGAACACGGGAAAATACGCCGCATGGTGCGCGAAGCGACGCGCGATGGCGACCTCCGACAGCGGCCGCAGCAGGGAGAAGTAGCGCACACACTGCACCACATGCCGCTCAATGAACTGGCTGAGCGCTTGCTCGAATTCGAACGACTTACTGTACTGGTGATTGACTTCGCGCCCTTCTGCGACAAGGTTGGGAGCGCTCGCCGAATGCTCGTTCGACATAGCGATCGTATCGAAGCCGCAGATGATCGCGCAGGCAAGCACGATCATGCTGAGGATGCCGGTGATCGGTACGTGTCCGTTGAGCGCGCCCGCCTCGTTCAGTGCGAACAGCGTCGGATCGAGCCTGCGCGTCACGCGGATCGCCGGCAGCCCCGCCTGCGCGATCGTCGCCTCGATCGGTCCCGCATTGCCGAGTTCGAACAGCACCAGCGGTTCGTCGGCCTGCTTCAGGCATTCGATGGTGACGATGGAATCCTTACCGCCGCCCACCGGCACGCAGGTGAGGCGCGGCAGGTCGCAGGCGCAGCGCTGATGGCGGCGGCTCGACCCTGTCCATCGCGAAGTTGAGCCTGGCGAGATCAACCCCGTTCCGCCAAGCGAATTCGCCAAGACCCTTCACATAGAAGTCGGTGAAGAAGGCGGCGGTTGCGGCATCCAGCGGGAAGGCCGCGCAGCGGATGCGCTCAGGCGCAAACGCCTTGTAGTAGCTGACGCCGCACGCCAACAGCAGCAGATGGAACACCCTGTCGAGCGCTGCGGTTTCGACATCCGACAGCAATCGCGTCGCAGGCGGCAAGCGCGATGCGCTCCTCGAAGCGCGGGCCTCCATCGAACGCGTAGTGCAGCGAGAGTGTTCCCGTATCCGGCGCGAAGCGATAACTCTCGCAGACGAACTCACGCCGCTGCATAGGCCTCGACCACCGCACGGATCGCACTCAGCTTGGCGTGGTGCACCTCGGCCGGCAGGCTGTCCACCGTCAAAGTGCGCTGCCGCGTCACGCCATCCACTGCCGGCCCATCGTTCACCATCGCACGCAGGATTGCCGCGTCGCGCTCCGCATCCAGGCAATCGATCAGCATTGCGCGCCAATCGTCTCGGATCACCGCCAGCGCGCCGATCAGTGCATACGCGCCCCAGTTTGACACGCCGGCGACGATCAGATGATCGGCCGGCGTGACGCAGGCAATCCTCTCGCCGTGTGCAACATGCGCGCCGATCACCGAAGCGGGCACCGATCCCATGCCGATCTCGTTGCCGCCGTCGCCGATCGCGATGCGTTGCCAAGGACCGGCAAGGAACAGTTCGTCCAGTGGCGTGGTGAAGGCGCTGATGTCCTCGCCGCGCATGTTGCGCGGTGCACCATCGGCACTCCGACCGCAGCGTTCGATGGACAATGCGTGGGTGACGCCAAGCCGCCGCCATAGCGCAATCATGTCATCGACGCGGCCACCGAGCGACACAACGTCGAGTGCCGCACCCGTGCCACGAAGCGCGGCTGCGCATGTCGCATGGCACGGCTCATCGGTGACAACGCGGCAGGCGACGCCGAGACGGGTCAACGCGCCGGCCAGCATCGCGGCTCCGACAGGCCCGTCGGTTTCCGCCGCCGGCGGCGTACCCAGCGGCACGTAGAAGCCGGTGATGATCGCGACCGACGGTCGATGCGTTGCCGCGAGTGCAGACGCCGCGCGCCAAAGGCCGTGCTTGGCCGCAGCAAACAGTCCGCCGATGTTGCGCCCGACTTCCTCATGGATCAGTGCTTCGATGCGGTCCACCGCCGCGGCTGGATCCCCTCCCCCAGCCCCCTCCCGCAAGGGGAGGGGGAGTCGTAATGACTCCCCCTCCCTTGGAGGGGGTGCGGGGAGGGATCGCGTCAAAGTGCCGCCAGCTTCGTGTTGCGCAGATCGGTTATCAGCATCGATCCGGGGGCGTGTGTGATGCAGAACTCCGGCTTCACCGCCGCGATCGCCGCCTGAGGCGTGACACCACAGGCCCAGAACACCGGCAGCTCGTCGGGCGCGATCGGTACCGCGTCACCGTAGTCCGGTTTCGCGATGTCCCTGATCCCGATCAACTCAGGCATCCCGAGATGCACCGGCGCGCCATGCACCGAAGGAAAGCGCGAAGTGATCTGGACCGCGCGAATTGCATCCGCCGGCCGCAGTGGCCGCATCGACACGACCAACGGCCCATGAAACACGCCGGCTGGCACGCACGGGATCGACGTCCGATACATCGGCACGTTGCGGTCGCACGCGATGTGGCGGACCTCGATGCCATCCTCGATCAGCGCTTCCTCAAACGAGAACGAGCAGCCAATCGCGAAGCTCACGAGGTCATCGCGCCAGACGTCCTTGATGTCGGTCGGTTCCTCCACCAGTTCGCCGTGCTTCCAGAACTCGATAGCGCGGCAGGTCAGGTACGGATGTCGAGCTCGCGTCCGAGCGTGGGGAATGTCGGTTCACCGGGTTCGGAGACCGCCAGCACCGGACAGGGTTTCGGATTCGCCTGGGCGAAGCGCAGAAAATCGTTCGCCAGCGCACGTGGCAGGATCACCAGGTTAGCCTGAACGTTGCCCGGCGCCACGCCGGATGTCGGCCCGGTAAACGTGCCCGAGCGGATACGCAGGCGCTCGGCGCGACCCAGCGATTGTCCGCGTTCCGACAAGTCGCTCATCCCCCCACCCTTTCGTCTGAATTGACACCGAGCTGCTTCAGCTTGCGATGCAGCGCGCTCCGCTCCATGCCGACGAACTGCGCCGTCCGGCTGATGTTGCCGCCAAACCGCAGCAACTGCGCCTGCAGGTATTGCGTCTCGAACAGATCGCGCGCCTCGCGCAGCGGCAGGCCCATGATGTCCGCCGTCGGATCGATGTTCAGCAGCGCAGGCGCATTCGCGCCGATCTCCGGCGGCAGCATCTCGGCGCGGATCGGATCGGCTGCGCTGCCGGGCGCCATGATCAGCAGCCAATCCATCAGGTTGCGCAACTGCCGCACGTTGCCCGGCCAGTCGTAGGCCTGCAGCGCCGCCAACGTGTCGGCCGACAGCTCGCGCGACTGCATGCCGGCATTTTCAGCAGAGCGGGTGATGAACAGCTGGGCCAAGGCCGGCACGTCCTCTCGGCGATCTTTCAGCGCTGGCACCTTCAGCGGCACCACCGCCAAACGATAGTAAAGGTCCTCGCGGAACCGACCTGAGCCGATCTCGCTCTGCAGGTCCTTGTTGGTGGTCGACAACACGCGCACGTCCACCTTTACCCGCGCCGAACCGCCGAGCCGTTCGAAGGTCGAAATCCTGTAGTGCGCGGACGATCTTGCCTTGCGTCTCGAGCGGCATGTCGGAGACTTCGTCCAGCAACAGCGTGCCACCATGCGCACGCTCGAGCACGCCGGCTCGGCGCGGCTGCATGATTGGATCGGCACCTGCTTCCAGGCCGAACAGCTCCTCCTCGAACCGGCTTGGCGCGAGTGTGGCACAGTTCAGCACTACGAAGGGCCCATCGAAGCGGCGCGAGCGCGCGTGCACCATGCGTGCCACGACCTCCTTGCCGCTGCCGGCCGGCCCCTGGATAAGCACTCGCGAACCGGTCGGCGCAACGCGCTCGACACCTGCACGCAGACCGCAAATCACGCCACTCTCGCCAGTCAGGCTGGTCTCGGGTCCGGCGCGCAAACGCAGTTCGGCGTTCTCACGTGCCAGCGCCGCCGCCTCCAGCGCGCGGCGTACCACCAGCAGCAGACGATCGGATTTGAACGGCTTCTCGATGAAGTCATAGGCGCCCTGCTGGATCGCCTGCACCGCCATCTCGATGTTGCCATGGCCGGAGATCATCGCCACCGGAACCTGCGGCTCCTCGCTGCGGAACGCTTCCAGCAGCCCGAGGCCATCGATGCGCGAACCCTGCAGCCACACGTCCAGGATCACCAGCGACGGACGCCGCATGCGGAAGGAGGCCACCGCAGCATCGGCATCGCCAGCACCCCGCGTCTCGTAGCCTTCGTCGCGCAGGATGCCGTCTATCAGCAGACGGATATCAGGTTCGTCATCGACAATCAGGATGTCATACGCCATCCGACACCTTCACGGGCAACACCAGCGCAGCTACTGCGCCGGGACCATCGGGCCTGTCGTCCAGCGTCAACCGTCCGTGGTGGTCTTCCATGATCTTCTTGACGATGGCGAGACCCAATCCAGTCCCCTTTGGCTTGTGCGTTACATAGGGTTCAGTCAGCCTCGCACGATCGTTCTGTGGTAAGCCAACACCATCATCGGTCACGATGATGCGAACGTCGTCGTCGTTCGAGTCCACACGGAGGCCAATCGTACCAGCCAAATCGCGCATCGCCACCGCATCGGCGGCATTCTGTAGCAGGTTGGTTAGCGCCTGGCCGAGCAGCCTCCTGTCGCATGGCGCGACTGGTCCACGTTCTGGGATGTCGCTGCGCCAGGTGATCTGCGGCCGCGCGGTCCTCTGGAGCACCAGCGCCTCGCGCGCAATTCGGCCGACATCTTCCGGCTTGATCATTGGCTGTGGCATGCGCGCGAAGCTGGAGAACTCGTCGACCATGCGACCGATGTCACCGACATGCCGGATGATAGTATCGGCGCACTGCCTGAACGTGTCGGGATCCGTGGTTATCTCTCGGGCGAACCGCCGCTTCAGCCGTTCCGCGGCAAGCTGGATCGGCGTCAGAGGATTCTTCATCTCGTGCGCGATGCGGCGCGCGACATCCGCCCAGGCGGCCTTGCGCTGCGCCGCCTGCAGTTCGGTGATGTCGTCGAACGTCACGACAAAACCATCGGTGCGCCCACCGGACAGATCGGCGCCGATCCGCACCAGCAGCGTCCGTCGCCCGGATGGCGGCCCAATCTGGATCTCGGCGGTGCGTGCGCGTTCAGGCGACGCCGCAGCCTCATGCAGCAGGTCGGCGAACTCCGGCACCACGTCGGCCAGCTCGCGGCCGAGCGCCGAGAGCAAGTCAAGACCGAGCAGGTCGTCAGCGGCACGGTTCGGCAGCTCGATGCGGCCCGACGCGTCGAGTCCGATCACGCCGGCAGAGACACCCGACAATACTGTCTCAGTGAAGCGCCGGCGTTCGTCGATCTGGCTATAGGCATCCATCAGTTCGCGGCGCTGCGCGGCAAGCTGGCCGGTCATGCGATTGAACGCGCGCGACAGCCCCGCGAGTTCGTCACCGGTCGGGGCTTCGGTCACGCGCACATTCAAGTCACCGCTGCGGACCCGCTCAGCGGCAAGAATCAGTCGCCCGATCGGCCGCGCGATCTGATTTGCCAGCACGAGACCGATCAGTACCGCCGCCAGCAGCACGAGCAGTGCGACGATTGCGAAGATCCAGGCGAATGCGATCTGTAGCCACGAACGGTTCTGGTCGAGTCGCTGATACTCCGACACCGCCTGTTCGGTGCGTGTCATGTGTTCGAGGATTGCCGGATCAACCGGCCGGCCGATCATCAGCATCAGCGGTGGCGTCGAATTCGAGCTTCACCACCGCCTGCACGCGCGTGCCGTCGCCGGCCGCCAGTACCACGACATCGCCGCTCTGTGCCTGCGTGGTGACGGCCTGGGATGGCAGCTCGACACCCATGCCGGCGAACAGGCCAGCGGCGGCGAGCACCTGCTTGGTGAGCGGATCGTAGATCACCGCCTCGGTCAGGCCGCGCAGCGTTGTCTGTGTACCCAGCACCTCGGCGAACACCGACGGATCGGCGGTGAGGTACTGACCGGCGCGCGTCAGGTCGTTGGCCATCTCCAGAGCCACCGAGCGGATATTGTCGCGGTGCTCCTCGAGATAGCCGCGCGAGACCTGTAGTGATTCGGTGACCGCCTGACGTACCGGGTCGTTGAACCAAGCCTGGATACCGTAGTGGAAAAACGCCACAGCAAAGCACGCCACCACGATCGCGGGTGCCACTGCGACCCCGCCGAATAGCAGCACGAGCCGCACGTGCAGTCGCGACCCGGCGGACCCACGCCGGCGCTCTACCCAGACTCGCGTCAGACGCCCGGCTAAAACTGCGACCAGCAGCAGCACTGCGGAGATGTTCGCCAGAACCAGGCCGACGCCGACGCCGGGTTGCACGCCAAATGGTGTGCCGCGCGTAAGCACAATGAAGGTCGCGAGACTGATCGCGAACGCGAGAGTGGCGAGCACCAGCGTCGCCACCTTGCCAAGCAGGATATTGGCGATCCTGCCTAGGACCGAGCTCGCACGAGACAGTTCTGCCGGCGGCGGCTCGATCGGCGGTTCGGGCCTCAACGACCCGGCTGGCGGGGCAACATTCACATCAGCCCTCGCACCACCGGAATGTCGAGGTCGCGGATTTTCTTGCGCAGCGTGTTGCGGTTGAGGCCTAGCATCGCCGCAGCCTTGATCTGATTGCCGCGAGTCGCCGCCAGTGTCAGTCGGATCAGCGGCCGTTCGACCTCGGCAATCACCCTGTCGTAGATGTCGGACGGCGCCACGCCACCATCGTGATGCGCGGCAAGGAAGTCGCGAATATGGCGCTCCACCGCGCGCGCCAGAGGTTCCGGGCCGGCCGCGACCGGTGTTTCGGACGGCACCGGCGCGGTCTCCACCAGTTCAGCGGAAATCTGGTCCGCACCGATCATTTCGTGCGGGCAAAGCGCGGCGAGCCGCCGCATCAGATTCTCCAGTTCGCGCACATTGCCCGGCCAGGAGTAGCGCTTGAGCTGATCGACCGCGCTCTGATCGAGCGTCTTGGCCGGCAGACCGTCGTCCTGCGCGCGTTCCAGGAAGTGGCGGGCGAGCAACGGGATATCCTCGACGCGCTCGCGCAGCGGCGGCAGGCGGATCGGCACGACATTCAGGCGATAGAACAGATCCTCGCGAAACTGTCCCTGCCGAATCGCATTGCGTAGGTCTCGATGGGTGGCCGCGATGATGCGCACGTTCGCCTTGATCGGCTGCCGTCCACCGACGGAGGTGAACTCGCCTTCCTGCAGCACGCGCAGGAGCCGCGTCTGAGCCTCGGGTGGCATGTCGCCGATTTCGTCGAGGAACAGCGTGCCGCCATTGGCCTGCTCGAAGCGGCCTTGGTTGCGCGCTGTCGCGCCGGTGAAGGCGCCGCGTTCATGGCCGAACAGCTCGCTCTCGATCAGCTCGCGCGGGATCGCCGCCATGTTGATGGCAACGAACGGGCCAGCTCGGCGTTTCCCGTAATCGTGCAGCGCTCGCGCGACCAGTTCCTTGCCGGTGCCTGACTCGCCGTTGATCATCACCGTCAGATCGGCGGTGGTGAGCCGCGCGATGGTTCGATAGATCTCCTGCATCGCCGGGCTGCGACCAATCAGCGGCAGCCGCTCATCGGCGTCGCGCGGCTCGGGCGCCCGGGCGCTTACCTGTGCCGGAACGGCAAGGGCGCGGCCGACCACCGACAGCAATTCCTGCAAATCGAACGGCTTTGGAAGATACTCGAAGGCGCCGCGCTGGGTCGCCTTCACTGCTGTCATCAGTGTGGACTGCGCGCTCATGACCACCACGCGCAGATCAGGGCGGATCTTGCGGATGCGTGGAATGAGGTCGAGGCCGTTCTCGTCTGGCATGACGACGTCGGTGATGACGAGATCGCCCTCGCCATCCTCCACCCAGCGCCAGAGCGTCGCGGCGTTTCCCGTGCTGCGGACCTGATAGCCCGAGCGACCCAGTGCCTGGGTCAGCACGGTGCGGATGGAGCGATCGTCATCCGCGACCAGGACGGTAGGTGGGGTCATCGCAACTCCAGAAATCAAATGCCGGTGTCGGTCTCGTCCTCGTTGAGCACGGGCAGGTGCAGACGAAATTCCGTGCGCCCAGGGCGGCTGTCCACCTCAATCAGCCCACCGTGATCGCCAATGATCTTGGCCACCAGAGCCAGGCCAAGTCCGCTGCCGGAGGGCTTCGATGTCACGAATGGATCGAACAGGTGTGGACGGATATCCTCCGGAATACCCGGCCCATTATCGCGGACGACAACCAGCAGGGGCACGTCGAGCCGCGCCGTGGTGCCAGGCACAGTCAGACGCATACCGTGCTGGAATCCAGTCATCAGGGTGATCTCTGGATTCGCCTGCTCCTCCTGGGTCGCCGCCTCGGCAGCGTTCTTCACCAGATTGAGAAGCACCTGCACGAGCTGGTCGCGATTGCCCCAGACCGGTGGCAAGGACGGGTCGTAGACTTCCTGGAACCGCACATGCGGCGCAAAGCCGGACTGCGCGAGCTTGCGCACGTGCTCCAGGATGCGATGGATGTTCACCGCGGTGCGCGTGATCGGCTTCTCGCCGAAGATTTCCATCCGATCGACCAGCGCCCGTATGCGATCCGCCTCATCGCGGATCAGAACCGCCAGCTCACGGTCCTGGGCATCGACGCTGGTTTCCAGCAATTGTGCCGCGCCACGAATGCCGGAGAGCGGGTTCTTCACCTCGTGCGCAAGGATCGCCGCCATGCCGGTGACGCTGCGCGCCGCGCCGCGGAAGGCCAGCTGGCGATCCAGTGCACGGGCGGCGGACGCATCCTGCAGGACCAGCAGCACCGCACCCGGCTCCTCCGGCAGCGGCGATCCCTGGACCGTCATGCCGCGCTTGTTCAGCCGCGGGCTATCGACCGACAGGTCATGGTCCGACACGGTCGCATCGCTGTTGCGAACCTGTTCAACCAGCAGGAACAGAGGATTGTCTTCCGGCACGAGGTCACGCAGGCGAAGCTGCGACAGGCCCGAGGCGGAGATACCGAGGAACTGTTCGGCTGCGTGGTTGACGTAGCGGAACCGATTGTCGGCGTCGAGCAGCACCACCGGTACCGGCAGAGCGCTCATGATGTGAGCGATGTCGGGCGCCCGACGGCGTTCCCGCAGAGCCAGCGCGGCGCGAGTGACGGGATTGATCATGCCGCCTCGGCCAGCATCTCGTGCGCGGCGCGGCGAAGCGCGGGCCACGCCGTCGGCGATCAGCCGGTCGTAGAATGCATCGATCAGGCGGATGACAGGGTCGGCATCCGGCAGCCGATTGATTGCGGCGCGAAACTCAGCCGAACCGGGCAGCCCGCGCGAGTACCATGACAGGTGCTTGCGCGCCAGGCGAACGCCGGCCTGGCTGCCGAAACGGTCGAGGATAGCGCTGTAATGGCTCATCACCACAGCTTTCTGCCGCGGCAAAGGCGGTTCGGGCAATCGCGAGCCCATGCGCAGAAAGTGCACGACCTGGGCGATGAACCACGGCCGGCCATAGCAGCCGCGGCCGATCATCAGTCCATCCGCGGCAGAACGGCGAAGCGCTTCCGCGGCATCCTCCTCCGTCACGATGTCGCCGTTGGCGATCACCGGGATGTCCACTGCCTGCTTCACCTGGCCAATGAAATCCCAGTCAGCGGAGCCGGTATAGAACTGCTGGCGAGTGCGGCCATGCACGGTGATCATGCGGATGCCGCAGTCCTGGGCAATGCGGCCCATGCGCGGCGCATTCAGATTGGCGTGGTCCCAGCCCATACGCATCTTCAGCGTCACTGGCACTGGCACGGCGCGGACTGTGGCCTCAAGGATCGCTGCGGCGGCCGTCTCGTCGCGCATCAGCGCTGAGCCTGCCTGCTGCCCAACCGCCACCTTCTTCACCGGACAGCCGAAGTTGATGTCGATCAGGTCGGCGCCACGGTCTACTGCCCGCCTCGCCGCCTCTGCCATCGCCGCTGGCTCGCAACCGGCCAGTTGCACCGCGCTGATCCCGCCGCAGCCATCCACTTCCGCCATCGCGAGAGTCTTTTCGTTCTCGCGAATCATCGCCCAGGAGGCGATCATCTCAGACACCACCATGCCGGCACCGAGTTGTTTGGCGAGGTGACGGAATGGAAGATCAGTGACACCGGACATCGGCGCGAGAATGACCGGCGTATCGATTCGAACGCCATTGCCGAGGTCAATCGGCGGCAGTTCGCAGGTCGAGACTGTGGTTTGGTTATGACACTTGCCCATCAATTGGGCAAATTACAGACACGCCTGCCAGGATGCAATGCGAAAGCTGCTCAAGCCGTCGTGGCTGGATGCTGAACCGACCGTGACGTTTCTGGTCAGGAACAACGTCCAGCGACCGCTATGACGGTTGCCGATTGACGCCGGGGCATCGGCCCGGCAACGGTGCCACGATGCAGGTAGCAGCGATCCTGGTGGCAGCCGGCTCCGGCAGCCGGTTCGGCGCCGAGATGCCGAAGCAGTTCGTGCCGGTGGCGGGGAAGCCGGCGATCCGCCATGCCGCCGAGACTTTGGCAGCACACGGGGCGCTGCTGCAACCGGTCGGTGACGCCGCAGCGATTGATGCAGCGCTCACCGGCTTGCGACACCTACCAACGGTTCCAGGTGGCACGACCCGCCAGGACAGCGTGCGGGCCGGATTGGAGGCTCTGGCGACGACAGAGCCAGACGTCGTCCTTGTCCACGACGCAGCGCGACCGCTGATCCCAGCCGGGACAATCCCTGCCCTCCTGGCGGCGCTCGAACGCGCTGCCGGGGCGATCCCCGCCGTCCCGGTTGCCGATACGCTGAAGCGCGTGACCGACGGCATAATCGCTGCCACTGTGGCACGCGAGGGACTGTATCGGGCGCAGACACCGCAGGCGTTCCGCTATCAGGTGCTGCTGCGGGCACACCATACAGTCACCGGCGTGGCCGTCACCGATGACGCGGCGCTGCTGGAAGCGATGGGAGAGAGAGTGGCGATCGTCGCCGGCTCGGAGCACAACATCAAGCTGACCTACGCCGAGGACCTGCCCCGGCTGGAGCGCGCCATGACCGCCGCCCTGATCCCGCACGTCGGCACAGGCTTCGACGTTCACGTCCTGGAGGCGGGGCGCCCCCTGACGCTGTGCGGCGTTGCCGTCCCGCATGACAAGGGTCTTGTCGGCCACTCCGATGCCGATGTCGGCACCCACGCTCTTTGCGATGCCATCTATGGCGCACTCGCCGAAGGCGACATCGGTCGCCACTTCCCGCCCTCCGAGGCCACCTGGAAGAACGCCGACAGCGCCCACTTCCTGGCGCATGCCGCCGGGCGCATTGCCACGCGAGGCGGCAGGCTGGCCAATGCCGACGTGACGCTGATCTGTGAGCGGCCGAAGATCGCCCCGTACGCAGCGGCGATGGCAGCGCGATTGGCCGGCATCCTTGGGATCGATGCGTCCTGCATCTCGGTGAAGGCGACCACCACTGAAAAGCTTGGCTTCACCGGGCGTGGCGAGGGCATCGCCGCGCAGGCCGTCGCCACTGTGCTGTTGCCCGGCTGAGGAGGTTTGCCTTATGAAGTATTGCGCTATCGCCGTCCTGCTGCTGCTGGCCGCCTGCGCCAGTTCTGCGCCTCCGGCCCCAATGCCGGCACCGATGGCCGAGACGATCCCCAAGCCGCCGGTCAGCCCCGTTCCGCTGACCTGGCAACCGGGACACTGGGACTGGACCGGCAGCTCGTATGTCTGGGTGCCCGGCCAATACGTCGACGCTGCCGGCAATAGTGGGACCTGGATGCCGTCCTACTGGGAGAGGACCGATTCCGGTTGGGTATGGCACGCGGCGCACTGGTTGTAGCTTGGTGGGGCACTCTTGCGGCACCCCCGCCGCAATGTTAGTGCCCGGCCGCATTTGCAAGGGCTGATCGATGTCGTCGACCTTCGAGACCGTCGCTGGGATCATTGCCGAGACGTGCGACATCCCGCGTGAGAAGATCACGCCGGAGAGCCACGCCATCAATGATCTCGGCATCGACAGCCTGGATTTCCTCGACGTCGCCTTCGCCATCGACAAAGCGTTCGGCATCAAGATGCCACTCGAGCAATGGACGCAGGAAGTGAACGACGGAAAGGTATCGACCGACGAATATTTTGTTCTCGGCAACCTCTGCAACAACATCGATGCGCTGGTGGCTGCCAAGGCGGCCTGATCCGCCATGCGGCTGGAATTCTTCCAAATGGTGGACCGGATTGCGGCGCTCGATCCGGAGGCACGAACCGTCCGAGCCGATTGCGTCGTGCCCGACGCCAGTCCGGTGTTTGAAGGCCATTTTCCCGGCTATCCGCTGCTGCCCGGCGTGCTGATGATCGAGACCATGGCACAGACCGGCGGTTGGCTGGTGCTGGCCGTGCTGCGCTTCGAGCGAATGCCATTCCTCGCGCAGGTGAAAGAGGCGAAGCTGCGTGCCTTTGTTGTCCCTGGCCAAACGCTGCAGGCCGAGGCGCGGCTGCTGCACGACGGCTCGGGCTATGCCGTGGTCAAGGGCAGCCTAAGTTCCGAAGGCAAAAAGGTGGCCGACGCCGAGATCACCTATCGCGTCGTGCCCTTTCCCAACGACACGCTGCGCGCTGAAATGCTGGAGACCGCGCGGCGTGTCGCCGTGCCGGAGGCATTCCTGCATGGCTAGTCCACGCGACGCGATGATCACCGGGATTGGCCTCGTCTCCTGCCTCGGTGAAGGGATCGAGGCGCACTGGTCGGCGTTGAACCGCGACGGTGGATTCGTGCCGGTGGTCGATGCGACGACCTTCGCGCCATGGCCGGTTCATCCGATGACGTCGCTCGACCTCGACAAACAGATACCGAAGCGTGGCGATCAGCGGCAGATGGAGGCGTGGCAGCGCATCGGCACGTATGCCGCGGGGCTCGCGCTGGACGATGCTTGTGTCAGAGGCAACGCGGACCTGCTTTCGCGCATGGACATGATCGTTGCCGCGGGCGGCGGCGAGCGCGATTACACCGTTGATGCTGCGATCCTGTCGGCGCTGCCGTCGGCGGCCGATCCGGGCACCTTTCTGAACGAACACCTGCTGTCCGATCTGCGGCCGACGCTGTTCCTCGCACAGCTTTCCAATCTGCTCGCCGGGAACATCTCAATCGTGCACGGCGTGGTAGGCTCGTCGCGAACCTTCATGGGCGAGGAGGCATCCGGCGCCGATGCCGTCCGTATCGCCTGCGCCCGTATCGCTGCGGGTCAGGGCGATCTGTTCCTGGTCGGCGGCTCATACAACGCACAGCGACCAGACATCCTGCTGCACTACGAGATGGGTGGGTTGCTGTGGAAACGGCCTATCGCCGGCGTCTGGGCGCGTCAGGCCGCAGGTGGCGGCATGGTGCTGGGCTCGCTGGGCTGCTTCCTGGTGATCGAGAGTCGCGAGCACGCCGCCAAGCGTGGTGCGCCTATGCTCGCTCACATAGCCGCGCTCGTCACCGACCGCTGTCGGCGTCGTCCAGGCGAAGCGACCGTGATCACCGAACGGCAGCTTGCGACGATGCGCCATCACCTGCAGCCACCGCATGCCGCCGTGATTTCCGGCGCCTCCGGCGTTGCTGCGGTTACCGCCGAGGAGCTGACGTTGCTGGGTACGACTCGAACTGCCGGTGCGCGGCACGGCGACCGCATTCGGCCACTCGCTGGAGCCGTCATTTCCCGCCAATCTTGCGCTGGCGGCAATGTCGCTGTCGCGACGCCGGCTGTTCGCGCCACTCGAACCTGACGAACAGCCGATGACCCATGAACTGCGCCAGGTGCTGGTGACGTCATGGGGCCACTGGCGCGGTGAGGCGCTCGCCGTCGTGGAAGCAGGTTAGGAGGCGGGCATGAGGCGCGCGGACATGGATAGTCGTGGCCGTCCCGTCGTGGTGGTGACGGGCACCGGCGTCGTGACCTCACTCGCCGCGGGAAAAGAGGACAACTGGCGCGAACTGACTGCCGGGCACTCGGGAATACGGCGCATCTCGCGATTTCCAATCGGCGGCCTGCGCACGAACATCGCCGGTACGGTGGACTTCGTGCCGGTCGACGAACTGTCTGCGCCGGCACTTTCCGAGCGCATGGCGGAACTGGTTGTCGACGAGGCGCTGGCGGAATCCGGCATCGGCACGCGGGGCGACTTTCCTGGTCCGATGTTTCTGGCGTTGCCGCCAGTCGAGTTGGAATGGCCGCAACGCCTCGCCCTGGCCGCCGCTTCAGGCGCCAACGAAGTCGTCAGTTACGACGATCTGCTGCGCGCTGCGGCAACGGGAAAGTTCGCGCGGTACTACGAGCGGTTCCTGTTCGGCTCGGTCGCGGAAAACCTTGCGGTGCGCTTCGGTACCAAGGGCTCGCCGGTGGCAACCTCAACCGCCTGCGCATCGGGTGCCACCGCCATTCAACTCGGTGTCGAGGCACTCAGGCGCGGTGAGGCCGAGGCGGCTTTGGTGGTTGGGACCGATGCATCGGTGAATCCCGAAAGCCTTATCCGGTTCTCGTTGTTGTCTGCGCTGTCCACTCGCAACGATCCGCCACAGGGTGCCGCGCGCCCGTTCAGCAAGGACCGCGACGGGTTCGTGATGGCTGAAGGTGGCGGCGCACTTGTGCTGGAAAGTCTCGCACATGCGCGCGCCCGCGGCGCCAAGGTGCTCGGTGTGGTGGAAGGCTGCGGCGAGATGGCCGATGGGTTCCATCGCACGCGCTCATCGCCGGACGGCAAGCCGATCATCGCCTGCATGCGGAACGCGCTCGAGGATGCCGGGTTGGCACCGGATGCCATCGGCTACGTCAACGCGCATGGCACCGGCACACCGGAGAACGACAAGATGGAATGGGTTGGCGTGTCAGCCGTGTTCGGCGAGCGTGCTGGCGCAATTCCGATCTCATCCAACAAGTCGATGATCGGCCATACCTTGACCGCGGCCGGTACCGTGGAGGCGATCTTCACCTTGCTGGCGATGCGGCATGGCAGACTGCCACCCACCATCAACTACGAGACGCCCGATCCGACACTGCCGGTCGATTGCGTGCCCAATGTCGCGCGCGACGCACAGGTGCAGCATGCGATTTCCAATTCGTTCGGTTTCGGCGGACAGAATGTTTGTCTGGTGATGGGACTCCCGTAAGGGTGACCGCGTCGCCAATCAACGCGCTGCAACTGCTGGCCGATCGCGAGCTCGCGCTGACTCAGCGCGACCCACCTCCCCCGCCTGCTGCTGGCGAGGTCCAGCTCCGCGTCCGCTATGTCGGGCTGAACCATATCGACGTGTGGGGCTTCCGCGGCATGGCCTTCGCCAAACGCCAGTTCCCCCTGACAGTTGGAGCCGAGGCGGCGTGTGAGGTGGTTGCAGTCGGCGACGGCGTCACGACGCTGGCGCCCGGAGATCGCGTGGTGCCGTACGCCGCGCTGGTGTGCGGCATTTGCCCTGCCTGCACCCGCGGCCGCGAGAACCTCTGCGAGAACGTGGCCGGCGTGCGCGGCTTCCACGTCGATGGCTTCGCGAAGGCACTCACCAATCATCCCGCACGCCTCACCGCCAAGCTGCCCGATATGGTCGATCTGCGTGACGCTGCCTGTGTAGCCGTCGCCTATGCCACAGTCGAACACATGCTGTTCGACAATGCCCGATTAGAACCGGGCGAATGGATTCTGGTACACGCCGGCGGCTCGGGCATAGGCAGCATCGCCATCCGCGTGGCGAAGGCAGCTCGGCTGCACGGTCATCACCACCGTCGGAAGCGACGACAAGGCAGCGAAGGCACGCGACCTCGGCGCCGATCATGTCATCAACTACCGCACAGACCGCTTCGAGGGCGTGGTGCGAAAGCTTACCGCCCGCAAGGGCGTCGACGTGGTGTTCGAGCATGTCGGCGCCGACACGTGGAACGGCTCGCTGTTGTCGCTGAAGCGCGGCGGTCGGCTGGTGACCTGCGGCGCGACATCGGGACCGTCCGGCAGCATCAACCTGATGCAGCTCTTCCAGCAGCAGTACCGCATCATCGGCTCGTTCGGCTCGCCACTGAACGCACTTGGACGCGCGCTGGATCGCATCGCCGCCGGCGTGCGCCCAGTGATCGACACGGTGTATCCGCTGGCGGACTTCCGTGCCGGCCTCGCGCGGCTGGAAAGTCGCGACGTCTTCGGGAAGCTCCTTGTCGAGCTCTAAACTGGGCCGATACCTCTCGCTCTACGCTGACCGGCTGCTTGGCCGCCTGGTCAAGTACACGCTGGCGGCGCTGCGCCGCACGCGATCCCGACCGTGCGTCCGACTGGTGTGGCGCGATGGCGCGGCGATTGGGCCCGCTGACTCCCGCCCATCGGATTGGCCGCGCCAATCTGCGTGCCGCGTTCCCCGACAAGGATACCGCCTGGATCGCCGCGACACTGCGCGGTGCCTGGGACAATCTCGGCCGAGTCGCCGGCGAATACGTGCATCTCGGCTCAATTGTGGGACTACGATCCGGCGCAACCGAACGCCGGCCGCATCATCACCGACGATGAGCACGTTTTCATCGAGCTGCAAAACGACGGCAGACCTGCACTGTGCTTCGCTGCGCATTTCGGCAACTGGGAGCTGCCGGCTGTGATGGCGGCCGCGCACGGGCTGCCCTCGGCAGTGCTTTATCGCATGCCGAACAACAAGGCTGTCGCGCGCGAGATCGCCCGCATCCGCGAACCGCTGATGGGTCATCTGATCCGCAGCCGCGCCCAGGCGCCCCTCGAGATGGCCGCCGCACTGGAACGCGGCGAGCACCTCGGTATGCTGGTCGATCAGCGCTTCTCGCGCGGCGTCGACGTGACCTTCTTCGGCCGGCGCTGCAAGGCAAACCCGTCGATCGCCCGCCTCGCCCGCCAGTTCGACTGCCCGGTCGTCGGTGTACGGGTGATCCGCCTTGCCGGGCCATCGCTTCCGCATCGCGGCAGAGGGACCGTTCGACCTGCCGCGCGGCGCCGACGGGCGGATCGATGTGCAGCAGTCCACCCAGATGATCACATCGGTGATCGAGCGCTGGGTGCGCGAGAACCCGGATCAATGGCTGTGGTTTCATCGTCGCTGGCGTTGATGCTCACAGGCATGTCATCATCGACGGCTTGCCACAATTGCGGCACGACGCACTCGTAACCGATCGACACAATCGTGAAGGAGAACCCAAGATGCGTTCCCTGGCATTGTCATCCACCATGCTGGCATTCACCGTGCTGGCCGGCCTTGCTGGTACACCCGTGCTGGCACAGACCGCGGTTCCCACCAATGCGCAGGGCGTGCCGCCCGGCACCAACCCGGTGACCGGCGCGCGGCCCGGCAACGACGTCGGCACCGGCATGTCGATGCCGATGGGCACGCGCGCGAGCAACATCGACGCGAACGATACGCGCTCGACGATCGCCCCGAACCTGCCGAGCCCGTCGCTTGGGCCGGATTCCAGCCCAGCCGATTACCTGCGCGCCGCTCAGGCGTCGCTCCAGGCGGGTCGCACCGGTGAAGCGCAGCAGTCACTCGAGATGGCGCAGACGCGTTTGCTGGATCGTTCGGTACCACTGGGCCAGACCAACAATCCAAGCGACAATCCCGCAGTGACACAGATCTCGCAGGCCTTGCAGGCGCTGGCTGCGCGCGATCGGGCGCAGGCCATGCAGCTCATTCAGGCAGCGATCCCGGCGGCGAACGCGTCGACGCAATAGGCGCACATGCTTGCCTGCCCCGCCACAACCGTCCAGAGTAACGCCGATGTGTTGGCGTGGACGGTATGGCGGTGGCGGAGTCAGACGAGGACTTAACTGAACGAACGATCAGCTTCCGCAGCGATATCGCGCCGCTGCCGCAGGCCGAGACAGCAGCACACCTGCTGCTGATCCTGGCGGACAACGCGCCGCCCCGTCACGTAACGCTTGGCCTGTTGCCATTGACCGTCGGTCGCACCGCGCCGGCCGAGGTGCTTCTGGAAGGCAGCTCGGTTTCACGTCGGCACTGCCGACTGGAACGCCAGGACGACAGTGTCGTGCTGACCGATCTGGGCTCGACCAACGGCACATTCGTCAATGGTGAACGTGTCAGCGACCCGGTGGTGCTGGAGGATGGTGCGCGGATCACGGTCGGCGCGCATGCGCTGAGCTACCATCGGCGCAGCCAGCAGGAGCTCGCCGGTTGGGAGGCGCTGGATCGCGAACTCGGCGAGGCCAGCGACTATGTGCTGTCGGTGCTTCCGCCTCCTATCATCGCCGGGCCGGTGCAGGCCGAGTGGTTCTATCAGCCCTGCACGCGTCTCGGTGGCGACGCGTTCGGTTACCAGATGTTGGATTCCCGCTGTTTCGCCGCATTCATGCTGGACGTCGCGGGGCATGGCGCGGGATCGGCGCTGTTCTCGGTGACCGTGGCGAATGTGCTCCGTCAGCGCATGCTGCCGGAGGTGGATTTCCGCAATCCGGCCGCGGTGATTCGCGGCCTCAATCGCATGTTCCCGATGGAACAGCACAACAATCTGTTCTTCACGATGTGGTACGGCGTCTACGACATCGCCGATCGCGTGGTGAGCTTCGCGACGGCGGGCCACCATCCGGCCTATCTGCTGGCTCCTGACGCGGCGCAGCCGGTGCCATTGGGCACGCGCAATCCATCGATCGGCATCAGCGCGGATCGCGAGGTCGCGGCCTCCCGTGCCGCGGTGACGCCTGGCAGTTCGCTGTTCCTGTTCAGCGACGGCGTGTTCGAGATCACCGATCATGCGGGGCGCGAGTGGGACCTCTCGCAGATACTGTCGCTGCTGCCGGTCATGGCCGGAACCGGCGGCCCTCGCCGCCTGTATGACAAGGTGCGCATGACGGCGCGACCGGGCCCGCTGGAGGATGATTTCTCCGCGCTGGCAATCCGCTTCATTTGAGGACACCGACATGGCCGACCTGCCGCTTCGACTGACATGCGCTGATTATGCGCGCGTGATGCCGCTCGCGGTCGGTGACGTGAAGCCGGACGGCATCGATCTGACAATGGTGTTGGGGCGCGAAGGTTCGTGGCCGGCGCGCGCGGAGATGCTGCGTCGTGCCGCGAGCGATCCGACGGTGCAAGGCGGCGAGTCGTCGATGGCCGGACATCTGCGCCGGATCGACCAGGGCGACCGCAGCCTGGTCGCGCTGCCGGTGTTCCCGCTGCGCAATTTCACCGGGCGCGATCTGTATGTGCGCAAAGCCGGGCCGATAAAGACGCCGGCGGATCTGCGCGGCGGGCGCGTCGGGATGTACGACTGGGTGGCAAGCGGCTCGATCTGGTACCGGCATTTCCTGCGCTTCATCGGAGTACCGCCAGAGGACCTGCAATGGACCATCGGCCCGGTGGACGAACCGAATATCACCAGTCACGTCTATACGCTGCCGGAAGGCGTGCGCGCCGCGCCGGAGGGCCGCGCGCTGTCCGAGATGCTGGTCGCCAGTGAACTGGACGCGATCTACAGCCCGCCGCGGCCTCGGCGGTATCATCCGGTGGACGGACCGATCGCGCGCCTGTTCCCCGACATCCGCACGATCGAGCGCGCAGTATTTCCGTGCCACGCGCATGTTCCCGCCGCAGCATCTCATCGTTCTGCGACGCGAAACGTGGCAGCAGAACAAATGGATCGCGCGCTCTCTGACCGATGCATTCGCTCGCTGCACAGAGACGTTCGGCAAGGCGCAGCGGTCGTTCCCGTATGTATCGCCTTGGCTCGACGCGGAACTGGAGGAAACCGAGGCGCTGATGGGCGCCGACTTCCACGCCGATGGTTTCGAACAGAACCGTGCGGCGATCGAGGTGTTCACGGAACAGGCGTATCTGCGCCGGCATCGTGACAAGGCGCATCAGTCGCTGAGGAGTACTTCGCCGAGTTCCTGGAAAGTTAGCGCGTCACGCCTGGAACAATCCGGTCAGCTCGATGCCGGGCGGGTCAAGCCGGATCGCACCCTCGCGAATGATGCGGGTCGTGATGCCGCCCGCGTCGTCACGGTGATGGTGGATGACGGCAAGGTTCCGTGTCGTGACGATGAGATAGTGGCGCACCGAGGGAATGCGGAAATAACCCTCGAGCTTGCTGCCCGAATCGCGCTTGGCGGACGACGGCGACACGACTTCGACCACGACGAGCGGATCCGGCACCTCGACCGCATTGTCGTCCAGTGGGGAGCCGCAACGGACCAGCGCGTCCGGTTCATAAACCGTATCGGTGTCGACCCGGACCGTCATGCCGTCCGGAAAGGCCTCGCAGGGCGCATCGAGCGGCGCGGATCGCCCGCACCAGGGCCTCATAGACGCGGCCCTTGAGGCGAGCATGGGCGGCACGTTCCGGTGCCATGCCAACCACCTCTCCGGCGACGAGTTCGTAGCGCTGGCCTTCGGGCTGCTGCATCGCCCAGGCGATGAATTCATCGGCGGTCATGCGGGCGGGCGCGGGCGCACTCATGCGGCGGATACCATGGCCACGCCGAGCCATCGGAGGCAAGTCTCGCCAGCGGCGCCGTAAGGCGGGACGGAGAAGATTGCGCGAAAAGACTTTCGCAGGTGCGGCATAAGCCCCATGCTAGGCCCGAATCTGAATACCGAGGCATGCATGGCCGAGACCGTCCACGCCATACCGGAAGCCAAGACCGGCTGACACCTCGCCGGTGGTGGTGGTGAAGAAATATGCCAACCGGCGCCTCTACAACACGGAGACCTCCAGCTACATCACGCTGGACAATCTGGCGGACATGGTGCGCCAGGGGCGTGACTTCGTGGTGTACGACGCCAAGACCGGCGAGGACATCACCCGCAGCGTTCTGACCCAGATCATCGTCGAGGAGGAGGGCAAGGGACGCGCCCTCCTGCCGACCGCTTTCCTGCGCCAGCTCATCGGGTTCTACGGCGACCAGATGCAGAGCCTGGTGCCGCGGTTCCTCGAGCAGGCGATGGGGGCGTTCGCCCAACAGCAGGAGCAGATGCGGGCGGCGATGCAGAAGACCATGGGCTCGATCGGCACAATGTTCCCGTTCGGCAACATGGAGGAGGTAGGCCGACAGAACATGGCAATGATGGAGCGGGCGCTCAGCCTCTTCACGCCGTTCTATCGAGGGCCGGAAACGGGCGAAAGCAGCCAGGCACAGGAAATCGCGACACTGCGCGCCGAGGTGGAGAGCCTGCGGCAGCAGCTCGAGGATGCGAAGACCAAGCCCTGATCGCCTCCCCTACTCTGCCGCCCGGCGGGCCTGCGGCGATGAAGGCGCGGATGAGCGCCGGGTCCTTGACGCCGCGCGCGGCCTTCGACACCTGAGGACACATCCACCGCATCGGCGCCCGCGCTGTGGATGGCCTCGCCGACATTGTCGGGGGTCAGCCCGCCGGCGAGGATCCAAGGCGCCGGCGCAGCCCAGCCGTGCAGCAGCGACCAATCGAACCGCGTGGCATTGCCGCCTGGCCGCGTGGCGCCGGCGAGGTGGCTTGGCTTCGATCAGCAGCCGGTCGGCACCGCCGGCTCCAGAGGGCAGATCGGCGGCGGACGCGATGCCGACCGCGTGCCAGATCGGCAGACCGAAGCGGGACGCGCAACGCCGGTAGGTCCAGCGCGCCGTAAAGCTGGAGGATATCCAGCCGCACAGTATCGAGCGCATTGGCGATCGCCTCCGGCGTAGAATCGACGAACAACCCCACACGGGCTGGCCCGCCGGGCGCTCGTGCCGACAGATCCGCAGCTTGGATAGGCGTAACGTAGCGAGGCGAGCGAGGATAGAAATGCGAAGCCCACCCAGTCGGCGCCGGCGGCCATCGCCGCGTCGAATGCCATCGGATCGTTGATGCCGCAGATCTTCACGCTGCACGGTCATGGCGGGGGAATTTGCGGCAGCCGCGTCTTCAGGTCCTGCACCTGTGCTTCCAGCAGCCTTACCGTCTGCTCCGCGTGGCGTGCGCGGCGGCGCTGGCCCAGCTCCGACAGCCAGACGATCGTCCCGCCGGCGAGAAACGCGATTGCCATGCCCGCGAGTATTGTCAGCGACAGTGGCAGTTGCAGCGTGTAGTCGCTGGGCCAAAGCCCCAGGCGAACTGGCATGGTGTTCGACAGCGCGAACAGCACCAGTAACAAGAGCAGCGGCAGTCCGATCAGCAGGCGCATGACCCACCCAACCTCTTCTCCCCCTCCGCTTGCGGGGAGGGGAGGGCGTTGGGGAGCGGCAACCCGGAGGGGAGGAGGAATTATCCCGTATTTACCGCGCGTTGCGACCCTGCCCTGCCTCGATTGACCCGGTCGCGCAGCTCCTTCCCGGCCTTGAAGAACGGAACGGCCTTCTCGTCCACCGGCACCGCCTCGCCAGTGCGCGGGTTGCGCCCGGTGCGCGCATTGCGCCGCTTCACCGTAAAGGCGCCAAAGCCACGCAACTCGACCCGCTCGCCGCGTGCCAGGGCAATGGTGATCTGATCGAAAATCGTCGCCACGATGAGCTCGACGTCGGCACCCCGCAGATGCGGGTTGTTGTCGGCGAGTTCCGCAATGAGTTCCGACTTTGTCATGGCCCCGACAGGCGAGTGGCAGTTCAGCCTCCGAAACGTTGCCAGAGCAATCGCGTGCCGTCAAGCATAACTCCTTGGGAAAAAAGGCTTTTCCATAACGCATCGAACATCCAGCCCAGGCTCGACGAGAACGCTCGGCTGGCCAGGCCGCTGGTCGAGACATCCTCCACCGGCAGATCGGCCGAGATGTTCTTTTGCTTGCGCCAGCCACAGCCGCGCGTCTTGCTCGCCACCGATCGCATCGACCAGGCCGAGTTTCAGGGCCTGTCGGCCGGTATACGCCCGCCCATCCGCCAGCTCTCGCACTCGTGCATCGTCCATGTGCCGGCCGCTCGCGACCATGCCGACGAACTGGTCGTACATGTCCATCACCAGACCCTGCAGCACGTCCCTGCCCTGCGGCGACAGCGGCTTGGTGAAGCTGGGCTGATCCTTGAGCGGTCCGGAGGTGATCGCCTCAGCGTTCACGCCGATCGATTTCAGCAGGCCGGACACCTCGCCGGTCTCCAGCAACACGCCGATCGAACCGGTCAGCGTGGCCTCGCGCGCGAAGATACGCGCTGCTGGCACTGCGATCATGTAGCCGGCGGACGCCGCAACGCCGCCCATGACTGCGACGACAGGCTTCTTCTCGGCAACACGGGCGATCGCGTCGTGCAGTCCCTCGCCGCCCGCCACACTGCCGCCGGGGCTGTCGATCGCCACGATCAGCGCCTTCACGTTGGCATTGTCAGCCAACTTGGTCACCGCCTCGTCGACCTTACGATCATCGCTAATGATCCCGCTGACGGTGAGGCGAGCCACATGCGAACGGCCGAAACCGACGTGCTCGCCGCGCAGGACAACCAGAACGGCGGCCAGCACGGCGAGCACCGCAAAGCTACGCCAGAAGAACAGCCGGCGCTTCAGCCGCCGCCGGTCGAGCAGCAGGTCCGTCTCCAGACTCATCGGCAGTGATCAGCGACCACCGGCCAGCTTCAGTCGCTCTCGGTCTGCGCCTGCTGATTGCGGCGGCGAATAGCCGCACCGAGGATGTCGCCCAGTGACGCGCCAGAGTTCGGACGAGCCGAACTCCGCCATCGCCTGCTTCTCCTCCTCGACCTCCTTGCCCTTGATGGTAAGGCTGAGCTTGCGCGCGGCGCGGTCGACCGCGACGATCTTTGCGTCCACCTTCTCGCCCACGGCAAATCGGTCGGGGCGCTGGTCAGACTTGTCGCGGGCGAGTTCGGCGCGTCGGATGAAGCCGGTCAACACGTCACCGACCTTCACTTCGATGCCGTTCGACTGGATGCCGGTCACCACGCAGGTAACGATTTCGCCCTTATGCACCGACTCAAGCACCGAGGCAGCCGGATCGTCCTTGAGCTGCTTGATGCCCAGGCTGATTCGCTCCTTCTCGACATCGACGTCGAGCACCTTGGCCTTCACCATCTGACCCTTCTCGTACTTGGTCATGGCGAGCTCGCCCGGCTCGTCCCAGGACAGGTCGGACATGTGGATCATGCCGTCGATGTCGGCGGACAGGCCGATGAACAGGCCGAACTCGGTGATGTTGCGGATTTCGCCTTCGACCTCGGAACCGATTGGATGTTCGTCGACGAACTGCTCCCACGGGTTGCGCTGCACCTGCTTCAGGCCCAGCGAAATGCGGCGCTTGGAGGCGTCCACGTCCAGCACCATCACATCCACTTCCTGGCTCGTAGCGACGATCTTGCCAGGATGCACGTTCTTCTTGGTCCAGGACATCTCCGAGACGTGCACCAGACCCTCGACACCCGGCTCCAGCTCCACGAAGGCGCCGTAGTCGGTGATATTGGTGACGCGGCCGGTATACTTGGCGCCGACCGGATATTTGACCGCGACGCCGTCCCACGGATCCGCCTCGAGCTGTTTCATGCCAAGGCTGATGCGCTGGGTTTCCGGGTTGAACCGGATCACCTGCACCTTGACCTGCTGGCCGATCTGCAGGGCCTCGGACGGATGGTTGATGCGCCGCCACGCGATGTCCGTGACGTGCAGCAGGCCATCGACGCCGCCCAGGTCCACGAACGCACCGTAGTCGGTGATGTTCTTCACCACGCCGTCCAGGATCTGGCCTTCCTTGAGGCCCTGGATCAGTTCGGATCGCTGCTCGGCGCGCGTCTCCTCAAGCACGGCGCGGCGGGACACCACGATGTTGCCGCGGGCGCGGTCCATCTTGAGGATCTGGAAGGGCTGCGGTGTGCCCATCAGCGGGCCCACATCGCGCACCGGGCGGATATCCACCTGCGATCCGGGCAAGAACGCCACGGCGCCACCGAGATCGACGGTAAAGCCGCCCTTCACCCGGCCATAGATGGTGCCGTTGACGCGCTGCTGGGTCTCGAACGCCTTTTCCAGGTTGGTCCAGGCCTCCTCGCGCCGCGCCTTCTCGCGCGACAGGATGATGGCGCCGTCCCTGTCCTCATAGCGTTCGACATAGAGCTCGATGACATCGCCGGGCTTTACATCCGGCTTGGTGCCGGGCGGCCCGAACTCCTTCAGCGCGATACGGCCCTCCGACTTCAGGCCGACATCGACGATGGCGTACTCGTCGGTGAGGCGGAGGACGCGGCCGGTAACGACGGAGCCGTCGAAGCCGGTATCCTGGCCGAGGGTTTCATCGAGGAGTGAGGCGAAGTCCTCGCCTCGGAAATGGTCCTGCATGGGGGCAGGCGGGGGTGCGGTGCGGGCGACGGTGGCGGATAGAGCCATGTGCTGGTTGTGTTCCGTTACGGAGAGGCCGGGCGGACCCGGTTTGGCCGTTGGTGTGCGCGTTCCACTGTGGAAACACGTCTTGCCTGCGGAGAGCGACCGCGGGCCGGGTTGCGTAGTTGCCGAAGTCCTCGTGAAGCGAGGTCTAGCCGGAGACATACGCCCAGAGCGACGCGAAGTCAAGCTTGGCGACTGTTTTTGCGGCCCGAATTTGCCAACCGTTGCCTCACCTCCGCGATTGCCCGCTCGAATGCGGCTTCCGCGTCCAGTGCCGTCGTATCGAGCAAGGCCGCATCGACCGCCTGACGCATGTTCGGCGCGTCGCGCGTGTCACGTGCCAGCATCTCCGCCTCGACGGTGGCCGGATCCGCTGCGATGCCCTTCGCCCGAAGCTCCAGCCATCGCCGACGCGCCCGCTCGGACAGCGATGCGGTGACATAGAGCTTCACCCGAGCATCCGGGAAGATCACCGTGCCGATATCGCGGCCATCCAGCACCGCGCCACGACCGGTGGCGAAGTTGCGCTGGAAGTTCAACAACGCCGCACGCACGGCCGGAATCGCCGCCACCGCAGCTGCCGCAGCATCCGCGGCAGGTCCGCGCAGGTCGCCACGATCCAGGTCTTCAGCCCGCAGCGCACGCGCCGCCGCCTCGGCCGCCGACGGATCGGCGGGGTCGCCGCCATCATCCAGGACCAGTCGGCCCACGGCGCGATACAGCAAACCGGTATCGAGGTAGGGCAAGCCAAGGGTCGCGGCGAGCCGGCGTGCCAATGTGCCCTTCCCCGCCGCGGCGGGACCGTCGATGGCAATGACCGACCCGCGGGTCACGCCGGCGACAATGCTCCGCCGGCCTGGTTCATCAGTTCCGCAAAGCCGGGAAAGCTCGTGTCGATGAAGGCCGTTTCGTCCACCGTCACCGGCTGTTCGGTGGCCACACCGAGCACCAGGGCAGCCATGGCGATGCGGTGATCCATGTTGGTCTCGACCAATCCCCCGCCCGGCGGCGGACGGCCGTCGCCATCCACGATAAGGTCATCGCCCTCGATTGCGACCCGCGCGCCGTTCACCGCCAGCAACGCCGCCGTGGCGGCAACGCGATCGCTCTCCTTCACCCGCAGCTCCTTCAGCCCCCGCATGCGCGTGGTTCCCACGGCGTGAGAGGCAATGACAGCAAGCACCGGGTACTCATCGATCATTGTCGGGGCGCGCTCCCAAGGTATGTCGACACCACGCAATTCGCGGTGCGAGACGACCAGGTCCCCGACTGGCTCGCCGCCCTGGAGGCGGCGGTTTTCCACGACGATATCGGCGCCCATCTCGGCGAGCGTCGCATAGAACCCGCAGCGCAGATCGTTCAACCCGACCCCTGTGATGGTCAGCCGAGAACCCGGCACCAGCAGGGCCGCGGCCACCAGGAAAGCAGCCGACGAAGGATCGCCCGGCACCTCGACATCGGCGGCGCGCAGTTCTGGCTGGCCCTGCAGCGTGATGATACGGCCCCTGCCAGCCTCCTCCACCTTCACCGTTGCGCCGAAATGGCGCAGCATGTTCTCGGTATGATCGCGCGTAGCCTCCGGCTCTTCGACCCGAGTGATACCCGGGGCGTTCAGCCCGCACAGCAGCACCGCCGATTTCACCTGCGCCGACGGCACCGGCACGCGGTATTCGAGCGGGAGTGCCTCTTTCGGTCCTTGGATGGAGAGCGGCAGCCGTCCTCCCTCGCGGGCCCCGAAGCGCGCGCCACAGGCCGACAGCGGATCGATCACCCGGCGCATCGGTCGCCGACGCAGGCTGGCATCGCCGGTCATCACCGCGAACAGCGGATGGCTTGCCAGCACGCCGCACAGCAATCGCGCGGCAGTGCCCGAGTTGCCCATGTCCAGCACGTCGGGTGGCTCGACAAGCCCGCCGACACCGCGACCCGCCACGCGCCAGGTGCCGTCGGGGTCATGCATCACATTGGCACCAAGAGCGCGCATTGCCGCCGCGGTCCGCAGCACGTCCTCGCCTTCGAGCAATCCCCTGATCCGTGTCTCGCCCACCGCCAGCGCACCGAACATCAGCGCGCGGTGACTGATCGACTTGTCACCAGGAACAGCGATGCGGCCGGTGAGCGGCGTCGCAGGACGGCGGGAGAAAAGTCTTCGGGCGGCATCCATGCGTGAGTGTCCCCGGTCAGGTGGGCCACTTAAGCATGCCATCGACAGTTTTCACAGGAGGGCAAATGGACGGCTACAGCTGCAACGGGAACTTGCCGACTTATTGCACAGCTTCATTGATCGCTTAGAAGAAAGAACAGCGTCCGCAAGGCACTGAACATCACTTGCGCGTGATTCCATTTACACAAGATGGTCATTATCCGACTCGACCGATAAGCTCGCGATCGCGTTACGTCCCCTGCATCGCGATGCATGGCGTCCGCGATCGAAAGAGCGACGCGACGGAGCAGTCGATTACCCATGAGCATTCCACGGCAATGGACCACAACTTTCGGCGCGGCACTCGCGTTTTGCGTGTATCAAGGCCTAGCAAGCACTACCATTGCGGCTGCTGATCCGGTCATGACGCTCGCAGATGCAATAGCGCGGGATTTCGACCCCGCAAAAATATCCACACTGATCGCCGGTACGGCAGGACATATCCCAGCAGACGCCACAGATACGACCCCGGCACTCGAACAACTCCAGCATGTTCTGAATGTCGGCAACGGCGTCGCAGTCGCATTGCTGCACATCTTCGATCAACAGAACGTCGCAACGGATCAACTGATCAAAGACCTCGCACAGTCAGCATCGCTGTATCACGCCGTATCAGACGACCTCGCCGGCATGAACCTCGAAGATCCCGCAGAACAACAGATGATCGTGCAGGCTCAGGCAGCCATGAGCGCCGGCAGGTTTAGCGACGCCGAGCGGCAGATCCGGCAGCTCGAGGATCGTGAGATCGCGTCGGCGGCCCAGTTGACCAACGGCAGGGGCGCGCACACGCCGCTTGCCAGCGAGCATCAATTCGCGGCCGCTCAGGCGCTGACACTGTTAGGCAAGATTGCGCTGATCAAACTGCAATACGGAGCAGCGACCGAGGATTTCCAGTTGGCGCGACAGAGGCTTATGACGGCTCCATTCGGTCCGTCGAACCAGCACGCGACCGACGCGGAACCGGCGGCACCCCCCAGGCAACAGTCCAACGAGGAAACGCCTCCCGCATCCAAGCCGATTGTCGTGGCGATGGTGCAGCCTGCGATCAGTCCGACCATTCCGGACGCGGCGCCAACATCGGAAGCTTCGCCACGGGTCAGCAACACTGTGGCAGAAGTGCCTCCGGCGGCTCATGCGCTCCCAGCCGACACGCTTGAGTTGATGCTCCGTCGTGGTGACGATCTGCTCGCGTTGGGTGATCTCGCCGCGGCACGCCTACTCTATGAGCGGGCGGCGACAGCAGGAGATGCCCGTGGCGCAATCGGTATGGCGAAGACCTACGATCCGCGTGTCCTGGCTCAGATCGGCGCGCGCGGCATCCAAGCGGATCTCAGATGTTGCTGCCTCTTGGTACCGAAAGGCGCTTTCACTTGGCGACACATCGGCAGCCGCCCGTCTCCGGATGCTTGAGCGGCGAGTAAGCAGCCAATAATCGCTCTCTCCTCCCACTCCATTTGCGGAGGGGATTGAGGGCGGGGCAGGATGGCGTTTCATCGGCCAGATTGCTTTGCTGCCGAGCTGAAACGAACAGGACGCCCAGCGGCTGATTTGACACCCGGGCCGGGCAGTGGCAGGAGCGCCGGCTTCCCGCACCGCCAAACCCACGCGAGGCCAATTGGATGGCGAAGCCTGAACTCGGCACCAAGCGTGTCTGCGTCGCCTGCGGCGCCCGCTTCTACGACCTGACCAAGGTCCCGGCGGTCTGCCCGAAATGCGCCACCGAGCAGCCCATCGAGCAACCGCGCCCGCGCCGCACCGGCGGCAATGTGGTGGAGGAGCGACGCCCGAAGAAGCCAGTCCCGGCGCCGGGCATGGAGGAAGCCGACATCGAGGTGGAGGGCGTCGAGGAGGAAGGCGAGGAGGACATCATCGAGGATGCCGCCGATCTGGAGGACGACGCCGATGCGATCGGCCCGGACATCGAGGTCGAGCCGGATTCCGACGAGACCGAGCGCTGACGGCCTACAGCGGCGAGCCGTCCTTGCGGGTGTAGCCATACCTGCCATCCGGACCCATCGCGGCCTTCAGATCGTCGTTCGGATAGGTCCCTTCGTCGCCAGGCGTGCGGTCGCCGATCTCCAGGATCACCACGTCGGCGCCACTGTTGTTCTCGAGATGATGCGCGGCGCCGCCAGCCGGGAAGCCCGCGCACATGCCGGGTGAGAGTTGCGTCGACCCGGCATCGGTGATCAGTGTCGGCGTCCCCTCCAGCACATAGATGAACTCGTCCTGACGGCTATGCCGGTGGTGCAGCGCGGACCATGCGCCGGGCACCAGGCGCGTCAGGTTCACCCCGAACACGGTGAGCCCGAACAGATCGCCCAGCGGCCGTTTCTCGCGCCCCGCCACACGGGCCGCCAGATCCGCGGGGTAGCCCGAGGCACGCGCCCGCAACGGCGCATCGGCTGCATGGAGGGCGGGCGTACGCGGATCGATGTCAGCCATGTGTGTCAGCTCCCTTATGCAATACGCAGCGTTCACCGCTGTCCACGCAGGCGCAAGAGCAGGACGAGCAAGGTATCGTACGGCAGCGCCAGCGCCTCACGCAGCCACCAGCAGCAGCGTCGATACCAGTGCGTCGCGGCGGGAACCGTCGGCGGCATGGCGGCGCGGGCCGGCATTCCCATCAATCGCAGCAGCAGAATGCACCGCGGCAGATGGTACAGGCTGCTCGCGGCAAACACCGGCGCGACGACGCCGCGACTCCGCAGCAGCGCCATGACCGCCTGGACGGACGACAACGTGTCGCGGCCGGTCTCCTCCAGCAGGATGCGCTCGGCAGGCACGCCGCGCGCCTCCAGCAAGGCCCCCATCACCGACGCCTCCGACGGGCCATGACGCCCGACGCCGCCGGTCGGCACGAACAGAGGGCTTGGTGAATCGAGCGGCCAAATGCGGCGGCGGCCTCGACGCGCAGGACCAGCGTGGTGCTGGGCCGGCCGCCGGGGCGCACCGCCGCGCCAAAGATGACGATGACCGCGTCGGGGCTCAGGTTCGCCGCACGTTCCAGAAGATCACGAAGCCCTCCGGCACACCGGTGATGTCCTGGCGGAACGCGGTTGGCAACTGCGCCAACCCCAGCGGATAGTACGGGACGTTATCGAATGCCTGAAGCTGGATCTCCGCGCCGATCTTCTTCTGCGCCGCAAGGTCCGGCGCGTTGAACCAGGCATCCCGCAGCGCCTCGATCTTCGGCATCGGTCGGCCAGCCGAACCACGCGCCCTTGCCGTTGCCGCGCAGCGGCAGATGGCTGGCCGGCGTGAAGAAGTCGAGCCCGGAGAAGCCGGTGCAGAACAGATTCCAGCCGCCCTCGGCCGGCGGCTTGGTCAGCGCGCGCCGCTGCACCACGCGTGCCCCAGTCGGTCGCCTGGTAATCCACGTTCATCCCGACGCGCTTCAGCATATCCGCGGCGACCTCGGCCAGCGGATAGTTGGTCGGCTGGTCGGTCGCCCCCATCAGCACAACCTTCTCGCCCTGATAGCCGGCGGTCTCCAGCGCCTTCTTCACCGCCGCATAGTCCCGCTTGCCGGTGAGCGCGGACATGCCGGCATCGCTCGCCAGCGGCGAGATCGGCGGGAAGAAGCCGCATGGCGCCGACCAGAGCGAGGTGTCCTCGCCCATCATCGCGGTCATGAATTCCTTCTGGTCGATCGCGCCCATCAGCGCGCGACGCACCGCCGGCTTGTCGAACGGCGGATACAGATGGTTCGGCCGCAGCAGGTACGGCGCGCCGGTGTGGTCGGTGATCGGCGTCTGGATGTTGGCCTTCCGCAGCACCGGCAGCAGATCGGCGGACGGGTTCTCCCACCAGTCCATTTCGCCCGCCTGCATCGCCGCCGCCTTGGTGGCCGGGTCCGGCTGCACGTGCCACTCGACGCGATCGAAATGCACGATCTTCGGGACCGGCGGTGAAGCTGGCCTCGCCATCCTCGCGCGGCTTGTACTTGTCGAAGTGCTCATAGACGAACAGCGAGCCCTGCACCCGCTCATTCGCGTTGAATCGGAACGGGCCGCTGCCGACGACCTCGGTGAACTGCCTTGAACGGGTCGGTCTCGGCGATGCGCTGCGGCATCATCGCGCACATGTTCGAGGCGCCGTGGCACAGCGCGTCCGGCAGCAGCGCGAAGGGCTGCTTCAGGCGGAACAGGATGGTCTTGTCGTCAGGCGCGGAGAGTTCGTCGGTGCGCGCCATCAGCGCCTGGCCGAACGCGTCGCGCGCGCCCCAGCGCTTGATCGAGGCGACGCAGTCGCGCGCCAGCACGCGCTCGCCGTCGTGGAACATCAGGCCGTCGCGCAGCGTCGAGCTTCCAGGTCTTGCCGTCGTCCTCGATGACGTGGCCGGCGACCATCTGCGGTGTTGCCTTGAAGCCGTCCTTCTGGCCGGTCTGACCGTACAGCGTGTCGAACACCATGTAGCCGTGGTTGCGCGTCACGTAGGCGGTGGTCCAGACCGGATCGAGGATCGCCAGGTCCGATTGCGGCGATGAATTTCAGTACCCGCTGTTTCTGCGCCCGTCCCACCGAGGGCAGCGCCAGGGTCGCGGCCGAGGCGGCGAGGAAAGTGCGTCTCCGCATGTTAGAGTCTCCCAGGTTGTTGTTGTTTCCTCCCAGACTTGCCGGCGATGGTGGCTCGGGAGTATCGGCTTTGTCCATCTTGGCCCGAAACAGGATCAGCCAGTGAAATCCCTGTCGGAAGCCGCAGTGCGGCAGTATCGCGAACTTGGCTATTACGCGCCGATCCCGGTCCTGAGCCGAGCGGATGCCGGCGAGCTTCGCCGCAGGCTTGAAGCGTTCGAGGCAGCCGGTGATGGGATGCAGGGTCCAGTGCGCCACAAGCCGCACCTTCTGTTTACCTGGTTGAACGATCTGGTCCGCCATCCGCCCATCCTCGATGCGGTAGAGGACATTATCGGTCCGGACATCCTTTGCTGGGGCACGTCCTTCTTCACCAAGGAAGCGCACAATCCAGGCTATGTATCGTGGCACCAGGACTCGACCTATTGGGGACTGGAGCCACCGGACATCATCACCGCCTGGGTGGCGTTCACCGACAGCACCACCGCGAACGGCGCGATGCGGGTGATCCCCGGCACCCATCTGTTCGACCAGGCGCCTCACCGCGACACCTTCGCCGCTGACAATCTGCTGTCACGCGGCCAGGAGATCGAGGTGGATGTCGATGAGCGGCAGGCGGCGATGCTGGAACTCGCGGCCGGCGAGATGTCGCTGCACCATGTGCGGCTGATCCACGGCTCCGATCCCAATCCATCAGACGATCGGCGCATCGGCTTTGCGATCCGGTATATTCCAACGTATGTGCGCCAGGTCGCTGGCAGCGCCGACAGCGCGACGCTGGTGCGGGGCGAAGACCGCCATCATCACTTCGAGCATGAGCAGCGGCCGGATGCCGACATGTCACCGGCGGCGATCGCGCACCACGCGGCGGTCACCAGCAGGTTCGCGCAGATCCTGATGCGGGGGACTGCGCGGGAGATGCGGGCGTAGGCACGCAGAAGAACCGTTGGTCCCTGCCCTTCAGGCTCGGCCCTCTTCGGGCGCCCTCTCAGCGCGCTGCCGCAACGTCTTCATCTCCTCGAAGCGCACGGTGACGTCCCGCATGATTGCGGCGATGCCGAGGATCGCGCCAGAGGCGCCGAGGAACGGTGTGATGGTGAATTCGATCGAGATGCGCGAACCATCCTTGCGCGCGGCAGGCACGGCGAGAATGTCCCCGGCGCCATAGCGTGTCGCGCCGGTGCGCATCGTTTTCCTATAGCCCTCCCAGTGACGGGACCGCAGCGAGGCAGGAATGATGATGTCCAGCGACTGGCCCAGTGCTTCGTCTGCCGTGTAGCCGAAGATCCGTTGGGCTCCGGCATTCCAATAGCGAATTTGTCCTTCCGCGTCGGCATACACCACGGCATCGGACGTGGCGTTCACCAGCGTGACGGCGAACTGTTGCACATCAAAGGTCATCACCACCTCGTCATGCAGACGGTTGAAGATGCAGCAACCGGGACAGAGCCTGCCTCGGACGGATGAGATCGGCGAGGCTCGTGCGATCCAGTACCGCGAGGAACGCCGCAAGGGCCTCCCCCAGAGCCGCTTGCAGCACGCAGGCTGGCTGAATGGCGCAGGCGGCACCGGAGCCGAAGCATGGTACGATATCGAGATCCGGTTCGGTGCGACGCAACACCGCGCCGATATTGATCGCCGCCGGCCTTTTGGCGAGCCGCAGCCCACCGTGCTGACCCCGAACCGTGACAACCTCGCCGGCGCGCGCCGCCTGATGCACCACCTTGGTGAGATGATTGGTCGAGATGTCGTAGGCTGTGGCGATCTCCTCGATGGTACACAGACTGCCTGGGCGCAACGCCAGATAGATCAGCGTGCGCAGCGTATAGTCGCTGAAAGCAGTCAGGTGCATGGGAACAGTGCCAACTTCAGGCTCTCAGCGATGCGCCGCGCCTTGGCTGCAAACCGCTCCGCGAGCGGCGGAATGAAAAGCTCAGCCGCAGTTGCCTCGAACAGGTCGAGCCAGTTGCCGAACATCGGCGGCGCAACGCCTACGATCCTGCGGTGCGTACCTGACGGGATCGCCCTTGTATCGGCCGCTGGTCAGCATGACCGACGACCAGAACGCATACATCTTCTCGAGATGCCGGGGCCACGCGTCATCTGCGAGCGCCGCCGTGAAGACCGGCCCCAGCGTCGGATCACGCCGAACACGCGCGTAGAAGCTGTCCACCAGCACCTGGATCGTTGCCTCGGTCACCACATCGAAGAGGACTATCACAGGAAGAGCACCATAACGCAGATCGCCAGCAGATCGGCGACGAGCTTGTTAGTACCCATTATCGTTCGAGCGCGAGGCACGCAGACATTGTCATTGCGAGGAGCGAAGCGACGAAGCAGTCTCGTTCGATGCAGCGAACTTATGACCGAGATTGCTTCGTCGCTTCGCTCCTCGCAATGACAGCCCACATATTTCGCCGTTCTATGATTCCGGATACAGGACGGGCGAACAGGCTTCATGGCGCGGAAAGATGCATTGCAAATGGACCCTAAGACGGCGGCCGGCTTAAAGCAATATGCGAAATGCATCTTTCCGGGTATGGCTCATGATACCGGCGCCGGCAGACACCTACGGCAACCAGCCACTGCTGGCGGAACGCTGAGAGAAGCAGCGCGGCAGGAAACATGAACGTCAATCGATTCGTGGTGATCTCTGGGTGCTCGGGTGGTGGCAAGTCAACGCTGCTGATCGAACTCGGCCAACGCGGTTACGCCACAGTGGAGGAGCCCGGGCGAAGGATCGTGAAGGAAGAGGTGCTCGGCGCGGGTTTGGCACTGCCGTGGGTGGACCAGATCGCTTTCGCGCGACGTGCTGTCGAGATCGCCCTTGCTGACCGTGCTGCAGCGAGAAGTGAAACCGGCTGGGTATTCTTTGATAGGGGCTTGCTTGATGCCGCTGCTGCGCTCCAGCACCTGACAGGTGAGCCGACGCTGACAACCCTTGGAGAAGCGCACCGCTATCACCGGAAGGTTTTCCTTACACCGCCTTGGCCTGAAATCTATGTGGCTGACTCTGAACGACGCCATGGCCTCGATAAGGCCGTCGCCGAGTATCACCGATTGCTCGATATATATCCCTCGCTCGGCTATGGGGTGAGGATCTTGCCTAAAATCAGCGTGAATGAACGAGCGAATATTGTCCTACATAGCCTGACAGAGTAGCTGATCCATGAGCCGGTGGTGAATGATGACGGATCTCCCAAGGCGGAATGACCTCATGGCGTCAGGCACGGCCACGCCGCGGGAGCGGGATGCGACGAAAGTGTCGGGTCCGGCGGTATGGCTGGACATGGACCAGCAGGCGTTGGACGACGCCTACGACCAATCCAGATACGCGCTCAACCGGTCACAGACCCTGGAGCGTTACGCCAGCAACAGTGACATTGCCCGCGAGCGACTGGGTGCGCCACGCCGTATCGCCTATGGCCCAACTGCCAACGAGGCGCTCGATCTGTATCCGGCGGCCACCACGAACGCGCCAATCAGCATTTTCGTGCATGGCGGTGCGTGGCAACGCGGCCTCGCCAAGAACTATGCATTCGCGGCCGAATTGTTCGTGCGTGCTGGCGCACATCATGTCGTGCTGGACTTCATCAACGTAATCGAAGCGGGCGGCGACCTGACGCCGATGGCGGACCAGGTGCGGCGCGCCATCGCCTGGGTCTACCGGAACGCCGCGAGCTTTGGTGGCGATCCCAGTCGCATCCATCTCTACGGTCACTCGTCAGGAGCGCATTTGGCAGGGGTGGCGATGGTAACGGACTGGCGTGGCCGGTATGATCTGCCCGCCGACGTGATCAAGACCGGACTGCTTTGCAGCGGGATGTATGACCTCCGGCCGGTGCGACTTTCGGCGCGCTCGCGGTACGTAAACTTCACCGACGATATGGAGGCGGCGCTCAGCACGCAGCGCCACATCGATCGATTCACGGCACCCGTCGTGTTGGCCTTTGGCACATTGGAAACGCCGGAGTTCCAACGCCAGAGCCGGGATTTCGCTGCTGCCCTCCGTGCGGCAGGCAAGCCCGTGGAACTGCTGGTCGGCAACAATTACAATCATTTCGAGATCGTGGAGACGCTCGCGTCGCCTTACGGGCTGCTCGGCCGCGCCGCGCTTGCGCAGATCGGCACCTGACGTTCGCGAGATCGCTGGAACAACCGCCATCCTCAGACAGATGGTGCAGCGAGCAGCAACCGGTTGATCCGCTCGAGCGCGCCGAACGTCGGCCGCCAACCGCGCATGAATGCCTCGGCGCTGGTCCCGCGTTCCGCTAGCGCCGCTGCGATCTGCCCCACAGTTCGCCGCCCATCCAACAGCCGCAGAATCGCCGCGGCCAGCGGCGGCAGCGCAATCGGCTGACGCAGCCCGTCGAACACCATGGTGATCGTGCCGTCCGGCGCAATTCCTCCCGCAAGCTCCGGGCCAGACAGCTCGCGCAGCACTGGCATGGCATCGGCAGCCATAAAGTCCGCACGTTCCGCCTGCTCACTCGCACGCACGCAATAAACGATATGCGCGCTGACATTGCCGGCCAGCGCTTCGGCCAATGCAGCACGATCGATCGGATCAAGCGCCTCTATCCGCGTGCGCAACCGCGGATCAGGCAGCAGCGGAACCGGATCATAGCGCGCGGGCTCGACCCAGCACGTGATGGTCAGCCCCTCACCCGCCAGCAGCGCGTGCAGTTCGCGCACGGTGAATGCGCGGTCGCGCGGGTTCAGCAGCAGATCGTACAACCCGGCGTCGCCGCCATTGATGTGGTCGTCGAGAAAGCCGTTCCGCCGCAGCCAAGCGGTCTCCGGCAGATGCCGCATCACGCGCTTCGCCACGTCCAGCCTCTCGGCAGGATTCTCCTGCGCCGGCGCCAGCAATCGCAGCGCATCCTGGAGCATATAGACGCCGGTGCGCCCGTGCGGCGCATAGACCATCAACCCAAGCCCGCCGCCCGGCGCCAGCACCGACAGCAGTGCACGCAAGCCTTCCGCCGGATCGGGCAGGTGATGCAGCACGCCACAGCAGTCGATGTAGTCGAACGGTCCCAGCCCCGATCCCGGCAACTCCAACAGCGAGCGCTGCTCCCAGACAATGTTGCTGAGCCCCCGCGCCGCCGCCCGTGCCTGGGCAATCTTCAGCGCCGCCGCCGACCGGTCGAGCCAGGTGACACGGCCCCCCCTGCCCTCACGCGCCATCTGCTGCGCCAGCATGATCGTCGCATCGCCGGTGCCGCCGCCGGCGATCAGTGCGCGCAGCGGCACCGACGCCGGACGACGCGCGCCGAACACCCAGTAATCGATCTCGCGCAGATGCCCCGGGCTGCCGACGATCAGCCGCTTCGCCTCGTCACGCGGATCGCGCCGCGGATACGGGAACGCCTCGTACTGTGCGGCCAGCCTCGCGTCGGTTGCGTCGGTCATGCGCCCGGCATAGACCGCCGGCATGGCTGAAGCCAGATCACGCGGCTATTTCGGCATCGGCGTTGAGGGCGTTTCGAAGTCGGCCAATGTCGGCGCCCTGCTGCGCACCGCGCACGCCTTCGACGCGGCGTTCTGCTTTATCGTCGGCGCGGGGTTCGATGCGCGCGCCGGCCGGCTCGCCGACACCGCCGCGACACCGGAGCACGTGCCGCTCTGGCGGTTTTCGGACGTCGATACGCTTCGCCTGCCGCAGCATTGCGTGCTGGTGGGCGTTGAGCTGCTGGACGAAGCAACCGACCTGCCGTCGTTCCGTCATCCGGTGAACGCCGCCTACGTGCTGGGCCCCGAGCGGTCGGGCCTGTCGCCCGCCATGCTGCAACGCTGCCGGCACGTGGTGAGGATTCCCACCCGGTTCGCGCTCAATCTGGCCGTTGTTGGAGCGCTGGTGCTGTATGACCGTCTGCTCCAGCACGGTCGCTTCGCCGAGCGTCCCGTCGGCAGCGAGGGTAAGGCCGCGGCCCATCCGGTGCCTCGCGGCCACGGCGCACCCCGCTTTCGCCGCAACATTCCCGAATGGGTAGAGCGCAAGCCCGGTTCCTGACCCGTCTCCGCTTGTCGCACCATACCCCACGCCGTATCTCTTGCCGCATGCGCCGAATCGTCACCGTGCTCTGCCTCACGCTCGTCGTCCCGCTCGTCGCACAGGCACAGCCGAAGCGCCCGGCCGCCGAGAAGGCCGCGCCGGGCCCCAGGGAACTCGGCAAGTTCGATGACTGGATCGCAGCGACGCATCAGGAATCTGGCCAGACCGTCTGCTATGCGTTCGTCCGCGCCAAGAACTCGGTGCCGGCGCTGCCTGGCCGCGGCGAGGTAGTGCTGACTGTCACGGAGCGCCCAAGCGGTCGCGACACCGTGGCGATCTCCGCGGGCTTTCCCTTCCGCAAGGACGCCACGGTGACCGTGCAGGTCGATACCGCTGGCCTCGACTTCTACACCGCGCAGAGCAGCGCCTTCGCGCGGGACGGCAAAGCGGCAGTCGCCGCATTCCTCAAGGGCGGCCAAGCATTGTCGCGTTCACCAGGTCCGCGCGACGGCCAGACGATCGTGGACACATTCAGCCTGCGTGGCTTTGGCGCGGCTTACACGGCAATCAACAAGGCATGTCCGGCACGCTGATGAATGACCCGGTTCTCCATCTGACCGAGGCCGAGCGCGACCGCATCCTCGCCAAGTCGGCGCTGTTCGATCCACCGCCGGTGCAGCTCGCTGATGGACGGCGTGACCTCGTCGGCCTGTCGCGCGCCGAGCTCGCGGCCGAGGTCGCGGCGATCGGCGAAGCACCTTTCCGCACCAAACAGCTCTGGCATTGGATCTACCACCAGGGCGTCACCGATTTTTCCCGGATGTCATCTATCGCTCGGCCGTTGCAGCACAAGCTTGCAGAGCGCTTCGTCATCGGCCGGCCCGAGCCGGTTGTGGTGCAGACCAGCGATGACGACACACGAAAATTCCTGTTCCGCTTCCGCGATGGGCAGGAGGCTGAGACAGTCTATATCCCGGACCTCGCCGAGGACCGCGGCGCGGTATGCATCTCCTCCCAGGTCGGCTGCACGCTGTCCTGCCGCTTCTGTCACACCGGCACACAGCGCCTGACCCGCAACCTCGGTTCGGCGGAGATCGTCGGTCAGTTCATGGCCGCGCGCGATGCATACGGCGAGTGGCCGTCGCCGACCGGTGAGGCACCTCGACTGCTCTCCACTATCGTGCTGATGGGAATGGGCGAGCCGCTGTACAACTACGCCAACGTCGCCAAGGCGATGACGATCGCGATGGACAACGAGGGCATCGCGCTGTCACGTCGCCGCATTACGCTATCCACCTCCGGCGTGGTGCCGATGATGGATCGTGCCGGCGCCGAGCTCGGCGTCAACCTCGCGGTGTCTCTGCATGCGGTGCGTGATGAGCTGCGCGATGAACTGGTGCCGCTCAACCGGAAATATCCAATCGCTGAGCTGATCGCCGCCTGCCGGCGTTATCCCGGTGCGTCGAACGCGCGGCGGATCACCTTCGAATACGTCATGCTGAAGGGCGTCAACGACAGCCAGGCAGATGCGCGCGAACTGGTGCGGCTGATCGCTGGCATCCCGGCGAAGGTGAACCTGATCCCATTCAACCCCTGGCCCGGCAGCCCATTCGAGACCAGCAGCAACAGCGCGATCGACCGCTTCGCGCGGATTGTCATGGACGCCGGTTTTGCCTCTCCGGTTCGCTCGCCGCGCGGGCGCGATATTCTCGCGGCGTGCGGGCAGTTGCGGACCGAAAGCCGCCGGAACCGCCCGGCCGCCTGATCAGAACGCTGGGGCCGTACCGCAATCTTTCGGCGCCACAGGTGCTATGACAAACCGCAGCAGACAACGGCCGAACCGGCAGGCAAAGTCGGCCGCAATTGCCGCCGCCGTGGCCAGGGACACCCTCCGGCTGGTCGATCATCAGCGCGGCGGCGCCCCGCGGTGGAAATTGCGGAGCGTCGTCGCCAACCGCATGCCCGCACCTCTGATGCGTCGACGAATTGGGCGTGCGCCGGCCAGGCAGCCTTGCGCAATTATGTTTTCCAGGGCAACTCCGGCCCTCGATAGCCCCTACATGGAGACCACTGATCCATGCGCGTGAAGGATGTGAAGAAGGTCGTGCTGGCCTATTCCGGCGGTCTCGACACCAGCGTGATCCTGCGCTGGCTGCAGGTCACCTACCGATGCGAGGTGGTCACCTTCACCGCCGACCTCGGCCAGGGCGAGGAACTCGGCCCGGCGCGGCAGAAGGCCGAGATGCTCGGTGTGAAGGAGATCTTCGTGGACGACCTGCGCGAAACCTTCGTGCGCGACTTCGTCTTTCCGATGTTCCGTGCCAATGCGCTGTATGAGGGCCAGTATCTGCTCGGCACCTCCATCGCTCGGCCCCTGATCGCCCAGCGCCAGATCGAGATCGCCGAACAGGTCGGCGCCGATGCGGTGGCGCATGGCGCGACCGGCAAGGGCAACGACCAGGTGCGCTTCGAGCTCAGCTATTATTCGCTGAAGCCCGACATCAAGATCATCGCGCCGTGGCGCGAATGGGAGCTGACCAGCCGCACGCGGCTGATGGAGTTTGCCGAGCAGAACCAGATCCCGATCGCCAGGGACAAGCGCGGCGAGGCGCCGTTCAGCGTCGATGCCAACCTGCTGCACTCGTCGTCCGAGGGAAAGATCCTGGAGGACCCGGCGATCGAGGCTGATCGAGATCGTCTATCAGCGCACGATCAGTCCGGAGGACGCACCCGACAAGGCGACGGTGATCGCCATCGACTTCGAGCATGGCGATGCCGTCGGGATCGACGGTGCGCGCCTGTCGCCCGCGACGCTGCTGACGCGGCTCAACGAACTTGGGCGCGACAATGGCATCGGCCGGCTGGACATGGTGGAGAACCGCTTCGTCGGCATGAAGTATCGCGGCGTGTATGAGACGCCTGGCGGCACCATCCTGTTTGCCGCGCATCGCGGCATCGAAAGCATCACGCTGGATCGTGAGGCGGCGCACCTCAAGGACAGCCTGATGCCGCGCTACGCCGAGTTGATCTACAACGGCTTCTGGTTCAGCCCGGAGCGGCGGATGCTGCAGGCGCTGATCGACGAGAGCCAGAAGAGCGTCACCGGGCGCGTGCGGCTGAAGCTCTACAAGGGCAACGTGTCGGTGATCGGCCGGGAATTCCCCAACAGCCTGTATTCGCAGAAGGTCGTGACCTTCGAGGAGGATCAGGGCGCCTACGACCAGTTCGACGCGCAGGGCTTCATCAAGCTGAACGCGCTGCGACTGCGTCTGGGCGCGATAGCCGGGCGGCGCGGCGGCAGCTTGTAACTTCTGAGATCGCTCCGAGTCTGATCTCCGACCGACAACGGAGACAGATCGTGCGACGACGGGAGCTGATTGCGGCGGCGTTCGCCGGCGGTATCGTGCCATCGGCGCACGCGGCGACGAAGACAGTGGTCCTTGAATTGTTCACGTCGCAGGGCTGCTCCTCGTGTCCGCCGGCCGACGCATTGCTCGGCCAGCTCGCGCGTCGCCCCGACGTGATCGCGCTGGCGTGGCACGTCGACTACTGGGACCATCTGGGCTGGCGCGACCGCTTCGCCAGCCGTGCGGCCACCGACCGCCAGCGGAACTACGCGCGGCAGCTCGGCAGTGACGTGTTCACGCCGGCACTCGTGGTGGACGGCAAGACTGTTGTCGTGGGATCGGACCAGGCCGCGGTCGAGGCAGCGATCGATGCTGCGAGCGCACTGCCTGACGATATCTCCCTCAGCCGCACGGAAGGCAGCATCACGGTAGAGGTGACGGCCGGCGCCAGCGGGGTTCGAGCCGAGCGCATCGTCTATGACCCGCAGCAGGCGACCGATGTGGACGCGGGAGAAAACGACGGCCAGCGACTGCGCGAGTATTGTGTCGTGCGGGACGCTGAGAGGCTGGCGGAATGGGACGGCACCGCCCGCCGCTTCACCGTGAGACCGGCCGCCCGGGGCAAGGACAGGTGATTCTGGTGCGGTCGGCGGACCTGCAGGTACTCGGCGCTATAGACCTGCCCCCGGGCTGATCAGGGCAACGCTGCCATGGCGGCGCTGGCCAGATCAGGCAGTGTCTGCCACTCGACGATCACGAGCCAGGACGCCAGCAGGATCAGGATCCAGACCACGGAAGCAAATTGCGCATGGTTCTTGCCCGAACGGCGGCGGTGATCAGGATCGGCGATGTGCTGTCTGGCCATGGCTATTCTCCCGGCGCCCCGGAGCGTCTAATCATGCACAATTAATGGAGTGATTGCGGCCAATTTTGCCCGCGCGGATCAGAATTGAGCCTGACGCATAGGTCCGCGGCCGCAACGCCCGCATAATGGTTTGCACCTCCAGCAAGCGGACCGATCTTGAGCCAGAACACCCTCGCCGCGCGATACACCGCCACGGAAGCGGGAAGCGAAACCACGACATTCGCGATCCTGGTGTCGCTTTCGGTCTGCCATCTGCTGAACGACATGAACCAGTCGCTGGTTCCTGCGCTCTATCCAATTCTGAAGCAAACCTACCAGCTCGATTTCGGTCAGATCGGGCTGATTGCACTCGCATCACAGCTGACCGCCTCGATGCTGCAACCAGTGGTTGGCATGGTCACCGACCGTCGCCCGCAGCCGTACTCATTGCCGATCGCCATGGGTTGCAGCCTGATCGGATTGCTGTTGCTGGCGGTCGCCAGCAACTATCCGACGATCATTGCGGCGGCGGCGCTGGTCGGCGTCGGCTCCTCGGTGTTCCATCCCGAATCATCCCGCGTGGCGCGCATGGCCTCGGGCGGTCGTCATGGCTTCGCCCAGTCGCTGTTCCAGGTCGGCGGCAGCACGGGATCGGCGATCGGTCCGCTGCTCGCCGCCTTCATCGTGGTGCCGCGCGGCCAGGGCAGCGTCGCCTGGTTCTCCGCTGCTGCGCTGCTGGCGATCTTGCTGCTGACCAATGTCAGCCTGTGGTACAGCCGGCACCTGTCGCTGCGGCGGTGCGGGCGCTCGAAGCGCGCGCGGCGCCGCCTACTCGGTGCTGTCACGCCGGCGAGGTGCTGTTCGCGATCGCCATCCTGGTCGCGTTGCTGTTCTCGAAGAACGTCTACACGTCGTCGCTCAGCTCGTACTACACGTTCTTCCTGATCCATAAGTTCGGCCTGTCGGTGCAGAACGCGCAGATCCATCTGTTCGTGTTCCTGGGCGCGGTGGCGGCCGGCACCTTCGCCGGCGGGCCGATCGGCGACCGCTTCGGGCGCAAGCCGGTGATCTGGTTCTCGATCCTCGGCGCGTTCCCGTTCGCCTTGATGCTGCCCTATGCGAACCTGTTCTGGACCGGCATCCTGACCGTGGCGATCGGTCTGATCCTGGCCTCCGCCTTCTCGGCGATCCTGGTCTATGCGCAGGACCTGCTGCCGGGGCGAGTCGGCACGGTCGCCGGCATGTTCTTCGGCTTCTCGTTCGGCCTGGGCGGACTGGGGGCGGCCGCGCTCGGCCAGATCGCCGACTGGACCAGCATCGAGACGGTCTATCGGCTCTGCTCGTTCCTGCCGCTGATCGGGCTGCTCACCGCATTCCTGCCAGATATCGAAGGGCCGCGCCGCAGCGTCACGCGTTGACCGTCACATCGCGCGCGCGAAAAACCCCACCGTCACCGTCGCGGTCAGTGCCACGACAAATCCTCGTATCATCCGCGCCGGCAGCCAGCGCCCAAGCCGCGCGCCGAGATAGCCGCCGATCACGCTGGCAATGAGCATGGCGAGCGCCTCCGGCCAGCGCACCGCGCCAGCGACGATGAACCACAGCACGGCGGCACCATTCGCCACGCTGACCAGCAGAACGCGCGCCGGCGCCATTCCCTTGAGGTCGGCGTTCGCGGTCAGCAGGCTCCACGCCGCCATCATCATCAGCCCAACGGCGCCGCCGAAGTAGCCGCCGTAGATCGAGACCACGAACTGCGGCACCGGCAAAGCGCGCGGACCGATCCGCACCATGCGCCGCAACGCGAGCCCGGCTCGGGCGCCGAATGCGAAGGTCAGCGTGGCAAGCAGCAGCAGGAATGGGATGACCGCATCGAACAGCCGCGCCGGTGTCGCAAGCAGCAGCGCCGCACCCGCCGCTCCGCCCGCCAGGGTGATCGGAACCATAACCCGAGTCTGAGGCCGGTGATCGGACCGAAGTCTCGCCGATAAGCGAACGTGCTGGCGAGGTTCCGGGAAACAGCGCCACCGTGGAGGAGGCGTTGGCGATTACCGGCGGCAGCCCGGCCGCGATCATCGCCGGAAAACTGACGAACGAGCCACCGCCTGCGATCGCGTTCATCGCACCCGCGAGTAGCCCGGCGACCGCGAGCAGTGCGGTGTGTTGCATGCTGGCAAGCTGCACAGGTCAATGTCGGTCCACAATCGGTCACGGTTCGGCGTCGGCCGAAGCGATTGGCCTTGAATACTGACTGAACGGTCAGTAATAACATCTATGCCACCGCTCCCGCCGCAAGGACGCCCGGCCCGGCGAGATCGTCGCCGCCGCCCTCGCCTCGTTCGCCGAGCGCGGCTACGCCGCCACCAAGCTGGAGGACGTCGCCGCCGCCGCCGGCATCAGCAAGGGCACGATCTACCTCTATTTCCCTACCAAGGAGGACCTGTTCCGCGCCGTCGTGCGCCAGGCCGTGCTGCCGAATGTCGAGGCGGCCGAGGCCGCAATTCGCCGCTCATACCGGCTCCTCGCGCCGACCTGCTGCGCGCTGCTGGCCCAGCGGTTCCTGCGCCTGCTGGACAGCGACCTGACCGCGGTGCCCAAGCTGGTCGTCGCCGAATTCGGCAACTTCCCCGCCATCGCGCAGTTCTACGCCGACGCCGTGCTGCGTCGGGCGTTCGCCCTGATCGAGGGCATCCTCACCCGCGGCATGGAGCGCGGCGAGTTCCGCCCGATCGACGTGCACGCCACCCTGCCGCTGTTCGCCGCGCCGTTCCTGTTGCTGGCGCTGTGGAAGCACTCGCTGGGCCGTCACACCGACCTCACATTCGACCCGCGCGCTGTCGCCGAGGCGCATATCGACACACTGCTGCGCGGCCTTGCCGCGGACCAGCCGGCATGAAGCGCGCTTCGCTACTCATCGTGCTGGTCGCGCCTGCGGCCGGCGGGGCCGGCTGGTGGTGGCTGCACCGCGCGCCGACCCGGCAGCCTGGCAGGGCTATGTCGATGCCGAATATGTCCGCGTGTCGCCCACGCTGACCGGCCGCATCACCAGCATCGCCGTCGCGCGCGGCGACCAGGTGGCCGCCGGCGCGCCGCTGTTCACCCAGGACGATGCGGACGATGTCGCGGCGCGCGATGCCGCGGCCGGCAAGCTGGCGGAGGCGCAGGCGCGGCTCACCAACCTGGAGACCCGCAGCCGCGACACCGAGATCGCCCAGGCGCGAGGCCGATCTTGCCGATCTGATCGCCACCACGCGATCGCATCGCCAAGGACCTCGCGCGCAACGAGGAACTGCTGCGTACCGGCGCCGCCAGCCAGCAGACGGTGGATCAGCAGCGCGCCGACCTGGCCTCCGCCATCGCGCGCGTCAAGGCGGCCAACGCGAAACTCGCACAAATGCAGTCACCGACCGGGCGGCAATACGAGATCGCCGCGCAGCGCGCCATGGTGGCGCAGGCACAGGCCGGGCTGGCACAGGCGGAGTGGCAGGTGGCCCAGCGTCATGTCGCCGCGCCGGTCGCCGCACTGGTGTCCGATACCTATGCGCGGCCCGGCGAGACCATCAACGCCGGGGTCCGGTGGTCTCGCTGCTGCCGCCGCAGAACATCCTGGTGCGGTTCTTCGTTCCCGAGACCAAGCTCGCCACACTGCATCGCGGCGACCGGCTGGCGATCGGCTGCGACGCCTGTGCGCCCGGACCTGACCGCCACCATCACATTCATCGCGCCACAGCCGGAATACACGCCGCCGGTGATCTACAGCGAGACCAACCGCGAGAAGCTGGTCTATCTGATCGAGGCGCATCCGCCGCCGATCAGGCCGCACAACTCAAGCCGGGCCAGCCGGTGGACGTGCGGCGGTGACCGAGTTCGCCATCGACGTGCACGACCTGCGCAAGAGCTTCGGTTCTCGTCTGGTGATCGACGGGCTGACGCTGCGGGTGCCGGCTGGCGAGATCTGCGGCTTTCTCGGCGGCAACGGCAGCGGCAAGACCACCACCATCCGCATGCTGTGCGGCCTGCTGCGGCCGGACGGCGGCGGCGGCACTTGTCTCGGCATGGACCTGCTGCGCGACGCCCCGCGCATCCGCCTTCAAATCGGCTACATGACCCAGCGCTTCAGCCTCTACGGCGACCTGACGGTGGCGGAGAACCTGGAGTTCGTGGCACGCCTCTATCAGCTCCGCGATTACCATCGTGCCATCAGTGAGGTGTTGGAGCGCATCGGCCTCGCCGATCGTGCCGATCAATTGGCGCAGGAGCTGTCCGGTGGCTGGAAGCAGCGCATGGCGCTCGCTGCGTGCGTGCTGCACCGACCGCGCCTGCTGCTGCTCGACGAACCGACCGCCGGCGTGGACGCCAAGGCACGGCGCGAGTTCTGGGACATG
>CAVZNH010000002.1:0-42735 GCA_963776505.1 uncultured Alphaproteobacteria bacterium
AAATGCCGCGGCATCGTAGCCCTTGTCGACGCCGAGCGTGATCGCGCTCGGCCGGCCGGAGAAGCCAGGATCATATCGAGGGCAGCCAGTCGTTCGGCATGATCCGAGCCGCGCGTTCAGTCGCACGCCGGATTGCAGTCACCAATTCATCGGCGGACGCATTCAGCACGTCAGTAATTCCTGAGGTCACGTGAGGGGGATCGACAGCCTACTGTTTCGCGGTCATGGCGATCCGTGGCCAGTCTGCCATCTGAAGCCGGGTGATCAGGACGAAAGTGCCGTCCTTCGGATGGAAGATAGACGCTTCACCTTCCTTCACGTCGAACCAGTCCTTGCCGAGAGCGTCAAGGATGTTCGGTTTGTGAGTGATCAGGTACGGTGTTGGTGCCTGGCTCCGGAGATTTCGCCAGCAGCCGGCGAAGCGCGTGCGCGCGGCGACTATTCTCATCGGGCGTTACGATAAGGCCCCCCTCGGTTAGATCCGCGGTCTTATTGATCTGGGTGAAGCCGGCAAGTGTCGCTGTTTGTACGCACGGTTGAATTTGCTGGTATAAACTGTGCCGATCGGGACCCCGGCCCGACGCAGGGCTTCACCGAAGGCTCTCGCGAGCGCCTTGCCGCTCTCGTTCAGATTGCGCTGCGCGGAAATGTTGTCGAAGTTAAATGGGTCGGTGTCGGCCTGATCGGCGAATGTGGTCCCGTGACGGATGAGGATCACAAATCCACCAGCTCGCAGTGCCGTCGCCAGTGCCGCATCGTCCATAGGCGCCTGCGCCCCAGCGCCCACGGGCACCACGGCCAGAAGGCCGCAGACAGTGATCTGTACGTCTGGAGAGGCCAGGCATGGCAGCATGCTCCCTTTTGCTTCGCTAACGGATTGCAATCGGTACGTGCGTTGGTGTGGCCAGTCCTATGAACTGGAAGCAAGATTATCATGCTTGCCGCCGCGGATGCCACAGCCAGAACCCCGTTCCCCGAAGATCCCACTGAGCCGCTTATGTTGTCCGGGTACCGATGCGCTGTAATCAGTTCGGTGGATGCAGATACCAGAACGCGGTGTTGAGCTTGTGATGGAGGTCTCTGGCGGATTGGTTCCTCATAGCGTTTTCCAATGCCCGCTGGGCCGCACCGGCTCTCCACGCCCAAAACATCTCTAGGAACCAAGTGACTATGCCCACGACCGAGTTCTCTTTGCTGCAAAGATACGGCGCAGCAATAAGGACTATTGAAGCGGTGTTGACAAAGAGAATTCGTTAGACCGTACATGAGCGAGAGTCATGCAATGCCGATCACGTCGTCATGCCTGTGTCTTTGCCGGCTCGTTCAGGGTGTGCATTGGACGACACGGGCGTCCGGGTGCAGCAGGCGGTTCGAGTAGTGATGCACCTTTTACAGTGATCGATTGTGACCGGGCATCCGACACTTACTGCCCAAAGCGGTCCGGTTCTGAACGAAGCAGAAGAATGCAACCACCCCGCTGATTAATCCGAATCACTAGAGAGGCACTTTCTGCAGCGACGGCGAACAAGATCGGCTCTGCATTGGTCCTCCCTAGCAATATCAGCGCGTTCGCGGTCCGCGCGGCAAATTCGCGGGCGGTGGACCGCCAAGGGCGCCTATGGCAGGATGCAACGAGAATTCAGCAAGCGCGACAAGAGTCGCCGGAGGGGGTCCAGAATGGTAGGCAAGACGGCAACGGCTCTCAGTGCTCTCATGCTGGGTACCGCCTTCAGTGGTGCGGTGCAGGCCCAGGACATCAAGCTGTATGCCTTCAGCTCCGGCGCGCTGACGCTCGGCAAAGGCTACCTGCAGAACGGCGCGCCGATGATGCCGCAGATCCAGGTGCCGGTCGGCTTTTTCGTGGTGATGCATCCGAGAGGCAACGTGCTCTTCGATACCGGCAACAATGACAAGATCATTACCGACCCCTCCTACTGGGGGGCAGCGTTCCAGGCACTGAAGCCGGTGAACACGCCGGACGTCGCGATTGATGCCCAACTGCAGAAGATCGGCCTCAAACCGGACGACATCAAATATGTCGTGGTCAGCCACCTGCATCTCGATCATGGCGGGAACGTCGGGAAATTCCCGAACTCCACCTTCGTGGTGCAGAAGAGCGAGATCCAGAATGCATTCTGGCCTGAGATCGGCACCGGCGCCAATTACATCATCGGCGACGTGACCCGCTGCGTCGCCTGTCACCGACCAGCCGAACGCGGTCAAGATGATCCAGCTGAACGGCGATCTGGACCTGTTCGGCGACGGCACGCTCGTCGTGAAGCGTTGGGTCGGAGCACACGCCTGGCAGTCAGATGATGGTGGTGCCGGCTGAAGAACAAAGGCCCCACCATCCTCACCGGCGACAACGTCTACTTCAAGGAGAATGTCGAGAAGAACCTCCCGCCGAGCGTCGGCCTGGCCTATTCGCCGAGCGGCATCCTCAGCGCCTACGAGTGGATTCGCTACGAGATGGCAACCGAGAAGGCCGATTTCTTCACCGCGCATGATCCGGATGCGTTCAAGGCAATGAAGAAGGCGCCGGAATTCTACGACTGAGGCGCGGCACTTGGAGGGTCATCGCGCCGGTGCCGTTGCGGCGGCGGCGCTCGACCGCCTGTCGAAACGTTACGGCGCGACACTGGCGGTCGACGGCGTTTCGTTCGAGGTCGGCCAGCGCGAAATACTGGGCCTGCTCGGCCCGAACGGTTCGGGAAAGACGACGATTCTGCGCGTGCTGACGGGCTATCTGCGACCGAGCGCCGGGTCGGCGCAGGCCGGTGGCTTCGATCTAGTGCGCGAAGGACGGGCTGCGCGCGGGCGGGTTGGCTATGTGCCCGAGGACGCGCCGCTCTACCGGCACATGCGTGTCAGCGAGTTCCTCGCCTTCATGGGCCGGTTGCGCGGCCTCGCGGGTGAAAGGCTGCACGACCGCCTGGCGTTCGTGCGCGAGCGGCTGGCGCTCGACGATGTATTTTCGATCATCATCGGCCGACTCTCGCGCGGCTACCGCCAGCGCGTGGCGATCGCCCAGGCAATCCTGCACGAGCCCGAACTCCTGGTGCTCGATGAGCCGACCAATGGTTTGGATCCGCGGCAGATCATCGAACTTCGCGGACTGATGCGCGGGCTTGCCGCGCACTGCTCGGTCATCGTCACATCGCATATCCTGAGCGAGATCGAGCGGGTGGCCGACCGCGTCGCGATCCTGCTGAACGGACGCCTTCTGGCCGTGGTCGGGATCGCGGAGATTGCCGCGGCCGGCTCGGACCTCGAACGAACCTTCCTGCGGCTGACCGCGGAAATCGGGAGCGCCTGACGGTGTTGCGCGCGCTCATCGTCAAAGAGGTCGGCGCGCTGTTCGTCTCACCGGTCGCCTATGCGATCATCGCGGTGTTTCTGCTGCTCAGCGGCTACAGCTTCGCCGTCACCCTCATCGTCGCCAAACAGGCCAGCCTGGTGCCGCTGTTCTTTCAGGCGGCGGTGCAGTTCGTTCTGCTTGTGCCGATCCTTACCATGCGCCTGTTCGCCGAGGAGCGCCGCATCGGCACACTGGAGCTGCTGCTGACATCGCCGGCACGGGAGATCGACATCGTGCTCGCCAAATTCGTCGCCGCCATGACGGTGCTGCTGGCGATGATCGGCCTGACCCTCACCTACGCGCTGGTCATCGGCATCTACGGCGATCCTGACTGGGGTCCGATCTATAGCGGCTATCTCGGCCTTGTGCTGCTGTCTGGCGCCCTCGTCTCGCTTGGCCTCGCGGTATCCGCACTCACCGCGAATCAGATCGTGGCCGCTGTGGTTTCGCTGGGTGTATTCGGCATCCTGTGGTCAATCGACTCGCTGGCCTCGCTGCTGCCTTCGCCCATGGAGAACTGGTTTCTCGGCCTGTCGCTGCTCGCGCGCTTCACGCCTTTCGCGACGGGGTCGATGTACACTTCGGATTTCGGCTTTTTCCTCGCCCTGATCCTGCTTGGCCTGTTCCTGACCGTTCGCGCGCTGGCGCGCCGCTGAGCCGCGATGGACGAACATCAGATCGAGCTTCAACCGCTACTCTGGGGCATCGGCTGGCTGGCGGCGGTACTGGTGCTGTTCTGGGCAGGGCTGCGCCTGCCGCTGCAGACGCGGCTCGGGCGATGGCTGAACTGGCTCTACACCGGCGGCGTGGTCGTGGTCGGGTTCGCGCTGTTCGCGCTCGCCAATGTGGCGCTCACGCTGCACGACGGTCACATCGACCTCACCCGCGAGAAGATCTACACGCCGTCCGCGGCGGCGATGAAGGTGGTGGCGGGGCTCGGCCGTGAGGTGCGCGTCATGTATTTCTACCACTCCCAGGATCCCGCGGGGCGGCGCGCAAGCGACATCCTGAAGCTGATGCAGCGGCGCAATCCGCTGTTCCGGCTCACCGCGGTTGATCCCGACAAGGAGCCCACGTTGGCGCGCACCAACGGCATCCGTATCTACAACGCGGCGATGATCGAAGCCGACGGACGGCGCGTGATGGTGCAGAGCACCGACGAGGCGGAAATCGCGCTTGGTGTCCAGCGCGTGCTGCGCGAACGGATCATCACCGTCTGCTTCATCGAAGGCCACAACGAACTGCCGATGGACAATTTCGAGTTCCACACGCATCTCGAAGGTGTCGCCGACCACAGCCACGACGACGCGTCCTCGCGAGTGGTGCAGATGGCGGGCCACGGCGTCGGGCGCTTTCGCCGCGCACTGGAAGCGCAGGGCTACGAAGCGCGCCAGCTCATTCTCGCGACCAGCCACGAAGTTCCCGGCGACTGCACGCTCGTCGTCACCGCCAACCCGCGCACCACATTTCTTCCCGGCGAAAGCGCCGCGCTGCGCAGCTATCTGGCGCAGGGCGGAGCGGCGCTGTTTCTGTTCGACCTGGGCTTCGTGCTGGAGCCGGGGCTTGCGCGGCTGACCGACGATCTCGGCGTGCACCCTGAACAGCAGGTCGTGGTCGATCCGCTGAGCCACTACATGACCGACGCCGAAATGGTCGCGGTCACCGGCTACGATCCGCACCCGATCACCCAGTCAGCCTCACTGACATTCTATCCGGGCATCCGGCCACTCACCCTCGTCAAACCCGCCGGCGATATCCGCGTGACACCTCTGCTGATGAGCAGCCGCGACAGCTATACCCGCGATGTCGCACCCGCCGCGAGCCGCGCGACCGACGAGCCCCTCGAACTGGCCGGCGACGAATGCCGCCGCTCCGCCGGCGCCCGGACCGCGCGTGCTCGGCGTCGCAGCCGAGGGCCTGCTGCCAGGCGGCAGCCGGCCATTGCGCGCCGTCGTGATCGGCGACTGCGACTTCGCGAGCAACTCGTTCTTTCCCTACATGTCGAACAGCGACCTATTGCTTGCCGCCGTCCGCTGGCTCGCGCGCGAGGAGCGCACCACCGCCGTTGCCACCCGTATCCCGGTCCCGTCGCTCGTGCTGCTGACGCAGAGCCAGGCGCGCACGGTGTTCGTCCTTGTGGCCGGTCTGCTGCCGCTCATGGTCATCGCGCTGGGCGGACTGGTGTGGTGGCAGCGCCGATGACCAGGTGGCGGCGCATCGCAGTGCCGTTGGCCGTCACGTTCGTGGTCGGCTATCTCGCCGTGATGGTGATCAGCGGCGAGCAGCCCAGACAGCGCCAGTTCGTCGAATTCGAAGCCAAAGGCGTGCTGAAGACCCCGCCCGAGCAGGTCCGCCGCGTCGAGTTGGTGCGGGCGGATCAGCACGTATCGTTGCTGCGTCGGGGCGAAGACGATTGGGCCACGCCGGCGGGCGCCGGGATCGACGGCGCCGTGGCGAGACAGATCAGCACGGCGGTTCGGATGATGCACAATTCCGGTCCTGCCCGCGAAATTCCTGCCGACGATGTGAAAGACACCGATCCCGCTGAATTCGGTCTCGATGTGCCGCGCATCACCGCGAGCTTCTATGTGTCGAGTGCCGATCCCGTGCTCACCGTTCACTTCGGCGCCCGAAATCCCGACGAGTTTCTCCAATACATGCGTATCGATAACGACGATCATCTTTACCTGATGTCGCGCTTCATCGGTGAGGCGTGGCTAGGCGCGTTCGACGGCAGTCTGCCACGATGAGACGCGCGATCGTTGCACTGCTTCTGGTTCTGACCGTGCTGACGGGAGGCGCACGAGCGCACACCTCCGGCAGTACCGGCTTCGCCGTCGTCACGGTGCACGGACAGACTGTGCGTTACGTGCTGACCCTCACCACCGAGGTGATTCAGGCCGTCGGGGCAGCGCCGACGGGCGACTTCGACTTCCTCGCCGAGGTGGTGGCGCAGCATATTGCGGTCGGCGCGAACGACACGGCCTGTGCCGCCGCACGGGCTTCCGTCCAGCCGCCGTCACCAACGCGGCCGACCATCGTTGTCACGATCGATTATGCCTGCGCCGCGCCACCCCGGACGTTGTCGCTGACCGACAATGTGTTCGATGTATTTGGCCCCGACCATCACACGCTGGCCACCGTGCAATGGCCGGAGGGCCACGAGCAGCTACTGTTCGAGCCGGATCACCGGCAGGCTCGCCTCGCGCTCGCAGCAGAGGCGAACGCAACGCCCGAGAACGGATCGGCGCAAAGCAGTCCGATTGCCTTCTTTCGCCTCGGCGTCGAGCATATTCTGACCGGCTACGACCACCTCCTGTTCCTGTTCGCGCTGATCTTGCGCGGCGGGCGCCTACGTTCCCTGATCGGCATCGTCACTGCCTTCACCGTCGCGCACAGCATCACGCTTGCACTCGCTGTCCTCGGTGTGGTCGTCGTGCCGTCGGCGATTGTCGAGCCAGTGATCGCCCTCTCGATCGCCTATGTCGCGCTCGAGAACATCTTCCGCAGACGCGCCGCCTCGGGCCGCTGGTTGGTGAGCTTCGTCTTCGGCCTGGTGCATGGCTTCGGTTTCGCAGGCGCGCTGCTTGAACTCGGCCTACCGCCGAGCGGGATCGTAGGGTCACTGCTGTTCTTTAATCTCGGCGTTGAGGCCGGCCAGGCGATGGTCGTGGCCGCGCTGTTCCCAGCACTGATGTGGTTCAGCCGCTTCACCTGGGAACGCCGGGCGGTGACAGCGATTTCAGCCACCGTTTTCGTCGCGGCGATGGCTCTGGCCATCGAGCGGGTGCTGTTCGCCCAGGCCTAGGCCAGGCTCCCAGGTGCGCCCTCCACCCATAATCGTACGCTGGCAACGCCTGCGTCTCACCCACTGCCTTTGCAAATCCGCGGTTCGAAATGCATCACCTGTGACAGACGGCTGCTTTGGGTCGAGGTTGTGTGAGAACCCGCGAAACTGGTACCCAATCAAGCGCCGAGCTGGCAGAATCGTCGCGTCGGAGGTCGGTTGTTTTCATGGCACGTTACGTAAAGGCAGGAGCCGCAGAACTTCCTTCTGCCCGCGCAGTCTGGCTTCGGCAATCACAGATTACGCTTCATTCAAGTCACACGACGTCCACGTGGGCAGGCTGCGTAAGGATCACGGTAGAAAGACAGCGTTCTGGAGCATGGTTTCCTACTACTCGCGATTGCCAGAAGGGCATCGCGGTTGCACCAGCGAGGTTCGCGGGCATCGAGACCTCGCGACGGTCGTCGGCACGCCGCCACGAATTCGCCCGGGGGAATAAATCACCTATTGGTGGCATCGTCGGTGTGTGCCGCCGCAACCATTCCGATGATGCGCTCATCGTCAGCCGCGGCCGATATACGGCATCTTCGTCGCCATCACGGTCATGAACTGAACATTCGCCTCGAGCGACAGGCTGGCCATATAGGCGACCCCGCGCGCGACATCGTTCACGTCGATGCGCGCTTCCGGCTCGACCTTGCCGCTGGCCTGCAGACGGCCTCGTGCCGTGTCTTCGTTGCGTGTGGTCGCGGCATTGCCGATGTCGATCTGGCCGCAGGCGATGTCGTATTCGCGTCCATCGAGCGACAATGATCGGGTCAGCCCGGTCAGTGCGTGCTTGGTCGCCGCGTAGGGTGTCGAGTTCCGCCGGGGCACATGAGCCGAGACCGAACCGTTGTTGATGATCCGCCCACCGCGCGGTTGCTGGCTCTTCATCATGCGGAACGCGTGCTGCGCGCAGAGGAACGAGCCGGTCAGGTTTACCGCGACGACGTTCGACCATTGCTCAAGCGTCAGATCCTCGATCGGGATGTTGCGGGTGCTGATGCCCGCGTTGTTGAACAGCAGATCGATCCGGCCATACGTCGCCTTGACCGTGTCGAACAATGACGCGATCGCGGCTGGGTCGGAGACATCCGTTGGCACAACAAGCATCCGGGGCGGCGTCGCCTTGGCGAGCGCGGCCGTCTCTTCCAGCATTTCGCGGCGGCGCCCGGCCAGCACGACCGAGAACCCGTCAGCGTAAAGCGCGAGCGCGGTTGCCCGCCCGATGCCGCTGCCGGCCCCGGTGATCACCGCGATCTTTGCCGATGTCTCCATAGCCGGTTGCCTCCCGTGAATGGCGCAGAACCTGGCCATCCTCCGCGCCATGCGCCGGAGAGCAATCGTCGTCGTTCACCCGACCGGCACGACCAGCGCCGCAGCCCGGCGGCGGATATCGTCGGGCCATGCGGCGGGGCGGCGCGCGTCGAGATCTAGGTTGACGCCGAATTGGCTCACCCGCGCGACCTCGACGCTGTTCCGCGGGTCGGTCATGCGATGGATCATGCGCAGCGAAGAATTGCCGAGATGGCCGATGCCTGTTTCGACCAGATAAGGCGCGTCGAGTGGCAATGCCCCGGACAACCGCAGGGTCAGCTCGAAGGTCGAAAAGCCACGCCGCTGCTGCTGCATGAAAGCGGCATCCATGCCGACCGCTGCACCAAGCTGACCGGAGGCGTTGGAACAGCGATGCACAATCGCACCGAGAGCGAAGTGGCCCGCCGCGTCGACGTCACCGGGCTTGACCCGACCGCGGGCGGTGGGGATGAAACCGTCTGTCGTGACCGGCTCGGGCCGCAGCTCCTCATCTGGACCATTCCAGAGCGCGAGCCGGCCTGCGATCGCACCGCGTTGCTGCGATGTCAGCGGCGAGGCCGACAGCTCCCAGTGCTCCTGCAAACCAGGTCACGACCTCGCCATTGGCCGAATCGACAAAACGATGGCCCAGGCGTAACCCGCCGTCGACGCTCAGCGCCGCGCTCTCGACATGAAAACTGGCACCGGCGCGAAGTTCGCGTGCGAAGCGGGCATTGATCCGGCGGGAAATGTCGGTGCGGCGCGGCATATCGACAAGGCCAAGTTCGTCCGCGAGGTTGGCATCCGCCTCCTCCAGCCGATCGAAGTAATAGGCGATCGTGAAGTGCTCGGTCACGTCGCATTGCCAGGGCGGCACCGCGCCACGATAGGTCTCGGTCCAATGCGTCATGACGCGATTTCAATCCTGGCGCGTGGACCGCCAGCAGCTGGTCGCAACCTTGTGCCTGGTATCGGGGAGCTCAGCCTTGGGGATGGCGGGCAGACGCGGTCGCCGCCGCCGACATGGCCGCCTTGACCTTATCGGGACGGGTAAACGCCAGATATTCTTTCGCGTACTGGGGTGGCAGGATCTCGACCATCGTCTCGTTCTCGACCCAGACCTCGATCACATGGAATGGGCCGCGATTGCAGTCGAAGCATTGCCATCCCGCGCGTTGGGCAATCGTTTGTACGGTGGCCGCATCGGTTGCGACGCTGAGCGCGAAATGCGTCGATCCGTAGCCGCGCGCGTCCTTTTTGATGAACATGCCGCCAGTGATGCCGCCTGGTTGCAGCTCCGTTCCCGCGGGATAGACCTCTACGCCGGATCCGTGCTCATCGAGTTGGAGCGCAAAGAAGCTTCCGGGGTTGGGCGGGAACGGTACCGCGGTTCCGCCCATGAGTTCGGCGAGCACCTCAGCCGCCTGCTTCGGGTCTCGCGCGGCGATAGAAAGATGATGGATCACTGTTTCCTCACGCGTTGAGCCTTCTATGCATAGCATGGCTGAATGGCTCGCGCACGGCCCAACAGGGATGCTCGCGACGCAGCCGACAATGCCTATGCGGCCATCGGCGGAACCCGCAGGTGCCAATCATGTGCGGCCTGATAGGCATGGCCGATTCGCAGCGCCATACGGTTCGGCATAGGCTCGGCAGACGATCTGCAGCGACGTGGGCAATCCGCTCGCGGTGAAACCATTCGGCACCGCCGCCGCACACAGGTCAAGGAAGTTGACCCAGCGCGTGAACACCGCGGGTGTCGTGTTCTGATCGATGGAAGCCACCGGCACGGCGGGTGTCATTGCGGTCGGCGTCAGCAGCGCGTCGACACCTTCGATGGCGGCGTTGAACGAAGCCTTCATCCGCTCTCGCTCGGCCAGCGCGACGAGGTAGTCCCGCGACGAAATCGATGCTCCGGCGCGCACGCGCGGCCGCACATCCTGGTCCAGTGGCTGCGCGTTGTCGTCGACCAGCTCTGCCAGCGAAGGCATAAGCTTCGGCCGACATGATGCGCCCGTTGATCGCACCCAGTTCGGCGAAGCGCGCAGGCAACGCGACATCGACAATTTCCGCGCCCAGTTCGGCGAGTGCATCAACCGAGCGGTCGTATGCCGCCAGCACCTCGGCATCGATCCCGTCGCGTTCGTGCGCAGGCAGCCGTGCCAGGCGCAGTCCTTTCACTCCGCGTCGCAGCTCCGACATCGGGTCGACGTCGCGCACGCCCAGCGTATGCCGGTCGCACCGGTCCTCGCCCTGGAGCACCGCCAGCAGCAGAGCCGCATCCTCGATGTCGCGCGTGATCGGCCCGGGCGTGTCCAGCGTCGGGCTGAGCGGCAGGACGCCGAACGTGCTGATCCGGCCGATCGTGGTCTTCAACCCGGTAATGCCGTTCCAGGCGGCCGGGATGCGCACCGATCCGCCCGTGTCGGTGCCGATCGCCCAGGGCGCCATCCGCGCCGCGACCGCGACCCCGGAGCCGGACGACGAGCCGCCGGGCGCGCGGTGCGTGCCATTGTCCCAGGGGTTCCACGGCGTGCCTAGATGTTGGTTGGTGCCCCAGCCGCCATAGGCGAACTCCACCGTGTGGGTCTTGCCCAGGTTGATCATGCCGGCAGCCATCAGCTTGCGCATGAGCGTCGCGGTGTGCGGCGCAATGCGGTGCCGCCAAGCAGCCGAGCCGCCCATCGCGACCTCGCCTTCGATCTCCACCAGGTCTTTGACCGCGATCGGAATGCCGTGCAAAGGGCCGACCGCATGGCCGGCGCGGATTGCCTTGTCCGCGCCTTCGGCGGCCAGGCGCGCATGGCTGGCGTTGACGGAGACGAAAGCGTGCAGCCTGGGTTCCAGCCGCTCGATACGAGCAAGGTATTCGTCCACAAGGTCGACCGGCGACAGGCGGCGCGCGGCAATCTCCGCGGCCAGCTCATGGACGGGACGAAAGGCGGACGTCATGGCGCGCTCCCTGCAAACGGCTGTGCCGATCATGCGGCACGCCGGCAGCCCGCGACAGGGTGTCCGGCCGCTGGTTGATTTGCGAATGCCGTTCCTGCAAACCCGGCCGGCAGCTGATCATTGCCGAGACACCATGCCAGCAACTTCCGCCGACCTGTTCGCGATGTTCGACCGGTTGGGCATCGAGTACAGCACGGTTGAGCATCCGCCGTTCTTTACGGTGGAGGAGGGAAGGCCCTGGCATGACAAGATCCCCGGTCTGCACGGCAAGAACCTGTTCATAAAGGACCGCAAGGGAGGCATCTGGCTGGTTGTCATGCCAGCCGACAAGCGCGCAGACCTTGGGCGACTTGAGAAGGTGTTGGATGCTCCTCGGTTCTCGTTCGCCCGGCCCGACTTGCTGCAGGAGGTGCTGGCGCTGACGCCCGGGTCTGTGACGCCGTTCGGGCTGATAAACGACACGCAGCGGCGCGTTACCGTGATCCTGGACGAAGAGATGCTCGACAGCGAGTGGGTGAACTTCCATCCGCTGCACAATGCCGCCTCGACCACGCTGCGCTCGTCCGACCTGCTGCGGTTCATCCGCGCACTCGGCTATGAGCCGACTATTGTGCGACTGCCGGCGGAACCGGCGGACCAATAGAGGGTCCCGACCCCGCGTTAGACGAGAGGCTGGAGATTCACCACCTTTGAGCAGATGCGCGCCTTGATCCTGGGCAGCACGGGCGCCCGCGGCAATTCCGGACGCTGATGGAACCAGCCCATCTGCGCCATGTCGCGGATTAATAGGAACATCGGCAACAGGGCGAGGTCAGCGTCCGAGATCGCGCGCACGGACCGATAGCCTGCGATGCAGGCATCGCGGAACATGACTGAAGTTGGGATGGTCCTGGTAGGCGACCAGCGCTACCGCGAGGTCGTACTGGTGCCAGCCAAATCCTGCATCGTCGAAGTCGATCACCGCGGCGTGCGCTCCGTCGATCAGCACGTTGCGCGGATGCAGGTCGGCATGGATCAGGCTGAACGTGCGAGCCGGCTTGCCATAGCGGGTCAGTGCCGCGTGCAGCCGATCCCGCGCGCCGAGAAGCATTTCGCGTTCGACCGGGGAGAATATGGGATGGTCCCAGAACGGACCCCAGAACGGTTCCGGCCCCATTAGCCCATCGGCATCGAGCGCGTGCCGCTGGAATCCGGCGGGCGGTGTCCAGCTTGTCGCCTGGTCATGCATCGCCGCCATGATGGTGCCAATGTGCGCGAAGTGGCGTGCGTTCGCCGCACTGTCGGTTTCACGTGCAACCACATCGCCGAGCAGTTCGCCTTCCACCCAGCGCGCGAGGCCGGCCCAGCGCCGTTCCCCGGTGGCGGCGATCTCGACCTGGGCGAAATTCTCGCCCGCCTGCGTCAGCAGCGGCTCGGGGGCCGCAATACCAGCCTGCACCAGGGCGCGGGTCCACAAATGCTCCGATCGCAGGGCGGCGATGTCGTGGTACCAGGGGCGGTGCAGCCGCAGCACGAGCGGCGACCCATCGCGTCCATCGGTCGCGCGGAAGGTGACGTTCTCGCTCAGGTGCACAAAGCGCAGCTCGGCCGGCTCGACGCCAAAAGCCGCGAGCGCCTGCAGCGCGGCCGGTGCATAGGCCTGCTCTGCTCCGCGGTCATGTGTGGCTCCGGGCGCTCGCGCCTGCCTCTCCCGTCATGGGCGGGCTTGACCGGATCATGCCGCGAGTTCGGCGATCGTTTCATCCCAGGCGACCAGGAATTCGGCCGCGTCGGCTTGCGCGAACGGCAGCGGCGGGCGGATCTTCACAACGTTGGCGAAGGCGCCGGCATTGCTGGTCAGGAAGCCCTTGTCCTTCAACCGGTTGATCACGCGCTTCGCGAGGTCCGTGTCGGGCGCCGTTGTCCGAGGGCCTGACCAGCTCGACGCCGATGAACAGGCCGTGGCCGCGCACGTCGCCGATCGCGTTGCTGGCGCCTTTGCGCTGGGTCAGCGCGGCCTTCAGCGCGGTGCCGACGGTGGCGACGTTGCCGCGGAGGTCGCGCTGCTCGATCTCATCCAGCACCGCCATGCCGACCGCCGCCTGCAGCGGGGACGAGGCGAAGGTGTTGAAGTAGCGCGTCTTGGCGCGGAAGGTCTCGACCAGCGCGCGGCTCGCGGCGGTGGCGGCGAGCGGCAATCCGTTGCCCATCGGCTTGCCGGTGACGACGATGTCGGGGGTGAAGCCGGTCACCTCGTAGCCCCACCAATGGCCGGTACGGGCGTAGCCGGCCTGCACCTCGTCGGCGATCACCAGGCCGCCAGCCTCCCGCACCTTTGCTGCGGCGCGGGGCATGAAGCCGGCGGGGATGTCGGGCAGGCCTTCGTTCGCCAGGATCGAGCAGACGATCATCGCCGCGACGCCCTCGCCTGAGGCCTGCAGGTCGGCGATCGCGGCGTCGAGCTTCTGCCAGATACGCCTCGCACAGCGCGTCCTCGCTCAGGCCGGGCGCGATCGGGCGGAACTTCTCCGGGAAGGGGAAGGCGCGGACCGACGGGTTCGACGAGGGCGACTGGCCGAGCCGGTTGAGCGAGCTGACCAGTTCGCTGTTGCCGTGATAGGTCGCGTCGGTGCAGAGGATGCCGCGCTTGCCAGTGGCGAATCGCGCCATGCGCAGCGCGACTTCGTTCGCCTCGGTGCCGCTGCAGCTCAGGATGACGCTCTCGATCTGCGGGCCGTGCAGCGCGGCGAGGCGTTCGCAGAACTCGACAACGGCTTCGTGCAGGTAGCGGCTGTGGACGTTCAGCGTCGCCTGCTGGCGTGCCATCGCCTCGACCACGCGCGGGTTGGCGTGACCGACACAGGGGACGTTGTTGTACATGTCGACGTAGCGGCGGCCGTCGGCGTCATACAGGTAGCAGCCCTCGCCGCGGACGATGTGCAGCGGGTGCTCGTAGAACAGCGGGGCTCCGGCGCCCAGCGCGCGGTTGCGGCGGGCGAGCAGGGTGGTGGTGTCGGTCATGTGCCCTCCGGGGACGACGTGTCGTTTGCGCGAGGCGAAATCCTACGATACGGCCCCAGCGCCCGCCATGGGTCAGGAAGGCGATGCTGGTGAATGTCGGGGCGCGGCAAGCATGTGGTGGATGAGGATCTGATCGCCGCGCAGGGCCAAAGGCGAGCAGTGGGCGGCGATTGGGTGAATGTCGATAGGCTGTTACGCGATGGCGGTCCCTTGCTCCAGCGGACGGCGGCCGTTGCTGGATTGCTGGTCCGGCCAGCCTGTAAGTCGGGCCGCCGGGCCAATCGTCGCCGTCAGTGGGTCGGTTTGAACGAGTGCAAGGGTCGGATGCGACAGGTCGGCCCAGTGGACACTGCTACGGCCGCTTAGGTGGTTTTCTATCCGTCTGCTTACGGGGCGGGTCGTGTGGACTGCGGACATTCACTCGACGTAGGGCCGTGCCGAAATCCCCGTTCGGCAATTCCACCCTCGCCGGCACCGCTCAGCGTCGGCGAAGCACGACCAGGCCGGCCGCCGGTATTATGACATTGAGCGCCCCGTTGATGCCGGTGAGCGTTGCGCCCGCATTGCCAACATTTGAGCCACCATAGACTATGGCATCGCTGTTGAAGATCTCGGTCCAGCCGAAATCGCTGATGCGATCACTGTGAATCCAATAGCCCGAGGCAAAGGCCACATTGCCAAGATTGCCAGCGACTAGAACCTCTCCTTCACTGCTCCAACGGTGAAAGGCGATGACCCGATTGTCGTTGTCGGCCACGGCGACTTCGAATTGAGCGAGAGCGGATCGCGGTATCGCCCTCGCTCAGCCGGATCAGGTCCTGGTAGTAGCGGAAGAGGCGCGCGCCAATGCCTGCCGTATCGCCCAGCAGATCCTCCCGGTTCTGCTAGAAAGTGTTGTAAATGAAGGGCTTTGAGGCGCCGATTTCCTCGCCCATGAAGAACATGGGCGTGCCGGCGGAAAGCAGGGTCATGCCGGCAGCAAAACGCGAGCGGGCTTCGGCCCAAGTCGCGAGTAGCGCCGACGAGCGGGGCTCCGTTCACGGCGAGCCACATAGTCCTGGCGGAGCCGTGCCGGTTGCCGCAGTCATCGTGGGATTCGTGGTAGACGATCTTGGCGCTTCCACTGGCGGCGAGCGCGCCGGCGAAATAATCCATCTGGAGCGGCCGCGCATCACCGAAGCCGGCTTGCTCGATCAGCTGGGCATAACCGCCGCCATCAAACTCGACGATGTGGTGCTGGAAGTCGCCATACCAGGTGGCGTCGAAGCCCACACCATCCCCGGTGACGCTCGGTGCCGTCATCGCCGTCCAGCCGGAGTAATCCTCGGCTATAAAAAACAACTCCGGCTTAATTAGGCGCAGCGTTCGTGTCCATTGCTTCAGGAACTTGGTGCCGAATGCGTTGGCTCTGCCGGCAGATTGACCATTGGCGTGCAGCACCGCGTACTGGTGGATTGAGCTTGTCTGGTCGAGCCGGAAACCGTCCACATGGCATGTCTCGACCAACCACACGGCGCTGCTGATGAACAGCTGCCGTACAATCTCCTGGTCGAAAGCAGGCGCGTAGCCGGTCGAGAGATTGTCGATGTAGCCGCCATCCGCGGCCGGGTAGTCGCTCGGCCGGCCCTCGTACCAGAAGTAGATGTTCTTGGTCGGGTCATTTAAATCGTAGGCCCACTCGCTGCGTTCGCCGTTCGGGTCGAAGTGATTGTAGCAAACATCGAGGATCACCAGGATGCCATGCTGGTGACATGCCTTGACAAATTGGCGAAACAAATCAGTGCCGCCTGCCGCCTCGTCGATGGCGAAATAATGCGAAGTGCCGTAGCCCCAGTTCGCCGTGCCTTCGAACTCCTCGATTGGCATGACCTCCACGGCGTTGACGCCGAGTGCGACCAAGTGGTGGACGAAGCCGAGGGCGTCGGCAAGAGTCCCGGGGACTGCTGGCCAAAACCCAGCGAACCCACATGCAGCTCGTAGATAACGAGATCCTCGAGTGCCGTCGGCAAGGGCATGATTGGGGGAGAACTCGTCCACCCAGAATGCGTCGGCCGATACGGTTTCGCCGGACGGAGCGGCAATCCGGCGTGGATCGCATACGACCGAGCAGCTCTGTGGTCCTTCCAGAGCGGCTGGTAAGCCAGTATAGCACTGGCCGCCAGGATCAACGTCCCCCGCACCGATCTGTTTGTAGGACCAAAGGTCGGTCCGATAGGCCGGCGTCCCGTCATCCTTGGTGACGCGGAACATATACGGGCGACCGACTGCATCCGCAAAATTGTCAAGCCGTGCCTGCCAGATACCGCCATCCGGTCGCGTCATCGGGCTCGACTGCTGACCGCCCCCACCCCATTGTCGGCTATGTAGCCGTGCGCCGGAATCGACGAAGACCAGATCGACCGAGCGTGCATTCGGTGCCCACAGCGAGAACCGGATTCCCGGCGTGTTTGGCTCAGGACGAACGCCCAGCCGACCGCATTGAGTGAGGTAGTAGGTCTCTGTCTGTGGCACAGCCTTTGGGTCCGCCGCCGCCAGCGTGAAGGATCGCTCGCGCGACGTAGAGGTCTCGTCATCGACCTCCGCTGCAATTCCCCAGAGATCTTGGCCGAGCTGCCCGATCGAGGAGCACTCCCCAGTGGAACACGGTGCCGATGGCACCTTCGTCAAAGTCGATTTCAGAGGTGAACGCGGAGCGACTATCATCATCGAGCGTAGGCCGCATCGGCACATTCGACCACTGGGTGGCGGCGCGTCCCGAAGCGTCCCAGCTGCCGCAAAGGCGCACATTCCGGAATGGATCGGCCAGTAGCCCAGGACAGTACCGAAGACGCACTCGGATTGTGCCCATCTCGATGTGCCTTGTTCCGGTCGCGGCGGGTACCAGTATGCCCCAGTATCAGTAATGCGTTAACTTCCAATCCAGCGAGGGGCACTCGCGCGAGCAAGATGCAGTGGTGTCCCAAGAAAAGGAACGGAAATCCGCCTGGAGGTTAACTCAAGTCTGCCCTGATTTACCTGATCTCGCGACCGAGGCGGCTTCGGCACAGCCGCGCTATCACGAGCGTCCGCTTCCGGATTGCCTGACGGACCGAGTTCTGACCGCTACGGGTCCCAGAGCAGTCGTTCAAATGCAAGATCGGGTTCCCCGAAAAAGGTCCCCACCCTCGCCCGCGTCATCAGGAAGGGCATTCAGCTGCGGCATCGCGCACGGTTGCGATGGTGCGGTCAATATCGCGCCCCGATGTCAACCAATTGCACACCGAGACACGCATGACACGCTTGCCGCGCCACATGGCCCCGCCAAACCAGGCCTCGCCTTTCGCCTGGATGCGTCCGATGACCCGCTCTGTGCGCCGGTCGTGATCGCCGTCGTTAGCAAGAAACCGCACGAGCCCTTGATTGATCACTGGTGATGCAACAACCTCGGTAGCCGGTAGCGCACCTATACTCCGAACGAGACGGTCGGCATGGGCACAGCAACGGTCAACGATATCAGCGATACCGACTCGACCGAGGGCACGGATCGCCGCGTAAGCTGTAAATCCACGACCGCGGCGCGACCACTCGGGGTTCCAGTCTTTCTGATTACGCAATTCCTCGACAGGGACAGAGTAGCTGGCGGCCTGGGCGAACGAATTTCGGTGCGCGACGGGATCGGCCACGAACACCAACCCTGAGTTCGAATGGCAGGTTCAGCCATTTGTGCCCGTCAGTAACCCACGAGTCGGCCTTATCTGCGCCTTTCAGCAGGTGTCGATATTTTGAGCTGGCTGCCGCCCAAAGACCGAAGGCGCCGTCGATATGAACCCAGGCATTGGCGGCCTTTGCCATGGGACAGATCTCTTCGAAGCAATCATAGACGCCCGTGTTAAGATCTCCCGCCTGAAGGCAGACGATGGTCGCGACGTCGGACGATTCGCGAAGCGCATCCGCCAGCGCACGGCTATCCATACGGCCGGCTTCGTCAGTGGCCACGTAGGTGATGGCGTGGGTTCCGATCCCCAGCAGCCGGACGGCGCGCAGGATCGATTCATGGCGACTCTCTGTGGTGAGGATTTGTAATTTTGGAGCATCGGCCAGCCCCATCTCCTCGACGTCCCAGTTGCGGTCTCGCAATAGCCGGTGCCTCGCCGCGGCAAGGGCTGTGGCGTGGGCCATTTGCGAGCCCGTGACGAAGGCGAATGACACATGGTTTGGAAGGCCGAGTATTTCCTTGGCCCAATCTCCAACAATTTCTTCGACCACCGCCTCCGCCGGGGCCGTGAGGTTCGACGCTGCGTTCTGGTCCCATGCCGAGGTCAACCAGTCGGCAGCAAGCGCCACTGGTAGCGTTCCGCCAATCACCCAGCCAAAGAAGCGTCCGTTGCTCGAACCCAATATGCCGCCTTCAGCATCGCGCACCAGCTCATGAATAACCTGCTCGGCGTCCTGTCCTGTTTCGGGGAACGGTTTGGTCAAGCAAGCCCTGAGCTCGGCCAGCGAGGCGGCGGGCCCAATCGGGCGGGAATCAAGCGTTTCGAGATACCTCATTGCGAGGGCAGCAGCGGCGTTGAGCACATTGGCGTCTGTCATGCTGGAAACTCCGAGGTAGAGTTCGGTGCCCATGCTACAGGCGCAGGGAAGAATGTTCGTTTGCTGATGCTTCGGTATCGGCCGAAGTATCGAGACGCCCGTGCTGCCTGGCTACTCTTGGTCGCGTGTCTGGTTTGAGCGCATCCTGGCCCGTAAGCGGACCGGGAGGAAGCCGCCAATCTCGGTCAGCCCAGCCGAGTGACGTGATGTCCGCATGTTGTTTCGTCAGCCGAGGCACCTGTGTCTGGCGGTGACGCGACCCGGCTCCACCGCCCCGAGGCGTGCGGGATCGAAGGACGAGAGATCGACGGCTCGGGTCGCTCCGTCGAGAATCAGCTCGGCCACCGCTTCTCCTGTCGCGGGCGCGTTGAGAATACCCCAAACACTATGGCCTGTTGCTACATACGCGCCGGGTACGCCTGGGATTGCGCCGACCAGCGGGAGTCCGTCCTGCGTCACCGGGCGAAAGCATGCTTGGCTCGAGATAACACGAGACGATGCAAGTATCGGTGAGATGCGATCGCAAATCGCCATCAACCTGGCAATCGCACCATCGTCAGGCACGACCAGACCAGCATCTGCCGGAAGGGGAGAGTCGCTCGAGATCGCACACACATACGTCGTGCCATCGGCGCGTGGAAAGATCTCGGGCGATAGGATCGAGCCTGTCGCGTCGACGTATTCGAGAAACAGAGCCTCCGATGGAATCGCCGTTCCGGTCTCGAAGACAAGGCTGTGTCCCTTCAGCCCAAACACAGGCGGAAGGGGGAGCCATTGTGCCGCGAGCACTGACCAAGGCCCCATTGCGATCACGACCGCATCGCCATCGAGCACTTCGCCGTCGAGGTTGACGCCCACCATGTCTCCGCTTCGCCGCAGCAGCCCCGTGACGTTGCCGAGCCGCAACTCGGCTCCCCGCGCCTCCGCAGCGCGCATCATCCCGTCCGTAAAGGCCGCAGGCTGCACCTGCGCTGTGGTGCCCATCGATCCGAGTTGGCCGTGGATCGAGATGTTCGGAGAAACCCATCCGGGCCGTGCTCCACGCGAGGCAGAAGTGGATGAACCGCCCAGGACGCCGCCATAGGTGGTCATGCGGCGGTAACCCCATTCGCCATTGCACTCCTCTGCAAGCTCCGCATGCAATGCAAAGCTCCGGCGGGCAAGCTGCATAAGAGGACTGCCGTCGCACCAGTCCATCGCCAAGAAGCCACCCGACTTGCCTGATGCGGCGCAGGCGATCGCCTTCCGCTCGATGACAATGACATCAGCGCCTCTCGCAGCGAGGTGGTAGGCGATGGACGTGCCGATGACACCTCCCCCCAGAATCAGAATGCGCATGTGGTTGCTCCGCCTTGGTCTCGGGACTTGCGCCATGTGGGAGCGAGGGTGGACTAGCCACGGGAATGGGGCAAACTGGCCAAAACTCGAGGAGATGAAAGGGCATGGCTACATACACCATCAAGCCACTTGTGACAGCGACTGCCATCAATACCGGTGGTCGCAACGGCCATTCCGAGACAACCGATCACTCTGTCAGCGTTGATCTCTCGGTTCGCAAGGAAATGGGCGGTCCAGGGCGTCCTGGCACCACTACACCCGAACACCTGTTCGCAGCAGGCTACGCAGCGTGCTTTGGCGGTGCCCTGGAGTTTGTCGCGCAGCATCACAAGAAGAATGTGTCAGGTACTATCGTGACGTGTGATACGTCTGTAGGACCGCGTGAGGGTGGCGGTTTCGGCATCGCGGTCCGGATGCACGTCAAGATTCCAAATCTACCTACGGTCGAGGCGCGAGCGCTCGTTGAGGAGACCCATGACAAGATCTGCCCGTATAGCCACGCAACGCGAGGGAACATCGACTTCGCGCTTGAGGTAGAAGGAGCCTGATATCCGTAAGGTTCGACCCGAGTGGAGCGGTAGTTGTCGAAGAACGATGCGACTCGTTCGAAGCCCGGCGACGCGCGCCGGCGCAGCGATCGCAATCAGAGCCAGAACGAGGCTTCGCAACGCAACATCCCTCGAAATAGGGCTCGCGGTCGAACGTAGCCCTCAATCGAATTTCCGCAATCTGATTTGGCCCATGCGGCGCAGACAGGACACGTGTGCCAATTAGGGATGCTGACAGGCCGGGCATCGGGCAATGCGCAGCGATTGGTGACGTGCGTTCACGCAAACCAGCGGCCCTGTTCGGGCACGGGCACTTGCAGCATGCGGTATGGCGTACCCCAGGCAACCGGCGCTATTCACCAACATGCGGCGCGCGCGTAGCCTCTCCAGGCTGCGAAGTGGAGTAAGAACATGACAGCACCGATCTGGCAGTGGTCCGCCGTTGACACAGCAGGCGCGATCCGTGAAGGGCGGGCAACCTCGGAGGAGATCGTGCTAGCGCATCTCGATCGGATGCGCCAGGTTAATCCCGCGATTAATGCGGTGGTGGTTGACCTCAGTGAGCAGGCGATCGAAGCGGCTCGCGCCGCCGACCGCGCAAAGCAGCAAGGTGCGCCACTCGGCAAGCTGCATAGCGTGCCTGTCAGCATCAAGATCAACGTCGACGTTGAGGGGCAGGCCAACTCCAATGGCGTTGTCGCTTTCAAGAACAACATCGCGCCTGCCAATTCACCGGTAACAGCTAACCTGAAAAAAGCGGGTGCGATCATCCTCGGCATGACCAATACGCCCGAGTTCTCGATGCGCGGCTTCACCGACAATCCACTGCACGGGCTGACGAAGAACCCATGGGACCACGCGATCACCTGTGGCGGCTCATCCGGCGGGGCGGCCGCATCGATCGCTGCGGGGATCGCAGCCATAGCGCACGGCAACGATATCTGGCGTGCAGGAACAGCATGATCTCCCGAATGACCTTCTGCTCAGCCCAGCCGGCAATGATCCGTGCGGCGCGCTTGGCGCCGATACCGCTCACCTCCCGCAGACGCTCAGGCTGTTGCTCGATGAGATCGAACACCGCCTCTCCGAACCCTCGCACCAGCCGCCTCGCATAGACCGGGCCGATGCCGCGGATCATTCCCGAAGCGAGATACCGCTCGATGCCCTCCAGCGTCGTCGGCGGGCTAGCCTTGAGGAAGGACGCCCGGAACTGCTGGCCGTGGGTTCGGTCGTTCACCCAGGCGCCACTCATTTGGACGAACTCGCCGGCGCTGATCAGCGCCGCGTGGCCGACCACGGTAACCAGGTCTCGTTGGCCGCGGGCCTTGACCCTCAGTACGCAGAAACCGTTCTCCGGATTGTGGAACGTCACCCGCTCCACCAGGCCGGCCAAGGCTTCGGTCGCAGCTGTCCGGGCGACATTCGCCACTCTTTCGGCCCTTCGCCAAAATCGAATTCGCTGTGGTCTTCTTACCAGCGATTTGACAGAGCGGTACACATTGGCGCTCGACGGGAGGCCAACGGATCCTTCGTTCTGCTGCGACCTTGTTTTCACGGTCGAGATCGGTCGTTCGTCCGGCTCCCGACGAGTGACTGCATGGGGTGGAATGCGGCCATACCTGTCCCCGGGCCTGCCACAAAGGGGTCGGCGCGTGACCGACGGTCACTCGCTTGTCCCAGTCTCACGGTCCCAGGTTGCCGCAGTGACGCCGCGCTCGCGCAGCTGGAACTTCTGAACCTTGCCATTCTCCGTCATCGGCAGCGCGGTCAGGAGCTCTATGAAGCGCGGCACCGCGAAAGCGGGCATGCGGCCCTTGCAGTATTCCCCCAACACGGCGGGAGTGAGCAAATGGCCGTCGCGAAGCACGATCGCTACCATGACCTCGTCCTCGGCGAGCTCAGAGCGGACAGGAAATGCGGCCGCCTCGGCAACATCCGGATGCGACAGCAGCACCTGCTCGACCTCATAGGAAGAAACATTCTCGCCCCGTCGGCGGATCACATCCTTTATCCGGTCGATAAAGCGGAAATACCCGTCGGCGTCGCGCACGACGCGATCGCCTGTGTGGAACCACAGATTGCGCCACGCCTCGACCGTCTTCTCGGGCATGCCGAAATAGCCCGTCGCGAAGGCGAAGGGCTCGTCAGCGCGCAGCACAAGCTCGCCCGGGACGCCATCGGGCAACGCGTTGTCCGCGTCATCGACCACACGGGCCTCGAACCCGTCGAAGACACGACCCATCGCGCCAGGACGCTGCTGGGCCATCGCGCAGCCCAAAACGAAATTCGTCTCAGTGGAGCCGTACCCATTAAGTAGTTGGATACCAAACCGTTCGTGGAACTCGGGATGGAAGCGCTCTGGCACGCCCGGACCCAGGGCAATCCGCACGCGATGTGCGCGATCAAGTTCACTGACCGGACGGGACAGCAGGATCGGCACCATGGCGCCGAGAAGATAGGTGACGTTTGCGCGGTGACGAGATAGAGACGCCGCAAAGCCTGAGGCAGAAAAGCGCGGTTCAACAACGAGTGCAGCGCCAGTAAGCAGAGCTTGGTAGAAGGTGTTGAGCGCATTGGTGTGAAACAATGGCAGGGTGGTGAGCAGCACGTCATCCCCGCGTAACCCAAGCAGTCTGGCCGTATTTACGCCCCACCAGAAATACTGGGCGTGCGGGCAACATACGCCTTTCGAGACGCCGGTCGTGCCTGACGTGTAAAGGATCGCCACCGTATCGCCGGGCTCGATCGCCGCTTCCGGCACGGGCTCCGCGGGTGCGGGAAAACGGGTGGGCCGCGGCCAGCTCTCAGCCAGGTTGGCATCGCCGATCAGCCAGACCGCTCGCAGTAAGGGCAACTCGATCTCGAGCAAGTCCACCGCGTCGGCGAACTCGGCCTGCAACACCAGCAGCTTCGCCCGGGAATTCGAGAGGATATGACCGAGCTGTTCACCGCGGGATGCAGTGTTGATGGGCACCGTTACCGCGCCGATCCAGCCGCAGCCGAGATAAACCTGCAGCAGCTCCTGCCGGTTGCCGCACATCACTGCGACACGATCGTCGCACTCGATGCCGAAGGCCCGCAGCGTGCCTCCGAAGCGCGCGGCAATCTCTAAAGTCTCCGCGAAACTCCAGGCGTGGCCGCCAATCTCGACCAGTCTCCGGTTACCGTAAAGCGCCGCCTGGCGGCGCAGCATGCGGGGCAGCGTGCGTTCTTCTGGGGGTAGACGTGACGGCAGATCTGCGCTGTCTTCCATAGCGTGCCGATTCTCCCGATTGCAGTCGTGCGCAAGAGCGCATTGCGTGCAATTCACGTGCCGCGAAAGGTGCTGTAAAGCACCGGGTTCTGACGCCTGCAATGGCATGGTGACGGACATGGACCAAAGTCTTGCACATTCACGCCGCGCCAACCCGACTGGGCCACCGGACGAGAGACGCAAGGCGGCACTCGACCTGCGGCGCCAACTGCCGCGGAGCGCCCTCGCTGAGTGGGCGCCGCAAGCAGATCGGACAGATCCAGTCGGCATCCTGGTTGAGCAGGGGAAGAACCGGATTCAGGATTTGCTACCCGTGCGCTATTTCCGCATGCAGGCTGACCCGTTCGCGTTCTTCCGTGGCGCTGCGGCTATCATGGCTGCCGATCTTGCGAGCATGCCGAGCACGGGGATTCGGTTGCAGGCGTGTGGCGACGCCCACTTCGCAAATTTTGGCTCCTATGCCACGCCGGAAGGCACGCCGATCTTTGACCTCAACGATTTCGACGAAACACTGCCCTGCCCTTTCGAATGGGACGTTAAACGCCTGGCTGCCAGCCTGGCTGTCGCTGGACGGGTAGCGCAACTTACAAAGAAAGAGTGCGGCGCGCTGGCTTGCACCGCCGCACGGTCCTACCGCCAATACATGGCGGAGCTTGCGCCGATGCCGCCGGTGGTCGCCTGGAGCCAGCGCATAGACCTTGTGAAGGCTGTGGCCGATATCGATTCCATCAAGCTGCGGCGTAAGATGCAAAAGCGTCTCGCCGATCTGCTGAAAAGTGGGGCCGAGCAATTCGGTTTGGTAGAAGAACACCGCGGCGGGCTCCGCATCCGAGAAAAGCCACCGCTCGTCCGTCGCCTCGACAAGCACGAGCTGCATGCGCGCAAAGCCTTCGCCTCATATGCCAAGACGCTGCAGGAGGACCGGCGAGTGCTACTGCAACGGTATGCGCTCCAGGACGTGGCGTTCAAAGTGGTCGGCGTCGGCAGCGTCGGTACATTTTGTGCGATCGGATTGCTGGTGTCTGGCAGCGGCGCACCACTGCTACTGCAGATCAAGGAGGCGCAGCAGTCAGTGCTCGCCCCATTTGCCGGTGCCTCTGAGTATTCCAACCAGGGTCAGCGGGTAGTGGTGGGGCAGCGGATGCTGCAGGCCGCGACCGACGTGTTCCTTGGGTGGACGCAGACGCCAATCGAGCGGCGGCATTTCTACATCCGGCGGCTCAAGGATTTGCGGCTCGCCGATATCGGCGCGCGACTAGAGGCGGCGCTACCATTCTACGCAGCGCTCTGTGGACGCACATTGGCGCGGGCGCATGCACGCGCTGGCGATGCGGTTGTCATCGCTGGGTACATGGGAAGTGGCACCGCGTTCGATGCGGCGATTGGAGAGTTTGCACTCGCTTATGCCGACCAGACCGAACGAGACTGGAGAGAATTTCTGGCCGCAATCAAGGCCGGACGAATTGTTGCCCGGGAGCAGTAGATGCCGAAAAGCGCGAACATGCGCCGGAAGAGCCGGAGGTTTCGGCATTTGCCACTCTATCGCGCCATTCATCCTCGCAAGCCGGCTGCCAGCGCGACCAAAGCTGGACCCGTTTGTAGGGATCATCGATCAGATCCTGGAAGAGGATGGCAAACGGCCTGGGAAGCAGCGGCACACGTCGAAGCGGATCTTCGAGCGTCTGCGCGACGAACACGGTTACGTGGGCGGTCTGACCATCGTGAAGGACTCCGTGTTGGCGCGCCGTCAGCATCAACGAGAGGTGTTTGTCCCGCTGCGGCACGACGCTGGACATGCACAAACCGACTTTGGCGACTTGTTGGCGGTGATCGGCGGGGTGGAGCGGAAGATCCACTTCTTTGCCATGGACCTACCGCACAGCGATGCCGGCTTCGTGCAGGCCTATCTGGCGGAGGCATTCTGTGCCGGTCATGTCGCGGCGTTCGCTTTTTTGGCGGCGTGCCGCTATCGATCCTCTACGACAACACCAAGCTGGCGGTGGCGCGGATCCTGTGCCAGCGCCCGAGGAGATCGTCGTCGATGTCCATGCGGCCAGCGTCAACGCTGCTGACTACAAGGTGCGGCTGGGTGGACGCGGCTACAATCTCCAGTTTCCGCACATCCTCGGCCGTGACTTCTCGGGTGTGGTTGCCAAGACCGGCGAAGGCGTAACCGATTTCGCAGTCGGAGACTAAGTGTTCGGTGTCCTGGCTGCTGGGATCGAAGGCGCATATGCGGAAAAGCTTGCAATCAAGGCTGCAATAGTTGCCCGCAAGCCCGATCGCCTGTCTCACCTACAAGCCGCTGCGATGGCGTTGACCGGGATCACTGCCATTTGGGCTATCGAGGACACGGCGCAGCTCCGGGCCGGCGAGACGATCTTGATCCAAGGTGGTGCAGGGGGTGTCGCCGGTTTCGCGATCCAACTGGCGAAATACCTCGGTGCCACCGTGGTCACCACCACCAGCGCCGCCAATATCGACTATGTACGCACACTCGGAGCCGACCGCGTGGTCGACTACAACGCCGAGGATTTCACAAGGTCATCTCCGACTGCGACGTGGTGTTCGACACGGTCGGGGGTGACATTCAGGCACGCTCGTATAGCGTGTTGAAGCCCGGAGGGCGGCTGGTCTGGGTCGTGCCAGCGCCGGATGGATTTTGTCAACCGCGCTCGGATGTCACCGTATTGCGTCCTGCTGTCAGCCGTGACCGTGCGCACCTGGAGCGGATCGTCGCGTTGTTGGACGCCGGCGCGGTCTCGCCGCCGCCCATAGCGCGATACGATCTTGCAGACGCCGCCGAAGCTCACCGTGTCAGCGAAGGTCGTCACCTGCGGGGTAAGCTGATTCTCGCCGTTCGCTGATCTTTCCGCGTGAAGGCCGTCAGTGGGTAACCTCAGCCGACGAGGGTCCAACTGGGGCACATGCAGCCAAAGAGGGGTGCACGTATGTGCAAGTTCAACGGTCCGGCCGGACCGGTCAGCCGCGCTTAGCGCGTGTCGATCCGAGCATGTTGCGTGTTACAGTAATTCGGTAGCATTCATCGGCGCTTTCACCAAGAGGCAATCAGCACGCGATAGGCCGCGGCCTTGATGCCCTGGTTTGCGTCCGAGATCACCAGCTTGACGCTGCGCAAGCCGCGCCCGCGCTAGATGTGCAGGAAGTCGGTCCAGGGTCTCGTGAGGGCGGCCTATGGATGCAGAATGAGAAGGGGGTCATCATGCAGCAACGCAGATAGCGGCGAGGCTTGGGGCTGAGGTTTCGAATCCCTCCCCCTGCTCCAGTCGGCTCCCCTCCAAACTTTCTCCGCCATTTTCAGGACCGCGAAAAAGCCCAACTGCCGCAAGCATTCGTGCATTGGGCTTGGGGGTTCGACACCGGAACGTTCCGGCAAAACGCTCTCCGAACGGGCTTTTCTCTCCGAAGCTTGGGGCTTGGCCGATTTACTCTACAAGCTTTTTCACCAGCTCTTTCAGCGGCTTAGCTTCGTTTGTAAGCCGGAATGTCGGTATCCCTATCGCCTGCCGCTTGTAGCCGCTGCTCGTGCCAACCCCCGTCGACATGGCCCCAACCCTGGAAAACCAGCACCTTCGATGGGGGGGCGATGCTGAGGTCGACGACCCGCCGCGCCTATGGTGCAAATGACGGCGCTCTGGGTCGGGGGTAGTATGGCATCGAAGGCGCTCAATGCGGCCAATCTGGAGGCTCTTGGATCCACTCGGCTCGCTCAACTGCTGATTGAGATCAGCGAGGGGAATGCGCCAGCGAAACGGCGGTTGCGTCTCGAATTGGCGGGCGCAGATAGCCCCACAGCCGTGGCCAACCAGGTACGGAAACGCATTGCGACGATCACGCGGTCGCGCTCATTCATAGACTGGCACAATCGGAAATCACTGGTTGACGATCTGGAAGCGCAGCGCCGGGCGATCGTTGACCAGTTGGCCTCCCGTCTGCCCACCGAGGCGCTGGAACTGATGTGGCGATTTCTCGAATTGGCCGAGTCCGTCTTTGCCCGTTGTGACGACAGCAGCGGAACGGTCATCAATATCTTCCATTCGGCTGTCGCCGACCTCGGTGCCATCGCCCAATCGGCCAGACCCAGTGCTGAAAAACTTGCGGACCAGGCGTTCAATGCACTGGTACGGAACGGTTACGGCCAGTTTGATGATCTGATCCAAGCGCTCGTGCCTGCTCTGGGACCGATGGGACTGGAACATCTGAAGCAGCGCATGATCGAGCTGTCAGCGCAGCCGGTCCGGAAGCCCGCCGCCAAAGAGCGGCAGGTCATCGGCTGGAGTTCCGGAGGCGCGATCTTCGCGGATGAAATAGCCGAGCGCTCACGGGTCAGCACCGTTCGATTGGCTCTGCAGGAGATCGCGGATGCTCAGGGCGATGTCGACGCGTTCATCGCTCAGTTTAAGGAACCTGTCAGGAAGGCCCCAAAGATCGCCGCCGAGATTGCACGGCGACTGCTCGCAGCGCACCGGCTCGACGAGGCCTGGCAGACCATCGAGGAGACCGAGCATCGACGAGGCGGCTGGCCTGATTTCGAATGGGAGGATGCCCGGATCGATGTCCTGGAGGCCCGGGACTGCAGTGATGAAGCACAGGCATCACGCTGGTCCTGCTTCGAACGAGCGCTCTCCGCGCGGCATCTGCGCGAGTATCTGAAGCGGCTGCCGGAGTTTGAAGATTTCGAGGCTGAACAGCGTGCACTCGATCATGCGGAACGACATGACAGTCTGCTCCAGGCTATCTCTTTTCTTGTCTCCTGGCCTTCCTTAGACAGAGCCGCGCGAACGGTCACTGCCCGCGCCAAAGAGTTGGACGGAGACCATTACGAGCTTCTGACCCCAGCGGCAGACGCGCTCGAGGCGAAGTACCCGCTCGCCGCGACGCTGTTGCTGAGAGCGATGATTGATTTCTCGCTCACCAACAGCCGGAGCAGCCGCTACAGACATGCTGCCCGTCATCTCAACGATTGCACAGAGCTGACTACAGCAATATCGGATTACAGGAACTTTGAGCCTCACGATGTCTATGTCAGCAGACTGCATCGAGAGCACGGTCGCAAAACAGCTTTCTGGAGCATGATCTCGTAGAGCCATCTATATCGGGCTACCGCTGCGGCGCCCGCATTCCTACGCCAATGACATCCACCGAGCCCGCGAGTGTGACGTCCTGGCTTGGGACGGGCCGCGATCCGCGCTGTCGCAGCCGTCGGTGACGTAGCACTGACGCCGGACAGTCCCACTTAGCGCATCTTCGGGCCACAGACAGCGGATGGCGATCTTTCATTCGTCTCGAATGCAGTCGGCCTCTACTTCGACTAGCCATTCGGGATCAATGAACCGAACGACCTGGACAAATGTGGCTGCCGGCCGGATCGCACCGAATGTCTCGCCATGTGCCCGGGCGGCCTCTTCCCACGATGTAATATCTGTCAGCATAATCCGAGTTCGGATAACGCTTTCCATTTTGCAACCGCAACTCTTGAGCGCTTGCTGGATAATCGACAAACAGAGTTTGGTCTGAGCGTAGACGTCGCCAACATGTGCAGCATGTCCGTCTGGGCCGATTGGCGCGGTGCCGGAAACTGCCACATAGGGACCTACCATTACCGCGCGACTGAAGCCAATGACCGGCTCCAGTGGTGAACTCGATGAAACCAACTGACGTCCCATGGAACTGTTCCCCTGATCAAAGACCGTCTGATGTGGTGGTGGCATAGCTGTAGCCTCGTGGCGCCTTAAACGGCCCCGGCAGCGGCTTTGCTAACGATGCTCCGAGGGCGGTTCGCCCTCGCCGATCGGGCACGAGGGTCGTACTGTTTGCGGGTCATATCTTCATTCGCCACGATCTGACCGAAGGGCCATGATCGCCTTGCGCACCAGTTTGAACGCAGGCGTCTCCGCTCGCCCGCGTCGCTGAACCAGTCCCAGGGTCCGCACCAGTGGTGGATCAAGCGGCCGAACGACCACACTATTCATTGGGGGTGCCAGACTCACCGCGGGGCCAGGGACGATTGCCATACCGAGCCCAGCAGACACCGCACTTTTGATCGCCTCAATGCTGTCGAACTCCATGGCAGGCCGCACAGCGACGCCACCCGCCTGCAGCCAGGCACGGCTCAACTGCCGATGCGGCACGCGCTGATACTCCAAAATGAGCGTCCGGCTTGCGGCGTCCGCCGGTGTCAGCTTATCCGGTATGGCCGATTCAGTTGCGGGAAGGATCGCTACCATAGGATCGGTGCGCACCGGCACAACATCCAGACCATCTGCCTCGACTGGCAGGGCGGTGAAGCCAATGTCGAAGACGTTGGACAGAAGTCCTTCAGAGATGCTGTGGGTTGTCCCGGATGTCACCACGATCTCGATGTCTGGGTGCTCATCGCGCAGCTTGCGCAGGGTCGGTGGCAGCAAATAGACGAGGGCGGTAGGGCCAGTGCCGATGTGCACTCGACCCGCAGTGCCCTCCTTATGCTGACGCACGGCAGCGAGCGCATGGTCGGCGTCGGCCATAATACGCCGCCCGTGCAGGATCAGCTCGCGGCCCGCTGGCGTGGCGAACGCGCTTTTGCCAACGCGCTCAACAAGTTGGAGCCCGCATCGGGCTTCAAGCTCGCGGATTTGCTGGCTGATTGCCGGTTGGGTCAGATGCAGCCGTTTTGCCGCCTGGGTGAAGCTGCCGAGCTCCGCCACTTCGATCAACGCGCGCAACTGATCGAGGTTCAGGTTTCGCATGATAAGGAAAGCTTATCTGAACCATCACAACAATCAAATTGTCCTGGACCTGGTCAAGCAATAAGTCCGCAGCGCCACGGTCCCTCATGGCTGACACTGTCTTGCAAGGTGGCGTGGCGCCACCCGCCACTGGGCACCGCTCGCTCTGGCATTAGGTGAGCTCATGAGATGCGTGAGAAAGATTCAGTTGTCGGGGAACGGCGTGGTCACATGTTGACAGAGTGGATCCGGTCAGGAGGTCTGAACGCTATGGCGCAGGTGACCTGTTCGCCACGCTACGGCTCTCAGTTGCGAAGGTTGGGTCACGAAGACCTTCACGGTATCGAGATGCATTTGCTAAGTCTCGATATGGCTTCGCGAAACAGCCGGTTTGGCTGTGGCTTTGGGGATTGGGCTGTCACAGACTATGCACGCGGTCTCGACGTCACTAAAGATATTCTGTTCGGTGCCACAGAGTTTGGCACAGACCGAATCGTCGGCTTGGCAGAGGCGCGTCCTGCAAAAGCTCCGCAAACCGTCGACTTGGGCGTATCGGTTTTGGCCAGCCACCGAAAGCGTGGACTGGCGCACGAACTCGTCGCCCGCGCAGTCGATGTTGCATTCGATCGTGACGTCAAAGCTATCGAATTGACTTTCGCACCAAGCAACGTGGCTGCAGGCCGAATTGCGGCAAAATTAGGAGCCGCTATTAAGGCGCCTGGCTTCGCTGTTGTGCGCAAACGGCCAAACGGTTCCCTCGGTGCAGCGAGACCATCCACTATAGCTGGGCTAGGCATCTAAGCCATGGCACGGCAGGGAGAGTTCATGAACCTCGCATTCGCTGGGCATGAGATCGATCAGCATCGTCGAGAGTTGCGACGCGCTGGTCAGATCGTGCACGTGGAGCCGCAGGTATATGACCTGCTGCTTCACTTGTTATGCAACAGGCACCGCGTTGTCAGTAAGGACGAGCTACTCGACACAATCTGGAACGGGCGGATTGTCTCAGAAGCAGCTCTCAGTAGCCGTATCAACGCCGCGCGGAAGGCTATCAGCGACGATGGTGATAAGCAATCGCTGATCAAAACAATCCACCGGCGAGGCTTTCGCTTCATCGGCACGGTTGAGGAAGCGGCAACGGCGGAGCAGGGCGAGGCAGCAGATCCGGCGGCTGATGTGAACCACCGGCCAGCTGCGGTGCGGCACAAGCCATCCATGGCGGTATTGCCGTTTACCAACCTGAGCCACGAGCCTGACACCGATTATTTCAGCTACGGCCTCACCGAGGACGTAATTCGTTTGCTGGCGCGCAACCGGTGGCTCGACGTGCTGAGCCGCCATTCCGCCATTGGTTTCTTGGGGCGGGATACGGATCCGCGTGAGATCGGGGCGGCGCTTGGGATCCGCTATCTTGTGCAGGGAACCATGGCGAAGCATGCCGGGCAGGTGCGCATCACCGTGGATCTGGTTTCCGCAGAAACCGGCCATCATTTGTGGTCGGAGTCCTACGACGTGGCCCTGACGGACATCCTGGACGTGCAGCAGTCCATGGCGCAGCAGATCGCCGCTGTCATCGAACCGGAACTGGCACGCCAGGAACGCGAAGCCGCCGTCCGCCGTCCGCCGGTCAACCTGGGCGCCTGGGACTGCTACCAGCGTGGACTATACCACCTGTGGGGCTTCACCAACCCTGGCCTCGCCGAAGGCGAGGCGATGTTCCGCCGCGCGATCGAGCTGGATCCAGGCTTCGCGCGTGCACACGGTGCGCTGGCGTATGTGAAGCTGCAGGGTTTGATCATGCGCGCGCCCGATGAGCGGCCGGCTCTGCTCGAGGATGCGCTGCGCGACGGGCGCTCCGCGGTCGCGCTCGACGGCCAGGACTGCATGAACCTGTGCGTCGTCGGTCGGATCCTGTGTTTCATGCATCAATACGATGAGGCCATCGCCTATCTGGAACAGGCCATTCAGGTCAATCCGAGCTTTGCTCAAGCCTACTTCGCCCTCGGGTTCACTCTCATTGTCAGCGGTCGCGCCAGCGATGCAATTCCCTATCTCGATCGCTCCGTCGAGCTCAGTCCACACGATCCGCATCTGTCGTCGATCTATGCCATACGGGCGCTCGGTCATCTTGCACTCGACGAGCTGGAGCTGGCTGAGAGCTTCGCCAGAAAGGCCACGCGCATTCCCAACGCCAATCGCTGGCCATTTCTGGTGCTTGCTTCGCTGCTTGGTCTTATGGACCGTGTCGAGGACGCCCGGCGCGCGCTCAGCACGTTGCTGGAGCGTAGTCCGCCGGGGTTTTCCTTGGCGGACGCTCGCTCCGAAATCTTCTTCTGCGGCGACCAGGCTCTGGCGCAACGCTGCCTCGAAGGTCTCCGCCGTGCTGGCCTCCCGAAAAGCGTGGTAGCAGGACGGCGAACCAGCACCAGATGCCCTGTCGCGGCAGGCGTCTGAGGGACTGCGTCGCGGCTATCTCCTTCGTCATGGCCGGGCTTGTTCAGGCTTGTCTCGGCCATCCGTGTCTTCGCCACACGTATCAAGGAACGCGGGAACCTAACCTTGCTGACGCAGTGGTACCGTATAGGTGACCGCAGTACCGACAAGGCAGGTCTCGTCCTGTGCATCGCGGACACTTGTTGCGAGCGTGCAGATAGGCTTGTCGTCACGCACGCTGACAATCTCAACCCGTCCGGTGATCCGTTCGCCGACCTTGACCGCCTTCACGAAGCGCCACTCAACGCCCAGGAAGACGCTGCCCGGCCCGGGCAGATCCTCTGCAACAATCGCGTTCAGCAGGCCTGACGTGATGCCCCCCTGCACGATAAGGCCGCCAAACGGCGATTGGGTTGCCAGCGCTGCGTCGTAGTGAAGCGGGTTTCTGTCCCCCGTCATGTCAGAGAACATCTCCACGTCACGCATGCTGGTCCACCGGGAGCGTTCAGCCACGGCGCCAATGGTTGGCTTCCCCCCCATCGTCGCGTTCCAAATGTCCCTCGCCGCAGTCTCAGTCTGTGTCATAACACCTCCTCCTCGATCTCTGCATTCCCATCTGCAAGCGTCAGCAGATGCTCGACCTCCCGCTTCATCGCCTGATTCAACGCCTGATGCAGTGCCTTGATCTCATCGAGATCCCAGTCGAGGGCGGCAATCGCATCAGTGACCTCGAACAGAGGCAGCGACAGATCGTCACGAATGGCGGCATATTCGGCTATGATCCCGGTAGCTGCCGCATTGGCCAGCAGTTCAGCGTCACGCAGTGCATCGGTGATGCCGTGCGCTGTGAGCGGGTCCTTGAAGTAGCCCGCATCGCCGACGAGCGCCCAGCCTGGTCCATTGGCCTGCCGCAGGAAACCCCGCTGCCCGGCAAACACGCACAAGGGCCCGTCCGGCTCAGCGCCAGCAACCAAGGCCGCCAGAGCAGGATCTGCCTCGCACAGGACCTCTGTGAAAAGAGCCATGCGATCGTGACGCGACGGATCATGCCGCAACCGCTTGGGCGACATCGCAACGAAAACACAGTGTCGACCATGATTGGTTGGAATGGCGCCGGCGCCAATGCCCGGCCGATACCACCAGTGATAATCTGCCAGCTCGATACCGGAAAAATAGCCGAAGATGACAGCCGTGCTGTGTCGCGCCTCATGCAGAGTTCTTGCCCCCGTCAGGCGCGCAACACTGGAGCCGACACCGTCCGCGCCGACGACAAGATCCGCTGCGACCCGCATGGCGTTGCCATCCGCGTCGCGCACCGTCGCGCCGCAGACCCGCCCATCCGATCGATGGGTGAGGCCGATAAGCGTTTGGCCATGCCGCACTGTCGCGCCTGCGTCCCGCGCCGCATCTACGAGTGTGCGGTCGAGCAACGTCCGGCGCGGCGCGTACAGCGCGTCCACACCGTTCGACGGCTTTATGACGACGGTGGTCGCTTCGTCGCCATAGTGGAATGTCGTCTCACGCACCGGCGGCGTGCCCGCCTCCTGCAACCGCGGCAGGATCCCCCAGCGGTGCAGCTGCAGCACACCACCGCGCATTAGTGCATGCGTAGAGATGGTATCCGTGCCATAGCCGCCGCGATCGATGACGAGAACCCGCATGCCTTGCCGTGCCATCAGCATTGCGGTGGCGGCACCCGCACAGCGTGCACCGACGACAAGCGCGTCGTAGGCTTCATGAGCGAACATGTCCCTCGCCCCCGCGCTAGGCCGCGACGCAAGGCGCTGCGCCCAGATGGCGCTGGATATCCGCGGCCAGTTCAGCGGCATCGCCACTCACAGCACCGATGAAGCTGGCATCGCGGCGGCGGAGGAAGCGAAGGCCGATGACATACAGGCCAGGCGACGGCGTAACGCCGCCCGTGTGAATGATCTCACCGGACGCATCGAGCACCGGCACGTGCAGCCAGCGATAGTTGCGTAAAAAACCAGTGGCCCAGACGACGGTCCTGATCCCGTTGGCGGCGAGATCCAACGTCGCTGGTGACGCGTCTACCGGGAAGTTGGCAGGGCACGCCTCGGCCGGCGCGCCGACGGCGTCGGCGAATATGTCGATGCGCTTGAGAAGGCGCTCCATCCGCGCGTGCGAGCCAGCAACCGCTTCCGTCAGGTTGTTGTTGAGCTGCAGCACACCGTTATCGATGCCGGCGGCGCGCCCCACAAGCCGGACACCGAGATCGCGCAGCACGCGAAGGTCGAGGTTGCTCCGCTCGGGCCGGCCAACGAGCTGCATCGACGGCTGCCACCTGGCAGCCTCCAGCTCCGAGGCCGTGACAGCATCATCTTCCAGGATGCCATACTGGTCCAGCCACCACATGATGTCGCGCCCGCGGTAGAGACGTGGTAGTCGCGTGTGCCGGCTGACCGAGATCGTTACCTGTCGACCGGACCGCTGGATTTCTTCGGCAAGTTGCACGCCTGAAGCAGAGGCGCCCACGATAAGCACACCGCTGTCCGGTAATTCGGTTGGATTGCGGTACGCGGTGGGCGTTACCTGATGGATCGATGCCGGCAGACACTCCGCCATGGCGGGCACAAACGGCACATCGCAATGCCCCGTGGCTATCACCACGCATTGGGCATGCCACACGCCCCGGTTACTCTCCACCCGGTAACCACCCGGCACACGCCGTACAGATCGGACGGTTGCATCGGTGACGACCGGCGCGACGGAGGCGCTCGCGTACCGTTCGAGGAACGCGACAACTTCGGCCGCGGTCATGAAACCGTCCGGATCGGTGCCCTGATAGGACCAGCCAGGAAACCGGTTCATCCAGTTCGGCGTCAATAGACGGAGCAAATCCCACCGCTCGCTACGCCAGCGCTCGGCAACCTGGCCGCGCTCGAGCACGATATGCTCAATGCCGAGTCGGCCGAGGCAATGGCTGATGGCAAGCCCTGCCTGTCCGGCGCCTATGATGATCGCGTCGGTCTGCCGCATGATGTTCTCCTCGTCGCGGCAGCCGGTGGCGACAGGGCCGCCGCCGGCGCCACATGAGTCAAGTGTTGGTGTTGGTTTTGACCGTGATTGGGATGCCGTTACTCAGGATGTCGAGCACGGCGGAGCGGGCACATGCCTGCTGGACGATCTCCTGTAGCTTCGCTTCGGGCGCGTCACCCTTAATCTTGAATCCGACGCGCATAGAGCTGAAGCCGTTTCGCACTTCCTTGGACAGGCCCAGGATGCCACGCAGGTCCATGTCGCCCTCCAGCGAGGACGTCACGGAATGCAGCGTGATGCCACGTGCCGCGGCGATGTTGGCTATTCCGGCCGTGAGACAGGCGGCGAGCGCATGCAGCACATATTCGACCGGCGTCGGGCCGTTGTCCTGACCGCAAAGCACCGCCGGATGGTCTGCCTCGGCGGTGTAGGCCGTCTTGTGGCTGTGTTCCCCGCCGGCGCCGGAAAAGTCGGACATCGTGGTCCGCGTATGCGTTCCACCCAGCCAATTGCCCTCGCCACGGAACTGGAACGCGCCGAGCTGAGGTTGATTCTTGACGACATCAATGGTGGCAAACAGGGCGGGTGTGCTGACCCCATTAAGCGGGGCTGGAACCTTTTTTGAAGGTGGCGCTTCGGCGCCGATTGCATGCGCGGACATGGTTGGTTCTCCTCGTGCAGCTGCGGGGTTGTGCTCGACCGCCTTGGGCAAACAGGCCGCAGGGCGTGGTGCCAAGTTAGGCGCGCCGTTTCTGCACTGCTTGGAGGAGATTTGAAGAAGTTCTTAAGAAATCGTTGATTCTCGATGGCCCATAAACGGAGCTGGGCCCTGCATTATGCCAGCGGCTAGGTTTGAAATGAACGACCGGTGTCCCGTATTCAGGTGAATTCGCCCCGCCGATCAGCGGCTGGCCACGCGACAGCGCCGCCTGTAATTGCCCTGGTGCCCGGAGCGTAATCTGAATAGTGAAGCGCATCATAAGATCTGACGCGGCGTTGCTTGGCGCCGTAGGCAATCCCCATGAACGAACGTCTGCTCATTGCTTTCGCGCGCTCCAGCGGCTGTTCCGGTTTCGGCCAACTCTGGTCGTTTGACAGTGCTCGACCCAGCGTCCGAGAGGGTCCGACTTCGGCGTTCCCCTGACTGACAACAAATGACCGCGTCTCGATGGATTCGGGACATTCCGGAAAGGTCCTCGTCTGGGGCGGCACGACGTCATGAAATCTGACGACGAGGAGCATACTTGGCCTTGAGCTGGACGTAAGGTTGCGAGGTGTGGTCTCCCGGCTCGAAGTCGCGACGGCCTTGTCGTAGGCTCCTGGCCAGCAACGGTAGAGAGGGCGCCATGCGCTTTGGCATCGGACAGCCGGTGACCCGCAAGGAAGACCACCGGTTCCTGACTGGGCAGGGGCGGTATGTCGCCGACATCGATCTTGCTCGTCAGGCGCACGCGGTCTTTGTGCTTTCGCCGCATGCCCATGCGCGCATCGCCACCCTAGACAAAGTTGCAGCGGAACAGCTACCCGGCGTTTACGCAGTCCTGACCGGCGAGGATTGGACGGCCGACGGGCTCGGCACCCTCGATCCCGAGTTTATGGCCGAGGACATGGGTGGGCCGAAGGGCTTCCGCGCCAAGCTTCCGCCGCTGGCGGAAGATCGCGTGCGCTATGTCGGTGAGCGCGTTGCGGTCGTGATCGCCGCGACGGAAGCACTGGCGCGCGATGCGGCGGAGTTGGTGTCGGTCGATTACGAGGTGCTGCCCGTGGTGGTGAGCGCCGGGGATGCGGTGCGCCCCGGCGCGCCGTTGGTCCATGAGGGCGCGGCCAACAACACCTCGTTCACGATGCACATCGGGAATGTCGATATGGTCGAGCCCGCCTTTGCCAGAGCGCATCATGTCACCAGGTTGTCGCTCAACAACAACCGCGTCACGGCGGTCACGATGGAGCCGCGCGGCTGCATTGCCGACTATGATCCTGGCACCCGCCGCTATACGCTCTACACCAGCACGCAGAATGTGCACGGTGTTCGTCAGACACTGGCGCATCAGATCCTGCATGTCCCGGAAAGCCGCATTCGTGTGGTCGCCCGCGATGTCGGCGGCGGCTTTGGCATGAAGGGCCAAACCTATCCCGAGGAGGCTGTCCTCGTCTGGGCTTCGCGCCGCGTCGGCCGGCCGGTCAAGTGGATTGCCTCGCGCACGGAAGCGCTGCTCAGCGACAACCAGGCCCGCGACCAGACGGTCGATGCCGAACTGGCGCTCGACGCGACTGGCAGGTTTCTGGCATTGCGCTGGAGCGGAACGCACAATGCCGGCGCTTACAACGCGGGCTATGGCGCCATCCCAATCGTGTTCTCGCTGATGCTGGCCTCCACCGTCTACGACATTGCAGCGGTCGCAGTGAAGAGCAGCCTCGTCTTCACCAACACGGCGCCAACGACGCCTTACCGCGGAGCCGGCCGCCCCGAGGCTGTCTATATCATGGAGCGCCTCGTCGATCAGGCGGCGCGCGAGATGCATATAGACCCCGCCGAATTGCGCCGGAATAATATGATCCGAAGGGACGCCTTCCCGTACCAGACGCGCACCGGCCTGACCTATGATACCGGCCACTACGCCGGTGCGATGGCGAAATGCCAAGACCTGGCCGACTGGAATGGCTATGTCGCGCGCCGGGCGGCAAGCGAGGCAGTCGGCAAATTCCGCGGCCGTAGCATCGTCTACTACGTCGACAATACCGGCATCTTCAACGAGCGCATGGAATTGCGTTTCGACCCCGATGGCGAAGTCACGATCGTCGCCGGCACGCTGTCGCATGGGCAAGGCCACGAGACCAGCTATGCGCAGATGGTCGCCGATTGGCTTGGCGTGCCCGAGGACCGAATTCATCTAGCGCAGGCCGACACCGATGAGATCGCGATCGGCCGCGGCACCTATGCATCGCGCAGCATGATGATCGGCGGCAGTGCTTTGCGCGCCGCTGCCGACGAAGTCATCGAGCGCGGCAAGCGCTTTGCAGCGCATTTCATGGAGGCGGACGCCGCAGACATCGCATTTGCCGATGGTGCGTTCACAATCGCCGGCACGGATCGGTCGATGCCAATCGGACAGGTGGCGCAGATGTCGTTCATCCCTGTCGGGCTCCCCTCGGCGCTCGGTGTCGGACTGCAGGGTGCCGGCGCGTTTTCCCCCGATGCGTCGAGCTTTCCCAATGGCTGCCACATCTGTGAACTCGAGATCGACCCCGATACAGGCGCGGTCGCAGTCGACCGCTATACGGTCGTCGATGATGTCGGCACCGTAATCAACCCTTTATTGGCGAAGGGCCAAATTCAGGGCGGCATCGCCCAGGGCGCCGGCCAGGCTCTCCTGGAAGAGGTCGTCTGTGACCGTGACAGTGGCCAGATTCTGACCGGCACATTGTTGGATTACGGCATTCCGCGCGCCGACATGCTGCCGGCGATAACCATCGATTTCAGCCCGGTCCCCAGCACCACCAATCCGCTCGGCGCCAAAGGTGCCGGCGAAGGTGGCACTGTCGCCAGCACGCCGGCAGTGATGAACGCGATCCTCGATGCTCTAGCGCCGCTCGGCATCACCGATCTTCCAATGCCCGCGACGTCCGAGCGAGTCTGGCGCGCCGTCCGCGACCACTCGAGCACGTAAAGACCGACTGCCGGCGGATGCGTGCGTTCTCTGGGTTGGAGCGGCACCAGGGATATCGGGTTCTCGCTGACCAAATTCTCATTTCAGGTCACCTACGCCACCGACGCGGATACGAATGCCGAGCGCGACTGCATTGTCCCGGAGTTGAGGAGAAGTCAAGTCATCGGTGACATGACCTCGTGTAAATCCGGCCAGCATCTGCCCATCGAGCGCGTCAACCACTACGTCACCGACGGGGCAGTGAGCGTTGCCGAATCTCACGGGGCAAGCGGCCTGAGAAAATCTGTCTGCATTCTCGTGCTACAGCCCACGCCATCCTCTCGTCCTGATCGCCGAAGGACCCCTCGTAGCGCACGCGCTGACTGCCGAACTACAAACACCGGTCTGATTTCGACGGAGGCCTAGCATCTGGTCGACTGATTACTGTTGATGCCCGCCAACGGCCGAGGCGGTTGATTGAGGTCGGCTGGTCGGGCAATATTTCCATGTGTTCGCAGGAAGACGCCGACGGATAGCAAGTATGCGCGCCTTCCGAACAAACTGTGGCGATACTTTCGGCGAAAAAAGACCGAAAGCAATATCAACGACAAAGGGAGGCAAACATGCGTCGTCGGGAGTTACTGAAAGCCATACCTCTGCTGATGACCCCCGCACTGGCACGCGCCGAGACACGGCCGTTGCGGTTCATACCGAATGCCAATCTTTCAGCAATTGATCCCATCTGGACCACCGCGTTGGTGGCCCAGGAGCACGGCTACCTGGTGTTCGACACACTGTATGGAATTGACGAAGTTGCCCAGTTGCGGCCGCAGATGTGCGCCGGGCACGAGCTGTCAGACGACCAGTTGACTTGGACCTTCACGCTGCGTGACGGGCTGATGTTCCACGATGGCGAGAAGGTGCTGGCGAAAGATTGCATCATGTCGCTGCGGCGATGGGGCTCCCGCGATTCGTTCGGACGGGTACTGATGGCAGCGACCAATGATATCGTGACCATCGATGATCGGCGCTTCCAGATAAGGCTGAAGAAACCGTTCAGCCAGATGCTGTACGGGCTCGGCGCGCGCAATTGCTTCATGATGCCCGAGCGGATGGCGAAGACCCCATCTTCGGAGCAGGTCAAGGAAGCCATCGGATCGGGGCCATTCCGGTTCCTTCCCGGCGAATGGGTATCCGGTGCCCGCGCGGGCTATGCGCGGTTCGACCGCTATGTGCCGCGGCAGGAACCGCCAAGCCTTTATGCAGGCGGCAAGGTGGCAAGGTTCGAGCGGGTCGAATGGATCGTGCAGCCGGACGAGGCGACTGCCGCTGCCGCTCTGCAAAAGGGCGAGGTGGACTGGATCGAGCAGCCGCTCATCGATCTGTGCCCGATGCTGAAGAGATCGCAGGACGTATTGGTCAAGGTGATCGATCCATTCGGGTGGCAACCGATTTTCCAGCTCAATCACCTGCACCCGCCGTTCAACAACGCAGAGCTGCGCCGCGCGCTGCTGCCGGCGATGGATCAGAAATCCTTTGTCGCCTCGGTGATCGGGGACCAGTCTGACCTCGGTCGCCTGCCTGCTGGTTATTTTTGCGAAGGTCAGCCGATGGCGAGCCATGTTGGGCTCGAGGTCCTGACAAAGCCACGCAGTCTCGAAATGGCGAAGGACCTGGTGGCGAAGTCGGGTTACGCTGGCGAAAAGGTGGTCATGCTGTCGCCCAGCGACCGGCCTGTGTACAGCCAGATGTCACAGGTGGCCCGGGATCTGTTCCTCAAGCTGGGCCTGAATGTGGACTTCCAGCCGTTGGATTGGGGTACGGTCATCGCCCGCCGAACCAGCCGGAACCCAGTGGAGCAGGGCGGCTGGAGCACGTTCACTACCGCGCTGGACGGAATGACAATCAACAACCCCGGCAGCAACTTCGCCTTGCGGGGCAGCGGCGCGAAAGCCTGGTTCGGCTGGCCGAACGATGAGAAGCTGGAGTCCTTGCGTGCGTCTTGGTTCGACGCGCCGGACCTGAAGGCACAAAAGGCGATCGCAGAACAGGTCCAGCTACAGGCGCTGCAAACCGTGCCCTACATTCCACTCGGACAGATTTTCCAGCCAACAGCGTTCCGGTCGAACATCCAGGGCCACGTGAATGGGCCGTTCGCGCTATTCTGGAGCGTGCACCGGAGCTGACTCATGATCGCAATATGGCGTCCTCCAAAATCATGTCGGCGGCCTTTGCCGCAATCATGATCGTTGGTGCATTGGTGTTGCCGGCAAATACCGTTGGCATGATTGCCGCATCGACCACCCGAAGCCCATCGATGCCATACACGCGAAGACGCGGGTCCACGACTTAATCGCCCTCGGATCCCATGCGGCAAGTACCAACCGGATGCAGGTTGGAGTTCGCAGTTACGCGTATGTTCTCTTCGAACTCGGCGGTTGCAGCAGATCGGGGCTCTTTATGTGTACGCTGCCACGAGCATCCGGGCGAAGGTGCACCGCGCTCAGGCTAAAGCCTGGGAACGGATGCGCCACAGCGCCACGGGCATCGTGTGATGCGTCGCTCCAGGGCGTGAGTTGAACTGCAGGTCCGGGGGGCGTTCCAAGCGCGGATTGCGAATCCGAAATTCCGGTGGCGCGTTTGGCACCTGCGGGGACCGAGGCACCAAGGCGGACTGACTGAGGGGGCGTCCTTCTGAGGTCGACTGCGGGCAATCGCACTCCCGCTGTGATTTCCGGTTTCCTGCTGCGATTGCCCGTAAACAGCCATTCCGCTTTCGGC
>CAVZNH010000003.1:0-35130 GCA_963776505.1 uncultured Alphaproteobacteria bacterium
GGTTACCGGATGGACACGGCGTAGATCGTATCAGCCTGCGAGAAGTCTGCCGCCGTCTTCTGAAAATGGGATGTGTGACGAGGACCGGTAAAGTTCGGTGGGATCCGACCACCATCTGCGGAATGCTGCGCAATCCGGTCTATCGTGGCACTGCGATGTTCGGGCGTACTCGGTCGATGCCAGCGAAACCGCGGCTGCGCCCCATTGGTCACCGTCCACAACCCTCAAGGCGGGCTTCCGGGTCGCGCAGCGCGACGCCCCGGGAGGAGTGGATTGAGATCCCAGTCCCCGCACTGATTGGCGAGGCGCTCTTCGAGGCGGCTCAAGTACAGCTCGAGGAAAATCGCAAGCGCAAGCGAGAAGGTCGGCGCCGACCCGGCTGGTTGCTCCAGGGCCTGGTAGTCTGCCACCGCTGCGGCTACGCATTCTACGGAAAGATGGCGCGAGGGCTGAGGGGCAGTCAGCGACCCGCCGACTATGGCTACTATCGCTGCACAGGTACCGATGCCCATCGCTTCGGCGGGCAGGCCACGTGCGATAACCGTTCAGTTCGGAGTGACAAGCTCGATCAAGCTGTATGGGCAGAAGTCCAAACTGTCTTGAAGGACCCCGCGAGACTGGCGGACGAGTACCGGCGGCGAATATCGGAAGCTCAAACCGGAGGTGGAGCGCGCGATGACCTCAATACCCTTGATGGTCAGATCGCCCGGCTTCGCAGCGGCATCGAGCGGTTGATAGACAGCTACGCCGAGGGGATCATCGGCCGTGCCGAATTTGAGCCGCGCATCAACGGCCTGAAGCAACGTATAGGCAGATTGGAGAATGATCGGAAGGCGCTCACCGAGAAACTCGAACTTGAGCGAGACCTAGTGCTTGTTATTGGCCGTCTGGAGGAATTCACCTCGCGATTGCAAATCGGTCTCGGTGAGCTCGACTGGAGGGCCCGCCGCGATGTGATCTGCGCTTTGGTGAGGCGAATCGAAATCGACCATGACAAAATCGAGGTCGTATTCCGTGTCCCCGGTCCGTCCCTCGAGGGAGGGACCCCCTCGGGGCCACCACCGGCCACTGATCCAGGGCCACCGAATTGGCAACATTGTGGGAACGTCCATCGATGCTTCGTTTGGGAAGATCCCGACAACGTCGGCGCGCCGCTTCACCTCCTTGTTCAACCGTTCCAGAGGATTCGTGCTGTGCAGCTTGGTGCGATGCTGCTCGGGGAAGTCCAAGTGCGACAGTACGTCCATCTCGCTGTCGTCGATGAAGGCCGCAAGCTTCGGCCATTTCTGCCGCAGCTGATCGGCCACATGGCGCAGCGTCTGGCTGGCCTGCGCCCGATCCGGCTGGATGAACTGTAGAAGTCTTGACATGATCTGACGGACACATGGAATCGGTGGGACCGGAGGCCGGGGCGCGGAGCCAATGCGGAGCGCAGCGCCCTGGCCGCACCACGGGAGTGACCGTTATGACGATGACCGAGCGGAAGGTGATCAAGGCGAAGGTCGGTTTATTGGAGTTGGCGAAGCAGCTGGGCAGCGTGACCCAGGCCTGCCGGGTGATGGGCTATAGCCGGGACAGCTTCTATCGCTTCCGCGATCTGTACGAGAAAGGCGGTGATCTGGCGCTGGCCGAGATCACCCGCTCGAAGCCCAACCTGAAGAACCGCGCCGCACCAGAGGTGGAAGCCGCCGTTGTGGCGATGGCAATCGAGCAGCCCGCCTGGGGCCAGGCGCGAGCCGCCAACGAATTGAGGCAGCGTGGCACCGAGGTCTCTCCTTTCGGGGTTCGCTGCATCTGGCTGCGTCACGACCTGGAGACGATGAAGAAGCGGCTGAAGGCCCTGGAGGCCAAGGTCGCGCAGGACGGCGGCGTGCTCACCGAAAGCCAACTGGTGGCGCTCGAGAAGGCCAAGTTGGACAAGGAGGCCCATGGCGAGTTCGACAGCGAACATCCCGGCTATTGCCTGGCGCAGGACACGTTTTATGTCGGTACCTTGAAGGGTGTTGGACGGGTTTACCAGCAGACGGTGATCGACACTTACTCCAAGCTGGGCTTTGCCAAGCTCTACACCCGCAAGACGCCGCTGACCGCGGCCGACATTCTCAATGACCGGGTGATCCCGTTCTTCGACGACCACCAGATCCGCGTCGATCGGATACTCACCGATCGCGGCACCGAGTATTGCGGTGCTCACGATCGCCACGAGTATGAGCTCTACCTCGCAGTGGAGGATATCGATCACACCAGGACCAAGGTGAAGAGCCCACAGACCAACGGCATCTGCGAGCGGTTTCACAAGACGCTGCTGGATGAGTTCTACAGAGTGGCCTTCCGTAAGAAGCTCTACGATACGCCGGATGCCTTGCAGCTCGACCTGGATGAATGGATGGCCGGCTACAACGAGACGCGCACACATCAGGGTCGCTGGTGCTTCGGCAAGACACCGATGCAGACTTTTCTCGACAGCGCTGCACGGGCGCGCGAAAAGCAGAACCTCTCCATGGCCGCATGAAGGTGGCAAGTGGCAGCTTCGATCCGGCGGACACCCACCACGCCGGATCAACGGTCCGTCAGTTCAAGTGCAAACTTCTACAGATGAACGCCTGACGCAGCGCGGCCGCCACCATGCTCTGCTGGGTCTTCGCCACATAGGACAGCGCATTCCGCATCCAGTGCACCCGGCAGCGCTGCCACGTGGCGCCGAACGCACGGCGAATGGCTGCCTTCAGCCCCTCATGTGCGTCCGAGATCACCAGCTTCACGCCATGCAGACCGCGACGCGCCAGGCTCTTGAGAAACCCTGACCAGAACGTCTCTGCCTCCGAGGGACCGATGTGCAGCCCGACGATCTCCCGCTTGCCGTCGGTGTTCACCGCCACGGCGATTATCGCCGCCACAGAGACGATGCGTCCGCCCTCGCGCTGCTTCAGGTAGGTCGCGTCCAACCACAGATACGGCCACTCGCCGACCAGCGGACGGTCAAGGAACGCATGAACCCGTTCGTCGATGTCCTTGCACAGCTTGGAAACCTGCGACTTGCTGATCCCGCTCAACCCCATCGCCTGCACCAGCTCGTCCACCCGCCGCGTCGAAACACCGCCGTTCCAAGCCTCCTGGATCACCGCGATCAGCGCCTTCTCCGAAACCTTCCGGGCCTCCAGGAACGGCGGGAAATAGCTCCCCTGGCGCAGCTTCGGGATGCGCAGCTGGAGCGATCCCAGCCGCGTGTCGAGCACGCGGTCGCGATGTCCGTTGCGCCAGGTCGTCCGCTCCCCGCCGCGCTCATACCGCGCGGCACCGATCAGGCCCTCAACATCGGCCTCCATCAGCAGTTGCAGCACCGCCTCCGCCACCGTCCGCAGGAAATCACCCTCACCTGCCTTCTCCAGCAGCTCCGACAGCGCCAATCTCTCCTCGGTCATCGGATCCTCCCCCGGCCATGGTTGAAGCTTCGCAACTCCACCTTAGCCGACCGGTCCGATGGCCACCCCGATCTACACCGCAACGACACACTCGGTGCCGCGCTGTATCTCCACCACCTCCGTGGACGCTAACGTCATTCCTCTACTCCTCTTCCTCTACCTGGGGAGGCCGGCCGCGCCTCTAACTCAGGCCACGCCGCATGAGCGTAACCGGGCGCCTTCCAAGGCGCTGTGGAGTTTCCACGCGACGCCATCCAGCACGCGCGTACACGCGTTCGGCACCGGTTGTGTAGAGCCATATCACAGGGATGGTGGCAGACCGGCAGGCAGCTTCGACAGCCTGGATCAGGTGGACAAATGCCCTTGGCCACTAGCCTCGGGGGATAACGAACACACCTGCGAGCCAAGGGGTCAGTCTGCCAGCGGTCAGGGCTGGCAGCGGGTTTGTATGGGCGCAACCGATGGGCCTGCCGTCAAACGTCGTCTGGACTCAGGACGGTGATCAGCTCGGCGGACCTCTGATGGACCTCGGCTTCCCGCTCGAAATTCTTTGGGAACCTGCTACGCCTCGCCTGGGTCAACGCCTTCTTCGCTTGCAATTCATGCCAAAAGCGCGCCGCCGTGAGAGCAGCATCCCACCCACGCTGGAATTCTGGGGTGATCTTGGTGACAGGATCGGTCATGGGTGGTTCCTGCTCCATTGCACCTGGGTGGTGTTCTACCGGAACCGATCGCGCCATCCCGGCTTCCACCATTCCACGATTTCCGCCCCTGACTGATCGGACTTCGCCGGTCGCCCACGCCGACGGGCTGCTTCACCTCATCGCCGTCGGCAGAGGCTCAGTCGCCGGCGTGGTCTCTCTGGTCTCCTTAGTCGTCTGCGGGTCATGTGTGGGCCTCGGCGGCGCCTGGGACGCCCTCTGGGCATCCTGGGGTGCCAGCACCTCCCGCATCCGCTCCTCGGCCTCCTGGCGCGCTGCAATGGCGTCATCGCGCTCCTGCTCGGCCTTCTGCCGGCAGTCCTGCTCAACCGCCAATTCGTTCTGCGCCCTCTGCAGGGCCTGTTCGACAGTCTGCTTCTCGCTGTCCGCACGCCGGATCGCCTCATCTCTGGCGAGCCGCTCATGCGCCAAGTTGGTCTGGAGGTCACGGATCGCCGCCTCGGCCTCCTGGAGCAGATGTTCCGCGTGCTCGCGTGCCACGACCTGCTCCCGCAGAGCCTGCCTCGTTGCGTCGAGCTTGTTGGTGCCGGCGCCGTCATCTTGATCCCGGTGGATCACCGAGACAGGAACCTCGCCATCGCGGACGAAACGCCGACGTTGCGGTGATGATGCGCCCGATGATGCTGGCGGAGGAACAGGTCGGTCTTGCGTTGGGGATGCATTGTGGAGTCCGAGGGCACGGCGCATTTGCGCCTCGGCTGCACGGAGGCGTGCGTCATCTGACAGCGAGTCGGTCATATTTTCTCTTTGTGGCCACGGGATTGACGGCGCCGATTTTATCGCTGTGGCGCAATTCGGCTACCGGTCAAGGAGCCGATGCGCTTTTTCAGCATGAAGTTCAAGCCAATGTGTGTGTATCGCCTTCAGATCAGTTGAGGTGAAGTCTCCGGCGAAGCTTCTGGAACCTTGGGCTCCTTCGATTCAGCGGTGAGATTGTAGCCATCCCTATGGTCCCGATCTTGAGCAATATCGGTGATGATAAATACCTCCGCATTATGGAAGAGACCATCATGGATACCATTGACGACCAGAACGACGTGGGGGTCGACCACGACACTGAAACACAGCGCGACATTATACGACAATTACTCAACGAGATCGCCAACGATGCAGGGATGGCATTGCGCGATGTCGGCCTACGCTTTCCCGTTTTTCTGACCATGCGTGATCACGGAGGCTCGCTGGCAACGATCGCGACGCCGGTTGATCGATCGGACGATAAGTGGGAGCGCGCATCATCCATCGTCTGCGAGATCATAGAGAAGAAGATGGCGGGGGCAGAATTGCTCTGCGTGGTTGAAACGCCGAGCCGAGGAGTGCGGCCGAGGTCGCGCCCACCTGAGCCAGCCCGCATCGACGCGATCACACAGCGTCGATCGTCGCTTGCCGGTCGGCGGCTTCGATAGGTGGAGGATGAACGGATTGTCATCATCAATACGATGGTCGCGCCTGCACCTGCGCCGCCGTTCCTGTGATGGTCGTGTTCGTGCCGTGTCAGCGCGTTCGCCGTCCCCAATCTTTTGGCGGTGACGCTTGGGAGGCGTGGCGCCTCCCACTTTTTTGGCCCGGTTGGAGCGGTTAAATTGATACCGTTGCGGCACACCGACGCCAACTATCCTGCATTTGCAATAGAGACGAAACGCCCTTCTGTCAGGGTGCGATTATGTGGCTCGTCCCGCTTCTCCCCTTCATCTTCGTAGTCATCATGCACTTCGCGCTGCAGGACGAGCCTGCTGCATCACACGCTCCTCAGCCTGCCAATCCCGCCCCGTTGTGGCAAAGTCTGACTGCCTGCTTTATCCCCTCCCTCATGATCGGCGGCCTTGTCTGGCGGGCCGTATCAATGACCCTGTAGCTGCTTTAGATACCCCTGGCCGGCAGGTCGCCCGCCCAAGCGTTTTCCGATCGGCCGGGGAAAGGCCGCTTCTCGGCCTTGGTCATGCCATCCATGAGCGCGTCCTGGTCCGCCGCGCCCTTCCCCGCGTACCAGATGCGCCCCTGTTTTTTCAAGTGCTGGTAACGTGTGACGCGCGGCACGGCAGGCGGCATCCTTGGTTATGTAGAATCCGCCGTAGGAATAGCGCGCGATGTCAGTCAATCGCCGCCCGTAAGCTACTGAAATGTCGAGTTATTCAGAGAGGCGCCAAGTTTGGCGTCCCGTACGGGATTCGAACCCGTGTTACCAACGTGAAAGTTCGGGCCGAGGCGTCCCGGACGCCCGGTTCCTGTCCTATAGATCAGCAAATTATCCCAGGAATTCCAGTCGCTGGGCTTCTCGCGGGTGCGACCAACATGGTAACAAGAGTTTCGGGACAGCGTTGAATTCTGCGGGTCATCCTGTCCCTTGCCTGTCCCAATCTTTCACCACACTGAAGCGGGGCCCGTGCAAACCAAGCTCACTGCCGCGCTGGTTCGCCGGCACACCGAGGCCGAACCGCCGGTGCGGGATACTTCGTATTTCGACACGGAAGTGCCTCGGCTAGCGTTTCGTGTGAAGCCACCCCGTCGGAATGGGCAGCGCTGGGCCGCCCTGTACTTCGTCCGCTACACGCCGCCCGGCGGTGGCGAGCGCAGGATCAAAGGTGGGCGATCCGCGGACGATGACGCTGGATGAGGCTAGGACCTCTGCGAAGCGCATGCTTGCCAAGGTAGATGCTGGCGGCGATCCGGCGGCCGACGCGAGCAAGCTCCGAGCGGCGTGGACCACCCGTGAAGCATGGGAGCAGTACGAGGTCTCGGCTGAATTCGCCAAGAAGGCCCCCGTAGCCAATCCGAGGACAAGGCCACGGCGAAGTTGCACATCCTGCGGCATATGGGCGGCGCCAAGATCGCTGACATCGATGTGCCGACCGTCAGGCGTCTCCATCGTGCGGTGGAGGGTGACGAAAGGTCAAATCGCCATAAGCGCAAGCTGGGCGGCCCTGGAGCCGCGCGAAGAGCCGTGCGCGTCCTCAGCTCATTGCTCAGCTGGGCGGTCGGCGAGGGACAGCTCGACCGTAACCCGATCATCGGTTCGCTTGCGCCTCGATGGCGGCGGCGAGCGCACCGCGATCCTAGACCAGCCGGAGCAATATGCGCGCTCTTCGAGACCATGGACGCCATGGTTGCCGAGGCCAAGCTGCGGCCGTTAGTGCGTGCCTTCGTGGTCCTGGTGGCCGCCACAGGCATGCGCCGCAATGAGGCGCGGACCCTCCGGTGGGGTGATATCGACCTCGGCGCTCGACGCGTCACGCTTCACAGCCCCAAGGGAGCAAGGCTGGCCCGGCAGCGGCCCGAACACCGAGACCGTCTCGCTGCCCCGCAATCGCTGCGGCCGCCGTTGCGGCCGTACAGGCCCGAAGGACGCCTGCACTGATGATGCAGGTTTTCGCGCCAACTCGTGGGAAGCTTGATTGCGGTCAACTATGACTGGCGCCGGATCCGGGCGTGAGGGCACAGTTGCCGCCAGACTTGGTGCTCCACTCTCTGCGTCACAGCATCGGAACTGCTGGCATTGTCGCCGGCATGTCTACAGCCGAGGTCGGCAAGATGCTTCGTCATCGCAACATTGCGGTCACGCAGCGCTACGTGCACCTCGCTGAAGCCAGCCGATCCCGACTGCAGGACAGAGCAATTGAGGCCTTGATCCCGCAGAAGGCGGGCGCGGCATAGGATGCCGAGTGCTCCGTACCACCCGAAGGTTGGACAATCGCCGACGCGATGGCGGCGCTTGCATCCGACGACCAGATTGGACGCCTCTGGCAGGTGGCACTTCTACGGTGGAAAGGGGCTATTGGTAGCGGTGATGAGGTCCCGGAGGAAATCAGTGATGATCTGATCAGGGTCCTGGCAGCAACCCGAAAGCGATCTTCAGCAAAAGCTGAAGTCAGGCGATGCCTATCTGATTGGCTACAGGGCTGGCGAGAGCCGGCATACGCGGCCTGATCCCCAGTGGTGCGCGATAGCTGATCTCCATCCGCTGGATAATCGGGCAACCACTAGAGTGCTTGAGCTCCACGACGTTCGCGTCTTCCTAGTCGATTGCACTGCTACAACTTTCAGACGCCGAATGTGGTGGAGGCCCCTGTCGTTACAATCCCAGAGAGGAAAATACGGGGATTATCGCCGACCACTTTCCTTGCGGTTCACGCCATGGTTGCTGTCGTCTATGGCGACCAAAAGTTTCCAACGAAGGCCGCAGCCCTTGCGAAGCGAGCAGCTGAGCGGGCCCAAGAACTAGGGCTTAAGGGCGCCGACATGCTGAATCCAGCTGGTCGCTCAATGCGGGACCTCGCTGAAGCCGTTCTCAAGGGAGTCGACGCAAGCGGTCGCGAAATATAGCCGGGAAGAAACCGCCAGATACCGCCAGCAACCGCCACGTGCGACCCGAGTTGCTAGCGTAGCTCTCTAAGGCTGAGCAATTCCGCTCAACCTTGAGGGACCTCATGCACCACGACATACCGCTACGCAGATACCTGGCCGCGGCGGATGAACACTGACCAAGCTTCCAGTTACCTCAAAGAGTGGCATGGGCTCCCTGTCGAACCTAAGACGATGCGAAATTGGCGGGCGGCAGGCCGTGGGCCGCCCTGCAAGTATCTCGGCATCACACCTATCTACGATCGGCCTGTGCTCGACGACTGGGCAGAGAATGAAGCTCTGACCGAAGAAAACCCGATCAGCCGCACACGTCGCCTCGCAAAAGAAGCGCGTGACCTGCGCTATCACGGCTCACCGTCCGCGAACGGCACGCCCGAGTGACCGCAATGCACATGTCGCTCGACCCGCGCCTGTTCACAGATCTTTATCATCACCAAGCCGACGAGCTGCGGCACTTGCTGAGCAGCACCGCACATCGTGCGCTGTTTTGGGAAATGGGGGTCGGCAAGACGCCGACTGCCGCGCGGCTGTACTGGGGGATGCTGCTTGCCGGTGCGACGAGCCGACTGCTCTATCTCTGCCCGGCGAGCGTCAAGCTGCAAGTGGCGCGTGAGCTGCGCCGCTGGGGCCCGCCCGGCCTTCGCGTGCAGATCCTGCAGACACGCGCCGATCGAACTCGATTCGACTGCTGACGCCATCGTCGTGAACTACGACCTCTTGCTGAGCGACGCGCTGCTCGAGCAGCTGCTTGGGCAGTCTTGGTTACTGCTGGTGCTCGACGAATCTCACCTGCTACGAACGCCAACGGCGGAACGGACGCGTCGGGTATTTGGCCGGTCGACCTGCCTTGCCGGCTCGGCGCAGCGGGTGATCGCGCTAACCGGCACTCCGATCATCAACAGCCCGCTCGATCTCTTTCCTCTGGTCAACCGGCTGTTTCCGCGCGCCATCGCCGCAGACGGCCGGCGCATGCAGCTGCATGAGTTCGAACAGCGCTACTGCGTGTTCAGGACGGTGCACATCGGTGCCGGCCGCACGATCCAACAGCCCGTCGGTGGGCAGAACCTGGACGATTTCCGCGCCAGGCTTGCGCCGCACATCTCGTGCCTGCGGCGAATCGACGTGCTGGACCTGCCGCCGCTGCAGCTCAATGAATTCGCGCTCGCGGTCGACGCCAGCGAGGCGCTGCGAGCGGAGGCCGCGCTGCCGGCGGCATTGCGTGCTGCGATCGCAGACGCGGTTCAGGCAGGCAACGCCGACGCTCTGCTGGGATTGCTACGGCAGTACGCGCCGGCATTGGCGACGCTTAGGCGACTGCTCGGCATGCTGAAGGGGCCGGCCGCCGCGGAACATATTGCCGAGCGTCTGACCTCTGGCGAAGATCGCGTGGTCGCCTTTTTCCACCATCGCGCCGTCAGCGACCTGATTCGCGATCACCTCCATGCCGCCGGTATCGCGTCCGCGATCATTCGCGGCGACACCGCGTCGACGGCACGCGCAAAGGCGATCGACGCGTTCGACGCCGGCGAGGTGCCGGTGCTGCTGTTGCAGAACCACGCAGGCAGCCTCGGGCTCAACCTTCAACTCTGCCGATATGCCGCGGTCGTTGAGCTGGACTGGACCGACGCGATCACACGGCAGGCAATCGGTCGCATCTACCGCGCCGGGCAACAACGCGACGTCATGGTCGAATTCCTGCTCGTCGCCGGCAGCATTGACGAACACGTCGCCGAAGCCGCGCGCCGCAAGGCCGCGATTCGCGGCCGACATCATCGAAAATCGTCTCTAAAGGGGATGACAGATGGAACTAGAGGTACGCCTGCCGCAGCTTGACACGCTGATCGCCAAGATCGATGAGCTGCTCAGAGGTCCTGAAGGCCGTCGGCGCGTCGCTGCAGCCGCACCGGGACCGGTAGACAGCCGGAGCCGGCAAAGCGCGCGGCCGAACGTGGCACAACGGAAAGCGTCGTTGAGCCGAAACAGATGGCGGCCGACGCCAAGGACGAAGAACACGATGTCGAAGACGAGGACACGCTGCGCGCCCGGGTCGATTTCGAGGCGAAGCGCGTGACGCGTCAGTTCGGCATCGGTGCGACCCGTGCAGCGATCAAGCGCATGGCCGGCAACGGGGTGTTGCGGGTCGACGAGGTGCCGGCGGTAAAGCTGCCGGCGCTGCTCGCTGAGCTGCAGGCGTTATGAGCGACAGGTCTTCAGCGGCGACGCGTCGCGAAAGGCCGTGCTGGTGCCGCTGCTCGAACACGTGCGCGGCACGCTGCGGTGAAGGTGCTCCAGCAGCGTCGACCACCAGGTGGCGAGCAGTTCGTGATCGCGGGACGCACGATCGATCGAGCGGTCGAAGCACGTTGCGGAGCAGGTCCTCTGATGGCGAAGCTGGTGGCGGATCGGCAAGCAGCGGTCATCGCAGGCGATTGCCTGGTCGAGCTGCAGGCAATGCCGCCGCCTCAGTCGATGTGATCGTTACCAGCCCACCGGACAACCTCGGCGTCGGCTACAGCCAGCACGACGATCGCATGTCGCGTGAGGGCTATCTCGCCTGGCTAGGCGAGCGGTTCGCGCAGTTGCACCGGGTGCTGAAGCCGACCGGCAGCTTCTTTCTCAACTTCGGTATCGGCACCAGGGACGATATGACGCTGCCGTTCGCGGTCATCAACACCGTGCTGAACGCCGGTTTCATGCTGCAGAACCGCATCGTGTGGGTCAAGTCGATCGCGGTCGACGGGGTCCTTCGCGGGCACTGCAAGCCGGTCAATTCACCGCTATTCCTGACGCGCACGCACGAAGACATCCTCCATTTCTCTAAGAACAGCGACGTGCGGCTGGACAAGTCGGCTATCGGCGTACCCTACGCGGACAAGAGCAACATCGCCCGCCGTGGTCACGCACAGGACTGCCGGGACCGCGGCAACACCTGGTTCATCGACTACACCACCGTGCAGTCAAGGGCGGAGAAGCACGACCACCCCGCCGGTTTCCCGATCGAGCTGCCAGAGCAGTGCATCAAGCTGCACGGCGCGCGCATCCTGATCTTGTCGTGCTCGACCCATTCCTCGGCGCCGGTACCACGTTGGTTGCCGCCCAGCGGCTTGGTTGCTGCGGCATCGGCGTTGAGATCGACCCGCAGTACGTCGAGACCGGACGCAAGGCGGATCTGATCGGCTGAGCATACCGCCGCATTCTCGTATCGGGCCGTCACAGGCAGAGTTGATCTGGCACTGCCCCGGCAGCGTGAAGGCACAGGATGCCGCCGGTCCACGCGTAGTGGGCGAGGCGGCCAATAACGGCACCGAGCTGCATGCGGCTGCGGAACAGTGCCTTCGCACTGGCGGCAACAGCACAGACCCGGTGATCGCGCCCTACCTCAAGGTGGTGCGTGAGACCGCCAGGCGGGCCGGTGTCCCACCGCTGATCGAGCAGCGGCTCGATCTCACACGCTGGCACCCTGAGCTGTTCGGCACCGCGGACGCGCTCGTGGTCGACACTGCGCCGGGGCGTACTGACAGTGTTCGATCTTAAGAGCGGGCGGATCCACGTCCCGGCCGATGCCTTGCAGCTGAAGCTCTACGCCGGCATGGCATTCATGGCGCTCTCGCCCGCTGACCAACGCAAGATCAAATTCATCAACACGATTGTTGTACAGCCGAACGGCGGCACGGATCCGGTGCGTCGAGCCCGGCACACCGTCGTCGAGATCATCAAAACGCTCTCCGATTATGTTGATTGCGCGCATGTTGCGACGAACGAACCTGACCCGCCGCTGCACGCCGGCCCGTGGTGCCGGTCGCACTTCTGCAGCGCGCGCACTAGCTGCGACGCCTTCCGCGCCTTCACGGCGCAAGAGGCGGTCGCCGAATTCACAGTAGAGGGGGAAGAAGTAAACGTGCGCTGAAGCGACAGCCGCAAAAGACAACTTGGTACTGGTTCGATAGTTAACCGGAGTTTCCGAATGAGTAACTACGCAATGCCACCCAACACGCGGGTGGTGCTGAAGAACATCAGGTTAGCGTACACAGACCAGTTGATCGTGCCCAAGGCTTTTGAGCCCGGTCAGCAGGAGAAGTACGGGTGCACCCTTCTGTTCCCGCCGGGCCATCGAGGGTCTTGAACTGCTCGAGAGGGCGCTGGAAGCTGCGGCGACTGCGCGCTGGGGTCGCAAGTGGCCACAGCCGCTCAAGGGGATCACGCGTGATCCCATCATTAAGGACGTCGCGGACTATCCCAAGATCGGGATCCGGGAGGCCGGCTGGTCCTTCGTGCGCGCAAGCTCGCTGGAGCCGCCTGGCATCGTCGACCCCAATGTCGTCGAAGTTGCGAAGCCGGATCTGCGCCGCGAATTGTTATCCGGTCGTTGGGCAACCGTCTCGGTCAACGTGTTCGTGTATGACCGCCAGACCGGCGCAGGTGTCAGTTTGGGGCTCGGCAACATCCAGCTACTCAAGCACGACACTCGGCTCGGCGCGACACGACTGAAACCGGGCGAAGAGTTCGACCCCGAGGAGCTGCCTTAGCCTGACAAAGACGGCGACTTCGACGCGCTGCCGCGTCGGTCGACGCGGCAAGCGCTGAGTATCAACCTTAGACATGTGAGAGGCAGGACCTGCGATAACAGGTCCTGTTTCATCATTGGACATCATCCTCGATCTGGAAAGCCGCAGCGCTCTCGATCTGCGGGCCGTGCCGGCGGGCAAATATGCCGAGCACCCGAGCACGGCTCTTCTATGTGTCGGCTGGCAGGTCGTTGGCGAACCACAGCTACATAGCTGGGCGCCTGGCGATTACGACACGGCCGCGCTCGACCAGCTGCACCAGGCAATCGCCGGCGGCGCCAGCGTGCACGCCTGGAACTCGCCGTTTGACGCCGCTGTGTGGAATTCGGTGCGGCCTGACTGGCCGCCCATTCGACTCCACCAGCAGCACGACATCGCGGCGCGCGCCGCGATGTGCGGCCTGCCACGCGGGCTGGAAAAGGCCGCGGCGGCGCTTGGTATCAGCTTGGTGAAGGACAAGGCCGGGCTGAGCGCGCTGCGTTACCTGATGAAGCCGCGCTCGTGGTCACCTTGTGGCGCACCGGTGTTTGCAGCCGACGCCAAGCGGCTCGCGCTGGTGCGAACCTACTGCGAGCAGGACATCACCATCACCGCGCGGCTGCACGCACTTCTGCCTGTGCTGCCGGACGAAGAGCGCGCGATCTGGCTGCACGACCAGAAGGTCAACGAGCGGGGCTTTCGCATCGACCCTCGGTTTCTGCAGGTTGCGGGGCCGTTCTTTATCAAGGCGCGGGAAGCGGGCGACGCGCAGATGCGGGAGGTCACCAGCGGCGCAGTCAAGAGCATCTCCGCCATTAAGGCGCTCGGCACCTGGCTGCAGGCACAAGGTGTCGGCCTATGCGGCGCCAATGCTGTCGATGCGGAGAACGACGACGAGGACGCCGATGACGAGAACGAAAGCACCAAGGGCTGGCTGACCAAAGCGTCGGTACGTGAGATCCTGGCGCAGCCGGGATTGCCGGACGCGGCACGCCGTGCCTTAGAGGTGCGGCAGGACTTTGGCCGCTCTAGCGTTGCCAAGATCGTCGCGTTGGCCTGTGCTGTAAGCCGTGACCAGCGGCTGCGCGGCTCGTTGCTGGACCATGGTACGCTGACCGGCCGGCAGACCGCCCGGTTGTTCCAGCCGCAGAACCTGCCAAGGGATAGCTTCACGCCGGAGGTATGGCCATTGGTGCTCGCCGACATGCGGGCACTCGACGCGGAGGCGTTCCGTGAAAAGCACGGCTCACCGATGGCCGCACTGGTGCGGCTGTTGCGCGGTGCCGTTGTGCCGGCGGAAGGCCACGAGTTGGCGATCGGCGATTTCAGCCAGGTCGAGTTGCGCATCACTGCGTGGTTCGCAGGAGAGCGCAATCTGCTCCAGGCGCTGCGCCGCGGCGAGAGGCTGTACGAGGCGATGGGTGCCCGGATCTACGGCCTGGCAGAGACCGAGATCGTCGGCGAGCGGTACACATTCGGCAAAATGGTGACCCTGGCCTCGGGCTATGGCTTGGGGTGGCGCAGCCTCATCACGCAGGCGCGCGACGGTTACGGCCTCGCCATTGACAAACCTCTGGCACGCGCCGCCATCGAGGCCTATCGCGGCACCTGGCCGCAGATCCCTATGTTGTGGCGAGAGCTCGAATGCGCGGCGTTCGATGCGCTCAATTCACCCGGCACCGCAATCCCGGTGTGTGAGGGACGCGCGGCACTGAAGGCGACCCGAAATCTGCAGTGGCTCAAACTGCAGCTGCCATCAGGGCGCTGGGTCCGGCTGCATCGACCGAAGATCATCCTCGACGACCGCAACGGGCAGTTCGACCCTCGCGAGACGCTCTCGGTCATGGGCCTGAACCTCGCCCATCAATGGGTAAGGCAAACCATCTGGGGCGGCGTGCTGACTTCGTACCTCGTGCAATCGACTGCGCGGGATCTGCTCGTTGCCGCAGCACTGCGCTGCGATCAGCGCGGCTGGCCGCTGGTGTTGCAGGTGCACGATGAGGTCGTGGCCGAGATTCCGACCGGCAGCGTGACCGCGGACGACCTGGCTGCAGTGATGAACACGCTGCCTGCTTGGGCCGCGGGCTGTCCGATAACCAGCAAGACGTTCATCCGCAACCGTTACGGCAAGGACTAGCCGAGTGGATCAAGCCCATTCACGTGGTTACGAGCGGGCTCGTCTGCTCGGAGCTGCCGACTCCACTGATACAGGCGTTTCCCGGCGACATCTGGCTGGTACACCGGGTGATCCCGCTGGCGGACGGCAAGATCGACAAGCCTCCCGCGCCGGGCTTTCGCACCAATGACCCGGCAAGCTGGTGCAGCCTGGCAGACGCCATCGAAGAGGCGCTGCGCTATCCACCCAGGCACAGCTGGGGTCGGTTTCGCCATCCCCGCCGGCATGATCGCATTCGACCTCGACGACTGTATCCACCCAGATGGCACGACGGAGCCGGTGATAGCCGCGCTGATCGAGCGGCTCGACAGCTTCAGCTACCGGACCGTCTCAGGTCGCGGCATGCGGGTGATCTGCCGCAACAACGTCGACAATGGCGTGCGGCCAGGTAAATACACCCATCGCACCGAAGGCGGCCACAAGGTCGAGGTGTTCGTCGGGCCGTGCAATTTCTACAACACGTTCAGCGCGACAGGAGCAAATGGCCACCGGATCGAATGCCGCGCCGCGTTAACCCGCGGCTGCTGCACGAATGGCTTGGCACGGGCGGCGCCGGCAACGCCGGAATCAGCACATGCGGCAATCTAGGCGAGATCGGCCGCACCTCCGATCTCGGCAAACGGGCTCGCGATCAGGACGCGCTGCTCGACGCGCTGAAAGCCATCCCCAACGACGGCGCCATCGATCGCCATCAATGGATGCGGATCGGCCAGGCGGTCTACGCCGGCACCGAGGGCTCGGAGCGCGGCCGCGAGGCATTCATCGCCTGGTCAGAAAGCTGGGTCGACTACGCATCTGAGGACGCTGAGAACATTATCAAGCTCTGGGACAGCTTTCACAGCTCGCCACCGCGCGCGATCGGCGCCGGCACGGTGTTCCGCCTGGCGCATGAGCACGGATGGAAATGGCCGGAAGAACGGGCAGCGCTGGACAAGGACACTGAAGACGAGATCAACAGCGACGAGACGTTGCCGCCCTCGCTGAGCGAGGCAGCGCTGGCACAACGCTTCGCCGAGCGACACCGAGGCTGGCTGCGCCATGTCGCCGCCTGGGGGTGGTACTGCTGGACCGGTGCGGTATGGCGACAGGATGAGACACAGCTGGTGCTCAATGAGGCGCGCAAGCTGTGTCAGGCGGCAGCAAGGGAAGCACGCACCGCGGTGCAAGCACGCACACTCGTCAAGGTGAGCACAGCGAAGGCGACGCTGGCGTATGCCGCGGCAATCCGCGCGCTCGCCGCCACTGTGGAGCAATGGGACATCGCCGGCGAGCGGCTCAACACGCCTGGCGCTGCGCTCGATCTGGCGACAAATGCCAGGGTTAATCTCGTGACGTGGTCGCTGCGGCCGCACCGGGCCGAGGACTATATGACAAGGATATCGGCGGTCACGCCGGAGAGGCATCAGCCGTGCCCACGCTGGCTGCGGTTCCTCGACGAGATCACCGGCGGTGATCAAGAACTTATAGAGTATCTGCAGCGAGTGTGCGGCTACTGCCTGACAGGCAGTATCGCGGAGCATACGCTGTTCTTCGCCCACGGCAGCGGCGCGAACGGCAAGTCGACCTTCGTCAACCTGCTGACATGGATCATGGGTAGCTATGCCACGGTAGCGCCGATGGAGACGTTTATGGTTCGCCATGGCGAGGCGCACCCCACAGAGCTCGCGCGGTTGCGCGGCGTGCGGCTGGTTGTGGCGCAGGAGATCGAGGAAGGTCGCGCTTGGGCGGAGAGCCGGATCAAGGCGCTGACCGGAGGTGATCCGGTCACCGCGCGGTTCATGCGACAAGATTTCTTCGCCTCCTCGCTGTTTCGAGTGGGCAGTAACGACGGTGGCCGACGGCCGATCGATGTTTCTTGGTTTGGCTAAGCGCCGTTTCTCCGTCCCGGCCTGATCACTGCAAGCTCGCCGCGCACAGCCGCGGTCAAGCATGGCCGCAGGCCACCGCGCCTTGCGCGGCGCGCAGCGTGCTTGACGGCGGCGAGCACGGCGCCACGCTGGAGCAGACCGGGTCAACAGCGGAGACACCCCATGCGTGACACCAGCCTGCTGCAACTGGCATTGGGCATCGTGCCGCCATGGACGGTCACCGGCAGCGAGTTCGATGCCGCGGCGCGTCGGCTGGACATCCACATCGACTTCGCCGCCGGCAGCCGCTTCGGCTGTCCGCACTGCGATGCTGCCCACTGCCCGGTGCATGACACCGAACAGATGACGTGGCGCCATCTCAACTTCTTCCAGCACCAGGCCTACCTGCATGCCCGTGTGCCGCGCGTGCGCTGCACACGGTGTGGGGTCAGGAAGGTCAGCGTGCCGTGGGCGCGCGAGGGCGGCGGTTTCACCCTGCTGTTCGAGGCGTTGATCATGGCGCTGGTCTCGGCCATGCCGGTCAACGCCGTGGCGCGACTGGTGGGCGAGCACGACACCAGGCTGTGGCGCGTCATTCACCATTATGTGGAGCGTGCCCGGGCGCGCACCGAGCTGTCCGCTGTCACGCGGGTGGCGATCGACGAGACCGCCGCCCGGCGTGGCCATAACTACATCACGCTGTTTGTCGATATCGACCAGGCCCGGGTGGTGTTCGCGACCGAGGGCAAGGATGCCGCGACCGTTGCGGCCTTTGCCGACGATCTCGCCGCACATGGCGGCGATCCCGATGCCGTTGCCGAGGTCTGCATCGACATGAGCCCCGGCTTCATCAAGGGCACCGCCGACAACCTGCCCAACGCTGCTGTCACCTTCGACAAGTTCCATGCCGTCAAGATCGTCAACGATGCCGTCGATCAGGTGCGGCGCGCTGAACGCAAGGCCCAGACACTGCTGGCCGGCACGCGTTATCTCTGGTTGCGCAACCCAGACAAGCTCTCCGAACGCCAGCGCGTCATGCTCGAAGACCTTCCCATGCGTCATCTGAAGACGGCTCGGGCCTGGCGGATCCGGCTGGCTTTCCAGGACTTCTATCACCAACCTACCACCACAGCCGGGGCGGCTTACCTCAAGCGCTGGTATTTCTGGGCCACCCACAGCCGCCTGCCACCGATCATCGACGCCGCCCATACCGTCAGACGCCATTGGGACGGCATCCTGCGCTGGTTCCACAGCAAGATCGCCAATGGACTGATCGAGGGAATCAACAGTCTCGTGCAAGCCGCCAAGGCCAAGGCGCGCGGCTATCGATCAAGCCGCAATCTCACGGCTATCGTCTATCTGCTGGCCGGAAAGCTCGACCTCAGGCTGCATGCTTGAGGGCGTTACTACCCACTTCAAACAGCGAAGAACCATTTCTTCACTTACCAGCCACAGTTCAAGCTGTTCATCGCCGGGAATCACAAGCCGCGGCTGCGCAATGTTGACGTGGCGACGCGCCGACGGTTCCACCTGATCCCGTTCACGGTGCAGATCCCCAAGGAGCGGCAGGACAAGAACTTGCTGGAAAAGCTGAAGGCCGAAGGACCAGGCATCCTGGCGTGGATGGCGGACGGCAACATGGCCTGGGCGGAGCGCGGGCTGGACCCGCCGCAGGCGGTACTGGATGCGACCGATGATTACCTCAACACTGAGGACGCATTAGGCAACTGGCTGACAGAATGTTGTGAGACCGGCCTCGGGCTGAGCGAAGGCAGCCAGCAACTCTATGCTTCATATGAGGCGTGGATGCGGCGGGCGGGGGAGCACACGCCCTCGCTGCGACGGTTCGTGCAAGCTCTGACCAGCCGAGGGTTTGCGAAGCAGATCCGGACCGATCACAGCAAGCCGAGTGCGATCGACGGTTTGCGGCTGAGGGCGACCGGGCTGCAGGACGGTCTTTAACCAGTCGTACGGCACCGGTACGGCACCTTTAAGTCTCGCGAGATCGGCCTCTACGGCCAGTTCGGCACCTTCGGCAGCTTCAGGTCTATTATGGGCTGCGATATTGATTTCATATGAAACGAATAATAAGAGCGTTTATAGACATAGCTGCCGAAGGTGCCGTGCGGGCCGAAGTGCCGATGTAGCCTGGCGGGCGACAGGCCTGTTTGCCCGGGAATTGGGCCCTTGCTGCTGGGTGCCCCGATGGGGAGCTATCTGCTGGAGCAACGGGGCAGCCGTAGGATCCTCTGGCGCTTGTCCGAGGGCGAGCCGAAGCACGAGGCCGCTTGCGGCTATCTGGCATCAGTGCTTCTTCCCCAGTTGACGCTGCACCTTTGCACGCAAACGCTCACCCTTAGCCAAGTAGTCATCCAGGCTGGGTATCGTTGGGTCATTCGGCTCGAACTGAGGTCGAGCATCTTTGGCCAGAGCAACTTTACCCCGGCTTGTCGGCGCGAATCCAAGCTCCACCACCGCTCGGGTCATAATCGCTGAGGTCTTTGCTATAACTGTGATCAGTGGCGAGGGCATTCGCCGCGCCGGATCGCTGGCACTAGGTACTGTCAGCGGGGCACGCTCAAGCTCAACCGTCGCTTTGCGATGTAGACACCATGCGACTACCCATGTTTCAAGTAGCGCGGCATCAGCAGGCGAAAGCAGCCCGGGTGGCGCGCTCTCAACCGCCTGCGCCCAAACGGCGACCTGTTCTTCAGTAAAGTGCGCCGGTGGCTCAGGTAGGCCTGGCTTCGACCGAGGTTCGAGATGATTAATCCGACGTGGCTCAACACCGTGCAGCCTCTTTAGGAGGGTGGGAGTCGGTCGTCTGCCTCTCATAACGAGTATCCAAGCATGCGCATTCAAACATAGCAGAAAATTCACCAATTCTGTCGACGAATTCGCGGTGGCCGCGGCCGGTGGAGTGCCGATCTAGGCTTATGGCACCCCCCATCCCGGGGTAACCCAACCCTGGATCGGGAGACCCCCGATGACCGAGATGAGCCCCTGCGTCGGCGAATAATCGAGGACATGACCGTCCGCAACCTGTCGCCGGCGACGCAACGATCGTATGTGCATGCCGTCGCCAAGTTCGGCCGCTTCTTTGGCCGCTCGCCCGATAAGCTTGATTTGGAGGACTTCCGGACCTTTCAGGTTCATCTCGTTGCTGGCGGCATATCATGGCCGGTACTGAATCAGACCGTCTGCGGGCTTCGCTTCCTGTAAGGGGTAACGCTCAGACAGTCGGATTTGCCAGAGCGTATCCCGTATGCGCGTGAGCCGCAGAAGTTGCCGGTGGTGCTGGGAGCAGATGAAGTCGTGCGCTTCCTCGAAGCGGTGCCGAGCCTGAAGTCTCGTGCCGCGCTGACCACGGCCTATGCCGCCGGATTGCGCGCTTCCGAAGCAGCGAGCCTCAAGGTAGACAACATCGGCAGCAACCGCATGGTCATCCTCATCGAGCAGGGCAAGGGAGGCCGCGACCGCTATGTCATGCTGTCGCCGTAATGCTCCGCATCCTGCGTTCCTATTGGCGACTGGCGCGACCCGTGCACTGGCTGTTTCCCGGACGTGATCCCGAGCATCCGATCAACGCAACCATGCTGCATGCTGCCTGCCGCTCGGCGTGCGCTGCATCGGAACTGGGCAAGCGCGTCACCGTGCACACGCTGCGCCACAGCTTTGCCACTCACCTGCTGGAGGGCGGCACCGACATCCGCATCATCCAGGCGCTGCTCGGCCATCGCAACGTGAGCACCACGGCCCGCTACGCCCAAGTCGCGACCAGCACCATTCGCGGTACCCCAAGCCCACTCGACCAACTGCGCCTCGAGGTGACACCGCCGCCCTGAGACGGGGCGATGCGTCCCGCGCTGGAGGTGGCGGATATCTTCCGCCGCCACGGCGAAGCGTTTTGCCACGACCACGGCGCTCATCTCGGCCGTGTCTAGCGACGTGTCATGGCGGCGATCGAGGCCTGTCGCACGCCCGTGCTTGGTGGGCACATCGAACAGTCCGGCGCGACTGCGGACTGGTTCGCTGTGCCTACAACTCATGTCGCAATCGGCACTGCCCGAAGTGGCTCAGGGTCTGGCGCACCCACGAATGGCTCGAGGCACGTCAGGCAGAGTTGCTGCCAGTGCCCGACTACCGTCTCGTCTTCACCTTGCCGGCGCCGGCGGCCGAGATCGCATTCCAGAACAAGCGTGTGGTCTATGCCATCCTGTTCCGCGCCGTGGCCCAGGCGCTGCACGATATCGCCGCCGACCCCAGGCATCTCGGAGCAGAGATCGGCGCGGTCGCCCTGTTGCACACTTGGGGACAAACCCTGCTGCACCATCCGCACCTGCACTGCATCGTCCCGTGTGGCGGCCTATCGTCCGACGGCATGCGGTGGGTGGCGTGCCGGCCGGGCTTCTTTCTGCCGGTGCGTGTCCTCTCCCGGCGGTTCCGTGAGCAGTTCCCTGCGCGGCTACAGGCGGCATTCACAGCTGGCAAACTGCGCTTCTCCGGCACACTCGCAGCCTTGGCCGACCCCGATGCCTTCGCCCAACGTCTCGATGCTCTTCGCGCGGTCTGCCGCGCGAGACCGTCACGCATCCGACCGCGTGCACCTGCCCCCGCTGCGGTGGCGAGCTTCGCCGGCTCGGCGAGGACGTGACCGAGGTGCTGGACTATCGGCCCGCGGTATTCCGGGTGATCCGACATATTCGGCCGAAGTTCACTTGCCGTGCGTGCGAGACGATCACCCAGGCGCCGGCGCCCTCGCTGCCAATCCGGCGTGGTCGTGCCAGCGCCGCCCTGCTGGCGCACGTGCTGGTGTCCAGGTCCTGCGACCACTTGCCGCGGTATCGGCAGAGCGAGATCTACAGCCCCGTGCTGGCGCCGGGCACCGGCAAAACCAGAACTGGACGGCTCTGGGCCTATCTGCGCGATGAGCGGCCATTTGCCTCCATCGTGCCGCCGGCTGTGCGCTACCGCTACTCCCCCGACCGCCGGGCCGCACATCCACGCGGGCACCTCGCCCCGTTCCAGGGCGTGCTGCAGGCCGATGGCTACAACGGCTTCGATGGGCTCTATGTCAGCGGCCGCATCACCGAGGCCGCCTGCTGGGTTCGCGGGTGTTCACTCAGAACAACACACCGGCTTCGGCCAGAGAGGTTGCCTGGTTACGCTCGTTCCCGGAGCTGCCGTAAGCGACCGAACCAGAGGTATCCACCTTGGTCAGATGGAGCAGCCCCACTTCGCCGCGCACGAACAGGTGCTTCTTCGCCCAGGCCGGGCTCCAGGTTGGTCCAACCACCAGGCCAAAACCCTGAGCTCCTGGATTAAGAAACCACGTCTCCGGTCCGTTGCTGGTGAAGTACTGGAGCCACCCTCCAAGAGAGAAAGGCGACCCTGCAAATTGGTAGTTGGCGAACAACGCGGCGCCGAAGTGGCTGGAATAGTCCGTCAGTCCGACCTTCGGGTTCCTGGTCGACCAGACGTATTGCAATTCGGGGACCAGCGTGAAGCTGTCCACCGAGAAGGTATAGTAGCCGCCGATGACGGATGAGTTGACCAGGTTGGCAGCACCGGCAGCTGCCACCGTTGATGAGCTATATGGCCTGGTCGGGCTGCCATAGAATTTCGCGCCGAACCCGGTCGAGCCCAGGTTGGTGGCTCCAAAGAGCGTAGCCTTGTTGTTGTCATTGATGGCATACGCTGCTGCAAGCTGCAGGTAGTTCCATACGTTCGTATCGAATCCATTACTAAATACGATGGAGCCGGTAAAGGGACCGTAGGCGTAGGTCGCAGCCGCGCCGACACTCTGCGAATTCTCCACGTCCCACAACGAGGTGGTCATCATGTTGAAATATCGGCAAGTCGGTGTGGATCCGGTTCGTCCTCGTCCCCGGCCTGACCGACGATCCAGCCAACATCGAAGCCGTCGGCAGGATCGTCGCGCCGATGCGCAACGTGGAATGGCTTGAGGTGCTGCCATTTCATCAAATGGGCGCCTTCAAATGGAAGTCGCTAGGTCTCGATTACCCGCTTGAGAACACACCGACACCTACACCACAACAGGTTGAGACGGCGATGGACGTCCTACGCGGCACGGGTTGCCGGGTGCGCTAATGCCCGCCATGTTTCAAACGATAAGCAATCTGATCGGTACGCAACCGATCCTGGCTCTCTTCCTCGCCATCGGGCTCGGTTATGCAGTCGGGCAAATCAACATCCTGGGCTTCTCGCTGGGCATCGGTCCGGTCCTGTTCGTTGGGCTTTTTCTCGGTGCAATCGCACCCAAGGCGCAGATTGCCGGACCGATCGGGCTGATCGGCCTGATCATGTTCCTCTACGGAATAGGCATTCTCTACGGCCGCCAGTTTTTCGAGGGGCTGACCGGCGTCGGCCGCAAATATAATCTGCTGGCGGCTGTCGCCGTTCTCGCCGGCCTCTTGGTGACGCTCGGACTGGGCCGCGCCTTTAGCCTGGAGGTCAGCCATACGCTCGGCATCTTCGCAGGGTCAATGACGAGCACTGCGACATTGCAGGCAGCGATCGATGCCACGGACAGCAGGGATCCGTCTGTCGGCTACTCCGTTTCTTATCCGTTCGGCGTCATCGGCCCGATCCTCTGCTTCTATTTCATGACGCGCCGCGTGCGCCCGACGTTTGCACCAAAGCCCGCCGAGTTTCACATGGCTGAGGTCACTATCGGCAGTCTGCCCGAGGGGGTGACCACTTTGCGCGACCTTATTGCCTCCCTTCCCGCCGGCACGCAGATAACAGGCGTTCGGCAGGAACATAGAAATGTTCTCCCCGAACCGCACATCACGCTGAGGCAAGGCGACGCTGTCCTTCTGGTCGCCGAGAAAGAGGAAGCGGTTGCGGAGGCAACCGCCAAACTTGGTCATCTCGAACCCGGCCGGTTCGTGAAGGACCGCGGCGACTTGTCCTATCAGCGCTTCTTTGTATCGAAGAACAGCCTGACAGGCATCCCGATCGAGCAATTCCCGGGGCCGCCCGGCGTTCCGATGCAGATCCTGCACGTTCGACGCTACGACGCGGACCTCGTACCAAGTTCTGGTCTGACGCTTGAGATCGGCGACCGCATTGGCGTCATCGTGCCCAACGAACACATCGCACGTGCCCGTGCCTGGTTCGGGGACACGGTCAAGTCGACAGCGGAATTCAGCTACGTCTCGCTCGGGTTTGGAATGGTGCTGGGCGTGTTGCTCGGTCTGCTGCCGATTCCCATTCCGGGCGTCGGCACAGTGTCGCTTGGCATCGGAGGTGGGCCGCTGATCGTCGCACTGATCGTCGGGCGGTTACGCCGCACCGGTTCGATCAGCTGGGTTATGCCGCTGCCGGCCAACATCGCCCTGCGCAACTTCGGCCTCACGTTGTTCCTGGCCACGGTTGGCATCAATTCTGGCCAGACCTTCGTTACGACGGTCGCAGCTGAGGGGCCGCTAATGCTGCTGATCGGGGCGGTGGTAGTGATTGTGACCGTGGGAACCGTGCTCATCGGAGGCTTCTATCTGCTGCGCATTCCTTACGACGATTTGCTTGGCGTCGCATCCGGGGCTACGGGAAACCCTGCGATTCTGGTTTACGCCACGCGCATGGCTCCTACCGACCGACCGGACATCGGCTATGCGATGATCTTTCCATCGGCGACGATCATCAAGGTAATCGCTGTGCAGATTGTTGGCCTCGCATTGCTCGGGCACTGATGTCACAGGCACTCTGAAAATAAGCCTGATAATACGGCTGAAGAGCTGATGGGCGCCGTGGTGTCGAGGCAGACCGGCATCAGAACCGAGCGCCGTATCAGCCACTGCTTTATCATGGACGTGCCAACGCATCCGGACGCTCTGATCATCACGGATGCCGCGGTCAACATCGCGCCGACGCTCGCTCACGCGCCTCGCGTCGTGCGCGGTCACGGTCATGGTGGCACTGGCGCGCGCGCCGGTGCCGCAAACGGCATCCTGGACAAGACCTACGCGCGGCGCTCTGCCTGAGGCAGATCGGCTCCGAGGAATGGTCCTCTTGATCCCACCAAGGAATGCAAACTGGATCCGGACAGGCGACATCCGAAGCCACGGTAACATCCCGTCCTGAGGCAACACGGGATCAGTTCCGGACGTCGCTTGACCTGGCCGATATAAGCAATTGGTCAAGCGCCTCTGCCGGCGTTTTCCAGGCAAGCGTCTTTCGAGGTCGCGAGTTGAGCGCGACCGCCACGGCGGCAATCTCGTCGGCGCTATGCACGCCGAGATCGGTGCCCTTTGGAAAATACTGGCGCAGCAGTCCGTTGGTGTTCTCGTTGGTGCCGCGCTGCCATGGGCTGTGAGGATCGCAGAAATAGACCTGGATGCCAGCGTCGATCTTCAGGCGTGCGTGCTGAGCCATTTCAGCTCCTTGATCCCAAGTCAGCGACCGACGCAGTTGCTCAGGCAAGGTGATGATCGTTCGCGTAATGGCGTCGCACACCGCCTCGGCACCATGTCCGGCGAGTGCGGGTCCGTTCTTCACGCGAGCCTCGTGGCCATGGTCCGTCATCCGCGGCAGGTGCAGCAGCAGAGTGAAGCGCGTCATGCGCTCCACCAAGGTGCCAATTGCGGAACTGCCAAGGCCTAGGATGAGGTCCCCTTCCCAGTGGCCCGGCACGCCGCGATCAGCTGCCTCCGCCGGACGTTGGCTGATCATGATCTCGGGAGAGATGAAGGTCTTGCCCCGCCCGCGCGTGCGCGCTCTCGGCATCCGCAACACCCGCCCGGTACACAAGCAGGCCGTCAGCTCGCGGCGCAACGCGCCACGACTTTGAACGAACAGCGCTTGATAGATGGCCTCATGGCTGATGCGCATGGTCTCATCATCCGGGAAGTCAACCGGCAGGCAGCGAGCAATCTGCTCCGGGCTCCAGGCGTTTGCCCACCGCCTATGCTTCCGCGGTCCATGCCGGCGGCCTTTCCAGCGCACAGCCGGGCCGGGTACAGGAGCCCCTTTCGGAGTGACGACGACGCCTGCCAATCGTTCCTCCACGTAGGCACGCAATGTTGAGTTGAGCGCAAGCTTCGCCTGCTTTGGGCGGCGAGCAGATCGCTCGGCATGCCACTGCGCTGTCGTCGCGCGATACTCCAGACTGCCGCTTCGGGTCGCAGCGTTGCGCCGCAACTCCCGCGAGATCCTTGAAGCTGTTCGTCCGAGCCGGTGCGCAACCGCCCGCATGGAACAGCCTTGCACCCGAAGAAGTGCGATCTCCTCCCGCTCCGCAAATGAGAGATACCGGCCGGACAGAGGCTTTGCGATGGCCGAAACATCGCTGGTGGCATGCCGCCTGCCTTTCGGAACAATCTTGTTCCTACAGCCTGCGATACACCCGCTTGGAGCGCAGCATCTTCGCTCGCCATGCCTGCCGCGATCGCCGCCCAGAAACGCCGCTGCTCATCTCGCCCTGCCACCACTGGACGACCTGGTGAGATCAATGGGGTCCGACCGGACCGATCCGAACGCCGCTTGCGCCTCGTCATCGCAACTCCTCCTCCAAGGTGTTGCGACGACCATTTGAGTTCCGCCAATACACCTCGATCGAGTTCGGCCGCCGTTGCCGTGACGCGGGCGTGCGTCCCTCGATGGGTTCGGTCGGCGACGCATACGACAATGCCATGTGCGAGAGCTTGTTCGCCACGCTCGAATGCGAACCGCTTGATCGCTGCCGGTTCAAGACGCAGATCGAGGCAAGAAACGCGGTGTTCACCTTCATCGAGGGTTTCTACAATCCGCGACGCCGGCACTCATCGATCGGATACCTCTCACCGATCGACTACGAACGCCGGCATCACGCAGCGGCCGTCGATCGCGGCGCACACCAGCCTGCCGCCGTGCTCGCGGCCGTCAAGGACAAGCCCGTCGGGCGGCCGCAGAAGCGGCCGTCCTTGACCGCCACTGCGCGCGACGGCCGAGCCACCGGGTGGGCCGGGACGAAAGAATGGCTCCGCCAAGGGCCGAACCAAAGAATGGCTCGATACAGGAGGACAATATGCAGTCAACCCGCATACCCTGATCACAAGCTCTCACCTCTCCACCAAACCGGGGCAAGTCCAATCTGCGGTTTGACCGGCGACTAAAGCTCGCACGAGAATGGGGTGTGGGAGGGGCGTCGCCATGAAAAACCTTTTGGGGAAGATCGCGGTCGTGACCGGCGGAGGCAGCGGAATGGGGCGCGAACTCGTCCGTCAGCTTGCCGCCGAAGGCTGCAATGTAGCGATGTGTGACGTCTCTGTGCAGAGCATGGCGGAGACGAAGCGTCTGTGCGAGTCGGGGCCGCTAATAGAGGGTTTGCGCATCACAACCCATCGGGTGGATGTGTCTGACGAGGCGCAGGCCGTGCGGTTTCGTTACGAAGTGGCCACGCAACAGGAGACGGACCGGATCCATCTTCTGTTCAGCAATGCCGGCATCGCCGGCGGCGGCAGCATCTTCGACAACAGAAAAACGTGGGAAAGGACCTTCAATATTTGCTGGGGCGGTGTATACCACAGCACCCGCGCTTTTCTGCCGATGCTGCACAAGGCCGACGCAGCACACATTATCAACACGAGTAGCATCAACGGTTTCTGGGCGTCGGCCGGCCCGTATGTGCCCCACACCGCATATTCGGCCGCGAAGTTCGCGGTGAAGGGCTTCACTGAGGCGCTGATCGCAGACCTTCGCGTAAATGCGCCGCATATAAAGTGCTCGGTGGTGATGCCCGGCCATATCGGCACGGCTATCCTCGCCAACACCGGCAAGATCCTGGCCGGTTGTGATACAGAATCGTTGGGCTTCACCGACATGATGCGTAAGTGCCTCGCGGCGATCGGCAGGGACGTTTCTGCAATGTCGGACCAGGACGTTCAAAAGGCGGCAGCGGAGCGGCTGCGACGGTTCTCAGAGGAAGCGCCCACCACCGCAGCGCAGGCGGCGACCACTATTCTTGATGGAGTGAAGGCGGACCGCTGGCGCATTCTTGTCGGCGAAGACGCGAAACGCCTTGATGAATTGGTCAGGGCAAAGCCGGAGCAAGCATATGACGTCGATTTCTACGAGCACTTTGCAACCGAGATGAACTGGCGGATCGGCCGTTGACGGCCTGCTTGCGTTGGCACCGGTTTCGGAGGCGGGCCGCCGCAGTCTGGTTCCGTTTGCACCATCGCCGCATAACATTCGAGCCCTTGAGCAGGAACATGGAATGATTCAGGGTCTGCGCCATGCCCGCGAGCATACGCCTAGCAGCGTTGCCCACGATGGCGAAGAGTTTGGACAACGAGTTGGCATTGCAGCCACTCGGGAAGCCACCGATCCGGCCCGCTGCACGGTCGCGATTATTGGTGCCGGGTTCGGCGGTATCGGCATGGCAATTCGCCTCAAGCGCTCCGGGTGGCATGACTTCCTAATCATCGAACAGGCTGACACGGTCGCAGGTGTATGGCGCGACAACACCTATCCGGACTGTGCCTGCGATATCCCCTCCCATCTTTACTCGCTATCGTTTGTGCCGAGCGCCAACTGGTCACGACGATATCCGACCCAGGCGGAGATCCGCAGATATCTCGAGGAATGCGTCGAGCGGTTCGGACTGACCCCGCACCTGCGGACGGGGGTGAGCCTGAAGGAGGCCACATTCGACAGTGCCGCCGCCTTGTGGCTTCTACGGACGGATCCCGGTCCCGATCTTGCAGCGCGGTTCCTGGTGCTGGCAACGGGCGCGCTCCATCGGCCGGCCATCCCGGCACTGCACGGCATCGAATCCTTTCATGGTATCACGTTCCATTCGGCGCGCTGGAAGCACGGAACGGAGATCAAAGGCAAGCATGTGGCCGTGATCGGCACCGGAGCGAGCGCGGCGCAGTTCGTGCCACGCGTCGCCGAGGACGCGGCGCGTCTTGTGCTGTTTCAGCGGACGCCCCCTTGGGTATTGCCGAAATCAAATCCAGCCTCCAACCCGCGCAATCGCTGGGCCCTGCGCCATATTCCCTTGCTTCGACGGTCGTTGCGTGCATGGTTTTACTGGACCCACGAGATGCGCGCATTTGGCTTCGTGCTGTTTCCCAGTCTTATGGCCGCACCCGAAAGGCGCGCCCGCAGCCATGCAAAGCGGCAGGTTCCCAACGATGCGTTACGGCATCTGCTCACGCCCGCCGATCGCATCGGCTGCAAGCGGGTGCTGCTGTCCAATGAGTTCCTCGCCAGCCTGACCCGACCGAATGTTAGCTTAATGACCGTCCCGATCGCCAGCGTTGTGCCGGATGGACTGGTTACTGCAGACGGGATTGAGCACCGGGCCGAGGTCCTGATATTCGCGACCGGATTTCAGGCGACCGATCCATACGGCTCCATCAAAGTCGTGGGGCGCAATGGTGTCAGCCTGTCTGAGGCATGGCGAAACGGAATGCAAGCTCGGCTTGGTATCGCTGTGGCCAATTTCCCAAACCTCTTTCTGCTTGGCGGCCCCAACACTGGGCTTGGGCATAATTCGGTGGTTTTCATGCTGGAGGCGCAGATACGCCACGTGCTTCGATGCCTCCGGTTGGTGAAGCGGCGCAATGCCACTTCGGTTGAAGTGCGGCCGGAAGCGCAGGCTGCATTCATCCGGCGACTGGACAAGTGGATGCAACGCACGATCTGGTTGTCGGGGTGCCGGAGCTGGTATTTGGACAGCAACGGCCGCAACACAACTCTTTGGCCGGGGTTTAGCATCGGCTACTGGTTGCGTACGCTACGCGTGTCGGAACGACATTACCGGTTCGCCGACACCGCCGCAGCGAATGGGGGGAACCGCACTGGCGCGGCATCGGGACGTGCCCTGCCACCGTCATCGGCGCGATCATGCTCTGGGCGAACTTACGAGCGAACAGCATTTCACCTCTCGGTCGATGGCTTGAAGTCGTGGTGATCGGGGTGGTCGTAGGCGCCGTGTGGCGGTGGGCGCTGCGTTCGCGGATTATCGCTGCGGTTGCATCGCCGTTCAGCCATAGGACGACGTCATAACTCCCGTTTGCTCAAAGCAGCTCGCATCGCCGCGCGGTTGAGAATCTGCAACCCCTCCGCCTTGTCCTCCACGGTCACCATGTGCTCGGGTGGCGCGTCCGGCGCGAGAATGACGAGCCCTGGATCTTGCGGTGCAGCCAAACGTGATTTTTGGCCGCGGCGGCAAGGGCGGCGTCGATCTCAGGCAGATAGGATGTGATCCGCTGCTGGCGCATGGCGAACCTGAACCGCGGCCGCTTGCCCCGATGCGCCGATCTGAGCTTTCCAGTCGGGCGATGTTCTCGTTGCAACGGACGCGAGCGAGACGTAGTCGCGCGAGGTAGCGGTTGCTCATCGCGGCACCGCTGCTGCATGATCGGCCAAGGGCAAGAAAAAGAGATGCTGCCGACTGGCGGCTGCATGCCAAGCGGCTCGCGCCCGCGCCGCTCACATGAAGGACAGCGGCCCACGGCGTGCGCTCCTGGGTTTTGCCGCCGCTTACGACAATCTTGCGAAGCGGGCTGAGGCGTCAGGGATTGATGATCCAAAGGCGAGCGAAAAGAAGCCAGGGTGATTCGCTTTTCCATTCCACCAGACGGGGTATCAAATCGCCTGCGCGGCGGCTCGTATCTTTTGGTGGTCTTTGCTACATCCATACCGGAAAGCTCCGACCTACGGGTCGGGGCTTTCGCCTGTCAGTTCAGTATAGATCGGCGCGCGCTCGAACCTGGGTTATCCAAGAGCAACATCTGCTTTGGTCAGGATCAACCACCCCATCACCGCAGCCGACGTGATCCGGCCGGCAACGCGGCTTGGCGCGCGGTGGATCAGTGAACGAGCGTCGGCGCCGTTAGTGGTTGAGCGGAGACGAGATTAGCGGTGAGCAGCGCTCTCAGCGCCAACACAACGATGAGCAGTCGGTTCTGTCGCGGCTCGCAAGCGATAGTGGTTTCCACGGTCCCCTCCCGGGTTCTTGGTGTGGCGGTTTTCTACGGCGAGCGCCGCATGGTCCGCTACGTGAATTGGCCCCTAGGATTTTTCGACGAAAATAGGCTGCCATATGGCCGGGATTCTCGATTGCCATCCGCTTCAGCGCGGTGCCCCAGCCTTGCCAGCGCGCGGCCTCGCGCGTGAAGGGGGCGGTTACGGCGTGCCACTTGTCGGCCTCGGCAAGCCCCGGCTCGCCATCCGACCCGAATCCTCCGGACGGAACGACTCCTCCGCGCATGGTTCCGTCTCATCGACCATATCCGCATCCGGCGCGGTCGGGCGGGCGAGGATACCGTCAATCCCCGCCTCGAACAGCGCGGCGGCATGTGCCGCGTTCGGCAGTCGGAGCTCCAACCAAGCTAGAAGGGGCGGACCTCGCGGCCCGCCCCCTCTGGTCGCACCGATGAACTCCAATCAGTAGTCCATGTCGCCCATGCTGCCGCCCGGCGGCATAGCAGGTGCCTTCTTCTCCGGCTTCTCGGCAACCATCGCCTCGGTGGTCACCAGCAAGCCAGCGACCGAAGCGGCGTCCTGCAGCGCCGTCCGCACCACTTTGGTCGGGTCAACGATGCCGGCCTTCACCAAGTCCTTGAACTCGCCGGTCTGCGCGTCAAAGCCCCAGTTGTACTCGTCTCTGTCGAGTATTTTCCCAGAGATCACCGCACCATCCTCACCGGCGTTCTCGGCGATCTGGCGCAGCGGCATCTGCACCGCCTTGCGCACGATCTCGATTCCGAACCGCTGATCGTCGTTATCCGCCTTCAGCTTCGACAGGATGAGCGATGCACGTGCCAGCGGTACACCGCCGCCCGCCAGGACGCCTTCCTCGACGGCCGCACGGGTAGCGTGCAGCGCGTCATCGACGCGGTCCTTGCGTTCCTTCACTTCGACCTCGGTCGATCCACCGACGCGGATCACTGCGACGCCACCCGCCAACTTCGCCAGACGCTCCTGCAGTTTCTCGCGATCGTAGTCCGAGGTCGTCTCCTCGGCCTGTGTGCGAATCTGGTTGCATCGGCCAATGATGTCGTTCTTCTTGCCGGCACCATCGACGATCGTGGTGTTCTCCTTCTCGATGAGCACCCTTTTCGCCTTGCCCAGATCGTTGAGCTTGACGTTCTCCAGCTTGATGCCGAGGTCCTCGCTGATCACTTGGCCGCCAGTGAGGATCGCGATATCCTCAAGCATCGCCTTGCGGCGATCACCGAAGCCTGGGGCCTTCACCGCCGCGACTTTGAGCCCGCCTCGAAGCTTGTTCACCACGAGGGTCGCGAGCGCCTCACCCTCGACGTCCTCAGCCACAATCAGCAACGGCTTGCCAGACTGTACGATGCTCTCCAGCAGCGGCAGAATTGGCTGCAGGCTGGACAGCTTCTTCTCGTGGATCAGGATGTAAGGATCGGCCAGCTCGGCGACCATCTTCTCGGCGTTGGTGATGAAGTAGGGCGAGACGTAGCCGCGGTCGAACTGCATGCCCTCAACGACCTCGAGCTCAGTCTGTATACCCTTCGCCTCCTCGACCGTGATCACACCCTCATTGCCAACCTTTTGCATCGCCTCGGAAATCATCTTCCCGATCTCCACTTCGCCGTTCGCAGCGATCGCTCCAACCTGCGCGGTTTCGGCCGGCGTGGTGATTTTCTTGGTCCTCTTCTTCAACTCGTCCACAACGGCACTCACTGCACGATCGATGCCCCGCTTGAGGTCCATTGGGTTCATGCCGGCGGCCACCGCCTTGGCGCCCTCACGGACGATCGCCTGAGCGAGAACGGTCGCCGTGGTGGTGCCGTCACCAGCAACGTCGCTGGTCTTGGACGCGACCTCGCGCACCATCTGTGCGCCCATGTTTTCGAACTTGTCGCCCAGCTCGATCTCCTTCGCAACGGTCACGCCATCCTTCGTGATGCGGGGTGCGCCGAAGCTCTTGTCGAGCACCACATTGCGTCCCTTGGGTCCAAGCGTGACCTTCACTGCGTTGGCGAGAATATCAACACCATGCAGCATGCGCTCGCGCGCATCACTGCCGAACCGTACGTCCTTGGCAGCCATTGTCAGGTTCCTCCCGTTTTGCGAACTGTTGGAATAGCCCTGGGGCCGATCAGGCCGCCTTTCGCTTCGTGGCGGGCTGGCCCTCGATGATCGCCATGATGTCGGACTCCTTCATGATCAGGAGCTCCTCGCCATCGAGCTTCACCTCGGTGCCGGACCACTTGCCGAACAGAATGCGATTACCAGCCTTGACGTCGAGCGGGACGAGCTTGCCGGCCTCGTCGCGGGCACCAGGCCCGACGGCGATGACCTCACCCTCCATCGGCTTCTCCTTGGCCGTGTCGGGGATGATGATGCCTCCGGCGGTCTTCTCCTCGGCCTCTAGCCGACGGACTACGACCCGGTCATGCAGAGGACGGAACTTCATGCGGGTCCCTCCTGATTGATTTTGGATTTGGCTTGTTCGGGCTCGCCAACCGTCGCGCTCCCCTCAGGGGCAACGCGAGCGCGTTCATTAGCACTCTCCGCCGAAGAGTGCTAGCGGGGTAATCCAGCGTCACATCCTGCTACCGCGGAACTTTCGGAATGGTCCCCCATGCCGAGGCCGAGCCAATCGCCCCGTTCTTCCTCATCGTCATTGACTACGACCGGGGCGTCTTCTCCGTTGAAGGCCCAATGATCGATGACCGACCTTGGCAGTCTGCCGCCCGCAAGGCACGCGACCAGCAGCGTCGCATAGTCGGCGGCCCGACCGGGGCGGATCGTGACATGATCGCCGCTGAGTATCGCCACAAGCGCAAGCTGGCCGGTGTTCCGCCGGGGACCGTCATCAGACCAGTCGGTTGACGCCGTTGGACCGATAAATCGAAGAGAAGGACCGCCCCAGCGAAACCGGGGTGGCGAGTGATGGCGCTACCCGGGGAAAGGTCCAGGCGCTTCGCAGTTTGTCGCACGCAATCGCTCGGTTCACTGTCGCAATCGCATCCGTCGGGCTGTTGCGTCGCCATCATTTCGTCCGTGACACAGTCCGTCTGCTTGCGCTACTGCAATTGGGCCGGGCATGTGTTCGGCCTGTCGTGCACTTGCCCCGCCCCCGCGGGGCGGGGCTTCTTTCCCCTGCGACATAACCGGCCTAACCGCTAGGTTTGTCGGTTTCAGCCGGCGGCCACACCCCGTGCGTGGCAAGCTCCTGGTCGGAGTGACGGCCATCTATCCTCCGAGCAATATGGCAGCCGCGACAAGCAGCAGATGCCCCTGGAGCATCACTTTGCACATTAACGTTTCAACAAGGGCATTTCGTATACTTCGAAGATCGCACCGCGCCGCGGTCAGGATGGGTGCGCCGATGTCGTGCCGTCGTCCCCGCTCGACTAGGTCGCCAATCGTGTGTTCGCCCTTACTCAGAGGATCCCGCTCACAGACGGCAGCTCTGCGCCCAATCCCGCCATTCAGTCGAGCGATGACGCTTCTCGAAAGCGGACATACATCTGCCGAAGTCCCACGCTGCAATGGAGGCAGCCGACATCAACTTCCATCATCGACACCACAGGCGATAACAGCCCATCCCGCGTGTTATATTACGGCTTCACCACAGGCTCAGCGGCAACCGCACTCCCCTTGGCTCGATGTGAAATGTGGCATCACCTCCTGATGAACAACTCGAGTTGCTCGGACTGAAGCACCTCCGACGGGACGATCTACTCGAGCATCGATGGCTCGCGGAGCGCCGGCTGCTCGCTTGCGGCATAAGTAAAATGCCGAAGTCGAGATTATCGCGAGCGCCCCAAGGGTATACGTGCCGCCGGCACCAGCTGAATGGTCCAGCAAAAACCCATAGCAGAGGAGTGGGATCAGTGAGAAGCAGGCTCCGCACTGCCTTTGCGGCGTTCCGCGTATCCAGTGTCGCGTCGAGGCATGGCTACAAGAACAAGGGCGTCACCGAGATGAGGCGTCCTAGGCAGCCTTGAGCAGGGAGGCGGCACTTTGGCGAACGAGGCGCGAGCCCCTCGGCCATCATCAGATTTGCCAACACGAATTTACCGCTGGGACCCTGTCGGTTCATACAGATGGCATATCGTGTCGCCA
>CAVZNH010000004.1:0-91477 GCA_963776505.1 uncultured Alphaproteobacteria bacterium
TCGAGAAGATGATCAACCCGATCACCACATCGCCGCCCATGAGGAAGCCGCCGAATGCTGCCACCACATGGCCGGCGGCGAGGGGGCCCTCGTTGCCGTGGGACAGGATCAGCCGGGTCACCGCGACGTTCAGCGACAGGCGCAGCAGGGTGGTGAGCAGCAACAGCGTGGGGAAGCTGGAGAAGTCCAGCGGGCGGTTCAGGAAGAGCGCCACCATAAGGACCAGCACGGCAGCGGTAATGGAAAGGGCAAGTCCGAGGTCGAGCAACAGGGTCGGCAACGGCAGAATTAGGACCGAGAGCAACAAGACCACGCCGATGGCGAGGCCAATGTCGGTCCCGGGAGTAAACTGGCGGAGCCGGACAATAAGCGCTGTCAGCGGTCCAGATATTGGCACAGCGTCAGCCATGGCTGCAGTGTCCCCTCCCCCTGGCCCCCTCCCGCAAGGGCAGGGGGAGTAGGATCAGGACTCCCCCTCCCCTTGCGGGAGGGAGGTGGGGGGAGGGGCCCCTTCTGCCTCGCACCATATCCTCACGCCGCCACGCCAGCGGCGGGCCGGGGCACCATGACACCGTGCGCCGCGTAATCGCGCAGCTTGTTGCGCAATGCTCGGATCGATATGCCGAGGATAGTCGCAGCGTGGGTACGGTTGCCTAACGTGTGGCCCAGCGTCTCGATGATCAGATCGCGTTCCACCTCCTCCATGCGACGGCCGACCAGCGAGGCAATGCCGCCGCCGACAAGAACCTGAGCCTAGCAGCCGGCGGTCCGAGCTCAATCGCCTCGATGCCGATCTCCGCACCGTCAGCGAGCAGCACCGCGCGATGGATCGTGTTCTCCAGCTCGCGCACATTCCCGCGCCATCGTGCACGATGTGAGGCGCAGCAGTGCCTCACGTGTCAGCGGGCGGAACGGCAGCCCATTCACCTCAGCGTAGCGGCGCGCGAAATGATCGGCGAGTGCCACGACATCGCCTGGTCGCTCGCGCAGCGGCGGAATGCGGAGCGACACGACGTTGAGCCGGAAATACAGATCCTCGCGGAATGTGCCTCGCTGCACGTCGGCCGGCAGGTCACGATTGGTCGTGGCCAAGATGCGGACGTTCACCCGCACCGGCGCGCCGCCGCCCAGCCGGTCGATCTCCCTCTCCTGCAGCGCGCGCAAGAGCTTGGCCTGCAGGCGCGGATCCATCTCGCTGATTTCGTCAAGCAGCAGCGTGCCGCCGTCCGCCGCCTCGAATTTTCCCACCCGCCGCGCGACCGCGCCGGAAAATGCGCCCTTCTCGTGGCCGAACAGTTCGGACTCCAGCAGATTTTCCGGGATCGCCGCACAGTTCAGCGCAACAAAAGGTCCGGCGGAGCGGCGCGACCGACGATGAATGTAGCGCGCCAGCACCTCCTTGCCGGTGCCCGATTCGCCAGTGATCAATACCGAGGCTTCGGATGCCGCCACCTGGTCGGCGCGTTTCACCGTCGCCTGCATGGCGGCATCGCGCACCACCATTGCGTGGCTTTCGCCAGCGGCGGCTTCGAGGATGGCGGCGATCAGGTCGGGATCGGGCGGCAGCGGCAGAAACTCACGCGCGCCCTCGCGGATGGCGCGCGCCGCGGCATCCGCATCGTCGCCGGTGCCGCAAGCAACGACCGGCACCGCCATGCGCTCGGCCGCGAGTGCGCGGACCACCGCGCCGACATCGTGCACCACGTCGCACAGCACCAGATCGAAGCGGGCATCATCGCGAAGCCGCACGAGCGCTGTGCCGGCATCGTCGGCCTGGTCGAGCTTTGCGCCACGCGCGATCGCGATGCGTGCGGCCTGACCCAACTCGCCGGCGAGGGAACCGATGATCAGAACGCGCATCGTGGACTAGCTCGGCCGGTCGGTCTTGACGATTTCAGTCATCGTCACGCCGAGCCGACTGTCATCGACCATCACCACCTCGCCGCGTGCGACCAGACGATTGTTGACGTAGATGTCGATCGCCTCACCCAACTTGCGATCAAGCTCGACGACGGCGCCACGACCCAGCTTCAGCAACTGGCTCACCTGCATCGTGGCCTTGCCAGTACCGCGCTGACTGTGACCGGGATGTCATAGACCGCCTCCAGTTCACGCGCACCACGGGGTGCATTGCCGTCGCCGTTTGTTCCGGCGGCGTCGGCCAACTCGGCCAGTTCCATGTCAGTCGCCATCAATCGTCTCCATGATCGCCGCCTGCGTCATCTGCAGCCCGGCCGGCATCAGCACCGAGGCCACCTGTCGCCATAGTTCCGCCGCGTCGCGGGTGGCGCTGCCGCTCCGCCATGCAATTCGCACGTCGCCCGGCGGCATCGCGTCGCATGCGACAGTCTGAATGTGCGCGGTGAGATCGGGATCCAGGCGCGCAATCTCCTGCGCCAGTGCCGTCGCGGTGCGCGGATGCGCACGCACGGTAATTGCCTGTTCCTGTCGCAATCCTGGAAGCACGATACGCACAACGGCGCGCACCTCGGCATCGCCGTATTGCGCGCAGATCGCGGGGAATGCCACCCCGAGACTGTCGATCAGCAGGCGCGCGATCGCCTCAGCCGACTGATCGGCGCGTATCGCTGCCGCATCGCGCTCCGCCGCAAGCTGCTCAGCGATATCGGCTATGGCCTGGCGCGTCGCCGCCGCGTCGCTTTCGGCGGCTTTCTGGAGGCCAGCAGCATAACCGTCGCGCCATGCTGTCTCGCGCGCCGCGGCGACCTCGCCCGCGGAGAACACCGGGTCGACCGCCTCGGGCTCAGGCGTGGCTTCGGGCAGATCGAAATCCTCGGCGAACAGCGCGCCAACCCTTGGAAGAGATGCGAACCCGTCCATCTAGTAGATCATCTCCTCATCCTTGCTCTCGGCGATCTCGATCGCGCCCTGAGCCGCCAGCTCCTTCGCCAGCGCCACGATGCCCGACTGCGCATCGTCCACATCGCGCAGCCGCACTGGACCGAGCGCCTCCATGTCGTCCTTCAAGATCTTGGCGGCGCGATCCGACATGTTTTTGAAGAACATGTCGCGCAGCTTTTCCGAAGCGCCCTTGAGCGCGACCGGCAGCTTGTCCTTCTCGGTCGCGCGGAGCAGCACCTGCACCGCCTGAGGCGTCAGCCGGATCAGATCGTCGAAGGTGAACATCAACGCCTTGATGCGCTCGGCCGATTCTCGGTTGCGCTCCTCCAGCGCAGCGATGAAGCGCGTCTCGGACTGGCGGTCGAGATTGTTGAAGATGTCCGCCATCATCTCATGCGAGTCACGCCGTGTGCTGCGCGCCAGGTTCGACATGAACTCCGCACGCAGGGTGCGCTCCACGCCATCGAGCACGTCCTTCTGCACACTCTCCATGCGCAGCATACGCATCACCACTTCCATAGCGAAGGAGTCCGGCAACATGGTCAGCACCCGCGCCGCGTGATCCGGACGGACCTTGGACAACACGACGGCGACGGTCTGCGGGTATTCATTCTTCAGATAGTTCGCCAGCACGGCTTCGTGCACATTGCCGAGTTTATCCCACATGGTGCGGCCGGCGGGCCCGCGGATCTCATCCATGATCTGCGTCGCACGCTCGCGTGGCAGTGTCTTCTGCAGCAGCCGCTCGGTGCTCTCGTAGCTGCCGACCAGGTTGCCGGAGGCTCCCATGTGATCAACGAAGTCGAGGCACAAACGCTCCACAACCTCGGATCGCACCGCGCCCAATTGCGACATCGCCGACGAGATGTCCTTGATCTCGTCCTCGTGCATCATGGAGAAGAGCCGCGTGCATTGCTCCTCGCTGAGCGCCAGCATAAGGATTGCCGCCTTCTGCGATCCACTGATGACGCGATAGTCTTCCGACTTCACCTCAACTGTTCTCCTGCACCATCCAGCCGCGCACGATTGACAGCGTCTCGTCCGGATGCTTCTCGACAAGCGCGCCGATCCGCCGCAACGAGGAGGCACGCATCTGGCCCTCGATTTGCGCGATGTTCACCATGCTTTCGTCCTCAAGCAGCGGCAGCGTGCCGGCGGCGCCTGTCGCCGTCGGCACGCCGCGACGGCTGCAATGCCTGCAATGCCGCGCCGGCTGGTCCGGCGAGCGAGGCCAGTGCCGCGCCACCGCCGCGCCAGTGCCGCCGGTGCAACCGCCGTGATGCGCAGCACCATCGGTCGCAGCACCACCAGGAGTGTGAGCACCCCGATCACGCCGAACAGCGCGGTCTGCGCCAGATGCAGCAGGTCGGCCTTGTCCAGATTCAATCCGAGCAGTCCCCCGCTGTCGGCAACGGGCGAACTATCCTCGTTGGTGAAGCGCATGCTCACCACCTCGACGTGGTCTCCGCGCTTCTCGTCGAAGCCGATGGCGCTCTTCACCAGACCGGTGATGCGATCGAGTTCCTCGGCCGCGCGTGGCTGCCAAGTGTGCTTGCCGTCGGCGCCGACGCTGTCGGTGCCATCCACCATCACCGCGAGGCTGATGCGATCGATCTGCGGCTGCTCGCGGATCAGCGTGCGCACCGTCTTGTTGATCTCGTAGTTGGTGGTCTCTTCCTGCCGAGCCTCCTGCGTGCCCGCGGCCTCACGGCCGGCATCGGCGTTGGGCAGGTTGTTCTGCACCGTGACCGTGCCGTTGGGTTCGCTGCTCTTCGAGTTGCTGGTGACGCTCTGCGAACTCCGCGTCACCTGGCCATCCGGGTCGTAGCGCTCCTCGGTCTGGTTCAACCGGTCGAAGCTCATGCGAACCGCGGCCTCGGCACGCACGTGGCCGGCGCCCAGGCTGGGCTCCAGCATCGCCTCGACCGCATGTGAAAGCTGCAGTTCGGTCGCGCGCCGGACCTCCTCGGTGGAGAGCGCCGTCGCGGCGGGGCCGACCGGCTCGCCAGCGCGCGCCAGCAGGTCGCCGCGTGAATCAACGATGGCGATGTTCTGCGGCCGCAGACCGGGTACCGCGGCAGCGACGAGATTGAGGATGGCCTGGATGCCTTCGCGATCCAGCCGCGCCACGCCGGCCATGGTCAGCATCACACTGGCCTGCGCGTCCTGGCGCTCGCGCGCGAATGGCTCGCGGCGCGGCAGAACCAGATGCACGCGCACGGCGCGGATGCCACGCATGGCGCGGATGGTCCGCGCGATCTCGCCCTCCAGCGCGCGGGTCTCGTTGATCTTCTGCTGGAACTCGGTGGCGGCGAAGCCATCGGAGCGGTCGAAGATCTCGTAACCGATGGAGCCGCCGGCGGGCAGGCCTTCGTGGGCCAGCGCCAGCCGTGCCTCGGCGACACTGATCGGCCGGCACCATGATCTGGCTGCCGTTGCCGGCGATGCGATACTGGATGTGGCGGCGCGCGAGTTGATCCACAACCTGCGATGCGTCGCGCAGGTCGAGGTCACCGTAGAGCAGCGCCATCGGCTCGGTGCCGCCGCGCAGCACCATCAGCGCGAGCATGCCGAGCATGCCGAGCGCGACAGCGCCCATCGCAGCGAGCCGTGCGGGACCCAATGCGCGCAGCCCTTCCATAAGGGCTTTCATTTCGTCACCCCCGCGCCTGGATACAGGCGCGCATCGCATGTCCCTGGCTCATTCGCCAGTAACCCGGCCTCTTGCCGTTGATCGGAGAATGACCTGTCGCGCTTACCCTGCCGTTAACGGCGCGGCAGATTGTGCCGGGTGGGCCGGCCAGTTGCATGACCTCCTGCCGGAGCTGCAACATGACTGCAACACGGGGTCGAATGGATGGAGCACCGATGAAATCGAGCCGAATGACCACCTACATCATCGTGGCGATGGTGCTGGGAATTGCCGCAGGCGGACTGATCCACGACCACTACTCCGATCCCGCCACCCGGAAGCTGTTCGCCACCTACATATCGTTCGGCAGCACGATCTTTCTGCGCCTGATCAAGATGATCATCGGGCCGCTGGTCTTCTCCACCCTTGTCGTGGGAATCGGCCACATGTCGGATGCGGGGGCGGTCGGGCGCGTCGGCGGCAAGGCCATGCTGTGGTTCGTCAGCGCCTCGCTGGTCTCGCTGGCACTTGGCCTGTTTCTGGTGGACCTGTTCCAGCCTGGCCTGGGCGTCCACAAAGTCGTCAGCGGCGTGAGCTCGGGCATCGACGCGCACGCCATGACACTCGACGGCTTCGTCAAGCACGTCTTCCCGGATTCGGCGGTTCGCCCATTGGTGGACAATGAGATCCTGCAGATCGTCGTGTTCTCGATCTTCTTCGGAGTGGCCTGCACCGCCATGGGCGAGCGTGCCAAGCTGCTGCTCGACGGCATCGAGGGCCTGTCGCATGTCATACTGCGCGTGACCGGCTATGTGATGCAGCTGGCGCCGCTCGCGGTGTTCTGCGCCATGGCGGCGACGATATCGACGAACGGTCTGGGGATCCTCGTCAACTACGCCAAGTTCATGGGCAATTCTACTTCGGTCTGTTGTGCCTGTGGCTCATACTGATCCTCGTAGGGTTCCTGCTGCTCGGTCCCAGCGTCAAACGCCTGATCCTGCTGGTGCGGGAGCCGTTCCTGCTCGCGTTCTCGACCGCCAGTTCCGAAGCCGCCTATCCGAAGATGCTGGAGCAGCTCGCGAAATTCCCGATCTCACGCAACATCTCGAGCTTCGTCCTGCCACTCGGGTACTCGTTCAATCTCGATGGCACGATGATGTACTGCACGTTCGCCAGCGTGTTCATCGCGCAGGCTTACGACATTCCACTCACCCTCGGCACGCAGATCGCCATGCTGCTGACGCTGATGCTGACCAGCAAGGGCGTTGCCGGCGTGCCGCGTGCCTCCCTGGTGGTGATCGCCGCGACGCTCAGCCAGTTCAACCTGCCGGAAGAGGGACTGCTGCTGATCCTGGGCATCGACACGTTCCTGGACATGGGCCGGTCGGCTACCAACGTGATTGGCAACTCGCTGGCGACGGCGGTGGTGGCAAAATGGGAGGGACAACTGATCAGCGATGTGGATACGGCGGCGATGATCGAGGAGATGGAAGTGGAACCGGTATGAGGGGTCTGCGCGCTCTCGCCTTCCTGGCGATTGCCGCGGTCTGGGCCGGCGGCAGCGTTCTGGCGGAGGAGGGTGCGCCGCTCTCCGGCACCCTGAAGACGATCAATGATCGTGGCACGATCCTGCTTGGTTACCGCGACAGCTCGCTGCCATTCTCGTTCCTGAACAAGGCCGGGCAGCCGGTTGGGTTTTCGCTGGACATCTGTCACGGCATTGCCGAGGACGTCGCACGCACGTTGAACCGCGACCTACTGGATGCCGACGCGCCTGCGTGGCAAACCGGCGTGCGCATCGTTTACGTCCCCGTCGCGGCGGATCAGCGGCTGCCGAAGGTCATTTCCGGCGCAGTCGATCTCGAGTGTGGCTCGACCACGGCCAACGCCGAACGCGCCGAGGTGGTCGCCTTCTCGCCGGTGTTCTTTCTAAGTGGAACCAAGCTGATGGTCCCCTTGGAGGGAAGCGGTCGTGCACGGGTGAATTCATATCGTGACCTCGCCGGTCGCACGGTCGCGGTCAGCGCCGGCACGACCAACTCCGAGGTCATGCAGCGCCTGGCCAGCAAAGTGTCCCCCGGTATCAAGGTGGAAGAGCAGCCAAGTCTGGACGCCGCATATGCTCTGTTGGTGGCAGGAAAGGCGGATGCCTTTGCGTCGGACGACATCCTGCTCGCCGGCTTTATCGCCACACACCACGAAGGCCGCGGCTTCACCATTGTCGGCGACTACCTGTCGTTTGAGCCGTATGCGATCACTTTGCGGCGCAGCGACCCTGCGTTTGCCGATCTCGTCAAGCAGTCGTTTGCCCGCATGGCGGGTGAGGGGACGCTGGAGCGGCTCTACACACGATGGCTGGTGGACCGGTTACCCACGGGTGAGACGCTCGGCGTTCCGATGAGCCCGTACCTGTCGGAGATGTATCGGGCGCTCGGTCAACCGGACTGACCTCTGTCGGCCGATCTCCGCGCCACCCAAGGTGCGGCGGATCTTAGAGGACTCGAACCGGGCGCTGACGGAGTACGCGTCAACTCAATCGAGACGCACGTACGGCAGCCGGCGCGCCAGCCAACAGCCGACCTCAACCCCGGTAACGCGGCCTGCGGCGTCGCGGCGGAAGGCCAACGTCCAGTCGCCAGGCGGGGTGTGGTCCAGCCCGCGCGGACACGGCAGAACCCAGACGTCCCGGCCGACGGGCCCGAGCAGTTCCATACGACCCTGGCCGAGGAAGCCCGAGAAGCTGCCATACAGCACGCCGCCGGCATCGGCGACGGTCAATTCGGCGTCCAGTTCCGCGCAGTGATAGCGCCCTGCGACATCGGTGGCCGACGCTCCGTCGCACGGGATCAGACGCGAGCTCTGGTTCTCCGACGACCGCTCCATCCAAAGTCCGCCATCGCGGGGACGCAGCCGTACGCTGTCGCTGCTCGCGCTGCCGTCTGCGTTCACGTCGAGCAGGTCCGGGAAATGTCCGTAGCGCAGACGCACCTGCCCGTCCGCGGCCGCCTCGATGCGCGCCGACAGTCCGGTTTCCGGCTCCCGATAAACGCCGAGCCAGTCAGGTGCCGGACCAGGCACGGGACGCGGCGGCCGATCCTCGCCCAGCACAGCGGCAAGCAGGTCCACCGCCGCCTGATGCGCGTCGGAGAGGTGGTTGAACATGACTACTACGGAGACGCGCTCCGAGGGCACATACAAACGGTGACTGCGCCAACCACGCAGCGCCCCGCCATGGGCGGTGACCGGACGGCCCAGTTCCCTCGCCCGGTTCAGACCGAAGCCATAAGCGCTCGGAGTGCCGTCGCCGAAGGTCACCGGAATGGAGAGGCGTCGGTACAGCGCGTCCGCATCATCGCGCGTTGCGTCGATGTGGCGCTCCCACGCAATCATGTCATCGAGGCTGGCGCCGAGACCTGCATCGCCGGTCCACAGGATGCGGTTCTCCGCTGCACGGAAACCACCAGCGGGCGTGCCCTCGTAGCCCTGTGTGCCGTCGGGCATGGCGGTGGTGTCGGCGGCCAGCAGTGCCGTCGCCATGCCGGCGCGGTCGAACACGCGCGTGCGCAGAAGCTCCGCGAAGCTTCGGCCCGCGCGCTGCTGAACGATATCCGACAGGATGCGAAAATTCTGGTTCACGTAGGAGTGGCGCATCCCCGGCGCGAAATGCAGCGTGCGCGTGCCGCCGATCACGCGCGCAGCCTCGGCATCGCCGAATGGGGCCTCGATTGGCGAGCCATGCAGCATCGCCACTGCCCAATAGTCGCGCAGGCCAGACTGGTTGTGACACAGATGCAGCGCGCTTGGCGCCAGCTGCTCCAGCAATGGCAACCGGTCGCGCACGTCGGCATCCAGCACAGACGGATCGGGATAGGCGTCCAGGACGACGGCGCAGGTGAACTGCTTGGTGATGGAGCACATGCGGAACAGCGTGCGCGGCGTGAATGCGATGCGCCTTTCGGCGTTGGCCCACCCCCACGCGTGGCGAAGCAGCACCTCGCCATTGCGCAACGCGGCGACCGCGCCGCCTGGTCCAGGATAGGCGCGCGTCAGCGTGTTCACGGCGTGGTCAAGGCGCGCGGCGAGCGAGGCGGACATGCCCGGCACTGTCGCGCGTGCGGTCAGGAGGGTAAAGATGGCACAGGCGCACCGACGCCGGGAAAAACAAAGGGAGAGAAATGATGCTGAAGCACGCCGCTGCCGCGGGCCTTGTGCTGCTCGCCACCACCGCCATCCCTGCCGGCGCCGCGCCCTACATGATTGTCGGCAATGACGAGAAGCCTGGCACCGACCCTCAGGGCAAGCCGATGGTCAACCCAACAGGCAGCGACACCGTGGTGATCTTCGACCTGGCGAAACCCGAGGATCCGAAGGTCGTCGTTTCACTGAAGCTGGAGAACTCCGTCGTCGGACCGCCGACCAATCTGGCGATCTCGCCCAATGGCAGCATCGCGCTGGTTGCCGACTCGATGACCGTCGCCGAGGACAATGGCGCGCGCAAGATGGTGCCGACCGACAAGCTGTTCGTCATCGACATGAAGGCGAGTCCGCCGAAGCTGGCGCAGACGCTCACTTTGGGCAAGCAGCCGTCGGGCCTGTCGTTCAGCCCCAAGGGCGACATGGCGCTGGTGTGCAACCGCGCCGACGGCACCATCAGCGTGCTCAAGATCGACGGCACCAACGTGACCCAGACAGATACCGTGCAGATCGGCCCCGGCGTATCGCATGTGGTGTTCATGCCCGACGGCAAGCGAGCCCTTGCGGTGAAGTCGCCCGACAACAAGGTGGCGCTGCTCGATGTCGATGGCGGCAAGGTCAGCTACAACAAGCTCGACATCCCGACCTACCTGTTCCCCTATAACGTCGTGGTATCGCCCGACGGCAAGCTGGCGATCACCGCCGACAATGGCAACAACGGGACTTCCGATGGCAGCCTGGACGCGGCCACGGTGATCGACCTGGAGGGTCCGCACCCACATGCGATCGCGCATATCACAGTTGGGGACGCGCCCGAGGGATTGGCAATGAGCCCAAAAGGTGACCTCGCCGCGGTGCTGAACGTCAATGCATCCAACAGCAAGCAGGCCTGGTTCTACCATCCGACCGGCGCCGTCACGGTGCTGCGCATCCAGGGCAAGACGGTGACACCGATTAAGACGATCGAGGTCGGTGCGCTGCCTGAGCCAATAGCGTTCTCACCCGACGGGCAATATATTTACGTTGGTAACTATATCGATGAGGATTTCTCCATCCTGAAGGTGAACGGGACTGACGTTAGCGACACCGGCAAGCGGTTCCGGGCGGGCGGCCATCCTGCGTCGATGCACATGGGACGATGATCGCCCTCAATTCCCCACTGATTGCACCTGTGAGAAATTGACCGACAGCGCGCCCAGCTCCAGCTGCATGCCGGTCGATTGGCTCTGCACACCGGTCGCGGTGCCGATGACGCTGGTGGGCAGCGTGGTCGTCGTGCCATCGGAGTTCGCGGCGGTCACAACCACCTTGTAGCTGCCGTCTGGTACCGTCGTGCCGGAACTATTGGTGCCGTTCCAGGACCAGGTGTTGCTGCCCGCAGACGAAATCATCATGTTGTCGGTCAGCTTTTTGCCGTTGGCATCGTAGATCGCGATATCAACCGGCTCCGCCGACGGCGTGGTGAACTGGATCGTCCCTTGTCCGTTCTGCAGCGGAACATGATCGGAGGTCACGGTGATCTGCTTGCCGGTCATTGCCGAGGCCTGCATAACCTCGCCGGCCTGGGTGAGCTGGATCAACTGGGTCAGGCTGGTATTGGTATCTATCTGCTGCTCGACACTGGAGAACTGCACCAGCTCGGTGGTGAACTGATTGGTGTCCATTGGACTGGTCGGGTCCTGGTTCTGCAACTGCGTCATCAACATTTGGAGGAAGTTGCCAAAATTGGCGGACAGCGAATTCAGCGCGGCGCTCCCGGCCTGCGACGCCGCGCTCGATCCGCTCGTGGTTGCGGCGGCAGAATTCGCAATCACGCTGTTCTGCTGCGCGGTAACAGAAGCGAGGCTCATGGGACGGTTCCCTTTCGCGTCATGCGGTGATGTCGAGGCCGCCGCGCAGCCAGCCTGCCTGCGCGATCGGCGTGAATTCGGCTTCGCTGCCATCCTGCGCGGACGCCTGCTGGCGTCCCGACTGCCCGCCCTGTCGCGGCGCGCCATGTGAACCATCGCCGCTCAAGCCGCCCGCTGCTACCCCGGGCGCCGGAGCAGTCACCGGCTCGCTGTTGCGGGACGCCGGCTCGGGTGAGGCGATATGGAAAGTGACGCTGCGTCCCTCCGCCGGGACGCCGGCGAGGTCTAGAGCATGCTGCAACTGCGGCTGATCACGCAGCAGCAGGGTAAGGGTCTCGGGCTTCTCAACTGTTATCTCGACACACGCCGCGGCGTCGGCTGGGCGGTCGATGCGCACCTGCACGTGACCGAGTTCGGGAGGATCGAGCCGCACGGTCAGCCGCTGCGCGCCGTCCGCCCCATGGCCCATCTGCACGAGTGCCGGTGCGAGCTGCGCAGCGGGCGATGCGGCGTGTGACGGTGACGCTGAAGCGGCGGTCCCAAGGATGGATGGCGTGGACTGAGCCACTGCCTCCGGCGTGGCCGGCGGCACGCGCGCCGCCAGTTCGACGGTCGGCAGCGCAGCGGATTGTCCAGATACGGCCCCTTGCAGATCCTGCAATGGCGGCAATGTCATCGCATCGACTGCGACAAACGTCCGCGCGGCTGAAGCTTCAACGGTCTGCGGCGATGGGCCGGCTTTGCCGACTTCCTTCGGTTCAGGTGCTTCGGCGCGCTGTCGTGGCTCTGCGAGCGACCCATGCTCCGGCGCGCCATCAGGTAGCGGCGTCGCCACGGGCAATGGCTGCACAACGGTTGGCAAAGCTGGTTGATCAACCAGCACCGCCACCATTGCGGCACCCGGGCGTTTGCCGCGGCGAACTGGCTGGGTCTCGGGCCGCGCCTTGCATTGGCTCGTGTCGCTCGGCGCGCGGATGGCCGTGTCCGCCGGCGGCGGCACGCTCGCTACCGGTGGTTCCGACGGCGTTTGACCTGGCTCCGGTGCCGGGACACTGGCTGGCGGAACGTCGGTTGCCTGCGCGATCACCGTTGCGACATCCGTCGGTGCGGCGGGTTGATTCGCGTCTGCCACAGCGGCCAACAGCTTTTCCAGCGCATTCCCAAACCCGGTCGGCGCGCTCGGCAATTTGCCGCCGACCACGGCCGAGGTCGAAGCAGTCGGCAATTGTTGTGCGACGGACACGCTCGGCTGCATCGACGATTACTCCTGGGCAAGAGCGATCAGCAAGCGATGTGCCAACAGATTGTCATGCTGCATCTGGCATGCCGCATCGTCGAGAAATGCATGTCGGCATAAAATGCCGGGCCAGTTCTGCCATGGAACAGAACTTCCATCGCGCGTCAACAACCGATTTCATTGCCAAAACGCTGGCACATTTCCTGCGATGAGACGCGCGAGCGAACCGTTGGAGCGATTCCTATGTCACTGTTCGGCGCTATGAACACCGCAATCAGCGGGCTGACCGCACAGTCCAGCGCGTTCAGCAACATCAGCGACAATGTCGCGAACAGCCAGACGGTTGGCTACAAGCGCGTGGATACCAATTTCATCGACTACCTTACCACCAGCACCGCGACCGAAAACGATTCCGGTGCTGTGGTCGCCACTCCAGACTATGTCAACAACGTGCAAGGGACTGTCACGCAGACAGACAATCCCCTGGGCCTCGCCATCGCCGGTCAGGGTTTCTTCGCGGTGTCGCAGCAGGACGGCGAGGTCGACAACATCCCCACCTTCGACCAGCAACAGTACTATACGCGCGCCGGCGACTTCCAGATGGACAAGAACGGGTTACCTGGTGAACAGCGCGGGCGATTATCTCAACGGCTGGCCGGTCGATGCCGCCACCGGCACGGTGAACCAGAACACGCTAACGGCAATTCAGGTTACGCAGACCGTCTACAATCCGGTGCCCACCACCGCGGTGACATTGTCTGCCAACCTGCCTGCCACCCCGGCATCAGGCACAGCGACTCCGACCTCGCCGATCTCATCGGACATCGATGTCTATGACTCCCTCGGCACGATGCACACCATAACACTGAATTGGGTGAAAACCGCGCAGGATGCATGGTCGGTGCAGGTAAATTCCCTCGACGACAAGACTGCCGTGGCCCCAGGCGCTGTCACGGGCGCGGATCGTGGGACTGCTGACGTGGACTTCGGGCCCACCACCAGCGGCAACCCCGTGCCCTCGGGCACAGTGGGAAACCTTGCGACGGATGCCACCGATCCCGGGTACCATCGACGTATCGAGTTACGCGGAACAACGCTGCGGCCAACGTCAGTCTTCACGACCAACTTCGGCTCAGGTGCGCAGACCATCACGATCAACCTCGGCACCTATCGGCCAGACCAACGGCGTGACGCAGTATGCCGGCACGCAATACAACCTGCGCGGCCTGACGCAGAACGGCGTGCCACCGGGCGCTTTCTCGTCGGTCACCACCCAACCCAACGGCGACATCGTGGTCAACTACGACAATGGCCAGTCGCGTACGATCGCCCAGGTGCCTGTGGTCACGTTCAACGACCCAAACGAACTGCAGCGGCAAAATGGTCAGGCATTCACCGCCAGCGCGCAATCCGGAACACCACTGGCCGAGACCGCCGGTACCAATGGTGCAGGCAACCTCGTCACGGAATCCGTCGAGAGCTCCAACGTCGATATCGCCACCGAGTTCTCCAAACTGATCGTCGCGCAGCAGGCCTATTCCGCCAACACCAAGATGGTGACCACGGCGGATCAGATGCTGCAGCAGACAATCAACATGAAGCAGTAGGAGTTGCCTGGTGACGATTAGCGCCGCATTGTCGATTGCCACTGGCGGATTGGCCAACATCAACAGCCAGCTGGCCCTGGTGTCGCAGAACGTGGCGAATGCCAGCACGCCGGGCTACTCGGCGGAAATCGCCACCCAGCAGGACCTGGTGGCCGATGGCATCGGGATGGGCGTGCGCACTGGGCCCGCCACGCGCGACGTCGATGCTGCATTGCAGGCGGAAGTGTTCAGCCAGAATGCCACCGTCGCGGGTCTGCAGATGCGGCAGAACGCATTGCAGGCGATCGATGCGGTGCAGGGAACGCCAGGTCAGGGCTCCGATATCGCCAGTCTGATCGGCAATCTGCAGGATCAGTTCTCCACGCTGCTGAACGACCCGAGCAGTGAGGCGCAGCAAAGCCAGGTGGTCTCCACCGCAACGACTCTGGCGCAGGGCATCAACACGCTGAGCGATGCCTACAGCACCCAGCGCCAGACCGCGCAGGACAATATCGTCTCCGAGGTGGCGACGCTGAACAGCACGCTGGGCACGATCGGCGGGCTCAGCGACAAGATCATCGCGCTGAAGGCGAGTGGCCAGAGCACCGCCGATCTGGAGAACCAGCGCGACGCGGCGGTGGCGACGCTGTCGCAACTGGTCAATGTGAAGCTGCTGGAGCAGCCGAATGGCGACGTGCTGATCACCACCACCGCAGGCCTGACGCTGCCGACACACGGCACGCCCAATCCGCTGAGTACCAGCGACGTGAACGTCGCAGCCGAATGACTATTACCCGAATGGCGGCATCCCGGCCATCACGCTTGGCGGGGTCGATGTAACCAGCCAGCTACAAGGCGGCCAGATTGGCGCCAACATAGCGCTGCGCGACACGACGCTGCCGACCGACCAGGCAGAGCTCGACGAGCTGGCGGAAAATATGGCGAGGCGCTTCTCCGATAATGGTCTGACGCTGTTCACTGAGCCGGACGGAACGCTGCCGGTGAACACGCCCCCACCGGCGCAGAATGGTTATGTCGGATTTGCCAACTCGATACAGGTCAACCCCGCAGTGCAGACCAACCCTTCGATGGTGCGGGACGGTGACGCCGCCACCAGCATTCGACGCGGGCCGGCTTCACCGACATCATCAACGCTGTGCTGAACAATACGCTGGGCAGCAATCCGCCGCTGGTCTCGCCAACGTCTCCGGCCTGGGGCCAGCGGGCAATCTGAACGCGCCGCTACGTGTCGCCGCCCACATTGGGTCAGCTCGCGTCCACTATGCTTGCCGCACAGTCGCAGGACAGCGCCACGACCACCAACCAGCTTGCCACCGAGCAGGCGGTGCAGACCACGCTCGGCAGCAAGCTGCTCGTCGCAGAGCGGCGTCAGCATGGATACCGAGATGTCGAATATGATCCAGCTGCAGAACGCCTATGGCGCCAATGCCAAGATCATCGCCGCGGTGCAGTCGATGTGGACGCAGCTGCTGAATTCGGTCCAGTGAGGAGGCGGCAATGAGCGGCATCACCGGTGCGGTTGGTCCATCTGACTACGGCATGATGGGCAGCCTGATCGCCAATGCGACCTCGGTGAGGCAGAAGCTGGATCAGCTCACCAACCAGGCGAGCACCGGACTGGTGGGCAATACCTATGCCGGCCTGGGCAGCGGCGCGTCGGTGTCGCTCGACCTGCGGCCGCAGATCGCCAGCATGCAGACCTGGCAGAACAACGTGGATGCTGCGACAGGCCGCATGTCGGTGGCACAAACGGCATTGACGCGGATCCAGTCGATCGCGTCCAACTTCTATGCGCAGCTCAACAACCTGGAGGGCGTCGAATTCGAGCGAGATCGACAGCGTTGCAGCGGACGCGCGCGACGCGCTTGGGCAGGTCGCGGAGGCTGCTGGACGCCCAGGACGGCGGCGTCTACGTCTTCGCCGGACAGGACACCGGCAATCCACCGGTGCCGGATCCCGACAGCATTCTGACCTCTGGCTTCTATACGCAGATCAATACGGCGGTCAGCAGCCTCGACGCCTAATGTGCCGACAATGCGAAAGCAAGTCGACCCAGGATACGCTTGCTACCGCCACATTCACCGGCACTGCGGGACCCCCATCGCCGTTTTCCGCCTATCTGTCCGAGAACGATCCGCCAGCACTGCCGACAGTGCAGGTCGGTCAGAACCGAACTGAGACCGTCGGACTGCCGGCCAGCGCACAACGGTCTGATTCCGCACGTCGCCTCCCGACGACGTCAATTTCACCGACGCACCGGGTCGTATATGCGCGACGTGCTGCGCGCGCTGGCGACGATCGGATCGCTCAGCAGCAGCCAGGCGATCGCACCGGGCTTCATGGACCTGGTGCAGGATACGCGCATCAGTCTGTCCGGCGCGGTTACTGCCATGGCGCAGGACACCGGCGTGCTGGGCAACGTGCAGTCATCACTGACCGCCACTCAGACGCAGCTCTCCGACACGCAGACAGCTCTGGCCGGCCAGGTCTCCTCGGCCGAGGACGTCGACATGGCGGCGACGATGTCTCAGCTCTCGCTGGTGCAGACACAGATGCAGGCCTCGTATCAGCTCATCGCTGCGCTGAACGGCCTGTCGCTGGCGAAGTTCCTGCCCGCATCATGATCAAAGCAGGCCACGTTTCATTGGCCATTAACCCGGGGACGTCAATATGTCCTCACGCCCGCAAAAGGCGGGGTATGCGTAACTCTATAACAAGAAGGGTAAGACACCATGTCCCTCCTGAACTCTGTGAATACCAACATGGGCGCCATGATTGCGCTCCAGTCGTTGAACAAGACGAACACCGACCTGGCTGCGTCGGAGAAGCAGGTCTCCACGGGCTATCGCGTGGCCGACAGCACCGACGATGGTGCCACCTACGCGATCGCCCAGGGGGTCCGTTCGACCGTCGGGGCTCTGACCAGCTGCCAACCAGCAGCTCGGCAACGTGCAGGGGTTGCTGTCCACCACCCAGTCGGGCCTGAACGACATCTCCAACCTCGATGTCGAGCATGCGCGACGTGCTGACCAGTCTGGCGAGCGGCAGCGTCACCGGCACCGCCCAGACCAACTACGTCAGCCAGTATCAGAGCCTGTTGGCGAACGTGAAGAACGACATCCTGGATGCCGCCTACAACGGCAAGACGCTGATCGGGAGCATAACTGGCTCAAGTGGCACTCAGTCCGTCATGAGCGTGGTACGTAATGAGAATGGCGCGCAGTACACCGTCGCTACCTTTGGCGGAAGTGCACTGTATCGACTCAATTGCGTACACCACAGCGATGCTCAGTAGTGCGACCCAAGTGCGGGCGTTCATCGGAACGTCGACCACAGCTGCATCGTTCATCAACAAATCGAACGCGGTGGGCACTGAGCTGAACACGATCGGCGCGTCGATCAACTATGTGACTAACCAGGTCAGCTACAACAGCGACAGGGTCGATGCCCTGAACAGTGGTCTCGGCGCGCTGGTGGATGCCAACCTGGCGCAGGAATCGGCGCAACTGCAAGCGTTGCAGATCCGTCAGCAACTGGGTACGCAGGCCCTATCGCTGGCGAACCAGGCGCCGCAGACGCTGCTGAGCCTGTTCAAGTAGTCGATCGGCCGAGAATCCGGGCCGGGCACAATGCCCGGTACCGGCCCTAGTGTCACAACGAGCCGGTAAAATGCCGGCGATGCTCTGCACCGCCCCGCATCGCATCACGCGGGCGCCTGCCAACAAGGAAGAGGCGCATGTCTAATCTTGTCTTGGAGCTGCGCCAGGGCGAAATGATGATCGTCAATGGCGCGCCCATTCGTTTCCGTACCAAGTCTCGCATCGAGCTGACCGCCAGGGCACGCTTCCTGTTCGGCAAGCAGATCATGGCGCCCGATCAGGCCGACAGCCCTGCACGACGCATCTATTTTGCGCTGCAATCAGCGTATATCGGCTCCGAGGAGGAACGCGCGCGCGGGCTGATCGTCGCGCACGAACTCATCACTTCCTTCAAGAGCGTGACCACATCCGCGCTGGCCTGCGAGATTCTCGATCGCGCCTTGGCCGCGGCCGAGGCAGACGATTGCTATCAGGCGTTGAAACTCGTTCGACGAATCATTCGTCATGAAGACGCAGTGTTGGGCCGGGTGACCCAGCGGGCCGATTTCGCGGCCCCATCGCCATCTCAGAAGGAAAATGTGCAACCATGCCGAACCTGACCCTCGCGACGCGCGCCTACGAGGCAGCCGCGAACCATCGCAACCCACGCGACCAGGAGGCGGACGTGTTCCGCCATGCCATCGGCGCGCTGAAGGCGGCCCGTGACGCCACACCCTTGTCGCGCGTTCGCGCTCTCGCGGACAACCGGCGCCTCTGGCTGACGGTGACCGACCTGATGCGCGACCCTGCCAACGCGCTGCCACAGCCATTGCGGGCTTCGATCGTGTCGGTCGGACTCGCCGTGCAGCGAGAGATGGATAGGGATGCGCCTGACTTCGACTTCCTGATCGCCATCAACGAGAATATTGCCGCTGGCCTGTCAACGACCGGCTGAGGCACGCCATGAGTACGTTGACCAGCTATCTAACTACTTTTCTGCACGCTGACGGGAACGTCGGATAGTTTGTGCTCCGGCAGTGCAGGCTCAGGGGCTTGTCACGTGATCCAACAGATCAACTCACCGCGTAACGTGGTGCCAATCGCAACATTCGGCTCAAAAGGAGCCCACCGTGCACGTTCTGAAGGCCGCCTGCCAACCAGAAGCCTTGTTCAATCGAGTCGACGCATTGATCAAGGGTGGTCACGCTGGCGCCGCCCGCTCATTGCTTGCCGCCGCGCGGCGGCTGGCACCGGACTCACCGCGTCATGCCGAGTTGGCTGCACGGCTTGCCATGAGCGAGGGTCACCTTGACACCGCACGGCTGGAACTCGACGCAGCGATCGCCGATGCCCCCACGAATTCCAACCTGCGCAAGCTCCGCGCCGAAGTTCGCCGGAAGCTCGACGATCGCACGGGGGCGGCGGAGGATGCCGCCGAGGCTGTGGTGCTGGCCCCCCGCGACCCGGTCGCGAAGGCACTGTTAGGCGTATTAATGTTGGACCTGCAGCGCGCGGGCGATGCCGTTGCGTGCCTTCGCGAGGCGGTCGCAGCAGAGCCAGAGAACCCAGCGTTTCGCGAGGCGCTGGCCGCCGCGCATGATTCGGCCGGGGACCCAGACGCCGCGCTCGCGACGCTCGCCGATGGGATCGCCGCAGCACCCGTGCATGTCGGCTTGCGGAACGCCGCGGTGCTCCTCTGTGTGCGCCACCACGGCTTCGTCAACGCGGTATGCCTGGCCGAGGAGGCGCGTATCGCGGGAGTAGTGGATGCATGCTTGTTCGGTCTGAAGGGTCATGCTCTTTCAAGTCTTGGGCGCCACGACGAAGCTTCCGAAGCCTACGCCGAAGCGCTGAAGCTCGGGCCCGAGGATTCCTATGTTCGGCATCTTGTAGCGTCCGCCGGAATTGTGCCCGGCGCAACGCGCGCTCCCATCGAATATCTCTGCACCGTGTTCGATGGCTATGCCAACCGCTTCGAGGCGCACCTGCTGTCGCTCGGCTATCGTGTTCCGGGACTGATGCGCGCCACCTTGCAGGCGGACGGAATTGTGGGAAGCCCAATACTTGATCTCGGATGCGGTACTGGCCTGCTGGCCGTGATGCTGGCGGATATTACTGACAGTCCGCTTGTCGGCGTTGATGTCTCCAACGAAATGCTGGCGCATGCCTCGGCCAAGCAGCTCTACGTCGAACTGCACCAAGCCGACGTCCTGGATTTCCTGCGTGACGATGCGCGTTCCTGGCCGTTGATCCTGGCCGCAGACGTGCTGTGCTATTTTGGCGCCCTGGAGGAGCTGTTCGCGCTGGTCCATGCACGGCTGTCAGCCGGTGGTCGCTTCGTGTTCACGATTGAACTCCTGCAGCCGGACAGTTGGAGCGCCGCTCACAGTAATGGCGAATGGGTTCTAGGCAGGCTGGGCCGTTACAGCCATGCCGAACCCTACGTGATAGGCAAAGCCAACGCGGCGGGCTTTATCGTGCGCCGGGCAACACCTGAGACACTGCGCAGGGAGGCCGGTACGCTGGTGGATGGTCTTCTCGTTGTGCTGGAGCGCGGCGATGCGCACTGAAGCGGCGCTCGCGCGCCTGCAAGGCGGCGATGCCCCCGGCGCACTGACGATGCTGGAAGCCGGCGCACCGCCAGAACCCAACGCGCAGTACAATGCCGCGCTTGGCATGGTCTTGTTGGCCGAGAACCGGTTGGTGGACGCTCTGGCAGCATTGCGCAACGCTGTGACACTTGGCGACAGATCGCCGCCGACGCTGCTGAATCTGGCAATTGCGGAGGACCGTGCCGGCGACGCGTTGCGAGCCACAGGGCTGATACAGGAGCTGGAACAGCGTCTGCCGGACTGGGACGAACCACCATTGCGGCTCGCGGAAAGCTTGCGCGCCCGTGGCGATTTCGTGGCCGCCGAGAGAGCCTATGCGAGGGTGCTTGCGGTAAACCCACATCGAGAGGAAGCGCTGCTTGCGCTCGCCGGCCTGCTCATCAATCGGGGTGATGCGACCGAGGCACAACCTTTGCTGATGCACTGCTGCGGCATCGCTCCGAACCGTGCGGAAGCCTGGGATACACTCGGCATAGCGTTGACCAGCGCCAACGAATTTGGGCGCGCCTACGGCGCATTCGTCAAGGCTCAACGCTGCGCCCCGCTCAACTTGGATTATGCGCTGCGCCGGGTGGATACAGCAATCAAGGCGAACTTCGCTGAGCCCGATCTGGTGCGGCTCGAACTGGATTGCGAGGCAGATCCACTGAATCCCGTGCTGCATATAGCGACCGGCGTGCTACTTGAGCATGTTGGCCACCGCGCGGCGGCGATTGAGGCATTCGAAGCCGCCGTTGCGCTGGCGCCCGATGACCCGGTACCGGCGGCGCGCCTTGGCGAAGCTCTGTTCCGGTCGACCCGTTTTCACGACGGCGAGCTTGCGCTGCGCCGGGCAGCCGAGCTGGACCCAGGCAGTTTGAAATTGCGGAACGACCACGGCGCCGCTCTGATGCGCATGCAACGCTATGGTGAGGCGAACGCCTTGCTGCAATCTGCAATCGATGCGCACGGCGACGATTGGCAGATCCTGTGCAACCTGGCGAATAACACGTGCTGTCTCGGGTTGCAGGCCGATGCGGCCGCGCAGGCGCGACGCGCGATAGATCTTGCACCGGATGCGCTGACCCCGAGGCGTTCCTTGCTGTGTGCGTTGGTGTATCAGGATGGCGTCACTGGCGCGGACATTCTGGCTGCCGCATGCGCCTGCGCCGAGCGAACGCCACGGGGCGAAGTGCCGGTCTTCGCAAATACCGTCGAGCCCGACCGTCCGTTGGTCATCGGTCTCCTGTCAGGCACTCTCAAGACGCATCCTGTCGGCTGGCTGACCATTGGCGGTCTGGAAGCGCTCGATCCTGCCGCGTTCGCCGTCGTGGCTTTGGCGCACAATACATGGTCCGACGTCATCGCGCGACGCTTCCGAGCCGTCGCCCACGAATGGCACGACATCGCCGCACTGAGCGACGAAGAGGTGGCGCGGAAGGGGCGCGATCTCGGGATCGACATTCTGATCGATCTTGGCGGCTATGGTGCAGGCTCACGCATGTCCGCCTGCGCACGGCGGGTGGCACCGGTGCAGATCAAGTGGGTCGGAGCGCAGAGCCAGACCACCGGCCTGCCGGACATGGACTGGATGCTGACCGACCGCTGGGAGACGCCACCCGAGCTCGTGCACCTCTACACTGAGCGCCAGCTGTATATGCCCGACGGCTACGCGTGCTACAGCCCACCGCCCTATGCGCCCGATGTCGCACCCCTGCCGGCTATCGCAAACGGATACGTCACCTTCGGCTGCTTCAACAATCTTGCGAAAGTCACGCCACGTGTGATCACCACGTGGTGCAGCGTCCTGCATCGTGTGGCGAATTCGCGCTTGGTGTTGAAGACGCAGCAGTTCACCGACCCGGCGACGGCGGAACGGGTGCGTGCGGCCTTCGCCGCGCACGCCATCTCGCCCGAACGGCTGGAGCTGCGCGGGCCATCCGGACATCGCGCCTTCATCGGAGAGTATAACGGCATCGACATCGTGCTGGACCCGTTTCCCTATTCCGGTGGCCTGACCACGTGCGAGGCGCTGTGGATGGGTGTGCCGACCGTGACGGTGCCAGGCGAGATCTTCGCCTCGCGTCACTCGGTGAGCCATATGAGCAATGCCGGTTTAGCCGACTGGGTAGCGCCTGATGTCCCGGCGTACATCGAGCTTGCGGTGAAAAAGGCCTCAGACATCGAGGCACTTGCCGCTCTGCGGTCGCGGCTACGGGCTCAGGTCAAGGCGAGCCCTCTTTGCGACGCTCCACGCTTCGGCCGCAGCCTCGGCGCTGCACTGCGCTACGCCTGGCGCGAGTGGTGTCAACGTGCAACCGGCCGTTGATGCCAACACCATAGTATATGACCGGGTTCGGAAGATCGGTTCTCCCCGGCACCTGGCAAGTCGTAATCCTGAAACTAGCCAATTGAGGCGAGGTTAAGCGCCCCGCACCAGCACGACCGCCTCGACTTCCACTGCGATATTGCGCGGCAGGCTACTCATGCCGACCGCCGAGCGCGCTGGTCGGCCCCCTTCCCCCAGCACCTGCACCAGCAGATCCGTGCAACCATTGATCACCTCGGGTGCTGGGTAAAGTCCGGCGCCGCGTTCACCATGCCAAAGACCTTCAACACGGTATCGATGCGCTCCAGCGTCCCGACTGCGGCGATCATGTTGACCAGCAGGTTCAACCCGCACAGCTTCGCCGCCTCGTAGCCCTGCTCCACCGTCAGCTCGACGCCCACCTTGCCAGTGACCATCTTCTCGTCGGCATGGCGCGGTCCGACGCCCGACAGGAACAGCAGATTGCCGGCCAGCCGAAACGGCACGTAGTTGCCGATCGGCTTCGGCGGCGACGGCAGGGTAAGGCCGAGGTTGGCCAGACCTTGATCCGCACCCATCGGCCAATCTCCTCGTTGCGCCAGGTTCTCTGCTGAGACGGTGGGTCCGCCAGCTTCCGCTCGGCGGACCCACCGACACTCAGTCAGTGCAATGCGTAGAACCCCTTTGCTCCGCCAGCCATCACCTGACTGATCGTCTCCGGCGACGCACCCTCGATCAACTTGCGTACCATCGCAGGCGCTCCAGGGAAGAACCCGTCCGGATGTGGGTAGTCGGTGGCCCATAGGATCTTGTTGGCACCGACATAATCGACCAGCGGCTTCAGGCAGTGCTCGACCGGTTCGAACGCGATCCAGCAGTTGCGCTTGAACAACTCGCTCGGGCGAGTCTTCAGGCCGGAATCGTTGAACCCCTTGTCGTCGAAATGCCTATCCATCCGGTCCAGCCAACCGGCGATCCATCCGCCGCCCGACTCCAGGAAGGCGATGCGGACCTTGGGATGCCGCTCGCACACACCGCCCCAGATCACTGCCATGCAGGCCAGCATCATCTCCATCGTGTGGGTGATAATGTGGCGCGCACCGCGCTCCTCGAAGCGGTCCATGCCGACCTGCATCATGCCGCTGTTGCCACCCTCGTGGAACCCGACCGATATGTCGAGCTCCTCCACCATCGTCCAGAACTTCTCATAGTCCGGGTGATGGATCATCTTGCCGTTATACGGATTGGGCCGCAGGAACACGCCGCGGAAACCTAGCTTCTCGCGCGCGTAACGCATCTCCTCGATCGCCAGATCGACATCCTGCATCGGTATCATGGCGATGCCGAACAGTCGGTCTGGATACGGCTTGCAGTAGTCGGCGAGCCACCGGTTATAGGCGCGTGACATCGCCGCGGCGGTCGGCGGATCGTCCACCGCGCCGGCGAACAGGCCGATGCTGGGATACAGGAAGGCGGCGTCGATGCCGTCCTGGTCCATATCGGGGATGCGCGCATGCGGATCGAAGCCGCCCTTGCGTCCCTGCTCGTATTCCATGGCGTCGTCCACCACGGTGCCGTCGCGGGCGCCCACCCCGCCCAGGGCGCCCAGCCCTTTCTTGCTGCCGAGCAACTGTTCGCCCACCTGAAGGCGCTGCTTGCCGTCCGCGTCGCGGATCAGCTTCGGTGCCTTATCGCGGTATTTTGGTTCGATGTAATCACTCCAGAGATTCAACGGCTCCAGAATGTGTCCGTCGGCATCGATGACATTATAGGCGCGAGCCATGGTCGTTCCTCCTTCAGTGCTTGATCCACTCCTTCATGTAGCGAGCATAGCAGTCGCGCTCGCCCGGCATTTTTGGCCAGCCAGCGAGCAGCCGCGCGGTGGCCAACAGAAGCCTATCGCGCAGATGGGTGGAATTGTGGCCATACTCCTCGAACGTCGAGTGACTGATCTTCTGGTTGTGCGGATCGTCCTGGAACTTGCAGGCCGTCACCGCGAGACGAGCGAGCAGCTTGCTGCGGTCGGCGCCGGTCTGCAGATACGCGTTCGCCACAGAGGTCGCCCGTGCGAAGTCGAAAGCCATGATGGCTTCGTCCTGATCGCGCAGCAGTGCCTCCGGAGTGCGCCCGCTCAGGTCGTTGGCTGCAAACTCCTGTTCGATCACCGAACTGAACAGCTTGTTGGCACGTGCTGCGTCATTCACGAAGTTGGCCATCAGATACAGGACGCGCGGCTGATAGGGGCTGTCAGACGTGCGCATCCAGTAGTTGGCGGTGTTGCAGTAGTCGAACGGATGCTGGCCCTCGGTAAATTTGCGGGGCACAGTGGTCCGCAGCACCAGTTCAGCAGCGCCCAACTGAATGGCGTCGCCAAGGCTACGCAGCGCGATGCCGTTTCGCAGATGCGTGGTGATCTGATCCCACACGGTCTGACCGTCGGCCTCCATCAGCAGCCGCACCATGTCCTCGACCTGCTCGGAGGTCAGGGGCGCCAGGTTAGTCTGCTTCAGGCTCTTGCCGGCATCCGGAAATGCCTCGGTCAACGTCACGCAGGCCGCGTCGTACAGCGAATAATACAGCGGCCCCACCGCCATATCCGGCACGCCGGTATAGTAAACGCCATGCGCGCGGTCCCAGCCGATATGATCAGCGAGGTCCACGACGGCTCGCGCCCGCAGCGCCTTGTGGCCGGTGTTGCGCGCCTTGCGCCCCATGACGGTGTCCTGCAGGTCGATCAGCCCAAGGAACAGCAACTGGTCTCGCAGCCTGGGCCGTGCCGCCTCATCGGCTGCCAGCCCAAGGAACAGACCATACGAGCGCTTCACGTCGCCGCTGATGGTCGCGATCATGTGCGAATGCAGACGCTGATCGAGCGTGCCTTGCTCGACGATCGGCTCTTGGTCCTGATTCCAGACCACCGGCCCGTAACTCGGCGGCGGTACGTTCATGCCCTTCATCGTGGCATAGCGGCCGGGATACTTGCCCAGCAACTGATTCCAGATGTCGAGACCCGCCGGGATGTACCAAACGCTTTGCAGCATTCCGAGCAGCCGGTACTCCTCCGGCAAATACTGCGTCAGATCGGCCGAGGTGCGCAGGCCCAGGATGGTATGATCGTTGTTGATCAGCGTGATCTGTCCGTCGCGCACATCCACGTGGTTTGGGACCTGCACGAATGGCGCCTCGGCCTCGGTCACCAGGCTGAGCGCATCGCCCATCGACCGGCCGTCGCGTTGCACCAGATCGAAAAACAACTCGGCGGTGCGCGGCTGATCGCGCTGAAGAATGGCGTCGGTGAATGCATCGACCGCCTTGTCTTTGCGGATGTCTTCTCGGCTTTGCAACATGCACGTTCCTCGCTTCGTCTTTCGGCAGCTACTGGTGAGTAGCCTAGCGCCGCGACGAACCGGACGTAAAGCCTTGGTTGGTGTGACGTCAGCCCAGAGCGGCGTCGATACAGCGCGATCAAACGCTCCCAATGCCGTTCCGCAGCCGGCTTGTCGTAGCACCAGCGCTGCGGGAAGGCGAAGCCGTGATGCACACCAGGCTGAAGTTCGATCTCTCCGGGTGAACCCGCGCGGGCGAACAGGCCGCGAAGTTCCTCGACCATCGGCAGAGGTGCCAATTCGTCGTGCTCCGCGCAGGAGATGTACAGTTCGCCCTTCACCTTGCCGAGATTGAGGTGCGGGCTTTCCTCGGCATCGCTCACCAGCCAGGTGCCGTAGAACGACGCGGCCGCGGCCACACGATCCGGATAGCGCGCGGCGGCGGCCAGCGCATAGGGGCCGCTCATGCAGTAGCCATGCGCGCCGACCGGCCCTTGCTTCGCCGCTTCCTGTCCATCGACGAACTCCAGCATCGACGCAATGTCGTCCATCACCGGCGGGATCGTCATCTTGGTACGCACCGCACGCATGCGCTCACGCTCCGCGCTGCCTTGCTCCAGCACATCCGGTCCAAAGATCGTGTCGCGGCCAGCGCGGTAATACAGATTGGGCAGCAGCACATAATAACCGATGGTGCCGAGCCGGCGCGCCATGTCGCGCAGTTCCTCGCGGATGCCCGGCGCGTCCATGAGCAGGAAGACAGCAGGATACGGGCCACCACGCTCGGGATGGCAGATGAATGTCTCCATCGCGCCAGCCTTGGTGGTGATATCCACGAGTCTGTTCGATCATCGGACTGCCTCTGCCAGGATCACTCGAGCAGGCCATAGATAACGACCTGTCATTGCGAGGAGGCGCAGCCGACGACGCAATCTCGGTCAGGGCCCACTATGACCGAGATTGCGTCGTCGCTGCGCTTCTCGCAATGACAGTGGTCGCGTGACTACGCAGGAACCTTCGAACGACGGCTCTCCACGTCCTGCTTTGCACGCTCGCGCCGCTCATCGAACCGCGGCACGCGCTTGCGCGTGTTGGGATGCACGATGTTGTCCGCCTCGCCGGGGCTCTTCTGCGCGCCGGCCCAGCCCTCTTGGGCGATATCGAAGATCACCCCGTTCGGGTCGCTGTACTTCACTTCGTAGCCGCCCGGATTGTTGGGATCGCCCATGATCCACTTGGCGCCGACCGCCTTCACCTGCTCGCCAGACGCGATGGCGTCGTCGACCCAGAAGCCGACATGGTGCAACCCGACGTAGTCCTTGCCGGTGCCCTGTGCCGCATGGTCGTCCTTGAACTTCAGCAGCGCCAGGTTCACCACGCCGTCGGTCAGGAACACGCCTTCCGCCAGCTTGCCGTCGGTCTCGCCCAGCTCCTCGAGCCCGAACGCCTGCTTGTAGAATTCGGCCGCCGCCCAGGGATCGGGAACACTGATCGCGAAATGGCGGATCCTGCCTTTGCTCTTGGTTGCCATGGGATGTCCTCCTTGCAGTGACGCCGCGGGTCAGCATCGCCCTTTGCGGGCACGGCGGCAAGTTGACAGCGACCATGCCCCGCGTCGCTAATGTCACATGAACTTCGTTACACCGACAGCCGCAGACCCCGTTGCACGCGCGCGAGAACTCGGTCCCGCGATCGAGGCCGCCGGCGACGAGATCGAACGTACCCAGCGAATCCCCGAGCCGCTGCTGTCGCAACTACACGCCGCGCGGATCTGCCGGATGCTGCTGCCGCGTTCGGTCGACGGGGACGAGGTGGAACCGTGGATCTACCTCCGCGCGATCGAGGAGGTCAGCTGCCACGACGGCTCGGTCGGCTGGAACATGTTCGTCGCCAACAGCTCGGCTTTGATTGCGCCATTCCTGGAACCCGAGGCGATGCGCGCGATCTTCGCCGACCCTCGTGCCATCGTCGCCTGGGGACCGCCCAACGAGTCGAAGGCGATCGCAGTACCCGGCGGCTATCGCGTCAGCGGCACGTGGAGTTTCGCGTCGGGTTGCCGTCAGGCGACCTGGATGGGCGCGCATTGCCGCGTGGTGGAACCTGACGGTTCGCTCCGGCTCAATGCTGCCGGCACGCCCATGGTGCGGACGCTGCTATGCCCAGTCTCGCAGGTGGTACTGCTCGACGACACATGGAACGTGATCGGCATGCGCGGCACCATGTCAGGCGCTTATCGGCTCGACGATGTGTTCGTGCCCGAGGCATTCAGCAGCACGCGCGATGATCCGTCATCGCGACGCGAGCCAGGCCGGCTGTACGCCTATCCGATGCAGGGCCTCTATGCGGTCGGCGTATCCGGCGTCGCAATCGGCATCGCACGCGCGATGCTCGATGCGTTCAAGCACCTGGCGATGCGGAAGACGCCGCGCAATCTCGTTCGCCTCGCTGACAACGCAGTGGTGCAATCGAATGTCGCGCAAATGGAGGCGCGGCTCGGTGCGGCCCGCGCCTTTCTGGTGGAGACGCTGTCCAGCATCTGGTCGGCCGACGATGCGTGGGTCATCGACGTGCCGGCACGGGCACGCGTGCGCCTGGCCTGTGCCTTCGCCATCCAAACCGCCGAGGCCGTGGCCGACTACGCGTACAAGGCCGCAGGAACGGACGCGATCTTCCTCGGCACCGCGTTCGAACGGCGCTTCCGCGACATCCACACGCTGTCGCAGCAGATCCAGTCGCGCACCGCGCATTTCGAGTCGGTGGGTCAGATCATGCTCGGCATCGAGCCGCCTGGTACGTTTTTGTAACTCACCGCAACCCAAGCACTCGCCGCAGGAAATCGCGCGTCACGACCATCGGCGAGTTCGCCGGTACCGGCAACTCGGCCAGCCCGGAGTTGCCTGCGGGCAATGCCCGTATCGCAGGCATCCGCAAAACGTGGTCGGTCTCACCGTCAGCGCGTGTCACGCCGACCTGAGCACAGACCAGACGCAGTACCTGCTCGGGCACCAGGCCCGCCAGTCCCGCAACCGGATCACCGGACTCCATGCTGGTCTGTATGTTGCGCATGTTCGCTGGATGCAGCGCCTGCATAACGCCCGCCAGGCCGCCGACACGGGTAAAGTCAACGGCGTCGCCGAGGCGGAACAGAACGATCGGGCTGGCTGCCGCGCAGGTGACCGTTTCGCCGGCACTGATCATGTAGATGCCATCCATCAGCACCGCGTCCGGTGAGCCGACGCCGTTGAAGACGAACAGGCAGAGTCGGTCGTGCATCGGCTCGATCTCGAGGATGACGTGCAGCCGCGGTCCGATGGCGACGCCTGCGCCGGTGGCGCTGACGCGGCCTTCGGTGAATGTGCAGCGCAGTCCGGCTTCGCTGTCCCAGACATGCATTGCCGCCAGCACAACAGAGCCGCGGTTCTGGGTCGACTGATAAAAGCCGCCCCAGAGGCCAAGATAGTTCGCATCAATCTCAGTCCGCTGTTTGGCGCGCAGTCCGGTAATCGTCAGCACCTCCGCGGCAGGTTCGTGCGTGTTTGGGTACGCTTTGCCGTTGACCGGCGCCGGCAGCGGTTGCTGCCAGAAATCAACGGTCACCTCGGGACGATAGCGGCGTACGATATCGGTGAGGCGGGTCAGGTTGTGGCCTGTCGGCTGATTGACGCCGCCGAGCCAGCGGCCGATCACTGACCTGTCCACGCCAAGTTCGCGTGAAAGGGTGAGACGGCTGAGATTAAGCTCGGCCATGACCTGCCGCAACCGTGCGGAGAAGTCCGATGCGCATTCTCCCATGGGCGGAACGTTACCCGATCGCCTCACACCCTACAATTTGCATCGAACGGCAACCGATGTGAACCCGGAATGGACGCGTCCGCCTAAACCCGATCGGGCATCCCCTCAACGTCCCGAAGATATACTCAGCTGAGCGACGCGATTGGTGCCGAGCCAGACCTCCGTCGCCGGAAACCGGCCCATGACTTCCAGCGCCTTCATCTGTGCCTCTTCATCCGAGGCACACTCCACGTTTTCTGCCGCCTCGATGCGGCCACCGTAACCGATGCCATAAATCCTGTAGAACGCCATGGTCTCCCCTTACGCTCGCAACAAGATGCCGCCTTGCCATGACAGCAGCAGGATCATCGACCGACCCCAATCGGTCGAGAGCCCCTTGCGATGGACGTCATTCTTAGCGCCGTGTACCCCCGCGCTGGTAGAAGAGATTGCATGCGAATGGATGCAAGTTGGCGCGAACCTGGGCGGGGTGGGGATGCCGCCCCACCCATCGCGCTACTCTCGCAACTCGGGAATGACCCATAGCGGTTCGTCGCCGCGCGCCACGCGCTCCACATTGTCGAATCCGTTGCGGAATCGTGCTGACTGATTGTCCCAGGTCGGACCGGCGTAGTGCGGCGTCAGGATCACGTTGTCCAAGGTGAACAGCGGATTGTTCGCCGGCGGCGGCTCCTGGTCGAACACATCGAGACCGGCGCCGGCGATCGTGCCGCTGGTCAGTGCCTCATACAGTGCGGGTTCATCCACCACCGGGCCGCGACAGGTGTTGATCAGATAGGCCGTCGGCTTCATCAGCCTGAACTGCGCCGCACTCATCATGTGCCTGGTGCTCGGTATCAGCGGAACGTGCAGCGACACAATGTCCGACGTTCGCAGCACTTCGTTGAACAGACGGAACTTCACCCCGAGCGTGTCGGCGGCATCCTCGCTGAGCCGCGCGACGTCGAAATACTGCACCGCCATGCCGAAACCCTGCGCGAGACGCGCGACCTTCTTGCCGATGTTGCCAAGACCGATGATGCCAAGTGTGCGGCCATGCAGTTCGTAGAGTCGCACGCTCGCCACATCGTTGCCGCGCCAACGGCCGGACTTCACCATCTCATGCAGCCAGGTCAACCGGCGACACACCGCCAGCATCAGCAGCATCGCGTGCTCGGCCACAGCGATCGCATTGGCGCCGCCATTGTTGCACACCGGAACGCCGGCGCGACGCGCGGCCTCGATGTCGACGCGGTCGTAGCCCGCGCTCAGCAACTGCACCAGCTTCAGCTTCGGTGCCGACTTGTAGAACGCATCGTCCATCTTAACTTCGCCGAGGCCGACAATGTACTCGGCATCCGCCAATGCTGCGTTGAATTCCGCACTGCCCACCCGCGCGATCACTGTATCGAACCCGGATGGCGCCAGTTCGCGGGCGATGTCCATCGCGCTCAAAGGATTGTCGGTCAACAGGATCTTTGGCGCCATCTGTCCCTCCGGCTCGGTTGATTTGCGGCAAAGATAGCTGCCCTGGTCGCTGTTAGCCAATTGTTCACCTCGCACGCTGACATTCGCCGTTTCGGCAACGAGGGGCACGGCGCCCCCGCGGCAATCGTCCATTCGTGGGATCCCAAGGATGCATCAATGAGTGACCGCGGGTTTCTGTCATTTATCTCCGATCGCACCATCGGCACCAAGGTTTCGGCCGGCTTCGCCGTCGTTCTGCTCACCCTCGCGGTAAGCTCAGTCCTCGCCTGGCTCTCGTTCGGGCATGTCGCCGCAGCGCTCGAGGACTACACCACGCTGGTGACAAATTCCGCCATCTACCGGGATATCGATCTGCAGGTGACCCAATATCGCGGCCACGTGCGCGAATACACCTTCTCGGACGATGAAGCGACCGCCGCGACTGCGGTCAAGGACGGTGAGGTGCTGCGCCAACTCATCGCCTCGGGCCTGGCGAAGGTCACCCACCCAGAACGGCGCCGGTTGCTGGAAGATGCAGCCAAGCAGACAGACACTTACGCCGCCAATTTCGAGCATGCTCGCGCGATGAACGTCGAGCAGGGAAAGCTGGAGACCGACGTTCTCGATCCGGTCGGCCAGCAGATGACCGACGGGTTCACCGCGATCATCACCGGCGCGAACAAGGCGGGCGTCGCCGATCTGCTGCCGATGGCGATCGAAGGCCGGCGGTTGAGCCTCATCGCGCGCCTGGATGTGAACAAGCGCCTGGGTCGGCGTGATGAGGCAGCGGCGAAATCTGCCGCGCAGACGTTCGACGCACTGCGGCACACGCTGGCCCAGATCGACTCAGCGACCAAGGGAACGGATGTGAACGCCGCGGCCTCAGCCCAGATCAAACTGATCGATACCTACCAGGCAGCCTTCACGCGAGCCGCCAGTCTGGACTCTGATCAGATCGCACTGGTGAACGGCGCCATGGAGCAGGGAGGCACGACGTTGGCCGATGACGCCGTCAAGGCGAAGGACAGCAACCTAGCCGATCAGGCCGTGACCGAGAAGGCGGCGCAGACCGTCACCGGCAACGGCGAAACGCTGGTCATGTGGCTGGGGCTCGCCGGCTTGGCCGCGGGTGCGGTGCTCGCCTGGCTGATCGGCCGTGGCATCTCGCGCCCGGTGATCGCCATGTGCGCGGCAATGCGGGCGCTCGCCGGGGGCAACAAGACGGTCGAGATCCCTGGCGTCGGCCGCAAGGACGAGATCGGCCAGATGGCCGATACGGTCGCCGTGTTCAAGAACAACATGATCGAGGCCGACCGTCTGCGCGAGGAGACCGAGCGGCACAAGGCCGCCGCCGAGGCGGAACGCAAGACCGGCATGCTGCGGCTCGCCGACAATTTCGAGGCCGGCATCAAGGGCGTGGTCAACTCGGTCGCCTCGCAGGCCACCGAGATGCAGTCGTCCGCGCAGGCGATGACCCACACGGCCGAGCAGGCGACGCATCAGGCGACCGCGGTGGCCGCCTCGGTTGAGGAAGCGTCGGCCAATGTGCAGACCGTCGCGTCCTCGGCCGAGGAGCTGTCGGCGTCGGTGCGCGAGATCGGCCAGCAGGTCGAGCACTCGTCGAAGATTGCCAGCCAGGCGGTGATCGAGGCGGACAAGACCAACGCGACCGTCGAGGGGCTTGCGAAGACGGCGCAGCGCATCGGCGACGTGGTGCAGTTGATCGAGACGATCGCCGGCCAGACCAACCTGCTGGCGCTGAACGCCACGATCGAGGCGGCGCGCGCGGGCGATGCCGGCAAGGGATTTGCGGTTGTCGCCAGCGAGGTCAAATCGCTCGCCAACCAGACGGCGAAGGCAACCGAGGAAATCAGGGCGCAGATCAGCGAAATTCAGGGTTCGACCGGACAAACGGTGGAGGCGATCCGCAGCATCGGTGCAACAATCCGCCAGATGAGCGAGATCGCCACGACGATCGCCTCCGCGGTCGAGGAGCAGGGTGCCGCGACCCGCGAGATCGCCACCAATGTCCATCAGGCCGCACAGGGCACCAGCAATATCGCGACCAACATCGAAGGCGTCAGCCGCGCTGCTGGCGACACCGGTGCTGCCGCGACCCAGGTGCTCGGCGCGGCCGGCGAGCTATCGAAGCAAGCCGAGACGCTGCGGCGCGACGTCGATGAGTTCCTGGCGACTGTGCGAGCCGCGTGAGGACACCGGCGCGCCCATCGCCTGGCGCATGAACAGCCGCTTCAGTGGCGGCGCGCGATGCACCGCGGCTATGCCGACATCGCGGGCCAGCCGCAGCAGCATGTTGTCGTTGCTGAACAGCCGGTCGAGGGCGTCAGTGGCGGCCAGCATCAGCAGGTTATCCGGCCGCCGCCATCGCTGGTAGCGCTGCAGCAGCTCGGGCGCACCGCAATCGTTGCCGCTGCGCGACGCCTCGATCACCAGATCGGCAAGCGCCATCGCGTCACGGAAGCCGAGGTTGAGACCCTGCCCGGCGATCGGGTGGATGGTGTGCGCCGCATCGCCGACCAGCACGAGACGCGTGTCATGGTAGCGATGCGCATGCAGTGCGCCGAGTGGATAGCTCCACCGACGGCCTACCACCTGAAGCGCGCCGAGTCCGTCACCGAGTCGGCGGAGGATCGCCTTGGCAAGGCTGGCGTCATCGAGCGCAAGCATGCGCTGTGCGATCGTGGTGCGCTCGGTCCACACGATGGCGGACATGTTGGGCGCGCCGCCTTCCAGAGCATCAGGGCTGGCGCACATCGGCAGTTGGGCGAATGGCCCGGACGGCAGGAAGTGCTCGAGCGCCGTGTTATGGTGTGGTAGCTGGTGGCTGATCGCACAGACGATGCCGGTCTGGTTGTAAGGAAGGCGGGTGACAGGAATTCCGGCCGCGCGGCGGAGCGGTGAGTTCCGCCCCTCCGCCGCCACGACCAGCCGGCAGTCGATGCTGGGGCCGTCCCCGATTCGAACCGTAGCACCGTCGTCGCGCCGGTCCACCTCGGCTGTCGCCGGCGCGAACAAGCGCAGTGCGGGCAAGGCGTACATACGCGCGTTCAGTGCCACACGCAGGCTCCGGGCCTCCACCATTTCGCCGAATGCGGTCTTGGTGTCTCCCGCCTCACGGTGGTCGAAATGCAAGCCTAGCGGCGAGGCCGCGCGGCCGAGGCGGCCATCGCTTACCCGAATGGCGCGGATGGGGCAGGCTGCCTCGGCCAGCGCGTCCCACACGCCGGCTTCCTGGAGCAGGCGGCGCGACCCAGCAGCGATGGCGTAAGCGCGCCCGTCGAACGCTGGGTGCTCCATCGGCGGCAGAGCAGCACGGTCCACCACCACGGTGGAGATACCGGCGGTAGCCAGTCGGCACGCCAACGCCCCGCCCACTGGGCCGGCCCCGACGACGCACACGTCTGCCAAAAATCGCTCCGTCACGTCTGCACAGTGGCGCTTGAGACACACCGCCGGCAAGCCGTGGCGGTACCGCTTTAGCAATCAGGTGTTTCCAGCATATAGTTGCACCAAAGCTCGAACCCAGAAGGGCCCGGATTCGCATGGCGACCGCCAGGACAGTTGAGACACGCCGCCTCGCCTCACCCACCATCCGTGCAATGTTCGAGCAGCGATCAGCGGAGTTGACCGGTCTGGCGCTCGGGCTGCTGGGCCTCGCACTGTTGGTGGCGCTCGCCTGCTACGACCCACGCGACCCATCTCTGAACACGGCGACATCGCGCCATACCAGCAACCTGGCGGGGCCGGTCGGTGCTGTGCTGGCGGACCTACTGCTGCAGGGCTTCGGGGTAGCGGGAATACTGCCGGGGCTCACGATGCTGGCGTGGGCATGGCGGATCGCGTCGCGTCGCGGACTGGGAAGCATGGCTGCGCGGCTCGCCGCGATGCTGACGGCGCTGCCCGTGCTCGCTGCGGTCCTTGCCAGCCTGTCGACGCCGCCGACGCTCGCCTGGCCGACGGTGGCAGGACTGGGTGGAGCGATCGGCCGGCTGTTGGCCTCGGTCGGCCTCGCTGTCGGGCACCGCGTGTTGGGTCCGGTCGGCTCGCTCATGATGTGGGCGATAGGACTGGCGCTCGCGGGGACGCTGACCCTGCTGGCGCTTGGGCTCTCGGCCAGCGAGTGGCGCACCGCCGGGCGCGTGGCCCGCCGAGGTGCCCAGCTGGCGACGCGGCGTCGAGTGCCGATGCCGTCGCTCAGCTGGCTGCGTTTTCGTCGCGATGCAGGCCCAGTCGTGCGGCGCGACCCACCAGCCGCCACGCGGCTGGTACCGGCGATGGACGAGCCGCCGCCGGTAGTGGCGCGCACCACGCGTCCTGTCCCACCACCGCGGCGTCCGCGGCAGGAGAGCCTGCCGTTGCCGGAGGGCGGCTGGCGCTTTCCGCCGCTATCGCTACTGAAGCCGGCGCCGGCTCATGCATCCTCCGGCCCGAGCGAGGAGGCGCTGCAGGCGAATGCTCGGCTGCTCGAGTCGGTGCTCGCGGACTATGGCGTGCAGGGCAGCATCGTCGAGATCCGTCCCGGCCCCGTCGTCACGCTCTACGAACTCGAGCCGGCGCCCGGCATTCGCAGTGCGCGGGTAATTGGGTTGGCGGATGACGTGGCGCGCAGCCTATCGGTGACCGCGGTGCGCATCGCCACAGTGTCGGGTCGCAACGTGATCGGCATCGAGGTCCCGAATGCGAGGCGCGAAACGGTGTTCCTCTCCGAAATCCTGTCATCCGACGAACTGCAAAGGCACGGCGGGCGGCTGACGCTGGCGCTCGGCAAGGAGATCAATGGCGCGCCGCTCTTCGCTGATCTCGCCAGGATGCCTCACCTGATGATCGCCGGCACTACCGGCTCGGGCAAGTCGGTGGGTGTCAATGCGATGATCCTGTCGCTGCTGTACCGCCACTCGCCTGATCAGTGCCGGTTGATCCTGATCGACCCGAAGATGCTGGAGCTTTCGATGTACGAGGGCATACCGCATCTGATGGCCCCGGTGGTGACCGAACCGGCCAAGGCCGTCACCGCCCTGAAATGGACAGTCCGGGAGATGGAGCGGCGTTACCGCGCGATGAGCCAGCTCGGTGTCCGAAATCTGAGCGGCTACAACGACCGCGTCGCAGAGGCGCGGGAAAAGGGTGAGGTCGTGACCCGGCGGGTGCAGACCGGCTTCGACCCCGATACCAGCCGGCCGACGTTTGAGGACCAGCCGCTGGTGCTGGAGCCCCTGCCACTTATCGTGGTGGTCGTCGACGAGATGGCAGACCTGATGATGGTGGCGGGAAAGGAGATCGAGGCGGCCGTACAGCGTCTGGCGCAGATGGCGCGGGCCGCGGGCATCCACGTCATCATGGCAACGCAGCGGCCGTCGGTCGATGTGATCACCGGCACGATCAAGGCCAACTTCCCGACGCGCATCAGCTTCCAGGTGATCAGCAAGTTCGACAGCCGCACCATCCTCGGCGAGCAGGGCGCCGAGCAACTCCTTGGCATGGGGGACATGCTGTATATGGCGGGCGGCGGGCGGATCACTCGTGTGCACGGTCCCTTCGTGTCGGATGAGGAGGTGGAGAAGGTCGTGGAATTCCTGCGCGAGCAGGGCGAGCCAGCGTACTTGGAAGAGGTCACCGAGCCGACGGACGATGACAGTGCGGCAATGCTGCCGGGGTTTGGGGCGGCGGGCGATGGCGAGAAGGGCCTGTACGACCAGGCGGTCTCAGTGGTGGCGCGCGAGGGAAAGGCAAGCACCAGCTTCATCCAGCGCCATCTGAACATCGGCTACAACCGCGCGGCCAAGCTGATCGAGCAGATGGAGAAGGAGGGCGTGGTAGGGCCCGCCAACCATGTCGGCAAGCGAGAGGTGTTGATCCGGCGGGTACCGGTCGACGAGGATTAGCACCTCCAGCGCGTGATCGCAGCCGCCGATTACTCGGCGGCCGCGCTCGCTCTGACTACGTCCTTTCGATAACCTCCATCTGCGCCCCGTCCGGGCATTCCACGAAGCAGACATGGCGTCCATTGTTGACCGGCAGCTCTTCCAGGATGCGCACGCCGTTTTTGCGAAGCTGTGCGAGCGTGCCGGCGTAGTCGTCGGTATCCAACGCCATGTGCTCGATGCCGTAGTGCTGTTCGTGGTTCTGCACCGAGATCAGCGTGGTGATGTTGAGCTGCACGCCGTGCAGATCGACGCGCACGCCGCGTCCAGGGATGTCACCCTTCAGCGTCGCGCCAAAATTGTCGATGTAGAACTGCGCGGTCTTCTTCGGGTCCGGGGTCTTCAGATGTACGTGCTGGACAGTGAAGGTCATGGCCGTTCTCCTCCTTCTTGGCGGCGTGTAAGCTGGGAGAATTCCACGATCTGGTCAAACCCGTTCTATGCTGCGACGGGACCGCAGGAGCACGACGATGACCGTTGCCCGGCAGCTTGCCGATTTCCTGACCAGCACCGCCGCGAGCGATCTGCCGCCGCCTGCGCTCGACCACGCGGCGATGCTGATCGCCAGCACGATCGCCAGCGCCGCGGCTGGAAAGCAGATCATCTCGGCGTGCATCATCCGCGAACTGGCGCACGAACGTGGCGGACGCGAGGATGCGTCGATCTGGTTTGATCACGGCGCGCGCGTGCCGATCGCCGATGCGGCCCAGGTCAACGCGGTGATGAGCGACGCCGCTGCGTCCGACGACAGCGATCTGCGCAACATCATTCATGCTGGGACGCCGCTCACCGCGACCTCTCTGGCGATTGCCGAACGCAACGGCGCCAATGGCGAGGCGGTGCTGACAGCGATCGTCTGCGGCTATGAGGCGGCTGGACGTATCGGCGAAGCAATCACGCCCGGTTTTCGCGAGCGTGGCTTTCATGGCTGCCTCGGCGCGGTGTTCGCTGCCTCGGTCGCGGCGGCGCGGCTGCTTCAGCTCGACGCCGCACAGATGGCGCAGGCGATCGCGTTGTCGGCAACATCGATCGGCGGGCTGGCGACTGCGGCAAACACCTCTGTCGCGCGCGAGTATCATGCCGGACTTGCGGTGATGCTCGGAGTGAACGCGGCACTGGCGGCGCAGCGCGGCTATCCGTGCGAGGAAAGCGTGCTGGAGGCGCGGCACGGATTCTTCGAGGCGTTCGGCGGCACCGATGGCGCGGAGGCTGCCGCGATCGCGACGCATGGGTTCGGAGAGAGCTGGGATATCTGCACCGATATGGCGATCAAGCTGGTGCCAGGCGGGCATCCGTACCACGCGTTCGCCGAGGCCGCTGCGAATGCGGCCCGTGAAGGGAATGTCGCCGCGGCGGACGTGGAGAGCATAACCATCTCACGTCCTGGCATGACGACGCTGGGTGGTCCGCTGCATCCCGCTGACCTGATCGACATGGCCCACAGCCCGGCCTATTTCACCGCGGCTGCCGTCGCCGACCACACATTTTCATGGCAGCACGCAAGCGCCGAGAAGATCGCCGATCCGATGATCCACAGTTTGATCGATCGCGTTCGCGTCGGCGAAATGCCACCCGATCCGCGATATCGACAGGGCGCGACGGTGACCATCCGCACGCATGATGGCCGCTCGGTAACGAACACGGTGTTTGTGCCGAAGGGAGCTGCCACACTTGGCATCGCGTGGAGCGACGTGGATACCAAGTCCCGCAGGCTGGTTTCCGGCTCCGGCCTGGACGGATGGAAAATGGAGGCGAGCCTCGGCCTGATCCATGTTTTCCGTAACATAGAGAACGTTACTCCGTTGATCCAATTGCTGAAGGCTGGCTGACATGACTGAACCGCATGGCCCTTTGCAGGGCGTCAAGGTCGTTGCGTGCTCCACTGCCCAGGCCGGGACGGTGCCGTACATGCTGATGGCTGATCTCGGCGCCGAGGTCATCAAGATCGAAGTGCCGGAGGGAGGCGACAACTCGCGCGGCAGTACCGTGCTGCCCGGTCTGCCCAGCACTTACTTCGAGACCAACAATCGCGGCGTGAAGAGCGTCACGCTGAACCTGAAAACGCAGGAGGGGCGGGAGATCCTGCACAAGTTGGTCGCTCGCGCGGAGATATTCGGCCAGAATTTCCGCCCGGGGGCGGCGGAGAAGAATGGCTTCGGCTACGAGGAGTTGCGCAAGGTCAATCCGCGCCTCGTGTATATATCCATATCGGGCTACGGACCGAAGGGACCGCATGCGGACCTGCCAGGGACGAACTCGATGGCGCAGGCGTTAGGCGGAATTGCCGAGGCGTATTCGACGCCGGGGATTCCGCTGCGCACGGGTATTGTGTCCGTTGCAGATGAAACCTGTGCAATCCTGGCATTTGGCGGCGCGCTCGCTGCGTTGACCCATGCGCGTGCGACGGGGGTCGGTCAGAAGGTCGATTGTTCGCTGCTGGGCGGACAGATCAGGCTGATGGGCTGGACGCTCACCACGGCGATGTGGCGCAACCGCGATCCGGTGACCGGACAGGCGCGCGTCACCGGCACCGCCGAACGGCCCGGGCTGAGTGCGAGCTTCAACGATCGTGATGGCAAGCCGCTGGTGTTTCAGTTGAATGGCGCGCGGCACTGGAAGGCGGCGATGACCGCTCTCGGCTTCTACGAAACGCTGGAGAAAGCTGGGTTCGGCGACCTCGGCGTGATCATCGGTTCGGACGAGAAGCGAACCACGCTGCTCCGCACGCTGGACGATCTGTTCGCGACCGGCTTACGCGATGACTGGGTTGCGAGGCTGCGTGGTGCGGACATTGTCTCGGCGCCAATCAACACGCTGCTGGAGGCATCCAACGATCCCGACGTGGTGGCGAACGGCTATGTCACCGAGATGGCGTATCCGAAATACGGCAAGACGCTGAAGGTGCATGGGACGCCGTGGCAATTCTCCGAGACGCCGGCGCAGATCGGCGTTGCGCCGGAGCTTGGCGCGGACAACGAACAGGTGTTGGGCGAACTCGGCTACAGCGCGGCGGAAATCAGCGGCCTGCGAGAACGGAAGGTCATCTGACGGTCAGTCAGGGTTGGATGACGGTTCTGCTCTCGCAATCGGCTTCGACGTCCTCGCGGCGCAGGTGCACCACGTGGTACTCGCCGCGTAGCCAGGGTTCGAACTGGTCCTGGTAGTGTGGGTCGCCAGGAACGCCGGAATTTCCGATGTTCTGCACAGCGAGAAACGCATCCGGCGTGGCAAAGTCGACTACGATGCGGTACTCGGCGCCGGAGCTTGCCGTATGCGGGGGCAGCTCGCCGCCAGTGTTGCGCAGCGTGTGCGATCCGCCATCGACTTCGCGTGGGCCGATGTCGAATTCCGTGTCACCGACGGGGTGGTGCCAATGCGCCTGGTGAAGGCGCCCCCACTGCCAGGACGCCTCATCGCTGCCAAGACGTGACTGCAGCGCGGCGAGAGTGCGTTGCGCAACGGCGACGACATGCACCGTCGTGCCATCGGCGAAGTAGCTGATCGTGGGGTCCTCCAGCAGGCTGCTGCCGAGACCTGTCTGCTGGTGAGTCAGATCGAGCAGCCGTTCAGGCATATGCTGGCCGACGACCTCGCGCTGCCACAGTGCCATGAATGCTTCGAACAGAGTCGGAGCGATACTGGTCAGCGAATAGCCATAATCCCAATCGCCGAGTGCGCGCTCAAACGTCGCCACATTGCCGGCCAGATGCCGCAGGATATGCGGGCACAGTCGCTCGGCGCGGCAGTTCTTCACGTCGTTCTGTAGATCGATGTTTGCCGGCGTGTCCATCGCTCCGCGGTTGCCGAGTGTCTGGGCCAGCCGCACGCCACGGTGGCCCTGCGAATAGGCGCCGTAGATCGGCTGCTTCCAGTCGTCTGGCACAATGCGCTGGTTCGCGCTGGCAACGTAGCCGCTCGGCGGGTCATACATATGCGGCAGGTCGTCGAACGGAATGTAGCCCTGCCATTGATCCGCCGCCGCGTTGGCATCGCGAAAGCCGGGCACGACGCGCCCGCGGATCGGAATGCGGCCAGCCATCTGATAACCGATATGGCCGTCGGCATCGGCATAGACGAAGTTGAAGATCGCCACTGACCAGTCGCGCAGCGCCGCGCGGAATGCAGCCCAGTCACGAGCGCGCCCTATGGCGATGGAGGCGCGGATGTCATCCATGTGCTCCATGCCGACCCAGCGCAGCGACAGTGGCGGATCGCCGGCGGCATCCAATGATGGCACCAGCGCGTTGACCACCGGACCACGCACCGTCGATCGGATCGTCAACGCGTGCGCTGCAGCACCGCGCACCTTGATGCTGACCTTGCGTTCGGCGAATTCGCGCCAGGTGTCGCCGTCGCGGTAGCGTCGCGGAATCCTGCGGGTCGATCTGCTCGACGTACAGGTCGCGCGTCGAGGCCATGTTGTTGGTGATCGCCCACGCGATCGTGCCATTGCTGCCCCACCACATGCCAGGGAAGCCTGGATGACCGGCGCCGGCGGCGTCATCTTCCGGACCATGCAGCGCATACTCGTACCAGGTCGATGGAACCCAGAACGGCTGGTGCGGATCGCCGCACAGCACCGACTTCCCTGTTGGCGTCCGGCTGCCATGCAGCGCCCAGTTGTTGCTGCCCGTCGCATCGTCGGTGCCAGCGGCATGCTGCAACACGCGGTTCTCCGAGGCTTCCGGCGTCAGGTACAGACCGCGGAACGCCTCGGGCAGCATGCGCGCTGCCTCGGCCGCCACGATGCGGTCGATGCGGCCATTCAGCGACCACCAGATGCCGCGGGCGATCGCCACCACGTCGCGCACAGCGAACGGCTCCGGTGCATAGTCGAGCGTGCGGAATTCGGGCGGCAGATGACGCCGAAAAAGCTCGATCTGACGATTGATCCCCGCAACGAGGGCAGACACCACCTGCTGCGTCTTCTCATCGAGCGCACCGGCCTCGCGGTTCGCGATCTCGTCAATGCCGACAGTCAGATGCGCGATATCGCTTGCGACGTAAGCCGGCCCAAGAATTTCCGCCTGGCGGCCGAGCGCACGGCGGCGCAGCCGGTCCATCTGCCACAGCCGATCCTGGGCCATGGCGATGCCCAGACCGAAATACAGGTCCGGCGTACTGGCGGCATAGACGTGCGGGACACCCGACCGGTCACGCAGGATTTCCACCCGGCCGCTCACCGCGCCCACGATCTGCCGTGTGTTCTGCATGACGCTCGCCTTCGGTTCAGCCCATCGTCTGCACGGCGCTCGGCGTGATCTCGAATGTCACGCGTACTTCGCCTGGGCGCGACCAGGGATATTTGTCCTGGCCGAGATATTTCTTTGCCAGGGAATCGATGTGGGCGCTGGCGCCTTCCTCGGTCACGCGCGTGACCTTGCCGCGCACTTGCAGGTAGCGGTACGGATTGTCGGGATCCATGATGGACAACGCGACCGGTGCGCCGTCCTTCATGTTGCGCGTCTTGGTCCGCCCCTTCGCGCTGTTCACGCGAATTATGCCGCCCGTATAGTCGAACCACACTGGCGTTACCTGCGGCGACCCGTCGGGCATCAGCGTCGCCAGTTCGGCAAATGCCTTCTTCTGTTGCAGCAGGTCGAGATACTCGTTGGGGATCGTCGCCATGGGCCGCTCCTTGTCACGCCTCGTTGGGGCGGAGACAGTGCGCCAACGCGCCCCGGCGGTGCAAATCAGCAAGGGAGGAGCTCGATGCAAAGCAGCACGATCAGCTTTTTCAGCGCGGGCGTCAGGGCGGTCAGCCAGATCCCGCTCGAGTTCATCGACGACACGCTGGGCTTCAACGCCGAATGGGTAGTGGACAGAATCGCGCCTAGGCCGGTGCTGTTCATCACCACAGACAATGACCGGCTGGTCCCACCGGACGAAAGCGAAGCCATGTTCCATCGCGCCGGCGAGCCGAAGAAGCTCGTCATGCTGCACGGGTTCGGGCACTACGAGGTGTACACAGGCGAGGCGTTCCGTCAGGCAATGGCGGCGACGGTCCCTTGGTTTCAGCAGTATCTGCCGCGGTGAAACTCGACGCCCGCCCAGTCCCGTCGTAGGCTGGCTCCAGCCCCATAGGGAGGGAGTCGTAGTGATGCCGAGTAATGGCCCCGAGACCTGTCTGACCGGTGTGAAGGTCCTGGACCTCACTCAGTTCGAAGCCGGACCGTCCTGCACAGAGGCGCTCGCCTGGATGGGCGCCGATGTGGTGAAGGTGGAGAATCCGAAACTCGGCGACCCTGGTCGCACCGCCGGCGGCAAGCCCGGTCAGGACGCCTATTACTTCCTGCAGTATAACGCCAACAAGCGGTCTGTGACGGTCAATCTCAAGGATCCTCGCGGCGTCGAACTGGTGAAGGAGATGGCGAAGAAGGCTGACATCTTCTGCGAAAATTTCGCCCCTGGCGCGATCGAGCGCCTTGGCCTTGGCCCGGATGTCATACGCGCCATCAATCCGTCGATCATCTATTGCCAGACCAAGGGCTTCGGCGCCGGCAGCGCGTTCGAGAAGAGCCTGGCGTTCGACATGATCGCGCAGGCGGCCGGCGGGCTGATGAGCATCACCGGCGAGGAAGACGGTCCGCCCTGCAAGCCAGGTGCGACGATCGGCGATACCGGGACCGGCATGCTGATGGCCATCTCGGTGATGGGCGCGTATGTGCGGCGGCTGCGCACCGGGCAGGGCGAGCATCTGCAGCTCGCCATGCAGGACGCGATCCTGCACTACATCCGCAACTCCTTCACCTTCATGGAGCGCACCGGCAAAGCGGCGCCACGCGCAGGGTCGAAGACGGTAGGCGGCGGCAATCCGCCGATTGGCGTCTATCCGTGCAAGGGCGGCGGTCCAAACGACTACGTCTACATTTATTGCAGCCGCGCCAATCCGGAGCACTGGAACCGACTGCTGAAGGTAATGGGACGCGAGGACCTGATAGGCGATCCGAACTACGACACGCCGGATGCCCGCACGCAGCATCGCGAGGAGGTGGACGCGATCGTCGCCAACTGGACGAAGCAGCATGACAAGCACGAGGCGATGCGTCTGGTGAGTGCCGCGACGATTCCGTCCGGTGCGGTGATGGACACGATGGAACTGGCCAACGACCAGAGTTTCGTCAAGCGCGGCATTCGACAGGTGATGAAGCACCCGCAGGTCGGCGACTACACGATGAGCGGTTGGCCGGTGCGCTTCTCCGGCAGCACACCGCCGGTCAAGGCGGCGCCGCTGCTCGGCCAACATAACGCCGAGGTGCTGACGGACTGGCTGGGGATGGACGACGGAAAGATCGGTGGTCTGCGGAACGACGCGGTGATCGGCGGATGAGCCACGCGACGTCATGGCCGGCGAAGGCTGCGAAGGCCGGCCATGACGTCTCATCTGCATGAATGTCGAAAACTCGTGGATGGCCGGGCCAAGCCCGGCATGACATAGGGAGGCGGGAGGTGGCACACCGGTACTGCGTAGTGCAGGACGAAGGCCACGTCCGCATCGTCACGCTGAACCGGCCTGAGGTGCTGAACGCCCTGCACGCCGATGCGAACGATGAACTCGCCACCGTGTGGGACGAGTTCGCCGCGCGCGACGACCTGTGGGTGGGCATCATCACCGGCGCCGGCGAGCGTGCGTTCTCTGCCGGCAACGACCTGAAGGTGCAAGCCGCCGGCCGCCGCCGGCCCAATGGACCGAACGGCTTTGCCGGCATCACCCATCGCTTCAATCTCGACAAGCCGATGATTGCCGCGGTGAACGGCTGGGCGATGGGCGGCGGGTTCGAGACCGCACTCGCCTGCGATATCATCATCGCCGCCGAGAACGCGCTGTTTGCATTGCCGGAGCCGCGTGTCGGGCTGATCGCCGGCGGTGGCGGTGTGCATCGCCTGCCGCGCATGATCCCGCGGAAGAAGGCGATGGGTATGATCCTGACCGGCCGGCGTGTCGGCGCACGCGAAGGCTTCGAACTCGGCTTCGTCACCGAGGTGGTGCCGCAGGGCCAGGCGCTGGAGGCGGCGAAGCGCTGGGCCGCGCAGATCCTGGAATGCTCGCCCAAGGCGGTGCGCGCTTCGAAGCAGGCGACGTATCGCGGCCTCGATGAACCGTCGCTGGAACGCGCAATGCGCACGGTGTATCCGGCGCAGCAGGAGAACCTGGAGAGCCAGGACTACATCGAGGGCCCAAAGGCATTCGCGGAAAAGCGCAAGCCGAACTGGCAGAACAAATAGGAGGAAGCGATGCGGATACACAATCTCTACTGTGACGCCAACGGCAAATCGCACTGGCGCGACGTCGAGGTGCAGTGGGTCGAGGAGCGCAATTTTTCCAAGATCTCCGCGCGTCTGCCGGCCAACGGCATCATCTTCCGCGAGACCTCGGGCGACTATGATCTGTCGTGGCATCCGGCGCCGCGGCGGCAGTACATCATCAATCTTGACGGCGGCGTGCAGATCACGGCAAGCGACGGCGAAGCGCGGACGATCGGTGCCGGCGAGGTCGTGCTGGTGGAGGACATCACCGGGAAGGGCCATCTGTCGAAGTCGGTCGGCGGAAAAATGCGGCACTCGATCTTCGTTCCGGTTGAATAGAGGGGGCTATCATGAAGCTGGCGTTCTTCGACGATTACAAACTCGGCGTGGTGAAGGGTGACAACATCGTCGATGTGTCGTCCGCCGTGCGCGACATCCCGCATCTGGGGCCGCATGATCTGATCAACGGGCTGATCGCGCGCTTCGGCGACTACAAGAAGCGCCTGGAGGATGCGGCGGCAAGTGGCAAGGCGGTGCCGATCTCCAGCGTGAAGCTACAGGCGCCGTTGCCGAAGCCCGGCAACATCGTCTGCATGGCGGTGAACTACATGGAGAATGGCACCCGCAAGGAGCCGGCGCCGATCAACGCCTTCCACAAGGCGCCGACATCGATCCTCGGCCAAGGCGGCACGATGGTGCTGCCTGACGTGCCCGCCACCATCTTCGAGGGCGAGGCGGAAATGGCGCGTGGTGATCGGCAAGCGCGCCAGCCACGTGAAGGCGGCCGATGCGATGGACTACGTGTTCGGCTACACCAACTTCATCGACGGCTCGGCCCGCGGCCTGCCCCCGCAGAGCTTCTTCGCCATGAAGTCGCGCGACACGTTTGCGCCGATCGGTCCGTACCTGGTGACCAAGGACGAAATCGCCGATCCGCACAAAGTGCCGATCAAGCTGTCGGTGAATGGCACGATCATGCAAGACTTCAACACCGACGACATGGCGCACAAGATCCCGCGCTGCATCGAGTGGGTCTCCTCGATCCACACACTGGAGCCGGGCGACATCCTCGCCACCGGCACCAACCATCGCGGCCTCAATGCCTTCATGGACGGCGACACGGTGGAACTGGAATGCAGAGGTCTGGGGAAGCTCAGCTTCAAGGTTCGCGATGATCTGAAGCGCACATGGTCGCGCGAGACGCGGCTGGATCGGCAGGAGAAGGGCTTCGACACGCCGACGCCCCAGGTCAGCGGAAAATACGCACCGAAATAGCTGTCATTACGAGGAGCGTAAGCGACGAAGCAATCCCCATCACATCGATGGGGATTGCTTCGATCAGCGGGCCAACAGCTCCACCACGCCCGTTCCGACAACGGACAGCTCGCCATCCTGGTTGTGCGCTTCCTGCGCAATCTCGACCAGATGGCGACCATCCTCGATGAAGCTGCGCACGACACTCTCCGCCGATGAACAGCGTGTCGCCTTCCGGATTGTGCCGGCGGATCTTGCAGCTTGCCCGGCGCAGTATCCCATCATCGCCCATCCAGTTGGTGAGATGATGCGTCAGCCATGAGCATCGCTCCGGGCCATAGTCGTATGCGCCCGGCACGCCGACCATGCGGGCGAACTCCGGCTCCCAGTGCACGCGCTCGGGACAGTCGGGAATGCCGAAGCGGTTGGCGATGCCGAGACCGCGATGCGCGTGTATCTGCTTCCACGCGAGCTTGTTCGCGCGGATGTAGAGCCCGCCCCAGCCCTGCGCGTAGGCGATGAACCCGGTGACGGTCATCGGTCCCTTGACCATCGTCGGCAGCGAATCGCCCACCGCAACATCATTCCAATAGCGCGGCGTCGCCCCGCGCACTTCCTCCTCGGCATAAAGTCGATAGATGCGCGCCAGATCCGCCTCCGAGTAGTGCGGCGGCGGCCGTCCCTTCACCGCGTCGTACTTGCTGCCCTGCTCGCGCGCCTGGTCGCGATCGGTGCGGAAGCACCAACTGTCGGCGGAGGCCACCATCTCGCCCGCGCTGGTTGTAGAAATCCACGTGATAGATCTGCTGGATCGCGCGGCCGGCAAACCGCGTCTCGTGCTCGATCAGGTCCTTCAGCCATGCCTCGGTGGTGATCGCGTCATTGCGCCGCACCGGATGATGCCAGGTCCAGTCGGCGCCGGCCCACATCGCATGCACACCCGGCAGGCCGCCGACATAGCCGGAAATGATCCGGCTGGTCGCGAACAGGAAACTCGGCAACGCGACAATGCCGCCCCAGCGCGTGTTCGCCGCGTAGTCCGGATCGCACCACAGCGGATTGTCGTCGCCGATGCCATGCGCGTAGTGGCGGATCGCATCGCGCGTCGCCTCGTGACACCACGGCTCCAGCGTATTCTCGATCCGCACGTTCATCCGGCGTCGCAGCGCATCCAGCGCCTCGTCGGTGATCTTCGGGAACAGCCTGTTGGCGTCTTCGCTCATGCCGGCTCCTGCTGTTCGCGCTCGCGCAGCGCCTTGCGGTTGACCTTGCCGGCCGGCGTCTTCGGCAATTCGGCGACGAAGGCGACGATGCGCGGATATTCGTGCTGGCTCAGCCGCGCGCGCACAAAGTCCTGGATGTCGCTGGCCAGCGCATCGTCGTGCGGCCGGTCCGTCACGACGAACGCCTTCACCACCTGCCCGCGCTGGGCGTCGGGCACACCGATCGCTGCTGCCTCGCGCACTGCCGGATGACGCAGCAGCACGTCCTCGATCTCGGTCGCACTCATCGTCCAGCCGGCGGAAATGATCACGTCATCCGCACGCCCGGCATGGAAGAAATAGCCGTCATCGTCGATCCAGCCGCGATCCTTGGTCGGAAACCACGTGCCGTGCCGCCAGACCTTGATCTCGCCGATCTTCCTCAGGCGCGCAGGCGCTGCCGTCCGGTCGCTGCACCTCCACCTTGACGCCAGGCACCGGCATGCCGAGTGCGCCTGGTTTTCCTGCGAAATCCTCCGGCACCTGGATAGTTCGCCAGGATCACGCCAACCTCGGTCGTGCCATACATGCTGCACAGGCGCGTGCCGAAGGTGTGTTCGGCGAACGCCTGGCTGTCGCTGTCGATCGGCTCGCCGGTGAACGACATCTTGCGTATCGCGTAACGGTAGCGCGGACGCGGCGCCCGACAGTGCGCATCATGCGGTAATGCGTCGCCGCAGCCGATAGGTTGGTGGTGCCAAAATCCTGCAACGCACGCAGCAGACGTTCCGCATCGAAGCGGCCGGCATAAACGCCGGTCTCGACGCCAAGCGCCAGCGGCGCCAGCGTCCCATGCCACAGCCCGTGGCCCCAGGCTGGCGATGACGGACAGAAGAACCGATCGCCCGGGCGAATGCCCGTGCCATAAAGCGCTGCGATCATGACCACCACGATGGCCCGGTGCGTGTGGCGGATCGCGGCAGGCAGTTCGCGCGTCGTGCCAGACGTATACTGGTAAGATCGCCAGATCATCGCACGCGTGTCGCCGGCACGAAGTCGGTAGGATACTGCGACAAAGCCGCCGCAAAAGCCTCGTCCTGCGCGATGGTCGGTATCGATAGCGCGCCGAGCGACTGCACCTTGTCGGACGTTGTCAGCAACAGGCGTGGCGCGCAGTCGTCGAGCCGCAGCCGCACGCCATCCGGCCCAAACAGGGTGAACAAGGGCACCGCGATCGCACCAAGCTTCATGGTGCCGAACAAGCGCAGCGTAGAACGCCAGCGACGGCTCCAGCATGATCGCCACGCGATCGCCTGGCACGACACCCATCTCGCGAGCCAATGTGCATAGCGCGACGGATTGCTCGGCGATGGTGCGGAAGGTGATCGCCTCGTCGTGCCCGTCGCGCATGAGCGATGCGGATCGGCGATGCGGCCTGGATCGGCTGAATAACGATCGATGCACTCGTGCGCGATATTCAGCCGATCGCGGTCGCCGTCGAACAACTCCCACAACCGACCGGGCGCAAAGTGGCACTGCGCGTCTGCGTAGCTTGTGTAGTCGGTAAGCGGCACCACGCGAGCTAGGTCGGCTTGCGCTGCCAGCCCAGCCAGTCACACACGCCCTGCCCCATCACCAACTCGAGGTCGTTGCCCTTCAGCCACGGCAGTTCCTCGGTGAACATCGTCACGCACTGCCGGTAGCTGCATGGCATGCGCGTGATATCGGTGCCCCAGAAGAACCGCTTCGGCCCATACGCATCGAAGATGCGATGCAGCCCGTCATGGATATCGCGGAACGGATACGGCGCATCGGAATAGCCCGGTGCGCCGGTCGCCTTCACCGCGACGTTCGGCAGCTTCGCCAGCGAGCACAGCGTGTCCAGATCGGCAAACGCCGCCGCGCCCTTCGCCGAGCGCACCAGCCCGAGATGATCGATGATCAGCTTCAGGTTGGGATGCTGCTCGGCGATCTGCCTGAACAGCGGCAGGAAACGCCAGGCCATCGTCGCGATCGGCGTGCCCGCGCGTTCCGCCGCCGGCCACAGCCAGTCCATCGTGCCGTCCTTGTGCCAGTTCTCCTGCTCGGGCCGCGTCAGCGACCAGCGCAGGCCGAGCATGCCGGGCCGCTGCTTCCAGGTCTCGATGCGCTTGCGCTCTTCGGGCTTGTCCAGCGGGAACCAGCCAAGGATGCAGAACCTGTCAGGATATTTCTTCGCGGCCTCCACCGCCATCTCGTTCGATCCCGGATCCCAGCTCGGCGGATGCAGCACCGCGCCGTTCACGCCGGCCGCATCCATCTCCTTGATCAGTTCCTCCGCCGTGTAGATCGAGGTCTGCCGATGATGGCCGCTCGGCGTGCCGCTGCCCCAGATATGCACCTGTGCGTCGATGACCTGCATGGTTCGTCTCCTTCCCGTCGCGCCATGCTGGACGCGGCGGGCCGGACGCGTCAAACAGGGCGCGCATAGAGCGGAGCAAGCGCGTGCTGGATCGGATATTGCTGACCAACGACGACGGAATCGATGCCCCCGGGCTGGCGATCCTGGAGGCAATCGCCGCCGAACTGGCGCACGAAGTGTGGGTGGTGGCGCCGGAGCACGACCAGAGCGGCGTGTCGCACGCGATCAGCCTGCACCATGCGCTGCGCGTCAGCCGACAGGGGGAACGGCGCTTCGGCATCTCCGGCACGCCTGGCGATTGCGCGGTCATGGGTATCTGCCATCTGATGACCCGTGGGGCGCCGCAATTGCTGCTGTCGGGCGTGAACCGTGGACTGAACCTGGGGATGGAGACGGTGTTCTCCGGCACGGTCGGCGGCGCGATGACCGGCATGATGCTCGGCGTTCCCTCGATCGCGCTGAGCCAGGCATACAAGGACCGCAACAATGTGCTGTGGGACGCGTCGCGCACGTCTGGGTGCGAAGGTGGTGCGCGATCTGCTGGCGATCGGCTGGAGCAAGGATGCGTGCCTGAACGTGAACTTTCCGGCGTGTTCCGCGGCAGAGGCGGGACCGGTGACGTTGGCACGCCAGGGCGTCGGCATGATCGCCGGAATGCATGTGGATACGCGTGCAGATCCGCGTGGCATGGAGTATCACTGGCTGAATTTCCGCCGCGGCGATCGGCAGCAGGGGCCCGAGAGCGATTATGACGCATTGCGCGCTGGCAACATCGTCGTGACGCCGTTGCGGTATGACCGCACGGACGAGGAGGCGTATCGGGCGCTGGCCGAGAAGCTGCCCCGCTTCGGTCAGTAGGGTCAGAGACCGCCGGTCACATCGATCGTCAGCCCCGTGACGAAATCGGCATCAGACGACGCGAGGAAGCATATAACCTTCGCCTGATCCGCTGCTTCCGCCACGCGACGCAGTGGAATGCGTTCGATCTCGGCAACCTGATCCTCCGGCGACTGCTGGTTCCAGCGCGGCCGGATGCGTTCAGTCAGCGTACGGCTCGGCGCAATTGCGTTGACCGTGATCCCGAATGGTCCCATCTCGAATGCCAGTTTGCGGGTGAAAGCGATGATGCCGCCCTTCGCAGCGGAATACGCGCTGCTGCTGGTCACGCTCAGCCCGCGCCCTGCAATCGACGCAAGATTGACGATCTTGCCGTGCTTGCGCCGCTTCATCACCGGCGTCACCGCATGGCAGAACAGGAACGTGCCGTTCAGGTTGAACTGGATCAGCCTTTGCCATTCGTCGAATGTCAGCTCATCGACGGTGGCGCCCGGCTTATCGATGATCGTGCTGCCGCCTACGGCGTTCACCAGGATGTCGATGTTGCCGTACTGCTTTGCCGCCCAGGCGACGACTTCGTCAACCTCGCGCTGATCCAGTGCATTGGCGGGGCGGCCGATCGCGCGGCCACCCGACATGTTCATCGCCTCCATCGCCATCGCAAGGCGACGCTCATCGTTATCCACACCGATGATGACCGCACCTTCCTTCGCCATGATGTCGGCAGTGGCGCGGCCGATGCCGCTCCCCACCGCAGTGATCAGCGCAACCTTGTCGTTGAAGCGCATAGTCCCTTCTCCTTCAGTTGAGCCGCGCGGCCTGCGCCATGACCTCGATGGCCTCCGGTTGCCGGGAGCGCACGGTCAGGCTGGTCGCGCCGGAATCCTCCCAGGCGCGGAAACGTTGCTTGATCCGTTCCGGCGGGCCGACCAGCGACTTCATGTCAACCCACTCGTCCGGCACCGCTTCGATCGCCTCGTCCTTGCGATGCGCAAGATAGAGTTCCTGGATGCGTTCCGCGGCATCCTTGAACCCACGGCGGATCATCATGTCCTTGTGGAAGTTTTTGTCACGATGGCCCATGCCGCCGACGTACAGCGCGACCTCAGGCTTCATCTTGGCCAGCGCCGCCTTCACGTCGTTATCGATCGCAACGTGCACTGAGGCCTGGATAGCAAAGTCACGCAGGCTCTTGCCTTTGCCGGCGCGGCGGAAGCCTTCCTCCAGCCAGGGCAGATATTCCGGCAGCGAGCCCGGCACGAAGCCGAGCGGCAGCCAGCCATCGGCGATCTCCGCCGTCAGCTTCACCGTCGATTCGTTGCCGGTACCGAGATAGATCGGAATGTCGGGGTTCATGTGCAGTATCGACTTCAGTGGCTTGCCAACACCGGCGGCGCCTTCGCCAGTGTACGGCAGCGAGATCTCGCGACCCTCATGCGTCACCGGCGCCTCGCGCCGGAAGATCTTTCGCATGATGGCGACGTAATCCTTGTAGCGGTAATACGGCCGACCCCAGGGCTCGCCGTACCAGCCCTCGACGATCTGCGGCCCTGAAACGCCGAGACCGGCGATGAAGCGCCCGCCGCCGGCCATCGCATCGACGGTAGCAGCACACATGGCCGCATTGGCCGGTGTGCGCGCGGCAAGCTGCATGATGCCGGTGCCGAGCTTTATGCGTTTGGTTAGTGCGGCAAGATAAGCGAGCGGCGTGACCGCATCGGTGCCGTATGCTTCGGCTGTCCACACGCTGTCATATCCGAGCTCTTCCGCACGCTGCACCAGTTTGACCGGGATTTCGAGTTGCGCGCGCGAGTAGCCGATGGAAAGGCCCAACTTCATCGTGCGTTCCTCCATGTCGCGTGCGGAACCGGGATGCCGAGGTTTTCGCGCAACGTGGTGCCAGAATAATCCTTGTGATACAGCCCTCGCCGCTGCAACTCCGGTACGACGTGTTTCACGAAATCCATATAAGTGCCCGGCACGTGCGTTGCCGCCAGAACAAAGCCGTCGGCCACCGGTTCGGTGAACCACTGCTCCAATCCGTCCGCCACCTCCTTCGGTCCGCCGACGAATGGTTTGTTCGGTCGGGCGCGGTGGCTGAACCTAATGAAGTCGCGCGGCGTCGGGTTGGCGAGGCCGCTTGCGCGCAGCACGCGGTCGCGCATCGATTGCGTGCCGGAGACGTTCGCCAACTCCTCGTCCGTGAAGGGCTCGTCGATGCCCTTCGACGCAAAATCGAAATTCATCGCCTCCGATAGCAGCGACAGTGCATCCTCATCTGTCGCCAGCGTCTCGATCAGCGCCATCTTGTCCTCGGCTTCCGCTTTCGTCTCGGCGCAGACCACATAGGCCGACGGTGTGATGAAGAATTTGTCGGGATCGCGGCCCTGGCTTGCCACGTCCTCCTTCATCTCGCGATAGAGCTGCCTGCCATGCTCCATGCTGGTGTGCGTAGAGACAAAGACGACCTCGCCCCAACGCGCGGAAAAATGCTTGCCGCGCCCACTCTGTCCTGCCTGGATGACCACCGGATGGCCCTGCGGCGAGCGCGGCACGGTGAACGGACCACGCGAGCGGAACCATTGCCCCTGATGATCCAACCGTCGCACCTTGTGTGGATGCGCGAACAGCCCCGTCTGCTTGTCGATGACGATCGCGTCGTCGTCCCAGGAGTTCCAATGGCCAAGCACCACCTCCATGAACTCGTCCGCACGGTCGTAGCGTGAGTCATGCTCCAGGTGCTCGTCGTAGCCCATGTTCAGCGCCTCGCCGTCGTTCATCGACGTGACGACGTTCCAGGCGGCGCGGCCGCCTGTCATCAGGTCGAGCGTCGCAAACACACGCGCTACGTGGAACGGCTCGAAATAGGTAGTCGAGCAGGTAGCGCCCAGGCCGAGACGTTCTGTCGCCATTCCCATCACTGTGAGTACGGTGATCGGGTCCATCTTCACGCAGCGTATGCCGTGTTCGACGGTATGGCTGTGGTCGTTGCCGTAGCGGTCTGGCATCGCCAGGCGGTCGTCGAAGAAGCCGAGGTGGAACTTGCCTTCCTCCAGCACGCGGCCGATGGTGCGGTAGTAGTCGGCGGACATGGAGTCATCGCGAGACTCCGGATGACGCCATGAACTCACAAGGTTGGTGCAGTTCTGCGCCTGCAGGAACCCGACCATGACCATCTGGCGCATTTGCGACGCTCCGTCCCGATACGATACTCGCCGGTATCATCGCGCGGAATTACAGGGGAGGGCAATCTGATGCTCGGTCTCGTCACCACAATGAACGATAAGGCTCCGGTTGAACTGCGTGAACTTTCCGAGCCGCGGCCGCAGCGCAACGAAGCCGTCGTCGCGGTTCATGCGTTTTCGCTCAACCGCGGTGAGCTGCGCTCCGTGCGCAACAATGGCGAGGGCTGGGTTCCCGGCCAGGATGTTGCAGGTGTCGTGTTGAAGCAGGCAGAGGACGGCAGCGGACCGACTGCCGGTTCGCGTGTCGTCGCGCTGACCGATGAGTTTGCTTGGGCACAGCGAGTGGCTGTGCCGGGCCATCGCATGGCAGTGCTGCCGGACAATGTCAGGTTTGCCCAGGCTGCGACCCTGCCGGTTGCCGGCCTGACCGCGTTGCGAACGCTCCGCCACGGCGCGCCGCTGCTCGGCAAACACGTACTGATCACAGGCGCGGCTGGCGGTGTCGGCACGATCGCGGTGCAGCTTGCGGCGCGATCCGGTGCCCGTGTGACTGCCGTCGTCGGCCGCCAGGAGCGCGCTTCCGGATTGAAGGAGCTGGGTGCGCGCGAGGTGATAGAAGGCATCGACAGCGCGCAAGGCCGTTTCGGCCTGATCCTGGAATCGGCGGGCGGCACATCGCTGGCGCAGGCCATCAAGCTTGTCGAGAGGAATGGAACGGTCGTGGTGTACGGCAACTCATCGGGCGAACCGACGACGCTTGCGTTCGCTGACTTCCGTGGCGCGCCGAACTCGCGTGTGCAGAGCTTCAGTTATTTCTACTCAGAGTCAGAGGACCGGTTCGCGCCGGACCTCGCACTGCTCGTGTCGCTGATCGCCGACGGATCGCTGAAGCCGCAGATCGGTTTGGAACGAAGCTGGCGCGACTTCGCCGCGGTGGCCGAGCAGTTGCGCGATCGCCGCGTTGCCGGCAAGGCTGTTCTGCTGGTGGACGCGGACTGAAGGAGGAAACGCAGATGGAATTCGCGGGCAAGGTTGCCTTGATCACCGGCGGTGGCGGCGGCATCGGTCGCGCCAGCGCAATCGGCTTCGCGGGACGCGGTGCCAAGGTCGTGGTGGTTGACCTGGACACGACCGCGGGTGAGGCGAGCGCTGAGTTGGTGCGCCAGCGCGGTGGCGATGCAAGCTTCGTTCGCGCCGACGTCACCAAATCCGCCGACGTGCAGACTTACGTGAAGGCGACGCTGGATGCCTATGGCTCGATCGACTGCTTCTTCAACAACGCCGGCATTGAGGGCAAGGCCGCGCCGACGCAGGAATACGACGAGGCGATCTTCGACCAGGTGATCGGCGTCAACCTGAAGGGCGTGTTCCTGGGAATGCGTCATGTCCTGCCGGTGATGCTGAAGCAAGGTCGCGGGGCCATCGTCAATACGGCGTCGGTGGCAGGCCTGTTCGGCGGACCAGGCATGGCGCCCTACGTCGCGTCGAAGCACGGCGTTCTCGGCCTGACCAAGGTGGCGTCGTCCGATGTCGCGCGGCTCGGCATCAGGGTGAATGCGGTATGTCCTGGTCCGGTCGAGACGCGGATGATGCGGTCGTTGGAGGCGCAGCGGAATCCGAATGACCCTCAGGCGGTCCACGACGCAAACGCTGCCAATACGCCGACCGGTCGCTATGTGACGCCGGAGGAGGTGGCCAACGTAGTTATGTATCTATGTTCGGATTTCGCCGGCGACATCACCGGCACGCACATCGTCATTGACGGCGGTCGCTCTGGTTCTGGCGGAGCTCCGCCAGCCGTCCCTCGGCGCGCTTGAGATTGTAGCGCGCAATGGCGCGCTGTTGCAGCCGCGCCGGTCCATCGAGCGCGGCGATTGCGTCACGATAAATCGCAATCGCCTCCTCGATCGATGCGGTATCGTTCAACGCCGCCAGCGCATTGGCAAGATTGGTGCTGGCCATCGCCCACTCCAGCGGAGTGACCTCGCGCGTATAGACATTGAGCGCCGCGCGACAGGCAATGACCGCATCGGCCAGGGTGTCGTGGTCGTTGTCACGCTCGCCCAGCACGCGCAATGCCTGGCCGAGATTGCTCTGCGTCACGGCCATATCGATCGGCGAATCTTGTTCTCCGTATTCCTCCAGCGCGGCGCGATAATGATCGACCGCTTCACGCAGCGACGCGGTGTCGCCGGTGCGTTCCCCTTGCAGAGACAGCACCGCGCCGCAATTACGCTGCATCCGCGCCCAGTCGGCGGGTGCGGCATCGCGCGTGTAGACCCTGGTCGCCAAGCGATAGCTGTTGAGCGCCGCATTCAGCCAAGCCGGATCGCTATCGCGCTCGCCGAGCACGACCTGCGCCGCGCCGAGCAGCGCCACCGTTCGGGCCCAGTCCTCCGGCGTGGTATCCGGCCGGTAGACTTCCAGTGCATGGTCACACGCGGTCATTGCCGAATGCAGCATCACCGGATCATCGATGCGGGCACCCAGCGCCCGCAGCGCTGCAGAAAGGCGGCTCTGCGTCTTCGCCCAGTCGAGCGGCGCATCCGAACGCGGCGCCATCCTCAGTGCGGCATTGAAGCCCGAGACCGCATCGGCGATGCCCGATATGTCTTCCGCCGCCTCGCCCTCGGCCAGCAACACCTCGGCCTTGGCTATTGTCTGGCGCCAGATTTCGCCGGCACTCATTTCTCGGCGCGCATCTCCGCAAAGGTCTCCTTGGCGACCAGCAGCGATTCGCGTATCAGCGGCACACCGACATAGCCCCCGAGATGCAACAGGGACTCGACAAGCTCGTCTTCGGTCCAGCCCTGATTGCGCGCCATGCGCAGATGCAGTTTCAGCTCAGGGTCACGGCCGGTCGCGGCGTCGGAAATGACGCAGATCAGCGCCCGGGTTTTCAGGTCAAGCCCCGGGCGCGACCACAGCGCCCCGAAGATGGTTTCCTGGGTGACCTCGGCGAACTTCGCCATGATCGGATCGTTGTATATGGCCTTGTCCATACGATCGACCGTTGCGTCGCCCAGCAGCTTGCGCCGCATCGCGCGGCCCTTCTCACGCAACTCGCTGTCTGCCATCACGTTGTCTCCCACAAAACTGTCAGCGGTATCAGAGTTCCACCACCACGTAGTTCTGTTCCACCGACACCGGTACCATCTCTGCCACGAACGGCCCCTTCGCCAAAGTCTCGCCGGGCACCACCTCCACTTGATAGGTCCGTGCCTTCACGCTTTCCGGGTGGCACCAGGACTGGCCCGTCTTGATGTCGAATTCCCAGCCATGCCACGGACAGCGCAGCATCTCGCCGTGACGCTCCAGCCGGTATTCGCCAGGCCGATCCGCGGTGAACCTGCCCAGGATCGGCCCGATGCACAGCGGCGCACCCTCATGCGGGCAGCGGTTGATCAGCGCGAAGAACTCATCCTTCACATTGAAGATGCCGATTGAGCGGCCGGCGATGTTGACGATCTTGCAGGTGCCCGGCGAGATCTCGCTCGCGGGTGCGACAACGTGCCGGGCCATGCAATCACTCCAGGCCGTAGAACGCCAGCGCGTTCTCGCGGAACACCATCCGCTTCTGCTGGTCGGTCAGTGGCGCCTTGAACGCATAGCGCGGATCGTCCTGGTCCCAGTGCGGATAATCGGTCGAAAACATGATACGGTCCCAGCCGATCCACTCGCATGTCGCCAGCAGGTCCTCGGGCCGCTCTGGTTCCTCAATCGGCTGGGTTGTCACCCAGATGTTGTCGCGGATGTACTCCGACGGCAGTTTCTTCAAATGCGGCACCTCTTCGCGCAGCCGCTTGTAGTGCTTGTCCAGCCGCCAGGTCAGCGACGGCAGCCACGCAAAGCCGCCTTCAACCAATGCCACGCGCAGATTGGGGATGTGCTCGAACACGCCCTCGATCACCAGCGAGGTAACCAGTGCCTCCTTGCTCTGCGGATATGACGGGTGCTCCTCATGATAGAACGAAGGCCAGCCGCCGCCGGTGGACGGATGTCCGCCGGTGCCGCCGAGATGCAGCGCGATGGAGAAGCCATTCGCGGCGCACGCCTCGAGGATCGGCCAGTAGCGACGACGGCCCAGCGGCTCCAGCCCGCGCGGCGGGATCATCACATGGGTGAAGCGGCGGTCGCCGGCGCGCTTCTCGATCTCCTTGATCGCAGCTTCGGTATATTCCAGCGGGATCTGCACGCCGGCCTTCAGGCGCGGTTCGCGGTCGCACCACATCTGTGCTTCCCACTCGTTCGCGGCCGTCGCCATCGCCGCGCCGAACTCGACGTTGCGTTCGTCCGAACCACGACCGAGCAGCGGCATCATCAGGCCGTACGAAACGTTGAACAGGTCGAGCAACTGCTCCTGCATCATCTCCAGATCAGAACCTGGATGCGTCCCATCCTTCGGATAGGAGTCCATCCGCATGCCGGTGAACGGCGACATGCGCGGATAGTTCGGCGCATTGGAGAACGGCGAACGGGCACGGCCGCCGACCGAGGCGCGATGCTTGCGCCAGCGCTCCGACAGGAACTGGTCGAGGTCGGCGGGCGACTTCGTGTAGGGGTGCACGTCGCAATCGACAATGCCGAGCTTCGTCTGTGACGACGTGTCGGCTTGGCGATCCATGACCGTGACGTTCATCGAATGCTCTCCATGCTCACGGGGATAGACGAGGGAAGGTCTTCAGCGCGTTGTCGACAAGGATCTTGCGCAGCAGATGCTCGGGCAGGCCGTCGGGCAGCGCGTCCTTGTCGTCGAAGTGCCAATGCGGATAGTCGGTCGAGAACAGCAGCATCTCGTCGGAGCCGATCTCCTCGATGATCCGCTGCAACTGGTCAGCGCGAGGCGGCGCGTCGAATGGCTGAATGGTCAGGCGCACATGTTCGCGCGCGTAGGCCGCCGGCGATTTCTCAAGCCACGGCACCTCGGCGCGCACGCCGCGCCAGGTCTTGTCGGCGCGCCACATCCACCCCGGCAGCCACGTCACGCCGGATTCCATCAGCACGACCTTCAGGCGCGGGAACTCGACGAACACGCCCTCGGTGATCAGGCTGTTCAGCACACCGGCAAACCCGGTCGACCACGAAACGTAGTCTTCCAGGTAGTAAGACGGCCAGCCGAGATTGGTCGGCGGGTGCCGATAGCTGGATCCCGCGTGGATGCCGATCGGCAGGTCCAGCCGTTCGGCGACGCGGTAGATCGGCCAATGTATGCGGCGACCGAGCGGCAGCTCGCTCATCTCCCAAACCAGCACCTGCACGAAGCGTGGATCGACGGCGACGCGCTCGATCTCCTTCGCGGCAAGCTCCGGGCTGTGCATCGGCACCACGATGGAGGCACGCAGGCGATCATCCTTCGACAGCCACTCAGCGGCGAGCCAGTCGTTGATCGCGCGGCACATCGCCGCCGACAGGTCCTCGCTGAAGACCGCCGGGGCGCCATGGAGGATGTTACAGATTGCGTGGCGTGAGCCGAACGCATCGAGCGCCTGTGAGCGCAGCAGGTCCAGATCGGTTCCGGCGCTGCCCTTGGCGGGCTTCCAATCAGGGCGGCAGTTGATCGGCGCGTTGGGCGGGAAGGCCGCTGCGGTGTAATTATCGCGCTCCAGACCGCGCATCAGGATGTGTGACCGCCAGTATTCGTCGAGGTATGGCACCAGCGCCTGCATGCTCGGCAGGGCTGGATGAATATCGCAATCGATCGCGCCGGGCGCGGGAACGGTCACAGGCTACAACTCCGTATCGTTGGGAAGGATAGGGCCGAGCGGCGGGGCGTTCAATGGTGAGCCTGCTGGGACGGGCTCAGCCGCGCAGGGAGCAGAAGCGCGAAGCCCAGCGCCAGCACCGACAACCCGCCCGCCAGGACGTAGGTGTTATGCAGACCGAGCGCAACCACCTCGGTCAACCGTGTCAATTCGCTCACACTCAGCCCACCACGCTGGAAAGGATCCAGCAATCGATCCACCTGGGCCACAGTGTCCGGTGCCTCTCGCAGCAGCGTGAGGTTCAGCACGGCACCGAATGACGCCACCCCCAGCGACTGGCCAACGAAGCGCAGGAACATGCACGACGATGTGGCAGCGCCCCGCTGGTGCCACGGCACCGCGGCCTGGATCGATACGATGAACGTGGTGTTGCACAGCCCCATGCCGGTGCCGATCAGCAGCGATCCGCTGCTGGCCCACACCACACCGCGCTCCGGCGTCAGCGTGATCAGTACGGTGCTGCCAGCTATCAGTGCCAGCGTTCCCAGCACCGCGGTCAGACGATACGTCGTGCGCACCATCAATCTGCCGCCGTAGAAGCTCGCCACTGCCCAGGTGACTGACATCGCACCCAGCACCAATCCACCCGTCAACGCGCTGCGGCCCATCGCCCCCTGCACATAGGTCGGCAGAAACGCCGAAACGCCCGTCATCACCGCCGAGATGACCGCTCCGCCGAAACTGCCGATCGCGATGATGCGGTGCTGTCGCCAGAGATCCAGCGGCAACATGGGCTCCGCCGTGCTGCTCTCGTGCACCGCCAGTGCTACAAACGTTGCGATCGCAATCGCACCAACGATCGCCAGCGTCGCATGCGGCAGGCTGCCGCCCTGCACGAGCACCAGCATCAGCGCGGTGATCGCCACCATCAGCAGCAGCGAGCCCAGATAGTCGATGCGGCGCGGATGCAGCTCGGTTGGTTCCGTCAGAAATGTTGCGATCATTGCGATCGCTGCCACGCCGATCGGCAGATTGACCCAGAACACCAGTTGCCAGCTCACCTGTTCGACCAGGAAAGCGCCAAGCAATGGGCCCAGCACGGCGGCCACACCGAATACGCTGGACACCAGGCCCTGCACGTGGGCGCGCTCGGTCGGCGTGTAGATGTCGCCAAGGATCGTGGTGGCGATCGGCTGTACGCCACCGGCACCGAAGCCTTGCAGCGCACGGAATAGTATTAGCGCCACCATGTTGCCGGCAAAGCCGCACAGCGTGGAACCGACCAGGAACAGGCCCGCCCCGAAATAGAACACCTTCTTTCGGCCGTAGATGTCGGCAAGACGGCCATAGACGGGGATGCTCACCGCCTGGGTCAGCAGGTAGACCGCAAATACCCACGAGAACAGGTTGAATCCACCCAGATCGGCAACGATGGTCGGCATCGCGGTTGCGACGATCGAGCTCTCTACCGCTGCCATGAATGTCGCCATCAGACAGGCGGCCAGCACTAGCGTCCGGCGAGCCGAGGGCGCCTGCGCGACGTTGATCGGGGCGCTTGTCGGCTGGAACCCCTCGTCGGGCAACGGCTGGCCTCATTATGGTTGGGACGCGGCGGGCTTTCTGTCATTCTGGAGGAGGGGTGACAACCTGCGCGACCGCAGCCCTGCCGTGCTATCCAGGCATCGAACCATCTCGGAGGCGAGCGGCTCGCGTATGCCCAGCCCTGGACCTGCGGTCGATATCGGCGTCGACATCGGCGGTACCTTCACCGACATCGTGTGCCGTCGTGCCGGCGAGCCGATGCGAACCCTGAAAATCCCGACTACCCGCGGCGATCCAAGCGAGGCGGTGCTGAACGCCCTGACCCATCTCGCCCGCGATCTCGGCATCGCCGCATCCGACATCGCGCGGTTTCTGCATGGCACCACGATCGCCACCAACGCGGTGCTGGAGCGGAAGGGCGCGAAGATCGGACTGATCGCCAGTGAAGGCTTTCGCGACATACTGGAGATTGGCTACCAGCTTCGCCAGGACCTGCACCGCATCATGCTGGAGCCGGTAACGCCGGTGTTCCTGGCCCCGGGCGCGCAGCGCAAGGAGGCGCGCGAGCAGGTTTCCGCGCAGGGCGACGTGATTGTGCCGCTCGATGAGGCGTCAGTCCGGCATGCCACGGCAGAACTCGTCGCTGAGGGCGTTCAGGCGATCGCGGTCTGCTACCTGTTTTCATTCCTGCATCCGCGACATGAACAACGCACGCGCGAACTGATCGAGGCGAAACATCCAGAGATTGCTGTGTCGTTGTCCAGCGAGGTCGATCCAACCTTCCGCGAATACGAACGCACAGTGGTCACCGCCTTCGATGCGTATATGAAACCCATCGTTGCCCGCTATCTCGAGCGCCTGGAGGACGGGATGCGCGCAGCGGGCGTGACCACACCATTGCAGATCATGCAGTCGCGCGGTGGCCTCGCCGGCGCGACCGTCGCGCGCAAGCGTCCCGTGCGGCTGTTTCTGTCCGGTCCCGCGGCAGGCGTCATCGGAGGCGCAATCGTTGGGCGTTCGTCCGGACATGGCGACCTGATCACGATCGATGTCGGCGGCACATCGAGTGACATCGCGCTGGTGGAAGGCGGCGAGCCGGTCATCCGCGCGCAGGGCAGCATCGCTGGCTTCCCGGTCCGTGTGCCGATGGTCGACGTGAATGCGATCGGTGCCGGTGGTGGCTCGATCGCGTGGCTGGATGGTGCCGGCGGTTTGCGCGTCGGACCGCATTCCGCCGGCTCCGAACCTGGTCCCGCCTGCTATGGTCGCGGCGGCGAGGAAGCCACGGTCACCGATGCTTCCGTCGCGCTTGGCTGGCTGGATCCCGGCTACTTCGCCGGCGGCACGGTTTCGCTCGATCGGTCGCTCGCACACGCCACGATCGAGCGGCGCATCGCGCGGCCGCTCGGCCTTTCGGTGGAAGACGCCGCACTCGGCATCCATCGCGTGGTGAACGCGCAGATGGTCGAGGGGATCAGACTTGTCTCAATTCGTCGCGGCCTCGACCCGCGCCGATTTACCTTGGTGGCACTCGGCGGCGCCGGCCCGATCCATGCAACAGCGCTTGCCGCGGAGCTTGGCATGGCGAACGTGCTCATCCCGCGCCATCCGGGCGTGCTGTCTGCCGCGGGGCTGCTCGCCGCACCAATCGAGCACGAGGTGGCGATCGCCTTCCCGCGCCCGCTCGTCGGGCTCGAATTCACCGGCGTGCGCGGCGTATTGGACGAACTCGATCGTTCATGCGCGCGATTGATGGCGGAGGAGAAGATTGGCGGCTTGCGCACCACGGTCCGGTATTCCGCCGATGTCTGGTACATCGGCCAGTCCTACCATCTTGAAGTACCTCTCGATGCCAGTGCATCCGACCCACTCGGCAGGCTGTATCGCGACTTCCTGGCTCTGCACGATCGTATCTACGGCCACGCCACCGAACAGCCCGCCGCGATCGTCAACCTGCGTGCGGTGCATCGTGCCGGCGGCAGCGACCATCTGGATGAAGGCACCTATCGCCCGCTTGACGCAGACCCGAGGAAACCGCCACGTCCGATTCGTGTGGCTGGCGCGCGTGCACCAGTGCAGGCAACGATCTACCATCGCGCGGCCATGCCGACCGGCCTGTCCTTCGCCGGGCCTGCCATCGTGGAGCAGGACGACACGACCACGCTGGTCGAACCCGGCTGGCGCGGCGCAGTATTGGACAACGGCAATCTGCTGCTGACGCGAGGCTGATATGGACGTCGATCCGATCACGCTCGAGGTGCTGCGCAACAAACTCGACGGCATCGCCAACGAGATGCAGCTCACGCTGGTGCGCAGCGCCTTTTCCGCCATCGTGAAGGAAGGCCTCGACGCCTCCGCCAGTCTGTTCACGCTGCAAGGCGAGACATTGGCACAGGCGCTTGCCATCCCGGTGCATCTCGGCGCGCTGACCCCGATGGTGGGACGCCTGCTGCACGACGTGCCGCTCGCTGCAATGGGTGAAGGCGATATCTGGATACTCAACGACACCTACCTGGGCGGCACGCATCTGCCGGACATTGCTATCATGATGCCGGTATTCGCCGGCGGTCGCGTGATCGCCATCAGCGCCGCGATGACGCATCACCAGGACGTCGGTGGCATGACGCCAGGCTCCACGCCGACCAACGCCACCGAAATTTACCAGGAAGGGATCCGTATCCCGCTGCTGCAATTCCGTCGCGGCGATGCGCTGAATGAGACGCTGATCGCTATGCTGCGGCAGAATGTGCGTCTGCCGGATGTGCTGATGGGCGACATCAACGCGCAGGTCGCGGCCTGCACGATCGGCGCGCGGCGGCTCAGCGAACTCGCCGGCAACTTCGGCCGACCCGAGTTGCTGGCGCTGTTCGACGAACTGCTGAACCGTTCGGAAACGATGACGCGTCAGGCACTGTATGGCCTGCGGGCCGGAACCTACCGACATGTCGATTACCTTGACAACGACGGGATCGAACTCGACAAGCTGGTGCGCATCGAAGTCGCTGTGACGATCGATGATGGCCGGATGACGTGCGATTTCAGCGGCACGTCCCCGCAGGTGCGCGGTCCGTTCAATTGCATGGCGTCCGGCCCGTACGCTGCCGCGTGCTTTGCGCTGCGTTCGGTGACCGATCCGGAAGGTCGCATTCCCAATAATGGGGGCTGCTTCCGGCCGCTGGCGTTCAATCTGCCGGAGGGCAGCCTGGTCAATCCACGCGAGCCTGCCCCGACCGGCTGCCGCACCTCGACGATAAAGCGGATCACCACGTGCATCCTCGGTGCGCTGCGCCAGGCGGCGCCGGACCGTGTGCCGGCGGATTCCGGCAGCGAGATCGTCATCATGCATTTCGGCGGCCAGCGCTCCGACGGCCGGCGCTATGTGACGTCGCAGCTGCTGGTCGCCGGCAGCGGCGCGTCGCCGCATCTCGACGGTGTCGATGTGATCGAGACCGATGCCACCAACTGCCTGAATGTACCCGCTGAAGCGCTGATGCTGGAGGCACCGATCCGCGTGCATCGTGTCGCACTGAACCGCGACTCAGGCGGCCCCGGCACGCATCGCGGTGGCCTCGGTGGCGTGTTCGAGTACGAGCTGCTGGATGGCGAGGCCACGGTCACGTATCGCGGCGAACGACATCTGTGCGAGGCGGGAGGTGTCGACAACGGGATGGCCGGATCACGTGCCAGCGCCGTGATCCGGCGTGCCGGCGGCGGCGAGGAAGTGGTGAAGTCGAAGATCGTATCCACACTGCGCAAAGGCGATCGGATCGTCATCGCCACTGCCGGAGGTGGCGGCTACGGCGCGCCGACAGAACGTGAGCCCGCGTTGGTGCAAGCCGATCTGCGCAACGGCAAGGTCTGTCTGGAGGCGGCACGTGAATTCTATGGATATCGCGGCAATGTCTGAGCGGCATGTCACCGATGTCGGTATCACCGACGGCAGCACCGGAGAAGTGTTCATCGACGCGCTGGTTGGCGCCGCCTGACCGTCTTGTTATGCTGCCGCATCTACGGCCGGCAGAAGACCGGCGGCGTCAGGGAGGTAGCGATGGCGATTCCGACATATGACTGGATTGCGCATTACGCGTCGACGCGGGGCGACAGCCTCGCCATGGAGGACCTGGCGACAGGCCGAAGCTTCACCTACGCCGAGTTCGATCAGCGCGTGGGTCGGCTCGCGGCCGGCCTGCGCGCGCGGTTCGGCGTCGCACGAGGCGACCGCGTGGCGGTGCTTGCTCACAATTCGACAGACCTGTTCGAGTTGCAGTTCGCCTGTGCGCGCATCGGCGCGATCTTCGCCCCGATGAACTGGCGCCTGACGCTTCCTGAGCTGCGGTTCATCGTCGGCGACTGCGAGCCGGTCGTGATGTTCTATGATGCCGAATTCGGCGACGCGGCGCTGGAACTTTCCGCGGCTTGCGGGGTGCCGCACCTCTGCGGTCGCGATCCGACAGACAGCGCCTATGAGCGGTTGATTGCGGAGGCCGTGAACGACGTGACGCCGGAACCGCTGACGCACGACGATATCGCGACGATTTTGTACACGTCCGGTACCACCGGCCATCCCAAAGGCGCGATCATCACGCACGGGATGCGGTTCTGGCAGACCATAAATCTGACCGGCCCCGCGCGGATAACCGCCGACAGCACAGCCCTCGTCGTTCTGCCGCAGTTCCACGTTGGCGGGCTCGATGTGTTCGCCAACCCGGTGTTCCACTACGGCGGCAAGGCGGTGGTGATGCGGGCCTATGATCCCGCGCTGACATTGCGTCTGTTCACCGACCAAGAGGCCAACATCACCCACTTCATCGGCGCGCCGGCGCACTTCCAGTTCATGGCACAGCTGCCGCAATTTGCCGAAGCGTGCTTCAATCCGCATCTGCTCGCCTATGTCGCAGCAGCACCGGTGCCACTGCCGCTGCTGCATCAGTGGCGAGAGCGCGGCCTTACGCTGATCCAGGCCTACGGCATGACCGAGACCTGCGGCGTCATCACGATAATGGAGCCGAGCGACGCGTTGCCCAAAGCCGGCTCGGCCGGCAAATCCTGCCTGCATTTCGCGGTGCGCCTGGTGGGTGCCGACGGTGCAGATGCGCCAGCCGGTCAGATTGGGGAGATCTGGGTCAAAGGTCCCAGTACCACGCCTGGCTACTGGAAGCGGCCCGAAGCAACGGCCGGCACCTTCACCGATGGCTGGCTGCGTACCGGCGACGCTGCTTTGACTGACGAGGACGGCTTCTATTACATCGTGGACCGCTGGAAGGACATGTACATCACCGGCGGTGAGAACGTCTATCCGGCGGAAGTTGAAGACGTGCTCTACCAACTTTCTTCCATCGCAGAAGTTGCGATCATCGGTGTGGTGGACGAACGCTGGGGCGAGGTGGGCCGCGCCATCATCGCCCTCAAGCCCGGTCAGGCACTGACCGAAGCTGAGATCATGCTCCATTGCGAGGGGAATCTCGCGCACTACAAGCATCCGCGGTCGATCCGGTTCGTCGAAGCCTTGCCACGAAACGCGACCGGCAAGGTGCACAAGCCGACGTTGCGGCAGCAGTTCGGCGCCGCCTGACCTAAATTGACTCGTTTTCTGGCCGATGCGTAAGCTGTCTCCCAACGCCGGAATGGCGGCCTGGGAGGGAAGAATGCGACCTGCTCGTTCGCTTTCGATCACACTACTACTTGCGCTGCTGGGATTGGCCACCGCAGGGCGGCCGGCTCGTGCCGCGGATGACACCATCAAGATCGGATACATAGACCCCTTCTCGGGCGCTTTCGCGTCAGGCGGTGACGCCAGCCTAAAGATGTTTCAGTTCATCCTGGACTACATCAATGGCAAGGGAGGAGCGCTCGGCAAGAAGTTCGAGCTGGTGACATTCGACGACAAGCTGCAGCCATCCGAGGCGCTGATCGCGCTCAAGAACGTCACTGATCAGAACATTCCCTTCGTCATGTCGTGCGTTGGCTCAAATGTCGGATCTGCGCTGATTGACGCAGTGAATAAGCACAACGAACGCAATCCCGACAACCGGGTTCTGTTGCTGAACTGCGGGGCGCTTGCCACCGAGCTCACCAATGAGCAGTGCAGCTTCTGGCACTTCCGCTTCATTGGCAACGTGGCGATGCGGGCGGTGGCGCGGATCAAGTCGCTGCCGAAGACCGTAACGTCCGTCTATCTGCTCAACCAGGACTACCTGTTCGGCCAGTCGATCGAGCACGATACCAAGCGCTACCTCGCGGAATACCGGCCGGACATCAAGATCGTCGCCGACGAGTTCATCCCTCTGATGCAGATCAAGGATTTCGCGCCCTACATCACAAAGATAAAGGCGTCCGGCGCGCAGTCACTGCTGACCGGCAACTATGGTCCGGACCTGAACCTGCTGATCAAGGCCGGCGTCGATGCGGGGCTCAATATTCGCTATGACGCCTACCTCGCCCAGGTAATCGGCGCGGCGACGGCGATCGGCAGCTATGGCGACGGTCGGCTGACATCGGTCATGGAGGACCATGAGAACATTCCGGTGGAAGAGCACAACGCGGAAGCCGAGGAATTTTTCAAGAAATGGCGCGCAACACATGATTTCGCATTCATCGACGTGCCAAACCTGACGCAGTTCGAAATGATGGTGCGGGCCATCAACCAGGCTGGCTCCACCGACGCGGTAAAGGTCGCGCAGGCGCTGGAGGGCATGGAGCAGAAGGACCTGTTCGGCGCCGTGAACATCATGCGCAAGGATGATCACCAGCTTCTGGAGCCCTACTATGAGGCGGTGTTCACCAAGGGCGTGAAATACGACGTGGAGAAGACGGGACTGGGCTGGAAGACCGAATTCAAGACGACAGTGGCCGACGAGACGCTGCCGACGACCTGCAAGATGAAGCGGCCATCGTCGTAACCACCACGCAGCGCCGGGCGAGGTCATCATGCAGGTCGGCCTGATTTCTCTGCTCGATGGTCTCGTCTACGGCATGCTGCTGTTCATGCTGGCGAGCGGGCTCACGCTGATCCTCAGCATGATGGGTGTGCTGAACTTCGCCCACGCCAGCATCTACATGCTCGGCGCCTACTTCGCCTACCAGATCAGCCGGTGGATCGGCTTCTGGCCCGCACTGCTGATCGCACCCGTGCTGTGCGGCGCAATCGGCGCGGCAATCGAGGTGTGGGGGCTCCGGCGCGTGCATCACAACGGCCACATCGCCGAGTTGCTGTTCACCTTCGGCCTGGTGTTCATCATTGGCCGCGCGGTGCAGATGGCCTGGGGCATGCTGCCAATGCCATACCGCGTTCCGGCGTCGCTCGACTTTCCGCTCTTCTCGGTCTATGGTGAGAACTTCCCCGCCTATCGTGGCTTCATGCTGCTGATCTCGGGCGGCATGCTGTTCACCACCTGGTTGCTGCTGAAGAAGACCCGCATCGGCCTGATAATCCAGGCGGCGTTGACTCATCCCAGCATGGTCAGTGCGCTCGGCCACGATGTCCCACGTGTGTTCACGCTGGTATTTGCTGGTGGCTCGCTTCTGGCCGGCTTGGCAGGGGTAATCGCCGGAAATTACTTCACGACCGAGTCGGGCATGGCCGATGCGATGGGACCGATCGTATTCGTGGTAGTGATCTTCGGCGGCCTCGGATCGCTCGCCGGCTGCTTCATCGCCTCGATCCTGATGGGCATGGTGCAGACCTTTTCCGTTGTCGCCGACTGGTCATTCGCCGACCTGGTAAGCCCGTTCGGCATAACCCTCCACGCCAATGACCTCCTGGGCGAGATCCTCACCATTCCCGTCTCGCGCATCGGTCCGCTGGTGCCGTACGCGCTGCTGATCCTGATCCTGCTGTTCCGCCCGCGTGGGCTGATGGGCACGCGGGAGACATGAGCGACGCCGCCGTACGGGCGCTGCCGTCGCGCCGGCCCATAGCGCTGGCTGTCCGGCTTTGGCCGTGGATTGCCGCGCTGCTGATTTCCATAGTGCTGCCCTGGTTATTCTACGACTGGCAGCATGGTCGTCACTCCGGCTTTATGGTGTCTATGCTCAGCCAGATGGGCATGATGATCATCTTCGCCTTGTCGTTCAACATGCTGATGGGCCAGGCCGGTCTGCTTTCGTTCTGTCATTCGGTGCTGTTCGGACTTGCCGGCTATTCGACGGTACATTTCCTCAACGCCGCCGGCGCGGGCGAACTGCCGGTGCCGATGGAACTAATGCCACTGCTGTCGGGCCTCAGCGGCTTCGGGTTCGCAGTTGTATTCGGCTACATGGCGACCAAGCAGCGTTCCACGGCCTTCGCGATGATCACCTTGGGCATCGTGCAACTCGTCACCACGGCGGCGACGATGTTCCACCACTTCTTCGGCGGCGAAGGCGGCGTGCACACTGATCGCGAGATAGGCATCAGTCTGTTCGGCCTGGCCTACGGGCAGGCGATCCAGGTTTATTATCTGATCGTGGCCTGGATGATGATCTCGGCAATTGGCATGTATTTCCACACCATGACCCCGCTTGGACGCATGGCAAATGCCTGCCGTGACAACCACGAGCGCGCCCAGTTCGTCGGATACGATCCTCGCATCGTTCGCTTTCTGCAGTTCGCACTGTCCGGATTCTATTCCGGCGTCGCGGGTGGGTTGTTCGCGATTACCTACGAGATCGTCACGTTCGACGCAGTCGCCGCGCCCCTCGCGGCGAATGCGCTGCTCATGGCGTATATCGGCGGCGCGACGACCTTTTTCGGTCCTGTCCTTGGCGCTGTCCTGATCACGCTGCTGCAGAGCGGCGTCAGCCTGATATCCAACTCCTGGCTGATCTACGTCGGTGTGCTGTTCATCGCCATGGTGACCTTCGCGCCCACTGGCCTTACCGGCATCATCCTGGAGCACGCGCCGATCGCGCGCTCCGGACTGCTGCATCGGCTGGCACTCCCCTACCTGCGCATCCTTGTGCCGGGGCTGGTCGTGTTGTTTGGCTTCGTAGGCATGGTGGAGCTGCTGTCGTTCCTCACGATCGGCATGGCGGAGGGCAAGCATCTCACGTTGTTCGGCGCGAAAATCGATACCGCCAGCCCAGTGCCATGGCTTGTTTCGCTGCTCTGTCTGCTACCCGGCGGTGTTTGGCTCGCCCTCGAGTCGCGGCGCTTCAGGAGCGTCTGGAGCGGGCTTATCGACGTAGCGCGATCCGGATGAGGACACCGTCGCTCGCGCTTACCGACTTGACCAAGAATTTCGGACCCACCGAGATCATCCGCGGTGTCAGCATGAAAGTTGCGGCCGGTGAGCGGCATGCGCTGATCGGTCCGAACGGCGCAGGCAAGACGACCTTGTTCAACCTGATCAGCGGCCGATTTCCAATAACATCGGGCGAGATCCGACTGGATGAGACGCGGCTCGACGGTCTGCCGCCGCATCGCATCAATCGGCTGGGCCTGTCCCGCAGCTTCCAGATCACCTCAATCTTCCATCGGCTCAGCGTCTACGAGAACATCCGATGCAGCCTGCTCTGGAACCGCGGCTATCGCTATTCGTTCTGGCACGCGCTCGGGCGTCAACGCGCCCTGAACCAGGAAACCGAACGTCTGCTCGAGGAGCTGAACCTCGCCGAACGGCGTGAGTTGCCGGCCGGGCTGCTGTCGTACGCGGAGCAACGTGCGCTCGAGATCGGCATGACCATCGCCGGAGGCGCCAACATGATCCTGCTCGACGAACCGACGGCAGGAATGAGCCACAGCGAGACGGAATACGCCGTCGCGCTCATCCGGCGGGTGACGCATGGCAAGACTCTGGTGATGGTGGAACATGACATGCGCGTGGTGTTCGACCTTGCCGACACCATCACGGTGCTGGTCTATGGCAAGGTGATCGCGTCCGGTCCCCCCGCGGAGATCCGCTCCAATCGCGCGGTGCAGGAGGCGTATCTGGGCGCGATGGCGGCGTGATGCTCGAGGTCCGCGACCTGCACGCCTTCTACGGCAAGAGCCATATCCTCCAGGGCGTTGATCTCTCGGTCGGCGCAGGCGAAATCGTCTCGCTGCTGGGGAGGAACGGTGTCGGCCGATCCACTACCTGCAAGGCGATCATGGGCCTGGTCGACCCGGTGGGCTCGGTGCGTTTCCGCGGTCGCGACATGGCCGGCTTGCGTGCCAATGTCATCGCCAAGGCCGGCATCGGCTATGTGCCCGAGGATCGCCAGGTCTTCCCGACGCTCACGGTGCGCCAGAACCTGCTGCTCGGCCTGAAGCGAGCCGGCAAATTCGGTCGCTGGAATTTCGACGACATCTTCGGCCTGTTCCCCAATCTCGCCGAACGCCAGAACAACGCCGCCGGCGTGCTGTCGGGCGGCGAGCAGCAGATGCTGACCATGTGCCGCACGCTGATGGGTGACCCGGATCTGATCCTGATCGATGAACCGACAGAGGGTTTGGCACCGATGCTGGTGGAGCAGGTTGGACACCTGCTCGAGGAGATATCCCGCCGTGGTGTGTCGATCCTGCTGGTTGAGCAAAAATTGTCGATAGCAATGCGCATTTCACGCCGGCTTTACGTCATGGGTCACGGTCGCATCGTATTCGAGGGTACACCCGCAGATATCGACTCGCGGGCCGACATCCGCCGCGAGTGGCTTGAGGTCTGACGCAGGAATCTTTCGCAACGATGCGTCTGGTTCTATCGTGACGGGACAGCAAGGGCGGGAACAGCAATGACGTTTCGTGCCACGGCAGCCAGCGTGATCGTAGCCACAGTCCTGGCGACCGCCACGCGGACGCGTCCGCCACGGCGGTAATTGCGGTGATTGGCGCGGGGATCGGTGGGTTGGTTGGCTATGAGGTGAGTCACTGAGCGCGCATCGGTCCATCACGGGCGGCATCTGATATGCGGACATTTCGTCGCAATGTTCGGCTGTCGACGCGGCTGCTGCTCATCGTGCTGACCTGCCTGCTGCCCATCATCCTGCTTGGCATCTACGTCGAATACAGCCACTGGGCAGAGCGTCGGGCGCAGCTTGGCGATCTGTCCCTGCAGCAGGCGCAACTGTTGAACGGCGACATCGATAGCATCGCCGAAGGCGCACGAACGTTGCTGAGCGCTGTTGCGCAGTTTGACGAGGTGCGCCACGTCACAGCGTCGTGCAGTGACCGTCTGCGTGCGACTCAGCAAGGCCTGCCGATGTACAGTTTCGTCGCGCTCCTTGAGGCGGACGGCAGGATAGACTGCACCTCAGAGCCGACACTGAGGTCAACGACCGGCGACCAGCCACAGTGGATCAGCGATGCGATCGCTGCCGAGGGCTTCGCTGCGGGTCGGTTCGGGACCGCGCCCGGTATCGGCGCCGGCTTCTTGCCATTCGCCTTGCCGCTCACAGCGGTGTATCCGGATGGCCGCGGCGTACTGGTGGCCGGGCTTGATCTCCAGCACCTGTCAGAACATTTGTCGCGACTCAGGCAGACTGGATCGCCATTCCTGGCTGGAAGTGTGCTGACGGTCGCTGACCGTGACGGCGTCATCCTTGCCCGCAGCCCGCAGCACACGGAGTTCGTAGGCAAGCGATTTCCGCCGGCGGCTTTGGCCCTGGTGACGTCGCCGCAATCCGGCGTTGCGCGCCTGAAGAGCATCGATGGTACATACCGCGTCGTCGGCTTTATCCCTCCTGCGCAATCTTCCAACGGCCTGATGGTCGCGATCGGGTTCTACGAGGCTGCGATGATGGCTGACATCAATCGCACGAGCCTGCATGCTGGCCTGCTGTTTGCTGGCGTGTTCGTTGGCGCATTTCTGCTGACGCTGTTCGTTGCGCGGCGCTTCATTGGTCGGCCGACGCAGGCGCTGCTGGCGGCAGCGCGCCGTTGGCGCGAGGGCGATCTCGGCACACCGGTACACGGCGAGGACACACGTTCAGAATTCGGCCAGATCGCCGAGGCCTATAACGACATGGCTGCGGCACTGGCACGACGCGACAAGGATCTGCGCGAGCACGCCGATGCCCTGGAGGCGCGCGTCGCCGAACGCACACAGGAACTGCTTGTCACCAACAATCGCCTTCAGGTGGAGATCGCCGAGCGGCAGAACACCGAGGCGGCGCTGGTGCAGTCGCAGAAGCTACAGGCGGTTGGTCAACTCGCCGGAGGCATTGCGCATGACTTCAACAATCTGCTGGCAACGATACAGGGCAGTCTCGATCTGCTGTCACAGACAGTGCTGTCGGAGGAGAAGCGCAAGCACACATGGATAGAGCGGGCCACAGGTGCGGTGTATCGAGGTTCGCAACTGACCGGACGGTTGCTGGCCTTCTCGCGCCGACAGCGGCTGGCGGTCGAGGCGTCGGACGTGAACAAGCTGGTGTCCGACCTGGTGCCGCTGCTGCGCACCTGCACGCATGGTCAGCGTATCCGTATCGACACCTGGCTGGACGATGATCTGTGGCCGGCGATGGTTGAGCCCAGCCAGGTGGAGGCGGCAATCCTCAATCTCGCCCTGAACGCGCGGGATGCGATGCCTGATGGCGGCGTGCTGACCATCACCACCAGCAATCAACCGATCGTAGATGCTGTGACGGACGACTGCGCAGCCGGCGACTACGTGGCGATCATCGTGACCGACACTGGCGTGGGCATGACGGACGAGGTGGCGCAGCGTGCGTTCGAGCCGTTCTTCACCACGAAGCACCCATCAGGAAGTGGGTTGGGACTGAGCCAGGTGTACGGCATGGCGCACGAAACCGGCGGCACCGTGCGGCTGTTGACGTCACCAGGTGGCGGCACCTCAGTTACCATGCTGCTCCCGCGCGCAGCAGAGATGCCGAAACCCAGGCGTCCTCAGATGGAGCAGCGACGCGCGCGGTCGGGCATGATGGTGCTGGTGGCGGACGACGATCCGGACGTGCTGCAGGTCAGCGCCGAGATGCTGCGCCAGCTCGGCTGTGTTGTGACCACCGCAACGAGTGGTCCAGAGGCGCTGGCCGCACTTGGGACAAAGCCCGCGATTGTAATGCTGGACCATGCGATGCCTGGAATGACCGGACTCCAGACCGCCGCTGAGATGCGGGAGCGGGGATTTGTCGGACCGATCATCCTGGCCACCGGATACGCCGAACTGAGCGCGTCGGAGCAGTTCGAGCTGACCAGATTGCAGGGGGTGCTGAACAAGCCCTATTCGATCCGTGATCTGGAGACGCTGCTCGAACGAGTCGAAACGTTGGCCATGGATGCGGGGCTTCAGCCAGCGCGGTAGACTTCACCCGCATGAACCGAACAGCCACAATGACGATCGCTCTGCTCGCCATGCTTCTGGCGGTTTCCGCCGCCCTCTGGGCGCAGCCATTGCGGGACCATGCTGCCGAGACGATCACCGTTCGACTGTCCAGCTTCGCGTTCAATCCGGATCAGTTGAGGCTTCGTGTCGGCGTGCCGGTACGCCTGCATCTTGAAAATCAAAGCAGTGGCGGTCACAACTTCAGCGCGCCCGCATTCTTTGCCGCCAGCACATACCCAACTGGTTCGCCGCCACAGAATGGGAAAGTCGAGGTCGCTGGCAAGAGCAGCGTGGATATCACGCTGACGCCGCGTGCACCCGGCACCTACAAGGTTGAGTGCACGCACTTTCTCCATAGCCTGTTCGGCATGACGGGAACAATCGTGGTCGTCGGACCATAGCACAACCGCTCAATGCGCATCGGCCCAGGTGCGGCCGGCACCGGTCTCCACCACCAGCGGCACTGACAGCGTTGCCGCACTCTCCATCACCCGCCGCGCCAACGAAGTCAGCGCCGGCACCTCGTCCTCTGGCGCCTCGAACAGCAGTTCGTCATGCACCTGAAGCAGCAGTCGCGAGCGCAATCCCGCCTCCCGTAACGCCTTCGGCAGCCGCACCATCGCGCGCTTGATGACGTCGGCGCCCCCGCCCTGCAGCGGCGCATTGATCGCCTGACGCTCCGCGTAGCCGCGACGCGCAGGATTCTTGTCGGCGATCCCCGGCACCCAGCAGCGACGGCCGAACGGCGTCGTCACATAGCCGTTGATGCGCGCTTCCTCCTTGGTACGCTCCATATACGTGCGGATTGCAGGATAACGCATGAAATACGCATCGATGTAGGTACGCGCCTCACCTGGCGTGATGCCGAGTTGCCGCGCGAGGCCGAAGCCGCTGATGCCGTAAATGATACCGAAGTTTATTGCCTTTGCGCGGCGTCGCGTCATCGAGTCCATGCCCGCCATCGGGATCCCGAACACTTCCGATGCAGTGCGCGCGTGGATGTCCTCACCACGAGCAAAGCTCTCCTGCAGCGCCGGGATTGCAGCGACATGGGCCAGCAGCCGCAGCTCGATCTGCGAGTAGTCGGCTGACACCAGCATATGACCCTGCTCGGCGATGAAGGCGTGGCGGATGCGGCTGCCTTCGTCGGTGCGGATCGGAATGTTCTGCAGATTCGGATCGTTCGATGACAGCCGGCCAGTCGAGGCGATGCATTGCGCGTAGCTTGTGTGTACGCGCCCCGTGCCGGGATCGATCTCGCCTACCAACGCATCGGCATAGGTCGACTTCAGCTTCTGCAACTGTCGCCAGTCGAGGATGCGCGCGGGCAGCTCGCTTCCTTGGTCGGCAAGCGTCTGCAGCACCGACGCATCCGTCCCCCAGGCGCCGGTCTTCATTCGCCGACCCCCGCCGAGCTTCATCTCGTCGAACAACACTTCGCCGAGCTGCTTGGCAGAACCGACGTTGAATTCGCGGCCTGCAAGGCGATGGATATCGCGTTCGATCACTACCATGCGCTGTTCGAAGTCCACCGACATGCGGCGCAGATCGTCCGCGTCCACCTTGATGCCGGCGCGCTCCATGTTCAGCAGCACGGGCAGCAGTCGTCGCTCAAGCTGCTCATACAGCGCCAGCGCGGAATTGAAGCGCAATCTTGGCCGCAGCACCTGCCAAAGACGCAGCGCCATATCGGCCTCCTCGGCCGCATAGGCGGTGGCACGCTCGATCGGCACCCGCTGGAACGGGATCCGATTGCGCCCGGTACCAGTGACCTCATCGTAGCTGAGCGGCGTATGTCCGAGGTGAAGCTGCGACAGTTCCTCCAATCCATGCCCGTGCATACCGGCCTCCTGGGCATAGGAGAGCAGCATGGGATCGTCGAACGGGGCGGACGGCGGAAAGCCGCAGCGCTCCATCACCAGCATGTCGGACTTGGCGTTCTGATAGATCTTGAGCGTGTTGCGATCGGTGAGCACCGGCCCCAGCGCATCGATCGCCGCGGCAAGCGGCACCTGCTCCGCCAGCCCCTCATGCCGCAGTGGCAGATAGGCCGCGCGTCCAGGTGCCACGGCTAACGAAAGCCCGACCAACGGAGCCCGTGTCGCAACCTCCCCGTCGGTCTCGGTGTCGATGGCGATGAAGCCGCAGGTCGCGCTCTCGGCCAGGAAAGCCCGCAGTGCAGCCTCGCTGGTGATCGTCGCGTACGGCCCGAAGCCCGAGGTGCTCTCCGTGATCGCAGGCCGTTCCGCTGCCGGCAAAGCCAGCGTCCCCTGGGCGAGCGGCGGCGCGGCTTCCACCGTTTTGGTCGCCGGGGCTGGCGCTTCACCGTCCAGTCCCAGCCGCGTGGCAATGCTCCGGAACCCTTGGGTCTTCAGCCACGCAGCGAGCGCTGCCTTGTCGTATGGCCGTGCGTGCAACCGATCGATCGGTTCCGGGAGCGGCGTATCGCTGCGTAGCGTCACCAGGTCGCGCGAGATGCGCGCCTTGTCGGCATGCTCGATCAGGTTGTCGCGCCGCTTGGACGGCTTCATCGCCGGCGCCGCTGCGAGCACGCTGTCCAGATCGCCAAACTCGTTGATAAGCTGCGCCGCGCCCTTCGGTCCGATACCCGGCACGCCCGGCACATTGTCGGTTGAATCGCCGATCAGTGCCTGCACGTCGATCATCTTGTCCGGCGTGACGCCGTACTTCTCCATCACCTCGACTGGACCGATCGGTTTCTGCTTGATCGGATCCAGCATCTCCACGCCGGGGCGAATGAGCTGCATCAGATCCTTGTCGGAAGACACCAGAGTCGCCTGGCCGCCGGCATCGTTAACTGCCTTGGCGTAGGCGGCGATCAGGTCATCCGCTTCCCAGTCCTCCAGCTCGACCGCAGGGACACCGAATGCCTCGGTCGCCTCGCGCACAAGATTGAACTGCGGGATCAGATCGTCCGGCGGCGGCGGACGGTGCGCCTTGTAGTCTTCGTACAGCCGGTTGCGGAACGTTTTGCGACCGGCATCGAATATCACCGCGATATGCGTCCCGACATGTTCGCGCAGCAACTTCGCCAGCATGTTGGAGAAGCCGAATACCGCGTTCACCGGCGTGCCGTCGGGCCGCGTCATCGGCGGCAGCGCGTGATAGGCGCGGAAGATGAAGCCCGATCCGTCGATCAGGACCAGGTGCAGCTTCGAGTCGAGGGCCGAGGGCTGGTCGGTCTGCTCGAGGATCTCAGTGTCCGCTGGCGTGACCGGCTCCTTCGTTCAGCACATAGAGGCGCGAGCAATATGGGCACAGCACGGATCGGTCCTCGATGTGGAGGAACACCCGCGGATGCCCCAATTCGGTATCGCCGCCGTCGCAGGCGACTGTCCGGTCATCGACATGGATGACTTCCGTCGGCGTCCGGCTGGCGGCGGTGCCGTCCATCTTGTTGCTTTGCATCCTCTATGGCGGGGGGGTGCCGTATGATAGCGATGCGTCCGATGCTTTCAACCTTTACCCTCCGCTTTACCTTCCGGCACTCTTTTCTGGGGTCCGCCTGTCCGTCTGCATGCGCCACCGACTGCTGACGGCATTGATTGCCGTTGCGTTCCTGCTGGGCGGTTGCGCGGAGCATCTTGTGCCGCCGGGTCCGGCCGTCGACCCGCCGCGAGAGATTGCGGATGCCTTTGTCATGTCGGATGGCATGCGCCTGCCCTACCGCGCCTGGCTGCCGAAGGGCCAACCCTGGGCCGTGGTGCTGGCGCTGCACGGTATGAACGACAGCCGCGATGCCTGGGAATACCCCGCCCCTGACTTCGCTACTGCCGGCATCGCGGTGTTTGCCCCCGACCAGCGTGGCTTTGGGGATACCTCGGTACGCGGCTTCTGGCCCGGCACGCAGGCGCTGATCAGCGATGCGCGGACGATGGCGCGGCTGCTTCACCAACGTTACCCGCAGGCAAAACTGATCCTGATGGGCGAGAGCATGGGGGCAGCCGTGCTGATGTGCCTCGCGACAGAGCCGGATCCGCCTCCTGCGGACGGCTATGTGCTGGTAGCGCCTGCGGTGTGGGGGCGTGCCGAGATGAATGTATTCCTGCGCACCGGCTTGTGGCTGTTCGCCAACCTGATCCCGGGCTTCACCGTGACGGGACGCGTTGCGCGGGTAGTTGCGAGCGACAATCGCGAGGCGATCAAGCGGCTGTCACAGGATCCGCTGACCATCCACGCGACCAGGTTCGACACCGTCCGCGGCCTGGTCGATTTGATGGATGCCGCACTGGCCGCTGCGCCACGGTTCCACGCGCCGGCGCTGTTCCTCTACGGTGGCAAGGACGAGTTGATCCCCGACAAGGCTACAGCCGCAACATGGGGTGGACTGCCGGAGGGGCCGGTGCGGGCGTTCTACCCGGCGGGCTACCATCTGCTGCTGCGCGACCACGAGCGCATCACGCCGATCGACGACATCCTGTTCTGGATCCGCCACCCAGAGATGCCACTACCATCAGGGGGCGATCGGGCTGCGGTTGCCTGGCTCGCGAGGCAGAAGTGAAGGCGGGGCTTTGATCCAGCGCGGGTTTCGCGCTATGTGGCTGCAGACTTGGACCCGTAGCTCAGCTGGATAGAGCGTCGCCCTCCGAAGGCGAAGGTCGCACGTTCGAAATCGTGTCGGGTCCGCCAATTCTCCTCGATTTTCCAATATGTTAGAACTGGCAGCGTTTGGGCTGACAGGCTGAGGACGGGCCAAGCCAGCACCAAGACAGCAGTCGGTGCAGGACTTTCGGCGCTATTGCGGGGGCGCAGCAGGGATGGCGGCTGGTGCGCAGCATCTCGCTCGCCAGATCGGGTACTGGACGCTTTTGCTCAGCAATGGTGATCGGTCGTGCAATTCAGACAGCGGCTGCCGGCAATCCACGGCCCTCCCCGACCGGCGGTCATCGTCGGTCATAAATACCGCCGCAACCAGCGAGGGATGGCGGCGCAATGCACGATGAACGAGACGATCTGACAGACGATGACGTGGTGGCTCCCCGCGCAGCGAGCGAGGCCAAGCTCGATCAGATCGCCGAGCAGGCAAAACAGGCCCTGGCCGACACGGGTATCGACATCAGCTTGTTCTTCCTGACTCCGAGCAGCGGCGATGCTATCGCCATTTTTGGGACCCCTGGAAATCCCCCAGACGATGAATGGGAACAGGTACGGTACGATCGTCTCAGCCATCGTGCGTGAGGCGACTGGCATCGGTCGCACTCGATGCCGGGAAATCGCGTGTGCATCGACCACCGACTCGATTGCTGATCGTCGGCAGCTCTCCAGTCCAGTCGGCTGGAACGGATGCCGGTCGCTGCCAAGCTCAGCTTTGCAGCCTTCGGGAGCCGACCAGCATGAGGTACCGCGACATCCGAATCCACGAACCACACGCTTTCGGCTGCCGTAGGGCTATCCGGTGCTGGCCGAGATCATGATCGAGCCGAGCAACTGGTTCCGCTTCGAGCAACTGGTCGGTGATACAGAGGAACACGGATCATCGGCCATGATGATCCGCAGGACGGTTGCCTGACCGTCCATGTGGCGTGCACTCCACCGATGTGCGGACCCGTCTGCACGATGGCTGGGACTGATAGCGCGTCTGCTCTGCTGAGCCGTCAGATGACGACCAGGCATCGGCTCGACGATGTGCGAGATGATCGCCTGACGGTCTTGCTGGGGCATGATCACGATCCTCAGTAGTCCCAACCCCGCGACACCGGCCAAGATCGGCAGCATCTTCCGCCATCATCGCCACGGTCGGCGCCTCTTGTTCCAGACCCTTGACCACGACATCAGGCCATCGTCGGCGCAGCACATCCTGCACCTCATGCCGATCGTTGCTGGTGTGCCGTCATGCACCGTTCAAGCCGTTCAAGGAGATCAATGTCATCGATCGACCGCAGGACATCGATGACACCCTGCTGATCGATATATGCCATTGCCATCTCGTGCCGTGTCGTCACACCTCGATCCCTCGCGCCTATTTACGTTGCGCTTAATTCCCCTCGCGCCGAACCGCACCCCGAGCCATCGGCAGATTGCTGATCTTCGCCCTGTTGGTCCGCAAGCACTCGCGATGCGGGCGATCTTAGTCAACGGTTCGTCACGGACCATGCGTCATTCCAACAGGTGTGTCGTCCTGGCAGCTTCTTATCCTTGGGGCATGAGAAGACTGCCCGCTACCACGATCACCACCGATTTCGCTGAAAGCCGCGAAGAAGCTGGAGTTTTTCCCGCCGCACTTGCGTGCCCTACGGCCGGGACCATGTAGGCATCCTCTTCCCCCAACAGGATGATATGCCCGCCGCATGAACCCTGATCCTCTCACGCTCGACGCAGAGACCCTGGCCGCACTGAACGACAAGGCGAAGGCGGCGAAGTTGCTTAACAAGCTGATCGCCATGCTGCGTGGAGACTGTGTGGCCGGTGAGCGCGCCGCCGCCTTGCACAAACTCGACCGCTTCTTCGCGAACGGTGGTAATCCGCACAGTTTCCGCGTCGAACCCGGCGATAAGATGAGCGGCTGGGATCGCTCTGACCATTATGAGGCGGTGTCCAAGCGGCAGGTGGGCGAGATCAATGACCTGACCGCGAAGCTCGCTGAGCTTACGCGCAAATTGGCCGAAGCACAGCAACAGCGATCACACGCCGATCCCGACAAGGCGGTGCCGCTGACCAGCTTGCTATCGCCTGATGTAATCCCCGAACTCGAAGCCGACGAAATCCAGCGGCGCATCCGGTCACTCGAAGCACGGCGCTTCATACGGATCAACAACATCACCACCGAAATCGACTTGCCGATTGGTGAATTGATGCATGCACTCGATGTCGCCTATGTGCGCGAGTTCGGAAAGCGCAAGAAGCGTGGCTCGAATCAGCCGAGCAAAGCCGAGTACCTCCAGCAGTACGGCGGCAAGGATGCGAGTTGGTGCCGAAAGTGCCTGAAGGGATACCTGCACGTGACCAGCGAGTACTGGGAAGATGTCGAGTGGGACGGCAAGGGCGGCATCGAAGGCATCAACACGGCGGCGAAGGTCCATCTGACTGCCGGCAAACCACCGCGCGTGTCGCGCAAGAAGAAGTGGGGTGACATCCTGGAGACGATGGCGCAGGCGATCGAGAATGGCGACTTGGACCGCGCGTGGTGGATTCTGCAAGATTTTTGCAAGCTGGCTGGGGTCGCAACATTCGATGAAGGACCACAACAACAGGCGGCGTGACGCCCGTCCTTTGGTTGTCGCAATGATGGATCAGCCACAGGTGCTCGGTTTTTTCTGGCGTGGATCGCGGCGGGTCAAGGCCGAAAGCGACGCGAGCGATGCGTAGGCCGGGTAGCGAGGAGTTGGCTGCAAGGGATGAAGACAGCGGCAAGAGAGATCGCCGGAAAGGAAATTCAGAGGGGGTTTTGTCAGTTTTGTCAGGTCAGGTTTGAGGATTTATATAAGAAAAAGTGTAACTCACCCTGTCCGCCCTGTTTGTATATCTTCTCGTTTTGCCCAACCTGACACTGACAAACCTGACAACGGGGGCGAGACCAGTCCAGCCTGATCCCGCCCCCTCGTGGTCACTCGCCGGCCAATATAGCACCCGAGATGCGATAGGTGGCGATCTGGTGCATGTCCCCGGCCAGCGGGCGCAGACGATATTTCTGCGTCTCGCGGCCGTTCTCGCGCACCAAGAAGCCGCGCTTGTCCACCACCTTCAGCGCCGCTTTGACGTTCATGCCGGGGATCACCTTCGGCATTTGCTCGGGCAGCACGTAGAAGTCCGTGCGGCCTTGCTCATGCTGATGACCGGCACCCTTCGTGTAATTCTGCCATCATCGCATGAGGTTCGTGACGACGATCGTGATCGTCTGGTCGCATATCGTCTGGCTAGCGGCTCGTAGTTTGGTGAACGCAAGCCTCCGCGATCAGAAACATTAGAGATGACAATCGCGCGCAAGCCTTCTAAATTAGATCGGTAATCTCCCGCGTCTATGAGGGAGCCATCGGGAGGTTCCAATGGGTTTGGTGGGTAAGTGCTGCGGGTGCTCTTCGCCCGCCGGCAAGGCTGTGCATTTGGCCTGCCGCAACGCGGACTGAACGCACCTTGAGCACTACTAAGCTATAGCGGAATACCGCTTCTGCTGGGATCGATGCAGCCCAGGCGAGAAGTAAGCGCATCAACGCGACTAGGGAGACGCCGTACGACGCAGAGAGACCGTAAACCGCAGCCGCAGGGAGGCGACAATGGGTTCATTGCCCGACGAGCCTTGGGGACACAAGGCCACCGGAAACACGATCCCGATTACGCGCCGCAACGTGCTGGCGCTCGCCGCACTTGGTGCGGCGAGCGGCGCAGCGGAGCCGGCCCGCGCCGCGCCGCCGCAAGGGCAAATCACCTACGCGGTGCACATCTCGCTCGCCCCCACTTGGTTCGACCCGGCCGAGACTTCCGGGATTATCACGCCGTTCATGCTGCTGTATGCCCTCCATGACGCCATGGCCAAGGGCATGCCGGGACAGTTACAGGCCCCTTGCCTCGCGGAATCCTGGTCGACGTCGGAGGACGGCCTCACCTATGACTTCACCCTTCGCAAGGGTGTGCAATTCCATAACGGCGCACCGGTCACAGCGGAGGACGTGAAATTCTCCTTTGACCGCTACCACGGTGCATCTTACGGATTGATGAAGGAGCGAGTGGCGGCTGTGGAAACTCCCGATCCGCTGCGTGTCACCTTCAAGCTGAAGCAACCGTGGCCCGATTTTCTTACGTTCTATGCTGGTGCGACCGGCGCCGGCTGGATCGTCCCCAAGAAATACGTGGAGCAGGTTGGCGACGACGGGTTCCGCAAAGCGCCGATCGGTGCGGGACCCTACAAGTTCGTGTCATTCACCCCTGGCGTCGAACTTGTCCTGGAGGCGTTCGATCAGGTACCTGGCGCAAGCCCCCAAGCGTGAAGCGCCTAGTGCTGAAGGTAATCCCCGACGAAGCCACGCGGCTGGCGGCTCTGAAGGCCGGCGAGGTTGATATTGCCTACTCGATCCGTGGCGAACTTGCGGAGGAATTGCGCCGCATTCCCGGTCTGACCATGAAACCGGTGGTGTTGCAGGGTGCTTTCTGGCTGTATTTCCCCGACCAGTGGGACACAAAATCGCCATGGTACGATCTGCGCGTTCGACAGGCTGCCAACCTCGCACTCGACCGTAAAACCATCAATCAGGCGCTAACACTCGGATATTCGCATGTCACTGGCAGCATCATGCCAGACAATTTCGATTTCTATTGGGCACCGCCGGCACCGGTGTACGACCCGCCGAAGGCAAAGCAGTTACTCGCCGATGCCGGATACCCGAGTGGCTTTGATGCGGGTTTCTACACTTGCGATTCTTCCTACGCGAATATCGGCGAGGCCGCGCTCGATAATCTCGCTCAGATCGGTATCCGCGCGAAGCTGCGCCCGATTGAGCGCGCAGCCTTCCTCCAAGGATACGCGGACAAGAAGTTCCGCAACATCATCCAGGGCGCAAGCGGCGCATTTGGCAATGTCGCGACCCGCATGGAGGCTTTTGTGGTGAAGGGCGGCGCATATGTTTATGGCAGCTATCCTGACATCGATGCACTATATCCAGTACAGGCAATCGAGGGCGACCACGTGAAGCGCGCGGCGATCCTGGAAAAGATGCAGCAGCTTGTCATCGACAAGGCGATCTACGCACCGATCTGGCAGTTGGCCTTCATCAACGGCGTTGGTCCGCGAGTGGCAGAGTCCAATTTCGACCGCATACCAGGGTTTGCCTATACTGCACCCTATGAAGACCTCAGCCTGAAGGCGACGTAAGTGGCATGATCACAGGCTTCGATGCTCGCATCAGGCGGCGGTCGCCTGCCGCCGCCCCATTCGCCAGCGTCACGTCATCACGAGATCAGACTTGAACACGTGCCCCTTGGTCTCATCCTTCAGGTGCGGAAGACGGATCGATCGCGAAGAGATTCCCGAAACCGTTGAGGTACCTCAACGCCGACTGCGCACATTTTCAGACCGTCGCACCGCTTTCTGATGCGCTCGCACTGCCGTTGCTGGAGCGGGCGATCCACGGCCGGTGGACCATCAATCGGCTGAGAATTGAGAAGAAGCGAGCTACTGGCTACCGCCGTCCACTGACGGGCGGTGATGTCGTGGATGACTTGGCAACGCTGATCCGTGACGGGCGAAAGTTCCGGGCTATCCTGGCCGATCCGCCGTGGCAGATATACCGCACCGTGGGTAAACGCGGTGCGAGCGATCCCTACTATCCTCCGATGACCATGGCGGAAATCGCCGCATTGCCAGTGCCGAAGGTGGCGACGGATACTGCGTTCCTTTTCCTGTGGTGTCCGGCGGCGCTCCTGAAGGATGCGCTCGATGTGATGGAAGCGTGGGGCTTCGCCTACAGGACAAACGCGATATGGGAAAAGGATAAGGAGTTCGGCACCGGCTTCTACTACCGGATGCAGCACGAACATCTCATGCTAGGCGTGCGCTCGAAGACGCCAGGGCACTTCAGAGATAAGGCGATCTCTTCCGTAATCAACGCGCCCCGAGGAGAACACAGCGAAAAACCACCAAAGGTCCATTCCCTTATAGAGCGGGCCTGTGCGGGACCCTACTTGGAGCTATTCGGTCGCCGGCATGTGCAGGGCTGGACGGTGATCGGCAACCAACTACCGCCACTCACCAACGAATTCGCAGCGGCGGCTGACTGACCATCGCTGAAGGACTAGCCTATCCCGGCTTATAGACCCCGCCGATACACATGCCAGTATCCAGCACGACATCCAACGACTGATCTTCGTCGCTTCACCGTCTGCGGATTCCATTCCACGATCATCGAGGGGAGCGCGATGTAGGACAGCTTGCCGCGCAACAGGGTGATCTTGCCATTAGCTCCTGAGTTCAGCAGACTTCAGCCAGTTCGCGCGTCTCATCACTTCGGACAACGCGACACTGATGCTGGGTCGCGTCGCGACGCAAGGGCGGTGGTCTTTGCCGGGGCGAGACAGCATACAGCGGCGGCTTATCTGGCTTAACATGTCGTGGTTCCGCGTTTGCGGTCGTCAATCCATAGGACTGGATCAGATAAGCGAGCCGCAAGCACTGGGACCTAACCTCGGGATGCTGCATCGTCTCAGGCAGTACATAGCAGCGGCGAGTAGCATCAGTAGCCATCTGCAAAGCCTCAGGAGACGGCATTCCGAGTGGCGCGTCGTGAGGGCGCTCTGTGGGCATGGCGCACTCCTACTCTGGGACCCCCTGATACCACCCACTTCTATGGTCATCCAATGACTTAGATTGCGGATTCCAATGATGCCGTCCGGGCATACCGAAGTGGAGGCGTCCACCTGTTCTGATTTGATGCCGTCCACCGTTCTGAGTGTGATGGCGTCCAGGTGGTGTCGTCTCGTCAGGTCGATTTGGCTCATGTCATGAGTGACTGATCGGGGTCAAGCAGAAGCTCGCTGCTTGCGCAGGCTCTCGCCGGTCAGTTCGATGCGGTGGGCATTGTGGACGATCCGATCGAGGATGGCGTCGGCCAGCGTGGGATTGCCGACGATCTCGTACCAGCGGTCGACCGGCACCTGGCTGGTGATGATCAGCGAGCCGCATTGTAGCGGTCCTCGACGATCTCCAGCAGATCGCGGTGCTGCTCGGCGGGCAGCGGTTCCGGTCCCCAGTCGTCGAAGATGAGCAGATCGACGCGGGCGAGCTGGCGCATCAGCTTGGCGTAGCGACCATCGCCGCGCGCCAATGCCAGCAGGCGAACAAGCGCGGGACGCGCTGGTAGAGGACGGACAGGTTCTCCCGGCAGGCCTTGTAGCCGAGCGCGCAAGCCAGCCACGACTTGCCGGTGCCGCAGGGGCCGGTCATGAGGCAGTGGCGATGCTCGCGGATCCAGTCGCAGCTGGCCAGGTTCAGGAACAGCGTGCGGTCGAGGCCGCGGCTGTGCGGTAGTCGACATCCTCGACCGCGGCCGGATGGCGCAGCTTGGCGGTCCGGGCGCGTGCCTCGAACCGCTTCTGCTGGCGCAGCGTGATCTCCTGCTCGAGCAGGATACCGAGCCATTCCGCGTGGTCGAGGGCGTGGCTTTCAGGGTTGGCCGCCAGATCGCGGAAGCCCTTGGCCATGCCGTCCAGGCCAAGTTCGCGCAGCCGGTCGAGCGTGGGATGGTGCAGCAAGGTCGTTCTCCTCAATGGTAGTAGCGGGAGCCGCGGATGTTGGCGTGCAGCAGGGGCGCGCCGTCCGCGGCTTGCGGCGGCGCCGCTTGGTCGAGCCGGTGTTTGAGGATCGAGGCGACGCTGTCGTAAGTCAGCGCGCCGATTTCGACGGCGCGGGCGGAGATCGCCTCGGCCCGCGCCGCGTCGATGCCGCGAAACAGCCGCAGCATGCCGAGGCAGGTGCGGAACCCCTGTTCCGGATGCGGCCGGCGCGCCAGCACGGCGATGATCAGCGCCTCGGTGTTGGGACCGATCTCCCGCGCCTGGCGCTGGAAGCGCTCCGGCGTCCATTCGGCATAGCGCCGGTGCGCGCTCGGCATGTGGTCGGGCAGGGTGCCATGCCGCGGACCGCCGTAGCGCCGCGCATGGCGGCGACGCGTTTGCCGCGGTGGAATATCTCGATGGTGCGCTCGGTGACGCGGGTCTCGACCTGCTCGCGGATCAGCGCGTGCGGCACCGAGTAGAAGAACCCGGCCACCTCGACATGGTAGTCGATGCCGACCCGGGCGAATGCCCATTCGGCATACTCGTGTCCGGTGTCTGGCAGCGCTGCATGGCCGGCCGCTCGACCGTCTCGAACAGCTGGCGCCGGCTGACGCCGAGGCGGCGCATCTCGCGCCCGTTCATCTGCACCAGTATCACGGCGATCGCGGCATTGCATTCGGCCAGGGAGAAGAAGGTCACGTTGCGCAGCCGACCAAGCATATAGAACTGAGCAAAGCGGACTCCGGCCTCGACTTTGGCTTTGTCTTTCGGGTGATGCGGCCGTGCTGGCAGGATGCCGACATTGTAGTGCGCGGCCATGGCGCCGTAGCTGCGGTTGATCTCGGGATCGTAGAACGAGGCCTTGTTGACGCCGCTCTTGAGATTGTCGGGCACCAGCAGGCGCGGGGCCGCACCCAAGAAGCGGAACATGCGCACGTGTGCGCCAATCCAGTCCGGCAAGCTCTGCGTCCAGGTCGCCTCCGCATAGGTGAGATTGGACGCGCCGAGCACGGCGACGAAGATCTCGGCCTCCGCACCTCGCCGGTCATCGGGTCGACGATCGGGACCTTCTTGCCGGAATAGTCGACGAACGCCTTGTCGCCGGCCACGTGCGTCTGGCGCATGGTCGGCGACAGCCGCCGCTCGAACTCCCGGAACAGCTGGCAGAACCGGCTATACGCGTAGCCGTCAGGATGAACGGCCCGATATTCCTCCCACAGGATCAACAGGTTGACGCCCGGCCGCTTCAGCTCCCGCGCCACCACCGCCCAGTCGGGCTCGACATAACGGCGCGCTCCGGCCCGCACGCCGCCGTTGGCGAACAGCCGCTGCTCCAGCTCCTCGTCGGTGACGTCGGCCGGCAGCGGCCAGGTGATCCCCGCCGCAGCGACCCGCGCCAGATAATCGTGCACCGTGCTGTGCGAGATGCCGAGCTCCCGCGCGATCACCCGCGTCGCGGCGCCCGCACCAAAATGCAATGTCAGCAGCTGATGTATCCGCCGCATGGACAGCCTCTTCGTCGGCATCCCTCCCTCCATCGATTGCGATGGAGCACTGGACGCCAGCTCGATGCTGACCTGCGAGACGCCACCTCCTCCCGGCCGCCCTTTCTCGCAGGTGGACGGCTTCGTCAGAACGGTGGACGGCTTCAGATCGGAATGCTGGACGGGATCAGATCAGAACGCTGGGCGCCATCAGATCAGAACGCCTGGACGGCTTCCGTCAGAATCCGCAACTCAGATCAAACGTTGCGGGTGTGGCATTCATCTCGCTTTGGGCCGACTGATACCCCAGGCGATCAAGCATGACCGATCACCATGCTGCTTTCCGAAGGTCTTCGCCGGCAATACGCCTGACCCTTGCAATCTTGCGCCTGCCGTTCACCCTGACCAGAGCAAACAATGATCGCAGGGGACCGGATATGAGCGACACGGCATCGATCGCGATGGCGCAGCGAACGTTCTGGAACAGCGAGGCGACGCGACGCTGGGTGACCGAGCAAGCCCGCATCGACCGGCTTATGGCCGACGTGACAGAGGCTGCACTGGCCGCCGCAGCGCCGAAGCGGGGGGAGCGCGTCCTGGATGTCGGCTGCGGGACCGGCACGACCGTTCTGAGGTTGGCCGAAGCGGTCGGGCCGAGCGGTCGCGTGCTGGGCGTTGACATCTCCGAACAGCAGTTGGCACTGGCCCGCCAGCGTGTCGCTGCTGCCGGCGTCAATCAAGCGCAGCTTGTGCTGGACGACGCGGCAACACATCACTTCGCGCCTGAGACCTTCGACCTTGGCTTCAGCCGATTTGGTGTGATGTTCTTCGCCGATCCGGTTGCTGCCTTCCGAAATATCAGAGGGGCGATGAAGCGGAGCGGGCGGCTGTTGCTGGCTGTCTTCCGGTCAGGACCAGAGAACCCGTGGGCAACTGCAAGCGTCGCTGCGATCAGTCACCTTGTGCCGCCGCCTGCGCCATTGGGGCCGGAGGAGCCGGGCCAGTTCAGTTGGAGCGACCCAGCGCGGGTTAAGCGTATTCTCGACGGCGCCGGTTTTCGCAACGTGGTGCTGACGCCGCTCGACCTTTCGTTTGTGATGGGACGCAATGCGGCCGAAGCTGCCGAATTCGCGACCTTCATCGGTCAGGGAGCGAGGCTGCTGCATGGGCAGCCAGACGAGACCCGGCAGGCTGCGCGTGTGGCCTTTGAAGCCTTCTTCAAGCCGCATGAAGGTCCGAATGGGGTCACTCTGCCAGGGGCGCTATGGCTGGTTTCAGCGCAAGTTTGAGCCAGACACCAGATGGCGGCGGCAAACGACAAGTCATTTTCGTCGCAGCCGACGAGCATTCGATGTAGCCCGTAGATGCCACGGCGCCAGAACGGCGGCCCAGTTGGGCGCCCGCTTCGATCGTGAAAGCACGGACGCGGATCGTGTGGCGGCAGCCATCTTCTCCAGGACCATTCGCGGAGTACTCGGCTGGCGAGCATTTCCCGCGCGCCATCATCTGTCCCCGACGGCCAATTGTCTCCCAAGATGCGAATGCCATTTCCATCATCATCAAGGGCACCGAGGTAGGTTTTCTACGGATTCGCTTATTCATTGCCCAGTCAATGGTCGAACGCGGCAGGACAGCAAGCCAAACCGCGCTCCGCGCATCACCCGACACCACTTTTGCGGCACTGGAGGCACCTGCGGTCAGGATACGCCTCGGTGACCGCTACTCTGCGGCTCTCATTGACGTCTCTCGCTGTCGATGGACGTGTCTCCGTCGATGGCTGTGGCATCCCAACTTGACCAAGCGACCCGAGCATGCCGCTCATGAGCCTGCTGTTGATCTCCATCAGCTTGCTCATCTCCCTCAGGTAGTCGTCAGCAGCGTCTCGCACCCATTCAGATTGAATGGCGAAGACCTCCGGGACGTTCTGGCACTTCGTCATGCGCCCGAGTATCTCGCCATTCCGAGCGACGCGGTGGCTGAGGAAATGGCTGACCTCGGTGTTCCATTCGTTGATCGTCTTCGCGACCGACTGGCCTTGCTCACAAAGCCGACGCGTTGCATCCGAACTTACCTGAGCGAAAGGTCCCGCTAGACTAGAGATTGCCTCCGCCAATTCTGGCTTTCTGACTTCGTTCATCACTGCCCCCGTTGTCGTGGATCGATCGAGACGGCGCACCCAAGGCCCAAATAGAGCCAATGTCAATGATGAAGAGATTAAGAGTTGAATGCGATCCGAGTCTTGATTCTCAGCAGACTCTTCTTTTTTGCGTTGTCGCCTTAGTCCTCAGGATCAAGGCTCTTCTTCATGCTGTTCATTTTCGACTCTAGGTAAGATCGCCAATGCCCAATTCGTGCCGGGCCATCACGGTCGAACCCTTCGGTAGCCTGACCAGTCAATGATTTCAATCTTCAAGAGTCGCAACCGCCAATGTGTTACCTTTTCAAGACGTTCAAACCGCCGCTTGGCCGCCGCCATGGCTCGCACGGCGTCATGAGCCATGCGGATGACGATTGATCGATATACCGTCTCCGATTGGTCGTTCTCGTCGCTCAGCGTCTTGATGAACTTGATGTGGTATGCGGCCATACCAACTCCCCTACTGGCAGCGAGACCACCCTGAATGCGGATGGCCCTACGCAGTCGGCGGCATTTGCCGCCTCACGAGTTCGTGATCTAGCATCCGAATTGAACGCGACCCGACTTAATCCGTCGTGCTCAGCCGACGCTCACGTCCTGATTGATCAAGATCAATGCGGCGCACGGCGTCTCGGATCAATTTCTGCTGCCTGACCAAGGT
>CAVZNH010000005.1:0-21476 GCA_963776505.1 uncultured Alphaproteobacteria bacterium
TGAGGAGGTGCCAGCGAGTTTTCCAGCCGCGCAATGTTTTCCTTGAAGCGGTTTCAGGCAACGCGTAGGCGTGGGAGATGGCGGTTGCTTATAGCGGTCGCTCCAGAACGGAGGCGGTGCGGCTATGCAGTCTATTGCGGGACTGGTTCTGAGGAACCAGGAACTGATTACGTTGGCGACCGAAACGCGATTGCGCGCGGACAAGGGAAAAGACGCGTAATCATGTTGGTCTGACGGAGAGCACGGTCAGGCGTGTGCGCTCGTCTGCATCCCCCAAATTTGTTTGCGTGCACGCGGGCTTGCGGAGTGTTATGGCAGACTGATTGTCGTTTTCGTCAACTCCGACGGCTCTGCCTCGGAGCATCCATTGGGGAGTGAGCATGTCCGCAACCGACCCGATTGAGGGGGCGCAGGAGACGCGTGCCCAAGCCCATGCCCGTGCCTTGGACGTGTGGGGGCAATGGCTGCAGCACTGGCGGCATACCGGGGCGCCACGTGCGCTTCACGCCGCCCTCGTCTGTAAGCAGATTGCGTCGGAAAGATTTGCCGCCTGGAGGGCAGAGTTGCGGGCCGACCGATCCGCTCGGCAGTCCATGCGTACGGCGCGGATCGAACGGGTTCTGGATCAGATGCTCGTTCAGACCGGTCGGGACGAGCAGATGATCCAGTCGGCGAGCAATCCGGCCGAAGCGCTGGCGGACGAACTGGAGGTGCGCGCATTCGATGGTCGATGACAGGACTGAGCTGTTGATACGGCGGAACCGCGCGCTGCTGGAGCTGGCGGCGGCGGTATGCGAGGAGGCCCGTGAGGCTGCTGCGCAGGCAGCGCAGCACATCGCCATGTTGCAGCACAACCTTGTCCGGCTGCGGCCCCCACGAATGGACAGCGACCGGAGCGCAGAAACCATATCCTGGTGTTAGGGCGCGCCTCAATCATTTGGCGATGCGACGCAGTAAGATGGCCGGCACAAGGCCGGCCATGACGATGGGATGGCAACCGCGGCTGAGCGGGGCGGTCAGTATCCTAGCGGCTCGGCGACCACAGGCGTCCACCGGGCCTTCTTCACCACCGATAGGAACGATTGTGTGGAAGCGTGGTGGTCGCTGGCGGTGATCGTCAGCGGCGGTCCACCGAACATATCGCGCCAGTCCTTGATGCTTTCCATCGACTTCTGGAAGGTCTCCAGATTCAGGTCGCGTCCGGCCCGCTGCAGCACCTCGATCAGACAGACCGCTGCTGCATAACCTGCCTCGCCGAGGTAGTTGATGTCGATACCGTAGCGCTGCTTGTAGCGGGCCGTGATCTCGCTCACTCCCGGACGAGGGTCGTCGGAATAGGCATAAACCCCTGGCGACATCGAGTAGAAGCCCTCTGCCGGCGCCCCGGGTGCCTCGGCGACGGCAGTGGAATAGCTCGCGAACTGGCCGCAGAAGTCCACGTCCCACCCCATCTTGCGCGCGGTCTGCAGGATTATGATCGTGTCCCTCACGATCGTGCCCATGCAGACGAGATCGCAGCCCGCATCCTTGATGCGGCTGACATGAGAGTTGAAGTCTGTTGCGGTCGGGCTGAACGTCGCGACGGCACCCAGCTTCAGCTTCATGGCATTCACCTGGTCGACGACGCCGGCGTGAATGTCCTTGCCGAAGTCGGTGTCCTCATACATCGAGCCGAAAACCTTCCGGCCTTTCGTTTCGGCGAAATACTTCACGCACGAGCGCATCTGATCATCGTACGAGGAGAACTGGCCGTATTTGTAAGGGCTCAGCGGCAGGTACATCGAGCGCGCACAGGTCAGCGGAAACACACTCGGCACCTGCTTCTCGATCATCATTGGCAGAACCGCGTCCATCTGTGGCGTGCCACCACTGCTGATCGAGAGGAAGATATTGTCGAGGTTGACCAGCTTGTTCATCGCCTGCACCGCCTTGGGGACCATGTATTCCATGTCCTCGACGATGAAGCGGATCTTGCGGCCGTTGATGCCGCCTTTCGCGTTGACGTCGTCGAACGCCATGCGGATCGAGTTCGCGGCGTTGGTGCCTTGCACCGCCGTGACGCCGGACAGGTCGGTCATCATGCCGATGATGATCTCGGTGTCTGACACGCCGCGTGTGGCGGCAGCGGCTCGTCCGATGATGGCTGGCGAGGCGAGCAGGCCAGCGGCACCTGCCAAAACGGAGCGGCGTGTTGTCGCACGTGTCAGACCCATGACGCATTCTCCCTGTCGCGGCCGGAGGAGTCCGGCCGTCGTGTCTTGTCAACCGGCCCCGGACACGATCCGGGTTCCGGCCACTTCAGGAAAAGTTAGCGCGGATCGGGAGTGGTGTCATTCCCAACGAATGGAGCTGCTGAACCGGCTAAATGGCAGCCGCTTCCGGGCGGCGTATTGCTCTTTCGACCGCCAGCGCCAGGTCATGGGTCGTGAACGGCTTCTGCACCGTCCGGTAGCCGAGGGCGGACCAAGGACGCAGGGCATCATTCTCCACGTAGCCCGTCACGAAAAGTATCGGTGCCGAGGGCCACAGTTTGGTAACCTCGGCGGCAAGCTGAATGCCGTTCATGGATGGCATGGCAAAGTCGAAGATCAGGACATCGAAGCGCTGATCCCGGGCAAGTATTCCCAAGGCATCGTTGCCGCCGGCGGCTTCGACCACCTGATGTCCGAGCTCCTCGAGCATCGCGCGGACCGAGACGCGCACACTGGCATCGTCATCGACCAACAGCACGCGACCGGCGCGCATGGACGATGCGGCGGCGTCAGGCATTGGTGCCTCGATGTTGGGAGCACTGTCGGACTTGCGCAGGAACAGGCTGACGGTCGTGCCGACCCCTGGCGCGCTGCGGAAAGCAAGTGCGCCGCCAAGCTCGGTGACGAAGCCGGTCACCATCGACAGGCCTAGGCCGGTTCCGTCGCCGACCTCCTTCGTCGTGAAGAATGGTTCATGCGCGCGTGCACGGACTTCTTCGGTCATGCCCACGCCGGTGTCGACGACCTCGATGCACACATAGTCACCCGGCTTCAGTTCAGGCGTGTGACCAGCGGCATCCTCCGCGGCGACGGCAGTGGTACGGAATGTCAGATCGCCGCCATCCGGCATGGCATCGCGCGCGTTGACCGCAAGATTGAGCAGCGCAAGCTCGAGCTGGACCGGATCGGCCAGAGCCGGCCAGAGATCATCGGCGAGGTCGTAGTGCAGGCGAACGGGCGGCCCGAGCGTGCGGCATAGCAAATCGTCCATGCCCTTGATGACGGCGTTCACATCGACCGACTGTATCGCAACTTCGTGCTTGCGCGAGAACGCCAGCATCTGCGCGGTCAGCTTGGCTCCGCGTTCCGCGGCCTTGGTTGCGGCCTGCAACAACCGCACGGAGCGCGGGTTGCTCTCACGCCGTAATACAAGCTCCAGCGAGGCAAGGATGACGGCAAGCAGATTGTTGAAGTCATGCGCCACACCACCTGTCAGACGGCCGAGCGCCTCCATCTTCTGGCTCTGCTGCGCGATGGCTTCCGCCTGCCGCCGCCGCTCGGTCTCTTCCACGAGTCGGCGCAGGGCATCATGCTCGATTGCGGTGTTCCGTCGCACGAGGCGCTCGGTTGCGAGCAGCAGGACACTGAGCAGCAGCGTGCATACACCGATCACCGCAACATGCACGGCCCAGGTCTTCAGAAAAACGGATCGGTCGATGGCGTAAGTCACCAGCAGCGGCAGATTGTCCAGGCGTCTGAAGCCAGCAATTTGCTCGCTGCCGTCCAGGGGCGATCGAGCGGAAAGTATGCCAAAGGTATTGCCGGATAGGGCTGCCATCATCAACGCGTCGGATGCCGGAAGCGTGCCCAGATGGCCGGTCGGATCAGGGAACTGCACCAGGATCGCGCCATCCGTGCGAACGAGCGCGGCTGACGAGGCGCCCGGGACGTCCAGCACTTCACGATAGATGCTGTCGAAATATCGCTGCGAGACGGTTACCCCCACCACACCGTCGAATTTCCCATTCTGTACCCGGCGGCGGCTTATCATGAAGCCGGTGGTTCCGGAGATTGTGCCGGGAAACGGCGCGCTGATGACGACAGCATCGCTGCTCTGGGCCTTGGCGGCGGCGAAGTATTCCGCGCCGTGAACGTCGTATCGAGGCATTGGGTAGGCCCGGCTGCTGGCGGCGATCGTGCCGGTCGGGTCGGTCAGGAACACAGCCTCAAGCTGGGGCAGGTTGCGCCGCAGTTGATCGAGGAAGTCATGAGTATCAGGCGATCCGGCGAGGGTCGGCCAGTCCTGGTGATCGACGTGATCCAGCACTCGCGCAAGCACGAGGTTGACCGTTTCCACCACTGTCCTGGCATGTTCTGCCAAGGCGTTGGTGGCGGTCGCCACGTCGTTGCGCGTCCGCGCGAGTTCCTCGCGGTAGTCGGCCCAGGCCAGACCGATGAACAGCGCGGCAGGAAAGACGACGCACGCGACCCGTAGCGGGTTGGCAATGCGGTTCGACGGCTTGGCGAGCAGGCCGGTGCGCGCCCTCGCGGCTTTGATGTCAGCATCCATCGACTGTCAGGACGCAGCAGCCGGCGCGAGCGCGGGAGCGAGACGCCGCCCAGCGCTACTCGGCTGCGGCGCGCTCGGACTGCTTGACGCCGCCCATATAGTCGACGCTGACCGGCTGGTTGGTCTCGAACGGGCTCTTGAGGTCGAACTCCTTTGCCATCTCGCGCACCGCCGGGAAGACCTCGGTGCCGAGTAGCCGGATGCAGGTCTTGGCGTCCTCGTGCGACACGGTGCCGTCATTGCCCCAGAAGGCGAAGATGCCGGGCCGCGTCTCCTCCAGCAGGACGCGCAGCTTGGCGATGACCTGCTTCGGGGTGCCGGCGATGATCATCATCTCCTTGAGCTGGCCCTCCAGGTCCGGGCGGGCACGCGGGCTGGTCGACCGGCCGATGGACGACTCAACGAAGGCGCGGCGATTCTCCGGGCTGTAGTAGCCGGCGGGTGTGCTCCACACCGGGTGCGCCAGGCCGGTGAACTCGCCCTGCATCCACAGGAACTGGCGCGCGTTCTCCAGCGCCTTCTCCTCGGTCTCGGCGACGTGGATCTGCTTCAGCAGGCCGTGGTACTCCGGACCTCCGGCAAAGCCCGCCGCGGCCGCCGTATCGTCGTACATCTTCCAGATCTGCTTCGTGCGTTCGACCGGGGTGTTGAGCGCGATGTACGGATAGCCGTGCTGCGCCGCCCAGATGATCGTCTCGCGGCTGATGACGCCGGGAATCCATATACGCGGATGCGGCTTCTGCATCGGCACCGCCCACGGATTGACGACGCGGTGCTGGTAATGCGTGCCTTCCCAGCGGAACGGCCCCGGCGTGGTCCAGGTCTTCACGATCAGGTCGTGCGCCTCCTCGAAGCGCTCGCGGTTGAACGCGGGGTTGACGCCGTTGGCGAGCTGCTCCTGGCCGCCGCCGCGCACGAAGCCGGACACCAGCCGGCCTTTGCTGATCATGTCGATCATCGCCAGCTCTTCGGCGAGCTGCACCGGGTTGTCGGATAGCGGCAGCGGATTGCCCAGGATGACGATCTTCACGTTCTTCGTCATCGCGGCGAGGATCGAGGCGAATATGTTGGTCCGCGCCTGCATGCAGAACGGCGCGTTGTGGTGCTCGTTCAGCATGATGCCGTCGAAGCCCAGCTCGTCGACCAGCAGGTAGTGCTCGAGATACTCGTTGTACAGCCGGCTGCCCTCTTTCGGGTCGAAATGGCTGTTCGAGAACATCAGCGCGGTGGCGCCGAAGTCCAGGCCGGCCTGGGCGAAGTAGGCCGACATTGGTTGTTCGGTGAAGTACATCAGGTGCATGACGATCTCCCTTCCGCCGCGGCAAAGGCGGGCTACTGGCCGTTTCACTAGGTTTGTGGGAAGGCTAGTCCTGCGTCTGGCTGCCGGCAACCGTGGGTCGCACGGCGGTGCCCGAAGTTGGCATGATGCGGGCGTCGGGCGATGATCGATGGCGTATTCAGGAGCGACAGCAGATGGCCGACTTGGGCGAAGCGCCGGACTACGACGCCATCATCATTGGGGCGGGCATGTCGGGCCTGTACCAGCTCTACCGTCTGCGCGAGCTGGGGATGCGCGTGCGGGTGTTCGAGGCCGGCACCGGCGTTGGCGGCACCTGGTACTGGAACCGCTATCCGGGCGCGCGTTTCGATTCCGAAAGCTATTCCTACAGCTATTCGTTCTCGCAGGAGCTGCTGGCGGAATGGAACTGGTCGGAGCACTTCTCCGGCCAGCCGGAGACGCTGCGCTATCTCAACCATGTCGCCGACAGGTTCGACCTGCGCCGCGACATTCAGTTCCGCAGCCGGGTGGCCGCGGCGCACTGGCAGGAGGCGGCGCGCCGCTGGGACGTGACGCTGGAGGACGGCAGCCGCCACAGCGCGCGCTTTCTGATCACCGCGGTGGGTCCGCTGTCGGCGCCGACGATGCCGCGCATCGAGGGGGTGGAGACGTTCCAGGGCCAATCCTGCCACACCGCGCGATGGCCGCATGAGCCGGTGAGCTTCGCGGGCAAGCGCGTCGCGGTGATCGGCACCGGTGCGACCGGCGTGCAGACGATCCAGGAGGTGGCCAAGACGGTCGGCCACCTGACCGTGTTCCAGCGCACGCCGAACTGGTGCGCGCCGCTGCACAACAGCACGATCGACGCGGCGACGATGGCGGAGATCAAGGCCGGCTATCCGGAGATGTTCAAGCGTTGCCAGGAGACCTTCGCCTGCTTCCTGCACACGCCGGACCCGCGCGGCACGTTCGAGGTGACGCCGGAGGAGCGCGAGGCGTTCTGGGAGAAGCTGTACGCGGAGCGTGGCTTCGGCATCTGGCAGGGCAATTTCCGCGACATCCTCACCGATCGGGCGGCGAACGCGGCCATCTCGGATTTCGTCGCCAGGAAGATCCGCCAGCGGGTGAAGGACCCGCAAGGTGGCCGAGAAGCTGATCCCGAAGAACCACGGCTTCGGCACGCGCCGCGTTCCGCTGGAGACGCGATATTACGAGGTCTACAACCAGCCCAATGTCGTGCTGGTGGACATCAACGAAACGCCGATCGAGCGGATCACGCCGACGGGCATCAAGACCAGCGATGCCGAGTACGACGTTCGACATCATCATCTATGCGACGGGTTTCGATGCCATCACCGGCAGCTTCGATCGCATCGACATTCGTGGCGTGGATGGGTTGCGGCTGAAGGACAAGTGGGCGAGCGGGCCGCAGACCTATCTCGGCGTTCTGGTGACGGACTTCCCGAACATGATGATGCTGATGGGGCCGCATACGGCGCTGGGCAACATTCCGCGCAGCATCGAATACAACGTCGATTGGGTGACGCGCCTGTTGCGCCATGCGCGGGAGCATGGCCTCACGCGCGTGGAGGCGACGGACGCGGGAGTGACGTCGTGGACCGATCACGTCAAGTCGTGCGGGGTGGGTCTGCTGTCCAACGAGGTCAACTCCTGGATGACCGGTATCAACTCCAATGTGGAGGGCAAGCAGACCCGTATTATCGCGCGCTATAGCGGCAGCGCGCCGGCATACCGGGCGCGGTGCGACGAGGTGGCGGCGAAGGGATATCAGGAACTCGCGCTGGCATAGCGCCAGCGGTCAATCGAAGTGGAGGTCGTGGTGAAACCAGAAGCGGTTGGGCTGTCGGCGTCGCGTTTGGCGCGCCTGGATGAGGTGATGAAACGGCGCTACGTCGATAGCGGCCGGCTGCCGGGCGTGCTGACCATGGTCTACCGTCGTGGCAAGCTCGCTCATACCGGCATGTCGGGGCACATGGACCTCGAGCGCGACAAGCGGATGCGCGAGGATGCGATATTTCGTATCTACTCCATGAGCAAGCCGATCACATCGGTCGCGCTGATGATGCTGGTCGAGGAAGGCTTGATCGGCCTGGACGACGACGTCGCCACACACATTCCGTCGTGGAAGAACCTGGGGGTTTACGCTACCGGCCTGCCGAGCCTGGTTGCCGTGGGAGAGCCAAGCTTCGTGACGACGCCGGTTGTGCGGCCCATGAAGGTCGTGGATCTGGTGACGCATACTTCGGGCCTGACCTACGGGTTCATGAACCGCACCAGCGTCGATCGCGCGTACCGTCGCGCGCACATTGCTGAACCCAGCGCCGAGGGCGGGCTCGATGCGATGATCGAGCACTTGTCAAAATTGCCGCTGGAGTATTCGCCGGGGATGGGGTGGAACTACTCCGTCTCGATCGATGTGATGGGATATCTCGTGCAGAAGCTCAGCGGCATGAGCTTCGGCGAGTTCCTCCGCACGCGGCTGTTCGAGCCGTTGGGGATGACCGACACCGCGTTCTGGTGCCCGGCGGAGAAGGTCGAGCGGTTCGCATCCTGCTATATGCCACGACATGGCGGCGGGCTGTTGACGCAGGACGATGCGGGCAACAGCACATACGCTGCACCGCCGAACCTGGAGTCAGGTGGTGGCGGCCTGGTGTCGACTGCGCACGACTACATGCGGTTCTGCCAGATGATGCTGAACGGTGGGACGCTCGACGGCGTGCAGATCCTCAGCCCCAAGACCGTCGCGTTGTTCAGTCTGAACCACCTGCCGGACAACAAGGAGCTGGCGGGACATGGCGCCTCCAGGCCTGTTCAGCGAGGCGGGCTATTCGGGCATCGGCTTCTCGATCGGCTGCGGGGTGAATGTCAACGTTGCCAAGACGCGCCTGCCGGGTACGTTGGGCGAGTACTTCTGGGGGGGCGCGGCGTCTACCGCGTTCTGGATCGACCCGAAGGAAGAGCTCGCGGTGGTGTTCATGACGCAGGTCATGGGCAGCGACGTCCGGCTGACGCTTGCGCCGTGACCTGCGCACGCTCGTCTATTCGGCGATGACCGAGTCATTCGCTTAGGGCGTGGGGAGGGGATGATGGGACCGAGGCTTGTCGAGTACTTGCTGTATGAGCCGGAGGACAGCGGCATCCTCTGGATCAAGTTCAATCGCCCGGAGCGGATGAACGCGCTGGTCGGGACTGCGGAGGAGAATGGCACCGTTGCGAAGGTCGGCGAGTACATGCGGGCGGGCGACGATGATCCCAATGTTCGCGTGATTGTGCTGACCGGCGTGGGGCGTGGGTTCTGTTCCGGTGCGAATCTGGGGTCGAGGGCGACGCAGGATATCACCGGAGAAAACCTGCCCGGCAATCGGGGTCCGCATGAAGGGCCCGATGCGGCGCGCCAGCACTTCTTCCACGGATTTACCCAGCTTCACCGCGATATCTCGCTGATCCGCAAGCCGACGATCGCGATGATCAACGGGGCGGCGGTCGGGTCGGGCATGGATATGGCACTGCATTGCGATATCCGTGTGGGCTGCGAGAGGACGCGCTTCATCGGCTATCACAACGCCGGACAGATCATCGAGAACGGCGGGTCGTATTATCTTCCCAAGATGGTCGGCCTCGGGCGCGCCCTGGAATTCGCCTACACCGGCGAGCTGAACGCGGAGCGGGCATACGAGTGGGGGATGCTCAACCATCTGGTGCCTTCCGAGAAGCTGGAAGAGACCACGCGGGAACTGTGCGAAAAGATCATCGCCAGGCCGCCGCTTGTGCAGTGGGTGAGCAAACGCGTCATGCGTGCCGCTTTGGACAGCACGTTGGAGACGACGATGGTGCTTACGTCCAACGCTGGCGGCATCTTGCAGAACTCGGAGGATGCGAAGGAGGCGCGGCGCGCGTTTGTCGAGAAGCGTAAGGGCAGTTTCAGGGGGGTGTGACTGGGCACACTTTGACCGAGATTGCTTCGCTGCGCTCGCAATGACAGGGTCGCACGATCGGCACGATGATTGCATGCAGTAGCCGACGGCGTGGGAGCGGATAGATGGCGGCGAAGCCCTTTCACCTTGGCTGGTTTCTGCAAGGCTCGAGTGCGCAGGCCTGGGGCGAGAGTTGGACCGGGCACATCGGCAACAACTGGATGGTGCCGGAGCTGTTCATCGACATGGCGCGTTCATTGGAGCGGGCGTGCTTTGACTACCTGTTGATCGAAGATTCTTCCTATGTCGGCGAGAGCTGGGGCGAGTCGACGGAGCTGTATCTGAAGCACGCCATCGCGGTGCCGCGGCAGGATCCTTCGGTGGTCGCCTCGCTGATGACGCAGGTGACATCGCGCATCGGCATCGTGCCGACCTTCGGCACCTACGCCTATCCGCCTTATCTGCTCGCGCGACTGATCGCGACATTGGACCAGGTGTCGGAAGGCCGCATCGGCTGGAATGCCGTTACCGGCAGTTCCGACTTCGCGGCGATGAACTTCGGCATGCCTGGAATGCCCGAGCACGACCTGCGCTACGACATGGCCGACGAGTACATGGAGGTCTGTCGGCGGCTCTGGGGTTCATGGGAGCCGGGTGCGATCATTGCCGACCGGCACAGCGGTTATCTGGTCGATCACACCAAGGTCCATGCGGTGAATTTTGAGGGACGCTACTACAAGACGCGCGGGCCGCTGAATTCGGGGCCGTGTGTGCAGGGGCAGCCGGTGATCGCGCAGGCCGGTGGCTCGCCGCGGGGACGCCAGTTCGCTTCACAGTACGCCGATACGATAGTTGCGCACACCAAGGGTGTTGCCGGGATGAAGGCGTACCGCGAGGACGTGCGTGCCCGCATGATGGCGCACGGCCGCAATCCGGATTCGTGCAAGGTGCTGTTCCTTGTGGCGCCGATCATCGCCGAAACGGATGAGGAGGCGCAGGAGAAGAAGCGGTTGCGCACAGCGCGCGCCGAGGCACAGATACCGCAGCGGCTTGCGCATCTCGGCAAGATAACCAACATCGACTTCGGCCGCTTTGATCTCGACCAGCCGTTGCCGGAGGATGTCACCACCAACGGGCATCAGCAGACGCTGGATGAATTCCGCCGCAAGTACGCCGGCAAGACGCTGCGCGAGGCGATGCTCGACCACAATGCCACGGAACTCTCGGTGGAACTGGTTGGCACGCCGGACTCGCTGGCGGCGCGCATGGGCGAGGTGATGGAGGAAGTCGGCGGCGACGGTTTCCTGTTCTCGCTGCCGAATGTCAGCCGTCGTACCCTGGCCGAGGTGGAGGATGGGCTGGTGCCGGCGTTGCAGGATCGCGGTCTGGTGCGCGCGGCATACACCCACCGGTATTTTAGGGATAACCTCCTCGAGTTTTGAGCGGGGAGGGGGGTATGGCGCTGAACCAGACACAACAATCGGCAGTCGCCTGGATCGATGCGAACAAGGCGCGGCTGTCGGACTTCAATAGGGAGATCTGGAACTTCGCTGAGCCTGCCTGGCGGGAATACAAGTCGGCACGCGCCTATTGCGACCTGCTGCGCGCCGAGGGGTTCGCGGTGGAGGAAGGGTCGGGCGGCATGCCCACCGCCTTCGCGGCGACCTGGGGCAGTGGTTCGCCGGTTCTGGGCAGCTACGCCGAATACGACGCGGTCCCCGGGCAGTCGCAGCAGGTCGCGCCATACAAGGCGCCGCGCGAAGGACTGCATCCCTGGACCGCCGGCCATACCGATCCGCATTCATCGCTGGGAACCGCGGCGGTGGCCGGCATCCTGGCGACCAAGGCGGCGATGCAGCTTCACGGACTGCGCGGCACGCTGAAGTTCTTCGGCGAGCCGGCCGAGAAGGTGTGCGGCTCAAAGCCGGTGCACGCGGCGAAGGGGTACTACGACGGCTGCGATGCTTTCATCGCCTACCATCCGCACAGCGCCAACACGGTGCAGGGCGAGACCCAGTGCGGCGCCTATTGGAGCGTCGTGATCACCTTCGAGACGCTGACGCCCGAGCAGTGGATCGACAAGTCTCTGCTGCCGATCCGAACATCGGCGCACGCCGCGGCGCGGTGTCCTGGCGCGATCGATGCGCTGTGCCTGATGTACACGACCACGAAATACACCAAGGAGGCGATGTATCCGCACGCCGGCGCCTGGACGCTGAACGAGTTCATCCTTGCCGGCGGCGATGCGACGTCCGACAACCTGCCGCCGCGGTTCAGCCAGATCCAGTATTCCTGGCGCTCGCCATCGCTCGCGGTGCAGCAGCAGATCTATCAGGTGCTGGCCAACAACGCGCGTCACGCGGCGGCGGTGTGCGGGTGCCAGGCGTCGGTACGATGGGTCACCAAGACGCGCGTCGGCCTGCCGAACAGCACGATGATCGAACTGGTGTATCGGAACATGGAAGCGATGGGCGCGCCGTCATTCGACGAAGAGGCGCGCGCGTTCGGCCGGGCGATCCAGACGAACCTCGGCGTCGCGTCGATGGACGATCCGTTCATTGCCGACAATCAGCGGCTGACGTCACCGGCGGAGTTCGAGGCGATTGTGCGCCGCAGCCTGCCGCCCGGGCAGTTTCATATCGGTGCTGATGACTACGTCGAGTACAGTTGGCATGCGCCGGCCGCGCGGCTGTTCACCATGCGACCGACACTGCGTCCTGCCGACGACAGCTACGAGTACCCCGCCTGGTGCCGCAATGCTTTGGGCGGGCTGCCGGCGGCGATCGATCCTGGGCTGTTCCTGGCGGCGAAGACACTGGCCGCGTCGTTTCTCGATCTTCATGCGCATCCCGAGATGCTCGAACGCGCAAAGGCGGAGTTCAATGAACGTACCGGCGGCGGCGTTGGCGGCGCGAAATGGGTGGCGCCGCTGCTGCCGCATGATTTCGTTCCGCCGGTCGATCTGCGTTGGCCGGAATACATCTCCACCGCGCGCGGCGAGGAATGGTGGATACCGACGCCGTTCTCCGGTTCCGGCGCCGGAGAGGCACTGACATGACCCTTTGAATCAGGAGCGCAGCCATGACGAGACGCGACGACACGACTGACCACAGCCGCCGCCGCTTCCTTGGCTTTGCCGCCTGGGCAACCGCGGGCATGACCGCTCTGGGCGGCACGCGCGGTTTCGCGCAATCTGCGCCGCCGGCGAAGATGCCAGAGATCACCGCGATACCGGACAAGCTGAAGGGCAGCGGCGAAGTGCGCATCGCTGCCTATGGCGGCACCGCGCAGGATGCCGAGCGCACCGCGTATTTTGCGCCGTTCGAAAAGCTCAGCGGCATCAAGACGCTCGATTTTCCCGGCGCCGATGTCAACAAGGTCAAGGCGATGGTGGACACCGGCAACGTCGAATGGGACGTGGTGCAGCTCAGCCGTTCCACCGTGAAAAACCTCCAGAAGAAGGGCGATTACTTCGAGAGGATCAACTACGACCTGGTGGACGTTGACAATATCGATCCGCTGTATCGCTACGACTACGCGCTCGACATGCTGGTCTGGTCCCAGGTGATGGGATATCGCACCGATGCGTTCAAGGGTGCGGTGCCGAATGGCTGGGCGGACTTCTGGAATGCGACGAAGTTTCCTGGCGATCGCGCACTGGGCGGCGCCGGTCCGAGCACGCCGGAGCTCGAGTTCGCGCTGATGGCAGCTGGCGTGCCGCCCGACAAGCTGTACCCGATCGACATCGACCAAGCATTTGCAAGCTACGACAAGATCAAGGCGAGCGTGGTGAAATGGTGGGAGACCGGGGCCGTGCCGGTGCAGATGCTCACCGACCATGAGGTGGTGCTGACATCGGTCTGGAATGGCCGCATGGCCGCGATCCAGGCGGCTGGCGTGCCGGCGGCGATCAGCTGGAACCAGGGGCTGCTGAAGCGCGACTGCTGGGCGGTGCCGAAGAACTCGCCCAACAAGGCTAACGCAATGAAGTTCATCGCGTTCAGCACGTTGGCGATTTCTCAGGCGCGGCTGTCGATGCTGATCCCGTATGGCTCCGTCAACAACAAGTCGGCGGAATACCTGAGTGAGAAGCAGCTGGAGGCATTGCCGAGTGCACCGGCAATCAGATCGCAGCTGGTGCCGTACGATTACGAATGGTGGGTGGACAACCGTGATACCGTCATCGGGCGCTGGAACAAGTGGATTCTGGCCTGACGGGAGCGGGGTGATGGATGGCACCGCTGCGCTGGCGGTCGGACAGCCGATGGCGGGTCATGGTGCGTCGGTTGTCCTGAGCGACATCGAAAAGCGGTTCGAGAGTGTGGGCGCCGTGCGCGGCGTCACACTCGACATTCGTTCGGGCGAGTTTTTGACGTTGCTCGGGCCCAGCGGATCGGGCAAGACCACAACGCTGTTGATGATCGCCGGCTTCGAAGTGCCTACGGTTGGCGATATTGCGATCGATGGGCAGTCGGTCGTGGTTCTGCCGCCGCACAAGCGCAACATCGGCATGGTGTTCCAGAACTATGCGTTGTTCCCGCATATGACGGTGGCGGAGAACATCGGCTTTCCGCTCAAGCAGCGCGGTGTCGATCGAGCGACGCGAGCGCGGCAGGTGGCGGAAAGCCTGGAGCTGGTGCGATTGCCGGGCTATCAGTCGCGCTATCCACGGCAGCTATCCGGCGGTCAACAGCAACGTGTCGCGCTGGCCCGCGCGATCGTGTTCCGCCCGCGGCTGCTGCTGATGGACGAGCCGCTCGGGGCACTCGACAAGCAGTTGCGTGAGAGCCTGCAGCTTGAGATGCGGCGCCTGCATGCCGAACTGGGCATCACCTTCATCTACGTCACGCATGATCAGGCGGAGGCACTGACGATGTCCGACCGGGTCGCGGTGATGAACGAAGGCCTGATCGCGCAGGTCGGTACTCCGGAGGACCTGTATGACCGACCATGCGATCGTTTTGTCGCCTCGTTCATTGGCGAATCCAACTTTATGCAGGGCGTCGTGCGAGGATTGGAAGATGGTATGGTGGTTGCGGATTGCGCAGGCGCGACAGTCCGTGCGGTTGGCGGGAGGGTTGCGACGGTCGGCGAGACCGTCACGCTGACGACACGCCCGGAGCGCCTGGGATTTGCCGATGCGCCGCAATGCGCGATGCGCCAGAACCGCATGGCGGGGACCATCGCCGAGACGGTGTTCGCCGGCGAACACTGCCGCTATCTGTGCCATTGCGAGGGTGGGGTTTCGATTGTTTTGAAGGAGCCCTCCAGCGCGACTGTTCGCCGTCGGGTTGTCGGTGAAAGCGTAGAGCTTGCGTGGTCGATCGCCGACACGGTCATCGTCTGACGCATGACCACTGTCGCGATTTCGCCTCTGTGGCTGCCACGCGTGCCCTGGCAGCGCATTGCCCCGACCTTGTTGGTATTGCCGCTCGTACTCTACATGTTGGCGTTCTACCTGGTGCCGCTCGCATCGATGCTGCTGCGCAGCGTCGCGGAACCGAGCTGGACGCTGGAAAACTATCGTAGGCTCGCTGCGGATCGTGTCTTCCTGGAGGTGTTCTGGACGACACTGCGTACTGCTCTTGTCGTGACGCTTGGCACGATGTTGCTGGGCTACCCCGTGGCGCTCGCGCTATCGCGGCTGCGGCGTGGCGCGGCGACCGTGGTGCTGATCGTGGTTCTGCTGCCGTTCTGGACCAGCGTCCTGGTGCGCAGCTATGCATGGATGGTGCTGTTGGGACGACACGGCGTGATCAACGATCTGCTGATCGGCACCGGACTGATTGGCGCGCCGCTTCGCCTGTTGAACACGTCATTCGCGGTGCATATCGCGATGATCCATATACTGTTGCCTTACATGATCCTGCCGATCGCCAGCGTGCTGCGGCAGATCGACGGCGCCCTGCCACGCGCGGCGGCGGGGCTGGGCGCCCCTCCATGGCGGGTGTTTGTTCAGATCGTGCTGCCGCTGTCACTTCCTGGCGTTGCCGCGGGTACACTGCTTGTCTTCGTGCTGTCGCTTGGCTTCTACATCACGCCGGCGCTGGTCGGGGGACCGCGCGACCTCATGTTGTCGATGCTAATCGCGCAGCAGGTCGATCTGCTGAACTGGCCGTACGCGGCCTGCCTGTCCGCCGCGCTACTCGCTGTCACCCTGCTACTGATCGCGGCGTTCCAGCGCGTGCCGGGCATGCGGGACCTGCTGCGGGCGGCGACGCAATGATCGGGCGTTTTGCGTTTCGCGTTCTTTGGATCCTCGTGCTGGTCTTCCTGGTGCTGCCGATTCTGATTGTTGTCGTGCTGTCGTTCTCATCGGCGAGCTATTTGACCTTTCCGCCGCCGGGCTTGGGCATCCGCTGGTATCGCGCCTATCTGGGCAGCGGCGAATGGCTGGCATCGACATGGCTTAGCCTTGGTGTTGCAAGCTGCGTTGTTGCGCTGTCGACCATCCTCGGAACGCTGGCATCCCTTGGATTGGCGCGACTGCCGCCTGCCATGCGAACAATCATGGGTGCGCTGATCCTGTCGCCGCTTATCGTGCCCGGTATCGTGGTGGCCATTGGCATTTACTATGTGTTCGCACGCTATCGCCTGGTCGGGACGCCGGCGGGTCTTGTGCTGGCGCACACCTGCCTTGCCGTGCCATTCGTGGTGACCAGCGTCAGCGCCAGCCTGGCGGGTGTGGATCGCCGGCTGGAGCAGGCTGCGCTCAGTCTCGGCGCGACGCCGTGGGGTGCGTTCCGTCAGGTGACGTTGCCGCTCATCTGTCCTGGTGTTCTCGTCGGCGCGCTGTTCGCGTTCATCACCTCGTTTGATGAACTGATCGTTGCGCTGTTCCTGTCTGGTTCGGGGGCGGTCACTCTGCCGCGGCGGATGTGGGACGATCTGCGCTTCGCCATCGATCCGACCATTGCCGCGGTCTCGACGCTGACGATTGCACTGAGCGCGATGCTATTGCTGGGTGCCCATCTGGTTCGTCGGCATCAGGCCAGTGATCCGGGAGGAGCGGTGTGACGTCACCCCAACTCAATTTTGCTCGCTCGGAATACGACGCGCGTCTTGCCAGGACACGGACCGCCATGGCGAGCGCGGGCATCGACCTGCTGATCGTGACCGACCCATCCAACATGCATTGGCTGACCGGCTATGACGGCTGGTCGTTCTACGTTCATCAGTGCGTGCTGGTGCCGGGAGAGGGCGAGCCTGTCTGGTATGGGCGCGGGCAGGACGCGAACGGCGCGCGGCGCACCACCTGGCTGCATGACGACAGCATTGTGGGTTATCCCGATCACTACGTGCAGTCGGTCGAGCGACACCCGATGGATTTTCTGTCCGGCGTCATCAAGGATCGTGGGTGGGAGCGCGCCGCGATCGGAGTGGAGATGGACAATTACTGGTTCACCGCCGCTGCCTACGCGTCGCTTGTCGCGCATCTGCCAAGCGCCCGCTTCACTGATTCACGTTCGCTGGTGAATTGGCAGCGCGCGGTCAAGAGCCCGACGGAGCTGGATTACATGCGACGCGCAGGGCGCATCGTGGCGGCCATGCATCAGCGCATCGTCGACAAGGTTGAGCCGGGGATGCGCAAGTGCGATCTGGTGGCGGAAATATACGATGCGGGCATCCGCGGCGTGGACGGGTTCGGCGGCGACTATGCTGCGATCGTGCCGCTGCTGCCTTCGGGCGCTGAGGCTTCGGCTCCTCATCTGACCTGGGACGATCGGCCCATGCGCGCGGGCGAGGGAACTTTTTTTGAGCTGGCCGGATGCTACAGGCGATACCATTGTCCGCTGTCGCGCACGGTGTTTCTTGGCAGGCCCACGCAGCAGTTTCTCGATGCGGAAAAGGCGACGCTGGAGGGTATGGAGGCGGGACTTTCCGCGGCGAGACCCGGTAATGTCTGTGAGGACATCGCCAATGCGTTCTTCGCGGTGTTGAGGAAATACAATATCGTCAAGGACAATCGCACCGGCTATTCGATCGGCCTCAGTTATCCGCCTGACTGGGGCGAGCGCACCATGAGCTTGCGGCCGGGCGATAGGACAGAGTTGCAACCTGGCATGACGTTCCACTTCATGACCGGCCTGTGGCTGGAGACGATGGGGCTGGAGATCACCGAGAGTATCGTGATCACTGACACCGGCGTGGAATGCCTGGCGGACGTGCCTCGGCGGCTGTTTGTGAAGGCGTGAAGCGAAGCAATCCATAGCACGATGGGGATTGCTTCGCTCCGCTCGCAATGACAGGTGTCGTGCCGGGCCCAGAGGGACGGCGGGTACTACGGCCAGACCTTCTTTGGGTTCTTGCCCATGGAGAATGTCTTTGGGTCGTCCGAGATGAACTCGTAGACCGCGGGCTTGAACTTCGCGCACTGGCCGTACGTGTCGCAGGCGATCGGCCCGCTCATGCCGTCGAATTTTTCGGCGAACACGGCGTCCCGCAGCGCCTTGCGGCCAATGTACAGATTGCCTTCCTTGTCGGACTTCGCCACTTTCGGGATCGCCTTGATCGCCATCTCCGCGGCATCGTAGGCGTTGGCGTGGTAGCCCGATATCGGTGCCTCTCCATAGACCTTTTTGTATTCCTCGACGAATGACGGATAGGCCTTGCCCATCGTGTCGACCGAGACGTCGGGATAGCAGATGTGGAAGCCGACCACTGACGGGCCGGCCGCTTCGACGAACTCCGCTGCCGCGAGCGAGCCACCGCCGACCAGCGTGGTGTGCTCCAGCCCCGGAATCTCCTTGGACTGACGAAGCATCTGCGCCGCGGCCGCGACGAAGATCGGCATGTAGATCACATCCGGCTTCTCGGCAGCGATCTTGGTCAGCACTGGATGCATGTCCACATCGGTTGGCGCGACAGCTTCCGTCGACATGACCTTGCCGCCCAAGCCCTCGAAGCTTTTCGCCATGACAGCGGCGAGCTGCTGGGCGTAGGGGCTGCCGTCGTGGACGGCGACGACGGTCTTCGCCTTCAGCACGGTGAAGACGTATTTCGCGTCGGAGGCACCCTGGTCGATGTCGCTCGCGATGGTGCGGCCGAAGCCGGCGTACTGCGGACCGCGGTCCGGTGCGGTCAGCGACGGGGCCGAGCATGCGTTGCAGATGTTGGTGATGCCCTGCTGCCAGAGGATTGGCGCGGCCGGCGTGGCGGCAGACGAGCAGGCGCCGCCGAGTACTATCAGGATCTGCGGATTGGCAGCAAGCTTGGTCGCCGCGGTCTGGCCGCCCTCGGCATTGCACTGGTCGTCCTCGACGGTGAACTTGATCGGGTGGTCGAGCAGCTTGCTGCCGATAGCGCGGAAGGCTAGTTCAGCGCCGCGCTTGGAATCGATGCCCATTGCGGTGTCGGCCCCCGACATCACCCAGTAGGCGCCAATCTGGATCGGTGCGCCCTTTGGGATGCGCACCACACCTAGCGGGTCGGTCACCGGAGCCTGCGCTTCAGCGAGCAGCGGATGTGCCAGACACAGCATTGCGCCTACGAGGATGGCGTGCGTGAGGCGTTTATGCACGGTAGCAGGATCCATTGTTGAAGTCCCCCAGCCTATTGAGCGTTCCTGAACACGACGCTTCTTCCCGGGCGCCGACGTGCCCGCAAGGTTCGCGGAAACGTGGCACTTCTTGCTGCCGATGGTAGGTGCGCGGCAGAGACTACCGACACAGATTATGGGCGCGGCAGCTGTTGGCGGCAATCCGATTGCATTGGGCCGCCTTGTTCGAGCAGTCCGCAACGCATGCGGATCGTCTTGGATCTATGCTGAAGAGTTGTGCGCGGCATTCCGCAACACATGACTTACGCTTTGCGGTGCAGCCGGCAGCGTCCACGCAGGCAGCACAGCCGCTTGCGGGCTGTGCCATAGCGAGACATGGCATGACGCAACAAAATAGCGAGACGAAGACGCAGATTGCCGCTTTGACCCGGAAGACCGTTGCGCGCGACATTGGAACCAGGCGAGGCGCGGACCGCGCCAACTACGGACGCACATAGGTCCACCCCTGTTCCTCAAGATCGACGATGCGCGCGATCCCCGCCGGAACCATGTGCGCCTCTGGGAGAAGGGTGATGTTCTTGTTCTCCTGCTTGGATTGAGCGGCCAGCGTATTGCCGCAACCTGAGAAGGTTACGTTCTTCATGCTGCTGCTGATGGACGCGAGACGTTCCTTCACCGGCGAGGTGTCGCTGCGCACCATGTTCAAGCCGGCGCCGTAGGCGACGAACTCGATCTCGATCTTTTCGCCTTTGTCCTGATAGAACTTGGCCAGGTTTTCGGCGTTGTTGAGCGCCATGTTCATGACCGCCGGGTCGTTCTGGGTCACCTGGATGACCACCCGATGGGTCTTGTGCATGGTCGAGTACGCCACGGTGGGCGCTATTTTGCTTTGGCTTTCGCGAACGCCGGCACTGTCGCGATCAAGACCAGGCCGATACCGCGATTGCGGCGGTCTTCAGTGAGCGCATTCGATTTCCTCCAGCTGGAATGTTCCGGTTAGAGCGGCGTCACTTGCTATGCTGGCGTCGCCAGTCCAGGAACTCCTGGAACAGCCGCACCTGCTCTGGCGTAGGCGGACCCGGCGGCCCGGGTTGGGGTGAGTGGCGCCGGACGGCTTGTCTGAGGCACGCCGCGGCCGGTCTTTGTCGCTGCGGCACTGCAAGCCATTCCTGGGCCGCGGGAAGCGATCAGGCCGGGCACCTTGGCGTTGAGGTTGACATCCTTCCACTTGGGATGGAAGCCCGGCTCCTGCAGCCTGCCCAGCCGACTGAACAGGTAGTCGGTCAACCGGGCGACGCGCTTGTAGCGGTCCGACCCTCTTGGCCAGTTGAATGCCGCCAGGATCGTCGGCACGGCGATGGTCTGCACGTCCTGGCCCTGCGGAATGATGTCGGGATAGTCGGCCGAGGTCAGCGTGGACGGCAGGTAGAACCCGAAATCCTCGAAGTGGACCGGCAGGAACTTGAAGCCGGGATCCCACTTCCGTGCGCGAACGCGTCGATCGGCTTGGACGTGACGAACACGACCGCCGCCATGTCGCCCTGTCCCGATCGCATCTGCTCCAGCGCGACCTGATGCGGAATGAAGGTCTTCTGGACGTCCAGTTTCAGTCGTCGAAGATCAGCGGGCCAGAATAGGCGGCCGCGGTGCCCGGCGTGTTGAAGTTGACCTTCTTGCCCTTCAGATCGTCGAGGGAGTTGATCTCGGGCCGGACGAAGATGTGCAGTTCGGAGGGGAACAGGTTGAGGATATAGGTGATCCGCTGCTGGATGTTCGGAACCAGCGCCTTGAACTGGTCCAGCGCATCGGAGTTGATGATCGCAGCGTCGACGCCCTTCAGGTAGAGCAGCGCCTCGACATTCTCGGCCGGGCCGCGGGTGACGATGGGCAGCACGTGCATGTTGTCGCCATCGTCCACGACGCGGGCGATTTCGGTGGCGAAGCGGATCGGTGCGCCTTCGAGCTGACCGCCGGCGAGCCCGACGGTCCAGGCATTCAGCTTCTCGATGGCCTGGGCCTCGAGCGCTTTGCGCGGGATCTGCGTTGGCTGCTGGTCGTTTGGTGCGCCGGCGGTCTGCGCCCTGGCCTATCTCCTCCCAGGGGGAATAGCCGGCGCAGAGCACGCCGAGGACCATTCCAAGAACACGCAACGCTGGTTTCAACGCGAGACCCTCACGGAAAGGTGTAATGATACAGCGGTCTCGCGGCGCTGCCTATA
>CAVZNH010000006.1:0-42042 GCA_963776505.1 uncultured Alphaproteobacteria bacterium
GGCAGTGCCGGTGTCGGTATACACACCGGTAGTAGCATCATAGGTGCCGCCGCCCAGGTTGGTCAGCGTGCCGTTCGCTGCAGTGGAAAGCGTGACCGTCACTGTCTCTATCTGGCCGCCGAGGTTTGGATCCGCGATCGTGACCTTGGAGAAGGGTGCAATGGTCTGACGATCACTCGTCAGCTGGCCCGCAACGGTGCCGGTGATCGTCGGGGGAACGGCCACGTCGGTGGCGACGACGGTCGTCGTGCTGTTGGTGGCGGTAAGCCCCACCGAATCTTTGTCCGAGATGGTAAAGCGCGGTGGTGACGGTCAGGCCTGGCGCGACCTGATTGGCGGTCGGCGTGAACACCAGGCCATCCAGCGCCGCGGTGACCGCGGCGACGGTGCCGGTGTCGGTATAGACGCCTGTCGTGGCATCGTAACTGCCGCCGCCGAGGTTCGACAGGGTGCCATTCGCCGCCGCGGAAAGCGTGACCGTCACTGTCTCGGTCTGGTTAGGATTCGCATCCGCGATCGTGACCCCGGAGAACGGTGCGATGGTCTGCGAGATCGGTCGTCGACTGGCCCGCGACGGTGCCGCTGATCGTCGGGGGAGTGCCCAGGATGATTGAAACGTCATTTTCGCCCGCCGAGGTGAGCGACAGTGTCAGCACATTGCCGACGAGGCTGGCGACCGTGGCACCGGTGACGATGGGCGTACCGGTAGTGTTCGCGAGGTCGACGATGACCTGACCGGTGCCCACCATGGCGAAGCTGAGGTTCAGGCCATCGCCGGTGACAGAGAGCAGATCCCCCCGCATCGGCAGCGAGGCGATGTGCGTGACCGCATCCTGCGTAGCGCCAAGATTGATCGTGAAGCTGCCGCCGTGGGTCGGCAGGAACAGTTCCTGCGCGTTATAGGCGTAATAGTTGGTGACGCTCTGAATGACGTTCGTGCCACCATTCACGACGTCGAGCGCCATCCCGCCGACATCCGGTGCTGTGGGGTCCGGGGTAACTGTGGCGGTGATCGTGTTGCCGACGGTGGTGTAGTTGATGGCCGCCTTCTGCTGCGCCACAGTGCGCGCGGCAAGTTCCTCAAGCGTCAGGAACTCGTAGTTATTGGCATAGGCCTGCGCGATGAAGTCCGTGTACATCTGCGTGGTGTAGGGCGAACCAGTAGGCGAATTGGTCGTCGTGTTCCACGCCGCGACACCGTAATCGTGTACCGGCAACACGACGACAGGCGTGCCAGCAGCATTCGCCGTGAGCGCGTTGAACTGCGCCATCCAGTCCGCCTCGGCTTTCGCGACAGTCTTGCCTTCGTACTGAATCTCGGTGAAATCGAACGTCATGTTTGGCGCGATATAGAGGGCGCCCGTGTCGGTCGCGCTTGGGCTCATGTAGCCGATCGCACTCGGGTAGCCTGAACCGATGCCGGTCCAACCGCCGGTCAGATAGCCGGTGTATCCGGCGCCAGACAGATAGTAGGGAAGGATATTCTGGTCGGTCGCAAAGGTCTCTGCGGCACCTGGAATGGCAGCACCGTAGATCGTCGTGCCAAGATTTGTCTGCTCGACGGTCTTCGACTGATTGAACTCGTAAGCGTAGGTGAAGGGATTGTTGGTAGCGCTATTGGCCTCGCCGGTCGTCGCCTCCAGGAAGTTGGTGTTTTCTGCAGGAACTGAGAAGGTCAGCGTCGTGCCGGCCGGGATGTCGCCGAGGACCCCATTATTCAGAGTCACCGTATCCCCCTGGGACAAAACTCAGGGTCACAGTGTTGCCCGACACCGCGGTGACGATCGTGTTCGCGACAGCTCCAGCTTCTCCTGCGGCACCGGGGAGGGTTACGTTCGCGCCGATATTGAGGCCGCTGACCACCATGCCCACCGTGATGCCGTAGAAAGATGGCACTGTGTCCAGTGTCACCTGAATAGAGCCCGCCGGCGTAGTGCCGACGGTGTGGGCCGTGAATGTCGTGGTTGGTGGATTGATAAGATGCGTGTAGGAGTGGTTGCCAATCTCGCTCCCCATCGCCAGGAGCGCTTGATAATACGGATTGCTCACGCTCCAGTTCGTCGTTGACGGGTCGGTGGCGGCCGTGTTGTCGCCAATGTTAATGTAGTAGGATCCAACGAAATTGTATTGCTGGTTCCACTGCTGCAGGATCGGTATCAGCTTGTCATAGATCCCGTTTCCGGCAGGCAACGGCAGTCCGGTATTGGGATCGGTCGGCGTCACGTCCGCAGGAAACTGCGACTGATCCATGTCCATGCGCACGGCCACGACGCCCGCGTCACGGGACATATGCAGCACGACACCTGGCTGCGTGCCGAGCACGACGCTCTGGATGACGTGCGACAACAGGTTGTTGTCGCCGAGCAGATCCTGGCTGGAGAATTCGACGTTGGTGCCGCCGGTCGTGGTCTCGACAACACCGGGGAGCGTAGCCGGCAAGTGTTGGTGGAACGTTCTGGTTGACGAGTACGTCCGGCGTAACCCCACCCACACCCTGATAAGCGGTATAGCCTTCATTGCTGAAGGTCTGGATGGTCTGGCCGGCGGTGTAGCCGCTCATGATCGGATTGCTGACGTCGTTCGCAGTAACCGTGACGGTCCCGCTGTTGCCGCCCGAAGCCCGGGTAAGGCCCAACAGGGTCTCCATGTTGGCGTATGGGTTGGGGAGCGCTGCACCCGTCTGGTCGTTGGTCAGAAAGTCGCCGGAGGTGATGATGCTGATATGGTAGTTGTAGACCGCGCTGGTGAGTGTCGACATGATCGCCGGCAGTTGCGCCGTGTTCACATCCGCCATCGCCGGGAAGATTATCGCATCGTAGCCGATGAGGTTGTTGATGTTCGTCAGTTGCGATTCATCGATCACGTCATAGGAGACGCCGGCCATCCGCGCCTGGTTCTGCGCCGCCATGAACAGGTCGGAATAGGCGGTTGAAGGCGCGCCCGCGGCGTCGCCGAGGCCCCTGAAATAGAGGGCGGCGGTGGTGTCAGAGTAGACGATGGCGACCTTATGGGTGGGCGTCCGCGCCACCAGGGTCGCGGGGTCAGTGATCGTGTACTCCGGATCGCTGGCAAGAGCGGAAGGCAGACCCTGTGCGCCATTCAGGGCGACGAAATTGATCGAGGTCGGCGCGATGCCGCCGACGGGCGTCAGCAACGCCTGCGGGATGGCGACCTCGAGGCTTTCGCCATTGCTGGAGAGACCGTAATGGAGCGGCGCCCCGCCGTTGAGCAGCGTCGTGACGCCAGCGGCTGTGACGGAATACAGAAAGGGCTCAAGCGCGGCATTGGAGCCGTAGGCGAACTGCACCTCATACTCGGCACCAATGTTGGCGAATGACAGGTCATAGCCGGTTGCAGCATTTTGATCTGTATTCAAATAGATGGTGTCGCCTAGGCCGATGACCGGGTCCGTCGCGGCGGTCGCGTCGATGCCGATCACGTAGGTGTTGCCGAGCGTCGCGTCGTTAAGGAATGCGCCGTAGATCTGATACCCGGCCGCGACGTTTGCGGGATTTGTGACGATGTCGGCCGCCGGCCAATCCGAGAATGTCCCGTTGAGCGTGATCAGGTTGCCAATCGTCGTCGGGACCACCGCCGCGGGGTCGGTGATGGTGTATTCCGGACTGGTGGCAAAACTGCCAGGCAGACCCTGTGCACCGATTAGGGCGGCAAAATTGATCGAGGTAGGCGCAGCGCCGCCAGTCGGCGTCAGCAACGCCTGCGGAATTGCGAGTTCGACGCTTTCGCCATCGGTGGAGAAGCCGGAATTGAGCGGCGCGCCGCCGTTGAGCTGGGTGGTGATGCCGGCGGATGTGACCGAATACAGATAGGCCTGCAGCGCTCCAGTCGTATCCGTAGCGAACTGCACCTCGTACTCGGCACCCACGTTGCCGAACGACAGCTCATAGCCGGTGGTGTTATTTTGATCCGTATTCAAATAGACGACGGTGCCTGCGGCGATGACCGGGTCCGTCGAGGTGGTCGCGTCGATGCCGATCACGTAGGTGTTGCCGAGCGTCGCGTCGTTAAGGAAGGCGCCGTAGACCTGATATCCTGCGACAGTATTTGCCGACGTCATGACCGCGTCGGTCGCCAGCCAGTCCGTGAACTGTCCGTCGAGCGTGATCTGGTTGCCAATCTTAATTGCCATCGTGGTTATTTCCTAAGCGATCTCAGCGAGGACTCAGCGTGGCGGCGGGTGCGCAAGGCGACGCTCATGGGAACGGCTCCCTGCGGAGGTTGAAGGCGATCGAGATGCGTTGCCGCACGCCCTCGTGAGCGAGCACGGCGTGCTGCATGTAGCTTGGGAACAACACCATCATGCCCGGCCCGGCTCGAACGCCGGCCGCGGCGGCGGCGGTGATCATGGATGCGATGGAGATCGCCACTGGCCTGGTTTCCTTGCTTGACGTCGCCCGCGGCGAGCATCCGTTCGCCTTTGATCACGTCTCGGTTCGGGGTATTTGCATCATCGTTCCAATTTGGATACGTGTCCATCGAAATTTTACGACTAAGCTATAATATTTGTATGTCATCGATCGGACGGCTCGACCGGCGGCGGGCGCGGGCGGCGCAAGGGCGTGCCACCTTGGTATCCGCCTCTTTCGGGGGAAGGGCCGCTGTTGGCGGGTGATTACCGCGGCGAGCGAATAACGGAGGAGACGATGAAGGCGGCCCGGCTTGGATCAGCCAATTGGGCCAGCATCCCAAGGACAGATTGACGCACGAGATTGGAGCCGTTTACCGACTCAAGAAGAGGCTAAGTGCAATGACAATGTGGTGCAGGCGCCGCCTGGTGCAGCCACGCAATCGCGCAATAAAGCTTGGGCGCACTCAGTCGCATGCTGGGTCTATGCTGGTTGACGGCAACGAGGCGCTCGAGACCTGCCCGCATGAGCATGCGGGGCCCCGATCAATGACCCGACCACCGCGTCCCTCCGGAGAGGGCCTCGGTTAAGCAGCTTGATCCAAATTTCATATCTTGGTCGAAATACCCAGCACATTGGTTAGCCATACGTTAGGATTTTGGTTGATAATGTGCAAAAATTGCGATATATGATCAGGAATGGCGAGGAGAATTGGATGCCAGCGCATACGGACGGTGCCGGATCCGCCGCATCGCCTGCGTCCGACCAGCTCACAGATAAACCCATAACGGGGATGCCTCATCGTGTTCCATCGGCAACAGACATCGAATTCCTTCGCTGGCTCAGGCGCCCTGCAGGCCGGTGGCACCCTGAACCAGTCGAGGGCACTCCGGCTGTCACTGGTATTTTGCCTGCTGGTCTCACTCGCCTCGCTTTGCTACTATGCCGTAACGGCGCTGCCGCAGGCGCGGCTGCTCTCCGCCGCACCCTGGCGCTCGCTGCCCCAGCAGCTCATGGGTGCCATTGCGCCGCGGGGAGATGCCGTCGCGACAAGGGCGGATGCCGGAGCGACGAGAGGGGCCAACGCTCAGGTACCATCGGCTCCGTTGGTCGTTGCCGATGGGGCGAAGGGCGCCATCATCACCTACGGCGACCGGTTGAAGATAACGTTTTTCGAGAGCCTCGGCGTCCCGCTCGACAGCAGCGGCGGCGCATCGGACAAAGTCGTCGCCACAGTCTTCCCGCGCATGGATCTGTCCGCGGAATATGCGGTCGATGAAGGCGGCAACGTGAACATCCCGAAGCTTGGGCAGTTCACGATAACCGGCCGCACCATTCCAGACCTGCAGTCCGAGCTGGCCGCGGCCTTCAGGCACGCGATGGGCAGACCAAGCGATGTGAATGTCGCAATCGTCGAGCGCCAGCCGATCTACGTCCTGGGCGCGGTGCGCAATGCCGGAACCTTCAAGCATATGCCGGGCATGATCGTATTGCAGGCTCTGGCCGATGCCGGTGGCGCCGACTTTGGCACGGCCGACACGTCCAAGGCGATCGAGAGCATCCGCGAGACCGAGCGCCTGCGTGAGTTGGCGGACAAGCGCGATCGCCTGCTGGTCAAACAGGCCAGGCTGAGCGCACAGCTCAGCGATGCGGATACCATCGTGTTGCCGGCGAGCATCAAGTCCCGACTGTCAGAGACGGCCCCGCTGAACGCAGTTGTCGCTGGCGCGGCGGCGACATTGACCGCGGAACGCAAGAGCTACCAGCAACAACATGCGCTTGCGGAGCGACAGGTCGCGATTGCGCGGGTTGAAATCGAGGCCCAGAACACTCGTGCCGACCAGCTCAAGACGCTTTTGGCCAAGAAAATGACCCAACTCCACGAACTGGAGGAAATCGCCTCTCGTGGGAGTGTATCTCAGCTCAAGCTGACCGACGTCTACGTGGACATTTCCGAGACTATCGCGCGGCAAGAGGACCTCCACGTCGCCGCGGCACAGGCCGGGCGCACCTTGGCCGAGGCCGAGATCGCGCAGTCCAAGTTGGAGCTTGAGCATACTGTCGGATTGCAGAAGGAAATCGCCACGACGGAGCAGGACATCAACGACAGCACCCAGGCAATGGCGTCAATGCAGGCGGTGATCCAGGTGCTGCGCGGCGGTCCTCCCGAGGCTGGTGCGGCGGCGAACCTGCCGAAGCTCAGGATCATGCGTCGGGTAGCAGAAGGTTTCGCGGTCATTCCCGCGACGGATACCACCCTGCTCGTGCCAGGCGACGTTATTCAGGTCAATTCTGCCAGCAGCCCCGACTCACCGACCACTGGAAATGCCCAGGATCTCCAGCGTTTGCTGAATTAGATAATGGATAAAACAATGACATATCACGTGAAGCAAGCAGTAATCATGGCGGGCGGCAAGGGGACGCGACTGCACCCATACTCTGCGCTTTTCCCAAAGCCGTTGATGCCACTGGGGGACATGCCGGTTCTCGAGCTGCTGCTGCGCCGGATGAAGAAGGCGGGGGTTACCGACGTTATACTTGCGGTCAACCATCTGAGTCATCTCATCAAGGCCTTCTTCGGCAACGGCTCTGAGCTTGGGCTGCGCATCAGCTACAGCAAGGAGGATAGGCCACTCGGCACGGCGGGCGCTCTGGGCAATATGCTTGACGATCTCGACGAGACGTTCCTGGTCGCCAACGGAGATCTTTTGACCACCATGGATCTGGGGGCGATGGCAAGGCAGCATTCTGAAACGCAGTGCGACGCCTCCATCGGAATTTTTGAGCGCGAGAACAAGATCGATTTTGGCCTCATCGAGTTCGACTCTGAGAACCGTCTCTGCGCCTACCGCGAGAAGCCGACGAACATGTACTACGTGAGCATGGGGGTCTATATTCTCCAGCGAGAGGCGGTTCGCCAGAACATAGCCATGGGCGATTACCAGGACATGCCGTCGCTGCTGTTGAACATGCGGGCTGCCAAAGCGGACGTCCGCTGCTACCATGACGACTGCATGTGGCTCGACATTGGACGGCCTGACGACTTCGCCCTCGCGCAGAGCATGTTTGAGAGCAATCGCGCGCTGTTCCTGGAAGAATAAATCCGTGCAACGGGCTATCGTTACTGGCGCGCAGGGGTTCCTGGGGCGCCACATCGTGCACGGCCTGCGCCAGCGTGGCGTGCATGTCACGACGCTGGGACGCCAGCCCACGGCCGAAGCATCGCATGTTGCGATGGGAGACGCGCCGTGGTGCCCGGCCCGCCTCGCCAGAATTATCGAGTCCGCTGAGCCGGACGCGATCTTCCACCTGGTCGGTAGCCCGGTTGGATCGCCGGCGGAGCTTGAGCGGTTAAATCTTGGGGTGGCAACTGCTGTCATGCAGGCGCTCCGTGACGCCCAGGCGCACCCACTCCTGGTTTGCTGTGGGAGCGCCACCGAGTATGGCGCGGCCATTGTCGACGGAGTTCCGGTCTGCGAGACGGCCAGGTGCGCCCCGCTCAGTCCTTACGGGGTCGCCAAGTTTGCGCAGACGAATGCCGCCCTGGCGTTCAGCGAGGCCACGGGCACGCCGGTCTTGATTGCTCGGATCTTCAATCCGATCGGCCCGGACATGCCGACGCATCTGGCCCTTGGCAACTTTGCCCGGCAGCTTGCGGCCCTGCGCACGCCGCAAGGCACGCTGCAGTCGGGAAATATTAACGTTTTTCGTGATTTCATAGACATCGATCACGTTGTAACGATGTTGTGGGACCTGGCGCATAACTCTGCGGCCCGCGGCGCGGTGAACATCTGCAGTGGCGAAGCGACGGAACTCCGGAAGCTGGTTGAGATCTTGATCGACGTGTCCGGCAAGAAGATCACGATAGAGACGATCTCATCACGCCTGCGCCCGGGCGAGCTCGGTGTCGTGCTGGGAAGCACGGCGCTGCTCGGCAGGCTCGGCGCGTGGCCACCGAAAACCGATTATCCAGACGTGGTTGCGCGCGTATGGAAGGCAGCCGAGGCGCGTTTCGGCGGCGAGTCATGACCGTCAATGCCCGGGCTCACCTGAAGCCTCCCACAGAGGAGGCGGCGGTGCGTTCATCCGGTGGCGATCCCATCGTGGTTGACTGGGAAGCCCGGCGTCGTGCCGGGAAGCTCGGCGCGGTTCGCGAGGCTCGGTCCGCTGCCCCAGCGGAGAAGTCAGGCGAACCCGAAGGCGCGCGCGTGGAAGATGGTCGAAGCACGCATCAGCGGCCTGTCGTGACGGATGATGGCCGGCCCAGCCCGGAGCCTCTCGCAAAGGCTGCGGCGGGTCGTGGGTCCCCCGACGGTCGCATCAAACGGTTCCAGAAGGCGCATGAGCGACCTTTGGCCGAGATGCTGTCCATCTCCGCCTGGCGCAGCTTTGTTCCCGAGACGATCGCACTGCTCGTCGTCATATCGCTGGTTCGAGCCGCTGTGCTCAGCGGTCCCACCGCGCCCAGCGGCATGCCGCATCCCTACTGGATCCCGGTCCTGCTGATGTCGAGCCAGTACGGGGTCATGGGCGGGCTTTTCGCCACGCTTGCTGCGATTGCCTCGTATTTCATCAGCGGGCTCCCGGTGCAATCAGCGACCCAGGACTTCTACGCCTACGCCGGCGTCGTCGCCGGACAACCGTGCGCCTGGTTCGGAACCGCACTCATACTGGGTGGCCTGCGCACACTGCACATCCATCATCAGGCGGAGCTTCAAGGGCGCTTTGATCAGACCCAGCGGGCGGCGGACGATCTGGCCGACGGATTGGAGGGCGCGGTCGGCGAGATCGAGCGGCTTGAGCGTCGCATCGCCTTGGACACCACGACCCTGACGAGCCTCACCCACAGCCTCGCGAAGCTCGAGCTGACCGATCGCGCGTCGTTGCTCGCCAGCATCACCGATGTTGTCCGCCACAGTGTGGGCGCGACGGACTTTGCGATCTATCTCAAGGGAGAGCGCGGGCTGGAACCTGCACTCGGCCTCCAGAACGGCTCGCGCCTCCCCCCTACCGCGATCAGCCCGCTTGCGCCCCCGCTGCTTGATGAGATCGAAAATGGCACCCCCGCCGGGTGCACTGCGCCGGCGCCGGGCGGCGATTTTGCGGCTCGCGTGCCGCAGTGGTCACCGATCCGCCTGCCGGGGTCCGCCCAGCTGGTTGGCGTCGTTGTCTGCGGCTGCCTGCAACCATCGCAGGATCCCAGCATCGCAGCGCGTCGCCTCGACGACGTGTGCCGTTTGCTGGGCGTGCTTCTGTCCGCGCATTCGGAGGGCGTCTCGGGCGCCCATCAAGATGGCTGAGCATAGCCCCACCGTGGTGTTGGGTCCGGATGGCATCGGACACGCCTCGCCAATGCCGACAAGCGCCGCCCGCATCTCGCGGCCTATGCTGCTGGTCTTTGGCCTGCTCTGTCTGGAGTCGGCTCTTTTTCTGGCGTTCACCACCGGGCGCCTGGAGACGCGTGCGTTCCTGAATCTGCATCTTGCGCTCTGCGCAGCGACGGCGACGTTTGGGCTCTGGTGGGCCGGTGCTGCTTCCACCGCTGCTGATGCCGACGACAAGATCGCCGTAGTGCTCCAATCGGTTGCCTGGACAGTTCTCGCGGGACCGTTCGGCACGGTCGTCGCCGCTGCACTGCTTGTGCCGCGGAAGGCTGGGGCGAGCGATGCCGAAGTCGCCGAACGCCGGCCCGGCCTGACGCGCCTGGAGCTGCTGCACGGTTCTCTGCTGGACAGCCGCATGCGGCTTGAGCGCGCGCACGCCATCCGCCCCTTGCTGGACGTCATCATCGAGGGAACTCAGCTCGAGAAATTCGATGCGCTCAGTCTCATATCCAAGCGCTACGATCCGGCACTGGCGCCGGCCCTGAGGCGGGCTCTGGAGGACAAGGACGCCTCTGTCCGGGTGCTGGCGGCCACAGTGCTGGCCCAACAGAACAACGCCCACACCAAGCGGATCGGTGCGCTACAGGCCGTCGCAAAAGCCGAGGCCGGAACTTCGAGCGATTGGAGCGAACTCGGGCAGGCGCATTTCGACTACGCTGTCAGCGGGCTGCTCGAAACGTCGCGGGCCGAGATCGAGATAAATCACGCCCTGGACTACCTGGCTCGCGCAGCGGAACTCGATCCAGGCAATGCAGTCGCAGCGGCTCGGATCGATGCGGTCCGCCGGCATGCCGACCGTGGCAGGTAGCCGAGCCTTGCCGCGCACGTCCTCGACAAGCGTGACGGCCGGGTCGGACCTAATGGCCCCTGAAGCCGATGTCTGCCTCATCGTCGAGGGGGGCTATCCGTATCTTCTTGGCGGCGTCTCGTCGTGGACGGACGCATTCATGCGCGCCTCGCCAGGGCTCAAGTTCTACATCATCGCCATCAGCATCTCGGCCCAGCCACGCGTGAAGAAATTCGTCATGCCCGACAACGTCGTCGGGCTGACCGACGTTATCCTGGACGTCAGCCCCGCAGGCTGCGCACCGGCAGCTCGCGACGGGCAACGCGTCGACCACGCCGTGAAACTGATGCAGGCTACACTCGCAGGCGAGGTCGGAACCTGCTTCGATGAATTCATCGACCTGGTCCGGCAGACCGGTTTCGGGCAGTCCGCGCTGCTCGATTCCAAGCCGGCATGGACCGCGATGGAGCGTGTCTATCAGGAGCTTCTGAACGACGGACCGCTGATCGACTTCTTCTGGACATGGCGGTTTCTGGCACGAAGCCTGCTGGCGATCGTCACAGCGCCGCTGCCCAATGCCCGCGTATTCCATGCCGTGTCGACCGGATATGCCGGAGTTGTCGGAGCCTACGCCCAGCATGTCACCGGGCGCCCTTACGTCGTCACCGAGCACGGCATCTATACCAACGAACGGCGGATCGAGCTCAGCATTGCCGACTGGATCTTCGACTTCGGCGCCAGCGGCTTCACAGTGGGGCAAAAGCCGACTCAACTGCGCGACATCTGGCTTACCGCATTCACCAACTTCTCGCGGATCTCCTACGCGCATTCAGACGTCATCATCACCCAATACCGCGCAAACCAGGACTACCAGCGCTTCGACGGAGCTCCGCAAAGCAAGCTCCGCATCATCCCGAACGGGATCGACATTGATCAGTACGCAGGCGTGCACCATAGCACCGAGCCCCGTCCGCCCACCGTCGTCATGATCGGTCGCATCGTGCCCATCAAGGACACACGCACGTTCATCATGGCGGCTTCCCTGTTGAAGGACATGGTGCCGAATGTCGTGGCGATCCTGATCGGTCCGGAGGAGGAGGACCCGGCCTATGCCGCGGGTTGTCGCGAGCTCGTGGCGCAACTGGGGCTCGAGTCGACGGTGCAGTTCCTGGGACGGGTTCCCGACGTGATGGAATATCTCGGCAAGGTCGACGTAATTGCGTTAACCAGCATCAGTGAGGCACAGCCTATTGCGCTGTTGGAGGCGGCAGCGACCGGACTGCCCGCTGTCACCACAGATGTGGGGTCATGCCGCGAGATCATCGAAGGGTTCGAAGGCGACTCGGTCATCGGTCGAGGTGGGATCGTGGTCGAGGCGTGCAATCCCAGGGCGACGGCGCAGGCGCTCGCCGCAATCCTGCTCGATGACGAAATGCGCGCGGACATGGGTCGGGTCATGCGCGAGCGCATCCCGAATCTCTACAACAAGAACCGCATCAGGCGGCTTTACGAGGATTTATATGCCAGCCTGGCCCCAGAGCTGTCGCTCGCCGCAGATTGAAGTGACCTGGCGAGACAAGGAAATCTGACGTGAGCAGCCAGCCGCAGGTGAAGGACATCATCGACGTGACGACACGGGCACGCCCCGAGGAGCATGTCATGTCCGGCATCAACACCACGATCGAGTGGATGACGCGCCAGCGGGCGCTGACCAGCATCGCTGTGGGCTATGTATACGCCGCTCTGCTGGTCGCCGGCCCCTGGATCTTCACCGTCATCGGCCTCGTCGGCCTCAGCGCCGGGAGTTGCGCCGCGGGCTGCGATCAGTTGCCGGTGTTTCGCTCGATCGTCATCTACAATTCGCTGTTTTCGCTGGTCGTCACCAGCCCCCTCGCCTTCCTGTCCGGGCGCTACGTCTCTAACCAGCTTCACGTCGGCCGCACACAATGCGTCTTCTTCGCGCTTGTCGCGTCGCTCGGCATGTTCTGCCTGATCGCTCTCGCGATTGTCGTTCCGTTCTATCTGTTTGCGACCACGCTCAGTGGCCCGGAACAATTCGCCGCCATCCAGAACGCTTTCCTGATCGGCGTTTCCTGGCTCCTGATCCCGTTCCTTGGCGTGATCAAGGCCCACAATGCCATGTTGGTCGCCTTCGGCGCCAACGCGCTGTCGATGATCCTGCTCGGCAGTCTGCTATCGGACCCGCCAGCTACGGCGCTGCTCATTGCATTCAACGCGAGCTTTGCCATCACAGATGTGATTCTGATCGGCACCCTCGTCCGCAGGTTCGGCAACCACATAGAGCTGGATGCGGCCGTGCTGAAATACGCGCCCTGGAAATGGGAGCTGCCCATGGCCGGGCTCGCCTATGCCCTGGGACTTTGGACCGACAAGGTGATCATGTGGTTCGGAGCACCCTCCGGCGGCCTCAAGGTGGCGGGGGCATTGCAGACAATGCCAAGCTACGACACCGCGATGTTCTGGGCGCAGCTGGCCTCGATCCCTGTGATCGCGGTCGCCTTCGTCCACGTCGAAACGCGGTTTTCCAGCCTGTTTGGCCGGTTCTACGGGCGTCTGGATCACCAGGCGAGCCTGCGCGAACTGAGCCTGGCGATGGAAAAGCTGCGAATATTCGTGATATCGAGCATCGTGAGCCTGTTCATCGCCCTCGCGATCGTCGCGGTCATGACCATGCTCATTTCGTTTGTCTTCATGACTGAGCTTGGCCTCAGGCCCACCTATATGAGCACTCTCCGCGCCTCGCTGTGTGCGATGGTCTTTTATACCTCATCGATGTTTTGTTTTCTCTTTCTGCTTTATTTTGATCTACGTCGTCCGGCATTGCTCATTGTCTCGACTTTTTTCGCCTTGAACACCATTCTGACCCTGGCGCTTCTGCCTCTGGGGCAGACTTTTTACGGTTATGGCAACATGATAGCGGCCGCGACGACGTTTCTCATGGCTTTCACGATTCTGTTGCGCGAGCTGCCGTGGCTACATTATCATGCATTTATTACCAACAATACCTCGCTGTGAGGCGCTTCGGTGCCGAGAACGCGATCGTACGTTGCAAGATGCTTGAATATTCTGTACCGGAATTATAACATATCGGTTGATATCCACATCGGCCAATGGCCACAAACCGGATCGGAATGATATCTCATGTGGGTCGGTAAGAAAGTCGTAGTGACCGGGGCCGGCGGCTTCATCGGCAGTCACCTCGTCGAGGCGCTGGTGGCGGCGGGAGCCTCCGTCACCGCGGTGGTTCGATACAATTCCGGATCGCTCATAGGCAATCTCGCATTCCTCGACCGGAGGGCCCGCGACGCGGTTCGGATCGTCAGCGGAAATGTCGAAGACAGCGATTTCATGTACCGGACCATTGAGGGGCAGGAGATCGTTCTGCACCTCGCGGCGCTGATCGCCATTCCGTATTCCTATGAGGCGCCGCGCAGCTACGTGCGGGCGAATATCGAGGGCACGCTGAACGTCCTGGAGGCCGCGCGGCGCTACGATGTCGCCAGAGTGGTGCATACCAGCACATCGGAGGTCTACGGCACGGCGCTCAGAGTGCCGATTGACGAAACCCATCCGTTGCAGGGGCAATCCCCCTACTCGGCCTCCAAGATCGCGGCCGACAAGCTTGCCGAGAGCTACTATCGCTCGTTCGCGACTCCGGTGGTCACCTTGCGGCCATTCAACACCTTCGGACCGCGGCAGAGTGCCCGGGCCTTCATCCCCACGATCATCTCCCAGGCCCTAGAGCGCGACGAGATCCGACTCGGTTCCCTGACCCCCGAGCGGGATATGACTTTCGTCAGCGACACGGTCGCTGGCTTCATGGCGGCCGCGCTCGCGCCGGACATTGTCGGAATGACCATAAACCTTGGAACTGGTGAGACCCACACGGTTGGCTGGTTTGCCAAGCAACTCCTGAGCCTCATGGGCGTGACCAAGCAGATCGTGCAAGAGGAGCAGCGCATGAGGCCCAACCTCAGCGAGGTTCTGAAGCTGGTATCCGACAACACACTGGCGCGCGAGAAGATGAACTGGTCTCCCAAGGTTGGCCTCGATGAAGGGCTGCGGCGTGCCATCGAGTTCGTCAGGGCCAACCCCAGCCTGTTCAGAAGCGATGGTTACGTGAGGTAAGCCCGCGGCAAAGGCCTTCAACTGCAGCATTCCTGCAAGGGCGCCTAGCCGAACAGACACCAAGCGAAGACGAGCTTCGCAGCTGGAAAGAATGACTGCACCTGCCCGTTTCATAATACTCGTGATCGGTATCGTCGTTGCGGCGGCAGTACTCCTGGCCCCGCGCGGCAACGAACAGCTTGCGATGCTGCAGGATGAGGACAAGCAGGCGCAGATCATCGCCCTTCTCGAACCACGCATAGCCCGCGGCGAGAACGACCCCAACCTTCTGGCGACGCTGGGACGCGCTTATGCGGAGATCGGCAGTTACCAGCACGCCATCGATCTCCTGGAGCGGTATATCTCGCTCCGTCCCGATGACGCGGAGGCGTATGCGCGGCTTGCCGACCTCTATGGCAAGGTCAACGATGGGACAAGACAGATTGCAATGCTGGAGCGCTCCATTGCGATCACGCCAACGTTGGCGCGCGCCACTGACCTGGCGAGCCTGTACCGTCAGGAGAACCAGGTCGACAAGGAGCTCGCGCTGCTGTCGCGATTTCAATCAGAGCTGACGGTCGGAAATGGACTCTTGTTGCGACTGGCCGAGCTCCATGCCGACACGGGAGACCGAGACGGTGCGATCGGCATCCTCATGCGCAGCGAAGGACTTCCGGCCCCGACGCCACTGACACAAACCGGGGACGCGCGAATTTACCTGGCCAAACTGCTCGTTGAGTTGGGGCGAAGCACCGAGGCTGTTCGTCTGGGCAAGGAGTGGGTCCTGCAATGGCATGAGCCTTGGCTGGCAGATCGCCTATTGCGTGGCATTGTCCTGGAGGCGCCGGTCGCCGATGCATCGGAGCTCGCCGATGCCGTGGCAGTCCTGCACCCGGAGATCCGCTTTTTCCTCGTTCGCGGACTTGCGACGATGGGTGCCAAGCCGGTCGCGCGTCACCTGCTGTCCAGCTGGGTCAAGGAGAACCCTTCGCCCTCGACGAATGAGATTGCCGGCTTTCTGTCGGCATGCCGCGAACACGGCGAGCCGGAGATCGTATGGCAGGCCTTCGGCGAGGTGCTCAGCCGCCCCGCGTCGAATGACCTCATCGCACGCTACAGCGAGGCGATCGCAGCAGAGTTCGGTATTGGGGCACTCGCCCCCTTCTGGGGCAGCCTGCCGCAAGCGGTCGCCGAGCAAAGGCCGCTGCTCGCCGCACAGCTCGCGTTCCATGAGCACAACCCGGCTATGACGAAGTGGCTGCTCGGAAAGGTTGACCTTGCAACTGTGGGGCCTTCCTATCGGCGGACGTGGATCGATCTGTTGATGGCGGTCACCTCGCCTGCCGACGCATTCGGGGTTTTGCGAGACCTGCGGCGCAGCGGCCGTCTCCCACCGGATCTTCTGCCACAGTACGCCCGCCTCGCCGGAGAGCTCGGGCAGGACATCGAGTATCGAGCGGCACTCGTGGATTTGGGACGCAATGTCCATTAAGCCAAGCGACGGCCACAACCTTAGAACGGCGAAACATGTGTGCTGTCATTGCGAGGAGCGAAGCGACGAAGCAATCCCGGTCACAAGTTCACTCCATCGAACGAGATTGCTTCGTCGCTTCGCTCCTCGCAATGACAATGTCGGCAGGCGACGCGCGATCCTACAGGCGTGCGCCACCATGTGCGCAGCGAGTTTTGCCTGGGCGACGGGGACACGCGCTGCGAAGCCAGCCTCCGAACAGCACATGAAATGGATCGCCTTCTACGGGCAGATCGCCGACGAGCAGGCGCTCGCGTCACTCGCGTCATACGACATTGTGGTGCTGGACCCGATGTTCGCAGGGTCAATTGCGATGGTCGCGAGAGACCGCGCACGCGTATGCGGGTACCTGAGCCTCGGCGAGATCAGGAAGTCGGACAGCTTTTACAACAGGATAGATCCCGCGGCTTTGCTCGAGGAGAATCCTGCGTGGCCGGGCACACGCAGGATAGACGTCAGACATCCGTCCTGGAAAAACCTGGTTCTCACCGAGATTATCCCTTCCATCGCTGCCAAGGGGTTCACCGGGCTTCTGCTCGATACGCTCGATACGCCGCCGTATCTTGAGCAATTGGACCCCAAGGGAAAGGCGGGCATGCGTCAGGCGGCTGTGGATCTGGTCAAGGCGATCCACAACTCGCAGCCGAACATGATGGTGATCATGAATTGGGGATACGCACTGCTTCCGAACGTTATCGGCAGCATCGATGGGATCGTCGCCGAAAGCCTGTTGACCACCGTGGACGAGCATGGCGGCTACAAGTGGAACGAGCCGTCACTGGTTGCGCAGCAGATGGCGCTGTTGGCCCCTGCCCGGCGCGGCGAGGTGCCCCTGCCGATCCTGAGCCTCGATTACTGGGATCCCGAGGATACCCGCACGATCGCGGAAATCTATCGTCGCGAACGTGAGCTTGGCCACCACCCATACGTCGGCACCCGGTTGCTCGACAGGATCGTTCCGGAACCGCGTTCGTAAGACGGATCCGGCCGGCGCATTCTGCGCAGGGGCAACCACCCTGTGACTGAGCCAGCGACGCCGCTAGACTGCATCGCGAGAGAGAACAGGATCCGCATGCACGTCGCCACCTCGTCGGCCTTCAAGGAGAACGCCCATCGCGCCATCGCTGATGCGGGGCTGCAGAAGGCACTGGCTCGCAGCGGGCCCAGCTTCATCGCACGCCGCACCGCCGCGGTCGCCGCGCTGCCGGAGTTCGAGCAGCTGCGCGACATCGCATGCGAGATCAAGAACCACACGCTGGCCAATCTCGATTTTTACCTCGAGGAGTGGGAAGCAAAAGTGCTCGCTGCCGGCGGCAAGGTGCACTGGTGCGCCACCGCAGATGAGGCGCGCGATGCGGTGCTGGCGATCTGCCGCTCGGTCAATGCCCGCAATGTCACCAAGGGCAAGTCGATGATCAGTGAGGAGCTGGGCATCAACGACCACCTCGAACGGCACGACATCACCCCAATTGAGACCGATCTCGGCGAATACATCATTCAGCTTCGTCATGAGCTGCCCAGCCACATCATCGCGCCCGCGTTCCACCTCAACAAGGAGGACTGGGAGCAAACCTTCCGCAAATCCCACACCGACCTGCCGCCGGACCGCGTGTTTCGCGAACGCCGCGACATCCTGACGGAGGCACGCGCCAGGTTGCGGGAAAAATTCCTCGCCGCCGACGTCGGCATCACCGGCGCCAACTTCCTGATCGCCGAGACGGGCAGCAGCGTCATCGTGACCAACGAGGGCAACGGCGATCTCACGCAGACCCTGCCGCGCGTGCATATCGTGCTGGCCAGCATCGAAAAGATCGTGCCGACGATCGAAGACTGCACCTCGCTGCTGCGCGTCCTGGCGCGATCCGCGACAGGGCAGGATTTTTCCGTCTACACCACGTTCTCGACCGGGGCACGGCGGCCCGGCGACCTCGATGGACCCGACGAGTACCACGTGGTGCTGGTGGACAACGGCCGCTCGGCGATGCTCGGCACGGACTTCCAGGAGATGCTCCGCTGCATCCGCTGTGCCGCCTGCATGAACCACTGCCCGGTGTATGGCGTGGTGGGCGGCCACGCCTATGGCTGGGTGTATCCGGGTCCGATGGGCAGCGTGCTGACGCCATCGCTGATCGGCGTGAACGAGGCCGGCCAACTGCCCAACGCCTCCACCTTCTGCGGCAAGTGCGAGAGCGTCTGCCCGGTGCAGATCCCGCTGCCCAAGCTGATGCGGCATTGGCGCGAGCGCGAGTTCGAACGTCACCTGACACCGCGCGCGGTGCGCACCAACCTGGCGCTGTGGGCCTTCTTCGCGCGCCGCCCGTCGCTGTATCGCCTGGCGACCCGCGCCGCCGCCTGGACGCTGGGGTTGTTCGGCCGCAAGCACGGACGCTTCCGCAAGCTGCCGCTCGCCAGCGGCTGGACCGACGGGCGCGACCTGCCCGCGCCGGAAGGCGATACGTTCTTCGCCCGCTACGCCCGCGAGCAGCGCGCTGGGCGCGTGCGGTGATGGCCGGGCTAAGCCCAGGGTCAAGCCCCGCCATCACGGTTAAAGGCCGGGCTGACACACGGGGCCGTATATGAGCAAGGACACGATGCTTGCGGCGATCCGTCGCGGGCTCCGCCGTGGCGCCCTGCCCGCGGACCAGGCGGCGATGCTGCGCGGCCGGCTCACGTCGCATCCGCGGCATCTGATCCCGGCGCGCTCGCGGCTGCCGCGTGCCGAGCAGGTCGCGCTGTTCGTCGGCAACGTGGAGAAGGAATTCGGCAGCGTCGCGCGCGTCGCGGATCTCGACGCGGTGCCCGAGGCGATCGCCACCTATCTCGCGGCGCAGAATCTGCCGACCGACATCGTGATGGCGCCTCATCCGGAGCTACAGGCGATCCCGTGGGCGACGCGCCCGCTGCTGCGCCTTCGCGAAGGCCGCGCCGAGGCGTCCGATATGGTCAGCCTGCAGCATGCCTTCGCAGGGATCGCGGAGACCGGCACGCTTATGCTGCCATCGGCGCCGCAGCGTCCCACCACGCTGAACCTGCTGACGGATACCGAGATCGTGCTGCTGCGCGCCTCGCGGCTGGTCGGGGCCTACGAGGAAGCCTGGGATCTGTTGCGCACTGAAACCGGTGGCATGCCGCGCAACGTCATGCTGGTCACCGGCCCGTCACGCTCGGCCGACATCGAGCAGACCTTGGAACTCGGCGCGCACGGCCCGCGACAACTCCACGTCGTGCTGGTCAACGACGAACCTTGAGTCTCACTGCGGCATGTCATTCCCGCGCCGTTCCGCGCTGACAGCGGCGGCGATGCGACGAACCAAGAGATTCGTTGCCAGCTCCGTCATGGGCGCACAAGACCGATGGCGCCAGTTCGGACATTCCGCAACCGTCCCAGGCACATTGATCTGCGCCGCCTCTGACAGCAGGTCGGTCAGGTTGGCGAGCATCAGAGCTGATGGAGTCCGAGCGACGAACCGCTGGATTGCTATGATCAGTTCGTCAAGGTTTCCCTGCGTCTCGAGGTCCGGCCCGACGAGCTGTTGATCGCGAAGTGCCGCAAGTAGCAGCTGGCGATCAGCCTGTCGCTCCTCCACTTCTCGTCCAGCCTCGGCTTCCGTGGTCAGGCCAAGCGTTCGGCGGACTTCGATGTCCTCTCCCTCCCACCAGCTTCGTATTGTCGGCAAATCATGCGTGCCGAACGTGGCGACCGACAGCTGTGGATAAGTCACAGGTCGGCGAAACAGGCCGTCGGGATAGCGCTCGAACATCGAGAGGCGATACGAGAGCACCTTTGCTGCGGCCATGCGTTCGCGAAAGCCCTCCGGCAGCGTTCCGAGATCCTCACCGACAACCATGCAGCGGTTGCGATGGCTTTCCAATGCGAGAATTCCGAGCATGTCGTCGAGCGGATAGCGGACATAGGCACCCGATTGAGCCGACTGCCCGGATGGCACCCAATACAACCGCTGCAGACCCATCACGTGGTCAATTCGCAGGACCTGCGCGTGCCGCATATTGGCTCGCAGAGCAGCTATGAATGGCGCGTAGGCATTTTCCCGCAGTGTCAGCGGATTCGGCGGCGGCGTCCCCCAGTCTTGTCCAGCGAGGTTGAATGCATCCGGCGGAGCGCCGATGCTGGCACCGGTTACGTAGGTGTCGGAGTCGGCCCAGGCATCAGCGCCATTGGCGCTGACGCCGACGGCGAGGTCCAGATAGAGACGATGCGCACCGTCTCCCGCATCCGAAGCCGCGGCCGCGATTGCCAGCTGGCGATCCGCCACCCACTGCGTCCAGACATGGTAGTCGATGCGATGCGCGTGTTCCTCCGCGAACCGCGCAATTCCGGCTGATTCCGGCGTCCGCAGATCCTCGGGCCACTGGTGCCAGGGAACGCCGCCAAACTGTTCCTGGAGCGCGCTGAAGATTGCGAAGTGGTTTAGCCGTCCGTGTTGCTTGCGAAATGCCTGCAGGCCGGCGGATGTTCGATCGGCGTCACCTCTGTCGTCCTGTCTGGAAGATCGGTACGCCGCTTCCAGAGCCTCCTGTTTGAGCTGATAGACCAGGGGATAATCGACCAGCCTGGCGCTCTGTGCCTGCGCAATCCGTGCGGCGAAGTTCGCATCAGGGCCGAGACGGCGGCGATCGTGGTGATCCGCCAGAACTTTGGTTACGTCGATATACGCCGGATTCAGGAAGAGACGACTGGAGGGCAGATACGGGCTCGGATCGGACATTTCGCTGGGCAGCAGCGCGTGCAATGGGTTCAGGCCGACCACAGAGGCGCCCAATTCTCGAGCAATCCCGGCGAATGAGGCGAGGTCGGAGAAATCGCCGATACCCCAGCTTTCATCCGACCAAAGCGAAAAGAGCGGACAGGCGATCCCCCATTGCCGCTCGCCGCGCTCGACCCAATCGGGAACGAACGCAGTTGGTGGGGTGATGACAAGTGTCGTCGCGGCTTCGACACCGGCAATCGCGAGGGTTACTCGGTGGTAACCGTCGTTCAGATCCATCGGTAATGGCAGGCGCATGCGCACAAACGTGCCGCACCTCACGGTGTGGTGCTCAAGACAATCGAGCGAGCCTGGAACGAGGGATCCCGCCAATGTTGAGCTGCCCTCCGGTTCCACGCACCAGTCCATCGACCGGGACAACAGCGCATTGGGCAACGTCACCGTAACGGACAGCGCGTCGCCCTGCGAACGTCGGAGTACCGTTACAGGAGCAACGAGACGATCCCAGTCAGCTTCTTCCCGCTGATGCAGCGCAGCATGTAGTGCATTAACGGAATTCAAGTCGAAGCCCATTGACTGAAGAACACCGCGCTTCGACTCAAGTGAAATGTGCCGGATGTGCCCTTCGGTGTCGCGATAACTGGGTTCGATCCCAACCACTTCCGCGAGCTTCTCTATCGCAGCCTGTTCGGCAGTGCCCACTGATCAACCCGTTACGAAGTTCACTTCGGCTTGATAGCTTGAGGTCACCTCGGACGCCAGCGATTAAGCTTGCAGTACCTCGGGCATGAGATTGCGATCACACGCAGCGGCCAGGAATTTTGCTAATCTGCGATTTGCATATTGACATATTCCTGTAGCGAATTGGTAATACCGTGAACACAAGATGCCCTCGGCTGGTCTGTCCCTCGTCTCACCCGAATTGCCGATGCCGTTGTCGCGCAAATGGATCCATTGTACCGTTCAGATCGCACCAGTTTCTGGAATTTGACGTGGAGGGATGGTCCTGGCTGGCCACCAGGACCGCCCGATCACTTCCGGGTGCCCCCTGGGCGCGCAAATACTGACAAATCCGTGGGTCGAGCTAAATCTCGGGTGCAAGAGGATCGGGACTGGTGAGACGCAAGGATCAGGCGGTGTCCGTGGTCGAAACTGATGGTGCAATGACCCTGCGTTTCTGGGGCGTCCGAGGAAGCCTGCCCGCGCCTGGGGCGGCCACGGCGCGCTATGGGGGGAATACTCTCTGTGTGGAGGTCCTGTGCGGCCCGCATCTGCTCATACTCGATGCCGGCAGCGGGTTGCGCGAACTGGGCACTGCGCTGACAGCGCGCGGCGCGCCTGTGGATGTCGATATTCTCCTGAGCCACACGCACCTCGACCATATTTGTGGACTGCCGTTCTTCGCGGTAATGTACGATCCGGAGGCGCGCATTCGCTTCTGGGGAGGCCATTTGGCGCCGCCGGCCTGTATCGCGGAGGCCCTGCGGATCAGTTGGCGCGCGCCTTTCATGCCCGATATGGACTCTGAATTTCGAGCGCAGACGGCATTCCATGATTTTGTCGCGGGAGATCACCTGCAATTGCATCCGGGGCTGCGCATCGGGACGACGGCCCTGCGGCATCCGGGCAACTCGGTTGGTTATCGGATCGAGTGGGCTGGATCGAGTGTATGCTACATCACCGACACCGAGCATCCGGCAGATGGGCTTGATGACAACCTGCGCCGGTTCGCCCAGGGCGCGGACATCATGATCTACGATGCGACCTATACCGCCTCAGAATATCAATCCCGGGTCGGCTGGGGGCATTCGACCTGGCAGGCAGGGACCAGTCTTGCGGATGCAGCCGCGGTCAAGCGGCTGGTATTGTTCCACCACGATCCTAGTCACGACGATGCTGCGATGGATGCGATTGGCCGCGCCGCCGCCAAACGACGCCCCGGCACATTGGTCGCCAGGGAAGGGATGAAGATTGCCGTTGAGGCAGCGCCACCACCGAGCGCTCGTTCGCCGCGTTCGCGCGCTGCGGACTGAAGCGGCGAACTGTCTCCCGGCCTGCGCCGAGGACGCGACCGATGGCAAGGATCGGAGTGTGCGGCCAATTCGGATGATGCAACGGTGCGCCAGGCATGATGGAGTCCACGCGCATGCACCGGATCATACTGGCCTTCCTGCTTGCCAGCCTGACGCCATGCTCAGCGACTTTGGCGGCTGACCACGACCAGACAGCAACCACGGCTCCTGTCAGGACGGGGAAGGAGCGCCTGAGCGACAAGGCATCCGATGAGCAGCGAATGAACGATTGCAAGGTTCCACCGATAAAGCGAACCCGTTCGAGGCCGACGAGCTGTCACTGAGACGGTGTGTTGTCTCGGGTTTGGTTGCTTTCCATTGGCACGATATGCTGCGGGCATGGACATTCCGGCAATTGTCTATGGCCCGGCAACCGCAGGCATAGGCAGCATCGATAAGAACGTTACCGCGGATGATTTCCTGCACGTGGTCCGCTGCCATGTGCGGTTCACCTACGACACCATTGCGCGGCCGGGATAGGTCAGTGAAAGGGTTTCAGCAGTGGCGGCGACGGCTCGGTAGCGACGTTACGGAGCTGCTACTGGCCGGGGTGTTTATCGTACAGATATGCAGGCCAGACGCGTTCGCTGCCGAGGTCTGCCGCTTCACTGGAACTACCGATCACGATGGTCATGTCGCTGTGACTGCCGCGGTCGCCGTAAGTGCCCCTGTGGCGCCGCTGGACCAGCCGCGATAAACCCCGAACCACCTGTCTGAGCTAACGCGAGAGGAGAGTGCCGTGCGGAAATTTCAGGGGCCCGCGGGATCGGTGACCCGAATTGAGATTGAAAGTCAGTCACTCAAGGGAAATCTGCTCGGTGATCCGACCAGCCGACCGGTGGACGTCTATATCCCTGCAGGACACAGCGGGCGGGACCTGCCGTTGCTCGTGGACCTTGTTGGCTTCACGGCCAGCGGACTTGCCCACACCAACTGGGCCGGCTTCCAGGAGAATGTGCCTGAGCGTCTCGATCGGTTGATCGGCGAGCAACGCATGCCGCCGGTTGTCGTCGCATTTCCGGACTGCTTCACCCGTCTCGGTGGCAACCAGTACGTCAATTCGACAGCGATGGGCGCGTGGGAGGACTTCTTGCTGCGTGAAATGCTGCCCGCCGTCGAAATGCGCTTCGAGTGCGGTGGTGATGGCCGTCGTGGCGTGTTCGGCAAGAGTTCGGGTGGATATGGCGCGATCACCCACGCGTTGCGCCACTCCGATATCTGGGCGGCTTCTGCGTGCCACTCAGGTGATATGGCGTTCGAGCTCTGCTATCTGCCCGACATGCCGGCGGTTCTGCGGGCACTCGCCGGCTTGGACAATTCGATCGAGCGCTGGTGGACGGAATTCGAGGCGGCAAAAAAACGGCCAGAAAACTCCTTCAAGGTGATGAACGCCCTGGCGATGGCCGCCAGCTATGACCCTGACCCGACCCAGTTCCTCGGCATGCGGCTGCCGGTGACGTTCGATACCTGTGAGGTCATCGAGGATCGTTGGGCCAACTGGCTGCGGCATGATCCTGCTGTCGCGATCGAAAGCCAGGCCGACAATCTGCGTCGGCTGAAGGCGCTGTACATCGACTGCGGTGTGAACGATCAGTTCAATCTGCTGTATGGAGCGCGGCGTTTCGCCAAGCGGGCGACGGCACTTGGCATCGACCATCGCTATGAAGAATTCCCGGACAACCATACGGGAGTCGACTACCGCATGGATGAAAGCCTTCCCTTCCTGGTGAAGGCACTGTCCGCCTGATAAGGGAGCACCACCGCCACGCTTTCCAGGTCGGGCGGAGGGGGGGTTAACGCTTTGTTAGCGTCTGCTCCAGGCAATAGTAGGTGGAAGAAGGCATAATGGCGCACGCATCAGTTCCACCCCGCGTCAGGCGAATAGAGATTTCAGCACTTGTGCTTCTCGTGACTGCGGGGATGGCTCAACTATGTTGACCGTGCCACGCTGTCGATTGCCAATCCGGTGATCCGCCAGACCTCGGTCTCTTGATTGCCGATATGGGCCTCCTGCTTTCTGCCTTCCTCTGGGCGTACGCATTCAGCTCCCTGGGCCTGGCATCCCGGCTATTTTGAAATGCAGCGTCACATGTCGATTCGCGCGACTGGCTTTGTCGCTGCCATTCGTTACGACTTCGGAGTCGTCGGGACGCGGGCTGGATCACCGACAAGCTCATGGCTGGCGGGTTCTCTCCTGGCGGCCATCTCAGCGGCGGTGTCCTTCGCCGGCGGGGCCGGCGGGATGTCATGGGCGCTGGCATCAGTCGCGGCTCCTGCGCATAGCACGGCGTCGCCAGGATCGATCCAGAACTTCGGCGGCTACCTGGGCGGAGCGCTCGCGCCCATGGTGACGGGGTTCATTGTCCAGACAACCGGCACATTCGTCCCTGCCCTACTGGTCGGGGCAGCGCACCGCCGTATGCTGCGATTCGCTGCCAGACCGAGGGATGCACTGTAGGCACTGGCAGTTCACATTGCTGGTTATTATTGGTGGGCCTGAAGCCCTGGATTACTCACGCATGTTCTGAACATGAAATCTCGTCAAGTCCGATAGACACATAGCAAGTGATTGCATCGCATGCACGATTTGTTGTGAGGTGCATTTTAGCCGATTGGCGGTAGCCGGGATGCTAAATCGGCACCTAGTTTCTCAGTGTACGATCATATGTGACGTAATTGGTCCCTAAAGCGGCCTTGACTTCGCCCTTGAAAGCAGGATGTAACCATTGTCGACAAAGAATCAGCGGATCGCATGCAGCGCCGCCGTCCGGGCAAAAGAAGACAATGACAGACTTGACCTCAGATGAAGAACGGCTGCGCGCCGCCGAAGGGCAGATGCGCCGCGCACTCGGGCTCCAACGCGAGCCAGCGCAATCGACGGCCCCGAAAACCATATCGGCCGGCGCAAACCCACAACGGCGGCACTTCGTGCGTGATGGCGATGTGCCGGTCACCGTTGTGCACGGCGAGCACGGCAACTCTCTCGTTCAGCAATTGGATGCAGCCAGACAAGCGCTGCGCGCGCAGACCACCGCATTTGAGGAAGCGGAGCGAGCGCTGGCGGAAGCGCGGAATACGATCCGGGATCTGCAGACCAAGCTGGCCCATGAGAGCCTCGCGAAGGATGAGGCCGGCAGACATGCTGATGCCGAGCACCAGCGAATCGGAAAGGCGCTCGCGATGGCGCAGCAGGAGCTGGCGGCCGAGCGTGCCTTACGAGAGCAGGCGGAGGCGGAACGCGACCAGGCAACCGCAGCTCGTCTTCGGGGGGTGGAGGAACGCGCGGAGCTTGTGACTGCAACTCGGCAGGAGCAGGATGGAGCGCATCCGGCGGCCACGACTTCGGAAGCAAGCAAGCTGCCGCGCCGGCGCGGACGGCCTCGCAAGGAGGCGTCATCTGAGATCGTCGAATGGTGGACGCCGGGTTGGCAGGAAAAGTATCGCTAGCAGCGGAAATCTTAGAACGGCGAAACTGCGGATTGTCATTGCGAGAATCGTAACTTTGCCTTATCGAACGAGATTGCTTCGTCGCTGCGCTTTAGCTTTGACAATCTCGGCGTGACTCGCGCTCCAAATAGCGGGTACTTGGATTAACCTGCCGGCCGCGCACGTGCGTCAGCGCCTTCCTCTCACCAGAACCCGCGGAATTGCGTCGCAACGATCTGATCGTAGCGCACGTCGCCGGCGAGTACGCCCATCTCGCGGGCGAACGAGTTGATTGCAGTGACTGAACTCGCGGCGATCGAAGCGTCGTAGAAGGGCAGATCGCGACGCACGATCTCGGCGATCAGCTTCGTCTCACGTGGCGGAAAGCGCCTGTGCCCAACCTCGGTGGCGCGCGACACGTCCTGTTTCAGAGTATTCTGGGCTGCGACCAGTGCACGCAACGCCGCTGCAGCCGATTCCGGCGAGCGCGCAATCAGCGCGTCGGTCGTGGCCAGCACAGGCATCGTGTAGTCGAAACAGCCCTGTGGGCCGTCGCCACGCCGCACATCGAGGACGATGGCGCCGACGCCGGTCGTCACCGCCAGTTCGGTCGCCATGCCGTTGGCCCAGAAACCATCGATCTTGCCGGCAGCCATCGCTTCGGCGGCAGTGAGGCCGAAATTGATGCTGGAACCGCTCGCTCCCGGCACCGGGCCGATTTCGATCTGGTCGTGCTGGGGATCCAGGCCGGCGGCAGCCAGCAGCCGGCGCAGCCCCATCTCAACCCAAGGCGCTGCGCCGATCCGCAGGCCCCTGAGGGCGTGCAAATCGCCTCGTGCTATCCCTAGGTCGGCGCGCATCACCAGGAACCAGTACATCCCCTGCGCCAATGCACCGAGAAACTTGACGCCGCGCCATGCAGGAAAGGCGGCAAGCGCGCCGTGCGCGGCGGCGCCGACAAAATCGACTTCGCCGTCACGCAATGCCATGTACGCGCGATCGACCGGGAAGATCAGTTCGGCGGAGACTGCAATCCCTTCGCGCTCAAAGAACCCAAGCTCGGCCGCTGCCAGGGCCGGGAAATACGAATTCGAGATCAGGTCTGGGATTGCGAGCCTCATGCCTGCTGATTCCTCCGGTAGCAAACTTCCTGACGTCCGCAGCAAAGCCTACAGTTGGCGGAGGCAGAAATATATCGCAGCCCGGGGAAGCACACTGATGGTCCCGTTCGAATTGGCCGAGCCCCAATCGCTCGCCGACGCCGTGGCGATGCTCGATCCCGAGGACAGCACAGTACGCCCGATCGCCGGCGGCACCGCGCTGATGCTGATGATGAAGTCGGGGCTTTATCGGCCGCGGCGCCTGGTCAGCTTGCGGAAGATCGGCTCGGGCTTGGCTGATATCCGCGTCGGGACCGACGGCTCGCTCAAGATCGGCGCGATGACACGGCTCGCCGACCTGCGGCGCTCGGTGGAGGTACGCAACGCCGCGCCAGTGATCGCCGAGACGCTACTGACCCATTCGAATGTCCGCGTGAGGAATGTCGCGACGATTGGCGGCAACTTGGCACACGCCGATCCGCATATGGACCTGCCGCCGGTCCTGATGGTGCTTGGTGCCCGGATCAGCGTTGTCGGGCCCACGGGCGAAAGGCAGATCGCGGTCGAGGATCTGTTCACCGGCTATCTTGCGACAGCGCTGAACAACAGCGAGTTGATCACCTGCGTGACGGTGCCGCCGCAGTTTGATTGGCGCACAGTCTATCTCAAATGCACCGCTCGCTCAGCCGATGATTGGCCCGCGCTTGGCGTTGCCGTGTCGATGCACATCGAGGACCGCATTGTTCGCGATGTGCGTATTGCAGTCGGCGCGGCGACGGAAACAGCAAGGCGGCTTCCAGGTGCCGAGACATTCCTCGCCGGCCGCGTCATTGATGATGCGCTGATGCGCGAGGCTGGCCGGGCGGCTGCGGTCGAGGCGCCGGTTGTCGCGGACCAGCACGGCTCGGCTGCGTACAAACGTGTCTTGATTGAGGTGCATTTGCGGCGAGCCCTCGCCCTGGTCGGACAGGAAGCCATCGCATGAGCGACGCAGCGCACATCTCCTCCGGCCAGATCGGTCGCTCAGTGCCGCGGGTCGAGGCTCGCGCCAAAGTCACCGGCACTGCCGAATATATCCATAATCTTCGCCTGCCCGGCATGCTGTACGCCAAGATCTGCCGCAGCACCGTACCGCACGCCCAGATCCGTCGCATCGATACGCGTGCAGCCGCAGCCATTCCCGGTGTGCGGCGCATCGTCACTGCCGCTGAAATCCGCACGGTCATCGCGGAGCCCTATTACGGCCCAGCCTTCCATGATCAGCCGATCCTGGCCGAGGGGAAGGTGCGTCACGTCGGCGAGCCTGTCGCGGCGGTGCTTGCTGCCGACCCGCATGTCGCGGAACAAGCCGCGCAGTTGATCGAAGTCGATTACGAACCGCTCCCGGCGGTATTTGATGAGGTCGAAGCGGTCAGTTCGTCAGCGATCGTGCACGACGCGCTGAAACCGGCCGGCACTTTCGCGGACCTGAAGCATCTGAGCGACCGGCGAAATACCAATGTCGCACTCGATTTCCACCTCCGTCGCGGAGACACAGAGCGCGCCTTTGCCGAAGCCGACCACGTCTTCGAGCACAGCTTCCGCACGCAACAGGTCATGCACACGCCGCTTGAGCCGCATGTCGCGATCGCTGATGCGCGTGGCGACTCGCTGACGATCCACACCTCGACGCAGACCCCATCCTTCGTTCGGACCGAGATCGCGCGGCTGTTGGGCTGGCCGGAGAACCGCGTGCGCGTCAGGACAGCATTTCTCGGCGGCGGCTTCGGCGCGAAGGTCTACGTGAAGGTCGAAGCGCTCGCCGTCGCGCTCTCCCTGCTCGTCTGCCGTCCGGTCAGGCTGGCGCTGACGATGGAGGAGCAGTTCTTCACCATCAGCAAGCACGCCAGCACGTTTCGCATCAAGAGCGCAGTGACCAATGACGGGCGGATCACCGCGCGCCACTGCGAAGTCTTCTACAACGGCGGTGCCTATGCCGATATCGGGCCGCGCGTTGCGCAGAAGTCGGGATTCAGCGCCGCTGGTCCCTACGACATTCCGAACGTCTCGATCGACTCCTTTGAGATATACACCAACCGACCGCCGGCCGGCGCGTTGCGCGGTTTCGGTATACCACAACTGGTCTGGGCCTATGAGAGCCACACCGATCTGATCGCGCGATCACTCGGGCTGGACCCCGTTGAATTCCGCCGCAAGAACCTGCTGCGCGACGGCGCCGAGCAGGCGACTGGAACGGTGATGCGTGACGCCGCCGCAGGTGCGGTTCTCGACCGGCTGTCGGCGCGGATCGGCTGGGACCAGCCCTTCGACCGCGGCGCAGGCACAATGAGGCGCGGCCGCGGCATTGCGATTGGTTTCAAAGCCAGCATCTCGCCGACCACTTCCGCGGCAAGCGTCGCCGTCTCTGCCGATGGCAGCTGCACGTTGTACTGCGGCACCGTCGACATGGGACAAGGCTCCAGCACAGCGATGGCGCAGATTGCCGCGGAGACGTTGGGCCTCGAGGCCGAGGCCGTGCGGGTCGTGGCGCCTGACACCGATGTGACGCCGTACGACATGGGCACGCTGGGGTCGCGTTCACTGTTTCATATGGGCCATGCCGTGCGGCTCGCGGCGGAAGAGGCACGCACGAAACTCGCGGCACTTGCTGACGAGACTGGCGTCACGCCGGGCGCCAATCTGCCGATCGCTGAACTATTCCGCCGCAAATATGGCATGCAGGCGGGCACAATCGTCGGCACAGGCAGCTATATTCCCGCGTATACGTCGCCGAACCCCGCAACGGGGCTCACGCCAAATGCGACGCCTTATTGGATGATCGGCGGCGCCGCTGCTGAGGTTGAGGTGGATACCGAGACTGGACGGGTCCGCATCTTGCGCCTGGTCAATGTCGCCGACGCCGGCACACCGGTGAACCCGCGCATCGTCGAAACCCAGTTGACCGGTGCAGCCATCATGCAACTTGGTTTCACACTGCTCGAAAGCATGGACTTCACCGACGGGCAACTGCGCAACCCATCATTCGCCGGATACAAGATACCGGGCATCCGCGACCTGCCGGATCGGATCGAGTCAGAAGTCGTCGATGCAACCCAGCAGAGCGGCCCTTATGGCGCCAAGGGAGTCGGCGAGACCGGAACCTTCGCTGTGTCGCCAGCGATTGCCAACGCCATCGAGGATGCGGTTGGCGTGCGCATAACCGAATTGCCGATCACGCCCGAGGCGGTATATCGGGCGCTATCGGGAGTGAGCCGATGAGCGCGGCGCCCCGCACGATCCGGTTCATGCTGAACGGCACAGCCGTGGAGACCACGGTGGCGTCCCATTTGAGTCTCGTCGAAGTGCTGCGCGACCACTTCCACCTGTTCGGCGCACGCGAAAGCTGCGGCCAGGGAATGTGCGGCTGCTGCACGGTGCTGGTCGATGGCCGCGCCGGTGTCATCCTGTCTCTACCTCGCCGCCTTCGCCGACGGCGCGACTGTTGTCACAGTCGAGCATCTCGCCGACGACGGACGGCTCGACCCGGTGCAGGAGGCCTTTATCGCGGCAGGTGCCTTCCAATGCGGATTCTGTACACCGGGGTTCGTCCTGATGGCGAAGCAACTGCTCGACGAGTATCCCGATCCGAGCGATGATGAGATCCGCCACTACCTGTCCGGCAATCTCTGTCGCTGCGGCGCGTATCCCGAGATCATCGCGGCAGTCAAGCTTGCGGCGAGACGGCGTCGGGATAACCCGTTGCCCACGCTGTCATTGCGAGAAGCGTAGCGACGAAGCAATCTCGGTCAAAATGCGAGTTCTGACCAAGATTGCTTCGTCGCTGTGCTCCTCGCAATGACGGCGCGCGCCTCGGCGCGGTCTGCCCAGCGCGAGGATCAGGCTGCCTGCGCGACCGTCATCGCATCCCCGATGACCGTGGTGCGTCGCATATCGCGCACCTGGGTCTCATTGAACCGGGTCACGCGGTGCATCGTCTGGCGGTTGTCCCACATCACCAGGTCCCACTGCCGCCACTCGTGCGAATACACGAATTGCGGCTGCGTCGCGTGCTCCACGAGGTCGCGTAGGAAGGCGCGCGCCTCCGGCACCGGCCAACCGATAATGGTGCCGGCATGGGCCGACAGGAACAGGGACCGGCGCCCACTCACCGGATGCGTGCGCACCAGGCGCTGGCGCACCGGCCGGAACATCTCCCGCTCCGAGGCGCTCAACTCGGTGAAGCCGAGCGTGCCGCGCGAGAACATAAGCGAATGTTCGCAGACCAGGTCTTCGATCTCGGCCTTCGTCGCTGCATCCAGCGCATCGTACGCGGCGCGCATGTCGGCGAACTCCGTGTGCCCTCCGCGCTCGACCACGATACGGCCGGACAGCAGCGAGTACTTCGCCGGCACCGCACGATACGAGCTGTCGGAGTGCCACAGCCGGTTGCCAAGGTTGAACATACGCCGCCGATCGTCGCGCGCGAGCGGCTTGTGGTCCTTGTCCAGATTAGACGCATCCTGCATGTCGAGCGGGAGCCGGCGTTCGGCCGCGGTTGCGATATGGCCGCCGGGCGATGACTCCAGCGAACCGAAGTTGCGGGTGAATGCTCGTTGCGCATCGTCGCTCAGACGCTGATCGCGGAACACGAGTACGGCGAAGCGGTCCATGCCGGCCTCGATCGCCGCGACTTCATCACGCGACAGAGGCCGCGTGATGTCCACGCCGGACACCTCACCGGCGAACTCGGGATTGAGCGGGCGGATGCTGAGTGTCATCATGCGGATCCCTGTTCGATGGACATGAACATAATACGATGTGGCGCTGTGCGATATTGCTGCTTGCCGTTCTCGCCTCCGTGCAAGGTCCCGCGGCCAGGGCGCAGACCGCTGTCCCGGACGGCACCTGGCTGGTCAGCCAGCGCATCGCGTTCGACATATTCCCGTGCAAGGACGGCCTGTGCGGCCGGATTGTGTGGTTGCGCAACCCGGCGCTACGCACCTCCGAGATGTGCGGTCGAACCATCATCTGGGGCCTCAATCAGGACGGCCCGTCGCAATGGGGCGGCGGCTGGTTCTTCGACCCCGAGAATGGCGCCACCTATAACGTATCGGCCCACGTGGAGAACCGCGATCGCATTTTGGCGCGCATCTACAGGGGCGTCTCGCTTTTCGGCCGTACCGAAATCCTGACACGGATCGAGGCACGCAGCCTGTCGGGCTGGTGCGGCTCGTAAAGGCGTAGCGTCAGGCAGCCTGGGCCTGCTCGACCACCAGTCCGGTGCCCTTGATCGAGGTACGCCGAAGGTCGCGCACTTCCTTCATATCGTCGAAGCGGCGCGCACGATGCATCACCGTACGGTTGTCCCACATCACCAGGTCGTTCACCCGCCACTCGTGCGCATAGACGAACTGGCGCTGCGTGGCGTGCTCCATCAGATCGCGGATGAAGGCGCGGGCTTCCGGCACCGGCCAGCCGACGATGCCGCCGATATGCGATGACAGGTACAGCGACTTGCGCCCGCTCACCGGATGCGTGATCACCAGCCGGTGCTGGACGGGGCGCAGCCGGTCCTCGTTGCCGGCGGCGTAGTCGGCGAAGCCGATCTGCTCGCGCGAAAAGACGATCGAGTGTTCGGTGACCAGGTCCTCGACTTCGGCCTTCGTCGAATCGTCTAGCGCATCGTATGCGGCACGCATGTCGGCGAATTCGGTGTTCCCACCCTTGCCGGGAATCACTCGACCGTGCAGCAGCGTGTAGCCGGCTCCCACGGCACGGAAGGACGCATCCGAATGCCACAGCCGGTTGGCCAGCGCGTACATCCGGCTGCGGTCATCGCGCGCTCGAAGCTGGTTGCGCGCAGTGAGATTGGAGATGTCGCCGAGCTCCAGCCGATCGCCGAGGCGGCGGTCCTCGGGCTTGGCCATCTGGCCGGCCAACGTCACCTCCAGTTCGCCGAAGTTGCGGCTGAACTCGAGCTGCTGATCGTCCGTAAGCGGCTGGTCGCGGAACACCAGTACGGCGTAGCGGTCCATTCCGGCCTCGATGGCGGCAACCTGTTCCCGGCTCAGCGGCTGCGCAATGTCGATGCCGGAGACCTCGCCTGCGAACACCGGATGGACCGGATCGATGCTGATGCCCATTATGGAACGCTCCTGCCTTAATGCGGCGAGCATTATAGGTGCCGGCGTCAAGCCCGCAAATCCGCCTCGAAGCGGTCGCGCCACGCATCCAGGCTGTTGTGCCGCATCACCGCTATCATGGCGGCGTGCCGCTCGCGCCGTTCATCGCACCCCATCGCCAGGGCACGATCAAGCGCCGCGGCCACCCCGGCCTCGTCGTACGGATTGACGATCAGCGCCGCGTCCAGTTCGCGCGCCGCGCCGGCGAACTGCGACAGTACCAGGACACCCGGATTGTCCGGATCCTGTGCCGCGACATACTCCTTCGCTACCAGGTTCATCCCGTCACGCAGCGGCGTCACCAGCCCTACCTGCGCCTCGGCGTATAGTGGCATCAGCGCACTGCGCGCGAAGCCACGGTTCAGATAGCGCAGCGGCATCCAGTCCACCTCGGCGAAGCGCCCATTGATGCGGCCGGCCTCCGCTTCCAGCTCGTGGCGGATCTCGCGATACGTCTCGATATCGCCGCGCGATGGCGGCGCGATCTGCATGAACACCACGTTGCCCTGGCGCTGCGGAAACCGCTCAAGGAACTGCTCGAATGCGATGAACCGCGGCCGCAGGCCTTTGGAATAGTCCAGCCGGTCGACGCTCAGGATCAGCGGCCGCCCGAGCAGGCTGGCACGCAGTCGCGACGCATGATGCTGATTGGCAGGTGCTTCCGCCTCGTGTCGCACTTCGTCGACATGCACGCCGATCGGATACACCCCGGTCTTCACCGTGCGGTCGAACGCCTTCAGCCGACCGCCATCGAGCGCGCTGCCGCCTGCCTGCCGCAAGACATAATCAGTGAACGCGCCGCGATCATCTTCGGTCTGGAAGCCGAGCAGATCGAACTGGCACATGGCGCGGACAAGCTCTGCGTGCGCCGGATCGGTCATGAACACCGAAGGCGCTGGAAATGGCGTATGCAGGAACAAGCCCACGCGGTTGCGCAGCCCCGCCTCGCGCAGGGCCTCCGCCAGGCAAAGCAGATGATAGTCGTGCGCCCAGATCAGATCATCCGGCTGCACCAGACGCGCGAGCGCCTGCGCGAACAGCGTGTTCACCCGGCGGTAGCCAGCGAACTCAGCCCGATCGAAATGCGCGTGGCCGACCTGATAGTGCAGCGTCGGCCACAGCGTGCCGTTGGCGAAGCCACGGTAGAACTCATCGTAGTCGCGACGGCAGAGATCGACCGTGTAGAGCGTGATCGATCCGACCGTCCGCTCGACATGTGCGGCAGCGACGGCGTCTTCGGTGATTTCGCCGCTCCAGCCGAACCAAATGCCGCCCTGCTGCTTCAGCGCATCCAGCACGCCGGCGGCGAGTTCCACCGGCGGTTGGCTCACCTTCCGTGATCGGCGCCACCCGATTGGAGACGACGACTAGCCGGGACATCCTGCATGGCCTCGATGATGCGACCGGAAATCACATCACAGCAGTATGTCCGATACGTGGCAGAAGCGATTTCTCAGGCAGGAACCTTGCCTACTTGAGCCGGTTGATCTGGTTCTCGCTCAGCGCGCGGATGAAGTCGGGCAGCGGAATGAAGCCGACGGGGCCGAGATATCGCTGGGCGTTGCCGCCCTCTATCGAGACTGCCCAGAGCAGGAAGCGGCGCAACGCCGCGGCCGTTTCGGCATTGGCCTGCCTGACGGAAATCACCGCGTACTCGTAGTTGATCAGTGGATATGAGTTATCGCCCGGTGCGAACACAAGGCTCAGACGCTCGTCGGCCGGTGTCCGTGGGTCGAGCACCGAGGCTGCCGCAGTGATGGTGTCAGCATTCGGGAGCAAGAACTTGCCACTCTGATTGCCGAGCGGCGCGGTCCCCAATGCGGCCTTCGCAACCGCGTCCCGGTAGCTGACGCCCACATAGCCGACCGAATACGGGGTCGCGGCCAGCGCCTGCACCATGCCCTCATTGCCGCTGGCGGTTCTTTCTCCGGCCACCCCGGGCCACGCGACACTGGTGCCGTAACCGATGCGGTTCTCCCAGCTCTGGGTTGAGAAATCCAGAAACTGCGTGAAGATGAAGGTATCGCCCGAGGCGTCCGCGCGGCGGATCGGTACGATAGGCTGGTGCGGCAGTTCGATATGAGGGTTCAGCCCGGCAATCGGTGCGGCGTCCCATTCCGTGATGCGGCCGTCATAGATGCCGGCGAGCGTGGGGCCATCGAGTTTCAGTCCGGCATCGTTCAGGCCCGGGACATTGTAGTTGACAGTCTGCGCCGAGATGGCGAGCGGGATATTGACGATGCCAGTGTTCTGCTCAGCCTGCTCATCCGACATGTAGGCATCCGACGCACCGATATGCGCGTCGCCGGAGATGGCGGCGGCAATGCCGGTGCCTGAGCCGGTGGCGGCGGCGGTGATCGTGACGCCGGGCACAAGGCGCATGTAGTCGGGGATCCAACGCTGAAACAGCGGATAGAGCAACGTGGAACCGGTTTCATTCAGTGTCGGTCCCTGCGCCCGCGCCGACAGCGAGAGCAGTGCCAGCGGAAGCGTTGCGGCGATCAGGCGGCGCCGGTACCACCGGCCCGGATCAGTGCTTTTCGTCATGGCTGCGTCACCGGCCGATCTGATCGAGGTTCAGGCCCGTCGTCTCGATGCGGTACATCCAGGTGACCACCGCGCCCAGCACCGAAGTGACGATCAGACCCCAGAGCAGCGCAGCGGTCCCGATACTGGCGAGCAGGATCGGGAACAGAAAGGCGGTGGCGACCGCACCGATCTTCGCGAAGGCCGCGGCGAAGCCCGCGCCCATGCCACGCACCTCGGTCGGGAACACCTCGCCTGCCAGCAGGTAGGTCTGCGCATTCGGGCCAATATTGGTCATGAAGTTGAACAGCATGAAGCCAGCGAAGATAAGTGCGACCCTGGTCGATCCCGTGGCGTCATCGGAGAGTGTGGCGAGGAACAATCCGACGGCACAGCCGATGAAGCCGATGATCTGCAGCCTGATGCGGCCAGCGCGGTCGGCGAGGACCACCGCGAACAGGATGCCGACGATCAACAGGACGTTGATCAGCGCGGCACCTTTGGCGGCGAGGATAGTGTCAGCGATCAGGTCACTGAGACTGCGGACATGGTCGGAACCGGCACCGATAGCCGCCGCCAGGATGATCGGCGTGAAGATGCCGATGCCATAGGTGCCGAGATCCTGGATGAACCACGGGACGGAGGCGAAAATAGTGGCGCGCCGGTTGCGATCGTTGAACAGCGCCATGAAGGATTGCTTGCCGCGCCCTGCCTCGCTCCCGGCGGCATTGCTGCGGCGCAGCCGGATATCCTTCGGATATTGCGGCTCGCGGGCGAGCAGGCGGGTCACCGACTGTTGGGCCTTGTCGTGCGCGCCGCGCACCGCCAGCCAGTTCGCGCTCTCGACAACGAAGAAGCGACCAATGGTGACGGCGACGGCTGGAATGAGCGCAGTCGCGTACATCCAGCGCCATGCCGACAGATCCGGCACGAGAATGAGCACGAGACAACCGACACCGGTGCCAGCGAGCGCACCCAGCGCCTGGAACCCGAACGCGCCAAGCACCAGTTTGCCGCGATTGGCGCTGGGGATGTTCTCCGAGATGATCATGTGTGCGGTCGGATAATCGCAGCCGAGTGCGAGGCCCAGTCCGAACAGACAAATGGCGAGCGAGAGGAAGTCGTTGCAGAGGATCAGCAGCCCGAGGAAGGCCACGAAGATGATCATCTCTGCGATGAACATGCGCTTGCGGCCGAAATAGTCCGACAGGCCGCCGAGCAGTACAGCGCCGAACAGAATGCCGGCGAGACTGGCGGCGCTGATGATACCCTTCTCGGCAGGAAGGATGTGGAATTCGCGAACGATGAGCGGCAGCGCGACGCCGGTCATGAAGACGACGAAGCCCTCGAAGAACTTTCCGGCGGCGGCGAGCGACCAGATGCGCCATTGCATACCGGTCATCGGCGCTGATTTCAGCCTGGTGCCGTCAGCCCAGCCTGGCAACTCGTCGATGTAATCCTGCACAGATTTCGCGCCCGCGACGGCGGGCATCGCACGCTCGGCGACGTCCATTGGCGACCTATCCCCTGTCAGTCACCGTGGCGCGAACCGCCACCGCCTGACCTCGATCGTCAGGCTGACGGCGCGACGGCGTCCGGATTGGGGCACAAAATTTAGGTCACCGCACGTGACGCTTTGATGTCGATGAGCCTATGCAGCTTCCGACAGCGGTTCGACCAGCTGTTGCCTGCGCAGCATGTCGCGATACGGACCCGGCCGCAGCGCGAGCACGCCCGGGGGGCCGTCGTCCACGATGCGCCCACGATCCATCACGATGATCCGGTCGAAGCTCTTGAGCGTCGCCAACCGGTGCGCGATGGCGACGACGGTGCGGCCCTGCATCAACACGTCGAGCGCGTCCTGGATGGCCCGCTCGCTCTCACTGTCGAGCGCGCTGGTGGCCTCGTCCAGCAGCAGGATCGGCGCGTCCTTCAACAGCGCCCGTGCGATCGCCAGGCGTTGCCGCTGACCGCCGGAGAGCTTGACACCGCGATCGCCCACCATGGTGGCGAAACCCTCGGGCAGCGCCTCGATGAACTCGCGGCAGTTCGCCATGTCGGCCGCCGCCAGCACATCTTCCTCGGACGCGTCGGGGCGGGCGTAGCGGATGTTCTCCAGCACCGTGCGGTGGAACAGGCTGATGTCCTGCGGCACGATCGCCATCGTCGTGCGCAGGCTCTCCTGCTTGACGTCGCGGATGTCCTGGCCGTCGATCAGGATGCGGCCGCCGCCCACGTCATAGAAGCGCTGGAGCAGCGCCAGCACGGTGGACTTGCCTGCGCCCGAATAGCCGACCAGACCGACCCGCTGACCAGGCTCGATCGTCAGGTCGAAGTCCCGCAACACGGGCGCGCGGCCGGGATACGCGAAGCGCACCTGATCGAACGTCACCTCCCCTGCCCCGGCCCGCAGCGGCCGCGCGTTCGGACGATCCGGCAGTTCGTGCTCGATCAGCAGCGCGCCGATGGCCTCCTCGAGCCGCGCCACGTGCTGGGTCAGATCGACCAGCGCTACCGCGAGGTCACGCGTGCAGTGCAGGATGCCGATGGACAGCGAGGTGATCAGCACCAGATCGCCGACCGTCGCCTCGCCGTGCTGCCACAGCAGCAGACCCCAGGCGACGATGCCGGCGATCAGCGACGCGGTGATCACCGCATGAATAAGGCGCAGTCGTTCGAGATAGATCAGACTGGTGCGGCGTGCAGCCAACTCGAAGCCGATCGTGCCGGCGATACGCTTCTGCTCGCGGAACATCGCACCGAACGCGCGCACCACCGACATGTTGCCGATCACGTCGACCAGCTCGCCGTCGACCGCGGCGGCCTTCGAGGCAAAGCTGCGATGCAGCGGCGTGCCGCGGCGGGCCAAATAAAACACCAGCGCGCCCAAGCAGACGGCCGCGCCAACCAGTGCGGCGGCCATGGTGAGGTTCACCGAGCCAATGAAGACGATCGAGCAGACCACTGCTACCACCGGTGGCAGAACGTTCCACGACCCAGTGTTCTCAGTGGTGAATACGGCGTTGGATGTCGCGGTGATACGGCTGGCCAACGCGCCGGGAAGGCGCTCGGCGAAATAGCTCGGCGAATGGCCGGACAGGTGGCCGAACAGGTCACGCCGGATGTCGCCGGTCACCGCCACGAAAGTGTAAGCTGCCGCCCAGCCTGCGAGGCGCCACAACAAGCTGTCGGCGGCGACCAGCGAGCAAAGCACCGCGAATGCCAGCCAAAGTCCGGTTGCCTTGCCCGGGCCGGCGGCGATGATGTCGATCAGATGCTTGAGGCCATACTGTACGGAAACGGCGCAGACCACCGCGACGAGCACCGATGAGAAAACGGTGGCGTGCCCCCAAGGGTGACGACGCACGTAGTGCCACAGGAACCCGATGGGGTGCGCACGCAAGCGCGGAAGGTTCATCGAACGAGCCTCATTTTCGCCGCAATCAACTCAGTGTCGGGACTGTGATCCGGTACGGATGGCTGAATTAAGGCGGGATTTACGGCATGGAACGCGCCGATTTTTCGCCACATTCACATTTTATAACAACATAGTGATCAAGCACGGCCCCCTGATCCAATCAACTGTCAGTAAAAGCCGAGCTGGTTACTGGTGAACCGAAGAAAAACACTGGGGCCTGTATTCATGCGTATCGCTCAAATTTCTCCGCTTTTCGAAGCGGTGCCGCCAAAGCTGTACGGTGGCACCGAGCGTGTGGTTTACTCCCTCACCGAAGAACTGGTGGCCATGGGTCACGACGTGACCCTGTTTGCCAGCGGTGATTCGATCACGTCGGCAAAGCTCGCGCCGATGCGCGACCAGGCGCTGCGCCTCGATCCATCCGTTGTCGACTGGATCGCGATCTACATGCGGATGATGGAGCGGATCTATCGCCGCGCCGACGAATTCGATGTGCTGCACTTCCATACCGACTATTTTCCGCTGTCGCTGTTCAGCCGCCAGCGCACGCCTTTCCTGACGACGCTGCACGGCCGGCTCGACATTCCCGAGTTCAAGGACGTGTACGAGCTGTTCGATGCGCCGTTCGTGTCGATATCGGACAGCCAGCGGCGACCGATTCCCCGCTTGAACTGGATCGGCACGGTGCACCACGGCATACCGGCCAATCTGCTGACCCCGCAGCCGGTGAAGCAGGAGTATCTTGCGTTCCTCGGCCGCATCTCGCCGGAGAAGGGTGTGGACAAGGCGATCCGCATCGCCGGAGCCGCCGGCATGAAGCTGATGATTGCCGCCAAGGTCGATAACGCCGACAAGAAGTACTACGAGAGCGAGATCAAGCCGCTGATCGACGCCAGCCCATGGGTCGAGTTCATCGGGGAAATCAACGACAGCCAAAAGCCGGCCTTCCTGTCGGGGGCGCATGCGCTGCTGTTCCCGATCGACTGGCCGGAGCCGTTCGGTCTCGTGATGATCGAGAGCATGGCGTGCGGCACGCCGGTGATCGCCTTCAACCGCGGCTCGGTGCCCGAGGTGATCGACGACAGCCTCACCGGCTTCATCGTGCACGACGAGGCGACCGCGACCGCGGCGGTGCATCGGCTGGGTGAGCTGGACCGCACCCTGGTGCGCCGGCAGTTCGAGCGCCGCTTCACCGCCCGGCGCATGGCCGAGGACTATCTCGATCTCTACGAGGAATTGTGCATGCCGCAGGCGCCGCGCCTGCGCGCGGTTACCGGCTGACATCGCAGCGGCCGGAGAATAGGATAAGGGCCGGGCAGCGCGTCTGCCCGGCCTTTACTTTTTCGGGCTCGCAGCGAGGTTACGGTTGAACCATGACATCGCTACGCACCCGAGGCGGACTGAACGGCCTCAATTTTTTCGTCGGCGCCCTGCAAACGGCGTTCGGACCGTTCTTCACCGTCTATCTCACCCAGCAGGGCTGGAGCCAGACCGATATCGGCTTCGCGCTAAGCGTCGGCACAGGATCGGCACTGCTCTTTCAGGTGCCAGCTGGCGCGCTGGTGGATGCCATCCATCTCAAGCGGTTGGCCGTCGCTGTGGCACTGCTGATGACCGGCCTGAGCGCCATGTTGGTGGTGGTGACACCGACGGAGGTGCCGGTGCTCACCTCACGGGTGCTACAGGCGTTCGCCGGATGCCTGCTCACGCCGGCGATCGCCGCGCTCACGTTGAAGCTCTGCGGCCATGACGCATTCAGCGAGCGGCTGGGCAGCAACGGCCGCTACGCCTCACTTGGGAACGGGCTGGCCGCGGCGGCGCTGGGCGGCGTCGCGTACTACCTGTCGCAAGGTGCGATATTCACCTTCACGGCCTTCCTGATCATCCCGGCTCTGGCCGCTTTGGCGATGTTCCGCGATACGGATCTGGTCGCGGACGACCATCCGGCCACGCGTCATCCGCGTGAACGCAAGAAGAGCGAGCACCGTCCCTGGCATATTTTCAATGACTCGACCCTGCATATCTTCGCGGTCTGCATCGTGCTGTTCCAATTCGCCAACGCCGCGATGCTGCCGTTGGCGCTCAATGAACTGTCCAAGCGGGTCGGCTACTCCGATTTCGTCGTGTCGGCGGCGGTCATCGTGCCGCAGATCGTGGTGGCGGCGTGCTCGCCCTGGGTCGGCCGTCTGGCCCAAAGCCTCGGGCGCAGGCCCATTCTGCTGCTCGGTTTCGCTGCGCTGCCGCTGCGTGGGCTCCTGTTCGTCGCGAGCCCCGACGCAGTTCCCCTCGTCGCGATCGAGGCGCTGGACGGCGTTAGCGCCACGGTCGTGGGGCTGGCCATCCCGCTGATCGCTGCCGATCTGACGCGGCAGAATGGCTACCTCAACCTGGCCATCGGCTCGCTCGGGCTGGCCG
>CAVZNH010000007.1:0-11558 GCA_963776505.1 uncultured Alphaproteobacteria bacterium
GCCTCGATCGCGGCAACGTCGAGCAGACGCTCGATCACCTCGGGCTCCTGCGCGCCCGCGATGGCATGGCGGCCGGAGATGACGAAGCACGGGACGCCGTTGATGCCCAGCCGATGCGCCCGCAGATTGTCGGCGTGGACCGCATCCCTTCGTCGTTGCCGACGAGGAAGCGTCGTGCAGCTGCACCGTCCAGGCCACACGCCCCGGCGATCGCCACCAGCACAGCATGATTGCCGATGTCCAGACCATCGGTGAAATGCGCTGAGAACAGCGCCTCGACCATTCACGTCGCCTGGCCGAAGCGCGCCGCGTAGCGAACCAGACGATGGGCGTCGACGCTGGACGGCGTGCGGCGGATGCGGTCGAAGCGGAACAGAATGCCCTCGCCGCGGCCGATCTCGGATATCGACGCATAAAGCCGCCGGGCACGATCCTCGCCACCGAACTTGCGGATCACGTAGTCCGGCCGCGCCATTCCGCCTCGCGGCATGTCAGGATTGAGCAGGAAGGGCCGCCAGGTCAGGTCGAACTGCAGGTCAGGGCGGCGCCGCATGGTGCGCATCAGCCGGCGCACGCCCAGGAAGCACCACGGACAGACCAGATCGTGGACGATCTCGATGCCGAGACGCGCCTTCGGTGGTGCGAGGATGTTCATGCCGCGATCATCGCCGGCTCAGCGGCTCGTGCGAGCTGGTCGCCATCGTTCAGGACAGTCTGATCGTCCAATAGCTTCTCTCCCTGGTGGGATTCTGTGTATCACGACTGGTGAAGCAAGGGGAGCGGCGATGGCGATCGTGATGCATGACCTCGCTGGAGCAGATCCGGCGCTGCGGTTCAGCCCGTATTGCTGGCGGACACGCATGGCGCTGGCCCATAAGGGGCTGGCCGTGGAAACAATCCCCTGGCGGTTCACCGATAAGGCGGCGCTGGCGTTCTCCGGTCAGGAGCGCGTGCCGGTGATCCGTGACGGCGACCGGGTGGTGTCGGACAGTTGGGCGATCGCGCAATACCTGGAGGCCACGTATCCGGATCGGCCAAGCCTGTTCGGCGGGGCAACGGGCCTGGCGCATGCGAGGTTCGTCAATGCCTGGACGGACAGCGTGATGATGGGCGGCATCGCGCGGCTGATCCTGCGTGACCTGTTGGACGTGGTCGCGCCACAGGATCAGGCATACTTCCGTCAAAGCCGCGAGGCGCGGTTCGGCATGGCCTTGGAGGCGGTGCAGTCAGGACGTGAGACGCGGGTGACAGAGTTTCGAGCTTCACTGCTGCCGGTGCGGCTGGTTCTGGGCAAGCAGAGCTGGCTCGGTGGCGAGGCGCCGAGTTACGCCGACTATATCGTGTTCGGCAGCCTGCAGTGGCCGCGTTGTGTCAGTCGGTTCGAGTTGCTCGAGCGCGATGATCCGATCTCGCTTTGGCGGGAGCGGATGCTGGACCTGTTCGACGGATTGGCGCGGCAAATGCCCCGTGTTGCCTGACAGGTCATGATACAAGACATCGACACACAACAGTTGCTCGACGCGATCGACGGGGTCACCTACGTGGTCGATGCGAGTGGCATCATCCGGGCGGTCGGCGCCATCTCGTGGAAGCACTTCGCAACGGAGAACGATGCGTCGGAACTGACTGCCGATGCCATCATCGGGACATCCGTCTTCGCTGGCATCGACGGGCCCGATGTCCGTGCGGCCTGCGAGCGGCTGCATGATTCTGTATGCCAGAGACAGCGACCGGTGATCACCTACGAATATCGCTGCGATGCGCCCGATGTGGAGCGTCGAATGCGCATGTCGATCAGTCCGGTCGCGGGCCAGGGCAACGTGGTCATGGCATTGTACCAATCCCAACTTCTGGCTGAGGCACCGCGACTGCCGTTGGGGCTGATGTCAATGAAACATCGTGGGGTCACGACGGGGGTGCAGTCATCTGACGAACACGTGGCTCTTTGCTCGTTCTGTCATGATATCGCATGGCCAATCGGTGCTCGACCGGAAAATCAAATCTGGATCGCGATCGAAGACTACTATCGCCGCGGCGGGTTGGGCGAGGTCATTATCAGCCATGGCATCTGTCCGCGATGCATAGAGCGTATCGTCACACCGAATGAGAGTTAGGGAATTAGAAGATCGAGTTGGGATGGTCGTGCTCCTCGTAATGAAGGGGATTGGCCCCGCCATCCACGTCTTTGTTGACTGCATCGAAGCAAGACGTGGATGGCCGGCACAAGGCCTGCCATGACGACGGGGACGCCGTTCGCGAGTCGAAGCAGTGCGATTGCGTCACTCGCCGATCAGATGCAGAACGATCTCCCGCCGATGCGGCGCGGCGCGGTGCTCGAACAGGTAAATCCCCTGCCAGGTGCCGAGTACCGGGGCGTCCGCCGTCCACCGGAACGGCAAGCTGCGTCTGCGTCAGCGCCGCCTTGATGTGCGCCGGCATATCGTCCGGCCCCTCGTCCTCATGACGGTAGCCGGCATTCTCCGGCACCAGGCGGTTGAAGAATGCCTCGAGGTCGGCGCGCACATCGGGATCGGCGTTTTCCTGCACCAGCAGGGAGGCCGACGTGTGACGGCACCAGATCGTCAGCAGCCCGACGGCGATCGGTTGCGTCGCAACCCAATGGCACACGGGTTCAGTGATATCGACGAGGCCCTGACCATTGGTCCCCACCGTCAGCCGATGCATTGCCTGGCGCATGATAAAGACTTGTGCCTGACCGGCTGAACGCGCAAGACGCCCGCCATGGCCCGGCCGCGCTTTCACACCCTGACGATTGCCGATGTCCGTCGCGAAACGGCGGACGCGGTGTCGCTTGCCTTTGCCGTCCCGGAGCGACTGCGGGCGGCGTATCGCTATACGCCAGGCCAGTATCTCACGTTGCGTGCCACGATCGACGGCGAGGATGTGCGGCGGTCCTACTCGATCTGCTCCGGCCTGGACGACGGCGAACTGCGTGTCGTGGTCAAGCGGCTGGCGGGCGGCGCATTCTCGACCTGGGTGAACGAACAACTGCATGCAGGCGACACGTTGTCGGTGATGACGCCGGATGGACGCTTCGGCGTGGCGATCGAGCCCGGGTCGGTGCGCACACTCGTGGCGTTCGCCGCGGGGTCGGGGATCACGCCGGTGATGGCGATCCTGAAGACCGCGCTGCGGCGTGAGGCGGGACGCTTCTTCCTATTCTACGGCAATCGCACCGCCGCCGACATCATCTTCCGCGAGCAACTGGAGGACCTGAAGGACCGCTATCTTGCGCGGCTGTCGGTGTTCCACGTCCTGTCGCGCGAGCAGCAGGACATCGAAATGCTGAATGGCCATCTGGATGCGGAGAAGGTTCAGGTGCTGATGCGGTCCGTCGTGCCGGCGGCGACGGTGGACCAGGCTTTCGTCTGCGGTCCGCAGCCGATGATCGAAGGCATGGAGAAGGCGCTGACCACTGTCGGCATGCCGCACGAGCGGGTGCATGTCGAGCGGTTCACCCCTGGTGTCGGGGGGCGGCCACGTCCGGTGGTCGTGCCGCCACTCGCCGCGCCGAAGTCGATCGCCACGGTGATCAGCGAGGGCGCGCGTTTCGACATTCCTGTGGCCGAAGGCGAGGCGATCATCGACGCCGCGATCCGGGCCGGCCGCAGTCTGCCCTATTCGTGCAGAGGCGGCATGTGCTGCACCTGCCGCGCGAAACTGGTGGAGGGCAGGATGGAGATGACAGTGAACTATTCGCTGGAACCATGGGAGACCGAGGCGGGGTATGTGCTGACCTGCCAGTCACATCCGCTCACCGATCGGGTGGTGATCGACTACGATCAGGTTTGATTAGTAGTTTTGTACCTCGATGGTGAGGTGCGAGAGCGAGTGAAACCTCGCCAGCTTCGCGCGGTAATAATCGAGTCCGCGCTCGGCGTGAGTACCCACCGATACAATCGCACCAAGATGGCCGGGGCCCAGACGCCACAGATGCAGATCAGCGAGCGTGTCGCCGTCGCTCTCGATGGTCCTCTTCAGATGTTCCGCCATATGCCGGTCCGGATTCATGTCGAGCAGGATGGCCCCGGTGTCGCGAATCAGGCCGAACGACCAACTGGCAATGACGCAGGCACCAATGATCCCAGCGAGCGGGTCCATCCAGAGCCACCCGAAGGCGCGGGCCAACAGCAGACCGACAATGACCATGACAGAGACTGTCGCATCGGCGATCACGTGCACCACGGCGGCCCGCATGTTGTTGTCGTGATGCGCCGCGCCGTGATCATGATCATGATGGTCATGGCCATGGTGATGGTGGTCGTCATGCCGATGGTGCCCGCCGCCGCTGAGCAGCAGCGCACTGGCGACGTTCACCGCGAGCCCCAGGCAGGCAATTGGGATCGCCTCGGCGAAGTGGATCGGCACCGGCACAAAGATGCGGCTTATGGACTCATAGCCGATGAGCACGGCGATAAGCGCCAGAATGATCGCGCTGGTAAACCCGGCGAGGTCGCCCAGTTTGCCGGTCCCGAACGTGAAGCGCGGATCATCGGCATGTCTGCGCGCGTAACTGTAAGCGAGTGCGGCGAGCAGCAGTGCGCCGGCGTGCGTGCTCATGTGCATGCCATCGGCCACCAGCGCGATCGAGCCGAACAGCAGGCCGCCGACGATCTCGGCAATCATCATCACGCCGCACAGCCAGATCACGGCCCAGGTTCTGCGCTCGCTCGCCTCGTGCTCCGCGCCGAGGAACACGTGCTGATGCCGGCGTGGCGCGGACGAAATGCTGGTTTCGCTCATGGCCAGTCCTCATCTCGCATGTAGTGTATCATACTCCCCTTCGCAGTCGCCCGGAGGCTACCATGCGCCGCCGCACCTTCCTCGCCTCCACTGCCGCCCTCGCTTTGCCCGCCATCGCGCGTGGCGAGGCATCGCAGGTGCTGAAGTTCGTGCCGCAAGCGGACCTCGCCGTGCTGGATCCGATTTGGACCACCACCTACCAGACGCGCGACCATGGCTTCCTGGTGTTCGACACGCTGTTCGGCCTCGACGGCCAGTATAGGCCACAGCCGCAAATGGCCGAAGCCGCGGTCAGTGAGGCGGACGGCACGGTCTGGCGCGTCACGCTGCGCCCTGATCTGATGTTTCACGACGACACCAAGGTGTTGGCGCGTGACTGCGTTGCCAGCATCAGGCGCTGGGGTGCGCGCGACGGATTTGGCCAGGCACTGCTCGCCGCCACCGACGAACTCAGTGCCATCGACGACAGAACCATCCGGTTCCGGCTGAAATATCCATTCCCACTATTGCCGGAGGCACTGGCAAAGACACCTCCGAGCATGTGCCCGATCATGCCCGAGCGGCTCGCTGCCACCGATCCTTACAAGCAGGTCACCGAAATGGTCGGCAGCGGCCCCTTCCGGTACAAGGCGGACGAGCGCGTTCCCGGTTCGCGCGTGGTCTATGAGCGCAACACGAGATATGTGCCGCGCTCCGAGGGCACGCCGGACGGAACTGCCGGTCCGAAGGTCGCGCATTTCGACCGCATCGAATGGCAGATCATCCCCGACGCCGGCACGGTCGCAGCGGCGATGCAGAATGGCGAGATCGACTGGTGGCTGACACCGAACGCAGACCTGCTGCCCCTGCTGCGCGGGCATAAGGGGCTGAAGGTCGAGAACGTCAATCCCACCGGCACGATTGTCACCATGCGGTTCAACCACCTCAATCCGCCGTTCAACAATCCGGCGTTGCGGCGCGCGATACTCGGGTGCGGTCGATCAGTCGGAGTACATGACTGGTGCCGTTGGGACCGACGAGACGTTATGGCGCGACAAGGTCGGTGTCTTCTGTCCCGATACGCCGCTGGCAACAGAGGTCGGCATGGAGGTGCTCACCGGCAAACGCGACATGGCCAAGGTCAAGCGCGACATCGAGGCGGCCGGCTACAAGGGCGAGAAGATCGTCGTGCTGACACCGACCGACATCCCCTGGTCCAAGGCGCTGGCCGACATCACCGCCGACCTGCTGCACCGGCTCGGCGCCAATGTCGAGGCACCGGCGATGGACTGGGCAACGCTCGTGCAGCGTCGTGCCAGGACTGAACCGGTGGAGCAGGGCGGTTGGAGCATCTTCCACACCGGCTGGAGCGGCCTCGACATGATCAACCCCGCCGGCCACGTGTTCCTGCGCGGCAACGGCAAGGCCGCCACAGTGGGCTGGCCTACCAGTCCCAAGATCGAGGAATTCCGCGATGCCTGGTTCAAGGCGCCAGACCTCGCAGCGCAGAAGATACTGGCCGACAAGCTCCAGCTCCAGGCGTTCGAGGATGTCCCCTACATTCCACTCGGTCAGTCCTTCATTCCGACCGCATATCAGGCGAACTTGACCGGGATGCTGCAAGGCAGTCCCGTGTTCTGGAACCTACAGCGGAGTTAATCATGACCGAATTCGAACTCGTCTGGGATTCCCGCTGCGGCGTCGCCGAGTCCCCGGTTTGGGATGCGTCCACCCGACGTCTGTTGTTCTGCGACATTCCCGGTAAACGCATCAATGCGCTCTCGGTGGACGATGGCGCCCATACGACGTGGGACTTCCCTGAAGTCGTCGGCAGCTTTGGTCTTTGCCGGTCGGGCCGCATCGTCGTCGCGCTGCGCCATCGCGTTGTGCTGTTCGATCCGCGCACCAAGACAATCGAGCAGCTGACCGAGCCGGTGAACGAACCCCCGACCAATCGCCTCAACGACGGGAAGGTCGGTCCGGACGGCTGCTTCTGGGTGGGCAGCATGGATGAGAACTCGCCGCGCCAGAAGACCGCCGCGCTCTACCGCGTCACGCCGCAGGGCCGCATAGAGCGCAAGGCCGAGGGCTACGCGGTGTCCAACGGCCTCGCGTGGTCACCCGATGGCAGCGTCATGTACCCATTCGGATTCGACCGCCGGTATCATCGAGGCATGGGATTTCGACACCCGCAGCGGGGCGCTTGCCAACCACCGTGTGCTGGCGACGCTGGCCAATGAGGACGGCCGCCCCGACGGCGCTGCGGTCGATGTGGCAGGCGTCTATTGGTCGGCTGGACCGTCCGCGGGTTGCATCAACCGCATCTCGCCGTCGGGCGCATTGCTGAGCAAGCTGCCGTTCCCGGTTCCCGGCCCGACCATGCCGTGCTTTGCGGAAGGCGACCTCTACGTGACATCGCTGCGCGAGGGCCGTTCGCCTGAAGCACTGGCGCAGCATCCGACGCTGGGTGGACTATTCCGCGCCGAGGCACCTGTGCGGGGTGCCCCAGTCGCGATGTTCGCCGACGCCTAGTAGCTGGGCGGCGGAGGCGGGTAGTAGCCCGGCGGAGGAGGCGGCGGCGGTGCCGAATAATACGCGGGCGGCGGCGGCCGCGGCGTGGTAGCGGCGCCGCCAACGGCGCCCACGGCGCCACCTATCAGCGCTCCCGCAGCGGCGCCACGTCCGCCACCCGCGAGGCCGCCGATGGCCGCGCCGGTGCCGGCGCCGAGCAGTCCGCCACCCACGGCGCGCTGGCCTGGATCGTACGGGTTGGTGCATGCGGACAATGCCAGCACCATCCCGAGAGCCGCTGCGATGGGTGCGATCGAACGCTGCATGATATTCAAGATCTCCCTTTGGTGGTCCGCCATTGCCCGACACGCTGCAAGCAAGGCCAATCGCAATGACCGGAGTACCGGCAGGAATAAGGAGATAAGTTGTCGGAGCGCCGCTGATCCGGCGCCGATTGCTACGACCGGCTCAGGACGCGACCTGCAGCCTGAATCGCGGCAGCGGCCGTTCCTCGTGTTCGAGGTAGGCAAGGAAGCGCGCGCAATATTTGTGCGCCGTCGTGTCCCACACGCGCTCGCGCAGAGCGCCATAACGACGCAGCCGCTCGGCCAGCGGCATCCTCAGGCCCTCGTGCATCGCATCGGCGATCTCGTCGGCATCGAACGGGTTGACAATCAACGCCTCGGTCAGTTCCTCGGCCGCGCCGGCGAAACGCGACAGGATCAGCACTCCGGGATCGGCCGGGTCCTGTGCCGCGATGTATTCCTTCGCCACCAGGTTCATGCCGTCGCGCAGCGGCGTCACAACACCGAGGCGGGCAATCCGAAAGAACCCGGCAAGGATGTTCCGGCGCACAGTTGTCGTCATATAGCGCAACGGCACCCAGTCGAATTCGGAGAAACGGCCGTTGGTGTCGCCGACAATCCGGTCGAGTTCGCGTCGCAGGCGCTGGTAGCTGCCGGACTCCTCGCGCGATCGCGCGGCGATCTGGAGGAAGCTCACCTCACGGCAATGTTCGGGATACTTGCCCAACAAACGGCCGAATGCCTCGAAACGGTTGACCAGACCCTTGGAATAGTCGAGCCGATCGACACCGATGGCCAATGCCCGCCCGCCGAGGCTATCGCGCAACCGCGCCGTCTCGGCGCTTCGGTCGGCGCGCGCGGCGGTGTCCGCGAAACTGGCCGCGTCGATGCCGATCGGATCGACGATCGCCAGCACGTGGCGGCCTGCGAACATGAACCCGCCGTCTCTGACTCGCGTGCCATGGAGGATCTCCTGCACGCAGTCGAGAAACGCACGCTGATAGGTCTGGGTATGAAAGCCCACGACATCGAACGAGCACATGGCGCGCAGCAGTTCGGCGGCGCGCGGCAATACGTGCAGCAGCGCCGGCGGAACAAAGGGGGTATGCAGGAAAAACCCGACGCGATTGCGCACGCCCAGCAGACGCAGTTCCTCAGCAAGCAGGAACAGGTGATAGTCGTGCACCCAGACCAGATCGTCCTCGCGCAGCAACTTGGCCAGCGCCTGGGCGAACCGACGGTTGACGGCGCGATAGCCCTCGTAGTCCTCCCGCCGGAACTGCACGAGCCCGAGACGGAAATGCAGAAGCGGCCACAGCGCGCCGTTGGCGAAATTGACGTAGAACGAGCGGTATTCTGCCTCGGTCAGGTCGATCGTGGCGTAGGTCGTTCCCTCCGCGCGCTGCAGCCGCACTTCTCCGTCGGCTGAGCCGGAGCGTCTGCCGCTCCAGCCGAACCAGACCGATCCGGGGGTTAATGCATCCGCAAGTGCAACGGCCAGTCCACCAGCCCGCGGCCCCCGCTCAGAAGGCAACGGAACTCGGTTGGACACTATAACGAGGCGCCCCAAATTCCCTCCCGGCCGCTGGCGTGCCTTACCGCAGGGACAACGCACAACGATACCGTGCGGATGCTGGCTACCCGGTAACTTCGCCGTGATCCATGGCCAGCGCCAACTCCTGCCGCAGAAAAGCCCGAACTTCCGGCGAGATCGCTGTTGCGTGACATTACATCGAGAGAGGCTTCACGATCATGCGAATTGCCCAGATCGCTCCGCTGACCGAGTCAGTGCCCCCCCGCCTTTACGGAGGGACCGAGCGCGTCGTCTCGTTCCTGACCGAGCAGCTGGTTGCCATGGGCCATGACGTGACCTTGTTCGCCAGCGGTGACTCACGCACGAGCGCCGAGCTTGCGCCTATGTGGCCCTGTGCGCTGCGTTTTGATGCCACGATCCGGGATGCGATCGCCCCCCACATGCTGATGCTGGAGCAGGTCTGTCAGCGCGCCGATGAGTTCGACGTGCTGCATTGCCATCTCGACTACTGGCCATTCTCGGTATTCAGCCGGCAGGACACGCCCTTCTTGACCACGCTGCACGGGCGGCTCGATCTGCCCGAGCTGCGGCCGGTTTATGAGTGTTTCCCGAACGTTCCGCTGGTATCGATCTCTGACGCCCAGCGGCTCCCCTTGCCGGATTCCAACTTCATCGCGACCGTGCAACATGGGTTGCCGCTGGACCTGTTGAGGCCACGCAATGTCGCGCCGAGCTACCTGGCGTTCCTCGGTCGCATCTGTCCGGAAAAGCGGCCGGATCGTGCGATCCGGATCGCCCGCGCGGCCGGCATTCCGCTGAAGATCGCCGCCAAGGTGGATCGTGTGGACGAAGCTTACTTTCGCGACACGATCCGGCCGATGATCGATGGTCGCAATGTCGAACTGATCGGCGAGATCAGCGATGCGGAGAAGCCGGACTTCCTCAGCGGTGCCATCGCGCTGCTGGTGCCGATCGACTGGCCGGAGCCGTTCGGGCTGGTGATGATCGAGGCGATGGCCTGCGGCACGCCGGTGATCGCATTCAATCGCGGCTCGGTGCCGGAGATCATCGAGCACGGCGTTACCGGGCTGATCGTGGAAGACGAGGCAGAGGCGGTCGCGGCACTCCGTCAGGTTGCGGATCTGTCCCGCGCCGAGGTGCGTCGCTGCTTCGAGCACCGGTTCAGCGCCGAGCGCATGGCCGAGGACTATCTGGCGCTGTATCGCCGCTTGGCTGCTCGGGTACGTCCCGCGCTGCGCGTGGTGCGCTAAGGCTTCGGTGACCTCGCGGTTCTCGGCTGGATCGGTAAGGGGTGCCAGGCGTCGGGTGCTACTGTAAGTGGGCCACTTCCGCTTGGGCCGCGCCCAGCGCCCCGTCTGGAGCGTCTTCGGCATCATCGTCGGCAAAATCGCCGGGCCACGCGATCATCACCGTGTCAGGCGCGAGCCCGGCCGCGCCAAGTACCCGCTCCTCGCTCTCGATCTCACGCCTGATCTTGTCGAGGGACAGCTCGGTCCGCGCTACTCGCTCGGCTCGTTCGGTCTGCATTGCTGATTGGATCAACTTCAGGTCTGCGTGCCAGATGACCAGTTTCTCCGCCGCGATCTCGCGGCAGGTGAGGGCGGTCTGCAGTGCCCGCGGTGTACGCGTATGACGATACTGGCGGAGCCATTGGCCCCACACAGTGAGGGCACGACCGTAGGCCTGTGCACTCGTCTCCATCCTCCCATGATCGGAAACTCACACCGAATCGCCTACTCACAATTGTGTGCGGTCGCACCAACTCAACTTGATGTGGTATTGTGATCTAGCAGTCGCTCAATTTCATCTCCTGTAGCCTTGTTGAGCAATCAATCCGCGAGCGAGCCTATGTTCTCAACCGACTCGGTCGATCAGGCGATGCGTGCGGAAGCCCGGAACCACCAGCAATAATGCCAAGTGCGCGCGGGCTTCGCTTGCTTTCCGCTATGCGTCCTTGAGGCAAATCTTGCGGCGGACACAGGCTAAGTGCAGTTTCGCAAGAAGGGCCAAGAGGCTCATTGGTTAAAGATCTGCCGCTGAATGGGTAGGAAGTGTGGGCCCGTGAAGTAATCGATGGGGCAAGCCGTTCAGCGGTCGCAGGTGCGGTCTGGGAATCGATCGTCGATATGGAGCATAGACTTAGCGACACGGTTGGCGAGGGCAAATCTGCGGCGGCACCGTTACGGCAAGTGTTGCGCAGCATGGCCGCGTGGCTTGCGACGCCGTTTCTGCTGTTGGCGGTGCTGGTAGTCGGCTGTTGGCTATACGTCTTGGGTATTAAGCGACCGCGTGACGGCTAGGTCGCGCTGTCCCTCCCTCGGGTAGGTGGATCAGGTGGCGGGGGAGGGGCCCTCCCGCAGCGTCCGCGAGGTGCGGCAAACGCCGGGGCCAGATGCCGCAAAGGGTCTCGATCTTCGAATGAGCTTGCCCTGGCGTCCCAATCG
>CAVZNH010000008.1:0-49016 GCA_963776505.1 uncultured Alphaproteobacteria bacterium
CGCGCCGTGGGTGGCGGACTGCTGGGCGCCGGCGCCGGCGCGGCGATCGGCGGCCTCGCGGGTGGCGGACGTGGTGCCGCTGCGGGTGCGCTAGGAGGTGGCGCGGTCGGCGCCGTCGGCGGGGCCGCTACCACGCCGCGGCGCGGCCGCCGCCCGCGTATTATTCGGCACCGCCGCCGCCTCCTCCGCCGGGCTACTACCCGCCTCCGCCGCCCCAGCCACTCAGGCGTCGGCGAACACCGCGACCGGCGCGCCGAGGACCGGCGCGTCGGCGCGGGACAGTCCACCCAGCGTCGGATGCTGCTGCAGCGCTTCGGCGAGCGGCCTTCGCGCAGCGACGTCACGTAAACAGGTCGCGTTCGGCGAAGCACGGCATGGTCGGGCCGGGCACCGGGAACGGCAGCTTCTTCAGCAGCGCGCCGGACGGCGAGAAGCGGTTGACGCAGCCGGCGGACGGTCCGGCCGACCAGTAGTCGCCGTCCACGTCGATCGCGGCGCCGTCGGGGCGGCCGTCCTCGTTGGTCAGCGTCGCGAGCACGCGGTGGTTGCTCAAGCCGCCCGGTGCGGTGTCGAAATCCCATGCCTCGATGATGCCGGAGGTCGAATCGGAGTGGTACATGATCCGTCCGTCCGGCGACCAGGCGAGGCCGTTGGACACCGCGTAGCCCTCGGCCTTGCTTCTCGATGCGGCCGTGCGGCGTGACGCGGTACAGCGCGCCGGTCTTCTGGCGCGGCGAGTTCTCGTCCATGCTGCCGACCCAGAAGCAGCCGTCCGGGCCGACCTTGCCGTCGTTGAACCGGTTGGTCGGCGGTTCGTCGACCGGCTCGCGTCAGGTCGGCTCGATCGTCTTGGTGCGCGGATCGAACAGCACGACGCGATGGCGCAGCGCGACGACGAGGCGGCCGGAGCGGCACAGGCCAAAACTGCCGACGACCTCGGGCAAGTCCCAGGTCGTGCGCGCGCCGTCGTCCACCGAGAGCGCGTTGATCCGCTTGCCGGGGATGTCGCAGAACAGCAGGCGGCGGGTGGCCGCGTCCCACACCGGGGATTCGGCGACGCCGCAGCGGGAATCCCAGACCAGTTCGAATTCGCTCATGATTCAACTCCGCTGATAGTTCCAGAACACCGGACTGCCTTGCAGCACGCCGGTCAGGTTCGCCTGATACGCGGTCGGCATGAAGTACTGGCCGAGCGGGATGTAGGGCACATCCTGGAACGCCTGAAGCTGCGAGTCTGCTCGGCCAGCGACTTCTGCGCCGCGAGGTCCGGCGCCTTGAACCAGGCATCGCGCAGTTCCTCGATCTTCGGACTGGTCGGCCAGCCCGGCGACGGCGGCCTTGCCGTTGCCGCGCAGGAAGATGTGGCCGGCGGGATTGATCTGTCGAGCCCGCTCCAGCTGGTGTGGAAGATGCTCCAGCCGCCCTGCTCCACCGGATCCGTCTTGGCGCGACGCTGCACCAGCGTTGCCCAGTCCATCGCCTGGCGCATCGACGTTCATGCCGAGGCGGCGCAGCGTATCGGCGGTGATGTCGGCCAGCGCCTTGGCCGAAGCGATGTCGGTCGGCGTCAGCACCACGACCTTCTCGCCCTTGTAGCCGGCGGCCTCGAGATCGCGCTTGACCTTCGCCAGGTCGCGCTTCGCCGGTCAGCACCTCCATGCCGGCATCGGAGGCAAGCGGCGTGTTCGGCGTGAAGACGCCGCATGGTACGTGCCACAGCGTCTCGTCGGTGCCGACCATGCCGATCATGTAGTCGGACTGCTCGACCGCGCCGCAGCATCGCGCGGCGGATCGCCGGATTGTCGAACGGCGGGTTGAGCTGGTTGAACCGCAGCGTGGCGATCGAAGCCGGTGGGAACGATGTTCTCGACCTTCAGCCGTTGTGCTGCTTGCGCAGCAGCGGCAGCAGGTCGGCGTTCGGCGTCAGCCACCAGTCGATCTCGCCGGTCTGCAACGCCGCGGCGACGGTGGCGGCGTCGGGAATGATGTGCCACTCGATGCGGTCGATATGCGCGATCTTCGGGCCGGCGGTGCCGTCGGGCGTGCCGTCTGGACGCGGCACATATTTCGCGTTGCGCTCATAGACCACGACGCGAACCGGGCACGCGTTCGTCGGCCTTGTAGCGATACGGCCCGCTGCCGACCATTTCGGTGACCTGCTTGTACGGGTCGGTGGCGGCGAGCCGCTCCGGCATGATCGGGCACATGCTCGGGCGGCGTCTTCGCCAGCGCGTCCGGCAGCAGCGGGAACGGATGCTTTCAGCCGGAACAGGATGGTGCTGTCGTCGGGCGCGCTGATCTCGTCGGTGGCGGCCAGCAGCGCCTGGCCAAATCCGTCGCGCGCGCCCCAGCGCCTGATGCTGGCGGCGCAGTCGCGCGCCAGCACCTTGGTGCCATCGTGGAACATCAGGTCGGGGCGCAGCGTGATGCGCCAGGTCTTGCCGTCCGTCCTCGCTGACCGCGCCTTCGGCCATCTGCGGCTGCGGCGCGAATTGGCCGTCGAGGCCGAACAGCGTGTCGAACACCAGGAAGCCGTGGTCGCGCGTCTGGTAGGTGGTGGTCCAGATCGGATCGAGCACCGCGAGGTCGGCCTGCGGCACGAACTTCAGCACCTGGCGAGCCTCGCCACGCGCGATGGCGGGCGCGGCGAGGGCGGCAGCGTGGAGGCGAGGAAGGTGCGGCGGCGCATGATAGCCTCCGGGCGGCTGCGAAGGGGAGTATGATACACTACATGCGAGATGAGGACTGGCCATGAGCGAAACCTACATTTCGTCCGCGCCACGTCGGCACCAGCACGTATTCCTCGGCGCGGAGCACGAAGCCAGCGAGCGCAGAACCTGGGCCGTGATCTGGCTGTGCGGCGCGATGATGATTGCCGAGATCGTCGGCGGTCTGCTGTTCGGCTCGATCGCCCTGGTGGCCGATGGCATGCACATGAGCACGCCGCTGGCGCACTGCTGCTCGCCGCACTCGCTTACAGCTATGCGCGCCGGCATGCCGATGATCCGCGCTTCACGTTCGGGACGGGCAAACTGGGTGATCTCGCCGGATTCACCAGCGCGATCATTCTGGCGATCATCGCTGTGCTCATCGGCTATGAGTCCATAAGCCGTATCTTCGTGCCGGTGCCGATCCACTTCGCCGAGGCGATTCCAATTGCCTGCCTGGGGCTCGCGGTGAACGTCGCCAGTGCGCTGCTGCTCAGCGGCGGCGGGCACCATCAGTATGACGACCACCATCACCATGGTCATGACCAGCATGATCATGATCGCGGTGCGGCGCAGCACGACAACAACATGCGGGCCGCTGTGGTGCACGTGATTGCCGATGCGACCGTCTCCGTGATGGTCATCGTCGGTCTGCTATTGGCCCGCGCCTTTGGGTGGCTCTGGATGGACCCGCTTGCTGAGATCATTGGTGCCTGCGTCATTGCCAGTTGGTCGTTCGGTCTAATTCGCGACACCGGAGCCATACTGCTCGACATGAATCCAGACCGGCATATGGCGGAACATCTGAAGAGGACCATCGAGAGCGACGGTGACACGCTCACTGATCTGCATCTCTGGCGTCTCGGTCCCGGCCATCTTGGTGCGATCGTCTCGGTGGGCACTCACGCGGAGCGCGGACTCGATTACTACCGCGCGAAGCTGGCGAGATTTCACTCGCTGTCCCACCTCACCATCGAGGTGCAAAACTACTGAATCACACCTGATCGTAGTCGATCACCACCCGCTCGGTCAGCGGATGCGACTGGCAGGTCAGCACGTAGCCGGCCTCGGTCTCCCATGGTTCCAGCGAGTAGTTCACCGCCATCTCCACCTTGCCCTCCACCAGCTTCGCGCGGCAGGTGCAGCACATGCCGCCCTTGCAGGAGTACGGCAGGCTGCGGCCGGCGCGGATCGCCGCGTCGATGATCGCCTCGCCCTCGGCCACCGGAATGTCGAAGCGCGCGCCCTCGCTGATCACCGTGGCGATCGCCTTCGGCGGCGCAGTCGGCGGCACCACGACCGGACGCGGCCGGCCGCCGACGCCCGGGGTGAACCGCTCGACATGCACGCGCTCGCGCGGCATGCCGAGGTCGGCCAGCGCCTTCTCCAGCCCCTCGATCATCGGCTGCGGCCCGCAGACGAAAGCGTGGTCCACGCTCGCCGACCGGCACGCATGGAGCGCATCAGCACGCTGCAACCTTCTCCGCATCGAGATGGCCGTTCAGCATCGCGAGGTCCTGCTGCTCGCGCGACAGCACGTGGAACACCGACAGCCGCGCAAGATAGCGGTCCTTCAGGTCCTCCAGCTGCTCGCGGAAGATGATGTCGGCGGTGGTGCGATTGCCGTAGAACAGGAAGAAGCGTCCGGCCTCGCGCCGCAGCACGGTCTTCAGGATCGACATCACCGGCGTGATGCCGGATCCCGCGGCGAACGCCACCAGGGTGCGCGCCGAGCCCGGCTCGATCGGCACGCCGAAGCGTCCATCCGGCGTCATCACCGACAGCGTGTCGCCCGGCATGCAGTTGCTCGTTGGCCCAGGTCGGAGAACGCGCCGCCCGCGAGCCGCTTGATCACCACGCGCAGTTCGCCGTCATCCAGGCCGGAGCAGATCGAATAGGACCGCCGCACGTCCTCGCCGTCGATCGTGGCGCGCAAGCGTCAGATACTGGCCGGGCGTGTAGCGATACGCCGCGCGCAGCTGCGTCCGGCACCGCGAAGGCGAGCGACACCGCGTCCGCGGTCTCGCGGCGGAGCATCGCTGATCGTCAGGGTGTGAAAGCGCGGCGCGGCCATGCCGGCCGTCTTGCGCGATCAGCCCGTCGGGCACAAGTCTGCGGCATGAGGCAGGCACTGCATCGGCTGACGGTGGCCACCGACGGCCAGGGCCTGGTCGAGGTCACCGAACCGGTCCGCCGCTGGGTCGCGGCGCAGCGCGATCGCCACCGGGCTGCTGACGATCTGGTGCCGGCACACCTCGGCCTCGCTGCTGGTGCAGGAGAACGCCGATCCCGACGTGCGCGCCGACCTGCGAGGCATTCTTTCACCGCCTGGTGCCGGAGAAGCGCCGGCTACCGGCACCAGGACGAGGGGCCGGACGACATGCCGGCGCACATCAAGGCGGCGCTGACGCAGACGCAGCTCGCCATTCCGGTGGACGGCGGCGCCCGGTGCTCGGCACCTGGCAGGGCATCTACCTGTTCGAGCACCGCGCCGCGCCGCACCGGCGCGAGCTGGTGCTGCATCTGATCGGCGAGTGAGCGGTTCAGACGGTCTTCCGGCGCGCGGCAAGCGGCGGTCAGTTCCGACGCATCGTTCTGCGTTCGCGAAGTGCTTCCAGGAGATGGCGCCGACCGCGCGGATGATGCCATTCGCATCAACAAGGTAGGTGACCCCATCGATCGCATCGAGCAACTGTTGTGTGTCGATGTCCTGTATCATGATCTGTCAGGCAACACGGGGTGCCCGCCGCGCCAGCCCGTCGAACAGGTCCAGCATCCGCTCGCGCCAATGCGCGATCGGATCGTCGCGCTCGAGCAGCTCGAACCGGCTGACGCAGCGCGGCCATTGCAGGCTGCCGAACACGATGTAGTCGGCGTAACTCGGCGCCTCGCCGCCGAGCCAGATGCTGCTTGCCCAGCACCAGGCGCACCGGCAGCAGCGAAGCGCGGAACTCCGCCACCCGCGTCTCGCGTCCTGCCTGCACCGCCTCCAGCGTCATGCCGAACCGCGCCTCGCGGCTTTCGCGGAAATACGCCTGATCCTGCGGCGCGACCACGTCCAGCAGGTCGCGCACGATCAGCCGCGCGATGCCGCCCATCATCACGCCGTCCGCCCAGGCATTGACGAACCGCGCATGCGCCTGGCCCGTCGCGCCGCCGAACAGGCTTGGGCGATCCGGATACGCGTCCTCCAGGTATTCGGCGATCGCCCAACTGTCCGACACCACGCGATCGCCGTCGCGGATCACCGGCACGCGGCCCTGGCCGGAGAACGCCAGCGCCGCCTTATCGGTGAACCGCCAGGGGATGGTTTCCACGGCCAGCCCCTTGTGCGCCAGCGCCATGCGTGTGCGCCAGCAATACGGGCTGAACCGCAGCGCCGGATCGGCTCCGGCGAGGTCATGCATCACGATCGCCATCGCCGGCTCCCCTTGCTTCGCCGGCCCGTGATACACAGAATCCCGCCAGGGAGAGAAGCGTTGGACGATCAGACTGTCCTGAACGATGGCGACGAGTTCGCGCAAGCCGCTGAGCCGGCAATGATCGCGGCATGAACATCCTCGCACCACCAAAGGCGCGTCTCGGCATCGAGATCGTGCACGATCTGGTCTGCCCGTGGTGCTTTCTCGGCGTCCGCCGGCTGATGCGCACGCTGCGGCGCCGGCCGGACCTGCTGTTCGACCTGACCTGGCGGCCCTTCCTGCTCAATCCCGACATGCCGCGCGGCGGCATGGCGCGGCCGGACTACGTGATCCGCAAGTTCGGTGGCGAGGACCGCGCGCGGCGGCTTTATGCGTCGATCACCGAGATCGGCCGCGGCCGAGGGCATTCTGTTCCGCTTCGACCGCATCCGCCGCACGCCATCCAGCGTCGACGCCCATCGGCTGGTGCGTTACGCGGCGCGCTTCGGTCAGGCCGATGCGATGGTCGAGGCGCTGTTCTCGGCGCATTTCACCGACGGCCTGGATATCGGCAATCACGCGGTGCTGGTGGCGATCGCCGCGGCGTGCGGTCTGGACGGTGCGGCCGCACGACGCTTCCTGGTCGGCAACGACGAGGTGGATGCGGTGCACGCCGACAACCTGCGGGCGCACGTCTGGGCATCAACGGCGTCCCGTGCTTCGTCATCTCCGGCCGCCACGCCATCGCCGGCGCGCAGGAGCCCGAGGTGATCGAGCGTCTGCTCGACGTGCGCGGCAGTCGAGGCTGCCGCCGAACACCGGCTAAGCCGCCTTGGCCTGGCTGGCGATCCGTTCGAGATTGCCCAGCGCGTCGCGGGCGAAGCGCAGGCGCGTCGCCACATCCATTTCGCGCGAGATGGCCAGCTTGTGGTCGGGGCGCAGACGCACCAGACCGCCCTTGCTGGCGAGCCACGCCACCAGTCCGGCCGGATTGGAAAAAGCATTGCCGCGGAAGCTCAGCAGCATGCCCTTTGGGCCCGGCCTCCAGCTTCTCCACACCCGCCTCGCGGCAGGCCCGCTTCAGCGCCACCACCTGCAGCAGGTTCTCCACTTCCTGCGGCAGCGGTCCGAAGCGATCCACCAGCTCCGCCGCCATCGCCTCGGTCTCGGCATCGGACGCCAGCGCGCCGATGCGGCGATACAGCCCGAGCCGCACCGGCAGGTCGCGCACGTAGTCCTCCGGGATCAGCACCGGCAGCCCGAGCGAGATGTTCGGCGTCCAGTCGCGCTCCTGCCCGCCGCGCCGTCCCTCGCCGGCGCGCAACTCGGCGACCGCGTCCTCCAGCATCTGCTGGTACAGCTCGATGCCGACCTCGCGGATATGTCCGGACTGCTCGTCGCCCAGCAGATTGCCGGCGCCGCGGATGTCCAGGTCATGGCTCGCCAAGGTGAAGCCCGCACCCAGCGCGTCCAGCGTCTGCATCACGGTCAGCCGCTTCTCCGCCGCAGCGGACAGACGCATGTTCGGCGGCCAGGTGAGATACGCGTAGCCGCGCTGCTTGCCTCGCCCGACGCGGCCGCGCAACTGATAGAGCTGACCCAGTCCGAACATGTCGGCGCGATGGATCACCAGCGTGTTGACCGCCGGCATGTCCAGGCCGCTTTCCACGATATTGGTGGACAGCAAGATGTCGAACCGCCCGTCGCCGAACTCGGTCATCACCCGTTCAAGTTCGGTCGGTGCCAGCCTGCCATGCGCCTGCGCCATCCGCGCCTCCGGCACAATCTCGGCCAGGCGCTCGGCGATGCGCGGCAGGTCCTCGATGCGCGGCACGACGCAGAACACCTGACCGCCGCGGAACCGCTCGCGCTGGATCGCCTCGCGGATGACCACCGCATCGAACGGCATGATGAACGTGCGGACCGCCAGGCGATCGACCGGTGGCGTGCTGATGAGGCTCATCTCCCGCACGCCGGTCAGAGCGAGTTGCAAGGTGCGTGGGATCGGCGTCGCGGTCAGCGTCAGAACGTGCACATCAGCCTTGAGCTGCTTCAGCCGTTCCTTGTGCGCGACACCGAAATGCTGCTCCTCGTCCACCACCAGAAGCGCGAGGTCGGCAAACTCCACCGACTTCGCCAGCAGCGCGTGCGTGCCGATCACGATGTTGATCGTCCCGTCGGTGATGCCGCGCCGTACCTCGGCGGCCTCCTTCGCCACCACCATGCGCGAGAGCTGCGCGATCTTCACCGGCAGACCGGCAAAGCGTTCGGAGAAGGTGCGGAAATGCTGGCGCGCCAGCAGAGTTGTCGGCACCACCACAGCAACCTGGCCGCCCGACATCGCGGCGATGAAGGCCGCACGCAATGCCACCTCGGTCTTGCCGAAACCGACGTCGCCGCAGATCAGCCGGTCCATCGGACGCCCCGAGGCCAGGTCCTCCAACACGTCGGCAATGGCGCGCGCCTGGTCATCGGTCTCGGCGAACGGGAAGCGGGCACAGAACTCGTCCCATGCGCCTTCGCTTGGCGCCATGATCGCGGCATCACGGATCTTGCGCGCCGCGGCGATGCGTATGAGCTGGTCCGCCATATCGCGGATGCGCTGCTTCATGCGCGCCTTGCGCGACTGCCAGGCGACGCCGCCCAGCTTGTCGAGCGCCACCCCCTGCGCCTCGCTGCCGAAGCGCGACAGCATCTCGATGTTCTCGACCGGCAGGAACAGCTTTTCGTCGCCGTCGTAGATCAGCCGCAGGCAGTCATGCGGCGCGCTGGTGACCGTCAGCGTTTCCAGTCCGTCGTAGCGACCGATGCCGTATTCCTGATGCACCACGAGGTCGCCCTCGGCGATCTCGGTGGCTTCGGCGATGAACTGGTCCGCGCGCTTGCGCCGGCGCGGGGGCCGGCTGATGCGTTCGCCGAGCAGGTCCTGCTCGCCCACCAGTGCGAGTTCGTCGGCGACAAAGCCGCGCTCGACGCCCAGCGTGACCAGCGACACCGAGCCCGCCGGCTTGCGGCGGATCGTCGCCCAGCCGTCCTCCTGCGCGGGGTCCTTGAAACCGTGCTCGCGGAGCAGATTGGCGAGCCGCTCGCGTGAGCCGCGGGTCCAGGCGGCGACCACGATGCGGCGGCCCTCGGCGCTCCAGCGTTCGGCCTGGCCGCGCAGTTGCTCGAACACATTGGTGGCCGGGACCGCTGCCGCCCTGGAAGAACACCGGTCCCGGGCGGCCGCCGCCATCGACCCCGACCGCTCCATCCGGTTTGGCAAATGGCGAGAACGCGAACAATGGCCCGTCGGCCAACATCGCATTCCAGTCGGCCTGGTCGAGATACAGCCGCTCGGGCGGCAGCGGCCGATAGGGAACCTCGCCGTCACGCGGCACCAGACGGCGCGCGGCGTAGTGGTCCTCGATCATCTCCAACCGCGCCGCCAGCACCTCGTCTGCCTGGTGGTCCAGGCTGACCGAGGCGGTCGGCAGATAGTCGAGCAGCGTCTCCATCCGCTCGTGGAACAGCGGCACCCAGTGCTCCATGCCAGGATGTCGCCGGCCTTCCGAGATCGACAGATAGATCGGGTCCTCGGCCGCAGGCTGGCCGAAAATGTCGCGCCAGCCCGAGCGGAAACGGGAGATCGCATCCTGGTCGAGCGGCACTTCTGACACCGGACGCAGGGTCAGGCGCTGCCGGCGATCGGCGCTGCGCTGGGTGCCGGGATCGAAGATGCGGATCGACTCGATGGTGTCGCCGAACAGGTCGAGCCGCACCGGATCGCTCTCACCGGCGGGAAACACGTCGATGATGCCGCCGCGCATCGCGTATTCGCCCGGCTCCATGACCGTCCCAGCGCGGCCATAGCCGCTGGCTTCCAGGAAGCGCGCGAGCTTCTCGGGCTGCACGGTGCCGTTGGTGCGCAACTCGAGGCTGGCACCGGCGAACGCGGCGCGCGGCGGCACGCGCTGCACCAGCGCGTTGACCGTGGTCAGCACGATGCGCGGACCGGTTGGCTTCTCAAGCAGGCGCGCCAGCGTGGCGATGCGCTCCGACACCAACGCAGGATTCGGCGACACGCGGTCATACGGGAGGCAGTCCCAGGCGGGGAAGCGCAGCACTTCCGCCTCCGGCGCGACGAAGGCCAGTGCCTCCGCCAGCCGCGCCATCCGCGCGTCGTCGCGCGTTACATGGACGACGGGACCGGCAAATTCACCGCGGCGGCGGGCGAGCAGGAAGGCGTCCCACCCCTCAGGTGCGCCGAAGACCGGTGTGGCGGTCATCGCTCGGCCCCTCCCCCGCAAGGGGAGGGGGAGGACTGTGCACCGGCCTCACTCTGCACGCGCCGCAGCATCGGGCTGTCCGCGTCTGCCGGGATCGGCAGGCGCCCGGTGAGCCAGTCCGCCAGGTCGTTCTCCGGCAGCTCGAGCAACGCCTCCAATGCGGCGAGCTCCAACTCGCGCATTGCGCTTATGTGCCGTTTCACGAAGCCCCCGAGCAGGATGTCGTTCTCGTACGTCCCGCGATGGGTGGCGCGATACAGCAGACGGCGGCGCCTCGTATCGATGGAGGCTGATTCTGGTTCACTCATCGGCGCGGTGTCATATAGCCGTGCAATAACCCCATGTCAGCCCGTGGACCATGATCCGCTCACGCCGCTGTTCTCGCCGCTGACCACGCTGAAGGGCGTGGGCCCGACGGTCGGTGCCTTGATCGCCAAAGTGGCCGGCGGCGAGCGCGTGATCGACCTGCTGTTCCACCTGCCCGAATCCTACCTGGATCGCCGCCAGCGCCCGACGATTGCCCAGGCGCGGCCAGGCCAGGTCGTGACCCTGGCAGTGGAGGTGGTGCGGATCGAGCCCCCGGCCAATGCCCGCCAGCCGTGGCGGGTGGTGGTGACCGACGGGACCGGGTCCGCCGATCTGGTCTTCTTCAAGTTCAATCGGGAACGGCAGATGCCGGTCGGCGCGAAGCTGCTGGTGTCCGGCAAGATCGAGCTGTTCAGCGGCCGTCGCACGATGTCGCATCCCGAGCACGTGGTTCCCGCCGACCGGCCCGAACTGCTGCCGGCAATCGAGCCGGTGTGGCCGCTGACCGGCGGCCTCTGGCCACGGCAGGTGGCCAACGCCGTGGCGCAGGCGCTGGCGCGGCTGCCTTCGTTTCCCGAATGGCACGACGCGGCCCTGTTGCGACGGGAGAAATGGCCGGGCTTCGCCGAGGGGCTGCGCGCGGTTCAGGCGCCGCCGGAGATGCCGGCAGGGGTCAGCCGGTCCCGGCTCGCCTACGACGAACTGCTGGCCGATCAGGTCGCGCTCGCGATCATCCGCGGCCGGCTGCGCGCTGCGGCCTGGCCGCGGCCTGACCGGCGACGGTGCGCTGCGCGCCAAGGCGCTGTCGCGCTTCGGCCATGCGCTCACCGGCTCGCAGAAGCAGGCGCTGGCCGAGATCGATGCCGATCTGGCGTCCGATCGGCGCATGCTGCGGCTGCTGCAAGGCGACGTCGGTTCGGGCAAGACGGTGGTGGCGCTGCTGGCGATGCTGCGCGCGGTCGAGGCCGGGAAGCAGGCCGCGATAATGGCGCCGACCGAGGTGCTGGCGAAGCAGCACCACCGCACCCTGTCGCGCCTGTCGCCGGCGCCGGTGGCACTGCTGACCGGTGGCGTGAAGGGGCGCGCACGGGCGCAGTTGCTGCGCGGACTGAAGGATGGCGCGGTGCCGCTGGTCGTCGGCACCCACGCGCTGTTCCAGGAGAGCGTGGAATACCACGACCTGGCGCTGGCGGTGATCGACGAGCAGCACCGGTTCGGCGTGGATCAGCGGCTGCTGCTGGGCGGCAAGGGCGAACTCACGGACGTGCTGGTGATGACCGCGACGCCGATCCCGCGCACGCTGCTGCTGACGCAGTGGGGCGAAATGGAGGTCAGCCGCCTCACCGAGAAGCCGCCCGGGCGGCAGGCGGTGCGAACGTCGCTGCACTCGCTGGGGACGCTACCCGAACTGCTGGCGGCGGTCGCGCGCAAGCTGGACGAGGGCGCGCAGGTCTATTGGGTCTGTCCGCTGGTGGCGGAGAGCGAGGCGGTCGATCTGGCCGCTGCCGAGGCGCGGTTCGCGGTGCTGCGGGAACGGTTCGGCGACATGGTGGGGCTGGCGCATGGCCAGCAGGACGCGGCGGTGCGCGATGCAACGCTGGCGGCATTTGCGGCGGGCGGATGCCGGCTGCTGGTGGCGACGACGGTGGTCGAGGTCGGCGTCGATGTACCGGCCGCAACGGTGATGGTGGTCGAGCATGCCGAACGCTTCGGGCTGGCGCAGTTGCACCAGTTGCGCGGGCGCGTCGGACGTGGGGCCGCGGCGAGTTTCTGTCTGCTGCTGCACGAGGAGTGGGTGAACGACGCCGCCAAGCGCCGGCTGACATTGCTGCGCGATACGGACGATGGGTTCCTGATCGCGGACGAGGATTTCCGGCTGCGCGGCGGGGGGGATTTGCTTGGCACGAAGCAGTCGGGGTTGCCGGGGTTCCGATTGGCTGATCCGATCGAGCACGAAGGGCTGCTGCACATGGCGAACCGCGATGCCGCTGTGTTATTGGGGAAGGATCCGAAGCTGGTGTCGGAACGCGGGAGGGCGGTGCGCGTGCTGCTGCGGTTGTTCGAGAAGGCCGCAGCTATGCGCACGCTGGCTGCTGGGTGAGAAAGGAAGAATTTAACGCAGATAGGAGGCAGATGCACGCGAAACACGCAAATGGTTCTGCGCGCTTCATAGGCCTCGGACTACGCGCCTGATCTCGAGGCGCGATCTGCCGAAGTTCAGGAGCAGGCAAAGCCGCAGGCCGGTCGCTTTGAGATAGTTTGCGCATTGCATCCGATGCGCGTCGTCCAGTGCCTTGACGACCTTCAGCTCTACCAACAGCACATTCTCAACCAACAGGTCCGCAAAGTATTCACCAACCACTATGTCATTGTAGTGCACCGTGACACTGCATTGCTGCACAACAGCGAAGCCCGCGCCACGCAGCTCGTATGCGAATGCATTTTCATAGACCTTTTCGAGGAACCCAGCCCCGAGCGTGTTGAGTACAGTGAGCGCGCAGCCGATGACGCGCGCCGACAGATCATTTAGCCTGTCACCATCTGCGTGTTTCGCGTGCATCTTCTCCTTATCTGCGATTGATACCTACTTCCTTGCCAATGCTGCCCACTGGCTGGTTACGGAAGTGTAGATGGATTCCGTCAGCTGTTGCCTCGCGCTCGGTGCGGGTTCTAGCGTCACCCTCTCGTCTCGGAAGCAAGGAGTTTCACGCCATGCGTTCCTGGATCCACCACACCAAGGGCCGCCACGTCCGCCAGGCCCGCGTCGGTCTTGGCGATCTGCGCGAAGAGCACATCAGCCGCCAGGGCTTCTTCGGACCGGTCGCGATGATCTATCGCGAGCACGGACCCAACGAGATCGTACGTGTCGAAGGCACGCTGCATCCGCGCCGCGTCGTGGATACCGCACGCGTCGAACCATCCGACATGACCGATCCGCGCGGTATGCCGGAGGTGATGCTGTCCAACGCCGATGTCAGCGTTGCCGTGAGCCGGCGCACCGCGGCAATGCCGTATGCCTACCGCAACACTGACGGCGACCTGCTGTACTTCGTCCACCAGGGCACCGGACGGTTCGTCACCGAGTTCGGACCTCTCGCCTACGAGCCGGGCGACTACGTGCTGATCCCCAAGGGCATCACGTTCAGCGTCGCCCCCGATGCCGGCGACAGCCACATGCTGGTGGTGGAGTCCCCTGCCCCGCTGTCACTCACCGAGCATCAGCAGGTCGGCCGTCACATGCCGGTCGATCCCACGGTCCTGGTGCTGCCGGAGCTGCACGACCAACGCTGGCCGCAGCGCGACGAATGGGAGTTGCGCGTCAAGCACGGCGGCGCGCACAGCTCCATCTTCTACCGCAACAACCCGCTGGCATCGGTTGGCTGGAAGGGAGACCTATTCCCCTACAAGCTGAACATCCGCGACATCATTCCGATCAGCTCCGATCGCATCCATATCGCGCCTTCTGCCTGGTGCACGTTCCAGGCTACAGGGTTCGTGGTGATCAGCTTCGTGCCGCAGATCGCCGTGGCGGATCTGAATGCCGAGGAGCTGCCGTCGTATCACCGCAACGTCGACAACGATGAAAGCGTGTTCGTGCACCACGACGAAGCGGGCAGTCGCAGGCCGGGCATGCTGTCGCACACGCCGCAGGGCATCCTGCACGGCGCGGACGAGGCGACGCGCGACGCCTTCCAGAAGCGGCGCACGCCGGGAATGCGGCGAACACTCTGCGGGGTCAGCGTCGATACCGACCGGCCGCTGATGGTGTCGGCGGCGTATGAGCGCCTGACGCAGTAGCGCCGTCAGTCCTTGTAGTCGGGCTCGCGCTTGTCGAGCATCCGCTTCAACGCATCGAAGTGCCACTGGTACGGCGGGCGGCCGCCGTACCCTTCGCCCTTGCGATAGGCCGCGAACGTCGCCTCGATCACATCGTCGGGCAGGAACTTCAACGGCCGCCCGCTCGACATGGCGTAGAGCTGCACCTGGGCCACGCGCTCGGTGTAGTAGAGCAGGTCATATGCCTCGGCGACCGACTTGCCGACCGTGGCAACGCCGTGGTTCGCCATCATCAGCACCTTCTTGTCGCCGATCACGCCGGCCAACCGTTCGCCCTCTTCCGGATCGAACGCCGGCCCGGCGTAGGTGTTGTCGTAGCCGGTCACCATCATGATGCCGAGTTCGGTCTGGCCGATCGGCAGGATGCGTGGGTCCTCCAGCCGCGCCAGCGCGCTGGCGTACGGCATGTGCGTGTGGAACACCGCGGCGCCGTCCGGCAGCAGGCGGTGCATCGGTGCGTGGATGCAGTAGGCCGAGCGCTCGATCTCACCCTCGCCGGCGAGCAGCGTTCCGTCGTAGCCAACCTCCATGAAGCAGCTCGCGGTCACCTCCGACCAGTGCAGACCGAACGGGATCTGATAGTAGCGATCGTTGCGGCCGGGCACGCGCAAGGTCAGGTGATTGAAGATGCCCTCGTGGAAGTCGTGCATCACCGCCAGGCGGTGCGCCGCGGCCAGGTCCACCCGCGCCTGCCACTGCTTTGCGGCGAGATTCGTATCCACATTCCGTTCGATAGATTCCAAAGGCATCGATCTTCTCTCCTGCTGGCGGTGCTGCGGCGCAGCATAAGGGCGCGTTAAGCCTTTGTCATCCTTGCCACCGCAGCTTGCATTACCGCAGAATTCCGCTATGCCGCCGCCCGACGGTAGTAACGATGGGGAGGTGCGCGGTGAGCGGCGATGGCCAACCCGTGCTGATCGAGATCGCCGGACTGACCAAGCGTTTCGGCAGCTTCACCGCGGTGGACAACGTCACGTTCAACGTGTCGCGTGGCGAGGTGCTGGGTTTCCTCGGGCCGAACGGCGCGGGCAAATCCACCACGATGCGCATGCTGGCCGGGTTCATGATCCCGACCGCCGGGACCGCGCGTATCTGCGGCCACGACGTGCAGAGCGACAGCGTGGCGGCGCGGCGTGTCCTGGGCTTCCTGCCGGAGGGCGCGCCGACCTATCCCGAGATGACGGTCACCGGCTTCCTGACGTTCTGCGCCAAGGTGCGCGGCTTCGCGGGCAAGGAGCTGACGGAGCGATTCGAGCACGCCGTGGAGCTGACCCGGCTCGGCGGCGTGCTGCTGCAGCCGGTGGAGACGCTGTCGAAAGGCTTCAAGCGTCGCGTCGGTCTGGCGCAGGCGCTGCTGCACGATCCCCGGTACTGGTGCTGGACGAACCGACCGATGGCCTGGATCCGAACCAGAAGCACGAGGCGCGCGCCCTGATCGCACGGATGGCACCGCAGAAGGCGATCGTGATCTCGACGCATATACTGGAGGAGGTCGATGCGGTGTGCACGCGCGCGATCATCATCGCGGCGGGCCGCGTGGTGGCGGATGCGACGCCTGCGGAGCTGCAGGGCAAGCATCCATCGGGAAAGCTGGATGACGTCTTCCGGCAACTGACGATGGAGGCCGCGTGACACGCCCCCTCCCCCCGCCCCCCTCCCGCAAGGGGAGGGGGAGGACGAATTGCACCCTTCAGGAGGGGTAGAGCGTGCGCAACGTGTTCATCATCGCGGGACGCGAACTCGGCGGCTACTTCGCCACGCCGGTCGCATCGGTGTTCATCGTGATCTTCCTCGTCCTGCAAGGCGCACTGACATTCAACCTCGGTGGCTTCTTCGATCGCGGCCAGGCCGACCTCAATCCGTTCTTCACCTTCATCCCATGGGTGTTCCTGCTGCTGGTCCCCGCGATCACCATGCGCCTCTGGGCCGAGGAACGCCGGCTCGGCACGATCGAGCTGCTGCTGACCTTGCCGATCACGCAGACCGAGGCCGTGCTCGGGAAGTTCCTTGCCGCCTGGGCGTTCTGCGCCATCGCCCTGATCCTGACCTTTCCGTTTGTCATAACCGTCAACATCCTTGGTCAACCCGACAACGGCGTGATCGCATCAGGCTATGTCGGCGCATTGCTGGTCGCCGGCGCCTTCCTCTCGATCGGCGCGGCACTCTCGGCGCTTACCAAGAACCAGGTGATCGCCTTCGTCCTCGGCGTCGCGGTCTGCTTCGTGTTCGCCGTGGCGTCCTACCCGGTGGTCACCGACTTCCTGTCCCGCAACACGCCGGCGCTCGCCGAGATCGCACGGCGCATCGCGGTGATCGACCGCTTTCAGGACTTCACGCGCGGTGTGGTCAGCCTGCGCGACCTGATCTTCTTCGCGACCTTCATCGCCTTCTGGCTGTTCCTCAACGCCGTGATCGTCGAACAGCGGAAGGCGGACTGACGTCATGCGCCGCCGTATCTGGTTCTCCATCATCGGTGTAATCGCTGTCGCCGCGATCGCAATCGGCATCAACATGTTCGCCGACGCGCGACTGGCGAACCTGCATGTCGATCTGACTCGCGGCCACATCTACACGCTGTCGGACGGCACGCGGAAGATCCTGGCCGATCTCAAGGAACCGATCACGCTGCGCCTGTTCTACTCACGTCGTCTTGGCAGCACCGTGCCGGTGTACGGCGCCTACGCCGACCACGTGCGCGAGATGCTCGGCGAATACGCCGCGGTCTCCGGCGGCAAGGTCCACCTGGAGTTCTACGACCCCGAACCGTTCAGCGATACCGAGGACCGCGCGCTGGCCTACGGTCTGCAAGGCGTGCCGCTCGATCAAGGCGGCGTGCAGGTCTATTTCGGCCTGGCCGGCAGCAACCTTGAGGACGATGAGCGCACCATCGCCTTCTTCCAGCCGGAGCGTGAGCGCTTCCTGGAATACGACCTGACAAAGCTGATCTACGACCTGTCGAATCCGAAGCGACCGGTGATCGGGGTGATGTCGTCGCTGCCGCTGGACGGCGATCCGCGCGCGATGATGATGGCGATGCGCGGCCAGCCCGCCGCCGGCGGTCAGCCGTATGCCTCGGCGACGCTGCTGCGGCAGACCAATCAGGTGAAGACCGTCGCCACCGACGCGCAGGTGATCGATCCTGACATCCAGGTGCTGCTGGTCGCAGAGGCGCAGAACCTGTCGGACGCCACGCTGTATGCGATCGACCAGTTCGTCATGCGCGGCGGCCGGCTGATGGTGATGGTCGATCCGTGGAGCGAGGCGATGGCCGCCACTCCCTCGCCCACCGGCATGCCGCCCTCCGATACCAGTTCGAATTTGAAGAAGCTGTTCGACGCCTGGGGCATCGAGTTCGACCCGACCAAGGTGGTCGGCGATCTCACCGGCGCGTGGCGCGTGCGCGCCAATGCGAATGACGCAGTGCAGGCGGTGAACTATGTCGCCTGGTTCAACATCCGCGACGGCATCAATCACAACGATCCCGCGACCGCGGACCTCCAGCAGGTCACGGTGGCCTCTGCCGGTTCGATCAGCAAGGCGCCGAATGCCTCGATCGACTTCACGCCGCTGCTGACGTCAGCAGCGCACGCTCGGGTGAGATACCGGTGGATCAGGTGAAGATGCCGGATCCCGCCAAGGTCCTGGCGGAATTCAAGCCGGCGGGCGGCCCGCGCGTGATCGCGGCGCGTATCCACGGCGTGCTGAAATCGGCATTCACCGGACCGCCGGAACTGGCGAAAGACCAGAAGCGGCCAGAGAACTTCCCTGCCTACAAGGCGCAGACCGATGGCCCCGCCAATCTTGTGGTGGTGTCCGACAGCGACATCCTGGCCGACCGGTTCTGGGTGCGGGTCTCCGACTTCTTCGGCCAGCAGACGGCGATGCCGTTCAGCGACAACGGACCGTTCGTCGCCAATCTGATCGGCACGCTCGCGGGTGGCGACGCGCTGATCGGACTGCGCTCGCGCGGCGACAGCAACCATCCGTTCATCCTGATCAACCAGATGCAGGGCGAGGCGGAGGCAAAATTCCGCCAGACCGAGCAGGCGCTGCAGAAGCACCTGGACGACACGGAGAAGCAGTTGAGCGCGCTGCGCCAAGGGCCCACCGGCGCCGATCAGGCCAATGCGCAGGCGGTGATCACGCCGGAGCAGCGCGCCGCCATCGACGCCGCGCGCAAGGACATCGTCGATACGCGACAGCAGTTGCGCGCGGTGCAGTACGACCTGAACCGTGACATCTCGCGGGTCGAGACCGAGCTTCGCGTGTTCAACATCGTGCTGGTGCCGGCGGTGCTGGTGATCGTGGCGATTGTGCTCGGTGTCATGCGCAGCCGCCGCCGCGCGAGGGCTAGGGCATGAGACCCCGCACCCTCGTCAGCACTCGTCGTCATCGGCATCGTTGCCGTCGCCGGCGGCTGGTATTTCGGCACCGCCCAACAGCCCGGCGAGCAGCAGGCCTACAGCGCAAGGCCGGCTCATGTTTCCCGGTCTCGCGCCGAAGCTGCAGGATGCCGCGCGGGTCGAGATCAGCCATCAGGGCAAGACCACCGCCATCGTGAAGCACGGCGACATCTGGGGTCTCGAGGACCGCGGCGGCTACGCGGTCCAGGCGAGCAAACTGCGTGGCATGCTGACCGCGCTGACCGAGCTTCGGTTGGTCGAACAGCGCACCGCCGATCCCGAACAGTTCAGCCGCCTCGGTCTGGAAGACCCGAACGGCAAGACCGCCAATTCGAACCTGCTGCGCGTGCTCGACGCGTCAGGCAAGCCGATCGTCGCGCTGATCGTCGGCCATCGTCGCGTGCGGACGCAGGGCAATGTGCCGGAGCAGGTCTATGTGCGCCGGCCCGACGACAATCAGACCTGGCTTGCGGAGGGCAGCCTGCAGGTCGATGCCGATCCGCAGCTCTGGCTCGAACGCGACATCATGAACATCGACCACGGCCGCATCGCCAGTGTCGCGGTGACCCACGGCGATGCAGACGATCGACCTTGCGCGCGACGGCCAGAAGCTGGTGCTGAAGACGCCGGCGGATCATCCGCCGCTCGATGACTACAAGCTCGACGACGTCGATCGCGGGCTGGAGCTGCTGACATTCCAGGACGTGCAGACCGACAAGCAGCCGGTCGGCGACAAGATCGGCCAGTCGGTGTACACCACAAGCGACGGGCTGGCGGTGACGGCGACGGTGTTCAAGGGCGACAAAGACATCTGGGCGCGGTTCTCCGCTGCGGGAAGTGACAAAACCAAGGCGGAGGCCGACAAATTGAACGCGCGGCTGGCTGGGTGGACCTATCAGCTCGGCGCCTGGAAGGAGAAGGCGCTGGTGCCGTCGCTCGATGATCTGAAGGCGCCGCCGCCCGAAAAGCCCGCCGCCAGCCCGCCGGCCGAAGCGCCCAAGCAGTGAGCGATCGCGAATATCCCGCCCGGCCGATCGTCGGGATCGGGATCGTGGTCATCAAGGATGACACCGTTCTGCTGGTTCGCCGCGGCAAGCCGCCCAATGTCGGCGCGTGGACACTGCCTGGCGGTGCACAGGAGCTTGGCGAGACAGCCGAAGAGGCGGCGCGGCGCGAGCTGCTGGAGGAGACGGGCCTCGAAGTGGATTCGCTGCACTTCGCCGCCACGGTGGACAACATCCGCCGCGACTTATCGGGGCGCGTGCGCTTCCACTACACGATCATCGACTTCGCCACCCGCTGGGTTGCTGGCGAGCCGGTAGCCGCGACCGATGTCACCGAGGCGGCCTGGGCGAAGCTGGACGCGCTCGACGAATTCAACCTGTGGAGCGAGGCGCACCGGGTGATCGCGATCGCGCGTAGATTGGTGGGATAATCGCTGCGACCGCGTCGCCACTCCTCGACATCACCGACTGCCCGTGATTCACTTGCTCGCAAATCTGATCGGGGACGCACGAGCTGCCTCCGTCGGTCAGTCATGCAGCCATGCGCGCTGGCTTTCGAGTTGCCGCACCAACAGGCATTCAGGAATGTCACACAGAATGTCATCCGGCGAGGGCTTCGAGACGATGCGCGATCCCATCAAGCGAGCACGCCGGATAGGCGATGGCGCACTCCGCGCGATGGTGGGCATTGGCACTGCAATACTCGTGGTGGCCGCGTTGGGGGTTGCCGAGGCCGTCTTCGCGCCACTGACGTTTGCGCTGTTCATCATCGCGATCGTCTGGCCGTTGCAGGCACAGCTGCAGGCGCGGCTTCCGAAGCTCGTTGCTCTCGCGATCAGCATGCTCGCGACCATCGTGGTCATCGGCGCATTCGCCTGGACGATCACCTGGGCCTTCAGCAGGGTCGGTCGCTACATCGTCACCGACGCCGCCCGGTTCCAGCTTCTCTACAACCAGATGGCCGATTGGCTCGCAGGGCATGGCATCGTGGTCGAGAGCCTTTGGGCCGAGCATTTCAACGTCGGCTGGGTGCTGCGAGCCTTCCAGGAGATCACGACAAGGATAAACGGCACGCTGAGCTTTTCGCTCGTTGTACTGATCTACGTCATTTTGGGCCTCATGGAAGTGGACGACGCGGCCCGCAGGCTCCGCGGCATGAAGAACCAGGAGGCCGGACGTGTCATGCTGACCGGGGGCTCCCTGACCGCCGCGAAATTCCGGCGCTACCTCCTGGTCCGCTCCCTGATGAGCGTCGTGACGGGTTTCCTGGTGTGGGGTTTCATCTCGCTCTGCGGACTTCCGCTTGCGCAGGAATGGGGCGTGATCGCCTTCGCACTCAACTACATCCCGTTCATCGGCCCATTGGTCGCGACCGTTCTGCCGACACTCTTCGCCATCGCGCAATTCGAAGCCTGGCAGAATGCGATTCTGGTCTTCGGATGTCTGAACCTCATTCAGTTCCTTGTCGGCAGCTATCTCGAGCCCCGGATCGCCGGCAGCGTTCTTTCGATGTCGCCGTTCATGGTGCTGTTCGCCGTGTTCTTCTGGACCTTCCTGTGGGGCATCGCAGGCGCGTTCATCGGCGTTCCTATCGTGATCGCGGTCCTGACCATCTGCGAACAAAATGCGTCGAGCCGCTGGGTTGCGGAGGTGTTCGGAGCACCCGCTGCCGCGCGGGACTGACGGACGCCCTGAAGGAGACACCGATGACGCCGATCCTCGATCCGCGAAACGGCGACATCGAGGACGATGCCTCCAGCACCAAGAAGCGATCGATGCTCTCGCTGGCGGGCAGCCTGCTCGCGGAGATCAGCCTTCCGAAGCTCGCAATTGCCTGGATGCTGCTGATCGGCTTTCCCGGCCTGCTGCTTGGAGCGGCGCCGCTTCTGGTGTCGATCTGGATCGCCGCGGTCTGGTCCCATGCCGCGAACATCTTTTACGAGATCCTGCCGGCGCTGTTGCTGCCGCTGCTCATGGCAATTGGCTGGTTCGCGGGCCGGCCACTGCTGCGGCTCGCCGAAAGCAGCTTCTGGTCATTGAACGCGCTGGCCGTCCAACCCGCCTATATCGTGTTTCCGCGAGGGCATTCGGCATCTTGCCGAGTGACTGCTTGCGTCGCGGATGAGCGAGGCCCGGCGCGGCTCCATTCGCGCCGGTGCCGCGGCGGCGTCGGGCCTGCTGATCTGTGGGCTCGGCTTCGGCATCATCATCCTGGTGTGGCCCGCGACACGATGGGTCGGCAGCCTGGCGGATCTCACGTCGCTGCACCGGCTGGTACTCGTCGTGCTGGCGAACAGTGTTGTGCTCATCTGCGGATATTTTGCGACGGCGGCGCTGATCTGGGGCATTGCCGATGCGACCATGGCCCAGCCACGGGATTTTCGCGACTTTGCCGCGGAGACGGCCGGCGACCGAACCTGGCGCGTCGCGCACCTGTCGGACATCCACACGGTCGGCGAGCGCTACGGATTTCGCATCGAGAGCGGAAGATCGGGCGCACGCGGCAACGAGCGGTGGAGGGAGATACTTGCGCGGTTGGATGAGGTCCATGCGGCGCACCCGCTGGACATTATCCTGATAACAGGAGACCTGACCGATGCCGGCCGCTCGGCGGAGTGGGCCGAGTTCTTCGCTGCATTGGAGGCGTATCCGCGCCTGGCCGAACTTGTGATCGCGCTGCCGGGCAATCACGACGTCAACGTGGTTGACCGGGCGAGCCCAGCCCGGATGGACCTGCCGACGAGCCCCATGAAGCGCCTGCGTCAGGTCCGGACGATCTCCGCACTCGGAATGCTGCAAGGTTCGCGGCTCCGTGTCGTGGAGAGCAGCGCGGATACACTCGGGGGCACATTGGCCGAAGCACTGAAATGGCACGGCGCCGACATGGCCGCCTTCGCCGACAATGGATCGCTGCGCCTGTCGCGATCGTTGGCGGGGCTGTGGGCGACGATCTTTCCCATGGTCATGCCACCTGCCACGGATGATGGGCTCGGGGTCATCGTGCTGAACTCCAACGCCGAGACACATTTCTCGTTCACCAATGCGTTGGGCCTGGTATCGGCGGAACAGACGCGTGCTCTTGAAGTTGCCGTCAGACAATACCCGCGCGCCTGCTGGATCGTCGCTCTGCATCATCACGTCATCGAATATCCCAAGCCAGCAAAGGCATTGTCAGAGCGCATCGGGACGGCCCTTATCAACGGCAGCTGGTTCATCCGTCGCATGCAGAACCTGGCCGACCACGCGGTGATCATGCACGGTCATCGGCATATCGATTGGATCGGGGAGTGCGGGGGTCTCCTGATTGTTTCCGCCCCGTCTCCCGTCATGGCGCCGATCGATTGCCGGGAAACCTACTTCTACGTCCATACCTATGCCGTTGGCAGCGATGCACGACTCAGGCTGCTGGCTCCCGAGCGGATCAACGTGCGCAGTCAGCCGGTAGCCGACGAAGCATGAGTCTGATGCCGCCGATCTTTGTTGACTACATCCCTACGGCACTCGGTAGAAGGGATCTGGCAACAGGAACTTCTTCTCGGCGTGCCCGCCCAGCAGGTCGGAGGGCTGATCGCCCATGTTCTCGATGATGGTATAGCCCTGCTGCTCGATCTCTGCGCGCACGGGCGCCTTGAAGTCGGCCGCCGAGGCGAAATGTGAACCGTTCGGCACCATATAGAGCTTCTCATATCCGTTGTAGCCGACGGCCGCCAGGTTGCGTTCTGTAGCGGGGCGCTGGTTTTCTGGGCGGCCGGTTATGAAGAACACGGCGACGTTCAGCGCACGTGCCCGCTGGAACAACTGCAATGTCGGTTCAATGGCCGTGTCACGCGCCAGCTGATCCCATGCCGCCCACCCGCAGGGCGCATCAAGGGTAGGATTGCATGGGCCGCCGATAGGGCGCCCGAAATCATCGCGCTTGATGACTTCCCAGTTCGACAGCGCGGTCTCATCGATATCGAGCACCAGGGCCGGCCGGTTAGCTGTCGCCGCCCTGGTCCCCAGCCAGTCGTTCGCCTGCCCGGCAACTTGCGCGAGACCCTGGGCGTATTCGCCGGAATCGTGGTACTTCAGGGCGGCAATCTTGGCATCGCCGACATTCGAGGGCTGCGATGCCACAGTGACAAACGACGCTGCCTCGTCAGGTGCCGCGATCTTGTCCGGAGCGGCAACCTTGTCCGCACAACCCGCAATCGCGAGCAGCAACAGGCCCGCGACCAGCCCGCGCCCAATGCCACCGCCGCGCACTGTCGGCGAGACTCTCATGCCGTTGCCCCCTCCACTGCCGCCGCGCGTAGCTACCTGCACGCGGCGGCAGTGGCAACTCGTGAACCCTCTGCTAACTGCGTCGATGCGACCGGCGCGTGGCCTTCCGAGTCGACAGCGACAGAGACACGCCGCCGCAGATCAGCCCGACCCCGGCCGGCACCAGCCAGGCCGGACGCACCATCAGCGGCACGATCAGGTAATCCCATAGCCACGTCGCTATGTGCGTGCCGATGAAATTATGCGTAGCATCCATGAGATCGTGGTCGATCATGAACAGCAGCTGCCCAAGCGGCACCTGCGGCGGCCCGAGCATCGCCAGGGCGACGGCGCCTACCAGAAACATGGCGGCCACTACGGCCAAGATTCGTTGGGCAATCACATGAACAGTTTCTCGTTTTTCCGGTCGGTGTAAAGCGATGCGACGAACTCACCATAGCCGTTGTAAATCTGCGTTGGCACCATTTCATTGCTGCCCAGCAGACGCTCCTGCGCCTGGCTCCACCGGGGATGCGCGACCGCCGGATTGACATTCGCCCAGAAACCATACTCCGCCGGCTGGATCGCCTGCCAGAAATTCATCGGCCGCTTCTCGCTGAAACTGATCTTCGTCAAGGCCTTGCAGGACTTGAAGCCGTATTTCCAGGGCACGGTGAGCCGAATCGGGCCACCGTTCTGCGGCGGCAGCGGCTTGCCATAGAGCCCGGTCGAGACGAACGCCAGATCGTTCGCCGCCTCGTCGATCGCCAGCCCCTCGATGTACGGCCAGGGATAGAATGGCGAGTTCAGCCCCGGCATTGTCTTGTCCTGTGCCGTTTCGAACACGATGTATTTCGCCGAGGCCAACGGCTCGGCAATTTGCAGCAGCTGGCTGAGCGGGAAGCCGGTCCAGGGCACCGTCATCGCCCAGGCCTCCACGCAACGATGGCGGTAGACCCGCTCCTCGAGCTGAACCTGCTTCAATAGATCATCGATCGCGATGGTGCGTGGCTGCTTGACCTCGCCCTCCAGACTGATCGTCCACGGCCGCTGCTTCAGAACCTGCGCCGCCTCCCACAGGTCCTTGCCATCGCTGAACTCGTAATAGTTGTTGTAGGTGGTCGCATACTTCTCTGGCGTGATGTCGCGGCCAGCGACATATTTGGGATTGCGCTCCGGTGCGGCCGCCGCCAGCACCACCGAGCCGGCTCCGGCCAGCGCGGCGCGGCGGCCCAGCACCAGGGCCTCCGGCGTCACCAGGCGCTCCGACAATTCCCAACCGCGGCGTCGCACGATGTGCATAGGTCTCTCCACCAAGCCAGATAACTCCAAACTGGGGTCTCGGTGCTGTTTGTCACCTGGGCGTGACAGCACCTCCCAGCCGCATTGTCCGACACGTCAGGATGGGGAACATTACATCCGGTCCGCGCCTTTGGCAGGAGATTTCATGCACCTCGCCCGTTTCCCCCGTGTACGGCTGTTTCCCACCCCCACGCCGCTGGAGAAGCTGGCCAATCTCAGCCGCCACCTGGGCGGCCCCGAAATCTGGATCAAGCGCGACGACTGCACCGTTGTGGCGACCGGCGGCAACAAGGTGCGCAAGCTGGAGTGGCTGGTAGGCGAGGCCCAGGCGCTGGGCGCCAACCACCTGGTGACACAGGGTGCCGTCCAGTCCAATCACGTGCGCCAGACTGCCGCGGTGGCACGGCGGTTCGGCATGAAGTGCTCGGCGCTGCTGGAGCACCGGATCGACACCAACGACCGCGACTACCTGAACAGCGGCAACGTGCTGCTCGACCGGCTGTTCGACAGCGCGATCGAGTACCGCCCGGGCGGCACCGACATGAACGCTGCGGCGGAGGCAAAGGGCGAAGCTTTGCGGGCTGCCGGCGAGAAGCCGTACGTGATCCCGGGTGGGGGCTCCAATCGGGTTGGCGCGCTGGGCTATGTCTCCTGCGCGCAGGAACTGATGCACCAGGCCGATGAGATGGGGCTGCGCATCGACCGCGTGGTAACCGCGACGGGCAGCGCGGGAACCCAGGCGGGACTGCTGGTCGGGCTCGAGGGCAGCAATGCCGGCATTCCGGTGCTGGGCATCGGCGTGCGAGCGCCGAAGGACCGACAGGAGGCCAACGTGCACCTGCTGGCGGAGGCCACCGCGGACTATGTCGGCATGCGCGGCGGCATTGCGCGCTCGGCGGTGATGGCCAACTGCGACTATGTGGGTCCCGGCTACGGTCAGCCGACGCCTGGCATGACCGAGGCGGTGCTCATGTTGGCACGGCTCGAGGGCGTGCTGCTCGACCCGGTGTATTCCGGCAAGGCGATGGCCGGCCTGATCGACCTGATCCGCAAGGGCGAGATCGGCAAGCGCGAGACCGTGGTGTTCCTGCACACCGGCGGCGCGGTCGGCCTGTTCGGCTATACCGGCGTGTTCGAACAGGCGATGGCCGGGTAAGGGGAAACCGCGATGCTGGGAAGCGAACATCGTATCCTCACCACCCACACCGGCAGTCTGCCGCGTCCAGCGGCGCTGACATCGCTTTATGTGCGCCGCTCGCGTGGCGAGGCGATCGATGCCGGGGAGCTTGACCGCGAGGGCAAGGCGGCGGTGCGGGAGGTGGTGGCGAAGCAGATCGGCGCCGGCGTCGACGTTCCCAACAACGGCGAGCAGCAGCGTGAGGCGTTCTTCCTCTATGTGCGTCATCGCATGAGCGGGTTCGGCGGCGGCTGGACGCGCAAGGTGTTCGCCGACGTGACGCACTATCCGGCCTTCATGGCGTGGAAGGCCGCGCACGATGCGGTCAACGAGTTGATCAGCAACGTCGGTGGCGTGCCCGAAGCAGTCGGCGAAGTGCGCTACCTGGATCGCGCGCCGGTCGAGGCCGAATGCGCGGATTTCCGTGCCGCGCTCGACGCCGTGCAGGGGCGCTACGCCGAACCGTTCATGACCGCGCCCTCGCCCGGCATCATCGCCGCGGCCATGCGCAACGCCTGGTACGATACCGAGGACGCGTATCTTGCCGCACTCGGTCGCGCGCTGCAGGTGGAATACGAAACCATCGTCTCAAACGGCTTCGTGCTGCAGATCGATGCGCCCGATCTCGCCATGGAGCGCCACATCTCCTACCAGGACCGGCCGCTTGGCGAATTCGTCGGCTTCGTCGAGCGCGTGGTGGCGACGATCAACGCGGCGCTCGCCAATGTGCCGCGCGACCGGGTGCGGCTGCATGCCTGCTGGGGGAACTACGAAGGCCCGCACGACTGCGATGTGGCTCTGCCGGATGTGCTGCCGACGATACGCCAGGCGAAAGTGGGTGGCTTCGTGCTGCCGTTCGCCAACCCGCGCCACGCGCACGAATACCGCTGCCTGAAGGACCTGCCGCTCGACGATGGCCAGGTGATCGTCGCCGGCGTCGTCGATCCGCTGACGAATTTCGTCGAGCACCCCGAGGTCATTGCCGACCGCATCGAACTCGTGGCGCGTGCAGTGGGCGATCCGCGCCGCGTCCTCGCCGGCACCGATTGCGGCTTCGATACCTCGGCCGGTCGCGGCCGCGTCGCCGACGATGTTGTATGGGCAAAACTGGCGGCGATGGCAGAAGGAGCGCGCATCGCCACCAAGCGATTGTTCTGACCCCTACGCTCCCCCTCCCCTGGCGGGAGGGGGTTGGGGCGAAGGGACGGCGGAAATAGAAAGTTCCCCAAGCACGCGCGCCATGTTCTTGCCGACCTTGCCAAGCGCCTCGTGCCACTCGAACACCCCGAAGCGATCGAACTCCGGCACGACGGCACCGCCAGGCAACGCGAACGTCGATCGGCAAATCAGCGTGTCGAGTGTAGGCATCTCCGTCCGCATCCAGACAAACAAGGCGAGATCCTTGCCGCGTAGATACGCGTGCACACCAAGCGGACGCAGTTCGGCCTCAGTCACCGCAAGGCCGGTCTCCTCCGCCAGTTCACGCACCGCCGCGCCGACCAGCAACTCGTCGGGCTCCGCCTGACCTTTCGGAATGTCCCATCGCGGCGAGCGCGTGGCATGGCCGAGCAGCAGGCGGCCGCCGTCTGTGACGATGACGCCGCATGAAATGCGCTTCGCCATCAGCAAGGATGCGCGACGAAGCGCGTGGCAGGCGAGACGAACTCGTCCTGCGCCGCCACAGTCAGGATCTCACGCGAGCCGGCCTCCGCCGTACGGCGCAGCAGGCCGTGCACCGCGGATCCCGCCTCCTCCAGTGCCTTCACTGCGTTCCCGGTGCTGAGGCGATGGAACAGGAACAGCGCGGCGATCGCGTCGCCGGCGCCGTTCACCGATACCGGCAGACGCGGCGTCCGCAGCAGATGGAAGCGTCCCCCCTCCCCCACCAGCAGATCGAGATGATCGCCTGGCGTGTGCTCGGTCTCCAGGCTGGTCAGCAGCACGCAGTGCATTCCGTCGGGACGCATCGTCGCGGCCAGGCGCGTCGACCGCCTCCTTCGCCACCGCCAGCGTGCCGCAGTCGAGACCCGTCAGCCGTCTCCAGTTCGAACCGGTTGGGCGTAGCGATATCTGCCTGCGGCAGCGCATGATCGCGCAGGAACTCCTCGATGCCTTCCCGCACATACACGCCTTCCTCGACATCGCCGATCACCGGATCGCAGCAATAGATCGCGTTCGGGTTTGCTTCGCGCACGCGGGCGACGGCGTGGAGGATCGCCTCGCCGATGCCGGCGTCGCCCATATAGCCGGACAGCACCGCATCGCAGTGCCGCAGCGCATCGCGCGCCGCGATGCCGTCCACCAGTTCGCGCACCGCGTCGCCGGAGTAAACCTGCCCGGTCCAGTGTCCGTACCCGGTGTGGTTGGAGAATTGCACCGTGTTGATCGACCACACCTCGGCACCCAGCCGCTGCAACGGAAACACCGCGCTGGCGTTCCCGACATGGCCGTAGGCGACCCAGGACTGGATGGAGAGGATATTCATGCCGTTTGGTGTAGCTCCGGTCAGGCCTCGGCGCGAGGCCGTAGTGGCTGGCGCTGGGTGCCGAGCCACTGGGCCTGATCTGAACCTGCCGCTATAACTCCGACCGAACCGGCCGGGGGATGGACCATGCGACGTTACGGGCGGATCGCGCTTTGCGTGGGGTCGTTGACGCTGTGCTTGCCTGCGGCCGCTCAGACGCTGCGGGTCGCGGTGAGCTCGCCGGTGACCAGCATCGACCCGCACTACCACAATCTCGCGCCCAACATCTCGCTGTCCACCCAGATCTTCAACCGACTGATCGAGCAGGACGAACACGCCCGCCTGATCCCGGGCCTCGCGGAATCCTGGAAGCTGGTGGCTCCCGACACGTGGGAGCTGAAGCTGCGTGACGCGAAGTTTCAGAACGGCAATGCGTTCGTCGCGGACGACGTGGTCTTCACCATGGATCGTATTCCCAAGGTGCCCAACAGCCCGAGCAATTTCGCCGCCTACACCAAGCCGGTGACGAGCACCGAGGTGGTGGACGAGCACACTATCCGCTTGCACACCAAGGGCGTGTTCCCGCTGCTGCCGACCTATCTCTCGCTGTTCTTCATCATCAATCGCAAGACCGACGAGGGGATGACGACCGAGGACTTCAACAGCGGCAAGGCGGCGATCGGCACCGGGCCATTCCGCTTCGTGTCGTTCAGGCCGGGTGACCGCGTCGAGCTGGAGCGCAACGACACCTACTGGGGAACGAAGCCGGTCTGGCAGAAGGTCAGCTACCGCTTCATGCCGAATGATGCCTCACGCACGGCGGCTCTGCTTGCCGGCGACGTCGATTTCATCGACTTCGTGCCCACCGAGGATCTCGAGAAGCTGCGCAAGGATCCGAAGGTGAAGCTGTGGGAGACGCTTGGCCTGCGGCTGATCTTTCTCGGCCTCGATCAGTCGCGCGACGGGCCGAGCCCGTTCGTGTTCGGACCAAATGGCGAGAAGCTGGACAAGAATCCGTTGAAGGACCGGCGCGTGCGCCTCGCCTTGTCGATCGCGATCAATCGCAAGGCGATCGTCGATCGCGTGATGGAGGATGCGGCGGTACCGTCCGGGCAATATCTGCCGCCTGGCGTGTACAGCTACGATCCAGACATCAAGCCGCCGCCCTACGATCCGGAGCAGGCGAAGAAGCTGCTGGCGGAGGCGGGCTACCCCAAGGGTCTCCGCATCGCGCTGCACGGTCCGAACGACCGCTACGTGAATGATGCGAAGATCATTCAGGCGGTCGGCCAGATGTGGACGCGCATCGGCGTGCAGACCGAGGTCGATCCGTTGCCGTGGTCGAGCTATGTCGGACAGGCCAACAAGCAGGCGTTCTCGGCGTTCCTGTTCGGCTGGGGCACCGGCACGGCTGAGGCGTCGGATGCGCTGATCGCGCAGAACGCCACGTTCGATCCTGCCAAGGGCTGGGGCGCCGCCAACCGTGGCCGCTATTCCAATCCGACACTCGACAAGCTGATCGGCGAGGCGCTGGGGACCGCGGATGATGCGGCACGGGAGAAGATCCTGCAGCAGGCACAGCAGACGGCGTTCGGTGATGTTGCGATCATTCCGCTGCACATCCAGAAGAACATCTGGGCGACGCGCGCCGGCTTCACCTATGTGCCGACGGTCGGCGAGGACCTGCACCTGGTCGACGTGAAGCCGGCCAAGTGAACGCGCTGATTTTTCTCCCCCTCCCCCAGCCCCCTCCCGCAAGGGGAGGGGGAGAATGCTGCCGTGACTATCTCTCGCTGCTCATGGGCCGAAGGTGCCGATGCCGCGATGCGCGACTATCACGACCGCGAGTGGGGCGTGCCGCATCATGACGACAGCGCGCTGTTCGAGCTGCTGACGTTGGAAGGCGCTCAGGCCGGGCTTTCCTGGCGGACGATCCTGGCACGACGCGATGAATATCGGCGTGCCTACCATGGGTTTGACATCAAGCGCGTCGCCGGCATGCGCGACACTTCGTTGGAAAAGCTACTGACGTCGTCTGGCATCGTTCGCAATCGGCTGAAGGTTTATTCGGTGCGCGAGAACGCCCGCATCGCGCTCGATGTGATCGGCGAACACGGCAGCCTCGACGCGTATCTGTGGTCCTTCGTCGAGGGCAAGCCGCTGGTGAACCGCTGGCGCGAAAGCAAACAGGTACCGGCAACGACGGAGCTTTCGGACCGGATGAGCAAGGCGCTGGCCAAACGGGGCTTCCGCTTTGTCGGCTCGACCATATGCTACGCCTTCATGCAGGCGACGGGGATGGTGAACGACCACCTGGTCTCTTGCTTCAGATTCGAGGAGTCCGGCCATGCAGAACACTGAAGAAATCTGGCGTCTGGTCGATGCCAGGAAGGACGACTTCGAGGCGCTCAGCGATCGCGTCTGGGGCATGCCGGAATTCTGCTACGGCGAATTCCGCTCCTGCGCCGAACACACGGCGATGCTGGAGCAGCACGGCTTCCGCGTGACAAAGGACGTCGCCGGCATTCCCACGGCAGTGATGGGGGAATCAGGCGAAGACGGTCCGGTGATCGCCATCCTCGGCGAATACGACGCGCTCCCCGGCCTCAGCCAGGAAGCCGGTGTCGCCGAACCGAAGCCGCTGCCGGGCGATGGCTATGGCCACGGCTGCGGTCACAACCTGCTGGGGTCCGCGTCGATGCTGGCCGCGACCGCCGTGAAGGAATACCTGGCGGCACACGGCATCAAGGGCCGCGTGCGCTACTACGGCTGTCCGGCCGAGGAAGGTGGCGCGGCGAAGGGCTTCATGGCGCGCGCCGGTGCGTTCAGTGACGTGGACGTGGCGATCTCTTGGCATCCAGCGGCGTTCTCCGGCGTGAACGAGGCGGTGTCGCTGGCCAACACGCGCATCGACTTTACCTTCCATGGCCGCGCGTCGCACGCCGCCGCCGCACCGCATCTCGGACGCAGCGCGCTCGATGCGGTGGAGCTGATGAATGTCGGCGTGAACTACATGCGCGAGCACATGCCGTCCGACGCGCGCGTCCACTACGCGCTGCTGGATGCCGGCGGTATCGCGCCCAACGTCGTGCAGGCGCGCGCCAAGGTGCGCTACCTGATCCGTGCCCGCGAACTGCCCGAGCTGACGCGGCTGATCGAGCGCGTGCGAAAGATCGCCGATGGTGCGGCGCTGATGACCGAGACGCGGGTGGAATCGCAGGTGGTCAGCGCGGTGTCGAACCTGCTGGCGAACACGCCGCTGGAGCGCGCGATGCACGACAATCTCCAGCGCCTCGGTCCGCCGCCGTTCGACGATGCGGATCGCGCGTTCGCAGCGAAGATCCAGGCGACACTGACCGACGAGGACATCGAGGCAGCGTATCGCCGCGTCGGCGTGCCGATGCAGAACGGTGTATCGCTGTGCGATCAGATCGTCCCGCTGGATGCGAAGAGCGCGCCGATGATGGGCTCGACCGATGTCGGCGACGTAAGCTGGGTTGTCCCGACGGTGCAGGCGCGCGGCGCCACCTACGCGATCGGCACGCCGGGTCATTCGTGGCAGCTCACCGCGCAGGGCAAGATGCCCGCGGCGCACAAGGGACTGGTGCACGTGGCGAAGGTGATGGCCGGCACCGCTGTCGATGTGATCCAGGACGAGGTGCTGCTGGCGCGCGCGAAGGCGGATCATCAGGCGCGCATTGGCCGCAATCCGTACGTATGCCCGCTGCCCGACGACCTTGAGCCGCCGATCAAGATGTCCGCCTGACCCACCCTGTCATTGCGAGCGTTGCCAGCGAAGCGAAGCAAACTCGGCCACGAAGCGTTCTGGCTGTAGCGTTGCGCGTTCGATAGGATACCCCACGTTTACAGTTGGGGGACTGTCATGAGTTTGTCACGGCGCGGCGTGCTGGCCGCAACGGCGGCCGGTGGAGCTGCCATGACCGCAACGCTGGCGCGCGCCGCCACGTTCGGCAATCCGGACCAGCCGCCAGAGGGCGCGGACAATGTCACCAACCCCGGGGCACTGACCATTCCGGGGCCGCATGATGCCGGTCTGGCCGGCACCATGCCTACATTCCTCGACCCACCGGCGACCGATGTAGGCAGCCTGCCGCAGTTCTGGGCCTCGTTTAACCTCGCACCGCGGCGCATCCAGGACGGTGGCTGGGGGCGCCAGGTCACCGTTGCGGACTTCGCCATCTCGACCGAGATCGCCGGCGTCAATATGCGCCTCTCCGCCGGCGGCATCCGCGAACTTCATTGGCACCAGCAGGCCGAATGGGCGATCATGACCTACGGCAACTGCCGCATCACGATCCTCGACGCCCTTGGCCGTCCTTACGTGGCGGACGTGAAGGAGGGCGATCTTTGGTATTTCCCGGCAGGTCTGCCGCACTCATTGCAGGGCCTCGGTCCCGACGGCGCCGAGTTCGTGCTCGCCTTCGACAACGGTGTCTCGTCGGAGTTCAACACGCTGTTGGCGACTGATTGGATGGCGCACACGCCGCCTGAGGTTCTGGCCAAAAATTTCGGCGTGCCAGCCGAGGCTTTCAAGAACATTCCGCTACAGGACCGTTGGATCTTCCAGGGCAAGGTGCCGGGGCCGCTGGCCGAGGTGCAGGCGGCGGTGGCGAGCAAGGCCGGCGCGCCCGAATTCCCATTCACCTTCTCGCTCGCCGATGCGCCGAAGGTCAGCGATAACCGGGGCGGCTTCGTGCAGATCGCCGACAGCTCCAACTTCCATGTCTCCAAGACCATCGCCGCCGGCCTGGTGACGATAAGACCCGGCGCCATGCGGACGATGCACTGGCATCCGAACGCCGATGAGTGGCAATACTACCTCAAAGGGACCGGCCGGATGACCGTGTTCAATGCCGGCCCCTCGGCGAACACAGCGAATTTCCATCCCGGCGATATCGGCTACGTGCAGAAGGGGCTTGGCCACTACATCGAGAACACCGGCAACACCGACCTGGTACTCGTCGCGGTATTCCGCTCGCCACGCTATGAGGAGATTTCCTTCTCCGACTGGTTGGCCCATTCCCCGCCGGAGATGGTCGCCGCCACCTTCAACCTGGATCCTGAGACGGTCGCTCGCTTTCCGAAGAACCGACCAGATCTCATGCCTGAGTAACCCACTGTCATTGTGAGCACGAGCGAAGCAATCCCCATCGTCGCTTCGCTCCGCGCAATGACAGGTGATCGCGACCGCGCGCTTAGGCGTTCGGCGCGACGTCCAGCCGCACGACAACACCCTCCAGCTCGCGCCGCGGCGGCGGATAGCGACGCATCACCTCGGGATCATGTCCCGGCACGATGTGCTGCGGTGAGGGCGCATGCGCACGCAAGGTGTCGTACGCATCCAGCATCTCGCCGATATTGAATGCCGTGGTGAACGGCCGCCCCGTCTCCATGTTCTCATAGAAATGCGTCACGTCCGACGCCAGCACCACGACACCACGGCGCGTGTTCACCTTGACGAACTGCAGTCCCACCGAATGTCCCCCGGTCGGCACCACTGAAATCCCCGGCGCCACCTCGCCTGGCCCAGTGCGGTACACCACGCGCCCATCGAAGTTCAGCCGCACCACGCCGCACACGTCGTCCGGTTCGAAACTCTTCGCCAGCTGTCGATGCTTCATGTAGCGCCCGACGGCGTAATGCATCTCCGGTTCCTGCAAGTGGAACCGTGCCAGCGGGAAGCGGTGGAAATTGCCGACGTGATCGTAATGCATGTGTGTCAGGATTACGTCCTCGACTGTTGCTGGCATCCACTCCCACCAGCGCCAGCGCATCGATCGGATCGCGCGTCAGTTTCCGTCCCCGCTTGCCGCCGCTCTCGGCGGTAAAGCCGATATCGATCACCACCGCCCTCTCGGCGTTCTTCGCCACCCACACGAAGTAGTCCATCGGCATCGGACCATCGTGCGGATCGCCGCCGATGAAGTGCTCGTGCCGGCGCGCCTCGCGCGTCGCGTAGCGAATCGCGAAGACTTCGTATTCGGCCGACATCAGGCATCCTCCCGCGCCGGTGTGATCGCCGGCCTCACATGACGCGTCGAACAGTTCCACCGATTGCAGCGCCTCGTCGCACGTGATGTCGCCGAATGCGAAGCGGCACAGCAGATAATTCAGCCCACCGTCATCGATTGACGTCTGCAGGAACTCGCGCACATGCTCCGGCGTCCCGGCGACCGCGCGGCCCTGCGCCTCCGCCTCCTCGAACTGTTCGGGAAACAGGGCGTTGGGATTGGGCAACTGCATGTTGTGCTTGCGCCACAGCAGCAGGAAGCTGTCGCGCCACTTGCGATAGCCGCGCTGCGCAATCTCCAGCGCCTCCTTGCGGGTCTCGGCGATCACGATGTGGCGGCTGACCCCCATCAGCGGCAGCTCATCCGCCGGATAGCCCAGTGCCGTCCATTCGGCGCGGTAGCGGTCGGTGATCGCGCGCATCCCCTTGCCGCCGAGATTGGCGACGACATTGACCCGCCGTTCCGCCGCCCACGGCACGGCATCCGGCCGCCCGATCCCATACCAAAGCGGCGGATGCGGCTGCTGCAGCGGCGTCAGTTCCATCGGCACATTGGCGTAGCGGTAGAACTTCCCTTCGAAGCTCAGCTCCTTGCTGGTCATGCCGCGCAGGATCACCTCCAGCGCCTCGGCGTACATCGCCGGCGCCGCGTCCGGATCGATGCCGTAAGTAGCGCAACTCGATCGGCGAGATCCCGCGCCCTACTCCGAGCAGGAAGCGTCCGCCGCTCATCTGGTCGAGCATGCAGATCTCTTCCAGCAGCTTCAGCGGATGATACAGCGGCAGCAGATACACCAGCGGCCCGAAGCGCAACTGCTTCGTGCGCTCGGCCACCGCGGCGAGCCAGACACCAGGCGACGGTGCCACGCCGAGCGGCGTCGCGTGGTGCTCGGCGACGTGATAGCCGTAGAAACCGGCGCGGTCGTACGCCTCCACCAGTCGCAGCCGATCGGCATAGAAGCGGTCGAGCGAAACCGGTCCGCGATCCATGTGATCGAACACGCCGAACTTCATCGAACGGGACCTCCCTGGGGTTCACCGTCGAGCGTGCCGCATGCGGTTGGTACGGTCGAGTCCGGCGGGTTTGGACTGGCAGCCGCAACAGACGCTCACCATTCCTGGCTCAGTCAGCGATGGAGGCCGACATGCAGCCACGAATCGATACCGCACGCGTCAGCCAGGATGCCTACAAGGCCATGCTGGGCCTGCAATCCTACGTCGACTCGAGCGATCTGGAACCGCAGTTGAAGGAACTGGTGAAGATCCGCGCCTCGCAGATCAACGCCTGCGCGTTCTGCCTGCACATGCACACGCGCGACGCTCGCAAGGCCGGTGAGTCACAGGAGCGCCTCGATCTGATCGGCGCATGGCGTGAGGCGCCGGTATTCTCGTCACGTGAGCGCGCGGCCTTGGCATGGACCGAGGCGGTAACCCGCGTCGCCGATACCCACGTGCCGGACGACGTCTATGAAGTGGCGCGGGCCGAGTTCAGCGAGCGTGAGCTGGTCGACCTCACCATGGCGGTGGTGGCGATCAACGGCTGGAACCGGCTGTTGGTTGCGTTCCGGGTTCCACCCGCCGTATCGCGCAATCCCTGAGCCTGCTCAGTGCCGCGGCTCTGACGCCATCTGCCGCAAGGCGACGCCGTCGCGGATCGTGATGCGACCCGGCTCGACAGCGACAGTGCCTTCGCGGCGCAGATGCGCCAGCACCCGGCACACCGTCTCGATCGTCAGCCCGAGATGATCCGCGATGTCGGTGCGGCTCATCGGCAGGTCCAGCACCTGCGGGCGCGTCTCCGGCAGCCGCTCCGCCATCTCCAGCAGGAATGTGGCGATCCGCTCCGACGCGGTCTTGCGTCCCAGCAGCACCAGCCGCGTATGGGCCAAACGCAGGCTGATCGAGGTCAGGTCGCGCAGCCGCCGCGTCAGCGCCACATTGCTCTCGGCCAGCGCATCCACCATCCGGCGCGGATAGCGCCGCAGCACCACATCGGACACCGCCTCGGCCGCAAAGTCGTGGGTCCCCAGCGCATCGAAGCCGATCAGGTCACCCGCCATCAGGAACTCGCCGACCTGGCGCCGGCCGTCCTCCATCAGCTTCACCATCCGCACGCAGCCGCTCAGAATCCGGTAGCAGCAATCTGCCAGAACGCCCTGGCCATGAATCTCCCGGTCACGCTCCACCGTGATGGTGGTGCCGAACTGTTCCAGCAGATCGAGCGCATCGCGCGGCGCCGGCGTGCAGCCGGGGCGGAATGGCGGAATGCCTGGCACCGGTGTTGCCAAAGCGCTGTTCCGTCCGCTGCATTGTCGCCTGCATCCGTCTCTCCATCACCCGCTATGTGTTTCGCTGGTTCCGGGTGTATCGGCCGCCCACGACACGCGAAATTCGGAAACGGACGTACGGAATGCTACGTATTGCCTCCGGAATGCGCTGGCGGGAGTCGCCTGATGGCTGAGGCACCTCTGGTCCATGTGGTCGACGACGATGCGTCGGTGCGCGATTCGTTGGCGGTTCTGCTGGAGTCGGCGGGATTCTCCGTGCGCGCCTACGATTCGGCCGCGGCCTTCCTGCAGGCGGCTTCCGATCGCACGGCCGGCTGCGTGCTGACCGACGTGCAGATGCCGGAACTCAATGGCCTGGAACTGCAGCGCCGCATGAGCGAGCAGGGCATCCGCCTGCCGGTGATCGTGATGACCGGCCATGGCGACGTGCCGATCGCGGTGGAGGCGATGAAGGCCGGCGCCGCGGATTTCCTGGAGAAGCCGTTCGACGATGAGCAGTTGCTGGCGGCGGTCACCAGCGCCATCGCGGCCAGCCAGCGGGCGCACGACGAGGCAGCGGCGGTGGCCGACATCGTCGAGGCGCCTCGCCACGCTGACGCCGCGCGAGCGCGAGGTGCTGGACCGGCTGGTGGCCGGCCAGCCGAACAAGACGATCGCCTACGATCTCGGCTCCAGCCCGCGCACTGTCGAAGTGCATCGGGCACGGGTCATGGAGAAGATGGGCGCGCGCAGCCTGCCGGAGCTGGTGCGCATGACGATCGCGGCGGAGCGGGCGCAAAAGCGCCGGGCCGTTGACCTAGGTCAAGGCGAGCCGCTTGCGATTTGACGAAATTGCATCCATGCTGACCCACGAACATCGGCCTGACAAGCGCGGGAGCAGCACGGGATGCAGAGCGGGTCGCACCGGCTGGTGGCCGTGGTCGACGATGACGACGCGGTGCGCGATTCGCTCCGGTTCCTGCTGGAGATCGCCGGCTACTCCGTCGCCACCTACGGCTCCGCCGCGCAGTTTCTGCTGAGACGCGCCGGTCGACCAGCTCTCGTGCCTGGTGGTGGACCAGCACATGCCCGATCAGACCGGACTGCAACTGGTGTCCCGTCTGCGCAGCCAGGGCATAACCCTGCCGGTAGCCCTGATCACCGGTTCGCCGTCGCCCGACATGATCCGGCTGGCGCGCGACCTCGACGTCGCGAAGGTACTGGAAAAGCCGCTGGACGATGACGTGCTGCTCGACTTCATCGAGCGCGCCAGCGACTGATTGTAACAGACTCCGCACCGGAACTACTTGCCCGCAAGCGCCGCGTCGCTAGAGTCCGCCGTTCCATGCAGGAATCGGACGCACTCCCCAGTCCGACCCGGTCGCCAGCGAGTCGGCGCTGCTGCGCTCGATCCTGGACACCGTGCCGGACGCGATGATCGTGATCGACGAGCTCGGGACGCGTGCAGTTCTTCAGCTCGGCCGCGGAGCGGCTGTTCGGCTACACCGCGAAGGAGGTGCGCGGCCAGAACGTCAGGATGCTGATGCCGCCGCCATACCGCGAGCAGCACGACGGCTACCTCGCCTCGCTACCGCCGCACCGGCGAGCGGCGCATCATCGGCATCGGTCGCGTCGTCGTCGGGCAGCGCAAGGACGGCAGCACCTTCCCGATGGAGCTGTCGGTCGGCGAGGCGAGCCAGACGGGCCAGCGGCTGTTCACCGGCTTCGTCCGCGACCTGACCGAGCGGCAGCAGACCGAGCGGCGGCTGCACGAACTGCAGGACGGGCTGCTGCACGTCTCGCGGGTGCGCTCGATGGGACAGATGGCGGCCGCGCTGGCGCATGAGCTGAACCAGCCGCTGACCGCCACCGCCAACTACGTCCGCGCGGCATTGCGGCTGCTTGCGGCGCCGGAACCCAATCTCGAGCGGGTCCGCCAGGCGATGAACCATGCGGTGGAGCAGACGCTGCGCAGCGGCGAGATCATCCGCCGGCTGCGCGCCTTCGTCGCCCGCGGCGAGGTGGCGCGCCAGCCGGAGAGCATTGCGCAGCTGATCGAGGAGGCCAGCGCCCTGGCCCTGGTCGGCGCCAAGGAACGCGGCGTCAAGGTGCTGATCGGCATGGACCCGGACCTCCCCGACGTGTCGGTGGACCGCGTGCAGATCCAACAGGTGCTGCTGAACCTGATCCGCAACGCCATGGAGGCGATGGAGGGCTGCCAGGTCCGCGAACTCGCGATAACCGCGTCGGTGCGCGACGATCATGTTCTGGTGAGCGTGGCCGATACCGGCAGCGGCATTCCACCCGAGATCGAGGCCAGGCTGTTTCAGCCGTTCGTCACGACAAAGTCCGAGGGCATGGGGATCGGCCTGTCGGTCTGCCGCACCATCGTCGAGGCGCATGGTGGGCGTGCTGTGGATGGAGCCGAATTCCGGCGGCGGCAGCGCGTTTCGTTTTACACTGCCAATCGGCTGATCTGGCGGTGTACTCACGCTGAGTTGCTTGCCGGCGTGAACCCTTTGTTATCAAGTTTTCCGCTTATGTGCGGCGGGGATAAACCACAGCGAAGGAGTCCCTCATGTCGCACATGCCACGTGCTGTCCCCCGGACTGCCGCGGCGGACTGCCAGTCAGTGTAAGTGGGTTCGCTTCCCGCCCGGACCTCCAGTGAAGCCATGATTTTCCTCACTTTTGCCTTGGTGGAGGCATTTCTACACTGACCGGTCGGATTTCAACATTCAGAGGGCCTTCAAATCGCCGCGGCGCTCGGGCAACTCCTGCTCGATGTCCCGCACCGTCGGCCAGCTAGCCAACGCAAACACGCTCACGACAGCCCTGATCGTCGGCGCGCTGATCGCCCTTGTCGCCGTTCTCGATTGGCGCGACCGCCATAGAACCGTGGCCAATCGCGACCGGCCAGCGCCGCATCCTCAGCAGTATCCAAACGAGGAACAGCATCGCGCGACCGAACAGCGCTACTGGCGCTGGCAGACCAGACTTGGAACCGGCGCGCTCCTGTTCGCAGCCGGTGCCGTAATCGCCGCAGCGTTCACTTGGAACGCGACCCAGGGGCAGTTGGAAGTGTTGCGTTCCGAGCAACGGCCCTGGGTTTACGCTGATGTTGTCCCATACGGTCCGATCGTTCGAAACATCTCTGGCGGATACACCATTCAGGTGGCGTTCGTGGTGCACAATACCGGCCATCTGCCGGCCATGTATGTTTGGCCGGCAGCGGGTGGAATGGTCCAGCCCAGCGTTCCCCAGTTAATCGAAGGCCAAAACATTGCCTGCCGGCAACGCGATGCGGTTCCCTACCGACCTGGCACCAATGGCAACACCATCTTCCCAGGCCAGACGCTTGCACTGCCGCAGGGGATTGGAGTCGACAAAGCCACCTGGGACGCAGTCATTGCACTGAACAAAGCGGTAAACTCGACCGGTGTGTCGGCAGCGATAACAGGGTGCATCGATTATCAAAGTGCCCGGCGATGCCAAGCACCATCACACGCGGTTCGCCTACGAAGTGGGGCAGAAAATTGATAACGATGCGACTGGCATTCGTCTGCTTCCAATCGACCCCACCAGCGTTCCGATCGATCGCCTTGTAATTCAAGGCTGGCCGGTGGGTAGCACCGACGCTGCCGATTAAGAGCGCCGCGGGGTTCTAAACTTCAGCGCAGCCTCCCTTCACCGCGTTGGCCAACGCCCGCAGCTCGGCATTGCTGATCGGCCCCTCGAACCATGCGGCTGGGTCCGCACCTTGCGGCCGACGAATAGCTTTGGTCTGCCTCCACTGGCCCAACACGTTACTCTTGCGCGCCGATCCCGAAGCAAGGGGCGCAACTTCGCGGTTATTAACGGGTGACAATGAAAAGGAACATCCAGTGAACTGCGCCACAGTTGCACTGCGCGCTTCATCTACGGTTCTATTCGCGGGCCGCTGGACGCGGCAAGACCGGCGGCCTATCGTCTGCGGGTGGCTGCGGCCCCTTCCTTATCAGCTCGCTACCACTCCACACACTCCACCACTCCCCACACTTGCCACACCCCTACCACTGCACAACGCGCTCGGAGGTGGTCCATGCAACAGCCCAGGGGCGATATCGCCGCCAAGCCGGCGTGGGGCGCCCGCGATCTGACCCTGCTGCCCGAGCCGATATGGGAGATCCCCTACCTCCTATTGCGGCACGGGGTCGTCATGATCTCCGGCCCGAAGTCCTCGCCGAAGAGCTACATCGTGTTGGCGCTGGGCTTGGCGATCGTCTATGCCCTGACCTGGTTCGACGGCACCAAGCTTGTGCCGGGTCTGTTTTACTATGTGACCGGCGAGGACGAGAAACGCGTCGGCCGGCGCCGGATTGCGTGGCTGCGGGCGCACAATCAACCCGAGACCGACCAGGATGGCTTTCGGGTCCTGAACTTGCACCACGACGACTTCCGACCGCCGCCGCCTGGGAAAGGCGAGAAGAAGTCGCCTGGCCCGAGTGACCGGCTCAATCTGCTCAATGAGCACTCGGTCGCCTCAACCTATCAAGCACTTGAAGGCGGTGCGAGCGGCCGAGGGCAATCGCATTGCGGTGATCGTGTTCGATACCGTCACGTCGCTGCTGGGGCGTACGACTGGATGATCCGATCTGTCGCTTGCTCGTGCGCCATCTGCACCAGATTGCCGAGGAGCTGGACTGTGCCGTCGTCATCGTCAACCACACCAGCCGCAACGATGCCCACAAGCACCAGGGGAGCTACGTTCTGGCGGACCTGATTGATGGCGATCTATTGGCCATTCGCGATAGGCGGTGGGTGTCGAACAACGTGCAGACCGGGTTGCGGACCTTCCTGGTCACGGAGCGCATGAAGGACGGCGACGACAGCCTCGTCTTCAACTTCATCGGCACGCCGCTGTTTCTGCGCACGCCGGCCGGGCGACAAGAGAAGACGTGCTCCATGAACTGCGAAGGGTACACGGACAACCCAAACCGGAGTACGCCGCGGTTAACCGGCTCCTGATCGCCACTCTGCTGCCGCCGGGCAAACAGGCGAGCATTGCCGACGTCATCCGCCTGTGTGGCTGGCAGAAAGGCGGCACCCAATACGACGACGTGCGGGAAGCAGTGCCGCTGGACGAGTGGATCCGCGTGCAGCTTGTCAGCGGCGAAGTCCGGGAGCTTCGCCGGTTCCGGGTCGGACGGCGCAGAGAGATGATCGAGTGTCGGCTGGCGACGCCCCCGCCGCGGGAGACGGTTAAGGAGCCGATCCGCGAGGATGAACCCGAGGTGAGCCGGGCGAAACAGCGCCGCCAGCGTCAGGACGGCGGGAAGGTGTCCGCGTTCAACTTGATCAAGCGCGGCCTGCTCCAAGCCGACGAATTCGAGCGTCTGCTGGACGAACCATTGTCCGGCGAAAACGTGAAGGCCGAGTTCGAGGCGGCCATCGCTGACCTGCAAAGACAAGGGCGCCGCGTTCTCCGAGCGGGCAACCCGCATTGTCGCCTGGCTCCGGCAACTCGGCTCGACCGCCGAGACGATGGACCAAATGGTCCGAGTGTTCCGCGCCACCGCCACGGTGCGCTCCGTGATGCAGGACGGCGGCCGGCTACTTCGTAGCCCGCGAAAACCGAAGGATATCTGATCGCGGCTGGGGAGGCCGGCTGATGATCACCACCCATGGTGAGCCGATCTCAAGCTATACATCTACCCGAGCACGTTGGTACGCGTCAGTGTCAACCGGGATTGTAAATTAGCCGCGCTCGGCCGGTTCCCCCTCTTGCAGGCCCGCCGACCGCGCCGCGAGTATGGGCGGCAGAATGGACCTGAGGGTGCCATGGATGAGGAGTTTGCCGGCAAGCCGGCTGAGACCCAGGATGAGGTGCTGGCACGTCTCGCGAGCGAGATCCGCGAGTGCGTCAATCGCGGCGCGGCTGGCGCGATCACGGCCGGCATCAAGCTGATCGAAGCCAAGCGGCTACTGCCGCATGGCGAGTGGCTGCCATGGCTCCGTATGCACTGCGAGCTAAGCGAGCGCGCGGCCCAATACCACATGCAGCTCGCATCGGCGCCAAATACGAAACGCATTTCGGATTTGACGGTCGCCACGGCCTTGCAGGTGCTGCGCGCCGAGAAGAAAGCCAAGGCCGCCGCAGGCCCCACCATCACTCTGGCGACGCCATAAAGGCAAAGAGTTCGCCTATCCGCAGCCGGGCGGCCCGGCGCTGTTCAACCAGGTGAACGATAACATCGGGTGGGCGCGGTACAGTTGGAACCCGGTGACCGGTTGCCTGCATGATTGCCCTTATTGTTACGCTCGCGAAATCGCATTGTCGCCAACGATGAAGGCGCACTTCCCGGCCGGCTTCGCGCCGGTGTTTCATGCCGAACGGTTGAGCGCGCCGGCGAACACGAAGTTCTTGGCAGATGCGGCGGATCCGCGGTTTCAGCGTTGCTTCGTTTGCTCGATGAGCGACCTGTGGGGGCGTTGGGTCCCGCGCGACTGGATCACGCAAGTGCTGCAAGCAGGCTGCGTCGAGCCCGTGGTGGGTCTATATGTTCTTGACGAAATTTCCGTCGCGCTATCTGGAGTTCCTCGATCAGATGCCGCCCTTGGCATGGCTCGGCACCAGCGTTGATGAGCAGAAGCGGGTCCGGTTCGCTGAAGACGCGTTCCGGCAGATCGGTCGTGACCAGTGCGCCGTGAAGTTTCTGTGCCTGGAGCCGATGAAGGAGGCGCTGCACTTCAACGACCTGTCGATGTTCGACCTGGTCATAATCGGGAGCCAAACCGAGACCAGGCAGCCAGACGGCATCGTGCCGGCAATCGCCCCACCGTTTGAACGGGTGGCACGCATCTGGCACCAAGCTAAGGAGGCGGGCTGCGCGGTCTTTTTGAAGGCCAATCTGCTGGGGACGGCTGGGCCGCAATCACCCGGCATGATTTTGCCCCAAGAGGAACCGATACCGCGCAGGAGGGAACATGACACAGGATGAGCTGACTCGGCTAATTGATACACTGATGCGGAGGGCGCTGCTGGTCTTTGCCTTATCGAATGGCAGCATGATACCAGAACCGCTGCGTTACGAATTTTCCGAGATGCTGGACAAGTTGCGGATCGAGGTCACCGATCTGATCAGCAGCGCACTCAAAGATCACGTGAAGTAGGTGCTAGTGAACTGTGGGGCCTGCTGCCAGGCCAAGCACCATCACCCCATCATTGTTCTCGTGCATGCCGGCCGCGCGCAGCACGGTGGCCGCGCCCAACGCATCCGTCCCGAACCACGCCCGCTCGCCGACGTCGACAGTCAGAGTTTAGCCGAACCATGCCCACGCGCCGACGCCAGGTGGTGGAAATCGGCATGGAGATCAATCGGCTCCATCAGACACGCAATTCGCGAGTTCAGCGCATGCTCAGGGCAACACTGAAGACCCTCAAGGCCCAACTCGCTGAGCTGGATCACGACATCGACGATACCGTCGAGCGATCACCCATCTGGCGAGGTGCCGACAATCTGCCGACATCAGTTTTGGGTGTTCGCCATGTCACCGCGCACACTCTGAGGCGGATCTGCCTGAGGCTCGGCCAACTCGACCGCCGCCGTGTCGCTGCTTTCGTCGGTGTCGCACCGGTCAATCGCGACTCTGGTCAGCTGCGCGGCAAACGAACCATCGCCGGTGGCCGCGCTGACGTTAATGACGGCAATGCTCGCCGCAATCGGATCGAAGCCTGTCATCAGCAAACATTACAAAAGCCAGGTCGAACGGGGGTGTCCAAAGCAGGTTGCGCTTGCAGCATGCATGCGACGACGCCTCGGCATCCTCAATGCAATCATCCGGACGAACACCCCACGGACTCATGGGCAGAGACGGAGGACGGGCCGTGCCAGCGCCCGAAGCTAATCCAACGTGGTGACCAAGGGACCTGCTGGGGCAGCGACCTCAATGGTCGCGTCTGCCATCGGGTCCGGCAGATAGACCGGCTGATAGAAGTTCATCATGCCGCTGGAGGTGACGCCGCTGACCGCGGTGCTGACCGCAAAGGTCATCGGCGCTCCCAGGGGTGCCGCTTCGCAGGCGTCATGGACTGCTTCGCATCCGGCGGCCGGCTGGATCAGGTAGCCGGCGACATAGACCAGCGCGGCGGCGCCGCAAACGTTGCCTGTCAATTTGCGATGTTCGTAAAGGGGCATAGCCGCATCCAGTGCTTCCGTTTCGATAGGGCATATATGGCGCCTGCGATGGCGCCTACAAGCGAATAAGAGAACGGCTGAGTGGACGTGGCACTCAAGCCGGCCCGCATGAAACACCCCGTACGGCGATGCCTTGGTGGCTGCATACGAGCAAACGGCCCGAGATCGCTCTCCGGGCCGTTCTGTTATGACACGTCACTCGCCCTGCGCGACGAGGCCCAGGCGGGGATGGACGCGCTTTGCGCGTTCCATCGCTTCGATTCCGGGAACCACCGTGCCGTCGCTCGCCAGTTTGAACGACGTGCGCCACTGCGCGGCAATCGCCAAATGCTCGGCCTACGCCGAACGCCACAGCTTCGCCGAGGCCAGGTCGCACGGGGGCAAGTTGTCGATCAGTTCAACTTCCTCGACCAGGACGTGCCGATCGTGCGGAGTTTGACGATGTTCTCCGTTGGGTGTTGGCCTTCGGCAAAGCAGCGTGACGAGTACGAACCACTGCCCGGAGCAGAGCAAGAAGATCATCCGGGTTCTCCCAATGCCCGGGTTCGATGAAGACGATCAACTCGGCCAGCTCAACTCGCGCTTTCAGCAGCGCCGCCGACTTCGGCCCCCGGAACTTCGGCTCCAGGCCGCACTCGCTGAGCTGATCGGCTGTCGCGCCGGACATTGCGTGCAATAGCGAGACTACGGGAAGGTTCGCGTCGATATCGTGCCGTGGCGCAAACTCTCCGAATCTGTATCATGGCCCTTGCCGACTCGCGCCAATCGTTCCATCAGCCTCTCGGTCGAAATCGGGTCACCGGGAATCTTGGCGAACGCCAGCAAGTCTTGCCGGATCACATCGATCTCCTTGTCGCATGACCTGCAAATCCGGCCACCTTCTTCGCGAAAGTGGCCGTGCACACGAAAGAGACAGCAGCGGTGGCATTTCTCGCCACCTTCATGGCCGCGACCCAACGGCGCCTGCTCCGGCATGCCGTAGGCGCCGACGTTCCGGCTACCCTCATTGTCGATAGGCGGGGTCGGGCGTTCTACGCTGTAGACTGGTTCGGCGGCGATGGCGCCAGGCGTCTTCGGTGCGACATACTGCCGGCCATTCGCGAGGGCACGCGGGTCTTTCGGTTTGGCGTCCGGGGTTGCCGGGATCGTCCAGGAAAACCAGGTTTCGGCATAGGACCTCGGATACGGCTGGACGGGCTTGATGGTCTTGTTGGCCTGGTTGGCTTTTTTCCTGCAGCCGCGTTGTCGCTGGTTGACGACTTTTTTGCAATCGCGGTGCAGCTGGCTCGGTTGGCTGCTGTCCTTGCCGAACCAGGCAAGTGGGTGATGGCACTTGTGGGCGCGGCAGTACTTAGTAGTCGATTTCTCGCTGGCCGACATGGCATTGTCCTTGCGTGGTGAAATGGTGCTGACCCAGCATGGTCTGCGCGGCGCGAGGTACGCGTGCCAGCGCCGATAGACTATGCAGATGCGGCGGGGGTGACGTCGCGCAACGGCGACGTGGCCACGATGATCGCGATTAGGCGGGCGACACCTTCGTAGTGCTCGGCATGATCGCGTTGCTGCGCGGGACCGAGACCCTCCCCGGTCTCGGTGCCGTCGAGTTAGCAGCCGCGAAGCCGTGGTCGATGTCGACGTGAAATGCGACCATCATGCCGTCAGGCATTGGGTTCTCGCTGATGGGCATTGTGACGGGAGTCCGTTTCAGGCCGCGCGATTTAGCTGGCGAGTTGCGCCGTGTCAATGGCGTCGTCGGGCTTCGCATGCGTGGTAATTTCCGCGACGGCAATCGCGCCGTGTGACGCGACGACGCCTTCGCCTTCGTCGTTCACACACCAAAGGTACTGTCTTGCTTTCTGCTGCGGGTTCTGTCTGCGCGCTCGACCAGTCCGGCGTTGACCAGACTTCCGAGCGACGAGGCAACGCGGTCCAACGAACTATCGCAGCAGTCGGCGCGCTCGCCAGTGACCGCCGCACTTGTCACCCATCGCCCGGCGCGTTGCAGCGCACACAGCGTCGCCACGCCGCTGCTTCTGACCGGGTAGCGCATGCCGCCGTCGCGTTCCATATAAAGGAAGGCACTGGCGCCGCGCGACTTGTGGCCCGATGACCATTTGTGTGCGCGATCCTCGATCCGCTCGTAGTCCCTGCGAACCTCGGCGTCGGTCAAAATGCGGAGCTCGCCTTCGTTTGGCCAGCAGAAAAACCCAATTGCCCTCCTGCGCGAGCGCGCAGGAAGACGTGAAACGGAAGTAGATCGGTGGCAGCCGGTGCCGAAGAACCAGCTTCATGTTGACTTTCCGCGCGTCAGATCCAGCACCGGAACGCGCGGCATGTTGCCGCGGCGGCGATGCGGCAGCCCGGTCATCGCGTCGGCGTCGGAAATCAGGGCCATCAGCACGTCATGCTTGGCACGAACGGCGAGCCGTCGAAAGACGCGGTCAACATCGCGGTGATCTGCGCCTGCACCTCGGCACTCCGCATCCGCCCGAGGCGCTTTGCCTTCTCATCAAGTTCTTCAGGTCGCTGAGCCCGATGTAATTGTCCGGTGCGCCGACTCCGTTCACCAGCACCCGGGTCTCCAGATCGGCCGCCAACAGCCGCACGGGCGGCCCCATTCGGGCCACGGATCACCAAGTGGCCTTAATGGGCACTCCAAGCTACGTGGCTACGTGGCCTCTCGGACCCATCTGCAGTTTCGTGTACTATGATTTTCAGCGGGACCACGTGTGTGTGCAGGGAGGTACACACACATGCCCAGATAGGGAAGTCGACCTCGAACATCACAAGGACGGTGCGGGCATAGGTGATGGCGTCGTCAGGTGTCATCAGTTCAGGCTCCCTGCTATGCCAGGTAATATGGTGGGCCGCGGCAGCGTTGCCTTCCCCTCGAACACATCCAGCGCCAGCAGAATGCCGATGTCCTCGCAGCAGAGCATCGCCGTGTCGGTGCTGGCGCGTTGGTGGACGACGTCCGACCACATATGGTCGATCTGCTTCAGCACCTCGCGGCGATATACCTTGCGCTCGCGCGCCGGCAGTTCGGTGCGGAAGAACTCAATGGCGTCGAGGATGGCGGTCAATGGCGCGATGATCTTCGCGCCACGGAACTCGATCTCCACCGCACCGTCGTTGCGCTCGTTATGCGCGCGGGCGGCCTCGATGGTGTAGTTGACAAACTCGGGTGCGGTGCTCATGCGGTCCCCACTGGTTGCATGTTCCGCAGCCGCGAGTAGCCGGCGCGGATGCAGGTATATTCGGTCGGCTCCAGGTAGCCGCTGTCGAACAGGTATTGGATGTGCGATGTCGCCATGTAGAGATCGTTGCTGCTCATCTGCCGGCTCCGGCCACCGGCGACCAGCCACGCCATGACCTCCCGCGGTTCCGGCGGATCGGCTTCCAGCATCGCGATGCCCTGGTTGACCATCTC
>CAVZNH010000009.1:0-13949 GCA_963776505.1 uncultured Alphaproteobacteria bacterium
CTGTTAGGCGGCGTGGTGTACGAGGACCCGTGGCTCGCCGGTGGCCAAACGGCCTGTCCAACAGCGAGGACCCGACGAAGCCCGAGGACCCGTTTCCCCGCGTGCTGGCGCTGCGCAAGGTGATGCGCGAGTTCGGCCTGCACGAGACGCCGATCATCATGGCCGGAGGCGTGTGGTGGCTGGAGGAGTGGCAGGACTGGATCGACAATCCTGATCTCGGGCCGATTGCCTTCCAGTTCGGCACGCGTCCGCTGCTCACCCAGGAAAGCCCGATCGGTGACGCGTGGAAGGAGCGGCTGCGCACGCTGCAGGAAGGCGACGTGTTCCTCAACCGCTTCAGCCCGACCGGCTTCTATTCGAGCGCGGTGAACAATGGCTTCATCCAGGAACTGCGCGAGCGCAACGAACGCCAGGCGGCCTACACCACCGAGGTGATCGGCGAACACGTCGCCGAATACGGCGTCGGGCCGCGCAAGCGCGTTGCCTATCTGACCCCGGCCGATCTGGAGCCGCGCGAGCATGGGAGGCGCAAGGCTACACAGAGGCGCTCCGCACACCCGACAGCACGCTGATCTTTGTCACGCCGCAGAAGGCAAAGGAGCTGCTGGCCGATCAGGTCGCCTGCATGGGATGCCTCAGCCAGTGCCGCTTCTCGAACTGGGAGCAGCAGGAGCCCGACTACAGCACCGACAAGCGACCGATCCGCGCAGCTTCTGCATCCAGAAGACGCTGCAGAACATCGTGCATGAGAGCGACGATCCGGCGGCGCTGGAACGCAACCTGATGTTCAGCGGCCACAATGCGTTCCGCTTCGCCAAGGATCCGTTACTACTCGAACGGCTTCATCCCGACAGTGAAGCAGCTGGTCGAGCGCATCCTGACCGGGCGGTGAAACTCCTGCTCATCAACCCGAACATCACCGACACCATAACCGATGCCATGGCGTCGGAGGCTCGTCGCTTCGCCTCGCCGGAACCGAGATCGTCGCCGTCACCGCCGCCTTCGGCACGCAGTATGTGGAGAACCGCGTGGAGGCGGCCATCGCGTCACACGCCGTGCTCGATGCGCTGGCGAAGCATGGCGCCAGTCACGACGCGGCCATCGTCTCCGCCTTCGGCGATCCCGGACTCGCGGCGGCGCGCGAATTTGCCGACATCCCCATCGTCGGTATCGAGGAATCAGCCATCCTCACCGCCTGGATGCTGGGCCGGCGCTACTCGATCATTTGCCTGACGCCGCGGCTGCGTACCTGGTACATCGAATGTGCGCAGGAGCACGGTCTGGCCGGGCGTCTTGCCAGCGTACGTGCGCTCGATATGCCGATCACCGACATCACGCGTGCCAAGGAACAATTCCGTGACCGCCTGATCGAGCGCTGCATGCAGGCCATCGAGCAGGACGAAGCCGAGGTCATCATCTTCGGCGGCGGTCCAATTGCTGGCCTGGCACGCGAGGTGCGCGACGAAATCCCGGTGCCGACGCTGGACGGTGTACCCTGTGCCGTCCGCATGGCCGAAGCGCTTGTTGCACTCCAGCCGCGTCCGGCCACACGTGGCAGCTTTGCGCGTCCGGCCGCGAAGCCGGCAAGCGGACTGGCTCCCGAGTTGATGCGGCGCATCTCCGGCGAGCCGCCGTGATAGCGCCGCCAGGTGTCATGGCTGACCAACGATCACTTTGCTTGCCGAACAGGCAGTGCTGTCCAAGCGGCTCAACGATAGTGGATAACTAGGTCCGACCGCGTCGGGCAGCAGCAAGGCGTTGCTCGGCGAGTTCCCGGTACTCAGGATCAGAGGTGACGCGATTGAAGAGAGTGTGGCGCGCGATACCGGCGGCCCTCTCGAAGTGTTCGATGATCTGTCGAAGTCCGTTCTGGATTTTGGGGAACTCTCGCGGATCTTCGACATCATTCGTAATGTACGGAACCACCAGCTTGCGATACTCGACTTCGACGACCACCTGGCCGCCTTCCGTCATGCCGACACGCAGGGCCGCAAAATTGGGCGCCCGGAGCGCGGCCATGGTCGCATACACCGGTTTTTCCGGATCTCCGTCGGGCATTGGGTTGAAGGCATAGGCCCATCTCGACCGTTTATCGTGGTCATATCCCGGCGTTGTCGCTGCGAATGCCTGAAGCACCTCTTTCAACAAGAGGACGAACTGATCCCGGAAGGGTTCCTTGAATTGATTGTGCCCTGGCGGTGGACCCATACGCTATGCCCTTGACAGTGCTCGACCGACCCACTGTGTGCCAAAAACCGTAACTCGTGCCTGGACCGCCAGCAAGTTGGCCATGCCGGCCGCTCTATGGCGCCGCACCGCCACTCTTGCGACCACCGCGCCGCCATCTTAGGCTCGCGAGAAAATGCGTCCAACAGGAGCGTCCAACATGCCACAATCGCCAGGAACCACATTCACCGCCGATCCCCTGACCTTCATCGTCAGACACCAACTGTGGGATGGCAATGTCGAGGATCACGTCGACCAGGGTGTATCCATCGACGTGACGGCCAATGTAGGCGGCAAGCAGACCGCGCTGCTGCGCTTCAACTGCTTCGACGTCGAGAAAAGCTACGTCTACGGTCCGGAAAATCCTGAACTGACGACACCTGGCCGGGTCGGTGGCGGCATGGGCGTGCACTGCCGCATGGATCCGATCATCGATGGCAATCCGATCGGCTGGACCATCCGGACCCTGAGCCAAAAGCTGCCGAAGATGCTGGATCGGGCTGGCTACAAGGACATCGCGCAGGCAACCGATCTCGCCACGGTGCGCGGGGTGCTGCCCGAGGTGGAGGCCTGCGCCAGGGAGACATTCATCAGCAAGCGGAACACGGTCAAACACAACCGTGGCACGGACATGTTCGAAGCCGGGAATATCCGGTTCGGTCTGGAGATGCGCCGGCAAAAGAACGGCGACGGCGGCCTGGCACTCCATGTCCTCGGTGACGTGGGCGGGTCGAAGGGCAAGGCTTACGTGGAAGAAACCGAGCTGCTGGCGTTCGACTGTTTCTGGCAGAACGCACACTACCACTACGGTCCGCGCAACAAGAACCACCGGATCAACTGGGACATGACGGTCATCGACGATCCGCTGGAGTGGACCTTCGAGCAGATCGAGAACCGCAAACTCGGCGCTATGATCGAGCGCGCCGGTTATCCGGGGATCGCCGCCGACCTCGACCTGGACAAGATCGCTGCAGTCCTTCCGGGGCTGAAGAAGCGGGCCTTCGAGATGTACGAGGAAGGCGAGAGATTGACGGGCCACAAGGGTCTGCCGCTCGAGTTCACCCCGAACCTGGCTGCCGAATAGTCCAAGGGAGCGGATGGGGGAGGGTTCAGAAGCCCTCCACCACCCATACGGTTGGCGCCAACGAGGCGGACCGACGGACGACCGTTCAGTCAGAAGGCGGTTCCGCGACCGTGCTGGTGAAACGGGTATTCCTTACGTTGTTCTCCCAGATTTGCCCGATCCGGAGTGGGCTTGGCAGACGTGGCAGCTAGCCGGTTGACGCCGGTTGGACGCTTGCTTCTGTGGGTTCGAAGGCGGAATTAGGCGGGCCTAGTTCCAGGATGAACTCGTTCGCCTCGTCGTGACAGGTCAGCCGCCACTACAAGCATCTTTCAACGCGCGACAGCGCGGCTTTGTATCCAGACACCTCGCGTTACACTGACGGAGCCGCATGGAACGGGGCCCGACGATGACCGATGATGCAGCCGGCCAGACCGAACCACTCTGGCTGCTCTGGGCGCGCGAGATGCAGGCGTTGGCGCAGACGGGGCTGGCGTTCTCGCGCGACCAGTATGATCGCGACCGATACCAGCAACTCCAGGCCCTGGCGGCTCGGATCATGGCCGAGCATAGCGGGCTGGATGTCCGCGATCTCGAACTGCTGTTCAGCCGACAGACTGGCTATGCGACGCCGAAATGCGGCGTGCGGGGTGCGGTGTTTCGCGACGACAAGATACTGCTGGTTCGTGAGACCGCAGACCAGCACCGCTGGTCGCTGCCTGGCGGGTGGGCAGACGTTAATGAGGCGCCTGCCGAAGCAGTCGCGAGGGAAGTGCGCGAGGAGGCCGGTCTGGAGGTGCGTGCCTATAAGCTCGCCGCCGTGTGGGACCGGACGCGGCATCCACACACACGGTCGCATCCATTCCAGGTCTGGCGGCTGTTCTTTCTATGCGAGATCGCCGGTGGTGAGCTGCAAACCGGACCGGAGACGAGCGAAGTGGCGTTCTTCGCGGAGCATGAGTTGCCGGCCGATTTGTCGACCAGCCGAATTCTGCTGCCGCAGATTCGGCGTATGTTCGTGCATATGCGCGAGCCGTCTCTGGCCACTGATTTTGACTGACCGGCGTGGCGGCGTTCCACATAACTGTGGCATTGCGAGTTCTCGTTCGAGTGCGGGCACTCACGAACGAGATTGCTTCGTCGCTTCGCTCCTTGCAATGATAGGGAAAAGAAAGCCGCCCCATTCGTGGCATTGCTTGCAATGGCAGGGAAAACGAAAGCTGCCGCACTCGTCGCACTGCTTGCCGTGATGTCGGCCAAGCCGGCGCTTGCCGAGACACCGGCCGCGTTCTGTCGGCGTGTCAGCACTGACGACACGACACGGCCGATCCCTGAGGCACTGGTGCCGGCGGTCAATGCGGTATTCGGGCTGCGAATGCCGGCTCGTGTGGCAGTGAATACCACGGTGTTCCGCTGCGCCGGACGGCGGGTGATGGTCTGTACAGTGGGCGCCAATCTGCCGTGCGGCAAGGCGAACACGAGCCGCGACCCGAGCGCCGGCATCATCCAATGGTGCCGCGACAATCCGGACGCTTCAGTGGTTCCCGCGGTGGCGACCGGGCACGACACAATCTACGAATGGCGCTGTCACGCCGGCGCGCCGCAATTCGTCCGCCAGACACTTCACGTCGATCCGCGCGGCTTCATCACTGAATTCTGGAAGACGCTACCGTAGGGTGATGTCAGCCGGGCCGCACGCTCGGACAGCGGAAATCCTGCAACAGCACAGGTGCGAACGGATTGGTGGGCGATTGCACCCGTACATCGAACACCGCCTGCCGACCGCCAAGTTGGAATGTCAGCCGGTAGCGATCCGTCGTTCCGGGCTGCGCCTGCATGCGTCCGCGGCTGAACAACCGGAACAGCGCCCACGGTCCCGTGTCTCGCAATTCATCGGTCAGTCCGTCGAACACCAGCCGCACCGTCGGCTGCAAGGAGAAGCTCGGCCAGGTCACCTGGGTCGAGCGCGGTACGCCGCGCGTATACACAATCGCAGTGCCATCCAGATCGAGCGTCACCTGCCGCGTCGCCGCATCGACGCTGACCGGCGCGATGTCGAGCCGGAAGTGCGGCCGCGTGCTGCCATCGGCGAAGAACGCATCGCGGATCGCCGCCGCGCGCTGGAACTGCGCGAGATCCGCGGGCGATACGGGTGCCGTTGCGGCATCGGCGGAGATCAGACGCCACGCCTTGCCGGAGGTATCGACGTAGCGGCGCAGCAGCGTGTTCATGAAGCCGTCGAGCGCGGCGCCCGGGGCGAACAGGCGGGCGAAGTCGGCGATCGTCGTGTCATCGGTGGCGTCCGGGCTGAACGGATAATGCCCGTTCACCACCGCAGGACATAGTTCGGCCGGGCCGCCGCCGGCGTTGAAGATCGTCGCCAGTTGGAGCCGCGGGTCGCCGTTGCGCAATGCGACGGCACTCGTCGCGATCTCGGTGAGCCAGCGTCCGAGCGGCTGCGGCTGGCGCGGGGCGTCCGTCCTCAGCGTCAGCAGCGGGTCGATGCCATTGGTCACCGGTGCGGCAGCGCCGGGATTGACCAGCGTCGCGGCGAGCTTGGCAATCTGCTGCTGCGCGTCGCCGAGTTCCCGCAGCACCTGGTCTATCGGTGCATTGGCGCCGCCACTCAGGAGATCACGTAGCGCCGCATAGCGTTCGTCGACCTCGTGGCCGGGCAGCAGAGGTGCCACCGGAACCGCTGCGGGCTGCGCAGTGCCGAACAGGCCTTGGAACCGATCCTCCGAGCCGCTCATCGACGCCACCGCTGCGGTAGTGCGGGGTGCACCACCGGGTGGGATGGACAGCGTCAGTTGTCGGCTGATGGAAGCCAGCAGCTGGCGCATCGGCGATTCGGGCGAGGCGAGGATGTAGAGGTCCTGCGCCGCCTGCGACAAGCTGCGCAGCGGCGCCACGTTCAGGTCGGCCATCATCAGATCCCAGGCCGGGACGTAGTCCGCCTCATACAGAGCTATGACATCGCGCCTCAGTGCCTGCATCTGCTGGTCGCTCGCGTCGAACGCGACGCGATTGCCGAGGACCCAGCTCTCCAGCACGACGCTCCTGGCGGCGCCGGCGAGCGAGGGCAGCAGAACCTTGTGGAAGCCGTCGACGGTGAGGAAGCCGGGGATGCCGTCGGTCAGCCGCTTGCCCGATGCCCGCACGAACAGCGGCAGTCCTGCCGGACCCAGCGCGTCGCTCGGCAGCCACGGCGGCAGGCGCTGCGCGGCGGCGGAGGGGCGGATGCGCGAGTAGACACGCTGCGCCAGCGACACCGTGGCAATCCGCGCACGCGCGGTGACGACAAGTTCGCCATCGAGCTTCACCTGCGGCAGCGGATCGGAAAGCAGCGCATCGAGATGCTGCAGCAGGGCATCGCGCAGCGCCGCATAGCCGAGACCGGGATATGCGGTCTGCCAGTCCAGCTTCATCCATTCGCGGACCAGCGACACGTCGAGCGGGCCGGCGTTGCCGAGCATCAGGTAGACGCGCGTGGCCTCGTAGAGGAAGTCGGGGCGATTGAGGTTGCCGCGCAACTGGGTCTCCAGCCGCCACATCAGCCGTGGCAGCAGTGCCCATTGCAGGGCGTGGCGGTAGACGGTTCGCGCCGAGGCGGCGAGCTTGTCGCGCTGCGACAGCCCGGCCGGCAGCCATGACGGTTCGTCGCCACCGTGCGGCAGCGCGCGCGCCTGGTCGAGCAGTGGCGCCAGTCGCGCCAGATCGTCGTCGTTGACCGGATCCAGCGGCAGGACGCGAGCGGTCTGTTCGTAGCGGTCGAGCGCCGTCGCCGCTGCCGCAATCTCGCGCTGACCTGCGCTGCGGACGTGCCAAAGTACTCCCGCCGTTGCCAGGACCAGCAGGGCGGCCACGGCGTAGCCTGCCATCCGCAACACCAGACGGCGTCGCAGCGCGGCGGGACTATGCGCGACCAGTGGCGCCTCGCCGAAGATCACCTCCTTCAGCAGGCGCTCGAGGAAGTAGCTGCGCCCCTGCACCGGCCGCATGGTCTGCGCGCGTGCCTGATCGACGCCCAGGGAACGCGCGAGAGCACCGGTGAGGCGATCGATCGGTGTGCCTTCCTGCGTGCCCGAGGTGAAGTAGACCCCGCGCAGCAGCGGCGCCGGATCGTCGCCGGTGCGGCCGAACGCGGCGCGCAGGAACTCCAGGAGCAACGGCTCGAGGCTCGCCACCTGGCCGGGAAACATCGCGATGAGGGCACGCCGATCGGCGTTGCGTTCCGCCTGCAATCGGTCGAACAGTCGCGCGTTCAATCGTTCCACCAGGCCGCGCAGTGCGCTGGCGCAGGCGCTGACCGGGTCATCGTCATCGGTGGTCAGCTCGAACGTGGTGCCCCAAACCTGCGCGCGCTTTTCGCGATCGAGGTCGTCGAAGAACTCGGTGAAGCCCGCGATCAGGTCGGCCTTGGTGAACAGCGCATAGACCGGGATGCGAACGCCGAACCGCGCCTGCAATTCGTTGACCCGGCTGCGGATCGCCGCTGCGTGCGTCTTGCGTTCGGCTGGCGGCGCGAGTGCCAGATCGCTCAGCGGAAACGCGACCAGAAGGCCGTTGAGCGGCTCGCGTGGCCTGGTCTCCTTCAGCAGATCGAGGAAGGCGTCCCAGCCGGCGCGATCGACCGCGGCGTTCGAATCCTGCGTGGTATAGCGGCCGGCGGTGTCGATCAGCACGGCGTCCTCGGTGAACCACCAGTCGCACAGCCGTGTGCCGCCGATGCCGGCGATCGCGCCCTGCCCCATTTCCTCTGCCAACGGAAACCGCAGGCCGGCGTTCAGCAGCGCCGTCGTCTTGCCGGCGCCAGGCGGGCCGATGATCGCGTACCACGGCTGCTCGTACAGATAGTGGCGGCTGCCGAGCGACTTCTTCAGCAGGTCAAGTGCGGTCGTGAGCCGCGTGCGCAGCGCCTGCGCCTCCTCGGTCTGATCCGTGTCGTCGGCGACGGTGATGCCGCGGGCCAGCGCCGCGGCACGTTGCAGGCGACGCAGATCAAGCAGTGCGTTGCCGCCGCCCCAGGCCAGCAACAGCGCGGCGATGAGTGCGAGACGCGGCGGCCAGTCCTCGAAGCCCGGCAGCAACGGCGCGAAGAACCATGCCAGACCGGCGAGCAAGGCGGTGCCGATGAAGCTGATGGACCAGCGCGAGGTGAGGATATTTGCCGCCGGCGTCACTGACTGTCAGTCCTGGCGATGCAGCACGATCTCGATCCGCCGGTTCTGTTCGCGACCTTCGGCGGTGGCGTTACTGGCGATCGGGTCGGCATCGGCGCGGCCCTCCGCACTGACCCGTGCCGGGTCGCCAAGATCGCGCGCGATGATGGCCCGCACGGCGTTGGCACGCGCGACGGAGAGCTGGAAGTTCGACGGGAATCGCACCGTGCGGACCGGCTGATCGTCGGTGTAGTCGATCACCTGGAGCGATCCGCTTTCGTTTCTCAGGGCGGCGGCAATTCGCTCGAGCAGCGGCCGCGACGCTGACAGAACGACCGCGCTTTCTGGTGAGAACATCGAGCGGCCGGCGATCCGGACGATCGGTGTCGCGGCGGTGCCAAGCAGACTGACCGCACGATTGTCGATGTCCGGCTGGAGGCTGGCGCGCAGCCTATCGAGCACCGTCGGCTCGAGCCGGAGCCGGCGGCGGAGGCAGCGGCTGCACGATCGCGGCGCGCGTCACCTGCGGCATGCGCGTCGGCGGTGTGGTCAGCACCTGGGACTGAAGATCGTCGGAGGCCGCGTTCAGGCTGGCGGAGGTCCAGAGGAACAGGCCGCCGCACAGCGCAACCGCGCCGGCCAGCGCGACCCAGACCGGCAAGCGCTGCGGCGCGGACTGGGACGGCACGACGACGCCTCGCCAGCGCGGCGACAACTCGGGATCCGCCGCCTTGTGCTGAGCGGCGATGACGGCGTGCGTGTCGGACAGCGCCTGCTCGAGTTCGCCCTCGCCGCGCACCTGCCGGTAGCGGCCCATGTAGCCGAGCGAGAGGCAGATGTACATGAGCTCGATGGCGGGAAGGAACCGGTTCGGAGTTCCGCCGCATCTGGCGGAGCTGATCGAAGAACAGATCCGCGCCGCGCGCGCCGGGATGGAATGTTCCCACCAGTGTCTGGCTGGCCCAGCCGCTCGCGGCGCCCCAGGGCGTGTTCAGCACCACATCGTCGATGCTGGCGCAAAGTGCGTAATGCGCCGGCCGCAGCACCTCCATAGCGATGCCGGCGTCGCGTGCCTTGCGCTCGAATGCGCGCAGGTCCTGCACGACCCGTTCGCGCAACACACCCGGATCCGGAGCGCGGCGCATCGCGCGAAGGCGGGCGAGCAGTTGCAGCAACGGCGACGCGGCGACGGTCAATGGCGAGACACTGATCGCCGGTGCCGCGGATGGATCGACCGCCGGCACGGGCGTCGCGGCCGGCGTTGGCGTTGGTGGCGGCGTTGGCGAGCGGCGACGTCCGCCCGGGACAGGGCGGATGACAGTCCGATCGTCGTCCGGTTCCGCGAACGGGTTATCGCTCACTGGCGCTTCCTCTGCCGTCACCGCCTAGCGGTCGTACTGGCTCAAGCCGTAATGCTCCATGACCCATTTCAGTGTGAAGCCATAGTTCGGGTCGGTCGCGTACACTCCGGTCAGTGCATCGGCGAAGGCCTCGGGGTTGTCCTTCTGGCTCATTGCGTTCCTGTAGACGGAGGCCGTCGCCAGCAGCCGACCATGCTCATCGAATGCCTGCGCGATCGAATTGAACGCACGGAAGCGGGCCGTGACGGTGACGTTCTCGCCATTGAGCACCTCGCGGGTCGGGCTATCCACCGCGGGCTGGTCGCCGGTCGCCTTGATGCCGAACGGGTTGTTGCTGCCTGGCGGCATGGAGGCTCCCCAGGCGCTCTCCACCGCCCACTGCGCCACCGTGACAGACGCGGGCACGGTCCAACGCAGGCGCGAGGCGACCGCGGCGCTGGCGACGTCGGACGGTATCTCACCGAAATGGCCGACCGAGGTTGGCAAGGCGTTCGCGACGAGCGGTCTGGCGGCGAGTGCGTAATACGTGGAGCTGCCGGGATCGACGCGGCCTGAGGGGGGCGTCATCTGCATGATCACCGCCTGGTAGGCCTCGATCGCCAGTGTGGTGCCGACGTCGGCCACGCCATTCACCGGGATGGGCGCGTGCGGCTTGGGCAGCCGGTCGTTGAGCAGCGACTGGATGACGAAGACATCGCCGGGCGCGTTGGCGCCGCCACGGCCTACCGAGGTGAAGATCGGCGGCGCGATGCGGCCCATTTCGTCGACGCTCAGCACCGTTGGTGACGGAACCAGTCCCACGCCTGCCTCAGAGTTTGGCGGATTAGTGCATGGACGGGGCGGCGGAGGCCAGTTGTTTGCGGTGTTTGCGGCAGGGACATTTGCCCCGCACTCCTGGCTCCCTTACGGTTTCTCGACTGAGGGAGATACCGGCATGGACCGCGACATCGACGCCCTGCTCAACTTCGCGCCGGAGTATGACGCGCCGATCCCCTATATGCAGCGGACGCGCGAGTATTACGCGGCGATCGGCTACATCACGCCGTACCGCTGGGCGCATTACGTCGAGGCGCCGTTCACCCCGCTGCGCAAGCCGATTGCCGACGCGCGGCTGACCATCGTCACCACCGCGGCGCCTTACCGGCCGGACAAGGGCGACCAGGGGCCGGGGGCGCCGTACAACGGCGGGGCCAAGTTCTACCAGGTGTATTCCGGCGACACTTCGCAGACGCACGACCTCCGCATCTCGCATATCGGCTACGACCGCGCGAACACCTCGGCTGAGGACAGCGGCACGTGGTTCCCTCTGCCGGCGTTGCTGCGCGCGGTGGGTGCCGGACGTGTTGGTGGTGTGACGCCGCGGTTCCATGGCGCGCCCACCAACCGCAGCCATCGCGTCACCGTGGAGACCGATGCGCCGGAGATCCTGCGCCGCTGCCGGGAGGATGGGGCCGACGCGGCGATCCTGGTGCCGAACTGCCCGGTCTGCCACCAGACATGCAGCCTGGTCGCGCGCCATCTGGAGGCGAACGGCATTCCCACGGTGGTCATGGGCTGCGCCAAGGACATCGTCGAGCACGCCGCCGTGCCGCGGTTCCTGTTCAGCGATTTCCCGCTCGGCAACAGCGCCGGCAGGCCGCACGACGTCGCGTCGCAGGACCGCACGCTGGAGCTGGCGTTGCGCGTGCTCGAGGCGGCGCCGGGGCCGCGCACTTCGGTGCAGTCGCCGCTGCGCTGGAGCGAGGATGCAGCGTGGAAGCTCGACTACCTGAACCTGGAGCGGATTCCGGCCGAGGAGCTGGCGCGGCGGCGGCGCGAGTTCGACGAGCAGAAGGCGGTCGCGCGGACGCTGCGGGTGGAGAAGGCGGCGTGATGGTGCCCCCTCCCCCTAGCCCCCTCCCGCAAGGGGAGGGGGAAAATCGGGCATGAGCCGTCCGTTTGCGAATGTCCGCGTGCTTGACTTCACGCAGGTGCTTGCCGGGCCGTATGGCAGCTACCAGCTCGCGCTGCTGGGCGCCGATGTCATCAAGGTGGAGCGGCGTGAGGGCGAGGACATGCGGCGCACGCCGCTATCGCGCGAGTGGGCCGATCGCGGCATGGCGCCGGCGTGGCTCGCGATCAACGGCAACAAGCGCAGCCTGACGCTCGATCTGCAGAAGCCGGCGGCGATCGACGTCGTCAGGCGTCTTGTCGCGCGCGCCGATGTGGTGATGGAGAACTTCCGGCCCGGCGTGATGGATCGTCTCGGCATCGGCTATGAGGCGCTGCGCGCGATCAATCCGAAGCTGATCTACTGCACGATCTCCGGCTTCGGCAGCACTGGCCCGTATCGCAATGAGGCCGGCTATGACGGCAAGATCCAGGCGCTGTCCGGCATCATGTCGCTGACCGGCCATAAGGAGATGGGGCCGACGCGCGCCGGCTTCGCGGTGTGCGACGTGCTGTCCGGCATGACCGGCGCGTTCGCGGTGTCGTCCGCGCTGTATCAACGGACGCACACCGGGCAGGGCCAGTTCATCGACGTGTCGATGCTGGAGGCGAGCCTCGCGTTCCTCTCCACGCAGGTCGCCGACTACACCGTCGCCGGTCACCGGCAGGAGCAGTTCGGCAATCAGGCGATCAGCCGGAAGGTCACCGCGAACCTGTTCCGCGCCAAGGACAGTTTTCTGCTGCTCGCGGTGAACAACGACAGACAGTACGAGGCGCTGATGACCACGCTCGGCCGCGCCGATGTGCTGGACGATCCGCGCTTCGCCGATTGGTTTCAGCGCAAGGAACACGAAGCGGCGTTGCGCACGATCATCGAGGACGCGCTGGCGAGTGCCGATGCGAAGACGTGGGAGCAGCGACTGAATGACGCCGGCGCACCGTGCGCCAGCATCTGGCGGATCGAGGAGATCATCGATCATCCGCAGATCGCCGCGCGTCATGCGGTGCAGAGTGTCGAGACGGAATATGGCCCGCTGCGCCTGATGGGTTCGGGCTTTCAGATGGAGCATGGCGGCGGGAAGCTGGACCACGCGCCGCCGCCGCTCGGCGCGCACACCGACGAGGTGCTGCGGGAGGCTGGATATACTGCCGACGAAGTTGCAGCGCTGCGGCGCGACGCGGTGGTCTGATGGACCTGCGCCTGAAGGACAAGGTCGTGCTGATCACCGGCTCAAGCCGCGGCATCGGCCTCGCCACTGCGCAGGCCTTTGCGGCGGAAGGCTGTCGGCTGATGTTGTCGGCGCGCTCGGGCGATGCGCTGCGCGAGGCCGAGACTGCATTGCGCGCCAGCGGCGCAACGGTGGTGAGCGAGGTCGCCGACGTCACGCAGTCCGACGATGCGGCGCGCCTCGTGCTTGCCGCGGTGGCGGCGTTCGGCGGCATCGATATCCTGATCAACAATGTCGGCGGAGGTGGCGGCGGACGGCAGATCGTCGACAGCACCGACGACGAGTGGCGCGGGGCTCTCGAACGGAACCTGGTGCAGACCGTGCGCATGATGCGTCTCGCGCTGCCGCATATGAGCGGGCGCGCAGGCGCCGCGGTGGTGAATGTATCGTCGATCTCGGGCTGGACGCCGCAGCTTGTCGGCTCCGGCCAGTATGGTGCGGCCAAGGCGGCGCTGATCTTCGATACCGAGCGCTGGGCGCTGGAATTCGTGCCGCATGGCGTGCGGGTGAACACGGTGTCGCCCGGCTCGATCCTGGTCGAGGGCAATGGCTGGGATCGCTACCGCCTCGCCAACCAGGCGAACTACGATGATTACGTGCGTGGCGGCTTCCCGATGGGCCGTCTCGGCACGGCCGAGGAGGTGGCTGACGCCATCGTCTTCCTCGCATCGCCGCGCGCCCATTGGATCAATGGACGTAACCTCCCAGTCGACGGGCTCGAGCAGCCGTATGCTCCGATCGACTGGCGGCCGTATTGATCGGCCCTCGCCCCTTCGCGTTTTGGTAGCGGCGTTGCCGCGATACGCGCTGGTGCCCAACAGGCCGCGGCGCTTTCGACGATCCGGTCTGATTCTCACCGCTGGAGAACTCACGGTTTCGTGAAACCCGACGCGGGAATTTTTTCGGCTCCGGTGAGATAGGGACCTGTGCTGCTGCATCGTTTGATGCCCTATTGATGCACGCACGCGACAATCCCGGG
>CAVZNH010000010.1:0-7552 GCA_963776505.1 uncultured Alphaproteobacteria bacterium
CGCAATAGCTGGGCTGAATGCTGTCACCGCCGCCACGCCCACCCTGCGCCCGCCAGTGCGCGAGAGCGGCTTCTGGCGCCTGGTATCGCATCTCTCGCTTGGCCATCTCTCGGTCACCGGGGGTGCTGAGGGAGCGGCCGCGCTGAAGGAGGTGCTGCGCCTCTACGATCTGCGCGACTCCGCGGAGACCCGCGCAGCGATAAAGTCGCTGATCGGCATCACCGCCGGGCCCGGTACCGCGCGCGCTCCAGGCCGTGCGGGAGGCTTTTGCCGCGGCCTCGACGTCACCCTCGAATTCGACCCGCGCGCCTGGCAGGCAGGCGGGCTGTATCTGCTCGCCGCTGTGCTGGAGCACTTCCTTGCACTGCATGGCACCGTCAACAGCTTCACCCGCACCCGCGTCACTTTGCGTGGACGCTCTGGCACCGCCGCCGCCTGGCCGGCCCGCAGCGGCACCCGTGTGCTCGCGTGATGCGAGGAAGAAAGACCAGGGGAGCGCTGTCCCCCTGGACCCCCTGCCAAGGGCCGGCGGCCCTTGGATCCCTGTCAGTTTGGTTTGTTGAAGGGGGGGCCGACGAAGGCCCCCCCTTCAGCAAACCAGTCCGAGGGGTCCAGGGGACGACTGTCCCCTGGCAGGGGTTCCAAGGGAGCGGCGCCCCCTTGGCCTTCCCATGAGGCGCTCGGCGCTCGGGGAACTCGGGGCGGAGCCGCGGCGGTTTCGCTTCGATGCGGCCGTGCGTGTGCTGACCAGGGCACGACAGGCGCCGGACCCTGCCGATGCCGCGCGGTTTCGTGCGCCCCCGGGGCTGATCTATCCGCCGGCAGACGTCATCGAGGTCCGTCAACAGGGCGACGGTCTACCGGAGGTGACGGTCGGGCTGATGGGCCTGACCGGACCGTCCGGCGTATTGCCGCGCTACTACTCCGAACTCGTCACCCAGTCGTTGCGGGAACGATCGACGGCGCTGCGCGACTTTCTCGACCTGCTGGCGCACCGGTTCGTCGCGTTCTTCGCCCGAGGCGGCATCAAATATCGGCCGGCGCGGGCAGCCGAAGTCACGCGACAGTCTGGGGTCTCCACCCGCGATCCTGTGGCTCGGGTGCTACTGTCGCTCACCGGCTACGGGACAGCGCATCTCACGGACCGGCTCGCGGCAGGTACGGAACCACTGCTGCACTACGCCGGACTGTTTGCGCTTCGGCCGCGTTCGGCCGAGCGGTTGGGCGCGCTCGTTTCTGACTGGCTCGGCATGCGTGTGGAGGTGGTGGAATTCGCAGGGGCCTGGCTGCCGCTCCCGCCGGATCAGCGCACCAGGCTTTCGGCAAACGGAAGGTGGTGCCGGCTGGGCGTCGAGGCCGCGGCCGGCGTGCGGGCCTGGGACCCGCAGGCGCGCATCATCCTACGCATCGGTCCGCTCGACCTGACAGGCTTTCAGCGGCTGTTGCCGGATCGCATAGCGCTGCACAGACTGGTATCATTGGTGCGCGCCTATGTCGGCTACGAGCTGGGGTTCGCCGTCAATCCGGTGCTGGCCGCACGCGAGGTGCCGGCGTTGCGGCTCGACGCAACGTCCGATCCGCCACCGCGCCTGGGCTGGAACACCTGGATTCCCGGGCCTGCCGGCGGCTTCACCACCCGCGCGGATGCAGCGGACGCGGTGTTCGAGGCAGAGGTGATAGAGGCGCAGCAGGTGGACTGGCGAGGCGGGGAGAAGGCAGCATGACCGGCTGGGGCGGCGGCTATGTGACCGACATCACCTACATGACGGGCTACTACCGCCAGCAGTCGCCCTCGGTGATCGCACTGGGTTGCCTGCTGGGCGGGGTTGCATCGCCGCTACCTGGCCCCGACGACCCGCTGAGCTACGTGGAACTGGGCTGCGGCCAAGGCCTCGGCGCCCTTGTCCTGGCAGCGAGCAATCCGCACTGGAAGGTCACCGCGATCGACTTCAACCCCGCGCACGTCGCGGCGGCACGCGCCTGGGCAGCGCAGGCCGGTCTCGACAACGTCAGCTTCCTCGAGGCCGATCTGGCCACACTGGCCGAGGACGCCGCGGCGGCGCAGGTGCCCGAAGCGGATTTCGTGAGCATGCACGGCCTGTGGAGCTGGGTTCCGCCTGCCGTCCAATCCGGCATCGTCCGCCTGCTGCGCGCGAAGGTGAAGCCGGGAGGGGCGGTGCACGTCAGCTACAATGCGTTGCCGGCCTGGGGTGGCGCTCTCGGCATGCAGCGGGTGATGCGCGACTGCGGCAGGCGTCTTGGCTCGCGCAGCGACCGCCAGGCCGAAGAGGGCCTGAAGCTGGTGCAGGAGCTACAGAAGGCAGATGCGCTGCAGATCATCCGCCTACCCTGGGTGAATTCGCTGGTCGAACGGATGGCCACGCTGCCGGTGCAGTACCTGGCGCACGAGTACATGAATGACGCGTGGACGCCGTGCTTCCACGCCGACGTCACCGCGGCGTTTGCCGCGGCAAAGCTGGAATGGGTCGGCTCGGTCAGCCTGGTCGAGAACTTTCCTGAGCTGACACTTACCGAGGAGCAGCGTGGGGTGGCGCAGCGCTTCGACGATCCGCTGCTGCGCGAGCTGGTGAAGGACATGTGCCTGGATCGGTCGCTGCGCCACGACGTCTACGTGCGTGGCGCGCGGCGCATGAACCCGGCGGCGCGTGATACGGCGCTGAAGGATGTCCGGCTTGCGCTCAACATCAGCCCCGAAGAGATGCCGTTCGAGGCTGACATGCCTGCTGGCCGTGCCGCGCTCAATCGCGCCTTCTATGGTCCGATCACCAAGGCGATGGCCGCGGGTCCGCAGCGCGTCGGCGACCTTCTGGAGCTGCCCAATCTCGAGGGCCAGCGCAACAACCCAGGTGAACTGATCGGCATTCTGGTGGGGCTCGATCTCGCCGAACCGGCGGCACGGCCGGGCGCCGGGCCTACAGCTCAGTCGCTGCAATTCAACCGTGTCACCAGCATGAACCTGAGCCGCACTGAGAACCTAGGCCGTCCCGTCGCCGCAGCGAGCTACGCGCTGGGCACGGGAGCACCGTGCACGCTGTTCGATCTGTATGTGATCGACCGGCTGCAGGCGGGCGAGCGTGAGGACCGGAAAGAAGACTGGGTGCGCGACCTCGGCGGCAACCTGGACGACGAGGAGCGCGACAAGCTGCGCCAGGTCCTGGACAAGGCGCTCCATGTTCGCATGCCAATTCTACGCGCTCAGGGCGTGTTCTGATCGCGGCGTGACCGCACGAATCCTCGCCTGTCCTGCCTTCCGTGCTATAGCCTGCCTGGACCTGGGAGGGAGTGGACCGGTGCGTTCCCCGATAGCCGCGATCGTCGTCGCGCCGCTGATCCTTGGCAACCTGCCGGCTTTCGCACAGGGCAGTCCATCGGCGGATCAGATCATCAATTCGCTGAAGCCCAGCGGCAATCTGGTGACGGGCGGAACGCGGGGGATCAGGCTTGCCGCACCGACCACCGAGGGGGCAGCGCAGCAGCCGGCCGCTCCGCCCCAGCAGCCACGCGTGGCTGCCAGCAAGCCGGTGACGGCACCCGCCACTCAGATGTCGACGGCGGGTCCAGCCGTGAACCTGACGGTCAACTTTGCCAGCGGCTCCGCCGATCTGACGCCTGAAGCGATCCACACGCTCGATGCACTGGGAAGCGCGCTGGCCAGCAAAGACCTTGCGGCGTACCGGTTCCGCATCGAGGGGCACACCGACACAGTGGGCTCGCGCGACTACAACCGCGCGCTGTCCGAGCGCCGCGCCAAAGCTGTCGTGGATTATGTGGCCAAGAAGTTCGGCGTCGATCCAAGCCGTTTGGAGGCGGTGGGCATGGGTGAGGATGGCCTGTTGGTGGCAACGCCTCAGCAGACACCGGAACCGCGCAATCGCCGCGTGCAGGTCGTCAACCTCGGCACCTGATCCGCTTTGCGCTCCGGTTGGGCCGGCATGAGACCGGCAGAGCCAGACGCCGACGACACGGCCCGCATTCCGCCGGCTCCGCCCCGCAAGCGCGCGAAGTGGCCGCTCGCCCTGGTGGCAGGCAGTTGTATCCTGGTCGCGGGATCAGCGGCGTTCTGGCTGCTGCACACACGTCCCGCCGCGCCGCCGCCTTTGGCGACAACTCGGGTTTCCCCCGCCAGCGCGCCAGCGTTTCAGATCGAAGTAGCGACCGAGGCGGAAATCGGCCGGCATATCGCCACCTCGCTGACCGTGTTCCGCCTCGCCGACAATCCGCGCATCCTGGTGCTGGACTTCGCGTCGCTGCACGAGCAGGGGAAGATGCTCAACCGGGTGGCGGCGTTCGTCGAGAAGGGCGGGCTGCCGCATAATCGCGTCCTGACCGACAGCGAGCTGGACGCGGCCATCCGCGCGCGTGGCGACACGGTTGAGACGTTCTATTTCGGTCACGACTATGCCGCGTCCGCATTGGCGCGCTTCTTCGAACAAGCCGACAGCCAACGGATCGAGCTGGACCCGCAGGAGGAAAAGCTGCGCGCGCTGCTGCGGGAGGAAGGCTGGCTCGCCCCCGATGTCGCGGCGGGCGTGATCTCATTGCCCACGGTCGGCTCCGATCCGCGGATCTCGACGTCGGCGCGCGCCACGATCCTGCGGCATGAACTGTCGCACGGCGAGTTCTTCAGCAATCCGGCATACGCCGAGTACGTCCACGACTTCTGGACGCAGCAACTGAGCGAGGAGGAGCGGGCCGAGGTGCGCGCCTTCCTTGGGCGGGAAGATTACGACGTCCGCGATGAAGAGCTGATGCTCAACGAGATGCAGGCCTATCTGATGTTCACCCGCGATCCGGCGTTCTTTACGCCTGAGCGGACGGGGCTGACGAAGGCGCGGCTCGCTGAGCTGCAGAGCCGCTTCCTCGCCGGCATGCCGGCGGGATGGTTGCATAATGTGCTTGCCATCGATCAGGGGGCTGCTTCGCCCCCATAGCTGGCGCCCCTATTCCCAGGGCCGCCACGCATTGTTACGATATCAATCGTAAAAGTTGATCGCGATTCCGTGAATAAGTCTTGCTTGATCACAATTCCGTGATTACCAAAAGGGTGTTCTCTCCTCTTCCAGACTGGGCCGTGGGGGGTGAGCCCTCCCACGGCATTCTTTCCGGCGCGGATCGAGGAACGTCTGAGCAGCACGGTGGATTCATGCCTTCTTCTGCCCTACACCGCCCGTCAGCCAGATCCAGCAAAGCGGGGATTGCCCCGTTCCTGACCACTCTTGGGATTGCCACCGCACTGCTGTCTCTTTGGGCCGGACTATGCGCGATCTGACAAAGCATGATGGCGCACGCCCGCCAGCCCATCCGCCAAAAGGTCTCGCGTTCGACATCGCCGACCATGCTCTCGTCAGGCGCTGGACAGAGCTGCACGATTGCCGGATTTCGGTTCGTCTCGATCACGGCACAGATGGCGAAGAGTATGAGGAGGTGATCGCCATCCACACGGGGACGAGTTCCCACTGTCAGTTGATCATGTGGCGCAGCTCTGCGGCGGTCTTCGTCCAACCCATCATCGGTCGCATGCAACGGTATCGCTCCGTCGCAGAGGCTCTCAACAAGCTCGACGTGAAGCCGCGCATCGTGTTGACCGATATAACGCCGACGTCGTGGATCTACTGATCGGCCGCTCAGCAGGATAACCTTGGCGGCTGCGCGCGTCTGGCTATCGGCTCCTGATCTAACAGCGCGCTGTCCCGCTATTCGCCATCTGCGATGTCGCCCTGCAACCGGCTCAGGCAATGACCTTGGTTCGCGGCTGCTCACGGCCGCCCGCCACCTTCGTTCGGCCGTCCGCTCCGATCATTGGCCCCGAACAGCCGCCGCCTGGCGGGACCAGTTCGTGTGTTGCATTCAATCGCGAGACGATCCGCTCGACCATGTCGGAAATCCGCGATGCCAGCCGCTGGACGGCCGGGTCGGCATTTCCACGGAGACCTTCAGCAACGAGCGCGGCGGGGGTGATGATGCCTCGTATGTCGTGACGCAGAATTCGACACCAGTCGTTCGAGTTGAGTGATTCTCTCCTGCGGCGACTGATCCATCTGATGCTTTCCCAATCAACGATCGCCCAGCCATTACCATCGGTATCACAATCAATCGTGATTAGCCCGTTACGGTGTCAGTGCAATCGGAACTGCCTTGAGGACGTGGAGTTTGTTAAATATCCGGATCGAAAAGTTGATCACGAATTCGTGATATAAAGCTTGTTAGATCACAGTTTCGTGAGTTAGCAACTGCAAAGCCAGCAACCAACCGCGTACTCGCCTCCGCGGGTCAACGAAAGGACACAGCCATGCAGCAGTTCGGCTCTCGCTTTGGCAGACCCTCGGAGCAGGCTCGCGAGCACTGGCAGCGGTGCAAGAAACTGCCGCCCCTGCAGAACGGAGAAGCCGAAAGTCTGACGACGGAATTTTTAGCCACCAGAAGCATTACAGTTTGCCCGGCGCGCTACGCCGTGCCGCTTCAGCAGCGGTACAAGCGTAGTTGGAACGGTTGAGCCGGCCGATTATTCCGATCCGAATACATTACCTTTCGAGCGATCAGCAGCATGGCGGCAGTCGGCCCGCCATGCTGCACGCGCCTACAACGAATAACCGAATGCAAGATGCAGCGGTACTGGCATGATGGTTGTGACGACGCCGCAACCGGTGACAAATCCGCTGACGATGAGAGGCAACCCAATCGCCGGATTAACGCCAGCAGATGCGGCCACGGTCATCACCATCATGTCGCTGTAGACGTAGACCCCAATGGCGCCGGCGGCGCCCGCGGTGATGCATTCCGAGCCCCTGCACCTCCGGCACGGTCAACCTGTCGGAATGAGCCGCGATCATCCTCGCGGGCTCCTGCACGGTCTCTGCCAGGGCGAGCGAGGCCAAGGTCATGGCATGGTGACTGCGCAGCAAGCGATGAGAGCAATGACCGGGTCCGTGGACAGCCGAGACGCTGAACGCTGGTCCGCTGCCTGAAATGTGCCACTGCATGTTCTGAGGAATCGCAACGACCGCCGCAGCATATTGGCCATTTCGCATTATCCCTCAGGGGCGCGCTCGGCGGAGTCCGGGGGACCCTTTCCGAAGATCTCAAAATCTCGCCACCGAGCGCAATCGTACGGAAAACGTTACCCCATGACAATTTTCCTCTAGGGTCTAGGCCGAAGTCCTAAGAGCGCGATGGCGTGTCCTGCTTGATAGTCTGCCGGACTATAGTGTGTCAGTGGCCCGTTTTCGATGGCCTGTTACTGCCAAGTATATTGGCTCGCTGACCTAGACCGTCGGTCCGGCACGGACTTCGTTTTGCGCGCCACGTCGCTCGCCGGCCCCTCAGCCATGACTGTTGAAATGTTCGAACGATCCTGCGGCCACACTCCCCGCGGCGTTAGGATCTCGGTGAGCAGTCTGATCCTGTTATCCGCCCCAGCCTCCCTATATGACACACGCGGCGCCGGTGGGTACCTTCCCGGCGCCTTCGCATGGGGACACGATGACCGACGCCGCCACTGAGATCGCCCGTCGCCGCACGTTCGCGATCATAT
>CAVZNH010000011.1:0-178915 GCA_963776505.1 uncultured Alphaproteobacteria bacterium
GGGCCTGGTGCGCACGCGCAATCAGGTGGTGAAGCAGGATGGCTCGGTGGCGCTGACCTATACGCCGCTGCGCATGATCAAATGCCGGGAGGGGTAAGGAAGGCCAGGGGACTTTGCCCCTTTGTCCTTCTCACCGCTCGCGCAGCTTCGGATCGAGCACGTCGCGCAGCGCATCGCCGAACAGGCTGACGCCGAACACGGTCAGCGCGATCGCCAGGCCGGGGAAGATCGCGATCCAGGGTGCGGTCGATGCGTATTCCTCTGCGCCGCCTTGCAGCATCAGGCCCCAGGCCGGCGTTGGCTCCTGCACGCCGAGGCCGAGATAGGACAGCGATGCCTCGGCCAGGATCGCCTGCCCGACGAAGGCGGTCAGCATGATCAGGAACGGCGCCATCACGTTCGGCACCATGTGGCGCAGGATGATGCGCGAATGGCTGTAGCCGCAGGCGCGTGCGGCGTCGACATAGGGGATCTCGCGGATCGCCAGTGCGCTGGAGCGCACGACGCGTGCGCAACGCGGGATCAGCGGGATGGTGATCGCCACGATGACGTTGTGCACGCCGGTGCCGAAGATCGCGACTACGGCCAGCGCCATGATGATCAGCGGGAACGCCATCACCACGTCGAAGATGCGCTGGAAGATCAGGTCGAGCCGGCCGCCGAAATAGGCGCTGGCGACGCCAAGTACCAGGCCGGCGAAGCCGCCCACGATGGCCGACGTGAGGCCGACGATCAGCGCGGTGCGCGCGCCGTAGATGATGCGCGACAGCAGGTCGCGGCCGAACTGGTCGGTGCCCAGCCAGTGCGCCCAGCTCGGCGCCTCGGTCATCGACGGCGAAGTCGTTCGCCGTCGGGCTGTACGGCGCGATCAGTTCGGCGGACAGGCCGGTCACCGCGATGATCAGCACGATGCAGCGCCCCGAACGCGCCCAACGGCTCGCGGCGGCAGAAGTGCAGCGTGGCCTGCCAGAACGAGCGCCGCAGCTCGATTTCATCGGCGTGATGTCGGAGACGATAGTCGGGGCATGCACGGTGGTGGACATGACGCGGTCTCCCTCAGGCGAACCGGATGCGCGGATCGAGCCACGCATACATCAGATCGACGATCAGATTGCTGAACACGAAGATGGCGACGGTGAGCATCACCAGCGCCTGGGTCAGCGTATAGTCCTGGTTCTGCACCGCTTGCACGAACAGCCGGCCGATGCCGTTCAGGTTGAACACCTGCTCGGTGACGACCAGGCCGCCGATCAGGAAGGCGAACTCGATGCCGATCACCGTGACGACCGGCAGCAGCGCGTTCTTCAAGGCGTGGCGGTTGATGACGATCTTCTCGATCAGGCCCTTGGCGCGCGCGGTGCGGATGTAGTCCTCGCGCAGCACCTCGAGCATCGCCGAGCGGGTCATGCGCATGCTGACCGCGGCGTAGCGATAGCCGACGGTGATTGCGGGCAGGAACGCCATCGACAGGTTGCGGATCGGATCTCGCCAGATCGGCACATAGTCGATCGGCGGCATCCACGGCGTGCCGGTGATCGCGTTGCTGATGTCGAGCACGAACAGGATGGAGATGATGCCCAGCCAGAACGACGGGGTGGCGATGCCGCCGATGGCGAGCGTGCGCACCACGACGTCGATCCAGGTGTTCTGCTTCAGCGCCGAGATCGTGCCCAGGGGGACGGCGATCAGGATGGCGATGACGGTCGCGAGCAGCGCGATCTCCAGCGAGATCGGCAGCCGCGTGAGGATTTCCTCCGACACCGGCTTGCCGGACCACATGGAGATGCCGAAGTCGAAGTGGAAGAACCCCCAGACGAAGCTCGAGGAACTGCACGATCAGCGGCCGGTCGAGGCCGAGTTCCAGCATGGCACTCGGTCACCGCGCGCGGATCGAAGCTGCTGCCGCCGGAGCCCAGGCGCACCACGCAGATGTCGCCGGGTATCAGCCGCATCAGGATGAACACGAGCGCCGCCGCCCCGATCAGCGTCGGGATCACCAGCAGCACGCGCTTGGCGACGTATTGGTACATTCCCTGGTCCCATAGTGTTGTTTGTCGTTCGGGCGCCGCGGGCCCGGTCTTGCGACGGGGCCCGCGTCAGCCGACTCCGGTCACCCGTTCGGCGTCTGGTCCAGCCAGATGTCGGACAGGTCCTGGTTGATATAGTGGCTCGGACCGATCTTCCAGCCATGCACGTAGGATCGTTCCGGCACCATACGGTACCACCAGAGCATTGGGAACTCCCGCGCCTCGGTATCGACGATGCGCGTCTCGTATTGCCGCATCAGCGCCCGCTGCTTGGTGAAGTCGGTCTCGCGCAGCATGCGGTCATAGATGTCGGCCTCTTCCGGATCGCTGTAGCCGCCGTAGTTCTCGACGAACACGTCGTGCGGCAGGTACTTCTGGGTGTCCAGCACCGGATTGACGACGCTGTTGCAGTTGGCCTCGACGACGACGTCGAAGTCGCCGGTGCGCATCGCCTGGAACCAGGGCCCGGTCGGCACCACACGCTGCGTGGCGGTCACGCCGATCTTGCTCCATTGATCGACCAGCCAGGTGCCGACGTACTTGTACGGCTGGTCGACGTTGCGGTTGAGCAGCTCGACGTGCAGGTTCTCCTGGCCGGCCTCCTTCAGCAGACGCCGTGCCTCCGCGCGCGACTTCTCGATGTCGGGCCAGAAGCCGGCCATCTTCTGGAGTTCCTCCTTCGTCGCGGCCAGCGGCGAGCCCGGGAAACACGATGCCGCCGACAGTGTGCACGTTGGCGATCTTCGACAGCGCCGGCGCGCCGTTCCACTGGTCGACCGCGAGCAGCAGCGCCTTGCGCACGCGCACATCGTCGAACGGCTTGCGCCGTTCGTTCGGCGTGATCAGGTTGCCGCAGTTCCAGTCGCTGGTCTGCACCTTCACCTTGTCGCCAAGTTCCCGCTTAAGGTCGTTGATCGCGGACGGCGGCAGGCCACGGAATTCCATCGCGGCGCGACCGGAGTGGATCGCCTCGACACGTACCACCTGCTTCTCGCTGAAGATGCCGACGAAGCCGTCGAGATACGGCAGGCCCTTGTGGTAGTAGTCCGGATTGCGTTCGCCTTTGATGTCCTGGCCGATGTCATAGGCGACGAACTTGAAGGGTCCAGAGCCCATCACGTGCTGTTCGAACCAGTGCGGATCCTTGTCGAGGATTGCCTTCGGATAGATGAAACCATAGGGATCCGCGAGCGACGGCAGAAAAGTGCTGGCGGCATACTTCAGGCGAAACACCACCGTGGTGGCGTCTGGCGCATCGACCGAATCCACCACGGAGTACCAGTTCTGCCGCGCACTGAGCACGCCTTTCCGGGGGAAGATGATCTCGTGCCAGCTTGCCGCCACGTCGGCCGCAGTGAGCGGCGAGCCATCGTGGAATTTCACGTCCGTGCGGATCTTGAACGTGTAGGTCTTGCCGTCATCCGTCGGCTTCGGGATCGCAGTGCAGAGATCGCAGACGAACTGGGTCGTGTCGGACGGGTTCTCCGGATTGACCCGCATCAGCACGCTGTAGAACGGCGCGACCGCGTGCACCAATGCATAGGTCGCTTCGCGGTGCCCATCCAGGCTCGGCGGCGCATCCGCCGGAATCATGTAGGTGAGAGTGCCGCCGCGCTTCGGCGTCATTTCCCCGGTGTTGGCTGCCATGGCCGGTCCGGCCGCGATGATCGCTGCGAGCCAGGTCGCGAGCAAGGCTGATCGCATGTTGCTGCCTCCCTTTGTGTCCGTACCTCCTGAGTTCGTTCTGTTGTTATTGGCCGTGACCGCGGCTTGCGCGGTCATCGGCGGACGTCAGCCGGTCATCGCACTTCGCTGCACGCCGCGAAATGCCCCGGCCGCACCTCGCGCAGCTCAGGCCGCGACTGCTTGCAGCCCTCCACGGCGATCGGACAGCGCGGATGGAACACGCAACCGGATGGCGGATTGATCGGACTCGGCACTTCGCCCTGCACCGGCCGGAACGAGCGATGCGCCTCGACGGACGGATCGGGCACCGGCACCGCCGCCAGCAGTGCCTGTGTATACGGGTGCAGTGGATTGCCGAACAGTTCGTCGCAATCCGCCAGCTCGACGATGCGGCCGAGATACATCACCGCGACGCGCTGGCAGAGATGCCGCACCACCGACAGGTCATGCGCGATAAACAGGTAGGTCAGGCCGAACTGCTCGCGCAGGTCCTCCAGCAGGTTCACCACCTGCGCCTGGATCGACACATCCAGCGCAGACACCGCCTCGTCGCAGACAATGAACTCGGGCTCCAGCGCCAGTGCCCGCGCGATGCCGACACGCTGGCGCTGGCCGCCGGACATCTCGTGCGGATACCGGTCGGCGAAACGCGAGCTTAGCCCGCACACCGACAACAGCTCGCGCACCCGCGCCGCGCGCTTCGTCGCATCGGGCTCGATGCCGTGCACCTTGATCGGCTCGCCGATGATGTCGCCCACCTTCATGCGCGGGTTCAGCGAGCTGTACGGATCCTGGAAGATCACCTGAATGCGACGGCGCAGCGCCAGCAGCTCCTTCCGCTCCATCTGCGCGATGTCGACGCCGTCATACAGGATCTCACCCGACGTCGGCCGTTCCAGCCGCAGGATGCATCGGCCGGTGGTGGTCTTGCCGCAGCCGCTTTCGCCGACCAGCCCCAGCGTCTCGCCACGGCGCACGGTGAAGTCGATGCCATCGACCGCCTTCACCTCGCCGACCAGGCGATGCGCAACAACGCCTTCGGTGATCGGGAAGTGCATGCGCAATCCCTTGACCTCGAGCAGCGGTCGGCCAACCGCACTCATGCCGCCGCTCCGGTTTCAGGTGTGACTTCGCGGCTGCGAAAGCACGCCGCCAGGTGTCCGGCGCCGCCTGCCGCTTCCAGCGGTGGTCGCGTCTCGGCGCACGATCTCCACTGCGAAGCGGCAGCGCGGCCGGAACGCGCAGCCGGCGTCGAGCCGTGTCAGATCGGGCGGCTGGCCTTCCACCGGATCAAGCCGTTCCTGCCGTGGACGGTCCAGCCGCGGGACCGAGCGCAGCAGCGCAATCGTGTAGGGATGGCGCGGGTTATGGTACACCTCGGCTGCCGGGCCGCTCTCCACCAGGCGGCCGGCGTACATCACGTTCACCCGATTGGCATAGCGCGCGACCACGCCCAGGTTATGCGTGATGATGATCAATGCGACGTTGAGGCGTCGCGTCAGGTCCTTCATCAGCTCCAGTATCTGAGCCTGTATGGTGACATCCAACGCGGTGGTCGGCTCGTCGGCGATGATCAGCTTCGGATCGCACGCCAGCGCCATCGCGATCATGATGCGCTGACGCATGCCGCCCGAGAGCTGATGCGGATACTGCTTCAATCGCCGCTGCGCATCGGAAATGCCGACCAGACCAAGCAATTCGACCGCTCGCTTGTGTGCCGCCGTCCGATCCATGCCGCGATGCTGTTCGAGTGTCTCGGTAATCTGCCGGCCAATGGTGAGCACGGGGTTCAGTGAGGTCATCGGCTCCTGAAAAACCATGCCGATGTCTCCGCCGCGGATTTCGCGCATCTCTGCATCCGAGAGTTGCATGATATCGCGGCCGGCAAAGCGAATCTCACCCCGCGTGATGCGACCAGGTGGATTGGGAATGAGGCGCAGCACCGACAGGGCACTGACTGATTTGCCGGAGCCGCTTTCGCCGACGATAGCCACTGTCTCGCCTGGTTCGACCGTGTAGGAGATGCCGTCGACAGCGCGCACGATTCCAGCACCGGTGCGGAACTCGGTGTGCAGATCGTTCACTTCCAGGAGTGGCGGCAATACCCCTCCCCCGACGCAGCCCCTGTGACCAGCGTTTGTTGGGTTTCTGTTCCTGGACTTGGTATCGGCGGCGGCGGTTCAAGTCAACGCTGGCCGATCAGGACTGCTGGGCGTAGACCTCCAAGCCGAGAGGCCGCTCGACTTTCACGACCCGTCTTGCCGCATGCCAGACTTCGGCCGAGCGGTGATAGGGGTCCAGCACCAATATGTTCTCGGCGGTCGCTTCAGCTTGCGCGTCGCTCTCGCAATCGAGATCGTGCGCCTGCACGATATGATCAGCCGCGTCTAGAATGTAGCAGCGATAACCGGCCATGGCCCCCCCGATTTCCGGTCGCTCCAGAACGGTTCAAATCGTAGTGAATAATCTAGAACATGCCAACAGTTTTAAGAAGCAATGAAAAAATTCGCGGCTTCGATAGATCAGCATCCTTTGCTACGGACAATAGTCACCGAACCTTGACCTGCACTGAATGCATCCGAGCGCAAGGGCGGCCGTTTCAAGGGGCGCACGAAGGAAGGGATGCAAGCATGCGAAGGAAGCTCGCCATCGTCATGGCGTTGCTGGCGCTCGCCGGTACCGCGCCGTTGCTGACGGCCTGCTACACGACTCAAGGTGCCGGCGAAGATCTGCAGGCCGCAGGGCATGGATTGGAGCACTCGGCGGAGCGGCACACCCCCTATCAACCGTAATCATCGCCAATAGGAGATTGACATGGACAAGGATCGCATCGAAGGCGCCGGCAAACAGGCGAAGGGCAAGATCAAGGAGACCTGGGGCAAGATGACCGGCGACACCAAGACCGAAGCCGAGGGCAAGGCTGACAAGGCGGAAGGGCGTGTTCAGAATGCTGTCGGCGGGATGAAGGATGCCGCTCGCGACGCTCGGGACAAGGTCACCGGCAAGGAGTGATCCGCAGTGCCAACGCTGCTTCTGATCATCCTGATCATCCTGCTGCTCGGTGCGTTGCCGACGTGGCCGTATAGCGCCGGTTGGGGCTACTACCCCAGCGGCGGCCTCGGACTGGTCCTGGTTATCGTCGTCGTTCTGCTGCTGATGGGACGAATATGACCTGACGCGCGGGGCCAATCTCGAAGCGTCATGGCGGGCCCTTGTGCCGGCCATGACGCGATTCCCGCATTCGGCATGTGCGTTACGCCGCTATCTTCTCTGCCCGAACATCCTTGATGTCGCGGAACGTCAATGCCGGCGCAAGCTCGGCGGCACGACGCATCATGAACGGCGAGGTAGCGAGGAACACCGGGTCACCGTCCACATCGTCAGCCAAGGCACTGCGGTTCTCGGCGATGAACTTCTGCAACGCCGTTCTGTCGGGGGATGACACCCAACGGGCTAACGCATAGGGCGTCTGCTCAAAGCCGATCGCAACCCCGTACTCGGCCGCCAGACGCGCCGCCAGCACGTCAAGCTGCAATGTGCCCACGACGCCGACCAGTGGCGCGGCACCGTCCTGTGGGCGGAACAACTGGACAACGCCTTCTTCCGCGAGCTCGCTGAGTGCCTGGCGCAGCTTCTTCGCCTTCATCGCATCATCGAGCCGCACGCGGCGCAGGATTTCCGGCGCGAAATACGGCACACCGATGAAGTTCAGATCCTCGCCATCGGTCAGCGTGTCGCCGATGCGCAAGGTGCCGTGGTTGGGGATGCCGACCACGTCGCCGGCGAATGCCTCATCGGCGATCTCGCGCTCGCGGGCGAAGAAGAACTGCGGCGCGTGCAGCGGGATCAACTTGCCGGTGCGTGCCTGCTTCAGCCGCATGCCACGCACAAGCCGTCCCGAGCAGACGCGCGCGAACGCGATGCGGTCGCGGTGGTTGGGGTCCATGTTCGCCTGGATCTTGAACACCAGTGCGGTCAGGCCAGGTTCAGTCGCTTCGACCGTGCGCGTATCGGCCTGCTGCGCGCGCGGAGGAGGGCCGTACTCGGCCAGGCCGTCGAGCAGATCACCGACGCCGATGCCTTTGATGGCGCTGCCGAAATACACCGGCGTCAGATGGCCGGCATTGAATGCGCCGCCATCGAACTCAGGAAGTGCCGCGCGGATCAGGTCCACCTCGTCGCCCAGCGCCTGTAGCCGCGGATCGGACTGCGGCAGATCGGCGTTGAGGCGTATCGCGCGCGCCCGCAGATCATAGGTGCCGGCGAAGTCGGCGGCACGGCCGACCGGCCAGGTCACCGGCGCGGTGTCGAGCGCGAGCGTCGAGGCGATCTCGTCCAGCAGCTCGATCGGGTCGCGGCTCTCGCGATCCATCTTGTTGATGAACGTGACGATTGGGATGTCGCGCAGGCGGCAGATCTCGAAAAGTTTCCGCGTGCGCGCCTCGATGCCCTTGGCGGCGTCGATCACCATCACCGCCGAATCGACCGCGGTGAGCGTGCGGTAGGTGTCCTCGGAGAAGTCCTCGTGGCCAGGCGTGTCGAGCAGGTTGAACACGCAGCCGGCATGCTCGAAGGTCATGACCGAGGTGACCACGGAGATGCCGCGCTCGCGTTCGATGCCCATCCAGTCGGAGCGCGTGCGGCGCCGCTCGCCCTTGGCGCGGACGTTGCCGGCAAGCTGGATGGCGCCGCCAGCCCGCAGCAGGTGCTCGGTCAGCGTGGTCTTGCCGGCGTCGGGGTGGGATATGATCGCGAACGTGCGGCGACGGGCGATCTCAGTGGCGGCGTCGGTCATCGTGTCCCCATGCGAAGGCGCCGGGGAGGTACCCACCGGCGCCGCGTGTGTCATATAGGGAGGCTGGGGCGGATAACAGGATCAGACTGCTCACCGAGATCCCTGACGCCGCGGGGCGTGTGGCCGCAGGATCGTTCGAACATTTCAACAGTCATGGCTGCGGGGCCGGCGAGCGAGGTGGCGCGCAAAACGAAGTCCGTGCCGGACCGACGGTCTAGGTCAGAGGCCAACTCAACGGTTGGCAACGGACACAACTATAGTCTGGCAGACTTCCAAGCAGGACACGCCATCGCGCTCTTAGGACTTCGGCCTAGACCCTATAGGCAAATTGTCATGGGGTAACGTTTTCCGTACGAAGCGTTGCCTCTGGCTCGGTGGCGAGATTTTGAGATCTTCGGAACGGGTCCCCGGCACCGCGCCGAGCGCGACCCTGAGGGACAATGCGAAATGGCCGAATGCTGCGGCGGTCGTTGCGATTCCTCAGAGCATGCAGTGGCACATTTCAGGCAGCGGACCAGCGTTCAGCGTCTCGGCTGTCCACGGGCCTGGTCATTGCTCTCATCGCTTGCTGCGCAGTCACCATGCCATTGACCTTGGCCTCGCTCGCCCTGGCAGAGACCGTGCAGGATCCCGCGAGGATGATCGCGGCTCATTCCGACAGGTTGACCGTGCCGGAGGTGCAGGGGCTCGGATGCATCACGCCGGCGCGCCGGCGCCATCGGGGTCTACGTCTACAGCGACATGATGGTGATGACCGTGGCCGCATCTGCTGGCGTTAATCCGGCGATTGGGTTGCCTCTCATCGTCAGCGGATTTGTCACCGGTTGCGGCGTCGGCACTGCCATCATGCCAATACTGCTGCATTTTGCATTCGGATATTCGATGTAGGCGCGTGCAGCATGGCGGGCCGACTGCCGCCATGCTGCTGATCGCTCGAAAGGTAATGTATTCGGATCGGAATAATCGGCCTGCTCAACCGTTCCAACTACGCTCGTACCGCTGCTGAAGCGGCACGGCGTAGCGCGCCGGGCAAACTGTAATGCTTCTGGTGGCTAAAAATTCCGTCGTCAGACTTTCGGCTTCTCCGTTCTGCAGGGGCGGCAGTTTCTTGCACCGCTGCCAGTGCTCGCGAGCCTGCTCCGAGGGTCTGCCAAAGCGAGAGCCGAACTGCTGCATGGCTGTGTCCTTTCGTTGACCCGCGGAGGCGAATACGCGGTTGGTTGCTGACAGAGCTGGCTTTTCAGTTGCTAACTCACGAAACTGTGATCTAACAAGCTTTATATCACGAATTCGTGATCAACTTTTCGATCCGGATATTTAACGAAATCCGAGCCCTCAAGGCGGATCCGCATTGCACTGACACCGTAACGGGTTAATCACGATTGATTGTGATACCGACGGTAATATCTGGGCGATCGTTGATTGGGAAAGCATCAGATGGATCAGTCGCCGCAGGAGAGAATCACTCAACTCGAACGACTGGTGTCGAATCTGCGTCACGACATACGAGGCATCATCACCCCCGCCGCGCTCGTTGCTGAAGGTCTCCGTGGAAATGCCGACCCGGCCGTCCAGCGGCTGGCGTCGCGGATTTCCGACATGGTCGAGCGGATCGTCTCGCGATTGAACGCAACACACGAACTGGTCCCGCCGCGGCGGCTAGTTCGGGGCCAATGATCGGAGCGGACGGCCGAACGAAGGTGGCGGGCGGCCGTGAGCAGCCGCGAACGCAAGGTCATTGCCTGAGCCGATTGCCGGGCGACATCGATGCTGGCGAATAGCTGGACAGCGCGCTGTTAGAGCAGGAGCCGATAGCCAGACGCGCGCAGCCGCCAAGGTTATCCTGCTGAGCGGCCGATCAGTAGATCCACGACGTCGGTATTATATCGGTCAACACGATGCGCGGCTTCACGTCGAGGTTCTTGAGAGCCTCTGCGACGGAGCGATACCGTTGCATGCGACCGATGATGGGTTGGACGAAAACCGCCGCAGAGTTGCGCCACATGATCAACTGGCAGTGGGAACTCGTCCCCGTGTGGATGGCGATCACCTCCTCATACTCTTCGCCATCTGTGCCGTGATCGAGACGAACCGAAATCCGGCAGTCGTGGACGTCGGTCCAGCGCCTGACGAGAGCATGGTCGGCGATGTCGAACGCGAGACCTTTTGGCGGATGGGCTGGCGGGCGTGCGCCGCCATGCTTCGTCAGATCGCGCATAATCCGGCCCAAAGAGACAGCAATGCGGTGGCAATTCCCAGAGTGGTCAGGAACGGGGCGATCCCCGCTTTGCTGGATCTGGCTGACGGGCGGTGTAGGGCAGAAGAAGGCATGAATCCACCGTGCTGCTCAGAGGTTCCTCGATCCGCGCCGGAAAGAACTGCCGTGGGGAGGCTCACCCCCCACGGCCCAGTTTGGAAGAGGAGAGAACATCCTTTTGGTAATCACGGAATTGTGATCAAGCAAGACTTATTCACGAAATCGCGATCAACTTTTACGATTGGTATCGTAACAATAGGAGCGCGCGGGAAATGAAGGGCGTCCGCTATGGGTGCGAAGCGGCGCCCTGATCGCTGGCGAGCACATTATGCAACCATCCCGCCGGCATGCCGCTGAGGAAGCGGATTTGCAGCTCAGCGAGCCGCGCCTGCGTCAGCCCGGCCTTTGCAGGCGAAAAGAACACCGGGTCGCGGGTGAACATCAGGTAGGCCTGCATCTCGTTGAGCATCAGCTCTTCATCGCGGACGTCGTAATCTTCCCGCCCGAGGAAGGCGCGCATCCCGGCCCGCTCCTCCTCGGTCAGTTGCTGCGTCCAGAAGTCGTGGACGTACTCGGCATATGCCGGATTGCTGAAGAACTCGCCGTGGGACAGCTCATGCCGCAGGATCGTGGCGCGCGCAGACGCTGTAATCCGCGGATCGGAGCCGACCGTGGGCAACGAGATCAGGCCCGCCGCAACATTGGGGGCGAACCAGCCCTCCTCCCGTAGCAGCGCGCGCAGCTTTTCCTCCTGCGGGTCCAGCTCGATCCGCTGGCTGTCGGCGCGTTCGAAGAAGCGCGCCAGCGCGGATGCGGCATAGTCGTGCCCGAAATAGAACGTTTCAACCGTGTCGCCGCGCGCGAGGATGGCCGCGTCCAGCTCGCTGTCGGTCAGCACGCGATCATGCGGCAGCCCGGCCTTCTCGACGAAGGCCGCCACCCGGTTGAGCATCTTCCCCTGCTCGTGCAGCGAGGCGAAGTCGAGCACCAGGATGCGCGGATTGTCGGCGAGGCGGAACACGGTCAGCGAGGTGGCAACATGCCGGCCGATTTCCGCCTCGGTCGCTACTTCGATCTGAAACTCTGGCGTGCTGGAGGCGGAAACCTGAGCTGTCGGGAAAGGCGGCGGCATGGCGGGATGCGGGCGCACCAGCCAAAACGCCGCTGACGCTGCAACCACGACACAAGCGCCTGCCACGACCGCGAACGGCCACTTCACGCGCTTGCGGCGCGGCTTCGGCGGAATGCGGACTGTGTCGTCGGCGCCTGGCTCTGCCGGTCTTGTAACTCCTCCACTCACGGTCCGCTCCTTGGCTAGAGTAGCGGTCGGTTCTGGGAGAGGGTCGCCGCAGCGCGCTCGAGGCGTGCTTTCGTGCATGAGATTGGCGCCCTCGACCGGCGTTCGCTGCTCGAACGGTATGCTGAGGCCAGGCTTTGCCAGTTTGCGTCCTCGCTTGGACAGTGTGAGCATGGACGCCGGCTCCGAGGCTCCTGGCCGCTGGCACATCACGGAGGGATCATGTTCGCCGGCATCGACATTGCGGCCGAACGCCACATGCTGGCGCGGCTGGACGCAGAGGGCAGGCCGATCGGCAGCCGATCGCCATCAGCGAGGATCGAGAAGGTTACGAGACGCTGCTGCGTGCTCTCGGCGCGCCGCCTGTGCTGGTCGCCGTGGAAGCGACCGGACACTACTGGAAGAACCTGTTCGCCGCGCTGACCGCGGCCGGGCACCAGGTCGCGCTGCTCAACCCACTGCTCGCCCGGCGCTTCCAGGATGCCAGTCTCGAACGCACCAAGACGGACGCGATCGACGCCACCGGCCTCGCGCGTCTGGCATCGAGAAGCGGCCCGCACCAACCCGGCTGCACGACGAGGCGTCCGAGGTTCTGCGCGAGCTGGTCCGCCATCGCGACCGGCTGCGGCAGGATTTCGACGATCGGGTCCGCCAGTTGCATCGCCTGGTCGATCTCGGCTTCCCCGAGTTCACCCGCTACGTCCGCAGCCTCGACAGCATGCTCGCCACCTGTCTGCTGGCCGAATATCCCACCGCGCACGCCTTCGCTCGCGCCACGCCGCGCCGGCTGGCCCGATTGCGCTACGACGGACGCCACCTGGTCGGCGACGAACTCGCCCGACAACTCATCGAGACCGCCAAGCATTCGGTCGGCCACCACCACGGACCGGCCTACACCCTGCAGGCGCGCCACATCTGCCAGGATCTGGATCTGTGGCGACGCCGCCTCGCCGAGATCGAGCATGACATCGAGGACCTGCTCGACACGCATGAGGTCGGCAAGCTGCTGCTCACCATCGACGGCATCGGCCCGCAGTCGGTCGCACGCATCATCGCCGCGGTCGGCGATCCAGCCCGTTTCACCTGTGCCGCGGCGTTCGCCGCCTATGTCGGTGTGGTGCCGGGGCTGCGCCAATCCGGCAAGCGCAGCTCGGTCCGCGCCGCCATCGCGCCACTCGGCAATGCGCGCCTGCGCATGGCGCTGTGGATGCCGGTGCTTGGTGCGGTGCGCCGCAACCCTTGGCTGCGCGCCTTCTACGAACGACTGCGTGCCGCCGGCAAGCCGGCCAAGCTCGCCCTCATTGCCGCCATGCGCAAGCTGATGCACGCCATCTACAGCGTCGCCAAGAACCGCAGGCCATTCACACCCAACCTCGCCACTGGCTGAACCAGCCAACCGTCCTGTGGTTCGATCAAGGCGACCGTCCCGTCGTCCCGACCTGCGTTCGCACAACTCGTCGCGCGCAGCGAAGGTCAAGGAGGCCCGAAGGGCACCGCCAAAGGCGGCGCGCAGCGTCCTTGACCGCAGCGAGCACGACGACACACTCGCAGCAGTCAGGGAGCAAATTAGATCTTGCTCAAGTAGTTCTCATGCCGGGCCACCGGCGCGGAAGCGGATCAGGCGCCGAGGTTGACGACCTGCACGCGGCGATTACGCGGTTCCGGTGTCTGCTGAGGCGTCGCCACCAACAGGCCATCCTCGCCCATGCCCACCGCCTCCAAACGGCTTGGATCGACGCCGAACTTCTTGGCCACGTAATCCACGACAGCTTTGGCGCGGCGCTCGGACAGGGCGCGGTTGTAGTCGCGCGAGCCCACTGTGTCGGTGTGCCCCTCGATGCGGAACCGGTAAGCCGCAAGGTCCTTGCTGGCCAATGCGCTCCCCAATGCATCGAGCGTGTGGATCGCTTCTGGCGTCAGTTCGGCGGAGCCGCTGGCAAAATTGACCGTCAGGTTCACGGCGGGCCCTGATGCCGTCGAGTCTGAGTGGCCAGGGGCCGTTGCCGGCTTGCTGGCAGCCACGCGTGGCTGGTGGACCGGAGAGGGTGCCGGAGCGGCCGGCTGCTGCGCTGCCCCCTCGGTGGTCGGCGCGGCAAGCCTGATCCCGCGCGTTCCGCCCGTCACCAGATTGCCGCTGGGCTTCAGCGAATTGATGATCTGATCCGCCGATGGACTGCCCTGCGCGAAAGCCGGCAGGTTGCCAAGGATCAGCGGCGCGACGACGATCGCGGCTATCGGGGAACGCACCGGTCCACTCCTCCCAGGTCCAGGCAGGCTATAGCACAGAGGGCCGGACAGGCGAGGATTTGTGCGGTCACGCCGCGATCAGAACACGCCCTGGGCGCGCAGAATTGGCATGCGAACATGGAGCGCCTTGTCCAGGACCTGGCGCAGCTTGTCGCGCTCCTCGTCGTCCAGGTTGCCGCCGAGGTCGCGCACCCAGTCCTCTTTCCGGTCCTCGCGCTCGCCCGCCTGGAGCCGGTCGATCACATACAGATCGAACAGGGTGCACGGCGCTCCCGTGCCCAGCGCGTAGCTCGCTGCGGCGACGGGACGGCCCAGGTTCTCGGTGCGGCTCAGGTTCATGCTGGTGACGCGGTTGAATTGCAGCGCCTGAGGCTGTGGGCTCGGCGCCCGGCCGTGCCGCCGGTTCGGCGAGATCGAGCCCCACCAGGATGCCGATCAGCTCACCTGGATTGTTGCGCTGGCCCTCCAGATTGGGCAGCTCCAGAAGGTCGCCGACGCGCTGCGGACCCGCGGCCATCGCCTCGGTGATCGGACCATAGAAGGCGCGATTGAGCGCGGCACGGCCGGCCGGCATGTCAGCCTCGAACGGCATCTCCTCGGGGCTGATGTTGAGCGCAAGGCGGACATCCTTCAGCGCTGTATCGCGCGCCGCCGGGTTCATGCGCCGCGCGCCACGCACGTAGACGTCGTGGCGCAGCGACCGATCCAGGCACATGTCCTTCACCAGCTCGCGCAGCAGCGGATCGTCGAAGCGCTGCGCCACCGCGCGCTGCTCCTCGGTGAGTGTCAGCTCAGGGAAGTTCTCGACCAGGTTGACCGAGCCGACCCATTCCAGCTTTGCCGCGGCGAACGCCGAGGTGACGTCGGCGTGGAAGCACGGCGTCCAGGCGTCATTCATGTACTCGTGCGCCAGGTACTGCACCGGCAGCGTGGCCATCCGCTCGACCAGCGAATTCACCCAGGGCAGGCGGATGATCTGCAGCGCATCTGCCTTCTGTAGCTCCTGCACCAGCTTCAGGCCCTCTTCGGCCTGGCGGTCGCTGCGCGAGCCAAGACGCCTGCCGCAGTCGCGCATCACCCGCTGCATGCCGAGAGCGCCACCCCAGGCCGGCAACGCATTGTAGCTGACGTGCACCGCGCCGCCCGGCTTCACCTTGGCGCGCAGCAGGCGGACGATGCCGGATTGGACGGCAGGCGGAACCCAGCTCCACAGGCCGTGCATGCTGACGAAATCCGCCTCGGGCACCTGCGCCGCGGCGGGGTCCTCGGCCAGCGTGGCCAGATCGGCCTCGAGGAAGCTGACATTGTCGAGACCGGCCTGCGCTGCCCAGGCGCGTGCCGCCGCGACGTGCGCGGGGTTGAAGTCGATCGCGGTGACCTTCCAGTGCGGATTGCTCGCTGCCAGGACAAGCGCGCCGAGGCCTTGGCCGCAGCCCAGTTCCAGGTAGCTCAGCGGGTCGTCGGGGCCAGGTAGCGGCGAGGCAACCCCGCCCAGCAGGCAACCCAGTGCGATCACCGAGGGCGACTGCTGGCGGTAGTAGCCCGTCATGTAGGTGATGTCGGTCACATAGCCGCCGCCCCAGCCGGTCATGCTGCCTTCTCCCCGCCTCGCCAGTCCACCTGCTGCGCCTCTATCACCTCCGCCTCGAACACCGCGTCCGCTGCATCCGCGCGGGTGGTGAAGCCGCCGGCAGGCCCGGGAATCCAGGTGTTCCAGCCCAGGCGCGGTGGCGGATCGGACGTTGCGTCGAGCCGCAACGCCGGCACCTCGCGCGCGGCCAGCACCGGATTGATGGCGAACCCCAGCTCGTAGCCGAGATAGGCGCGCACCAGCGATACCAGTCTGTGCAGCGCTATGCGATCCGGCAACAGCCGCTGAAAGCCTGTCAGGTCGAGCGGACCGATGCGCAGGATGATGCGCGCCTGCGGGTCCCAGGCCCGCACGCCGGCCGCGGCCTCGACGCCCAGCCGGCACCATCTTCCGTTTGCCGAAAGCCTGGTGCGCTGATCCGGCGGGAGCGGCAGCCAGGCCCCTGCGAATTCCACCACCTCCACACGCATGCCGAGCCAGTCAGAGACGAGCGCGCCCAACCGCTCGGCCGAACGCGGCCGAAGCGCAAACAGTCCGGCGTAGTGCAGCAGCGGTTCCGTGCCAGCCGCGAGCCGGTCCGTGAGATGCGCTGTCCCGTAGCCGGTGAGCGACAGCAGCACCCGAGCCACAGGATCGCGCGTGGAGACCCCAGACTGTCGCGTGACCTCGGCTGCCCGCGCGGGCCGATACTTGATGCCGCCGCGGGCGAAGAACGCGACGAACCGGTGCGCCAGCAGGTCCAGAAAGTCGCGCAGCGCCGTCGATCGTTCCCGCAGCGCCTGGGTGACGAGTTCGGAGTAGTAGCGCGGCAATACTCCGGATGGTCCGGTCAGGCCCATCAGCCCGACCGTCACCTCCGGCAGACCATCGCCCTGTTGGCGGACCTCGATGACGTCTGCCGGCGGATAGATCAGCCCCGGGGGCGCACGAAACCGCACGGCATCGGCAGGGTCCGGCGCCTGTCGTGCCCTGGTCAGCACACGCACGGCCGCATCGAAGCGAAACCGCCGCGGCTCCGCCCCGAGCTCCCCGAGGGCCGAGCGCCTCATGGGAAGGCCAAGGGGGCGCCGCCCCCTTGGAGCCCCTGCCAAGGGACGGTCGTCCCCTGGACCCCTCGGACTGGTTTGTTGCAGGGGGGGCCTTCGTCAGCCCCCCCTGCAACAAACCAAACTGACAGGGATCCAAGGGCCGCCGGCCCTTGGCAGGGGGTCCAGGGGGACAGCGTTCCCCTGGTCTTTCTTCCTCGCATCACGCGAGCACACGGGTGCCGCTGCGGGCCGGCCAGGCGGCGGCGGTGCCGGAGCGTCCACGCAGGGTGACGCGGGTGCGGGTGAAGCTGTTGACGGTGCCATGCAGCGCAAGGAAGTGCTCCAGCACAGCGGCGAGCAGATACAGCCCGCCTGCCTGCCAGGCGCGCGGGTCGAATTCGAGGGTGACGTCGAGGCCGCGGCAAAAGCCTCCCGCACGGCCCGGAGCGCGCGCGGTGCCGGGTCCGGCAGTGATGCCGATCAGCGACTTCGATCGCTGCGCGGGTCTCCGCGGAGTCGCGCAGATCGTAGAGGCGCAGCACCTCCTTCAGCGCGGCGGCTCCCTCAGGACCCCCGGTGACCGAGAGATGGCCGAGCGAGAGATGCGATACCAGGCGCCAGAAGCCGCTCTCGCGCATTGGCGGGCGCAGGGTGGGCGTGGCGGCGGTCACGGCGCTCAACCCGGCTATCGCGGCAGCGCCCTCGACCAGGCGAAGGCGAGGATGGCCGCCACCGAACGGCAGCTCGCTGGGCAGGTCTCGGTTGACGCACAGCGCATCGACCGACAGCACGGCCTCGGCTGGCTTGTCCGGATCGAAGTCCGGGTCGTGCGGTGCGAGGAACACTTCGGTGCCCGGCACGCCCGGGGCGCCCGCGCGGCGAGCCACATGGTAATAGCCGCCAGGGACGCCAGGCTCGGGATCGCCCTCTGTCAGCCGGTGGAACGGGCGCCACGGGCGGAACGAGCCGTCGGGCAATGTCTCGCGTACCCGCGTGACACTCCAGATCTCCGCGGCGCGCGGCCGGCGGGCGTCGGGCACGATGCGATACTCGGTGCTCTGGTGGCTCAGCGTCACCGGCTCGCAGCGTTGCGGAAACAGATTGACCAGCGGCGTGCAGCCGAGGGCGAGCGATTGTTGGCCGACGGTGCGTTCCAGTTCGGCCAGCGAGCGGTCCAGGTAGACGAAGACCTCCAACCGGTTGCCGCCGGACACCATGGTCTTGGCGTCGATACGCGCGAGGTCGAAGAACAGGAACTTCTCGGGAAAGGCGAAATACTCGGTGAGCAGTCGAAAGCCGGAGAAGCCACGTGCCGACCAGGGCAGCAGGGCCTCGTCCGGCGAGAAGCCGACCGGCTCGATCGCACTGCCTGGCACGATGACCGGCGCGGGATCCACCGCGTTGTCGGCGTAGGCGATCGAGATGGCGTGTGCGCCCAGCAACTCGTAGAGCGCGAGCGCCTGATTGGTCGGGCCGCGCAGGAAGAACCGCAGCCGGTCGACGCCGAGCTGGGCAAACGTGGCCTCGGGCGAGGCGCATTTCAGGGTGATGCGCAGCACGCCGGTTGCGCCGGCGGCGAATGGATTGGCAGGGGCCACGATCGGCTGACCGGAGAGGCGGACATTCTCCACCTCGATCGGCCAAAGCGTGACAGGTGCCGTGGTGCGATAGCGCAGGTCCTCGCCGTGCACCGGCTCGGTGTCGATCGCAATGCCGGCGGGCAGGCGCGCCGAATTCATCATGTCGGGCTGGCAGTCGAACTTCACCACCATGCAGGACGGCATGGGCGACAGGTAGTGCGGGTAGAGCAGACCGAGCAAAGCGTCGGTCAGTTCCGGGAATTCGTCGTCCAGCCGGTGATGCACGCGTGCGGCGAGGAATGCCACGCCTTCCAGCAGGCGGGCGACATGCGGGTCGTCCACCGCATCGGCCGTAAGCCGCAGACGGCCGGCGATCCTCGGATGCGTATCGCCAAACTCCGCGGCAAGCCGCTTGATCGCGTCGAGTTCGCGCTCGTAGTAGGGCAGCAGGGAGTCAGACATCAAACATAACTTCGCGCAGCGTCTTCTCTGTCATGGCCGGCGCGGGGCGCTCACACCACATTGCCGGGCCGCACCACGATATTGTCTGTCATCGGATCAACGAGCGTGTCGTAGGTTACCGACTCTGGCGCCGGCTCTGCGTGCAGCACCGCCTCGATGCGGAGGCGCAGCGTGGTCTCCAGCCGGTCCTGTGTGTCGATCAGGTTTACCCGCACGGACAGGAAGCGCGGCTCGAACCGACGGATCGTGGCCTCGATCTCCAGCCGCAGTTCCTCGCGTCGATGCGCGTCGCTGAACGCGCCCGAGGCAAAGTCAGGAATGCCATAGCCGATTGGCGAAGTGGCAAGCTGCGTCATGTGCGCCGGCCACGATCGCCAGCGCCGCCTTGCGTTCAGCAATGCCTCGAGATCGCGCCGTACCGAATTGCGCAACGCGACCATAGAGTTGGCCGCTGATAGCGCCATGTCGCGCTCCGGATCGTCGATCAGGCGATCCAGCAGCGGCGACTGGACGCGTGTCGGCTGCCGGCTGGACGCGCGACCGCTCACGCGATGTCGAACCGGAAACTGCCGAGTTCCATCATCGGCACCGCATCCTCGCCGACGATGAGGAGACGCTGACCGACGCCGCGCACCGGACCGCCTTCGGTTTCGCGCCAATCGGTCTCGCGGCCGAGGCGCAACGCATCCGTCGTCACATCGTCGGCGGCATAGATCGCGGGCAGATAGACCTCGCCATCCGGTCCGTCGGCGACCGTCATCGAGGCGCGTCGCCACAACAGATCTCGCGGGCGCTTCGGCGGATGGAATTCCAACGTCTGCACGCGCTCGGTGGGAATCCAAAAATACTTGCCCGTCGTCGTCAGCACTTCGAAGCTGCCGGCCAGCAGATCGTCCGCGTCGCGCAGATCGTCGAATACCGTGTCGCCCTGCTTGCCCGGCGCGCGCGGGCGTACGGCTTCCGCCGCTTCGGCCTGCCGCGAGGCCTCGGCCAGATCGCCGGCGCGCAGCGCGACCAGTGCCGCGAGCTGCAGCCGCTGCGTCTCGGTGGGATCGGCGAGGAATTCCGGCACGCGGCCGTCACGGAACAACTGCCGCCGCGCCATGTCGGCGCGAATGAGCTGACGGAATTCCGCCACCACCATCGCTGTGGTGGGATCGATCGCCGAGGCGGCGTCGAGCACGACATCGGCGCGCTCGAGATTGCCGGTGAAGGCCAGCAACTCGCCCAGCAACACGCGTGCATTGAGATCGGTGGGCGCCTTGCGCAGCACGGCCTGCGCGGCGGCCACGGCCTCGTCGAGCCTGCCGGCGCGAAACAGCGCGGACGCGGTCTGATCAGTTCCGCTCATGGGACCCCCGAGTGTGCCGCTTCGCGCTCATCGACCGGTGAGATCGGTGACGAGTTGGAAGCCGGCGGAAATGTCGTCGAGCTGATAGTGCGGCTGCAGTTGAATCACGCAACCGAAGCTGCCCGGTCTGCCTGGCATTTCGTTGACGGTGACCCTGCCGCGCGACCAGCGGAAACCGCGCCCGACTGTCGCCGCTCGCCGCCAGGTTGCCATTGACGTATTGCGTCAGCCAGGCCTGCAGGAAGCGCTCGATCTCGTCCGCGGTCTTGAACGAGCCGGTCATGTGACGGCCCATCATCTTCAGCGAATGCGCGAAGCGTGACGCGCAAAGGATCGAGTTGATCTGCGTCGAAAGCCGCGCACTGGCGTCGGCGGCGTTGGCGTTGGCACCCTGATAGCGCTGCGGCACCTGCAGGCTGCGCACGGCACCGAACACCAGCTCCTCGCTGTTCGGGACTGAGGAAAGCGGCATCAGCCCGACATCGAGCAGCGAGCGCTCCTGCCGATCAGTCAGCACGATCTCGACCGGATTGCGCACCCAGACGTGGTCAGGGTCGGTGCTGAACGGTTCCAGCGGCACGCCGGTGACGAGACCGCCGCCGATGCGATCGGTCTCCACGCCGCGCACATCGCCGGGCCACGCGTATTGCGCGAAGGCGCGTGCGACCACCGAGGCGAAGGCGAAGCCGGCGCCCATCCACACGCGCTGTTCATTGGTGGGCGCATATTCGCTGTAGCGGAAGCCGTCGGCGCGCGTGCCGTCGTCCTGCCAGGGCTGGCGTGCCAATACGTGCGGTAGCGCCACTCCGACGAAGCGCATATCGGCGCGCGACGCGAGACTGCGCCAGCGGTCGTGTTCTGTGTTGCGCAACGGCGCGGCGAGGTCGGTCGAGGTGGCGAGATCGGCGAAGCTGTCCACTTCCAGCAGTGCCGGTGACGCGCCGATGATGACCGGTGAGAAGGCTGCGGCGGCGACGCCGGACAGTGCCATCAGCGCGCTTATGTCATCGGTGCGGGAATCCGGCGCTGGAGCGGTGACGAACCTCGTGATCGACGACCAGCAGGCCATAGGGATTGCCGCCCGGCGTGCCGAACTCCTCCTCGTAAACCTTGCGGAACAGCAGGCTCTGGTCGAATTCGATGGCGCGTTCCAGGTCGCGGCAGATCTCTGGCCAGCCGACGTTGAGGATCTTGACCTTCAACCGGTTGGATAGCTCCACACCGTCGACCAGCCAGGCGATGCCACGCCACGTGCCTTCCAGCTTGCGCAGGCGGGCGTGATGCAGGATGGCGTCGAGCTGCTCGGACAGCATGGCGTCGATTGCGGCGATGTCGCGATCAACCGCGTCGCGCAGCGCCTGCGTGTCGATGCGAAGACGCGCGCCGCGTTCAGCGCCAAACCACATGGTCGATGGCATCGCCGGATGGTGCGCCGAGAAACTCGGTGAGCTGGTCCGCCAGTGCGGCATCGCGACTGCCGACGAAGCGTCCCGACAGCATTGCATCACGCACCGCGGGAGCGGCGACGTCCTCGGCCGAGGTCGCTGGGGTGGGCACGTTCACGGCGAGATCGAACTCGTTCACCGTGGTGCCCGCTGGGCATCAAGACAGCGGCACGGTGCACTCGCCACATCGTCATGGCCGCAGGCAGCAAAGACGCGGATGGCGGGGCCAAGCCCCGCCATGAGGATGAGGCGCCAGCCGTGCCCAGGCATGACGATGCGGCGCAGGCCGTGCCCGGGCATGATTTGCCGTTTTCTCGCCGGGCGGCGATCAGGCCGCCGGGGCCGGGATGCGGGCCACCATGCGCAGGCTCGTGGTCAGCTCTTCCATCTGCAGCCACGGACGTAGATACGCCACCGCGTTGTACGAGCCAGGCTTGCCGGGGATCTCGCGCACCTCGACGCGCGCCTCGCGCAGCGGGAAGCGGGCCTTCATCTCCTGCCCGGCGTTCTCGTTGCCATTGACGTAGTTGTTGATCCACCGGTTCAGCCAGCGCTCGACGTCGCCGGCCTCCATGAAGCTGCCGATCTTGTCGCGCGCCATAACCTTCAGATAGTGCGCGAAGCGGCTGGAGGCCATGATGTAGGGCAGTCGCGCGGAGATCGCGGCGTTCGCCGTCGCTTCCGGGCGGTCGTATTTCTTCGGCTTCTGTACCGACTGCGCCCCGAAGAACACCGAGTAGTCGGTGTTCTTGTAGTGGCAGAGCGGCAGGAAGCCGAGATTGGACAGCTCGAATTCGCGCCGGTCGGTGATGGCGATCTCGGTCGGGCATTTCGCGTCCTGATCGCCATCGTCGGAGGTGAACACGTGGTACGGCAGGTTCTCCACCTTGCCACCACCTTCGGCGCCGCGGATCGCGGTGCAGAAGCCGTACTGCGCGAATGCGTTGGTGAGGCGCGAGCCCATCACGTAGGCGGCGTTCATCCAGCAGTACTCGCCATGCTGCATCGACTTCGCTGCACCAGCCTCGTCGTATGGCGCCTCCTCGAAGTTGAACTCGTCGATCGCCTTGGTGGCGGCGCCGTACGGCAGACGCGCGAGCGTACGCGGCATCACCAGGTTGACGAAGCGCGCGTCCTCGCTGTCACGGAAGCTGCGCCATTTGGTGTATTCCTGTGCCTCGAAGATCTTGGCCAGGTCGCGCGGCTTGACCAGTTCGGGCCAGCTGTCGAAGCCGAACATGCCGGCACCGGCGGCCGAGACGAACGGCGCGAACGCTGCGGCGGCAACGTTGGATACCAGGCGCAGTGTCTCGACATCGTCCGGATGCTGCGTCCACTCATAGTCGCCGATCAGTGCGCCATACGGTTCGCCGCCCGGCGTGCCAAATTCGTTCTCATAGATCTTCTTGAACAACTGGCTCTGATCGAACTCAACCGCGCGCTGCAGATCGCGTGACAGCTCGCGCTTCGGCAGGTTGAGCACACGCAGCTTCAGGCTCGTGCTGGTCTCGCTGTTCATCACCAGATAATGCAGCCCGCGCCAGGTGCCTTCGAGCGCGGAGAACTTCGGGTGATGCATGATCGCGTTAAGCTGGTCGGACAGCTTGCGATCGATCGCGGCGATGGCGCTGTCTATGGTGCGCGTCAGGTTCTTGTCGAACGTGACGGTGCCGGCGAGCGCCTGCTCGACCAGGTTCTTCACCAGGTCCTGCGCCTGGTCGGGTGCGGTCTGCCGGGTAGCGGCGACGACCTGATCGAGGACGGAAACCTCGGTGGTTTCCGCCGCTGCCGGCTGCGGTGCGGTCTGGGCGCCAGACATCGATCAGGCCTCCTTCTTATCCAGCCCCAACTGGCTGGACAGCGATTTCAGTTCGTTCTCGTTCTTCAGCACCTGCTCCAGCAGGCCCTCCAACTCTTCCGACCGGTCCACCTTGCTCATCAGGTCGCGCAGCTTGGCGCGTGTCTCGAGCAGTGCACGCAATGCCGGCACCTGCTGTGCGACGCGCGCGGGCTCGAAGTCCTCGATCGAGTTGAACTTCAGATCGACCGCCATTTCGCCACCCTCTTCCGAGAGCTTGTTGTCGACCCGCATCTTCAGCCCGGGATTCATTCCGGCCAGGACATCGTTGAAATTGTCACGGTCTATCTGGATGAACTTGCGATCGGTCAACGGACGCAGCGGCTGGGTCGGATCGCCAGAGAAATCACCCATGATGCCGACGATGAACGGCAGCTCGCGCAGTATTTCGGCGCCTTCCGTCTCGACTTCGTAGGTGATGTGCACTCGCGGCTTGCGGACGCGCTTGAGCTTGTCGTGGATGCTTGCACTCATGGTCTGGCTTCCCCATCCCTGTGATCGGCGTGGGCCGGCTCGCGACATCGGCGCATTCGCGCACTTGGCCTGCTTCCCAAAGATTAGACAGGCGAGATGAGTATGGTCAATAATTCCTTGAGTTTGTGAACTTCTTCACACGTGCCCATCGTGTGCTCGTGGCTCATTCCGTGGCCTCGGGCGGCGGCGGCGGGCGGATACCAAGGGTATTCAGGATCGTGTTGCGCGTGTCGGTGTCGGCGACCACCTCCGCCAGCAGCTCGGGCCATGTCATCCGGCCGCGGCGCACCGCCTCGTCCAGCGTGTAGGAGAGCGGTGAGTGAGGCTCGGAACGGCGGAAGAAATTGGCGATTTCGCCCAGGGCGCGCAGCGCGTCCTCACGCGAGGCAAGCTGCCCGGGCGACACCGCGATACGGCCGAGACCGCCGGCACCCGGCGCGGGGCCGCTGTCCGCCGTCTCGCCGGACCCCTCCCGCCCCGCCTCGGCCTCCGCCGCAGAGTGAGGCGCGTAGATCGTGGCGATGTGGATGATCTCGTCCAGCAGTTCACGCACCGCCGTTGTCGGAGGACCGTCCGCGCCGGCCATTTCGTCCAGTACGTCGGCCATCGACTGCCAGGCGTCACGTGCCGCCATGGCGTCCTCGCGCACCTTGGCCAGTTCCGCGCCGCGGCTTCGCGCCTCCTTCTCCATGTCATCGAACGGCATGATCCGGCCGGCCTCGAGACGCCTGGTCCGCATTTCGGCGTCAAGCTTCATCAGGTCAGCCGACGACTTATAGTTGTAATAGGCGATCGGCGTGTGGTCCGAGGTTTCGAACAATACGGTCATGTAGAGCGGCTGGATCAGCGAGCCGTTGCCGTCACGCCCATTCAACCCGGTCACCGGCGCGACACGCGTTTCCATTCCATAGTCGTCCGGCAGCGGGAACAGTCCGTCCCAGTACCTTTCCGCCAAACCCGCCATGAGTCGTGCACCGAAGGTGAGGCCGACAAGGCCATGGCTGCGCACCAGCGCCTCGGTCATCCAGGCGGCAACTTCCAGGTCCTTGGCAGTCTCTGCCAGTGTCTTGACGCCAACCTCACGCACCGTACGCCACAGCGGACCAGGGTCGCGGATGTCACCAGCGCTTTGGCCTCCATCACCCGTGTCAGGCCGCGCATCGCGCAGACGCTCGGCATCGCGCGCCTCGGACCGCGCATCGCGCAGCCGGTTGTACGGAGAGGTAGCAGAGAAATCCTCGCGGATGTCGACGCCTTGCGGCGCATCGCCAGGGATCGGCGCCAGCAGAGCCTCGAGGTCGAAACCCTCCGGCAGGTCCGCCATGCACACGCCTCTCAATTGCTGGACAATGGTTCCGCGTAACACATAGTCTCAATGCAGGAAAAGGGGGAGTTTCCCCCGGGGGAAACCGGATGGCCGCGATCGATCTCAAGCAGCTTGTGGGCAGGCTGAACGAGATATGCCGACGGGCGCTCGAAGCGGCGGCCGGGATGACGCTGTCGCGCACGCACTACAATGTCGAGATCGAGCATTGGCTGCTTACGCTCGCCGACCGTGCCGACGGCGATATTGCGGCGATATTGCGCCATTACGAAATCGATATGGGGCGCTTTGTCACCGATCTCAATCGCGCGTTGGAGAAGCTGAAGACCGGCAACTCGCGCGCCCCCTCGCTGGCACCTGACATCGTCGAGCTGGGCAAGCAGGCATGGCTGCTGGCCTCGCTCGAGCAAAATGCGACGCGCATCCGCTCCGGCCATCTGCTGTGGGCTCTGCTCGCCGACGAGACACTGGCGCGGCGCGCGCGAGAGGCGTCGGGCCAACTGCTGAAGATCAATCCAGATCTCCTGAAGCGCGACTTCGGCGGGATCACCGCGAACAGCGCTGAGGCAGCGGAAGCGGCACCGGCGGCTGCATCGAGTGAGGCCGCGGGCGATGGCGCGCCGATGGCACCGCGCGGAACTGGTGCGCTCGACCAGTTCACCACTGATCTCACCGCGCAAGCGAAAGCTGGAAAGATCGATCCGATCCTCGGGCGCGACACTGAGATCAGGCAGATCATCGACATCCTGACGCGGCGGCGACAGAACAATCCGATCCTGACCGGTGAGGCCGGTGTCGGGAAGACCGCCGTGGTGGAGGGCTTCGCATTGCGCCTTGCGTCGGGCGATGTGCCGCCCGGCCTGCAAGGTGTTTCGCTGCGTACGCTCGATCTTGGTCTGCTCCAGGCGGGCGCCGGCGTGCGAGGTGAATTCGAGAACCGGCTGCGCGGTGTGATCGATGAGGTGAAAGCTTCACCGAAGCCGATCATCGTGTTCATCGACGAGGCGCACCAGCTTATTGGCGCCGGCGGTTCGGCGGGGCAGGGCGATGCGGCCAATCTGCTGAAGCCGGCGCTGGCACGCGGCGAACTGCGCACCATCGCCGCCACTACCTGGGCGGAATACAAGAAATACTTCGAGAAGGACGCAGCGCTGACGCGGCGCTTCCAGGTGGTGAAGGTGGAGGAGCCGCCAGAGCCGATGGCGGTCGCCATGGTGCGCGGCCTGGTCGATACGCTGGAGAAGCACCACAAGGTGCGCATTCTGGATGAGGCGGTGAGCGAGGCCGTGCGGTCTGTCGGCGCGCTACATTCCGTCGCGCCAGTTGCCCGACAAGGCCGTCAGTCTGATCGACACGGCCTGCTCGCGCGTTGGCATGAGTCAGGCGGCGGTACCGCCGCCGATCGAGGATCGTCAGCGGCGGACCGCACTGATCGACACCGAGGTGGAGATTCTGGATCGCGAGATCGCCGCCGGCGAACCGCACGCCGCGCGCCGCGAGGACCTGCTGGCGGAGCGCGCGAAGCTTGCGCAGGAACTGACCGACCTCGAGGCACGCTGGGAGAAGGAGAAGGCGCTGGCGGCGGAGATCACCGACACGCGCACAAGGATCGAGGATCCGGCGAACACCGAGGACAAGGACGCGCTTCGCACGCAGCTCACCGCAACGTCGGCGAAGCTGCGCGACCTGCAAGGCGAGACACCGCTGATCTTCCCGGTGGTCGATCGCCAGGCGGTGGCGGAGGTCGTCGCGGGATGGACCGGTATTCCGACCGGCCGCATGCAGTCGAACGAGATCCGCACCGTGCTGAACCTGCAAGGAGGCGATGGGGGCACGCATCGTCGGCCAGCCGCATGCGCTCGATGCGGTGGCACAGGCGATCCGCACCAGTCGCGCCGGGCTCACCGATCCGCGCAAGCCGATCGGCGTGTTCCTGATGGTCGGTACGTCGGGCACCGGCAAGACCGAGACGGCGCTGACGCTCGCCGATCTGCTGTATGGCGGCGAGCAGAACATGACGGTCATCAACATGACCGAGTTCAAGGAGGAACATAAGGTCAGCCTGCTGATGGGCAGTCCGCCCGGTTATGTCGGCTATGGCGAGGGCGGCGTGCTCACCGAGGCGGTGCGGCGGCGGCCCTATTCGGTGATCCTGCTCGACGAAATGGAGAAGGCGCATCCCGGCGTGCAGGACATCTTCTTTCAGGTGTTCGACAAGGGGAACATGAAGGACGGCGAAGGTCGCGACATCGACTTCAAGAACACCGTCATCATCATGACATCGAATGCGGGCACCGATCTGATCACCCGGCTGTTCGCCGATCCGGAGACGGCGCCCGATGCGATGGGATTGGCCGATGCGCTGATGCCGGAGCTGATGAAGTTCTTCAAACCGGCCTTCCTCGGGCGCGTGAATCTCGTTCCGTATTTTCCGCTCTCGCCGGAGATCATCCGCCAGATCGTCGAGCTGCAGCTCGGACGAATACAGAGGAGAGTCCAGGAATCTTATGGTGCCAAATTCGCCTGGGACAAGGCGTTGGTCGATGTGATAGCTGCTCGTTGCACTGAGACTTCGTCCGGAGCACGCAACGTGGAAAAGATACTCTCCCGCACGCTACTGCCGGAACTCTCCGCGGAAGTGTTGTCGCGACTTGCCGAAGGAGCACCGATCAACGGAGTGACCGTGGGCGTGGACACGGTCGGATCGTTCCAATACCACATCGGCTGAACCAGTAACCGCCGCGCCGGAACAATAGAGGAGTAGAACAATGGCAATCTACATGACTTGGGAAAGCATAGACGGAGCCGTAAGCGACAAAGGGCTTCGAGAAATGGATCGAACTCAACTCGTTCCAGTGGGGCGTTGGGCGCGCCATCGGAACAGCGGCGCGCGGCGCGGCCACGCGTGAAGCGTCCGAGCCCAACATCAGCGAGATCGTCATCACCAAGCGGCTGGACAAGTCATCGACCAAGCTGTTCATGGATGCCGTCGCAGGCGACCTCAGCGCGACGGTGAAGTTCAAGTTCACCACCACGACGAAGGACAAGGTGGACACGTTCCTCGCCTACGAGCTCACCAACTGCGGGCTGAGCGGCTACAGCATCTCCAGCGGTGGCGATGCGCCGAGCGAGAGTCTGTCGCTGAACTTCACCAAGATCATGTTCACCTACACCGAGCGCGATCCGAAGATCGCGGGTTCCCCGGACACCGTGGGCTATGATCTTCTGACTATGGGAAAGGTCTGAACCAGCTGCGCAATCGGGTATCAAGGAGGGCCAGGGAAGTCGGTTTCCTGGCCCTTTTTGTCAGGGCCGGCCGCAGCGCCCAATAGCCCTCTCCCGCATAGCTGGAGAGGTGTTCTTTAGCCGGTGAATTCGACCGCGACAGCGGTAACGTTGTCGGTGACATTCGCCGCCAGTGCGGCATCGACCAGGGCCTGCGGCGGTGCGCCGTTGATCGCCCCGAGCAGGCGTTGCCAACTCGTCGTCCGGCAACGTCTTGCACAGGCCGTCACTGCACAGCAGGAAGCGGTCGCCCGGCACCAGTCGATCGCTCACCTTGTCGAGCGCGAACTCATCCAGCTCCGCGCCGACCGCGCGGGTGATCACGTTGCCCCGCGGATGGTTCGTCACCTCGTCGGGACCGATCGCGCCAGCCTCCAGCAGCTCCTGCACCAGGCTGTGGTCGCGGGTGATCTGGCGCAGAACGCCGCCACGCAGCAGGTAGGCGCGCGAGTTACCTGCCCACAGGCAGGCGAAGTGATCGCCGCGCGCGAGCATCACCACGACGGTGGAGGCCACAATCACGTCCGGACCACGCCGCGCCGCCTCGTCGCGCAACGCCGCATGCGTCTGCTCGATCGCCAGCCGCACGCGCGCCAGCAGTTCCGCGGCTGACAGACCCGGCGGGATCGCCTCCAGCGCATCGGCGATCATGCCGGAGGCGACCTCGCCGGCCGCGTGGCCGCCCGCGCCATCGGCCACCGCCCAGATGCCCAGATCGGGCCGGTCCACATAGGCGTCCTCGTTGTGCTTGCGCTTGGCGCCACGATGGGTCACCGCCCAGGAGCGAAAGCGCGGGGCGGTCATGACGTCGACTCCCATTTGCCCTCCTCGAGGCCGTTGCCTTCGATGTCCGCCCCCAGCATCGCTGCATAGGTTGCCGCATCCGGCAGACAACGCAACATCATAGACGCACGGCTTCACCCGCGCGGAACCCTCGCTCCACCAGAGTGCATCCGCGGTGCCGGTCGTGTCCTCCGGCAGGTCGGCTGCACCCAACGAGTCGAGGATCTCCTCCGGCGGCGTATCCTGTTCCAGCGCCGTGCGTCCAGCCGCTTCGCACATGTCGAGCCACGCCTCGCCGGCGGCGGCGGCGATGCGGCGCGGGCCGAGTGCTGCGAAGGTCAGGGGAAAGTAGCGGCCGGCCCGATCCACGCTGGGCAGCATCAGGCCGAGCGCCGCCTGCGTGCCGCACATGCCGGGCGGCAGGGTGAAGCGCCAGACCGGGGCTTCCAGAAACGCGGGCAGCCACGCGTCGCCCATCAACGACCGGCTGCCGGCCATCACCGATTGCAGCCAGTCATCCCAGGGATCGATGAAGTCGCGCGGCAGGCCGGCGCGGACGAAATCGCCGCGTGCCGGCAGCTTGCCGTAGAAGCCTGCAATCACATCGCCGGGCACTTGAAGTCTCGCAGCACGCCGGGAGCGAACGGGTTCAGCACCGACCCAGCCCGGATCTCGTACGAGGCATGGCGATCGCCGAGGGTGAAGTTCAGCGTGTAGCGATCGGCTGAATCGGTCTGTCGTCAGCGTGCCCTGCCCGAACAGCCGGAACAGTGCCCACGGGCCGGTTGGTCTGCAGCACCGGCGGCCCGCTGGACGGTGGCGGATCAAACACCAGCCGCACGCTGTTCATGCGGTTCGGTCCCGGCCAGGTCACCGACGTGGCACGCACCGGCCCATGTGCATAGACGATGCTCAGGCCATCCAGGTCGAGCGTCACCTCTTGGCGTCGGTGTCCTTCGGCATGATGTCGAACCGCACGGTCGGCTGATTGCCGCCGCCGGCGAAGAACAGGTCGCGGATCTGCGACGCGCGCTGGAACTGCGCCAGATCGCTCGGGCGTGACCGGCGGCGCGACGCCGGCCACCGGCTGCGCCTTCCATGTCTCGCCCGAAGTATCGACGAAGTTCAGCAGGTTCTCGTTGAAGAACTTGTCCAGCAGATCCGCCGGTCGCGAACAGTCTGGCGAAATCATCCAGCGGGATGTCCTTGGTCGACCCGGCGGTGAACGGATAGCGGCCGGCAACCGCCTTGCTTGCACAGCAGGGCCGGGCCGCCCGGTGCGCCGAAGTTCTTCTTCGCCTGTGTCGAGCGCGCCGCATGCCGCGCAACTGGTTGCCGCTGATCGCCATCGCCTCCAGCCAGCGCCGCACCGGTTGCGGATCCTGGCTGGCCTCGGCCTGCAGGTTCTGCGCCGGGTCGTCGCCGCCGCCGGCAGCGGCCGCACCGCCCGCCGGTGCTCCCGCCAGTCGCGCAAGCTGCACCTGCAGATCGTTCAGCAGCTTCAGCGCGTTGTCGATCGGCGCGCCCGGTGGCCCTTGCCGACGAACGCGATCAGCGCGGCGTAGCGATCTTCGATCGCCTTGCCCGGGCGGTTCCGGCGGCGGACCGTTGACCTGCTCGAACAGGCCTTGCAGCGTCGCCGCGCCGGAGCCTGCCGCCTGCGACGCAGCCGTGCCGGCGCTCTGGGCGGCGCCCTGAACGGCACCGGCAACGCCAGGCGGCGGGGGCGGCGGCTGCGTCAGGGTGAGCTGCCGCGTGATGCCGGCCAGCAGGTCGCGCATCGGCGACTGCGGCGAGGCCAGGATGTACAGTTCCTGCACCGCCTGCTGCAGGTTGCGCATCGGCTCGACGTCGAGATCGCCCAGCAGGGCGTCCCACTGCTTGGCGTAGTCGGCGGTGTAGAGCGCGATCACGTCACGCTGCAGCGTCAGCACCTGCGGACTGGTCGGATCGATCTGCGCGTCCTTGCCCAGCACCCAGCTTTCGCTGGCCACCTGTATGGTGGCGGCGGGCAGGCTTGGGCAGCAGCACCTTGTGGAAGCCGTCGATGGTGAAGAAGCCGGGCACGCCCTCGGTCAGCGGCGCGCCGGAGCGGCGGATGAACACGCGCACGCCCGATGCACCCGCGGCATCGGCCGGCCGCCAGGGCGGCAATGCGCGCGCCGGCTGCGAGCCCTTGATCGTGCTGTAGACACGGTCCGCCAGGGTCACGCGGCTGAACGTGCGGCGCGCGTCCTCGATCAGCGCGCCGTCCAGCGGCACCTTCTCCAGCGGCTGGTCGAGCAGCGCGGCGAGGTGGCGCTCCAGGCTGTCGCGCAGGTCTTGCGCGGCCGGGCCAGGCCATTGCGACTGCCAGTCGAGGCTCATCCATTCCTTGACCAGGTCGCGGTCAAGCGGTCCAGCAGAGCCGAGCATCAGATAGACACGCGTCGCCTCGTAGAGGAACGCCGGCTGCTCGAAGTGCGCGCGCATCTGGCCTTCCAGCCGGACGATCAGCGCGCGGCAGCAGGATGTGCTGCAGGCCGTGGTGATAGACCTCGCGCGCGCCGGCGCCGAGCTTGCCGGTCTGCGACAGGCCGGGGAACCACTGGAATGAGCGGCGGTGGGGCATCGACGCCGAACGGCAGGGCGCGCGCCGTGATCGAGCAGCGGGGCGATCGCTGGCGAGCTGTGGCGTCGGCGACCGGATCGAGCTGGACCGACTGCGCCGACCTGACATAGGCGGCGAGCGCGGCCTGTGATTGATCCACTGCGGCCTGGTTCGCCTGCCGCGTCTGCAGCAGCGCCGGCCGCGCCGCCCAGCACGACCAGCAGCGCGACCGCCGCGGCGCCGGCGCGGACAAGCACGTTGCGGCGGACCTGTGCGGGGTCGCGCGCGACCAGCATCGCCTCGCCGAAGATCACCTCCTTCAGCAGCCGGCTGAGGAAATAGCTGCGGCCCTGCTCCGGCCGCAGCGACGGCGCGCGCTGCGCATCGATGCCGAAGCTGCGCGCCATCGCGCCGGTCAGCCGATCGATCGGCGTGCCTTCCTGCGTGCCCGAGGTCAGGTAGGCGCCGCGCAGCACCGGCGCGGGATCGAGGCGGGAGCCGCCGAACGCCTCGGTGAGGAATTCGCCGAGCGGCGCGGCGAGGCTCGCGACCTGCGCGGGGAAGCCGGCGATCATGGTGCGGCGGTCGGGGCTGCGTTCGGCCTGCAGCCGGTCGAGCAGGCGCTGGTTCAGCCGCTCGACCAGCAATGGCGAACTCGCCGCCGAACAGGCCGGCGGTGCCGGCCTCGGTCTTGTTCAGCGGGAAGGTGACGCCCCAGACCTGCCCGCGCCGCTCGCGATCGAGGTCGTCGAAGAACTCGGTGAAGCCGGCGATCAGGTCGGCCTTGGTGAACAGCGCATAGACCGGCACGCGCACGCCAAGCTGGTCGTACAGTTCCTTGACCCGGCGGCGGATCGCGCGGGCATGCGCGAGCCGTTCCGCGGCGGGTGCGGCGGCGATATCGGACAATGCGATCGCGACCAGCACGCCGTTCAGCGGCTGGCGGGCGCGGGTGCGCTTCAGCAGGCCGAGGAAGGCCTGCCAGCCCGCCTTGTCCACCGCCGCGTCGGAATCCTGCGTGGTGTAGCGGCCGGCGGTGTCGATCAGCACCGCGCTCTCGGTGAACCACCAGTCGCACATGCGCGTGCCGCCGACGCCGGCGACCGCGCTCTGCCCCATCTCGGCGGCGAGCGGGAACGACAGGTCGGCGTTCAGCAGCGCGGTGGTCTTGCCGGCGCCGGGCGGGCCGATGATCACGTACCACGGCTGCTCGTAGAGATAGCCGCGCGAGCCGGATGCCTTCTTCAGCAGCGCCAGCGCGGTGGTCAGCTTCTCGCGCATCGCCGCGACTTCCTCGGCGGACGCGGCGGCGGTGGGATCGGCCTGGACCGCGGTGACGCCCTTGACCAGAGCGGCCTCGTTCTTCCTGCGCCGGCGATCGAGCCAGAAGTTCACGCCCAGCCCAGATCAGCACCATCACCGCGATGACGATGGCGCGGGGATCCAATCTTCCAGGAACGACAGGAACGGGCCGAACAGCCAGACCAGCACGCGCGAGCAGCGCGACGCCGATGAAGGTCAGGAACCAGCGGGAGCCGAGAAAGCGCAGGACGGCACGCATGGTCTAGCCCTGCCTCCGCAGCACGACCTCGATGCGGCGGTTCTCGTCGCGGCCCTGCTGGCGTGGCGTTGGACGCCAGCGGATCGGCGTCCGCGTGACCCTGCGCCGCGACGCGGCCGGGATCGCCGAGGGCACGCGCGATGATCGCCTGCGCCGCCTCGGCGCGCGCCGTGGAGAGCTGGAAGTTGGACGGGAACTGCACCGTGTGGATCGGCTGGTTGTCGGTGTAGCCGTCGACCGTCACGGGGCCCTTCTCGGCCTTCAGCGCCTCGCCGATCCGTTGCAGCAGGCGGATAGTAGCTGCGCTGCCACCGTGGCGCTGCCGGAGGCGAACATGCCGGCGTTGCGGATGCGCACGATCGGCATGGCGTGGTCGCCGAGCACGGTGACCAGCCCCTGGTCGATCTCCGGCTTGAGGAAGACGTAGAGCGGATCGGCGACCGGCGGCCTTCGGCGGCGGCGGCGGCGGGCGTCACCGGCGCGGCGCGGGCGATCTGCGGCATGTGCGCGAGCGGCGCGCCGAGCAGTTGCGCGAACACCTCGTCGGAGGCGGCGTTGAGCCCGGTGGAGAACCAGACGAACAGCCCGCCGATCACCGCGAGCGCCGACGGCACCCATCACCCAGGTCGGCACCATGGCGCGCGCCGGGCGGTAGGGCGCCTGCACGCCCTGCCAGTGCGGCGCCAGCGCCGGATCGGTGCGCCTGCCGCTGGCGCACGATGATGGTGTAGAGGTCCTCGCGCAGCCGATCGAGTTCGCCGGGACCGCGCGGCGACAGCCGGTAGCGTCCCTGGAAGCCGAGGCTGAGGCAGAGGTACATCAGCTCCAGCACCGGCAGGAACGTGCCGGGGTTCTGCCGAAGCTGGGCGAGCAGGTCGAAGAAGCGCTCGCCGCTGCGCACCTCCTGGTGGAAGGTCGAGACCAGCGAGCGCGCCGCCCAGCCGCCGCTGCTGCCCCAGGGCGTGTTCAGCACCACATCGTCGAGGCTGGCGCACAGCGCGTAGTGCGCGGGACGCAGCTGGTCGATCGGCACGCCGCCGTCGCGCGCCGCCTGCTCGAACGCGCGGATCTGCTGGATGGCGCGTTCGCGCAGGTCGCCGGGATCCGGCTGGCTGTAGGTGTTGCGCAGGCGGCCGAGCAGCTGCAGCAGCGGCGCCGCGGCCGCGATCAGCGGGTTGAGGCCGAAGCTGATCGTTTCCGCGCCCTCCGCCGGGATCGGCGCGGCAGCGCGCGCGGCGCGGGAGTCGCGGAGCGGCGTGTGGCGCTGCGAAGGCGGTGCGGCGCGGCGCCGGCCGGCGTGCGGTGCGGCGCGGGCGGAGACGGTGCGTCGCGTCGTCCGCTCCGGGGACGGGGTCGGATGACGGTGCGGTCGCTCGTCGTCCGGGCTTCGGCAGAAGGGGATTGTCGCTCATGCGCGTGTCTCATCCGCGGATCGCCCAAAGTTCCAGCCGCAGATTGGGGAAATCGCCCGACACGTGGATCGCGAAGCCGCCGGAGTTCTGCATCTGCTGCCAGTGCGGACTGGCACGATCCAGCTCGAAATACGTGGCGCCGGCGTAGAACGGCAGTTGCCGCGGCGCCACCGGCAGCGGCCGCACCGCGATGCCCGGCAGCGCCACGTTCACCAGCTCGCGGATGTGCTCCACCGCGCCGATCTTCACCTGCGAGGGGAACAGCCGGCGCAACTGCTCGGCCTGCACGTCCGCCTGCACCGTCAGCACGAAGTTCGACGCGCGCAGGATCGAGCGGTCGGTGATCGGCCCGACGCGCACGCCGTGCCGCGCCTCGCGCAGCGGGATCGCGATCGCCGTCGCCTCCAGCACCGCCGACAGCGCGCGCCGCAGATCGGCCACCACCGGGCGCGAAGCTGCGCTGCAGATCGTCGTGGCGATAGGCGGGATAGGCAGTCGGCCGCCGCGTCTCGAGGAATGTCGCGAACTCGCCCGCCATCTGCACCAGCGCGGTGTACAGCGACTCGGGATGCAGGTTCGCGGCGTCCGCCCAGTGCGCCAGCACGTTCTGCCAGCCGTTGATCGATTGCAGCAGCAGGAAGTCGGCCACCTGCGCGACGCCGGCCTGGCCCGGCGCGGTCATGCGCGCGGCCAGCGCCTCGCCACGCTGGTTCAGCATGCCGGACAGCTCGGCGATCAGTCCCGCCAGCGGCGCGGCGGCGGAGCACACCAGCGACGGCGGAATCCACCGTTCATCGAGGATGATGCGGCGATCGGCGGTGACCTCGGTCACGCGCGCCAGGCCGATGCACAGATAGCCGGTGCGTTCGTCGGTCTCCAGCAGATAGCGCATGCGCAGCCGGCCCGACCTGCAACTCGGCGGGCTGCGGCGACGCCGAATGCGTGTCGTACGCCTCGAACGGCCGCGCGGCGTAGCGGCCCTCGGTGGCGCTGTCGGCGACCTCGACCGCGCCCGCCTGGCGGATCGGCAGCGCGAGATAGACCAGCACGTTGCGCGCGCTGTCCGGCAGTTCGAGCGGCGGCGGATGGTCGGTCTCGCCGGGCAGCGAGAACGGCGTGCCGTCCTCGAACACGCCGGCGGCGGAGGCCAGCGCGAAGCGGCCGGTGCCAAGCAGGTCGCGATCCAGCGCGTAATCGACCAGGCCCCAGGGATGCGGCCGCAGCGCCTGCACGCGTCCGCGCACAAGCTGCTCCGTCCAGCGATCCTGCTGCTGGAAGTGCTGCGTGCGCAGGAACATGCCTTCCTGCCAGACCACGCGGTTCGTCCAGCTCATCGATCGGTTTCCCCCTGGCCGCGCCCGCGCCAGGTCAGCCGGGCTTCAGCGTGATAGCAAGTTTGCCGACATTCAGGGTGAGTTTCGTCGGCCCGCTGTCGGCGGCCGGCGCATCGGCGCGCCACTGCGCATTGTCGATGTCGCGGTACAGCACGACCACGCCGATGGCCTGCACACCGGTCTTGAGCTCGAACTGTCTTGGTCTGCGTCTCGCCGGGCGACAGCACAAATTCCTGTGAGCCGGCGCTGTCCTGACCCAGCGTCTGCTGCTCGTGCTCGGTCAGCGCGAACACGTCGACGCGCTCGAACTTCGCGGTCTGCGTCAACTGGTAGATGCGCACCGCGACCGGCTGCGGCCTTGCCGTCGGTGTCCGGGTTCTGCTCGGCGCTGCCGATCATCGTGAGGGTCAGCACGGGCGGCGGCTTCGGCTTTGGCCCGCCGCAGTTGGCCAGCGCCAGCGCGGCCAGCAGCGGCAGCAGGCTAGCGGCGACGGATCATTGCCGCTCCCTCGCGCGAAATGTCGTGCAGCGAACGCTCATAGGCGCGGGCGAACGCCTTGCCGAACACGCTGTCGAAGTCGTCGGCCAGCGCCTGCACGGTGCGGGCGTGCAGCGCCTCGTAGGCGTCCCAGGCGCGCGCCTTCTTCTGCGCCGGCAGCAACGACATGCCGCCGCCCTGTTCGGCCTGGGCGCGCAGCTTCGCCGGAGCCAGCCCATCCAGCAGCGTGCGCACCGCCGCCTGCATCGCCGCGATCGAGGCCAGCTCGTGCAGCCTGATGTCGCGCAGCGCATCCGCCACCGCCTCGTGCGGCGCCATGTCGGTGCGGCGTCCGGTTCCGAGCAGCGCGGCCAGCGCATCGTCGTCGCCGGCGGAGAATTTCAGCGGGTTGTTGCCGCGCGCCTGGATCATCGTCTGCTCGATGCGGAACTCGCTCTTGATCTGAGCGCGGGCGATCAGCACGGCGCGCAGGCCGGCGACCAGGTTGCGGAACGCCTTGCCCAACGCGAGCATCGTCGCGGGCGGATCCTTGGGATGCGCGTCCTGCAGGCCGACGCCTTCGAGGAATGCCGCGAGCAGCGCGCCGTCGTCGGCAACCGCTTCCGGCTCCGTCGGCGGTTGGCGCGCGGCGTGGCGGCGGCGACCGGAGCGTGGCGGCGCGGTTCGGCCGGTTCGTCGGGCTTCGACGACAGGTGGCGCGGCCTTCGGCGCACGCCAGCGCGGCGGAGGTGGTGGCGCGGCAGGTCGGTCTGCGGCGGTTGCCGGCGCTGGGCGGCGAGATGCCCTCCAGCAGGTCCTTGTCCCAGTCGTCCGGCAGCAGGTCGTCGCCCGGAATGACGCCGCCAGCATGCAGCGGCATCTGGCCGACCTGTGCCGGCGGGTGGAACGCGTCCTGCATCGCCGGCGAATTGTCCGCCTGCGTGGGGCCGCGGAACGGCGTCTCGTGCGGTCTCGGACGCCAGCGGATCGAAAGTCATGCGGCAGTTGCGCCGAGGCTGGCGAGATGCTCAGGCTCGGATGGTCCGGCTCGTCGAACGGATTGCGCTGCCGCCCGGCCGGCCCGAACGGGTCCATCGCGAACGGATCGGCCGAAACGGGACTGGCCGCCGCGGCAAGCAGGGCCCGGCACGCGCAATCGTCTTCGTCCACCAGCCGCATCTCGATTTCGTAGGCGCCGACGCGCACGCGGTCGCCGTCGCGCAGGCTGCGCAGGTCGCCGGCGCCGATGGGATCGTTTTCGCGGTTGAGAAAAGTGCCGTTGGTCGAGGTGTCGGCGAGCTGCCATGACCCGCCGCGGAACGCCACGGCGAAGTGTCGCTTGGACAGCAGCCGCTCGGGATCGGGCAGCACCCAGTCGACGCCAGGCCCGCGCCCGACGGAGAATTCCCCGCCGGTGACATTGCGGGTCTCGGGTGCCACCGCGTCCGGGCAGCGCAGGACCGTCATCGTCAGTTGCATGGCATCGTCAGTTGCATGGTCTCAATCGCAATGCGTTTCTGCGGGCCGCCGGTCAAGGCCACCCGCGCCACATTACGCCCACTTTCAACGCAGCGGCGCAATCTTTCTTCCCGCTCCGTAACGTCGCCGCGAACTGCGTGCGGTGCTGTGTGATGATGCGCCAACGCTCCCCCTCCCCTTGCGGGAGGGGGCCGCACCCGCCACAGCCCCGTCAAACCCATCACAGCATGACCGTGCCGCCGTCCACAGCGATTGTCTGTCCGGTGACGAAGCAGCTGCCATCCGAGATCAGCCATGCCACCGTGCCGGTCAGGTCCGCCGGCTCCAGCGTCCGCTGGATCGACTGACCCGCGCGGACCACCTCCAGTCCGCGATCCAGCCGTTCGCCAAAGAATTCGGCGGTGCCCTCGGTCATCACCGCACTCGGCGCGACAGCATTCACCCGGATGTTGTCACGCCCGAGCTCGCGCGCGAGGCCGCGCGTCAGGCCGATCACCGCGGCCTTCGACGTGGTATAATGCAGGGCGAACGGCATGCCATACGTCGCGGCCAGCGAGGCGATGTTGATGATCGATCCGCCGCCCGACTGGCGCATCGCCGGCACCACCGCCTTGCAGCAGTTCCAGATGCCCTTGACGTTGACCGCCATCGTCGCATCCCAATCGGCCTCGGCAATCTGGTTGAAGCGACCGCCGCGCAGCGAGCCATACAGCGCCGCGTTGTTGATCAGCGCGTCGATGCGGCCAAAGCGCTCCATCGCCAGCTCGACCATGGAATCGGCGGATGCGATGTCGGTCACGTCCAGCGTGACGCCGACCGCGCCATTGCCGGCAGCGCTGGCGGCGGTGGTGCAGTCGGTGATGTCGCCGGCGACGATGCGCGCGCCGGCCTCGCCCAGGAAGCGGGCATATTCGAACCCCAGACCGCGCGCGGCCCCGGTGATCAGCACAACCTTGTCGGCAACGCTCATCGCTGTGTCCTCCAATCAGGCAGCACGTCCAAGACGAAACTCATCGACCATGTCGCGCACGCGATAGACCTGCACCAGACCTCGGATCAGCGTCGGTGCAACGCGATGCCAGCCGAGTGGACGCAGCGGCGTCAACGGAAACACCGTCGCATCGTCGCGTGCGCCGCGCACCAGCGCAGCCAGATCGCGTCCCATCATCGTCGCCGCCGCGATACCGCGACCGTTGTATCCGAGACCGGCATACAGCCCCGGCGCAAGCTCGTGCAGGCGCGGGAAATGTTCGGTGGTCATCGCCACCCAACCGGTCCAGGCCTGCTGCCACCTCACACTACCGAGCTGTGGGAACATACGTCTGATGCGCGCATCGACGCGGCGCCAGTCGGCGCGCGGCTCGGCGCCGAAGCTCGGGCCGTGCGCGCTGCCGTGCAGCCGACCGTCGGGCAACATGCGCACGCCGGAATACAGCAGTCGCGTATCGGTCAGCGACTGGCGCTCCGGCAGGATGGTGTGACGGACATTGTCGGACAGCGGTTCGGTGACGAACCCATGGCCGCGCATCGGGATGATGCTTTCGCGCAGCCCGGGCCACAGGTCGCCGGTATAGGCGTTGGTGGCGATCACCACGTTGTCCGCGGTCAGTCCGGCATTGCCGGCATCGATCGCCCAGCGTCCGTCGCGCCGCCGCAGATGCGCGCACCGGCGTTTGTGTATACAGCGCCGCGCCTGCTCCGGCGGCAGCGTGCGCCAGGCCGCGCGCATAGGCGAACGGGTTGATGTTGCCGCCGCGGCGATCGAGCGATGCCGCCGAATACAGCGACGAACCGATCGCCTCGGCGCAGCGCGCGCCTTCGAGCATCTCGACCGGTGCGCCGCGCTGCTGCCAGTATTGCGTGCGGCGCTCCAGATCGCGCCGTCCGCTCGGCGAATGCGCGGCGAAGATCAGACCCGAGCGCATCCCCCAGCATTCGATGCCGTGCCGGCCGATCAGTTCGAACACCAGGTCGGGGCCGGCGGCAACAGCATCGACAATGCGTTGGCCGCGTTCGGTTCCGTAGTGGCGCAGAATGGCCTCGTGCCCGGGCTTCAGATACGGCACCACCTGACCGAACGCGCGTCCCGATGCGCCCCAGCCGATTTCCTTGGCCTCCAGCACCGCCACATCGACGCCTGCCTCGGCCAGATGCAGCGCGGTGGACAGTCCGGTGAAGCCGGCGCCGATGACGGCGGCCGCGACATGACGCTGTTCTTCCAGCTGCCGTGTCGGCGGAGGAGGTGGTGCTGCGCGGACATACACATCGGGTGGGCCCGCTTGGTCGGACAACGGCGCGTGCATGCAACTGACGATGCAGCGTTCGCAACCGGCGGTAAATCCCTTGCCATGCGCGCCCGCGCTGCACGACACTTGTGTACACCGAGCGAATTGAGGCTGTGGATACATGCTGCAGATCGCCGAGGCGGTCTTTTCCTGTGGACTTTTCCTGATCGCTGGAATCGCCGGCCTGGTTCTCCACGGCTATCTTCCGGAGCGGCACCGCGATCGCGATACGATGGATTTCGTTCGACTGGCGGTCGGCTCGCTGGTCACCTTCCTCGCCATCGTGCTCGGCCTGCTGACGGCCTCCTCGAAGTCGCATTTTGACAACGTCTCCAACAGCTACCGCCATATGGCATCGCAGATCGTGCTGCTCGACGACGGATTGCGGGAAATCGGCCGCGAGGCCGAGCCGATCCGCGCCGAGGTGCGTGCGTATCTGGCTGCCGTGATATTCAGCACATGGCCTGACGAACCTGCGCCGTCCGGCGAATTCCTGCGCGGCCTGCCGCCCGGACAGTCAGAAAGCAGCGTGCTTTCAACGTTGCTGCGCCACGTCGATGAACAGATCCATGCACTGCAGCCGACGACCCCGGCGCAGGACAGGCTGGTCCCAGCCGTGGGGCAGCAATTCGACGCCTTCACCAACGCGCGTTGGGTCGTGATTGAAACCGAGCACCCGACCATACCCGACCTCTTCTATGCTCTGATGCTATTCTGGACTGCGTTGATGTTCGTCGGCTTCGGGCTGTGCGCGCCGCGCAATGCGGTGGTCGCCGTGACGGTGCTGATCTGCGCGGTCTCGCTTGCCTCGGTGATCTACGTGATCCTGGAGCTGGACGATCCTGCCGGCGGGCTGATCGCCATTTCCAGCACGCCTCTGCGCGAAGCACTGGTCGATCTCGACCGCAAGCCGCCCGTCGAGTTAGGGTCGCGCGACGTCCAGCAATGAGGTTCGTGCCATGGCGCCCAATGCGAAGCGCGTGTTCTATGTGAAGTATCTGTCGGGGCCGGTCTTCGGCCAGATCCTGGCGAAGCGGCCCGATATCCAGCTCGACAAGCTGGAGAACGAGACGCCGGACGCAGAGGCCGAGCCGATCCTGTCGCAGGCGCACGCCTATCAGATCGGCGCGTCGCGCCAGGTGATCGGCAAGCATCTTCAGGTGACCGATGCGCTGCTGGCGAAGACACCGAACCTGGTCGCGGTGTCGTCGAACGGCGCGGGCTACGACACGATCGATGTCGATGCGTGCACGCGGCAGGGCATCATCGTGGTGAACCAGTCGGGCGGCAACAAGGAGGCGGTGGCCGAGCACGCGCTGGCGATGCTGCTGACGCTGTCGAAGCGGATCATCGAGGTGGATCGTCGCATGCGCCGCGCGCCCGACATTCCCCGCAACGACTACATCGGCACCGAGCTGCTGGACAAGACGATCGGCATCATCGGCATCGGCAATGTCGGTGGAAGGCTGGCGGAGCTGTGCAAGGGCCTGTTCCGCATGCGCGTGCTGGCCTACGACCCGTATCTGTCGGCCGCGCAGATCGCCGCCAAGGGGGCGGAGAAGGTCGAGAAGCTGGACGACATGCTGCGTCAGGCGGACTACGTGTCGGTGAACGCGCCCTATACGCGCGAGACGAAGAACATCATGGGTGCGCGCGAGTTCGGGCTGATGCAGAAGCACGCGTATTTCGTCACCACGGCGCGCGGCGGCATCCACGACGAGGACGCGCTGGCCGCGGCGCTGGCGGCGAAGCAGATCGCCGGTGCGGGGCTGGATGTGTGGGAGGACGAACCGCCGCCGCATGACCACAAGCTGATGGCGTTCGACAACGTGCTGGTCAGTCCGCACACCGCGGGCGCCACGGTGGAGTCGCGCGACAACATGGCGCGGTTCGCGGCCGAGCAGTTGATCGACATACTCGACGGCAAGCGCCCGCCGCGGCTGATCAACCCGGAGGTGTGGCCGGCCTATTGCGAGCGGTTCGAGCGGATCCTGGGGGTGCGGCCGCAGGGCTGATGCGCGACCCTCCCTCGCCCCTGCGGGCGAGGGCCGGGTGAGGGGTCGTACGATGTGCAGGCTTCGCCCCTCTCGCGATCGCTCTCCCGCAGGGGAGGGTGGCGTCGGTTACCCTTGGCGAACCGCCCCGCCGAACCGCCGGCGATCCGCCCGAACACCGAGCCCGACATCAGTCCCGCGCCGCCCAGGTAGTTCTGGTAGAACACGCCGCCCACCAACTCGCCGCCGGCGAACAGGCCCGGGATGACGCGGCCGGTGGTGTCCTCCACCTCGCCATCCGTGGTGATCTTCAGCCCGCCGAAGCTGAACGTGATGCCGCAGGTCACCGCGTAGCCGTGGAACGGCGGCTCGTCGATCGGCAGCGCCCAGTTGGACTTCGGCGGCGTGATCCCCTTGGTGCACTTGCCGTCGAGGATCGCGGGATTGAACTCGCCCGGCTGACACGCCGCATTGAACTCCTTCACCGTGCGCACCAAGCCTTCGGGGCTGATCTCCAGCTTCTGCGCCAGCTCCTCGATCGTGTTCGCCTCCGCCTTGGTCACCTGGCGGATGCGGTACTCGTCGCGCGTCAGGTGGTTCGTCTTGTTGTCGAAGATCTGCACCGCCATGCGCTGCGGCTGCTTCATCACCTCGCGGCCGTATTTCGCGTAGGTGTGGTTGCGGAAATCGGCGCCCTCATCGACGAAGCGCTCGCCATTGGCGTTGACGATGATGCCGATCGGGTAGGAGTGCTTCTGGTAGTTGTCGAGCACCACGCGGTCGCCGAACGGCGGCGCGCTGAGGTCCCACTGCACGGCATGGCAGGTTGACCAGCCGCCGAACGCCGCCGCACCGATCTCCAGCGCCGCCTTGATGCCGTCGCCGGTGTTGTGCCGCGTGCCGCGCACGCGCGCCATCTCCCAGCCCGGGCCGTAATAGCGCACACGCATCTCCGGATCGGCCTCGAAGCCGCCGCACGCCAGCACGACCGAGTTCGCGCTGATGTCCTCATAGCCGTCGGGGCCGAACACGGTGACGCCGGTGACCTCGCCCTTGCGGTTCTGGATCAGCTTGCGCAGGCCGGTGTTGTAGCGGACCGTGATGCCGTAGCGCTCGGCTGACTTGAACAGGAAATCCACCAGGCCCCAGCCGCCGCCGACCGCCTCGACCGCCATGCCGCCGAAGAAGTGCTGGATGCCGTTCACCAGATACGACTGGCGCTTGAACATCGGGATCCAGCGCACGCCCTTCTCGCGCATCCACACGACGGTCTCGCGCGAGCGGTTCACCAGCAGATCGGCGAGTTCCGGCTCCGACAGATCCTCGGTGACCTTCATCAGGTCGTCCATGTAGATCTCCGCCGTGAAGGGCGGGATGTACATCTGCTTCGCCTCTGCGTCGGACAGATCGATCAGCACGTCCTTGCGCAGATCGTCGACGCCGTTGTGCACGAAGCGGAAGCCGCCGGCGGTGAAGGTGGAGTTGCCGCCGCGCTCGTCCTCGCTGGCCTTCTCCAGCACCAGCACCTTGGCGCCCTTCTCCTGGGCCGCGAGGGCGGCGCACAGCGCGGCGTTGCCCGCGCCAACCACGATCACGTCATACCGGCCGGCATCAGCCATCGGGGCCTCCTGATCCTTCGTCACGTCTCATTACGAACGGTTGCCGCCCGGCGCAAGGCGTCGCACAGTCCGCCCGCCGGACGGGAGAGACTGCCGATGGACGAGGAAACCCAGGACGCGTGGCACGAGATCGTGCGCGACGTGCTGAAGCGGCATCAGGTGAAGCTGGTCACCTATGTGCCGGACAACGTGCTGCGCCCGCTGATCGACGCTGTGCATGCCGATCCGTTCTTCACCGCGTTCTCCTGCGCGCGCGAGGAAGAGGCGGTGGGCATCGTCTCCGGCGCGTGGATGGGCGGGCTGCGCGGCATCGTGCTGATGCAGACCTCGGGCTTCGCGACGCTGCCCAACGCGATCGCCTCGCTCGCGGTGCCGTTCCAGATTCCGGTGCTGATGATGGTGTCCGAGCGCGGCACGCTGGGCGAATTCAACATCGGCCAGTCGCTGGTGGCGCGCACCATGCGCCCGGTGCTGCAGGCGCTGGCGGTCGAGCACCACACGATGACGCGGCTCGATGAGGTGGAGTTCATCGTGGACCGCAGCATCACCCAGGCGGTCGCCACCCAGGCGCCGTGCGTGTTCATCCTCTCGCCGCTGCTGACCGGCGGCAAGGTCTTCGCGAAGTGAGCGGCGCCATGTCATTTGCAGCAAACCATCCGGCGAACCGCGACCAGGCGAAGGTGATGAACCGCTTCGACATCACCAAACGCATGGTGGCGCGGCTGAAGCACGACGAGGCGGTGATCGGCGGCATCGGCTACACCAACTTCGATCTGTGGGCCGCGGGGCGGCGGCCGCAGAACTTCTACATGCTGGGCAGCATGGGGCTGGCGGTGCCGATCGCGCTCGGCGTCGCACTCGCGCAGCCGCAGCGCAAGGTGATCGCGCTGGAGGGTGACGGGTCGATCCTGATGCAGGTGGGCTCGCTCGCAACCGTTGCGGCGCGCAAGCAGAAGAACCTGGCGATCGTGATCATGGACAATGGCACCTATCAGATCACCGGCGGTCAGCTCACCTCGACCGAACTCGGCGCCGACATCGTCGCGATGGCGCGCGGCGCCGGCATCGCGCAAAGCGCCTGGGCGGCGGACGAAGAGCGCGTTCGAGGAGCTGATCGAGCTGTCGCTGCGTGAGGACGGCCCATGGCTGATCGGCTGCCGCATCGACAAGGAGAAGCCGGCCGACACCACGGAGCGCGACCCGCCGCGCATCCGCGACCAGTTCATGCGTGGGCTGGGGGTGAAGCGGTAGCGTAGCGGTATGTCGTGCCTGGATGCTGGAGAAGGATCGTCCCATGTCGACGTTCATCATTCACACTCATGGGCGCCTGCAGGAATGGGTGGCCGAGGAAAAGGGATATTTTGCGGCCGAGGGCCTGACAGATTACGCGCTGTCCTCGCATGGGCTGCTTTCCCAGGATCATGTTCATGTTGCGACGCCGCCGGCCGACACGGATAAACGCTATGGCGCCTACCAGACCTATGAACAAGGCCGCGATGCATCGATCAGCTGCGCATGTCACTGGACGGTGAACAGGGCGGCCTCGGCGGAACTCGGGCGCCTCTGGGGCGAATGCTACACAATCACCCCGTGCGCCATCTTTGTTCCTGCTCATTCGGCGATCAAGGCGCCTGAGGATCTTGCTGATGTTCCCGTGCATGTCGGTTACCAGTCCGGCAGCCACTACACGACGATACAGGCGCTGGAACCGTTCCTCCCCAGCGATCGGATCAGGCTGAGATTCGGCGGGTCACCGCCGGATCGTGTTGATCAACTGCTGGACGGCAGTGCGGCGGCGGCCACGGTGTTCGGCGCGCAGTATTACCTGATCGAGCAACTTGGTCTTCGCAAGATCGTCGACGCCACCTTCATGATTGCGGCGATGGTGCCGAGTGGCGTCGCGCTCGACGATGTCCGCAGATATTTTCGGGCGTTGCGGCGCGCACAGAGCGATATCGATATCTCGCATCAGCCCTATACGCGGTATTACACCTCTGAATTGCCGGAACGGCACCGAGCGCTGATCGATGTGCGGCGCTTTGGACCGGGCGAGCGTTTTGTGTTTGAGCCGTATACCAAGGAGATGTACGAGCGGACGCAGGCCTGGATCGATGAGCGTGGCATTTTCCCAGCGGAGCAAGCGAGTTCGGGTCGGTATGCAGAAGCGGTGATCCGTCTGGAGGCGGCGGCGTAGGCGGGTCAGACGTCAACCACCACATACTGCTGCTCCACCGACACCGGAACAGTCTCCGCCACATACGGTCCCTGCACGACACGCTGGCCCTCGGCCACCTCCACCGGATAGCTCCGCACCTGGATGCGTTCCGGCTCACAGTACGACTGCCCGGTGCGGACATCGAACTCCCAGCCATGCCACGGGCAACGGATGATCTCGCCCTTGCGCGAATACTTGTACTGCCCCGGCTCGTCGGATTGGATCAGCCCGGTCAGGATGCCCTCGCACATCGGGCCGCCCTGATGCGGGCAGCGGTTGAACAGGCCGAAGAACTCGCCGCCGAGATTGAACACCGCGATCGAACGGCCGCGCACGGTCACCAGCTTCCGGCTGCCCGGCGGAATCTCGGCAACCGTCGCGACCACGTGCTTGCTCATGCAATCTCGTCCCGTCTGCTGGCATCGATCAGCGCCGGACGCTACATCCCGCTGCCGGTTGCGGCAACGGTTGCCCCATGCGGCCTTGACCCCCGCGGATACAGCGCCCTAGCTTGTCCGATGCGTCCGGAAAGCTGGAGTAACATCGGTATGCGAGCGGTTCGTTCTGGCCTGGCTGCCTTGGCAGCGGGCCTTATTTTTGTCTGCGCACAGGCCAACGCCGATACGATCAGGTTCGGCGGCATCCTGCCACTCACCGGTCCGGGCGCACTGATCGGCACCGCCGAGATGCACGGCGTGCAGTTCGCCGTCGATCAGGCCAACGCCAAGCGGCGGCGTGCACGGCAACCAGATCGAGGTGCAGTTCGAGGACAACCAGGCGAAGCCCGACCAGTCCGTGCTGAGCTTCAACAAGCTGACCGATCTGCAGCATGTGTCGGTGATCTTCACCGGCTATTCCGGCCCGACGCTGGCCATGGCGCCGCTGGCGACGCGCAAGAAGGTGCTGCTGGTGAATGCCGGCGCGCAGGCCGACGCGCTGGCGAAGGCGTCGCCCTACCTGATCAACACGCTGCCGACGATCGGCGACGAGATCGCGGTGCTGTCGAAGTGGCTGGTGGGCGAAGGCAAGAAGCAGGCCGCCATCATGTTCGAGAACGACGCGGCCGGCATGTCCGGGCGCGACGACTACCTGCATTCGTTCCCGGAGGCCGGCGGCACGATCCTGGCGCAGGAGGCAACGCAGTTCGGCCAGACCGATTTCCGTCCCGCGCTGCTGAAGCTCGCCGACGCGAAGCCCGACGTGATGCTGGTGGCGATCACCGCCGGACTGCTGCAGATGGCGCAGGAGTACCATCAGCTCGGCCTGAAGTTCACCGTCGCCGGCACAACCTTCTTTGCCGATCCCTCCACCATCGCTGATCCGTCCTCGGCCGGCTTCGTGCACACCCAGTTGCGCATCGATGCGCCGCCCGACCTCGCCGCGCAGTTCAAGGCGAAATACGGCGCCGACATGGAGTTCTTCGCCAAGCAGTACTACAACGCGGCGCAGATCGTGCTGACGACGCTCGACAAGGTGCTGGCGGAGAACAAGCCGGTCACCGGCGAGACCATGCACGACACGCTGCTCCAGATCCGCAAGTTCCAGGGCCTGATCCCGCTGGAGTTCAAGACCAATACCGCCAGCGTGCCGATCGACATCAACATCATGCGCGACGGCAAGGATGAGACGCTGAAGCAGATGCAATAGCGTCGCCCGACACGATGCTCGCTCTGCAACTGCTGGCCACCGGCCTGGTGACCGGCTGCGCACTGGGCGTGGTGGCGATCAGCTTCTCGCTGGTCTACGCCACCACGAAGATCTTCCACGTCGCGCATGCCGGCATCTACACGCTGGGCGGCTACCTGGCGTGGTCGCTCGTGGTGCACGGCGCGCCGCTGCTGCTCGCGCTGCTGGTGCCGATCGCCGCCTGCGCCGCACTTGGCGCGCTGATCCAGAGCCAGCTCTACGCGCGGCTGGAGCGACGCCGCGCGACGCATCTGGTGGTGCTGATCGCCTCGCTCGGCGCGCTCGCCGTGATCCAGAACATCATCGCCGCAGTCTATACGCCGAACATCCTGCAATTCCCGCTGCCATGGAGCAGCGAGGTCGTGGTGCTCGGACCGATGCGGCTGACCTACACGCAGCTGCTGACCATCGTGGTCAGCCTCGCCGCCTATGCCGGCGACGATGCTGTTCGCCCATCGCACCATCCTGGGCAAGCGCATCCGCGCCGTCGCGTCGAATCCCGATGCTGGCCGACATCACGCGCCTGCAGCCGCAGACCGTCTATATCTACGTGATCGCCATCGCCTCGGCGCTGGTCTGCCTGCCGGGCATCCTGGTGCCGCTCGATCTCGGCCTGCAGCCCTATAACGGCGTCACCCCGCTGCTGACCGCCACCATCGCCATGATCGCCGGCGGCGTCGGCAGCATCACCGGCGCCTTCGTGCTGTCGGTGGCGATCGCGGTGCTGCAGAACCTGTCGCTGCTGGTGATGCCGGGCGAATGGAGCATCGGCGTGACGTTCTTCATCTTCGTGATCTTCATGCTGTTCCGTCCCACCGGTCTGTTCGCGGCGCCGCTGATGGATTTCCTCTACAGCTACATCGTGCTCGCCGAGATCTACGTGCTGCTCGGCTTGTCCACCAATCTGCTGGTGGGCATCGTCGGCATCTTCTCGGTGTCGCAGGCCGCGGTGTTCGGCGTCGGCGCCTACGTCGTCGCGCATTTCCTGATGGCGAGCGATGCGCTGCCGTTCATCCCGTCGCTGGCGATCGCCGCAGCCTGCTGCGTGGCGCTGAACATCCTGGTCACGCTGCCGTCGCTGCGCGTCTCCGGCGACTACTTCGTGGTGACCTCGTTCGGCATCCAGTTGCTGGCGACAGCGGTGTTCACCAACTGGACCGCGGGCACCGGCGGCGCGAACGGCCTGCCGGGCATCCCGCCTCCCGACATGTTCGGCCTGCAGATCGAGACCGACCGCAGCAATACGTGCTGCTGTGCACCGTCGGCTGCGCGTCTGGGCTGCCTGTGCTTCTACCTGATCATGCGTGCGCCATTCGGCCGCCTGCTGCGCGCGATCCGCGAGGACGAGACCGCGGTGGCCGCCGCCGGCAAGAACGTGCTGCGCGCCAAGGTGTCGGCCGCCGCATTGGCCGGCGCATTCGCCGGCACCGCGGGCGGACTGTACGCCACGTTCCTCAGCTTCATCGATCCGTCGTCGTTCGACCTGGACGCGATCGATCCTGCTGCTGACCATGGTGGTGGTCGGCGGCGCGCGCACCTGGCGGGATCGATCATCGGACCGTTCCTGCTGCTCGCGCTGCCGCAGGTGCTGACGCTTGGTGGAGATTCCCACCACGATCGCCGCCGCGGCGCGACAATTGATCTACGGGGTGCTGCTGATCGCTGTTCATGCTGTTCCGCCCGCAGGGCCTGGCAGGGGAGCGGCTGTGACGGCGTATCTACAGGTCGACGGGACTCGATCACCGCTTCGGCGGCCTGCATGCCCTGCGCGATTGCAGCTTCGCCATCGAGCAGGGCCGCATCACCTGCCTGGTCGGCCCGAACGGCGCGGGCAAGACCACGATCTTCAACGTGATCACCGGTTTTCTGAAGCCGAACGAAGGCAGCGTCGCGTTCCGCGGGCGCAAGCTGGACGGGCTGCGGCCGCAGGCGATCGTGCGCGCCGGCATCGCGCGCACCTTCCAGAACCTGCGGCTGTTCACCGACCTGAGCGCGCTGGACAACGTGCTGGTCGGCATCGCCGGTCAGTTCGGCGAGGAGCCGGTGGCGCGATCTTCCGCCCGCTGCATACCGCGCGCGTGCAGCAGCGGCATCGGCAGGAGGCCATGGCAACCCTGGAGCATGTCGGGCTTGCCGACCGCGCGCGCGATGCTGGTGCGCAACCTCTCCTATGGCGAGCAGAAGCTGCTGACGGTGGCGCGTGTTCTGGCGACCGGCGCGGAACTGCTGTTGCTGGACGAACCCGCGTCGGGCCTGTCGGCCGGCGCGCTGGATGCCGTGATGGCGCTGCTGCGCCGGCTGCAGACCGAAGGCAAGACGCTGCTGGTGGTGGAGCACAACACGCGCGTCGTGCAGCAGATCGCCGACGAGGTGCTGTTCCTGCACCAGGGTCATCTGATGGCGCAGGGCACGCCGGAGCAGATCATCAGCGATCCGGCGCTGGCGGAAATCTATTTCGGCGGAGCGCTGTGATGCTGTTGCAGCTGTCCGGACTGGCCGCGGGGTATGGCGCGAAGACGGTGATCTCCGACGTGTCGTTCGCGCTGGAGCCCGGGCAGATCCTGGCGTTCCTCGGTCATAACGGCGCCGGCAAGACCACCACGCTGAAGACGCGTGATGGGACTGCTGCCGCCGCGCGCCGGCGAGGTGGTGTTCGACGGTCAGCGCATCGACCGGCTGGATGTTGCCAGACGCGTGTCGCTCGGGCTTGCGCCTGCTGCCGGAAGGTCGCGGCATCTTCCCCGACCTCAGCGTTGCCGAGAACATCGACGTGGTCGCCGCGCGCAATGTCGGTGCGGCCGCGATGTTCGGCGTCGCCGATGTGTATCGGTTGTTCCCGGTGCTGGAGGAGCGGCGCACCACGCGCGCCGGCAGCCTGAGCGGCGGTCAGCAGCAGATGCTGGCTCTGGCGCTGGCGATATTGGGAACGCCGCGCTGCCTGCTGCTGGACGAGCCCTCGATCGGCTTGGCGCCAAATCTGGTGGAGCGGCTGTTCCAGCAGGTGCGGGAAGTGTGCAAGTCGCATGCGATGACGGCGATCCTGGTGGAGCAGAACGTCGCCGCGGCGATGAAGATCGCCGACCGGGTGATCATCATGAACAACGGCCAGATCGTGTTCGACGGCCTGCCGCAGGAGGCGCGAGAGTCGAATTTCTGGCACTATTTCTGATTGGGCAGCTTGACCCGCGAAATCCCGCTGCCCGAGATTGCCGCGGGGCTTCGGCGAGGGAGAGTAGGATGAAAGCGCGGCTGTTTGCGGCGGTTGCCGCCTTGAGCGTGACTGTGGCGTCGGTTGCCGCGCACGCTCAGATCAAGATCGGCGCCATCCTTTCCATCAGCGGGCCAGGGGCGGCGATGGGCGTCGGCTACAAGGGCGCCTTCGACCTGTTTCCCAACGGAGATCGCCGGTCAGAAGATCGAATACATCATCCGCGACGATGCGACCGATGCCAGCACGGGCTTCACCATCGCGCAGAAGATGATCTCGGAAGACCACGTCGACGCCTTCATCGGACCGTCGCTGACCGCCACCGACGCCGCGGTGGCACCGCTCGCCAACCAGGCGAAGGTGCCGATGATCGCCATGGCGCCCTACGAATACGACCCGCAGAAGCAGCCCTATACCTTCAACGACGCGCAGCCGTTGTCGCTGATGGTCGCCGCGGTGTTCAAATACATGCAGCAGCACGGCGTGAAGAACATCGGGTATATCGGCTTTTCCGACGGCTGGGGCGATCAGGTGCTCGCGGCGACCAGACAGGCTGCCGGTAGCGATGGCATCAGCATCCTCACCGACGAACGCTATGCGCGCACCGATACCACGTGTGAGGCGCAGGCACTCAAGCTGATCAGCGCGCATCCGCAGGCGGTGATGATGGGCAACTCGGCGACGCCCGCCGCGCTTCCCGTGGTCGCGCTGCGTCATCGCGGCTACAAGGGCACCATCTACGGCAATCACGGCGTCGTCTCGCCGGCGTTCATCAAGGTCGGCGGTGCCGCAGTCGAGGGCGTGATCGCGGTCACCTCGCCCGTCGTCGTCACCGACCAGTTGCCTGATGCCAACCCGGTGAAGCCGGTCGCCGCCGCGTTCGTGAAGGATTACGCGGCGAAGTTCGGGGCGCAGGGCGTCAGCCCGTTCGCCGGCTACAGCTACGATGCGATGCTGCTGCTGAAGGCCGCGATCCCCGAGGCACTGAAGGCCGGCAAGCCAGGCACCGAGGCGTTCCGCGTGGCATTGCGCGATGCGCTTGAGAAGACGCACGAACTGGTCGGCGTCAGCGGCGTCTACACGATGTCGCCCACCGACCATAACGGCCAGGACGCCAGGTCCGCCGATGCTGGTCGAAGTGAAGGACGGCGCCTGGAAGGCAATCAAGTAGACCCATCGCTCGGGCCGCATGGACTCGTTCATCTTCTTCGCGCTGTTGCAGGATGGCGTGACGACGGGCGCGATCTATCTGCTGCTCGCCATCGGGCTGCTGATCGTATTCTCAGTCACGCGCGTCATCTTCGTTCCGCAAGGCGATCTGCTGGCGTTCGGCGCGCTGACTGCCGCCAGCCTTCAGTCGGGCCACGTGCCAGGCACGCTGTGGTTGCTCGACGGCATGTCCGCACTCGCCCTGCTTGCCTCGCTGCGACGCGGCGCTTGGCGCGGCGCGATCGCCTGGGGCGTCTATCCGCTCGTATTGACGCTGGTCACGCCTGTTGCTTGCGCCGTTTCAGCAACCCGCTGTCTCGATCCTGCTCGCACTGGCGATCATCACGCCGATGGGCCCGCTGATCTGGCGCTTCGCGTTCCGCCCGGTCGCCGATGCCTCGGTATTGGCGCTGCTGATCATCGCCATGGCGCTGCATTTCGTGCTCAGCGGCGTGGGCCTCGTGTTCTTCGGCCCCGAGGAAGCCAGCGCGCCGACGCTGACCGACGCCAGTTTCGATCTCGGCCAACTGAATGTCTCCGGCCAGTCGATCTGCGTGCTGGCAAGCTGTGCCATCCTGGTCGCCGGGTTGCGCTGGTTCTTCGGCGCCACGATCCACGGCAAGGCCCTGCGCGCCGCGGCCTCCGACCGACTGGGCGCGCGGCTGGTCGGTATCGACGCCGGTGCCAGCGGCGCGCTCGCCTTCGCGCTCGCCGCCTTCATCGCGGCACTTGCCGGCGTGCTGATCGGCGCGATCACGCCGCTGTCCTACGATTCCGGCTTCGACATCGGGCTGAAAGGCTTCGTCGCGGCGATCATGGGCGGACTGGCATCTTTCCCGCTCGCCGCCGCCGGCGCGGTGCTGGTCGGCGTGCTGGAATCGCTCGGCAGCTTCTGGGCCAGCGCCTATCGCGACGTCATCGTCTTCACGCTGCTGATTCCGGTTCTCGTCTGGCTTTCGCTGCGCGCCGGCTCTGATGAGGAACGCGCGTGATCCAAAACGCGTGAAGACGGCGTCGTCGCTGCTGCTCGCCGCGCTGGCGATCGTGCTCGTGCCGATGCTGCTGCCGCCCTTCTACGTCACTTTGGCCGGCTATATCGGCCTGGCGACACTGGTCGCGCTCGGGCTCGTGCTGCTGACCGGCATCAGTGGCCAGACCTCGTTCGGGCAGGCGAGCTTCGTCGGACTCGCTGCCTACTCCACCACACTGCTCACCAAACTTGCAGGCATGCCGCCGATCAGCGGCCTGCTCGTCGGTCTGATCGTGACCGGCATTGTCGCATGGCTGCTCGGCCTGATCACCGCGCGTCTGTCCGGGCATTTTTTGGCGCTCGTGTCGGTGGCCTGGGGCATGTCGTTCTTCTCGCTGTTCGGCACGCTGCCGCTGCTCCACGGCTTCAACGGCATCGGCGACATTCCGCCCTTGACGCTCGGGCCGTTGTCTGCGGCGGATCAGCGGGTCAATCTGGGCGTGATCCTGGCCGTAGTGGCGATTGTCATGGCGATGTCCGCCAATCTGCTCGACAGCCGCATGGGCCGTGCGATGCGCACGTTGAACGGCGCGCGTCTGATGGGCGCGAGCATGGGCATCGACACGGTACGGCTCAGCCGGCACGTGTTCGTTATCGCCGCCTTGTATGCCGGCATTGCCGGATTCCTGTTCGCGCATTTCCAGCGTTTCGTCAGCCCCACACCGTTCGGGCTTGGCGCCAGCATCGACTACCTGTTCATGGTGATCATCGGCGGCGCAGAGTGGCTGTGGGGCGCGCCCGTCGGAGCGGCACTCGTCGTGGTCCTGCGCGATCAGTTCAACGACTGGATTCCTCGCCTGACCGGTCGCGCCGGGGACTTCGAGGCGCTGGTATTCAGCCTGGTCGTCATCCTACTGCTGCAACGTGCGCCCGAAGGTCTGTTGCCGCTGCTCGCACGACTGCGGCGGGAAAAGCCCGTTGCCCATCCGGAGGCAGTTGACGACGCGATCTCCGTATCGGTCGCAGCCGCGGTCCCTCCAGGCGCCGAACTGCTCGCCGTGGAATCGCTGTCGCGCAATTTCGGCGGGCTGGCCGCCGTGCGCGACGTGTCATTCGCGGTATGCGAGAACGAGATCGTCGCGCTGATCGGGCCAAACGGTGCCGGCAAGACAACGCTGTTCAACGTCATCAGCGGCGTGCTTGCGCCGAGTGCCGGTGCCGTGCGGCTGTTCGGTGCGCCATCGGCGCAACTGCGGCCGCATCACATTGCGGCGCTGGGTGTCGCGCGCAGCTTCCAGCACGTGCGGCTGCTCGGACGTCGCAGCGTGCTCGACAACGTCGCACTGGGCGCGCATCTGACCGGACGTGCGGGTCTGCTGCGCTCGATGTTGCGGCTCGACCGCGCCGAGGAAAGCGCACTGCTGGAGAACGCGCGCATCCAGGCACGACGGCTCGGACTCGGCGCGCTGCTCGATCGACGCGCCGGCGATCTGCCGCTCGGCCAGCAGCGCGTGGTTGAGATCGCCCGGGCGCTGTGCCTGCGCCCGCGGCTGCTGCTGCTGGACGAACCGGCGGCGGGGCTGCGGCTGTCTGAGAAGCAGCGCCTCGCCACTCTGCTCCGCCAGTTGCGCGCCGAAGGGATGGGCGTGCTGCTGGTCGAACACGATATGGACTTCGTGATGGACCTGGCCGATCGCGTCGTGGTGATGGATTTTGGTCAGAAGATTGCCGAGGGTTCGCCGCAGCAAGTGCAGTCGCGATCCGGCCGTGATGGAAGCCTATCTCGGCACAGCCGCATGACGGCGTTGCTTGAGATCGAAGGTCTGCGCGCTGGCTATGGCAAGGTGGAGGTGCTGCGTGGCATCAACCTTGTTGTACCGGAAGGCCGCATGGTGGCCATCGTCGGTCCGAACGGCGCGGGCAAAACAACATTGATGGGCGCGGTGATGGGCCTGCTGCCGCGCACCGCTGGCAGCGTCCGCTATCGCGATGCACCGGCGGGCACGACCGAGGCGCTGGTGACAGCGGGCGCCGTGCTGGTGCCCGAGCGGCGCGCGCTGTTCGCCGACATGAGCGTCGAAGACAATCTGCTGCTGGGTTCCTATGCCCGTTACCGGACCGGTGAGCGCGATGGCGCAACGACCATGCGGGAGGTGTTCGCGATCTTCCCACGCTTGCAGGAACGCCGGCGCCAGCTTGCCGGCACGTTGTCCGGTGGCGAGCGCCAGATGCTCGCGCTGGGCCGTGCGCTGATGGCGCGCCCGCGCCTGTTGCTGCTGGACGAGCCAAGCCTCGGCCTGGCGCCGATGATCGTGCGGGAGATCTTTCGCGTGCTGACGGACCTGCGCGCGCGTGGGCTGTCGATCCTGCTGGTCGAGCAGAACGTGCGTGCGGCATTGCAGGTGTCGGACTACGGCTACGTTCTGGAAATGGGCAACGTGGTCGCGGAGGGTCCGAGTGTCACGTTGGCAGGCGACGCACGCATCGTCGAGACGTATCTAGGGTTGCGGCGCTGAACTCATCTGTCGTCGATCGGTGGGTTGGCCACCACTGACGGCCGCGCATCGAACGACGCATGCCACGCCGCCAGTCTCGGATGGCCGTCGCGCCAGCGCAATTCGGCAAACCGGAAATCCAGATACGACACCGCAATGCCGATCGCGACGTGGCCGATCGTGATGCGGCTCGCCGCCAGCGCATCCGCCTCCTGCTCGAGCGCATCCACGCACGTGCGGATCTTGTCTCTGCCACAGCGCCATATGCGGTTCGCTCTGCTTCTCCACCGGGCGAAACCGTTCGCCGAGCCAGGGCAGTGCGATGTCCAGCATACCGTCGCCGAGCGCCAGGCGGCGCAGCGCGGTCAGCCGTTCGGGCCATGCGGGATACAGCTTCGGCCCATCATGCAGCGTGTCGAGATATTCGCAGATCACCGGCAAGTCGTAGATGATCCTGCCGTCCTCGAGCACCAGCGTCGGGATCTTGCCCAGCGGGTTCTCGCGCATCAGTTCGCGATGCGGGGTCGTGCCGCCAACCACCGTGCGCACCGTCTCGATCCGATCCGCCAGCCCAAGCTCGTGTGCGACGATCATCACCTTGCGCACATAGGGCGAGCGCGGCGACCAGTGCAGCTTCATCATGCCGGTTTCCTCACCACATGTCCTCTATCGCGGCAGTGTGGCATCCTCTGCCCGAAACGCCAGTGGAGGGAACGCGATGAACTGGATCGAGGTGAACGGCACCAGCCTGCGCTACGAACTCTCCGGCAGCGGCAAGACCACACTGGTCCTGGTGCACGAGATGGGCGGCACGCTCGACAGTTGGGACCAGGTGCTGCCGGCGCTGAACAACACGCGCCAGGTGCTGCGCTACGACACGCGTGGCGCGGGCCTGTCGGAGAAGATCGACGGCCGCGTCACGTTCGACGACATGGCGGACGATGTCGCGGCGCTGCTCGATGCGCTTGGCATCAAGGGCAAGGTCGCGCTGGCCGGCACCGCGGTCGGCGCAGCGATCGCGATTCACTTCGCTGTGCGTCACGCGGCGCGCACCGGAGCGCTGGTGGTGACCAGCCCGGCGACCGGTGTGGCCGCCGATCGCCGCCAGGCGACCCTCGATCGTGCTGCCGCAGCCGAGACGCAGGGTATGCGCGCGTTGGTTGAACAGAGCCTCGCCAACTCCTATCCGCCCGAGGTCCGCCATAATGCCGAGGAGTTCCGCAAATTCCGTGCGCGCTGGCTGGCCAACGATCCGCAGAGCTTCGCCGCGATCAATCGCATGCTGGCGGATTCGACGGTGACCGATGAGCTGCCGCGCATCGCCTGTCCCACACTGGTGATTGGCTGCACGCACGACAAGCTGCGCCCGCCGTCAGCGATCGAGCCGATGGCAAAGCAGATTTCCAACGCGGAATACCTTGAGATCAACTCTGGCCACTTCGCCGGCGTCCAGACTCCGGGACTGATATCGCAGGCGTTCCACAGCTTCCTGTTCACCCACGGGTACTGACATCTGGACGCGCATTTCGATCCGGGGCTGTTCAAGCCCGCGCTGATCATTCTGGCCGCAGCCGCCATCGTGATTCCGCTGTTCCACCGGCTGCGACTCAGTCCGGTGCTCGGGTTCATGCTGGTCGGCGTCGCCGTGGGACCGTTCGGCCTCGCGATGCTGGCCGATCGCCTGCCGCTGCTCGGCGCCATCACGCTCAATCGCCCCGAGACGATCGCGCCGATCGCCGAACTCGGCATCAGCATGATGATGTTCATGATCGGCCTCGAGCTGTCACTCGAACGTCTGCGGGTGATGCGCCGTCTGGTCTTCGGCTTTGGTGTGCTGCAATTCGTGCTGTGCGCCGTGGCGATCGCTGTGATCGCTTATGCACTTGGCGCGCCGCCGCTGCTGGCTGTGGTTGCCGGTCCGGCGCTGTCGATGTCATCGACCGCGGTCGTGGTGCAGGTGCTGTCGCAGGAGAAGCGCCTCGGCGGCCCGGTCGGCCGCGCCTCGCTCGGGGTGCTGCTGCTGCAGGATATCGCCGCGGTGCCGGTGCTGTTCGCCATCAGCGTATTCGGTGCGGGTGGTGGCGCGCGCACCTGGGCTCTCGTTCAGGCGGTAGTTGTTGTGCTCGGACTGATTGCCGCTGGCCGGCTCGTGCTGCGCCCGCTGTTCCGCGGCGTCGCGCGCACCGGCAGCCCGGAGCTGTTCGTTGCGGCCTGTCTGCTGGTGATTCTCGCGACAGGACTCGCCACGGCGATGGTCGGTCTGCCGATGGAACTCGGCTCGCTGATCGCGGGGCTGTTGCTGGCAGAGACCGAATTCCGCCGCCAGATCGAGGTCACCATCGATCCGTTCAAAGGCCTGTTGCTTGGCGTGTTCCTGATCTCCGTCGGCATGAGCCTCGATCTTGCGGACATCGCCGCCGATGCGTCGCGCGTCATATTGGGCGGTGTGGTGTTGGTGGCATTGAAGCTCGCCATCATCGCATGCCTTGCGCGCGCCTTCGGAGTGCGTTGGCTGACCGGATTGCAGGCGGGACTGCTGCTCGGGCCGGGCGGCGAGTTCGGCTTCGTCATTCTGAACCTTGCGCACGCCGAGGGCCTGATCGGCGCGGATGTGGTGCGCTTCCCGCTGGTGATTGCGGCGGCGACGATGGCTTGCATTCCACTGCTGTCAGCGCTTGGCCGACGGATGGCGTGGCGCGCACCCGTCGCGCGGGCGGTTGATCCCGCGTTGCTGCTGCCGCAGCTCGATGATGCCGCATCGCGAGTCATCATCGCCGGCTTCGGCCGCGTCGGCGAGACCGTCGCCTCGCTGCTGGAACGACACAGCGTGGCCTATGTCGCGGTGGACAGCGATGCCGACCGCATCGCGGCGCAGCGCAAGGTTCGGCGTTCGGTGTACTGGGGCGACATCACGCAGGCCGAGTTGCTGCATCGTCTGCATCTCGAGACAGCGCGCGCTCTGGTGGTGACGATGGGCGATCATGCCGCGAGCGATCGACTGGTCGCCACGGCCCGAGCCGCGCGGCCCGATCTGCTGATCGTTGTGCGCGCTCGCGACGCGCGCCATGCGGCGCATCTCTATGCGATCGGCGCCACCGATGCGGTGCCGGAAACCATCGAGGCCAGCCTGCAACTATCCGAAGCGGTGCTGGTCGAGATCGGCGTTCCCATGGGTCCGGTGATCGCCGCCATCCACGAACGCCGCGCCGAACTGCAGGCGGAGATCAAGGCGATGGCGCCGCAGGCCGAAGTCCGCGCCCGCGGCCGCCGCCGATTGCGCGACACGCTGCCCCGCGCCGGCTGATAAAACGGCTGGTGACCCCGTCCGAAGGGTCCGCAGCTTCTACGTTATACTACCCCACCACCCTTACCGCCGGCAGATTGTCCGGCACCGTCAGCTTGCATCCCACCGTCGCATGCACCTCGTCCAGCGTGACGCCAGGCGCGATCTCGCGAATTCGGAAACCGTCGCCCATCGGCTCGAACAGCCCATAATTGGTCGCCACCAGCTTCACCACGCCACGCGCCGTCACCGGCAGCGCGCATTGCGCCACCAGACGCGGCGCACCGCTGCGCGTCGTCTGTTCCATGATGATGAACACACGCTTGGCGCACGCCGCGAGGTCCATCGCGCCGCCGATGCCGCCGCCCTTCTGCCCGGTGATCTTCCAGTTGGCGAAATCGCCGTTGCACGCGACCTCGTAGGCGCCCATCACGGTGACATCGATGCGGCCGCCACGAATGATCGCGAACGAGTCCGCGTGATGCACCACCGCTGCACCGGCCTTCAGCGTGACGTTCTGCCCGCCGGCGTTGACGAGGTTCAGATCCTCCTCACCCTGCGGCGCGATCGGGCCGTAGCCGATGACGCCGTTCTCGGAATGATACGTGATATCGCGATCGCCGATATCGGTGTTCGAGCACATCGTCGGAATGCCGACGCCCAGGTTGACGATCCAGCCATCCTGGAACTCGAGCGCGATGCGGTCCGCCATCTGCTGGCGGTTGAGACCTTTGGCGTTCCGCTCATCGGCGACGCTCCTGGCGGCGGGTTGGCCACAGTCCTTCCGGCGGCGGCGGCACCTTCACCAGCCGATGCACGAAGATGCCCGGCGTATGCACCTGGTCGGGATCGATCGTCCCGGCCGGCACGATCTCCTCGTCCACCTCCACGATGGTGACGCGCGCCGCGGTCGCCATCACCGGGCAGAAATTCCGCTGCGAACGATGGAACTGCAGGTTGCCGAACGTGTCGGCGCGCGTCGCGCGGATGAACGCGTAGTCGAGCGGCAGCGCGTATTCCAGCAGATACTCGCGCCCGTTGATCACGCGCGTCTCGCGGCCCTGCGCGAGTTCGGTGCCGACCGCGGTGGGCGTGTAGAACGCCGGGATGCCGGCCCCCGCCGCGCGCATGCGTTCGGCGAGCGTGCCCTGCGGCACCAGTTCGGCATCGACCTCGCCTGAACTCGTAGTACTTGGTGAACGGCAGCGTGTCGGTGGGGCGCGTCGCGGCGGTGAAGGCGCAGATCACCTTCTTCACCTGGCCGTTCTCCACCAGCATGCCCATGTCCGGCATCCGCGGCTGCTGCGCGCCGCCGGTGGTGTTGCCGACCAGCGTAAGCTGCTTCGCGCCGTGCTCGAGCAGCGCCTTGATCAGGTTGAACGGCACGCCCGGCATGGCGAACCCACCGAACGCGATGGTGCTGCCGTCGGGGATGTCCTGCACCGCCTCGCGGAAGCTGCCGACCTGCTTGCTTTTCTGCGACATCTCCCCCCGCGTGTCATCATCGGATGAGTGATCAACGGACATGGGGGAAGTCGAGTCAAGATGCTGCGGCTATCGGCCACTTTGATTGCGCTTGACGAGGCCGAATCATGCCGGCCAACTGATGCGAGGGGGACCTTATGTTGAGCCGAGTTCGTCATGACGACCGCCCTGGCGGGGCTGCTCGTGGGTGGAGCAATAACCGGCGCACAGGCGCAACAACCTGCCAGTTCTGGGCAACAGGCTGCCAACTCATCAGGCTGGACATTCAACATCGCGCCGTATGGGTGGTTCGCCAATATCAATGTGACCAGCAATCTGCCCCTGCCGCCCGCGCTCGGCGGCACAGTGACCACCGATTCGTCGATCGGTTTCGGCAATTTACTCTCGCACCTGAACTTCGCGGCGATGGTTGCGGCGGACGCGCAATACGGCCGTTTCTCGGTCGTTACGGACTTCATGTACTTGAATGTGGGAGGCGCCGCTTCCGACATCAGATCGGTCAATTTCTTCGGCCTGTCACCGATACCGATCTCGGGCGCAGTGCGGAAAAGTGCAGGGGTCAATCTGAACACCAAGATTTGGACCTTGGCGGGCGGCTACACCATCGTGCAGGGTGACTGGGGAAACTTCGATGTGATCGCCGGGTTCCGCTATCTTGGGATACCCATCAGTGTAGATTACAGCCTGGACCTTGCACTGACCGGGCCGCGCGGCAACGGCGCGACGTTCGGAGGTATCGGCAACGTATCCGGCACCGCCAGCCATCTGGAACGGTATCGGCGGCTTTCGTGGCCGCATCCGACTCGGCGATACCGGGCTGTTCATCCCCTATTATTTCGACGCCGGTGCCGGCGGCTCGAATCTGACATGGCAGATCGCCTCCGGCATAGGCTACCAGACCGGCTGGGCCGGTGCCTCGCTCACTTACCGCTATCTGTCCTTCCAGCAGGGCAGCAGCGCGGTGATCCAGCACTTGTCGGTCAAAGGCCCGATGCTCATGGCGAGTTTCACCTTTTAGTACAAAAAGACGCGCCCGCCGCTCGAAGACCAACGTCGCGTGAAGCGTCGTCATCCGTGTCGTCGTGGTGCCCCACCCTGCCAATTCAGCGCACGACGCCGCGCTCACGGAACGCGGCAATCTCGGCGGCCGAATAGCCAAATGCCGAAAGCACCTCGTCGCTGTGTTGGCCGAATGTCGGCGAGGCGGTCGGCGCCGGCCCAGGCGTGTCAGAGAATTTGATTGGCTTCGTCATCGTTCGATAACGTCCGACCTCCTTGTGGTCGAGTGTCGTCACCAGCTCCTCGGCGACAACCTGCGGATGGTCGAACATATCCTCGATCGGTCGTACCGCTGCGCAGGGCACCCGTTCGCCGAAGATCTCCTCCCATTCGAGCGCGGTGCGCGCGGCGAGAGCGGCTCGCACTTCCGGCACCAATTCGGCAGCATGTTCGGCGCGACTGCGCATCGTCGCGCAGCGCGGATCGCTCGCCAGTTCCGGGCGCCCGATCAGCTCACATAATGCAGCAAAGAAATGATTGGAGTGCAGCGAGACATAAAGGGCGCCGCTCCTTGTCGGATGGATGCCGGTCAACCCACCGGTGCCGGAATCGCGTGCGACATCGCGGCCCTCGCTCTCAGCCCAAACAAAGCGGCCCGCCTGAATTGTCAAGGCGCTGCGCAACAGCGAGAGGCTGAGATATTGCCCGCGACCACTACGCTCGCGTTGGAACAACGCGGCAGCGACGCCATAGGCGAGCAGCGCCGAAGTGAAGTAGTCGAGCACCGAGCCAAGTACCAGTTGCGGCCTGTCGGCGCCGCCGCCCTGGAAGACCGCCATGCCGCTCAGGCACTGCAGGACCTGGTCGAAGCCACCCTTCTCGCTGAGCGGCCCCGCATCGCCGTAGCCCGTCAGCCCGGCGTAAATCAGGCGCGGATTGATCGCCCGCAATCGTGGATAATCGATCCCAAGCCGCGCCGGCACCGACGGGCGAAAATTCTCCACCAGCACATCGGCGCTCGCAACCATGCGGTGCAGGACGGCCAACCCCTCCGGCTGTTTCAGGTCGAGTGCCAGGGCACGCTTCCCGCGGTTGGTGCCGAGAAAGAACCGGCTTTCACCGGCGAGGCTCGACGGAAACTGGCGCAGCATGTCGCCCTGCGGTGATTCAATCTTGATCACGTCAGCGCCGAAATCGGCCAGCAGCGTGCAGCCATAGGGCCCGGCAAGATAGCTGCACAGGTCGAGAACCTTGATGCCGTCGAGCGGCCCGTTTGGTTTGTCGGTCATCACTTGCCCTCCCGAGCGCGTATCGCAGCGATCTTCTGCAATACCCGTTGCGCGCGATACACGATGGGATAGTCGATGAACTTCCCGTCGAGCTGGATTGCCGCACTTCCCTCTGCTTCGGCCTTGGCGAACGCGGCGGCGACGCGCTCCGCAAACGCAACCTCGGTATCACTCGGCGTGAATACGCGGTTCACGATCGCGATCTGGTCGGGGTGGATGCACATCTTTCCCTGGAAGCCATATCCCGATGCTGTGTGGGCCGAAGCTTCCAAACCTTCCCTGTCGGTCAGATCAACCCAGACCGTGTCCAGCGGCGCGTCGATGCCGGCCGCGCGCGACGCAGTGACGATAACTGCGCGGGCGTGGGCAAGCTCGGTCTCGCTCTGGCTCCAGGCCATGTTCACGTCGAGCGTGAAGTCGCCGGCACCGAATGCAACGCGCCGGACGCGTGTGCCCGCTGCGAGGATCGCGTCGATCTGTCGCACACCGCGCGCAGTCTCGATGATCGGAATCAGATCGATGTCACCAACGGGCAGTCCCCGGTCACGTTCCAGTTGCGCCAGCAGCCAATCGATCGTTGTGAGCGCGGCGGCGCTTTCGGCCTTCGGGAGAATGATGCCGTCCAGCCCGGATTGCACGACCGCTACCAGGTCGCCATAGCAGTATTCGGTGTCAGCGGCGTTAACCCGCACATAAAGCAGTCCACGCCGCGGACGTTCAAGCGCCGCCGCCACGACCTTGCGGGTCGCAGTTTTCTCGGCGATCGCGACAGCATCTTCGAGATCGAGGATCACGGCGTCGGCATCGAGCGCTAGCGCCTTTTCAACGCGACGCGCGTGATTCCCCGGCGCGAACAGAAAGCTTCGCAGGGGTCGAATTGATTTGTCCATGTCGCGTTCCTGGGTCTCTTTGCCTGTGGCTCACACGTTAGACGGCTCGGTCGCCAGGCGAAAACATCGGTCGTCAATCGGGGGCCAGCTTCAGGTCGGATGCTTCCTCCCGATCAGTCGGGGGAGCCGGACGAAAGACCTTGCCAGACTGGATCAACCGCTTGGAGCGGCCGCACACGCCGTGCGTCGTTCCGGCCAATCCAAGGGATCGACGCGGTCGGCACTGGGTGGGCTCGACATCACTGTATTCCGATGCCAGCTGCACAACACGCCGTGATCGGCGGCACTTACATTGTCTTGATAGTTGCGCCGGTTCAGCGCGCGGAACGACTTCCCTACTGCCGAGTTTATCATCAATACACGGAGGAACGAAAAATGCCCGCAATTCTTCTTTGGCTGCTTGGGATACCGATCCCGATCATTATCCTCCTGGTGCTTCTCTGGCATTAGGGAGGCCCGCAATGGCACTCATTGCTGAAACAGCCGGCCCCGCAGTAGTGGCGGCGGACGAGAACTCCGGCTCACCATCGGCCGTCTCGTGGGCAGCCGTCATAGGCGGCGCTCTGGCCGCCGTCGCGATCACCTTGCTTCTCGTTGCTCTGGGATCCGGCATCGGCCTTTCGTCCGTCTCTCCATGGTCGTCGCTGAATCCCTCGGCGACAACCTTCACCCTTCTTGCGGCTGTGTGGCTGATCATTGTGCAATGGCTATCATCGGCAATGGGCGGCTACCTTGCCGGGCGGCTGCGCACCAAGTGGACTGGCATCCACACTGGCGAGGTATTCTTTCGCGACACGGTGCATGGCTTTCTGGCTTGGGCACTTGCGTCGGTTTTGGTCGTAGCCTTCGCCACTTCCTCTGTTTCTTCGGCGGTAAGCTCCGCAGGGCGGGCAATTTCGAATGTTGCCGGCAGCGCAGCTTCTACGGCCACCCAGGCTGCCGCCAACCAGTCTTCCGACTCCGGCGGCTACTTCCTGGATACCTTGTTCAGGAAAGATCAGCCGGACGCTAACGCTCCCTCCCAGGACGCGCGGGCTGAAGCGGGCCGCATCGTTGCCAGAGCGATTGCAAACGGCAACCTGGATCCGGGCGATCGTACCTATCTGGCGAAGCTGATCGCAGCGCGCACCGGTATCTCTCAGCAAGACGCCGAAAAGCGCATCGACGACACAGTGGCGCAGATGAAGGCGGCCGAGGAGAAGGCCAAGCAAGCCGCAGACGCAGCTCGTAAGGCATCCGCATCAGCCTCGTTCTACCTCTTCTTCTCAATGCTGATCGGCGCGTTCATCGCGTCTGCCGCGGGTGCGCTTGGCGGCAGCCAGCGTGATCTCTGATTGTGCAGGCAGGTCCCTGCGTCGGGACCTGCAGATTTTCGAAGAGATCAAAGGTTGGCGCGCTTCTTGGGGCCGCGGAGAGTGAGGCGTTGCCTGCGCCGAGCGTGCCGGGCGCGACGAGGCCGCTATCGCCAAGTTGCGCCCTGGGCGCCATCGGGGCCTGCCTCGCAGCCCGCGCCGTCGCCGCCCACGCCATGGATTGCCTGCGCCTCGACGCTCAGCTGGGCCAGCAGCCCGAGGATGGATGCGAGGCCATGTCCGTGCATTGGCTCAGTTTGAATTTCCGCTTCGGGTGGATTCCTGCCCTTCAGGTCTGATGAGCCAACGGCGGGGTAGCACTGAAAGCCATTCTCCCTAGCGGTCAATGCTGAGCAGGCAGCCCTCAGGGTTGGCGGGGTCGCCTACCCTCATCAACCCATACTTTGCAGGCCAGCGATGATCGCTCTCGCCTCGTGCGCGATATCGCTCACGATCTGCGCCGCCGGCTTGATCCCATCGACCAGAGCACAGGACTTGCCCGCATAAAGGACGGCGGTTTCTATGTCGCCCTCGAACCCCAGGGTCGGATAGGAGTTCGCCCAGTATTTGCGTAGTTCGACGCTCGTGCCGCCCCGCGGTGCGGTGGCGAACGCGACTCCTTCGCTAGTCCGTGCGCCGGCGCGGGGGCGGCCGGATGCTTCCCACTCCTTGACCGCGCGGTTGCGCAGCACGCGATGCGGCGCGTCCCAGCCAATGTCAAAGAGGCTGGTGTAGACGGTGTCCTCGGCAACGCTTCGCGCGACGCGTTCCTTGTAGGCGGGGGCGGCGAAAGCCTCCTCGCTGCACAAAAAACGTGTACCGAGCGAGACGCCTTGCGCCCCGAGTACCAAAGCAGCAGCCAGTCCTCGGCCGTCGGCAATGCCGCCCGCGGCGAGGACGGGCATCGGCTTTACCGCCTGCACCACGGCGGGCAGCAGAGTGGAAAGCGCTGTCGTGCTCCTGACGTGGCCGCCGGCTTCAACCCCCTGCGCAATAATGCCGTCAACCCCGGCCTCAACCGCTGCTCTAGCCTCGTCTACTGACCCAATCTGAACGAACACCTTGCTCCCCTGACGGTGCGCGTCGCGGACGTAAGGTGTCGGGTCTCCCCAGAAAAAGACGATTAGCGGCGGTGCTTCGTCGAGACATGCCTCGATCTGCCCCTCAAGAGTGCGTGCCAAGATAATATTTGCGCCGAACGGCTTGTCGGTCATTGCGCGGGTCTCGCGGATGCGCTGGCGAACCCGGTCGCCGGTCATTCCGGCCACACCCACTACCCCGCAGGCACCAGCATTCGAGACTGCCGATGTGAGCTCAGGCCCGGCAAGCCAGCTCATCCCGACCGAGAAGATTGGGTGCTGGATGCCAAGCATTCTGCACAGAGGCGTCTGCAGCATGGCCCCATCCTTCCAAAAGGGTCCCGTCGCGCTATCTTCCGACGCGTTGCTTTCAGTGTCGAGCCGCATTTAACGGTTTAAGATAAGAAGCGTCTGTTGACCGCTTTGGGCATGAGCCGGCATTGCTACCGATGGGAGCGAACGGCTGCTGTGGGTCGGGAACGGAAATTCAGACGGGGCAACCACCGATGCTTGATGCAAACGACGCGGCAGGGTGGGCCTACGACAACGAGCACTGCACCGGGCCTCGTCCAACGCCTGTGCGCCGGCAGCGGCGACATCGTCAGGAACCGTGGCATCCGCCGTCGATGCATCCCGGGCCGGCCGCCCCTTGACGTTGATTATACTAACTACAATGTTAGTGGCTCCCTTTTGCTAAAGCGGCCCAACCCATGTCCGTCGCCCAATCTCTCCCCAGTCTTTCTCCGTCCGTCGCCCGTCACACCCTGTATGTCCTGACTGAGGCGCTGCCTCCGCCCGTCTCCGACATGCCGGGGGAACGTGCCGCGCGCGATGAGGCCGCCATCGCCGCCGTCGCCGAGTTATACCCCGGGAATGCCATCGAGGCCCGTCTCGCCGCGCGGGTCGTTGCCGCGGACGCCCACGCCATGGATTGCCTGCGCCTCGCCGGGCAGCCGGGCCGGCAGCCGGAGGATGGCCGTCGCTGCCGGTCCCAGGCCGCCACCATGATGCGTGCCGCGCAGAGCGCACTCCTCGCGCTCCGGAGCATGCAGGCTGCGCGCGGAAAATCCGATGCCGCGCGTGCCTCTGACCCGCCGCCCCCATCCGTCGACATCGCAGCCGAGGCGGATCAGTACGCGCTCCGCCATCGCAAACGCGCCTCACTCATTCGCAGCCTGGGCCGACTTCCGGACAGGCTGAATTGCGGCCCGTTATCTCCGGAGCTGGTGAAGGCGATCGTCACCGGCACCAGCCCAATTCTGCAGGCGCTCGCCGCCGCCTGAACAGCGCCGTCTCATCCACAGAGAACTGAGACGCTTGTGCGACACGGCGCCGCGCAATTGCACCCATCGCCGCCTCCGGCCCATACTTGCGGCAAAACCACGGAGGATTGGCCATGACAGACGCACCGCAAATACGTCCCCTCGGTGAGACGCTGGGAGCCGAAGCCCTCGGCATTGACCTTTCCAAACCGCTCGATGCGGCGACCTCCGAATGGGTTGTGCGCGCCTTCGCGGAAAATCCAGTGCTGGTGTTCCGCGACCAGGACCTCGGCGCGCCAGAGCTTGCCGCATTCGGCCGCCGTTTCGGCACACCCCGCAAGCATTCGCTCATCAAGTACCGCCATGCGGATTGCCCGGAGGTCTCCTGGCTCACCAACGTCGAAGAGGACGGCAAGGTCGACTGGTACGGCGTCAAGCGCGCCACCGACTGGCACACCGACTCCACGTACGAGGACCATCTGCCGCTGCTCGCCATCCTGCATGCGAAGGAGGTTCCGTCGGAAAAGGGCGGCACGATGTTCGCCGATATGCGCGCCGCCTATGACACTTTGCCGGAGGCACGCAAGCAGCAGCTCGAAGGCTTGACGGCTCAGCACGGCCGCAGCATCGGTCCCGCCGGCGAGAAGCTGTACGGCGACGAAAAAGGCGTGACCGACAAAACCTATCGCGACGTGCGGTGGCCGGCGGTCACGCGTCACCCGGTGACGGATCGGCCGATCCTGTTCGTCAATCCGATGCACACCTATGGCTTCGTCGGCATGGCGCAGGAAGAGGCCTGGCCGCTGATCGAGGAACTGGCCGAGCACGCGACCCAGGAGCAGTTCGTCTATTACCATCGCTGGCGCGTCGGCGATGTGCTGATGTGGGACGAGCGCGCGACGATGCACCGCGGCGCCGGCGACTATCGCCCGGAGGAACGCCGCATCATGCTGCGCACGATCGTCTATCCGAACTGATCACCCTTACGTCGTCGTGGCCGGGCTTGGCCCGGCCACCCACGTCTGTGTCTGTGGCACACAGCTATCAGTCCGCCGCCGCCATGCGGGATCCTGCCGCGCTCAACGACAACAGCGCCAGGAAGGACAAGCCAGTGAGTGAGCCCGATAACAGCAGGGCGTAGAGCGGACCGCCCCGGTCGAGCACGATGCCGAACAACACCGGCGCGCCACCTTGCAGGATCCGCGCTGGCGCGGACAGGAAGCCGGTACGCAGGCCGTAACCCGTCGGACCGAACAGCGCGAGGGGCAATGTGCCGCGTGCGATGGTCAGCATGCCATTGCCGGCGCCGTGCAGCAGCACGAAGGGTATCGCTGCCACCGGTCCAAAGATCGCCAGCAATGTCGCGCCAATCGGATGCAGGCCGGTCGCGAGGCGCGCCGAAATCATCGGCGACAGCCGGCGCAGCAGGCCGAATTCGACCAGCCTCGCGGCCACCTGCGCCGGGCCGACCAGCGACGCGGCGGCCACCGCGACAGCCGGGGTCGATCCCATTGCCTGCAACAGCCGCGGCAGGTGCGCCGCCATCGCAGTCGAGACGAACCAGGTGGCGCCGAACACGCTGGCAAGCACGATCATCGTCCACGGCAGGCCGGATGCGGCTTCGGGCGCATGCGACGTTTCTGGCACATGCGGCGGCGTTCTCGGCACCAGCAGCCGGTTCATCGGCAGTCCGATCAGCAGATGCAGCGCCGCCCATGCGAGGCAGGCACCGCGCCAGCCGAACGTGTCGATGAAGATGGCGCTCGTCGGCCAGCCGACCGTGCTGGCGAACCCGGCAAACAGCGTGATGCCGGTGATCGCATTGCGTGCGTCGCGGCCATACAGTCCGGCGACGGTCGCAAAGGCTGCCTCATACAGGCCGAAGCCCATACCGATACCGAGAATGGTCCAGGCCAGCACGAGCCCCGTCCAAACCGGACGCAAACGCCAATGCCACGAGCCCGCCGGCAAACACCAGATTGGTCGCGGCCAGCACATCGCGTCCGCCATAGCGATCGATGATGCGGCCGGCGAGCGGACCGAGCAGCCCCGACAACAGCAGCGCGGCGGAGAAGACGCCGAAGAACCATACCCGCGGCAATTGCAGCGCGGCCGAGATCCGATCGGCGAACACCGCAGGCAGATAGTAGGTCGAGCCCCAGGCGAGGGTCTGAGTGACGCCGAGGGTCGAGACGACAACGCTACGCCGGCCGGTCAGGGCGGCCAATGTCATGCCCGTTCATACCAGGAGCGCGAACGGCGAACGATGTGGACGACAGACAGCATGACCGGCACTTCCACCAGAACCCCCACAACGGTCGCGAGCGCCGCCCCCGACTGAAATCCAAACAGGGCGATGGCGGTCGCGACCGCGAGTTCGAAGAAGTTACTTGCCCCGATCAATGCGGACGGCCCCGCCACGCACCATTCGACGCCGAGAACCCGGTTCAGCCAATAGGCAAGTCCCGCATTGAAATAGACCTGTATGACGATTGGCACGGCCAACAGCGCGATGACGACCGGCTGTCGTATGATCTGCTGCCCCTGCAGCCCGAACAGCAGCACCAGCGTCAGCAGCAGCGCGCAGAGTGACAGCGGAGCGAGCGTGCGCAGCGTGCGGCCAAGCACTGAAAGCCCACCTTGAGCCAACAGCATCTGGCGCCAGAGCTGGGCGACGATCACCGGCACAACGATATACAGCACGACCGACAGGATCAGCGTGTCCCATGGCACGGTGATCGACGACAGGCCCAGCAGCAGCCCGACGATCGGCGCGAAGGCCACCACCATGATCGTGTCATTGAGGGCAACCTGACTCAGCGTGAAATGCGGCTCGCCATCGACGAGGTTCGACCAGACGAACACCATGGCGGTGCACGGCGCCGCCGCCAGCAGGATCAGCCCGGCCGTGTAGCTGCTGATCTGCTCGGACGGCAGGTATGGCCGGAAGAGATGGGCGATGAATATCCATGCCAGCAAGGCCATGGAGAACGGCTTGATCAGCCAGTTGACGCCGACGGTCGAGGCGATGCCCCGCCAGTGCTGACCGACTTCCTTCAACGCGGCAGGATCGATCTTGAGCAGCATCGGCACGATCATCAGCCAGACCAGCACAGCGACGGGGAGATTGACCTGTGCGACCGTCGCGTTGCCGATGACCTGGAACACACTCGGCATGAGCTGGCCGAGGGCGATGCCAGCAATGATGCACAGCGCGACCCAAATCGTCAGGAAGCGCTCGAACATGCCCATTGCGGGCCGGTGCGGCGTGCGGCCGGCCGCGGCGGCTGAATCGCTCATGCGTTCGGCTTGTGCGCCTCGATCATGGCTGAAGCGACGCATTTCTCGATACCCCGCCCCGGCGCCCAGGCCGCGACCATTTCGCGGCTGTCGGGTTTGACCGCGACCGTCACGTCGACGAATCCCGCCTCGGAGAGCAACGCTTTGGCGCGTTCAGCGGAGATTGCACCTGCGATGCAGCCGCACAGCAGAGCCGGGTCGGCGCTGAGGTCCTCGGGCAACGGTGCGATGTTGACCACGTCCGAGATCGCCACGCGCCCTCCCGGCTTCAGCACGCGGAAGGCCTCGCGGAATACCTGGGCCTTATCTGGCACAAGGTTGACCACGCAGTTCGAGATGATCACGTCCGCTGTGTTGTCGGCAATCGGCAGGTGTTCGAGCTCGCCCAGGCGAAACTCCACATTGGCCGCGCCAACCTTCCCGGCATTGTCGCGCGCCTTTCGGAGCATCTCGTGCGTCATGTCGACACCGATGACGCGTCCGGTCGGGCCGACCTGCCGCGCGGCCAGCAGGCAGTCGAAGCCGGCGCCGCTGCCAAGGTCCACCAGGACCTCGCCCGTTTTGATAGCCGCAATGACCTGAGGGTTGCCGCAGCCGAGACCGAGGTTTGCACCCTCCGGCACGGCGGCCAGTTCCTCGGCCGAGTAGCCCATCTCCCGCGCCTTGTCGTCCAAGGCGGGTGCGACAGCGGTGTCGCAGCAGGAGGTCGTCGTCGGCGCGCAGCATGAGGCGTCGGCGCGCGCGGCGATACTGCCGTAGCGCGTGCGGACCATCTCCTTGATCTCGGTTGGTTCGATGAGCTTGTCCGATATCATTTGGGTGTCCCTTGCGTGGATTGCTCTAGGGGCAGGCAGACCGGCAGACAGGAGCTGGTTGTGGAGCGGCCGCAGCAGTTCTCGGTCAGATAGGCGAGCAGCGCATTCATGGTGGGGTAGACGGCTGCATAGATCAGCGATCGTCCATTGCGTGTGAACGTGGCGAGGCCAGCGTTCTTCAATTCCTTCAGATGGAACGCGAGGGTCGCCGAAGGCAGGCCGAGTTGCTCGCCGATCTGGCCGGCCGGTAAGCCATCGACGCCGGCCTGGACGAGCAAGCGATAGATATCGAGGCGGGACTCCTGGGCAAGAGCGGCCAGGGCAGCCAGGGCGTCCATTTTCTCCATAGTTCTGGAATTATGGAGGGCTGCGGTCGATGTCAAGGTGTGACAGCCCAGATCACCAGCGCAAGGATGTTCCCGAGCGCAATATTGGAGTGTGGCATGCAGGATGATCGCGGCCCGACCGATCCGCTCTGGCTGCTTTGGGGGCGCGAAATCCAGGCACTGGCGCAGACCGGCCTGGCTTTCACGGGCGATCCGTACGACCGCGAGCGCTACCAGCGACTGCGAGGTCTCGCGGCCCGGATCATGACCGGGCACACGCGACGGGATGTGCAACCCATCGAAGCGTTGTCTGTAGGCGAAACCGGCTACGCCACCCCAAAGCTCGACGTACGTGGGGCGGTATTCAGGGACAGGCGGTTGCTCCTGGTGCAGGAAACAGCGGATGGCGACCGCTGGACGCTCCCGGGCGGCTGGGCGGACGTGAACGAAAGCCCATCCGAATCCGTCGTGAAGGAGGTGCGCGAAGAGTCCGGCTTCGACGTGCGTGTCGCCAAGCTTGCCGCCGTCTGGGATCGGTCACGACATCCGCATATGCCGCCGTATGCCTTTCACATTTGGAAGCTGTTCTTCGTGTGCGAGATTACCGGCGGCGAGCCTCGTGGCGGGCTGGAGACGAACGCGGTCGAATTCTTTGCCGAGAACGAGCTGCCGCGTGATCTGTCGATCAGCCGTGTGCTGCGTCCGCAGCTTCGGCGCATGTTCGAACACATGCGCCGACCCGAGCTGCCGACTGACTTCGACTGAAAACCCTAGCCGGCCACCACCTTCGCCACTTCCGCCGGCGACTGCCGCACCAGCGCATCGTATCCCCGCAGCAGCGTCTCGGTGATCCGCGTCGGCGTGTAGCGGTGCCCGGCGATCTCGCGCACCGGCGTCACCTCGGCCGCGGTGCCGGCCAGGAACACCTCGCGTCGCGCGGCCGATCTCGGACGAACTCGATCGGCCGCTCCACCACCTTCATCTGCTGCCGCCGCGCCAGGCTCATCACCGAGCGCCGCGTGATGCCGTCCAGGAAGCAGTCCGGGTCGGGCGTGTGCAGTTCGCCGTCCATGACGAAGAAGATGTTCGCGCCGGTCGCCTCCGCCACCCGCCCGCGCCAGTCCAGCATCAGCGCATCGGCGTAGCCCTCTGCCTCCGCCTTGTGCTTCGACAGCGTGCCGATCATGTAGAGCCCGGTCGCCTTCGCCGCGGTCGGCGCGGTCTCCGGCGAGGGCCGCTTCCACTCCGCCATGCCCATCCGGATGCCCGCCATCCGGTCGTCGCCGAAATAGCTCGGCCACGGCCAGGCGGCGATCGCCAGGTGGATTTTCGTGTGCTGCGCCGCCACCGCCAGCATCTCGCGACCGCGCCAGGCGATCGGCCGCACATAGGCGTCGGTCAGCCCGTTCGCCGCCAGCACCTCGTTGCAGGCGGCATCGATCTGCTCCGCCGTAACGGGATCTCGAAGCCCAGGATGCGCGCCGAATTGATCAGCCGATCGGTGTGGTCGCGCAGCCGGAAGATGTTGCCCGCAATACGCCCGTTCGCCTTCGAACACGGCGCTGGCATAGTGCAGCCCATGTGTCAGAACATGCAGCTTGGCGTCGCGCCAGGGAACCAGGGCGCCGTCCCACCAGATCCAGCCGTCCCGATCGTCGAAAGGAACCAGCTCCATGGCCGCATTCTCCGCAATATTGTTTCTTCAAGCTCGGCCGACCGTATAATGATCACGGCGATAAGTCAACAACACTGACATAATTGCGCCCGGCCCAAGGAATGCCTGCCATGCCCGAACCGAAGGTCGATCCGGCCGAGACCGACATGCGCATGGCGCAGGACCTGCTGTTCTTCGCCTATCGCGACTTCACCAATGCCGCCGACGTGGTCCTGGAGGAACTCGGCCTCGGCCGCGCGCACCATCGCGCGCTGCATTTCATCGGCCGCAATCCCGGCATCACCGTGTCCGATCTGCTGGGCATCCTGCGCATCACCAAGCAGTCGCTCGCCCGCGTGCTGGGCGCGCTGATGGAGCAGGGCTACGTCGCGCAGTCGCCCGGGCAGCGCCGACCGCCGCCAGCGGCTGCTGACCCTGACCGCGGCCGGCGCGGCGCTGGAGCGGCGGCTGTTCGAGCGCCAGCAGGAGCGTCTGCGGCCGGCCTATCGCGAGGCCGGCCCCGCCGCGGTGGATGGCTTCCGCCGCGTGATGCGCGGCATCATGGACGAGACCGCGCGCGCCTATATCGATGCGCACCATGCGAGGGAAGACTGATGGCGGAGGATGCCCACATCCTGGTGGTGGACGACGACGCCAGGCTGCGTGCGCTGCTGTCGCGCTACCTGGCCGGCGAAGGGTTCCGCGTCACCACCGCGGAGACCGCGACCGATGCGCGCGACAAGCTGCGCTTCATGCATCCCGACATGCTGGTGCTCGACGTCATGATGCCCGGCGAAAGCGGCCTGACGCTCGACCGAATCGCTGCGCCGCGAGCAGGGCAGCGAAATGCCGGTGCTGCTGCTCACCGCGCGTGGCGCGCCGGAGGATCGCATCGCCGGCTTCGAGGCCGGCGCCGACGACTATCTCGGCAAGCCGTTCGAGCCGCGCGAACTGGTGCTGCGCATTCGCGCGCTGCTGCGCCGCGCGCCGCGCCGCAGCCGGAGACCCCGCAAGGTCCGGTGCAGCTCGGCGCGCTGCGATTCGACATCGAGCGCGGCGAACTGCGCGGACCGGATGGCGTCGATGCGGCTGACCGGCGGCGAAGCGGCGCTGCTGACCGCGCTGGCGCGCAAGCCGAACGAGGTGCTGTCGCGCGAGGAGATCGCCGCGGCCCTCGGCATGGACGAGGCCGGCGAGCGCGCGATCGACGTGCAGGTGACCCGCCTGCGCCGCAAGATCGAGGCCGATCCGCGCGAGCCGCGCTTCCTGCACACCGTGCGCGGCCGCGGCTATGTGCTGAAGCCGGGCGTCGGATGATCGACATCGGCGATGCTGCCACCTGATCTGCAACCCGCGCGGATGGTGAAACGCGGTATCAGGAAGGTGCTGCCGCGCTCGCTGCTCGGGCGCAGCCTGCTGATGATCCTGCTGCCGCTGGTGCTGCTGCAGGCGGTCGCGCTGCAGATCTTCTATGGCAGCCATCTCGATGTGGTTTCGCGCCGGCTGTCCGGCGCCGTCGCCGGCGAGATCGCCTACACGCTGGAGCTGCTGCGACCGGTATCCCGACGAAGCCGATCGCGCGTGGATCCTGCGACATGGCGCGCCAGCGAGTTCGATCTGGACATGGCGATCGAAGCCGGCGCCGTGCTGCCCGAACGAGCGGGTCGACCAACATCCTCGGTCCGATGGACGACGACCTCGCGAGCGCACTGCGCGAGAAGGTCGGCATGCCGTTCATCATGCCGACTGGACCTCCGAACCGCCAGTCCGTGCTGATCCGCGTGCAGCTGCCGGACGGCGTGCTGGACGTCGGCGCGCCGCGCAAGCGGCTGTACGCCGGCACGATCTACATGTTTGTCGCTCTGGGTCGTCGGCATCGGCGATGGTGCTGTTCGGCATCGCCGCGCTGTTCATGCGCAACCAGGTGCGTGCGATCCGGCGCCTGGCAGCGGCGGCCGAGGCGTTCGGCATGGGGCGCGATATCGGGCCGATCAAGCCGGAAGGCGCCACCGAGGTGCGTCAGGCCGCGACGGCCTTCAATCGGATGCAGGAGCGCGTGCGCCGCTTCCTGGTGCAGCGGACCGAGATGCTGGCGGGCGTCTCGCATGATCTGCGCACGCCGCTGACACGGCTGCGGCTGGCGCTGGCGATGATGCCCGCGCGCGAGGAACTGCGCCAGGACGTCGCCGAGATGACCGCCGATGTGGAGGAGATGGAGCGGATGATCAGCGGCTACCTTGCCTTCGCGCGCGGCGAGGGCACCGAGCAGGCTGAACCGGTCAACCTCTCGGCGGTGCTGGAGGAGGTTGCCGCCGGCGCACGTCGCTCCGGCGCCGAGGTCGCGGTGGATGCACCGCCGGCTTTGACGCTGCCGCTGCGTGCCAACGCGGTGCGACGCGCCATCACCAACCTGGTGGACAACGCGCGCCGCCACGCACACCGCGTCGCACTCGCGGCGATGCCGCAGGGCCGCATGGTGTTCGTGACGGTGGACGATGACGGCCCCGGCATTCCGCCTGAGCGGCGCGAGAGCGTGTTCCGCCCGTTCGAGAGTGACAGTAGCGGGCGGCACCGGACTTGGTCTCACCATCGCGCGCGACATCGTGCGCGCGCATGGCGGCGAGATCGTCCTGGAGGACAGTCCCGCTCGGCGGCCTGCGCGCGCGGATCAGGCTGCCGATCTAGCTTCCATCGTCGGATCATCCGGCTGATATCCTTTGGGGGCTCTCGTGCCGTGACCGTGCCTCCAGCTTGAGTTGTGACGTACAGCGACCCGCAGATGGTATACTTCCCCGGGAGGACCAAATGCGACTACGAACCAATGTCCTGAAGGAGATTGCTCGTGAAGTATTGGGCCGAATGCGTGTGAAGCCAGAATTGGACCGGGCCTCTTCAAAGGTGCCAGCAGAATGACGAGTTTCCTGCCGATGATCCAAGCAATACGATCTACAGTTTCAATATTCAGGGCATACAGCTCGAGGTTCCGCGCTTGCTCCTTCATTCCGACATATGGCGAAGCTTCGTACAAGGATACTACGAAAGGAGCGAGATAGACGCGCTTCGTTATGCAATACGGCCTGGCGACACGGTTCTCGAGATCGGTGCGGGCATTGGATTTAGCTCGAGCTTTGCCAAGCGCGAGCTTCATGCCTCACGGATCGTTGCAATAGAGGCAGATCCGATCCTCATTCCCGTGACTAAGCGCACACACGAGGTCAGTGGCATCTGTGCTGAGGTGTGGAATGTCGTGGCCGCGGTGACGGACGGAGTGGTTGAGTTCAATCGCCAGCCATCATTCTGGGCATCCTCTATTGTCGATCTGCCTGGCAGCACGAAGGTGGTGCTTCCCGCACGCAGCCTGCAGGGGCTTCTCGACGAGGCGGATCCGGACGTCTTAGTTAAGGATACAGAGGGTGCCGAGGGCAAACTTTTTGACGGGCTGAGGCTCCCAGGAAGGCTTCGCCACGCGGTAGTCGAGGTCCACAAACCGCAGATCGGGCTCGCTGCGATCTCCGCATGCTTCGATGCAATGTCCAAGGCTTCCCTGGGTTACGATCCAGATGGGTCATCTCATACGAATGTCACGTTCAGCCGTATCGACCAATGAGGCAGGACGCGCCAACGGCCCGACCCGACTTGGCACTGCCTGGGGCACTGAAAAAGACGGTTTCCTGCTGCGTGGATTGCACTAGGGGCCGCCGTCCGTCAAACCGGCCGGACTCAAAAGTTCGGAATTTATCGACTAGGTTGGCCTCGCCATCATAAGCTGCCTGACAAGACACGAGAACCACGGGGTGCCTAAGCTACGATTCTCTTCATGGGTCGCCACCACCGCGACCACGGACCGCCTGCAGTGTGCATGTCTAACCAAACTTATACGAAGTCCCGCTGACGACGACTTATACCGTCATGCCGGGCCGCCCCGGCATGACGGTATAGGTTTAGCCTAGCGTTCACACCGCTTCGTATTCAGCGGAGATCTCCTTGTTGGTGTAGTCCGTCAGCAGTGACGTCGCGATGATGCCGATGATCGCGCAGAACAGGATGTAGAACGCGATCGGCCAGGCGGACCCGTAGGTGGCGAACAGCCACGTCGCGATGAACGGCGAAGGTCCGCCCGCGATGACCGAAGCAAGCTGATAGCCGATCGATGTGCCGCTATAGCGCAGCCGCGGCGTAAAGCTTTCCGCGATGAGTGCCGCCTCCGGCCCGTATTGCGTCATCACCGGCAGCAGCGAGATGGCGATCGCGGTGAAGACCACCCACGGGATGCCCGTGTTGAGCATGGCAATATAGACGAACCCAAAGATGCCCATGAACACACAGCCAATCATGAACATGTTTTTGCGGCCGACGTGATCCGACAGGTATCCGGCGCAGACCACCCACATGAAGCCCAGCACGGTCTGGCTGATGACGCCTAGCAGCACGAAGTCGCGCGAGAAACCCAGTACACCGGTGGCGTAGGTAAAGATCCACGCCCCGACGATGTAGCCGGGTGCCTGCTCCGGCATGCGCAGCAGCGCAGTCAGTATGATCTGCTTCGGTTGCCGCCTCAGCACCTCGAGCACTGGCACGCGCTCGGTGCGTTCCTCGTCAATAATCTTCTGGAATACTGGCGTCTCCATGATGCCGAGCCGGATCCACAGTCCGACGACAACCATGATGGCGCTGAGGAAGAACGGGATGCGCCAGCCCCAGACGATGAACTGGTCACCGGAGAGCCAACTGAAGAACAGCACCGCACAGTTCGCCAGGAATAATCCCGCGGGTGCGCCGAACTGCGGCCATGCGGATAGAAAACCACGATTCTTGTTGGTGCGCGCCCACTCCATCGCCAACAGGACCGAGCCGCCCCATTCGCCGCCAACGCCGATACCCTGGATCAGGCGGATGACCGTGAGCAGGATTGCGCCCCAGATGCCGATGCTGTTGTAGCCCGGCACGCAGCCAACGGCGACCGTGGCGACGCCGGTCACCAGCAGCGTGACGATCAGCGTCGCCTTGCGCCCGATCCGGTCTCCCCAGTGGCCAAAGATGAAGGCGCCGATCGGCCGGCCGACGAAGCCGATAAAGAACACGCTGAACGCCTCGAGCACGCCGACGATGGGGTTTGACCTAGGGAAGAACAGCTTGCCGAAAACGAGTGCGGTCACCGTGCCGTACAGCAGGAAGTCGTACCACTCGATCGTGGTGCCAACCGTGCTGGCAATCACGGCGCGACGCAGATGTGCTTTGTGTTCGGCTTCGGACAGCCCACTTGGCGTGACGGCTGCTGGCGCTGCGGTCATCCCTGAACCTCCCAAAATGTGCGGGCAATTTCGCTTGCCCGTTTGTTGGCCCTCGTCGGCGCTGCCGCGGGGCATTTCCCTCGCTTCAGTCGAGACCGAAGCAAGACGCAATGACTAAAAGGACTATACTGAAGCCCTTTGCGTACTGCCGCAGTTACAATGTGCCATTCACAAACTATTGAAATCGGTTATCAATTGTCACTTTTGCTTCTGCGCCAGCGCTTTCACTTCATCCATCGCCTCGATGAAGCGCTGGTTGATCAAGGACAGGGCTTCCGAATTGGACTGCTGGATCAGGTCGCTCAGCTCTTTCATGTGCGCCACCGCATGCTGGTAGGCTTGTTTCAGCAGCTCCGCCTGCTTCGCTGCCTTGACCTGCGGTGCCTCGGTTGTGGCGAGCGCCTGCATCGCCTCGGTGAGTTCCGTCATGCTGCTCTGCACAATCTCCATGTGGCGTCGGGCCACCGCCTGCGCGCCTTCCAGCGCGACGCGGTTGGCCGCCGACAGAGTTTCGAGATTTTTGCGGTTGGCAGCGAGGAACATCTCCATGTCCGGCAGCGCCGGCAGCTTCATGTCGGCGAAGAACCTGGTGAAGTCCATGTTCGGTTGCGGATTGCTTGCCATGGTTGGGTAACTCCCGGCCGGGTCACGCAGGTTGCACGCACGCGGCTTCCTGCGCAATCTGTGGCGATGATCAGCTTGCTCTCTTCGCATACTGGCGCCGAGGTCAGCGGTGTCGACCTGACGCAACCCATCGATACCGCGCAGTGCGAGCGGTTGAGGCGCGCCTTCGTCGAGCATTCGGTGCTGGTATTCCGCGATCAGCATCTGTCGCCGCATCAATTGCTGGATGCGGTGCAATTGTTCGGCGAAGTCTTTCCACAGCACAACACGCGCTTCGCACTGCCGGAGTGCCCGGAGATCCACTACATCTCGAACCAGGACTTCTATCCCGACGGCCGACGCTACATCCCTGGTGAGGGCTACCACACCGACCATTCGAATGCGGCCGAGCCCCCCAAGGCCACGGTGTTGCATGCGGTGCAGCTACCGGACCGCGGCGGCGACACGCAGTTCGTCAACATGTATCGCGCGTATGAAGATCTGTCCGCGGCAATGCGGCAGAGGATCGATGGACTGCGCGCCGTTCATGTGTACCAAAGCAGGCATAGCGAGCGGAAGCTGATGGCGCTGAGCGAGGCGGCGCGGCAGAAGGTGCCCGATGCGGTGGCGCATCCTCTGGTGCGCACGCATCCGGAAAGCGGGCGCAAGGCGATCTATCTCAATCCGATCCGCACCGAGGGGATCGTCGGGATGGAGGAAGCCGAGGCGCTGTCATTGCTGGACGAGCTGCTGATGCATGCGACGCAGCCGCAGCACGAGTATCGCCATCAATGGCGTCCGGGCGACATGGTGATGTGGGACAACCGCTGCCTGCTGCACAAGGCGAATGGCGATTACGACATGAGTCAGGTGCGATATCTGTACCGGGTCATGCTGAAGGGGGATGTTCCGGCGTAGGACCGGAAGTTTTCAACTTGACCACGATCTACATTGATGCCGACGCCTGCCCGGTACGCGAGGAAACCTACCGCGTTGCGACCCGCCTCAGCCTGCCGGTGTTCGTCGTGTCCAATGGATCGCGCCCTATCCGCCCGCCCGGTCTGCCCAACGTCAGCATGGTGACGGTCGATGCCACGCCGGACGCGGCGGATGACTGGATTGCCGAGCGCATTACCGCGGCCGACGTCTGCGTCACCGCCGACATACCGCTGGCTGCGCGATGTCTTGGCAAGGGCGGGCGGGCCGTCGCGCCGACCGGCCGGCACTGGACCCAGGACAACATCGGCAATGCCCTGGCTGGTCGCGACGTCGCACAGCACATGCGCGAGATCGGCTTGCGGACCGGCGGTCCCACGGCCCTGACGCGCGCCGACCGGTCGCGGTTCCTCAGCGCGCTGGATGCAGCGGTGCAGGCTGCCCTACAGGTCAGGCAGCCATGAACATCGCATCCAGCTTCGCATCCCACAGCCGGATTCCGCCGGTGATGCCAGCTTCGTTGGACGCAATGCGCACGTACTTGGGCAGATCCCCTTGCAGATGCCGCGAATTGCCGCCGCCGACATACAGGACATCGCAGTCCGTCAGGGTCCTGATGAAGCCGATCGCCGTGCGGACACGCCGGTTCCAGCGCTTGCGCCCCACCGCGCGCAGCGCAACGTTGCCGATGTACTGGTCGTAGGTCTTGCGTCCGCGCACCGGGTGCTGCGACAGCTCGAGATGCGGGGCGGGTCTGCCGTTCTCGAACAGCGCGAAGCCCATGCCGGTGCCGAGGGTGATGACGCACTCCATCCCTCGTCCTGTGATGTCGCCGAGACCCTGCACGGTGGCATCGTTTGCCAACCGCACTGGGGCGCCAAGCCGTTCGGCCAGCGTTGCGGCAAGCCGAAAACCGCGCCATGCCGTGCTGTCGAGATTGGGTGCGGTCAGCACGCGACCGTCGCGTACGACCCCAGGGAAGCCGATCGAGATCCGCCCGAACCGTCCGAGCGGCGTGGCGAGACCGACCAGTGCCTCGACGACCTGGTCGGGGGGCGCCGGATGCGGCGTATCGACCCGACTCGGCCCGGCCGTTACGCTGCCGTCAGGGCTGAGGATGCCAGCCTTGAGGTGCGTGCCTCCGACATCAATTGCCAGCGTCTGCGGTCCAGTCGGCCGACCCGAAATGGTGACTTCATCCATTGGCCTCGCTCCTCGCGGCTCTAAGCATAGGCGGCATCGCCCCGATCAGACAGGCGACGTCGGCCGATGTCGAGATGGAAAGCGCGCCGGCGGCCGCGCTGAGTGGCACCTATAGCTCCCGCGCCAGGCGGCGGCCGAGCAGCCAGCCGGGGACAGCGGACACCGGCGCGCCAGGCAGCAGCAGAAGCCAGCCGAGTGGCTGGCCGTTGACGATGAGGTCCATGCCGATGCCCAGCATCATACCGCCGACCAGGCAGCCAATGACGCCGGAGGCGATGCCGAGCCAGACGATGTCGCCACGATTGACCATCTCGGCGGTGCTACGGGGCGGTGCGAGGTTTGACAAGGCACAGACTGGCCCCTAGAAGCGGCGGCCTTACTGCCGGGAACGCGGACAGGCCTTCGGGGCCTGAGCCCGCCGCGCATCGCGTGGCCTACCGGTGCAACAAGAGCCAGACGAAAGGGCACCGCGCAGCATGACCAAGCGCGCCGAGAGCAAGTACAAGATCAACCGCCGCCTGGGGGTGAACCTCTGGGGACGGCCCAAGTCGCCGATCAACAAGCGCGAATACGGGCCTGGCCAGCACGGCCAGCGCCGCAAGAAGGCCACCGACTTCGGCACCCAGTTGATGGCGAAGCAGAAGCTGCGGGGCTATTACGGCAATATCAGCGAGAAGCAGTTCCGCCGCTATTATCAGGAGGCGGTTCGCGTGCGTGGCGACTCATCGCAGCTGCTGATCGAATTGCTGGAGCGTCGCCTGGACGCCGTGGTGTATCGCATGAAGTTCGCGATGACGCCGTTCGCCGCGCGGCAGTTCATCTCGCATGGGCATGTGCAGGTGAACGGACGGCGCGTGAACATCGCATCGTACCGAGTGAAGGACGGCGACACGATCGAGGTGAAGGAGCGGTCGAAGCAGCTCGCGATGGTGCTGGACGCGTCGCAGAGCACCGAGCGGGATGTGCCCGAATACCTCGAGGTCGATCACCGGGCGATGAAGGGACGCTTCGCGCGGGCGCCGAAACTGACCGATGTGCCGTATCCGGTGCAGATGGAGCCTAACCTGGTGGTCGAGTACTACTCGCGATAGTGCAAGAAGGATTCACCACAGAGGCACGGAGATTGGGAGCATCTCTGTGGTGAATGTTCTCAGAATCCCTCGCGGATCACATCGCGCGCGAAATACGACAGGATCAGATCTGCGCCTGCGCGCTTGAATGCGCCGAGCGTCTCGCGGACGACGACGTGCTCGTTCAACGCGCCCGCGGCGGCAGCGAACTTGATCATCGCATATTCGCCGCTCACCTGGTACACCGCGATCGGCAGCAGTGTCTGCTCGCGCAGCCGCGCCAGCACGTCGAGATATGCCAGTCCCGGCTTCACCATCAGCATGTCAGCGCCTTCCGCCTCGTCCTGCAGCGACTCGCGCAGCGCCTCGCGGCCGTTCATCGGATCCATCTGGTAGGTCTTCCGATCGCCCTTCAGTTCGCACCCCGCGGCCACGCGGAACGGGCCATAGAATGCAGAGGCGAACTTGGTCGAATACGCCATGATCGGCGTGTCGGCATGACCCGCCGTATCCAGCGCGTGGCGGATAGCCGCCACCTGGCCGTCCATCATCGCCGAAGGCGCAATCATGTCGGCACCCGCGTCGGCCGCCACCACCGCCTGACGCGCCAGGTTCTCGATGGTTATGTCGTTGACCACGTGGTCGTGCTCGATCACGCCGCAATGGCCGTGGTCGGTGTATTCGCAGAAGCAGATGTCGGGGATCACCACCAGTTCCGGCGCCGCCCGCTTGGCCCGCCGCACCATGCGGGCCACCAGACCTTCCCGGTTCCAGGCGTCGCTGCCCGTTGCATCCTTGTGGTGCGAGATGCCGAACAGCATCAGCGCCTTCACCCCGTCGCTCGCGAGGCCCTCGACCATATGCTCCAGCTTGCGCTCCGGGATGCGCGACACCCCGGGCATCTCGGCGATCGGCAGAGGATCGTCGATGCCTTCCTCGATGAAGATCGGCTGGATCAGGTCGTTGGCGGTGACGGCGGTCTCGCGCACCAGGCCGCGCAGCGCCTCGGACCGGCGGAGCCGGCGCAGACGGGTGGTGGGGAACGGGGGGGCCATGGCTACCTCAATTGGGTGGCTAAGCTGATGTATGCCTCCATGTCGCGGGAGGCCAGAGGCAAAATACGCCGAGGTCCGCCCTTGCTCGACCGGGCAACACGCCTCCGTCTATGCTGCGCCGGGTCAACCGAGAGGAGACGGACACGATGGCGTTCTACGAACTCCGCCAGTATTTCGTGCGGCCCGGCAAGATGAACGAGTGGGTGAAGATCATGGAGGAGGAGATCATTCCCTTCCAGGTCTCCAAGGGCATGGTGATCTGCGGCAGCTTCCGTGGCGAGACCGACGAGTTCTGCTACGTCTGGCTGCGCCGCTTCAACAGCGAGGCAGAGCGTGAGGCGCAGTACAAGGCGGTCTATGAGACCGACCACTGGAAGACCAAGATCGCCCCGCGGGTTCCGGAAATTTTGGACCGCGAGAAGATGCATATCCAGCGCATCGTGCCGACGCCGAAGTCGACGATGCAGTAGGCACGGTCAGGCCGCGCGTCGTATCTCGCACAGATAGGCGCGATGCGACGCCGTGCCGCTGACAGGATCCTGAACCGCGGCGCCGATGATCAAGTTGAGATTGGCGCCGTCGGGTCCGAATGGATCGTAGCCCGGGGCGCCGATCGCCTCACATGACTGCCACCAGCCATGCTCGCCGATCACCACGCGGGGATCGAGGCTGTCGTTGAATTTGGCACGGGCACGCACGCTGCCTTCCGGTGTCTCGATCGCCACCCAGTCGCCGTTGGCGATGCCGCGCGTCGCCGCGGCGGCGGGATGCAGATCCACCTCCGGATGCGGGGCGCGCCGGCGCAGGCTGGGCAGCGCGCGATGCTGGGTCTGGCAGAACAGCGTCGGCTTCGCGCAGGTCAGAACCAGCGGGAAGCGCGCGGCCAGATCAGGCCGCGCGGTGGGGCCGATCTGCGGTTCCGCGAAATCCGGCAGCGGCGCGTAGCCGTGATCGAGGAAGGTCTGCGAATAGAGTTCGACCCTGCGCGACGGCGTGGCAAAGCCGCGCGGCTTGCCGTTCGCGTCCTGCTCCGCGTGCTTCGCGTAGCGCGTTTGCAACGGCAAACGCAGGCCACTCGGGGCGGCGCGCAACTGCTCCAGCGTGATGCCGAGAGGTGCCAGTTGGTGACGGTAGGAGGCTTCGATATCGCCGTCCCAGAACTGCGCGCCAAGGCCGAGACGGGCGGCGAGATCGAACACGATGTCGGTGTCCGGGCGTGCCTCGCCAGGCGGCGGAACGACAGCCTGGCGGAACTGGGCGTGCGACTGCGCCTCGGGGCTGACGTCGAAGCCGATCTTGCAGCGCCTCGCGCTCGAAGCAGGACGCGACGGGCAGCACCACGTCGGCGAGTTCGGCTGTCGGAGTCATGAACAAGTCGCAGTGGGCGTAAAACTCCAGCGCCGCGAGCGCCTTGCGCCCATGGCCGCCATCGGCATGCGCCAGCAGCATGTTGGAGCCGAAACCGATCAGGCCGCGGATCGGATACGGCTTCTCCTCCAGAATGGCGCGATAGAGCTCGCGCGTGGTGACATTGCCGGAGCGCGCCGGCCCGAGCGGGCGTTCGGCGAGGCCCAACGTCGGCGCCTTGCGCTTCGCCGCGGGCAGGTCCTCGCCGGTGATCGACGCCGGCGGGCGGCGCCGGAAACAGCACGTTGCCACCTGGAGCGTCGAAGCAGCCGGTCAGCGCGTAGAGCAGCGACATGGCGCGCGCCGTCTGCGTGACGTTGGCGTGCTGCTCGTGGCCGCTCCAGGCGTAGTAGGAGACCGGGCGGGCGTGCCAGATCAGGCGCGCGGCCTGCTCGACCTGGGCGCCGGGATCCAGCAGATCGCCTCGACCTGCGCCGGCGGATAGCGCCGACACAGCCGCGCATAGAGCTCGAAGGCCGGATGGCAGACTACGTCGCCGCGCGGCGTGGCGATGCGGTATTCGCCCTCGAGCGCGAGATTTGCGCAGTCGCCGTCGTAATGGCCAGTCGCGGGCGACGGATCAACCGGCCGCGCGTGTCCCAGGCGACGTGCGGCTGCGCATCGCCGTCCGGCGTCAGATCGCGCTTCGGTCAGCATGCGGCCGGTGTCGGCGCGCACCAGCATCGGCCCGTTGCTCCAGGTGCGGATGAAGTCGCGGTCGTACCAGCCGCGCTGGATCATCACATTGGCGATGCCGAGCGCGAGCGCGCCGTCGGTGCCGGGCCGCACCCGCAGCCAGAGATCGGCCTTGTTAGCCGAGACCGACATGCCGCGGATCGACCACGATCAGCCGCATGCCGCGCTTCAGCGCCTCGACCATGGCGGTCGCGTGCGTGAGGCGCGTGAAGCTCGGATTGTAGCCCCACAGGATCAGGCAGCCGCTGTTGGCGATGTCCGGCATGGCGCCGCCGCGCACTGGTGCCGACGCTGCGCGACGCCAAAGGTGTAGCGGGTGGCGCCGGCACGGCCCCAGCCGCAGACGTCCAGACTGCTGACCGCGTTCGGCGTGCCGAACGCGTTCATCAGCCGGCGGACGAACGCCGCCGAATCGCCGATCGCGGTGGTGGAGGGCGAGGACAGGCTGAAGCAGACCGCCTCCGGCCCGTGCCGCTCGGCGATCCGGCGCATCGCGGCGGCGGTCAGGTCCAGCGCCTCGTCCCAGGAGATGCGCTCCCAGCCAGGATCGGGGTCGCCTTTCGGCCGCGTGCGCCGGAGCGGGTGGGTCAGCCGCTCCGGGTGATAGACGAGTTCCGGCGCGGCGCGGCCCTTGGCGCAGAGCGCCTGGCCGGTCGGATGCGCGGGATCAGGCTCCAGCCGCGTGAAGCGGCCATCTTCGACTATCGCGATCGTGCCGCATCGGGCGATACACAGCCCGCAATAGCCGTGGATACGCTGCTGGCTGGTAACATCGGACATGGCCGGCGGGCTCCTGATCGTCGCGCACGATTGCGCCCAGCCTACACGAAACCAGGCTGTGGACCGCTACTTCGGCGGCAACGCCTCAAGTGTGATCCCGGCGCCCGCGACGCGCCCGTGGTGCTGCCGCAGATTGTCGATCGCCGTCCAAAGGTCGCCCAGATACGCATCCGCGGGCTCGGAATTGCTGGCCCTTGGGTGGTCGAACAGCGGGTCCGACGCTGCGACCGCGATGATCATATCAGTGCCGTACGGCGGGCCGATCAGCCATGACGGGTTTGCCAGATTGATCGTCTCGCCGGGCGCGTAGCTTTTCGGCGGATCAGCTGCGATGCCATGTTCGTATCGGCAAGCTGCGGATAGAGGTGCTGCACCGTGCCGTCATGCACCACGTAGTCCACGCGCAGCCAGCCAGGGAAATCCGGCATCGCGACCCGCACGCGAACCGGTTCGCCGTCCCTGAGGCGCGTCTTGCCGTCGGCCATCTGCAGCCCGAGCCGAGGCGCGTCGGACGCACCGAAGGCGGGTGTGATCGGGTGCAGCGCGTCAGCGCCGGGCAGAACGCCGGGTCCACGCCTGTGACACGCCAGTCGATCTGGCCGGGCGGCACCAGTGCCGCCAGACCCTGCCGCAGGTCCCTCGATCGAGTGATCGCTGGCCAGGCCGTTCAGCTTCACCGCGCCACCCTCGGCGACGTCGCCTCCCAGAACCGCACAGCTCCGGCTGTTCGCCCACTGGGCGATCTGGCGGCGCAGCGCATCGAGCCCGGCCAAAGCGAGCTGCTGGCATCCGGCTGCACTGGCGGCGCGACCGGCTGCGCGGGACCGGCGGTTGGTTTCGCTGTGGGGTGGCGCCGGGGTCGGGGCGTTGCCGGGCGCCGGAGAGACCTCCGCGGCCGGAGGCGGCGCCGGCGGGATGCGTGGCGATGACCGGTGCGGGCGCGCGCGACAGGAACCACCAGGCCCCGCCGCCGCCCAGCACCCGAGCACCGCCACCGCGGCGGCGCGCAATCGGCATGGTTCGAGCGGCGGCGGGGCATTCACCGGCACGACGCGGGTGGCGGCGCCGGCTCGGTGGGGCGAGGCGGCGTGAGGCGGCGGCGCTGAACCATGGTCGCTTCGTCGCAGCTGACCGCGGGTTCCGCCTGGTTGCGCCAGGGCGGCCCGCATCGCTTCGGCGAAGGCGCTGGCCGACGGGATACCGGTCCTCCGGCCGCTTCGCCATCGCCCGGCGCACCACGGCGTCGAACGCCGGCGGCGCGGTCACCGAAAGCTGCGACGGCGCCGGCGGCTCGGTGTTCAGCGCCTTGTGCATGATCGCCGACATGCCGCCCTCGAACGGCCGCTCGCCGGTCAGCAACTGGTAGAGCAGCACGCCCGACGAATAGATGTCGGTGCGCGCATCCACCACCTGGCCCATGAACTGCTCGGGCGACATGTAGGCCGGCGTGCCCAGCACCGTGCCGGCCTGCGTCATCGAGCTGCTCTCGATCCGGGCGATGCCGAAATCGGCGATCTTCGCCTGGCCCGCGCTGGTCAGCATGACGTTGGCCGGCTTGATGTCGCGATGCACCACGCCGCGCTCGTGGCTGAACTGCAGCCCGGCCAGCAGGTCCTCCATGACGCGGATCGTGTCGGCCAGCGCGAACCGCTCCTGCTTGTCGAGCAGCGTCTTCAGCGGCGGGCCGTCGACGAACTCCATGACGATGTAGGCGAGGTCGTTGGTCTCGCCGTAGTCGAACACGCCGACGATGTTGGGATGCGTCAGCCGCCCGGCGGCCTGCGCCTCGCGGCGGAAGCGGGCCAGCGCCTCCTCGGTCTCGGGATCGGCGCTGTCCGGCAGCCTGACGGTCTTGATCGCCACGCGGCGGGCGATGATCGGATCCCAGCCCTCGTAGACCGTGCCCATGGCGCCGCGGCCCGAGCGGCCGCTTGATCTCGTACTTGCCGAGGGTCTCGATCGTCTTCGCATGCCGCCGCGGGCTTATAGACCGGCGAGCGTGCCGCGGCGAAACGCGGTGCTCGGCGCTTCGCCGGCGGCGCGCTCGCCGCCCTCGCCAATCACCGCGAACGGCGCCCAGAAGAACGGATGCGCGATCTCCGCCGGCAGCCCCTTGCCGGCATCCGCCAGCATCGCGAGCTGCGCGTCGCGCAGCGCGCCGGCGACGCCGAGGTCGGGTTCTCCTGCATCCGCCGCAGCGTGTCGGCCACCAGGAACGCCGCGACCTGGTCGTTGACCGACCAGTGGGTCACCTCCAGCGACCGCGCGCCGGCATAGAAGAAGGCGCGCGCCAGGCCGGACAGGCTTTCGCCCGCCGTCGTGCCGCCGGGCCCGCCCGAGTTGCAGGCCGACAGGATCACCAGGTCGGCGTCCAGATCGAGCCCGACCACCTCGCGACGCGGTCAGCAGCGCGCCGTGACGCATCGGTCGCGTTCGGCGGCGCCGAGGTGACGATCGCCGGCTCGCTCTGGCAGCGCAGCTCGGCCGGCAGCAGCGCATGGGTGGAGAATTGCAGGATGCGGTAGTCCTTCAGCTTCGCCTTCAGCACCGCCTCCGCGGTGAAGGCCGGCCCGAGCAGTTCGTCGGAGCGCGTCGGCGCCAAGCAGAGCGCGCGCCGCCTCCAGCTCCTTGCGCGCGTAGGGCAGCGGCGGCAGGCCGGCGAGCAGCTTGGCGCTCTCGCCGCAGCCTGCGCCGGAGAAGGTCTTCTCCGCCTGCGCCAGCGTCACCGGGTGGAAGTCGCCGAAGCCGAACCACGGACTGCGTTGCGCGCGATCCCGCCGCGATCTTGCGCAGCGAGACGAAGTTGGACGGCGCCGGCACATGCGCGATGGTGAACTTGCGCATCAGCCAGGGCGCGTCGGCGAGTGCGTCGGGCTCGCGCCGGGCCGGTCAGCAGCACCTCGAACGGCAGCGACAGCAGCGGGCCGGCAGGCGCCACGACCAGCGCCTTCACCCCGTCGAGCGAACCCGCCACGCCGCCCAGCGTCAGTCTGGTACAGCTTCTGCGCGTCGGCGATGTCGAACGTCGGCAGACCGCTCGCGGTCAGCTCGATGCCGGCGCGCACCCGGCGCACCAGTTCGGCGATCTGACTTCGAGGCCGCCATCGATCCTGGACACCGCGATGGTGCCGTTGCGCAGCAGGAACACCCAGCCGTCATCGTCGCTGAGCGTGATCGCGGCGAACGCCTCGTCCGGATGCAGCGCGGCGAACACGTCCTTCGCCGGCACCACCTGCTGCACGAGCTGGCCGTAGTTCGGCGAGGCCGCCTGCAAGGCCGCGTCGGCGTCGGCCAGCGCGGCCTGCGCATCGCTGATCTGCTTGTCGAGATCGGCGCCGGTCGACGTTCGGCGCGATCGGTCGCGCCCTGCCGCTGCGCCTCGGCGAGCTCGTCGCGCTGGCGATACAGCTCGGCCAGCTTGGCGGACGCGTCCTGCCGGCGGCGGATCGCCTCGGCGACCTTGGGGTCGCGCGAATTCTCCGACAGCCGCGCCGTGGCCTGGGCGATCTGCTGGCTGGTGATGCCGCCCTGCGCGAGCTGCGCCGCGGTGAACATCTCGGCCAGCAGCGCCTGGCGCTGGTCCTTCTGCCGCTCCGCCGCGGCGGCATAGACGTCGAGGCAGGGCGCCATCAGCGCCGGCGTGGTGCCGGCCTTCAGCGCTGTCAGCGACTGCACCGCGTTGCGGCAGATCGGCAGCGCAGCGTCGCCCCTGCCCGGCCTTCACCAGCTGGCGCGCGCGCAGCAGGTAGGTGTCGGCCAGCGGCTTCGAGCCGGGCAGCGACCGGTCGAACGCCGCGGTCGATTGCAGCAGATCGGTCAGCGCCTGGTCGTCCAGCCCCTGCGCCGCCGCGGTCACGCCGCTGGTGCGATACAGCCGCGCATTGACGATGCGGCCGCGCCAGACCGTTGCCGCGCGCGAGGTCGGTGGCCGACTGCCAGCGCGCGTCTGCGCTTCCTGGCGGCCTGCCCATGAGGCGCAGCACCACGGCGCGGTTGCGCCGCACCTCGATCAGCCCGAGCAGCGCCGCCTGGGCACGCGGATCGGTCAGCAGGTCCTGGCTGGGCATCAGGTCCGCCAGGCTGAGCTGTCCCGCACGGGCGAAGCTGTTGGCGGCGCTGGGCTCGCGGCTTCGCCGTCAGCGCGTCGGCCGGCACCAGGGCGGCGTAGGCCGCATCGGCCTGCGTCAGCAGGTCCAGCGCCTGCTCGCAGCTGGCCCTGGTTCAGCGCGTCGAGCCCGCGGTAGTGCAGCAGCCGCGCCTGTGCGGTGGCATCGGCCGAGCCTGGCGCCAGCTTGTCGGCGTCGGCGAACAGCGCATCGGCTTCGGCGTAGCGGCCCTCGTTCGGAGAGCTGCAGCGCCAGCGACATCAGCGCCGTCGCGGTGTTCGGATTGTCCTTGCCCAGCGCCTTCTGCTGCAGGGCGAGGGCGGCGCGGAAGGCGCTCTCCGCCGCAGCCGGGTTGTCCGCCAGGTTGGCGCGCGTGCCGGCTGCCATCAGCGTGTCGAACTGGCCGATATCGCCGGAGCTGAACGCCTTGGCCGCCAGCCGGCTCGCCAGCAGCGCATCGGCGCCCGATGTCGGCAGCGCAGCGTCGGCGCGCGTCGACGCCGGCCAGCACGCCGATCGAGCGCTCCATCACCTGCGCCGCCGGCAGCACGCCGTCGGCGTACCAGACCGTGCCGTTCACCAGCGCCACCATCGCGACATGCGCCCAGCCGCCGAGCCGCTGCGTGCATTGCATCAGCTCGGCCGGACTGCCGCCAAGTATCGTGGTGGCGGCTGGCGCCTCGCAGCGGTACCGGGTGTCGATGCCGGTGCGCCACTGGCTGGCGGTGGCGAGCTGGGCAAGCTCGGCGGCGCTGCCCGGTCCGCCGGAGCGGACACGCGCGCTAGGCTGCTGCCATGTGCCGCAGAACACATCGGCGCCCTTGCGGCGCCTTGCGTGGTCTCGGCCTGCTGCGTGCAATCCTCGCCCACCGAGTTCTTGCCGATCGACACCTGCGCTGCGGGCTTGACAGCGCCTCCCTGCGCACCTCGCACATACGCCTCGGGCGGTGGTGTTGCGCACCCGAACAGCAGCAGCGCCGCAAGCAGCGCGATTGCGCGGAGGGCGGTGGCGCGCATGGTCAGTAGTCCTGATCGGAGACGATGGGCAGCAGCAGGTCGTCCTCCTCGTTTGGGTTGGACGGTATGCCGAAGTAGATGTCGTTCAGCGGGTTTGCCACCGGTACGGCCTCCCCGCCCAGCAGGAAGCAGTTCACCGAGCTGATCGCACACTGATTGAAGCGGAAGTTGGCATTGGGGCTCGGCTGAATGCCGGCCACACCCGCTGCCGCTGGACCGGGGACCCCGAGAACTGTTCCCGTCAGGTCGGTGCCACCGTTCTGTCCGCGGATCACGTCAAGGTTCTTGACGTTGATCTGTCCGATGGTCGTTCCGGTTCCCGATGCGAGGATCAGCCAGGTGTTTGGGGCTTGCAGCCCGGCAATGGGATCAAAGGCGACGTTGGGATCGCCGATGGCGTTGATCCGCAGGACGCTCGGACCGCCGCCGAAGCCCAGCACGCTGCTGCTGCCTTGCTGGCTGAAGGCCTTCGCTGTCGTCAAAAAGGTGCCGTTGGTGGTCGTCGCGGGCGTATCGCCGGGAAAGCTCGTGATGCGTCCCGACGGGCGCACCGTGCCGCCTGTGGTGATCACTGTCTTGTCTGCGAGCGTCAATGCATTGGCGCCGGTATCGATGATGATGGTCGGTGCGGTGAGGGGACCCTTGATCGTCAGGTCAGTGCCGTCGCCGAGTGTGAACGTGCCGCCACTGCTGAAGCTGTTGAGCTGCGCCACCTTGTTGCTCGCTCCGGTGCCGGTCAGCGAAGCGTCGCCGGCCGTGCTGCCGGTCAGCAGGTCGGCGACCAGCGTGCCAATCTCGGCAATGCCGGCAGCGGTGATGCTCAGCGTGTTGCCCGAGACCACGCCGGTCTGCGCCACGGTAATTGTCCTGGCATCGACCAGTGTCACACTCGGCCCGCCGTCGACGTTGCCGGTGATGGCCAGGTCGGCAGCATTGTGCAGCGTGAGGCCCGATGCAGTGAAGCTGCTCACGGTGCTGATCTGATTGCTGCCGCTCGAGAAATTGGCGGCGCCGGTAGCGCTGCCGGAAAGTGTGCCGGATATCACGCTGCCATTCTCGGCGATGGAGCCGGCATTGGCGACGAGCTTCGTGGTGCCTGCGCCGCCGTCGCTCACTGATCCCGGTATGTCGATCGTCGTCGCGGTCAGCCCGACGGCGATGGTGGATGTGCCGGAAGGCGGCGCTATCGGGCCGCGCACCAGCAGAGCACCAGTGTCGACGATTGTCGCGCTTTTGCCGGCGATCAATGGACCAGTCACGGTCAGGCTCGGGCCGTCATCGAGCATGAAGTCCGAGGCCGCGAAGCTGCCCAGCGTGGGGATCTGATTGCTTGCGCCGAGCAGACTTGCCGCCTGCAACGCATCACCGTTCGTCGCGCTGCCGCTCAGTGTGCCAGCGATCAGCGTGCCGGTCTCGCCGATCGCGCCGGCGTTCGCGACGAGGCTTGTCGTGCCCGCGCCGCCGTCGCTCACCGATCCGGATATGTCGATAGTCGCGGCGGTCAGCCCGACTGCGATCGCGGCGGTGCCGGACGGTGGCGCTATCGTGCCACTGACCAGCAGCGCGCCTGTATCCACAATCGTAGCACTCGTTCCGGCGACGAGAGGGCCGGTCACGGTCAGGCTGCTTCCGTCGTCGAGCTTGAAGTCCGATGCCGTGAAGTCCGCCAACGCGCCGATCGAATTGGCGCCGATCAAGCTCACCGGCTGCGGTGCGGCGCCGCTTGTCGCACTGCCGCTCAGCGTTCCGGCAACCAGGGCGCCGGTCTCGCTGATAGTGCCGGCGTTGGCGACCAGGTTCGTAGTGCCCCCGCCGCCGTCGCTTACCAATCCGGATATGTCAATCGTCGGCGCGGTCAGCCCTACTGCGATCGCCGTGGAGCCGGACGGCGGCGCTATCGTGCCGCTGACCAGCAGCGCACCTGTATCCACAATCGTAGCACTCGTTCCGGCGACGAGGGGACCGGTCACGGTCAGGCTGGTTCCGTCGTCGAGCGTGAAGTCCGACGCAGTGAAGCCCGCCAACGTGCCGATCGAGTTGGCGCCGATCAGGCTCACCGGCTGCGATGCGGTGCCGCTCGTGGCACTGCCGATCAGCGTTCCGGCGATCAGCGTGCCGGTCTCGCTGATAGTGCCGGCGTTGGCGATCAGACTTGTGGTGCCCGCGCCGCCGTCGCTCACCAGACCGGGAATCTCGATATTTTCTGCGGTCAAACTGACGGCGCTGGTAGCGATCAGGCTGTTCGACACGGTCAACGTGCCGCCGGTGCTGATCGCGATTCTGCTCGCCGTCAACGTGCCGCCGACGGTCAGTGGTCCTGTGCTCGACAGCGCGAAGTCGCCGGTCACGTTGAACATGCCGATGGTGCCGATCGCATTCGTCGCGGACGTCAGCGTTGCGTCGCCAGCCACGCCATTGCTGCTGATCAGTGTGCCCGCGTTCAGCGTGCCTCCCGCGCTTTGGCTGATGCCACCCGATGTGATTGTGCTGAGATCGATCGATGCTGCGGTCAGCCTGGCGACTCCCAGACTGATCCCGCCATCGGCCTGCAAGGTGATCGAGCCCTTTGCAGCGTCCGTTATCTGGTCGCCGTTCAGTTGCAGCTTGCCGCCGGATCCCAGGTTTCCGGCCTGCATGTTGATGTTGCCCGTCCCCGATGCGGTTATCGATGATCCGATATAGATGTCGCCGGCCTGGGTCTGCAGCGTGAAGCTCTTGTTGGCGCCGAGGGTCAGCGGCGCGCCAGCGTTCAGATAAATGGTATTGACCGCCTGTAACAGGATGTTTGCATCGAGCGAGTTGATCTCGAAGTCTGTGACCGTGTCGGTGCCGCCCGGATGGTCGCCATAGACGATCTGCGCGTTGGCACCAAGCGTTCCGTCGATGCTGCCGCTCGCCGTGTCGCTGTGCACGATTGTGATGTTGTCCGGATCGAGCAGCAGCGTCCCAGTCACTCCGTTCGGAGCCGACAGATCGACGTCGCCCGTCAGTGACAGATGCTCGCTCGACACCTCGGCGAATCCACCATCGCCGCCACCCTTGCCACCCTTGGCACTGATCGTGCCGGCCATGCGCGTGGTGTCTTGCGAGAGTATGGCGACACGTCCGCCGGGTCCATTTGTCGCGGCATTGGCCGCGATCGTCGCGCCCTGTTGCACAGTAACGTTCGTCGCCGTCATCGCCGCCGTGACGCCCGGACCACCCTTGGCACGATCCAACGTGGTGCCGATCGCGATAATACCGCCGCCCGTCTTGCCCGACGCCGCGATCCTGGCCTTCGAGGTGACTCCCACATTGCCGTTCGACACGACCTCGATCGCGCCGCCCTTGGTGCCGGGTGCATTGCCCGGCGCGGACAACTGCCCCTCGACCACGATCGAGCCGCCAACCCCATTCAGCGCAACGGTGCCGGTATGATCGCCCACCGTCGCGGCGCGGATCTTCCCACCAGCCTGCACCAGGTTCTGCACGATCCCGTCGGCTGCCCGCGCGGTGAGCTGCACAGTGCCGCCATCGGCGATCACCACACCGGTATTGGTCACCAGCGCGGTCGCCGGCTTGCCGTCCGGACCCCTCGGCGCCTGCGTCACCTGATTGCTCACGTCGAGCGACAGCAGACCGTCGCCATACAGATCGAGCGTCGCGCTCTTCGCACCCGCCAGCACCACATGACCCAACCGCGCGGTAATGGTGCCGGAGTTCGCCACCTGGGGTGCGACCAGTGCCGCCAGCCCTGCCTGCTTCACAGTGATCGTGCCGGCGTTGCTGACCTTGGCGTCGGGCTTGCCGAGCTGGTCGAACTTCATGACGCCGGCCATGAAGTTCTGGTTGCTGATGCCCGCGGCGCTGACCATTACGCCGGCGGCGTTGACCTGCGCGCCTTTGTAGAAATTCACGCCCGACTGGTTCACCAGGATGATCTGGCCGTTGGCGTCGATGCGTCCGGCGATCTGCGACGGGTCGGCGCCGGTGACGCGGTTCAGCGCGACCGCACTGGCCGAGGGCTGGCTGAATGTGACGCTCTGCTGGCTGCCGACGTTGAAGCTCTTCCAGTCGATGGCGGCGCGCGGGGAGGTCTGATCGATCCGCGTGTTGTTGCTGGTCTGGCTGATCGCGGCGGTGCCGCCCATGACACTGCCGCCGGTCGGACGCGCAGTTCGGTGCCGGCTGTCCGGCGGCGGGAAGCGACAACATCAACAGGGCGGTCGTCTGCAACGCTGTGCTGATCAGCAAATCGGAACGATTGCAGTGGCCAATGCTCATGCGGTGTGCGTCAGAACCTCGTCAGCACCCGCCAGTAGAAGGCGCCGCCGTACAGCGGCGAGACGCCAGTGCCCGGGACATTGCCGCCGTTTGGAAAACGGTTAAATCGTGCCAGCCCCTCGAAATCGACCTCAACGTAGCGGGTAACCTGCGCACGCACGCCACCCCCGGCGGAATTTATCATGGCAGCATGGTCGACGCTCAGGTTCTGCCATGTCTCGCCCCAATCGTAGAACAGGTAATACTGGGTGGAAATGTCGAACGCCTTGTCGAATATCGTCGTTTCGAAACCCGTGTTGAGCTGCACTTCGGTCGTCGCCGCGAGTGCCTTGTCGCCCGGCACCTGGCCGGCATAGTAGCCGCGGGTGAAGCGCGAGCCACCGAGATAGAACTGTTCCGCTGGTGGCAGGATGTTGTCGGACCACTGCCCGGTGAGCAATTCCATCAGTCCGACGCTGGCGCCCTCCCACGGCGCGAACAGGGTCTGGGTGCGGCTTGCCTCGAAGTTGAATTTGGTGAAGCCGGTCTGCTCGCCCACCCGAGGGGATGTGACGGAATCCCCATTAGTCGAGGCACCCAGGAGCTTCAAGCCTTGCGAAAAGCGCACCGACAACCCGTTGATCGCCGAGCGATCGGCGCCGAGCCATAGATCCGACAGCGCGTAATCCGCGCCAAGCCGCAGGACGCGCAGCGCGTCGTAGCTCGCCTGTTCGCGTGGGGTGCCGTTCGGGGCAATCGAGATGTTCGAGTCGAGTGCGTCGAACACAAGGTTGACGTTCAGCGTCTGCTGTCGCGAGCGGATCACCGGATAGCTGAGCGAACTGCCGAACACTGTCGTGGTGCCGTTATAGCCTTGCAAACCCAGGGTGCCGGTCGGGGTGGTGCCGCCGTACCCGCCATAGATTCTCCCCTTGAGGCCCGACGCACCGATGAATGCCTCGGTGGAGACCTGGCCGAAATTCTGGCTGTTCGGGAAGGTATGGTAGTACGAAAGCTCCGTCTTCTCCCCGAACTCGGTGAAGCTGTTGGCGTCGACCACTCCGAGAAACTCGATCGGCCCGGTCTGGTCGAAGGCGCGATTATCCAGCGAGGCGAGGCCGCTGACCTTCTGCCGGCTGACCTGGGCGATCAGGTTCAGCGCGCCGGGCGTATCGGCTGAAGGCTCCAGCACGGCGCGCAGGCTGACACCGGGCACGTCCTGCGCCAGCAGCAGGTAGCGTTCCAGCGTTACCGAATCGATCGGCTGCTTCTCGGTGAGCTTGTTGAGAAAGCGCAGAACCTGGGTGCCGGCCGGTCCGATGTCGCCGTCAAGCTTGACACTGGCGATGCGCCCCTCGGTGACCACGAAGCGCAGCCTGCCGTTGGCGTCGAGATTGGCCGAGACGGTCGTGAGCACATAACCGTCCGAGCGGTAGCGCTGGAGGATCGCCTGGCGGGCCGCATCGATCTGCGGCAGCGGCACCGCCGGTCCGACCAGGCCAGCGGCGAGCTGGGCGATCTCCGGCTGCGGATATGCTGTGACACCCTCGACCTCGACACTGCTAACGCGCACCGGACGGTTGGGCACTTCGGCGCCTGGCGCCTGCGGCAGAGGGATAACCGTTCCGGGCGCGACGGAGGGTGGTGAGGGTGGCCTCACACGTGGAATCGGCGAACCTTGCGGTACAGGATTCGTCGGGTCCTGGCTGAGCGTCGGCCGTTGAGATGATGGCAGCCGTAGCCACGAGCAGCAGCGTGGCGACGACCTGTCGTGAGGCGCGCACGGTGGCCTCCGTTTTTCGACCCTCGGTGTGCGGGCCGATTTCGCCCTGGCTCACGTCCCCGCCTTCCGTCCCACGCGATCCAGAGGACCGTGTTGGCGGAGAGAGCTTCCATGAAACGCTGCAATTACGTCAACGACTAATCGGGCCTTCTTTACCCGATTTCTGACGTCAGGTGAATTTTTCCCTAAGCGGATCTTGGCGCCACACGTGACGGCGCCTGCCTAATCGAGCGCGTCACGGAGCTGGCGCTCGTAGTGGCGGTAGTACTTGTCGGTGACCAGATCGGTCTTCACCACCACGGCCACGTCGGTGGTGTTGAACTGGCTGTCGATGACTGCGCCATCGCCGACGAACCCGCCGAGACGGAGATAGCCTTTCACCAGGGGGGGCAGCTGGGCCTGCACGCGCTTGGGATCGATCTCGCTTGGTGGCATCCGGCGCATGTCGACATAGCGGTGCGGCAATGCTCGCGGGCGCAACGCCGGAGGAGCGAGGTGGTTGTGATAGAGATAGGTCAGATCCGCGGCCAGTGCGTCCGGGTCGGTGCCGTGCAGGCTGGCGCAGCCAAACATCAGGTCGATCTGGTAGTGGAAGACGTAGGCCGCGATGCCACGCCACAGCAACTGCATGGCAACCCGGCCACGGTAGGCTGCATCGACACAGGAACGGCCGAGTTCGAGAATCCGACCCGGAAAGTTCACGATCGGCGTGATGTCGTACTCGTCCGCTGAGTAAAAGTGGCCCAGTCGTGCCGCCGCCTCTCGCTGGATCAGCCGGTAGGTACCCACAACCCCCTCCGGGCCGGCTCCGATCGCGTGATCGACCACCAGCAGATGATCGGCGACCGCATCGAAGGCATCGCGGTCACGCAGGTTCGCGGCGGTCGCCGCATCGGGACTGGCACCCATCTCCTGATAGAACACGCGATAGCGCAGCGCCTGCACTGCATCGATTTCCGCGGCCGAACAGGCGACGCGCACGCCGAGATTGCCGGCCCGCAATTCCGGAAACGCGAGCTGATCAGTGCGGGCCTTGACGATCATCTGCTCGAAGGTCATCGCGCCGCCCTTCCCTGCTCCACGGTCGGGTCCGGGTCACGGTTGGTCCCTGTGATCCGTCGTGACTCCCTTTCCCGCGCGGCCTGCACCGGTTCGCGGCGACGCCCAAACAATTCCAGGCGGAGCGAGACAAGGTCGAAGCCGAGACGTTCGGCGATCGACTGCATCATCTGCTCGTAGTCGGGGTGCTGGAACTCGATCACCTTGCCGGTGTCGATATCGATGAGGTGAAAGTGATGGCCGTGCTCGGTCGGCTCGTAGCGGGCGCGGCCACCGCCAAAGTCGCGCCGTTCCAGGATGCCCTTTTCCTCCAGCAGGCGCACCGTTCGGTAGACCGTGGCGATCGAGATGCGCGAAGTCGAGGGCGGCGGCGCGGCGGTAGAGTTCCTCCACGTCGGGGTGATCGGCGGCCTCGGACAACACTCGTGCGATGACACGACGCTGCCCTGTCATCTTGAGGCCCCGTTCGACGCACAGGCGCTCGATGCGCGATTCCATCCGATTCCCTGTGTTCAACCTAGCCCGGCCCGGTCATCCGGGGCCAGCCCCTGGAGACAGGCAAAGTGGGTGCCGGACCGCACCGGCGTAGCCGATCAAGGTCGGGCCTGTCCAATCCGACGGCGACCCCGCGCGGCCTGGCGTCGCCTGGGGCTCTTTCGATGCGAAAGGTTGTCGCCATATAGGTTGTCGCCATACGGATGACCCTAAGAGGCCAGACGGTAACATGACCGACGTGCCTACTGCCGACAGGGAATTGGACATCACGGCAGAGGTCTGCCCGATGACCTTCGTGCGCACGCGGCTGGCGCTGGATCGAATGGCGCCCGGACAAACTCTTCTGGTCCGGCTGCGCGGCGAGGAACCACTGCGCAACGTGCCGCGTACTGCGCGCGAGCTGGGGCACGAGGTGCTTTCGCTGGAGACCAACGCCGACGGTGTCGCCTCGCTACTCCTGCGGCGCGGTGGGTGATCACGAAAGATTCATCCGCAGCACCAGAGCGTCCGACAAATCGCTATAGTAGTGGCGGCGGCGGCCGACCTCGATAAAGCCTTCGCGGCGGTACAGCGCCAACGCGGCGGCGTTGCCGGTGGCGACCTCGAGGAAGATGGCGGTGCCGCCATGCGCGCGGACCCGCTCCGTCGTCGCTCGCAGCAATCCGGTCGCGATGCCCTGGCGGCGGGCTGACGGCGCGACGGCCAAGGTCAGCACCTCCGCCTCGTCAGTGGTGATGCGCCCAAGCAGCATGCCGCCGCGTTCATCGATCAGGCCGAAACCGCCGGGCAGCGCAAGCTGCAGCGAGATGGCGTCCTCGCCCCAGGCCTCGCGCGGGGGGAACGCCGCGGCATGGATCGCCGCAAGCGCCGACGCGTGGGCCGGTGTGGCCTCGGTGATCATCCGGCGGGCGGGGGGCGCAGGCCGCCGGCGGGGAGCTTGGCCTCGGGCGGATCGATGTAGAGTGGTTGTGGCGGCAGCGCCCGGAGTTCTCCACGCAACCGTCGCTCGGCCGCGACCGCGATATGGCGCGCAATGGGCAGGCGGGCGTCGGTCAGCATCACGTCTACATCGCGTGCAGCGAGCGTGGCCGCGACGGCGACAGCCGCGTCACCCGCCAAGGCGACCCTGCCCGTCGGGCGTTGGCAGCGCATCAAGCGGTGTCGCGACCACCGTGTCATCCCGCTCCAGGAAAACCCGGCCGCGCCGGCTGTCGATCGCAACCCAAAGCTGCCGCTCGGCGAGAAAAGGCAACGAATCGGCGAGCGCCTCGCCCACAGTCACGCCGACCACGGGCACGCCGGCGGCGAGCGAGATGCCATGCGCCAAAGCCAGGCCGGCGCGGATTCCGGTGAAGCTGCCTGGCCCCACGGTCACCGCCACGAGGTCCAGCGAGTCCGCGGTCATCGCGGCTTCCTCCAGGACGTCTCTGGCCATCACGGGCAGCAGGGCGGCATGGCCTTGGGCGGTGTCAGTCTGGCGCGCCGCCAGGATCTCGCGATCGGCCACGATGGCGGCCGCGCACCGCGCCAGCGCGGCGTCCAGGGCCAAGATGCGCAAACCCAACTCCTACCCTTGCCACCCCTGGCTACAGCAGGACACACGCTTCGTCGAAATCGAGGCGTGGTGACCGCGGGAACAGCCCAGCGGGATCGCCATGGCCGATGTTGCACAGGAAGTTGGACCGCCAGCCGCGATCGGCCAGAAAAAGCTCGTCCACCATGGCATTGTCGAAGCCGGACATCGCTCCGGTATCCAGCCCCAGCGCACGCGCCGCCAGGATCAGATACGCGCCCTGTAGCGTGCCGTTGCGAAACGCCGTCGTGGCGGCAAGCGAATCGTTGCTGGCGAACCAGGACGTCGCATCCGGGTTGTGCGGAAACAGTTTCGGCAAGTTCTCGTAGAACTTCGGATCGTAAGCCACGATTACCGTCACCGGCGCCGCCATGGTCTTGTCGTGGTTGCCGCTCGACAATGCCGGCGCCAGCTTCTGCTTCGCTTCCTTGGTGCGCAGGAACAGGAAGCGGGCGGGAGAGCAGTTGGCCGAGGTCGGACCCTGCTTCAGCAGGTTGTGCAACTCCCGCAGCTCGTCGTCAGTGACCGGCTCGTCGGTGAACTTGTTGTGGGTGCGCGCCTCGCGGAACAGCAGGTCAAGCCCGGCGGCGTCGAGCGCCATCGCTCAGAGATCGACCTGCTCGACCGCGACGACCTCCGGCACGAAATGACGCAGCATGTTTTCGATGCCGTGCTTCAGCGTGGCGCGTGAAGACGGGCAGCCGGAGCACGCGCCCTGCATGTGCAGCTTCACGACGCCCTCGCGATAGCCGCGGAACACGATATCGCCGCCGTCGCCGGCCACCGCCGGGCGGACCCGCGTGTCGAGCAGCTCCCTGATCTGGGCGACGATCTCCTCGTCTTCCGGGGCGATCTCCTCGACAAGGTCCTCGTCTGCGCTGCCTTCGATCACCGGACGGCCGGCGACGAAGTGCTCCATGATGCTGGCGAGCACCTGCGGCTTCAGCGCCTGCCACTCGGTGTCGTCGGTCTTGGTCACGGTGATGAAGTCGCCGCCCAGGAACACGCGCGCGACGCCGGGGAGCGCGAACAGAGCACTGGCCAGTTGGCTGCGCTCGGCAGAGATCGGCGAAGCGAAGTCAGCCGTACCGGAGTCCATCACGTAACGGCCGGGCAGGAATTTCAGGGTCGCGGGATTGGGTGTGCCTTCGGTCTCGATGAACATGAAGCTGCCTACCCTGCTGGTGGTCGGGAAACCGGACCGCTGCGGTCCGGTCGCTGGGCGTTACATCGGTGGAAATGGGCGCAATGACAAGAGCCGATCGAGCGCGCGCCCTTCTGTCGGAAGAGCCGTTCGTCAGTCGGCGGCTGCCGACATACCACCCATGCGGCCATCTTCGGCATAGGCGTGCACGGCGGCCGCGAAATCGTCGAAGATCCGCTGGGAGACAATGTCGGTCCGCCAGTCGTTTTCCGGATGCCACTGGACCCCGACAGCGAATCCCGGCACCGGCCCCGCGGCGGTCGCAAGCACATGCACCGCCTCGATCGTGCCGTCAGGCGCAGTGCCCTCGACGCGGACACCAGGCGCCAGTTTGTTGACACCCTGGTTGTGCAGTGAATTCACCGCGATCTCGCTGGCTCCCGACAGGCGGTGCAGCCAGCCACCGGGCGTCACGCGGATGGCGTGCGCCTTGCCGATTCGCACCTCACGCGAGGCGATCATTGGCGAGGAGTGGTCGATCCGGTCCGGCAGGTCCTGGAGCCGCTGGTGCAGCGAGCCACCCAGTGCCACGTTCAGCTCCTGGAAGCCCCGGCAGATCGCCAGCACCGGCACCCCACGCGCCACGGCGGCGCGGATCAGTGGCAGAGTGGTACCTGTCGCGCGCCATGTCCTCCCAGGTGCCTTCGGCGTGCGGCGGGCCGTCATAGTAGCTCGGATGTACGTTGGAGCGGCTGCCGGTGAGCATGATGCCGTCCACATGTTCGAGCAGGGTTTCGATATCGGCGGTTGGTCCGTTGGCCGGGATCAGCACCGGCACGGCATGCACAAGCTGATCGCTGACCTCAACGTAGGTATTGGAGGCGGCGTGGTTCGGCATGCCGAAAATGCCGAACTGTTTGGTGCAGCAACTGATGCCGACGAGCGGCTTGACAACCCGGGGCGACCTCATTGGGAGAATAATCTGCGATTTTCGCGGCGAAAAGAAGACTCTTTCTACGATGGCAGGCATGAAACTCCGGTAAAGATGATCGAAAGGTCACCCCTAACCCGGCTGCAATGCGCGCGGATCGATGAACTGGAACAGTTTCTGATCGAACTGCCCACCGGTCTCGGCGTTGTAGAGCGTCACCCGGGTCTCCTGACGCTGGGCATCCAGCACCGTCCATTGCCGCAGGGTGAGCGGGTTGTCCGCGAAGGTCAGGGTCAGCGTCCCGTCACCCGGCGAGGCGGTGCGAACCAGGCTGACCTGGATCTGCCCGGGCAGATGCTGCATGCCGGTGACAGTCACATCGCCCTGCAGTCGGACATGATCCGCCAGCAGGATGCCGAGCGGGGTCTTCCCGATCGGAATATTGCTGGTCTGGTTCAATGACCTGTCGTTGAACACAACCAGGCCGTGGCCGGCCACCAGCAAGAGCGGGCTGGGCGGATCGTACTGGAACCGCATGCGGCCCGGCCGATCCAGCCAGACGGTTCCCTGGCTGAGCGCTCCGTTCGGCGCGACCTGAAGAAAGTGCGCTTTCAGCGTGCGAAGGCTGTCGAGATAGGTCTCGATTTGGGCCAGGTCGGCCTTGTCCTGCGGGGTCGGCTGGAAGCCGGGCTGTGCCAGCGCCTGCACCGAGCCGAACAGCAGCGGGGCGAGCGACAGGCGAAGTAGCGAGCGTCGTTTCATGCGCCGGATGTGGCGCCGCTCAGCTTCGTTTGCAATTCGGCCCCGCCGTTATCCCGTCGGCACGCCCTTTGTGGTTGAGTACTCGAAGTGCAGCGCCTCTCCCGGATGCACCACGCCGTAGATTGCATGAGCCGCGACCGCGGCCTCGCTGAAGCCCTGCAGGATGAGCTTCAGCTTGCCTGGGTAGGTCGCAACGTCGCCGATCGCGAACACGCCCGGCAGCGACGTCTGGCACGTCGCTGGATCGACCTTCACATGGTGTAGATCGCTGTCCAGGCCCCACGCCGTTATCGGCCCCAAATCCATCGACAGTCCAAAGAACGGCAGCAGCACATCAGCCTGCAACAGTCGGGTCTCGCCCTGGAGCGTCGCCACCTCGACAGCGCGCAGAAGACCATCAGCACCGTGCAAGGCATGCAGTTGATACGGGATCACCATTTCGATTTCCCCGTTGCCCGCCGCCGTATCGAGCTGCGCCGCACTTTCCGGCGCGGCGCGAAATCTCGGCCGCCGGTGCACCACTGCGACGTGCGCGATGTCGCGCAGCGCCAACGCCCAATCCACTGCGGAGTCGCCACCACCAGCGATCACCACGCGCTTGCCGCGCAGGTCGTCGCGGCGGCGCACGTAGTACTGGACGGTGCCTGACGCCTCGTATTGTGCAAGCCCTTCGAGCGGCGGACGATTGGGACCGAAGGCGCCGGCGCCGGCGGCGATCACCACGGCCTTGGACCGCACGGTATCGCCCTGATCGGTGGTGAGGATGAATGCTCCGGCCCCACCCGCCAGTCCTGTCACGCGGCGCCCGAGCAGGCGCGGTGTGTGGAACGGTGCGATCTGGCGTTCGAGCTGGGCGACCAGTTCACCGGCGTCGATCGCGGGATGCGCGGGGATGTCGTAGATCGGCTTCTCCGGATAGAGCGCGGCGCATTGCCCACCCACCTCCGACAACGCATCGAACAGGACGCTGGAGAGCTTCAGCATGCCGAGCTCGAAGACCGCGAACAGGCCCACTGGGCCGGCGCCGATGATCGCCACGTCTGTGTCGATGTCGCTTGCCATGCGGAGGTTGTCTTAGCCGAGCGCGGTGTTGTCCGCGACTTCGTAGCTCGGGCAGATTGCCAGCATGTCTGCTGCCGTGATTCGCGTGATGGAGCTGCCGGACCTCGCGGCCACGGAGGCTCTGGCCGCGGCGGTTGCCGCGCTGGCGCGGGCAGGGGATGCGATCCTGTTGGAGGGCGAGCTGGGCGCAGGCAAGACCGCTTTCGCGCGTGCGTTCCTGCGCGTGGCGAGTGCCGATCGGGAGCTGGAGGTGCCGAGTCCGACCTTCACGCTGGTGCAGAGTTACGACACGCGGATCGGTACGGTGCATCACTTCGACCTGTGGCGGCTGGATGGACCGGATGGGCTCGCGGAACTCGGCTGGGAGGAAGCGCTCAACGGCGTCGTACTGGTGGAATGGCCGGATCGCCTGCGCGCACTCCGACCGCACGATGCGTTAACCCTCCAGCTCCATATGACCGGGACATGCAGCCGGCGGGCGGTTCTATCGGGGTGGCCAGACCGATTGGACCGGATCGCGTGAGCCGCGAGAGGCTGATTGCAGCGTTTCTCCGGTGCCATGGGTATGGCACGGCACGCGCTGAACCGTTGGCGCAGGACGCGAGTTTCCGCCGTTACCTCCGGCTGATCGATGGGCCTCGCGCGGCGGTCCTTATGGATGCGCCGCCACCCGAGGACATCCGGCCGTTCCTGGTTGTCGCCCGGCATCTGGCGGGGATCGGGGTGTCGGTGCCGGAGATATTCGCGGCAGACGAGGCGGAGGGCCTGCTGCTGGAGGAAGACCTGGGGGACGATCTGGTGTCTGGTTGGCTAACTCCCCCTCCCCCCGACCCCCTTCCGCAAGGGGAGGGGGAGGGGCGGCCGAGGCGGTTGCGGTAGCGGCTGTCGACACCTTGCTCGCCATCCAGCGCGCCCCGCCACCGTCTGACCTCCCGGTCTGGGATGCTGCGGCGATGGCGACCACAGCGCTGGCGACATTGTTCGACTGGTGGTGGCCGGCGATGTTCGGCACCACCGCGCCAAACGCTGCCCGCCAGGACTTTGCCGCGGCACTCGAGGCGATGCTGGCCCCAATCGCTGCTGGCCCGCTCTGCTTCGTCCATCGAGACTTCTTCGCGGGCAACCTGCTGTGGCTGCCGCAACGTTCAGGCATACAGCGCATCGGCGTGCTCGACTTCCAGAGCGCAGCAATCGGTCACCCCGCCTACGATCTCGCCTCGCTGCTGCAGGATGGGCGCCGCGACATCCCACCCGAGTTGGCGGAGCGCGCCATGGCGCATTACCTTGCTGCTCGGCCTGAACTGGACCGGGCGGCTTTCCGCGCCGCATACGCCGCGTGTGCCGCGCAGCGTCACCTGCGGATCGTCGGCCAATGGGTCCGCCTCGCCCGGCGCGATGGGCGCCCGGGCTATCTTATCCACGGGCCGCGCACCTGGCGTCTGCTGCAGCAGGCACTGTGCGACCCGGCCACGGCCCCCCTTCGTGCGGTGATGGACCGCTGGATTCCGCCGGATCGGCGCCGCAATCCGCCGGATCTCGCTGCATGACCCCGCGCGCTGCCATGCTGCTCGCCGCCGGCTTCGGCAAACGCATGCGGCCGCTCACCGAACGCACCGCCAAGCCATTGCTGCCACTCGGTGGCCGCGCGCTGATCGATCACGCGCTAGACCGGCTCGCAGAGGCGGGGGTGGAGACCGTCGTGGTGAATGCCCACTGGCATGCGGATCAGGTGGCGGCGCGTCTCGCTGCACGCACACGCCCACGGACCATCCTGCGCCGCGAAGCCTCCCTGCTGGAAACCGGCGGTGGCGTGAAGGCGGCCCTGGATATTCTCGGCGCTGCCCCGTTCTTCGTGGTAAACGGCGATGCGTTCTGGGTGGACGGACCCGAACCGGCGCTGGCACGGCTGGCTGCCGAATTCGATCCAACCCAGGTGGACGGCGTGCTTCTGGTGCATCGTACATTCCAGGTGCATGCCGACGTTGGCTTCGGGGACTTCGCGCTCGACCCCTGGGGCGTGCCGCGCCGGCGCCGCGAGCGCGAGGTGGTGCCGTATCTCTATGCCGGTCTACAGATCATCTCGCCCGGGCTGCTTGCCGGGACGCCGGACGGGGCGTTCAGCATGAACCAGGCCTGGGATGTCGCCATGGCCGCCGGTCGGCTGCGCGCGCTGGTGCATGACGGTCTCTGGTTCCATCTCTCGACGCCGGCGGATTTGGCCGAGGCCGAAACCATCCTGCAGGCGCGGCTGACAGGGGACACGCGCTGAACCTGTTCACAATCCCCGCCGGCGTGCCGTTTCTCGACGCCCTGGCAGCGGAGTGGCTGCAACGCGCCGGCAGCGACCCGCTTGCCGTATCGCGCGGATTGATCCTGGTGCCGACGCGCCGTGCCGCCCGGGCGCTGGCCGAAGCATTTCTGCGCGCCTCGGGGGGACGGCCTCTGCTACTGCCGCGAATTACAGCGTTCGGTGCACTCGACGAGGCGCCGCTGACGCTGGCCGGCGCACTCGACCTGCCTCCGGCGGTCGAGCCTGCCCAGCGGCTGGCGGCGCTGACGCTGCTGATCCTGAAAATGCAGGGCGCGAACGGCGCGCCGCGGACGGCCGATCGCGCCTGGCCGCTTGCCGCAGAGCTTGCGGCACTGATGGATGAGGCGGAGCGTGCCGAGATCGATCTGGCTGCAGAGGCTGCCGCACGCCGCTGACCCCGCCTATGCCGCTCATTGGGCGCAGACGCTGGAATTCCTGCACATCGTCACGCTGAGCTGGCCCGACTGGCTCGCCGAGCAGGGACTGATGAACCCAGCGGCACGACTGGTCGCGCTGCTGGATGCGCAGGCCGCGGCCTGGGAAGCAAAGCCGCCGGTGGAGCGGGTGCTGGCCGCCGGCACCACGGGCGGCATTCCGGCGGTCGCGCGACTCTTGCGGATGATCGCCGCTTTGCCCAGCGGAGCGGTCGTGCTGCCAGGCCTGGACACGGGGATGTCAGAGCTCGCGTGGGAGGAGATGGGCGACGCGCATCCGCAGGCGGGGCTCGCCAGTCTGCTGCGCAGGCTGGGCGCCACACGGGGCGATGTCCATGTGTGGCCGGCGGCTGTTCCCGATGCCGCAACCGCGGCGCGCGGCGCGACGTTGTCCCGCGCACTGTTGCCCGCCAAGGCCTTGGTGGAGTGGCAGAACGCCGGCCCGGCGGCGGTCGATGGGCTGACGATGCTGTCGCCTGCGGATCAGCAGGAGGAGGCGGCGGCCATAGCCATGGTGCTGCGAGAGGCCCTCGACACGCCGGGCGCCACTGCGGCGCTGGTCACGCCGGATCGCGACTTGGCCGGTCGCGTCGCCACCGATTTGCTGCGCTACGGCGTGGTCGCGGACGACAGCGCGGGCGAGGCTCTCGCGGACTCTCCACCGGCGGTGTTCCTCCGACTGTTGGCCCGAGCCGTGGCGGAAGGGCTGGCGCCGGTCGCGCTGCTCGCGCTGCTGAAGCACCCATTCGCAGCGGCGGGACTGGCGCCGGCCGCCTGTCGCGCGGCGGCGCGCGCAATGGAACTCGCCTGTCTGCGGGGGCCGCGGCCGCGGCGTGGCTTGGCCGGGCTGCGCCGAGCGCTCGACCGGAACCGAGCGGAGCCCGCCGCAAAAGCATTGCTGGCGCGACTGGAAACCTGCCTGGAGCCGGCGCTGCGGATCGATACCGCGGTCGAGGTCGCGCCGGCCCTTGCCCTGGCGGCACTGATCGAGGCGGGCGAGCGCCTTGCCGCGACCGACGAACTGCCAGGGCCCGCGCGCCTTTGGGCCGGGGAGGAAGGTGAGGCACTGGCGATCAGGCTGTCCGACGTGCAGGCCGCGCTGCCCCTGCTGCCAGACCAGCGGCACGACGTGCTGCCAGGGTTGCTGGATGCGGTGCTGGAGGGCGAGGTCGTGCGCAGCCGTCGGGCACTGCGTGGCCGCGGCGGGACCGAGCATCCGCGCGTGTTCATCTGGGGCCTGCTGGAGGCGCGGCTGCAGACAGCGGACGTGATGGTGCTGGGTGGGCTTGCCGAGGGTATATGGCCACCGGCGACCGATCCTGGGGCGTGGCTATCGCGGCCGATGCGCGCGACGGTGGGTCTCGCGTCGCCCGAGGAAATCGTCGGCCAGTCAGCGCATGACTTTGTGTCCTGCGTCGCGTCGGCGCGGACCATCGTGTTGTCCTGTCCACGGCGGCGGGACGGCGCGCCGGTGGTGCCGGCTCGCTGGCTTACGCGGCTGGAGACATTCCTGGCCGGGCGGGGGGGACGCTGCCGCAGCACCCGGCCGCCATGTGGGTGCGGGCACTGGACCAGCCGGTCGATGGCTCGCGGCCTGTGCGGCCGCCGCGACCTTGCCCGCCGGTCGCGCTGCGGCCGCGCAAGCTGTCGGTGACCGAGATCGAGACCTGGCTGCGCGATCCCTACGCGATTTTTGCACGCCACGTGTTGAAGCTGACGAAGCTGCGGCCACTCGACGAGGCGACGGATGCGGCGGATTACGGGACGCTGGTACATGGCGGGCTGCACCACTTCCTGGCGGAGTTCGGCGTGCGTTGGCCGGTCGACGCGCCGGATCGGTTGCGGCGCGCGATGTTGCGAGCGCTGGGGGAGGCGGATCTTCGCGAGGCTCTGACCGCCTGGTGGGCGCCGCGTCTGGAGCGGATCGCCGAGTGGGTTGCGGGGATCGAGGCGGAGCGCCGCGCCGTCCGCCCGCCTGTGGCGCTCATCGCGGAGGCGAATGGAACGCTGGAACTGGCGCGGCCAGGCGGACTTTTCCGGCTCAGCGGCCGTGCCGACCGGATCGAGCGGCGGGGTGAGGGCGGCCTTGCCATCCTGGACTACAAGACCGGCACCCCGCCGAGCCAGAAGGAAGTTGATGCCGGCCTGGCGCCGCAACTGTTGCTGGAAGCGGCTATGGCAGAGGCCGGCGCGTTCGGCGATCAGATCGCCGGGGCGGCGGAGGAACTGACCTACTGGCATCTGACTGGCGGCTTCCACCCCGGCGAGGAGCGCACGCTGTTCAAGGGCGATGCGGCGGCGATCGCGACGGCGGTGGCGGGTGCGCGTGCGGCGCTGAGTTCGTTGATCGACGCATATGACGCGCCGGACCGCTGCTATTTGTCGCATCCGCAGCCGGGGTATGCGCCGCGATTCTCCGACTACGCACAGCTCGCTCGCGTGGCCGAGTGGGCGGCGGCGGGGGATGAGGACGGATGAGCGGCTTGGTCACGGGCCCCCTCCCCCGCCCCCCTCCCGCAAGGGGAGGGGGAGTGGCGTGTGTTCTCCCCCTCCCCTTGCGGGAGGGGGCGGGGGGAGGGGGCCCGTGACCGCGCAAACGCGGAACAACTGCTGGCCTCGGATCCATCGGTGTCCGCCTTCGTCGGAGCATCGGCCGGATCGGGCAAGACCAAGCTGCTGACTGATCGTCTGCTGCGTCTGATGTTGGGGGGCGCGGCACCAGAGCGCATCCAGTGCCTCACTTTCACCAAGGCCGCCGCCGCAGAAATGGCGGTGCGGCTACAGAAGATCCTGGGTAAGTGGGTCACGCTGGACGACGCGGCACTCGCACGGGAACTGAAGGCGCTGCGCGTTGTGCCTTCGGAACAGACGCTGGCCAATGCACGCGCGCTGTTCGCTCGCGTGCTCGATCTGCCCGGCGGCATGCGCATCGGCACGATCCACGCCTTCTGCCAGTCGCTGTTGCGGCGCTTCCCACTCGAAGCGGCGCTGTCGCCGCATTTTCGCATCGTCGATGACATTGACGCCGAGGATGCACTGACCGAAGCGCGCGAGAACATGCTGTCGCACGCGAGCGCCCCGCGGATGCGTGCTGCACTCGACACGCTTGCCGGTCTCGCATCAGCGGATCAGTTCGGCCGGCACGTCGCGACGCTGCAGGGAGATCTTCCCCGACTGAAGGATGCGCTTGCGCTCGGGGACAGGCTGGAGGACGCGCAAAAGCGGGCACTTGGAGTGACCGCGGCAACGGCGGATGAGATCATCGCGCTTGCGGTAAACTGGCAGGCGGAGCCCGCCCTGCGCGAAGCGGCACGCATCGTCCAGCGACTCGGCGCGAAGACGTGCGCCGAGCGTGCGGAGCGTATCCTCGGTTGGCTCAAGCTGGAAACGATGGAGCGCTGCGAGCACTGGTCGCACTGGTGCGAGGAGTTCCTCATCAAGGACGGCAGGCCCCGCGCGGTTAGCGGTTTCGCATCCAAGGCGGTGCTCGACGCACACCCAGATCTGGCGCGCCACTTCCTCGACGAGTGCGACCGCATCATCGCGGCGATCGATGCATGCCAGGCGCTGCGCGTCGCCGCGGTCTCAGCCGCGCTCCTGACGCTCGCCGCGCCGGTGCTGGATGCATACGCCAGGCACAAGGAAGCATCGGGGCTGCTGGATTACGATGACCTGATCGGCCGCACGTCCAACCTGCTGGTGGATCCGGGCGCGGCCTGGGTGCTCTACAAGCTGGACGGCGGTCTTGATCACCTGCTGCTGGACGAAGTGCAGGATACGGCGCCCGAGCAGTGGCGCATCGCACACGCGCTGACCGAGGAGTTCTTTGCCGGTGAGGCGGCGAGGGACGCAAAGCGCACCGTGTTCGCCGTCGGCGATCGCAAGCAGTCGATCTATTCGTTCCAGGGTGCCGACGTCGACGCGTTCGATCAGTCGCGCCGGCTGCTGCGGACACGCGTGGCAGCGGCGGGGCTGCGTTGGCAGGATGCGCAGCTCGACGTGTCGTTCCGTTCCACCCGGCCGGTGCTCGAACTCGTGGACCATGTGTTCGCCAATCCAACGGCTGCGGCCGGCGTGGTGGATGCGGGCCAGACGCTGACCCATTACGCCGATCGGGCGCATCATGCCGGCGCGGTCGAGCTGTGGCCGCTTACGCCATTGCCCGATGCGGCCGAGCCGGAACCCTGGGCGATGCCGGAGCAGAACCGCGGCCTGACCTCGGCGCCGCAGCGTCTGGCGGACACGCTGGCCGAGTGGATCGCGGGCGAAGTGGGCGGCGGCGTGAGGCTCGAAAGCAGGGGGCGGCCGCTGGGCCCAGGCGATGTGATGGTACTCGTCCGCCGACGCAACGATTTCGGTCGTGCCCTGGTTCGCGCACTCAAGTCACGCGGCGTGCCGGTGGCCGGGCTGGACCGGCTGATGCTGACCGAGCAGCCGGCGGTGCAGGACCTGATGGCGCTCGCCGATGCGCTGCTGCTGCCGCAGGACGATCTGACCTTCGCCTGTCTGTTGACCAGCCCGCTCGGCGGATTGTCCGACGACAGCCTCGCCGATCTGGCCATCGGGCGAAGCGGCCCGTTATGGGAGACGCTGCGCGCGCGCGCCGAGGAGCGGCCGGACTGGCTGGCAGCGTGGACGTTTTTCGCGGCCCTGCTGGCGCGGGTGGATTACGTGTCGCCGCATGCGGTGTTCGCCGAGGCGCTTGGCCCGCTTGGTGGCCGGGCGCGGCTGTATGGGCGGCTGGGCCCCGAGGCCGCCGAGCCGGTGGATGAGCTGCTGAGCGCGGCGCTTTCGTACGGTCGTATGCATCCTCCGTCGCTGCAGGGGTTCATTCACTGGTTGCGCCGTTCGGGCGCTGAAGTGAAGCGCGAGGCGGAAGGGGCGGGCAGCCTGGTACGCGTGATGACCGTGCATGGCGCGAAGGGATTGCAGGCGCCTCTGGTCATTCTGCCGGACACCACATCGCTGCCACCGGACGAAGGATCGATCCTATGGGCGACCGACCCGGCTACCAGCCGTGCGGTGCCGATCTGGTCGCCGCGTCGGGAAATGCGGTGCCTCGCCGCACAAAGCTTGCGCGAGGCGGCGATGCGGCGGCGGATAGAAGAACACAATCGGCTGCTCTACGTGGCGCTCACACGCGCTGAGGATCGGCTGTTGGTGTGCGGCTGGCAGACGCGACGCGGGGTCGACGAGAGGTGCTGGTACCGGCTCACGGAGCACGGCTTCGACGCACTGCCGGGCGAGCGCACCTCGTTCGAAGCCTGGGATGGCGAGCGGCGGCGCTACGCCACTCCGCAGCTTGCGGAGCCCGACAGAGCAATGGGGGAAGCCGCTCCGCGCCAGGTCGACAGGCTGCCGCACTGGGCCGGCGGGGCACCGGATTGGCATGCCGCTGCACCCCCCATCGAACCCGGACGCCCGGAACGGCTCGCTCCCAGCCGACCGGAGAATGCGGAACTGGGGCCGGTGCCCGCGGCCGCGACGCCACTGGCCGCACGTGAGGCCGCCGGCAATCGGTTCCGCCGTGGCACATTGCTGCACGCATTGCTGCAGCACCTGCCTGATCTGCCGCCGGAACGACGCAACGCAGCGGCACTCGCGTGGCTCGATCGGCCGGGCAATGGCATTTCGACTGGTGAGGCCGAAGAACTGGCGTGCGAGACGCTGCGGATCCTCGACCATCCCGACCTTGCGCCGGCGTTCGCGCCGGGCAGCCGCGCCGAAGTGCCGCTGACCGGCCTTGTGGGCGGCGCCGTGGTCGGCGGGTTGGTGGATCGGCTGGCCGTGCTCGACCAGCGAGTGCTGGTGGCCGACTACAAAACCAATCGCCGGCCGCCAACCCGGATCGAGGACACGCCGATGCTGTATCGGCGTCAGATGGCGGCCTATCGTGCCGTGTTGCGCGAGATCTTTCCCGGCCGCGCCATCGTTTGTGCGCTGGTCTGGACCCAGACGGCACAGGTTGTCATCCTGCCGGATGAATTGCTTGACCTGACGACCGCGGTCCCCACCTGAAATGTAACAGAACCATCGAGGCTGAGATGAGCACGAACACCAAACCCGTCACCGACCAGACATTCTCGACCGACGTGCTGAATGCCGATGGTCCGGTGCTGGTGGACTTCTGGGCCGAGTGGTGCGGACCCTGCAAGATGATCGGACCGGCGCTGGAGGAACTCGCGGGCGAGTTCGCGGGCAAGCTTACGGTCGCCAAGGTGAACATCGACGATAACCCGGTGACACCGAACAACTACTCGGTGCGCGGAATTCCGACGCTGATCCTGTTCAAGAACGGCCAACCCGCCGCGACGCAGGTTGGCGCGCTGCCGAAGAGCCGGCTGAAGGACTGGATCGCGGCCAACATCTGAGTTCGCTGGCGACGAGTGGTGCAGGCGGCCTTCAGCCGAGGGCCGCCACCAGCGCCTTCGCGCGGCGGCCGTTGGCAATCGCGGCCCTCCCAGTGCAAGACGCAGACGCGGGCCAAGGTGATCGACCACCGAAGCAATAAGGGTTAGGCTGACCAATTCATTCAGGAACGCGCCAACAGTGACCGAAGCCATCCAGCTGACACGACTCCCCTCCGGCCTTACCGTCGTCACCGAACGGATGGAGCGGGTCGAGACCGTCTCTCTCGGAGCGTACGTCGCGACCGGCTCGCGCCACGAACTGGAGTCGGAGAACGGCGTCTCGCATTTCCTCGAACACATGGCGTTCAAGGGCACCGAACGTCGGTCCGCGGTGCAGATCGCCGAGGAGATCGAGGCAGTCGGCGGCCACATCAACGCCTACACGGCGCGCGAGCAGACCGCCTATTACGTGAAGGTGCTGAAGGAGGACACGGCGCTCGCCGCCGACATCATCGGCGACATCCTGACCCACTCCACGTTTGAACCGGAGGAACTTGAGCGCGAGCGCGGCGTGATCCTGCAGGAGATCGGCCAGGCCAACGACACGCCGGACGACATCATCTTCGACCACTTCCAGGAGCATGCTTATCCGGCGCAGCCGCTCGGACGGCCGGTGCTGGGCTCCGAGCAGGGAATCCGGTCGATGCCGCGTACCATGCTGACCGGCTACATGCGCAGGCACTATGCGGCACCGAACTGCGTGGTCGCCGCGGCTGGCGCGCTGACCCATCAGCAGGTGATCGACCTGGTCAATGTGCACTTCGCTGACCTGCCGCTCGACCCGGTGCCCGGGATGCAGCCGGCGCAGTACGGCGGCGGCGAGTTCCGCGAGGCGCGCGACCTGGACCAGGTGCACATCGTGTTGGGCTTCCCATCGGTCGGCTATGGCGACCGCGACTATTATCCGGCGCTGCTGCTCTCCACCCTGTTGGGCGGCGGCATGTCGTCGCGGCTGTTCCAGGAGGTACGCGAGAAGCGGGGGCTGGTGTACTCGATCTATTCGTTCAGCTCGCCGTTCCTGGACGGAGGATTGTTCGGCATCTACGCCGGCACTGGCGAGAGCGAGGCTGAGGAGCTGATGCCGATCACGCTCGAGGAACTGCGCAAGGTGCAGAGCGAGGTGACCGAGGCGGAGCTCGCACGGGCACGGGCGCAGGTGAAGGCCTCGCTGCTGATGTCGCTGGAAAGCACCGGCAGCCGCTGCGAGCAGCTCGCGCGACAGCTTCAGGTGTTTGGGCGGGTGATCCCGACCATGGAGACTGTGGGGAAGCTCAACGCGGTGACCACGGACGACGTGTGCCGCGCGGCGTCCCGCGTGTTTCGCGGCGCGCCGACGCTGGCCACGATGGGCCCGGCCGAGCGTGTGCCGGCGCTGGGCGAGATCATGGAGAAGCTGGCGGCTTGAAGATCGGCCATGGCGGCCTAAACTAAGCTAAGCCAGCAAGGCCTCCGATATGCCGACCGTCAATGTGCATGCAGCCAAAAGCCAGCTCTCCCGCCTGCTCGATGCGGCCGTCTCGGGAGAGGAGGTCATTATCGCCAAGGCTGGGAAACCCGTCGTGCGGCTTGTGCCGATCGAGGCGAAGAAGGAGCGGCGCAAGCTAGGGACGCTAGCAGGTCAGTTCCGCGTCCCGGATGACTTCGATGACCCTCTGCCGGACGAGATGCTGGACGCCTTCGAAGGGCGCTGATGCGCTTTCTGTTGGATACTCATCTGTTGCTATGGGCGCTCAACGAGCCGACGCGAATGGGCGAGACAACGCGGGATGCCATCGAGGATCCCGCAAATGACGTGCTGTTCAGCACAGCCAGCATCTGGGAAGTCGCGATCAAGACGCGGCTCGGGCGTCCCGATTTCGCGGTCCGAGCGGAGACGATCGCAAAGGAAGCAATGGCGCGGGGCTTCGCCGAACTGCTGATCCGGTGGCAATCCGCCTCGATAGTGGCTGATCTGCCGATGCATCACCGTGATCCCTTCGATCGCATTCTTTTGGCCCAAGCGATTACGGAGCCTGTCCATCTGTACACAGTGGATCGGAAGCTCGTGCCATATTCGTCGCTGGTTGTATTGGTCTGAGCGGAACAGCTTGCGACGCAACAGTGGAGCCGCAGTCATGGCAACCAACTCGCTTGAACTCCTTGCCGACCTGATCGCCCGTGCTCGCACGGCCGGTGCCGATGCGGCGGATGCGGTGCTGATCTCGGGTACGTCGCTCGGGGTGCAGCGGCGGCTCGGCCAGACCGAGCACGTGGAACGCTCGGAAGGCCGGGACCTCGGGCTGCGGGTGTTTCTCGGTCAGCGTGCCGCGATTGTCTCGTCCAGCGCCATCGATCCGGCCAGCTTCACCGAACTTGCCGAACGTGCTGTCGCGATGGCACGCGTTGTGCCCGAGGATCCTTATGCCGGGCTCGCCGACACCGCCGCTCCGCCTGAGACCGTTCCGCTCGACCTCGAGGATCCGGCCGAGCCCGACACCGAGGCGCTCGTCCGCCGCGCTTCCGCAGCCGAGGAGGCGGCGCTCGCAGTGTCTGGGATCACCAATTCCGAAGGCGCTGAGGCGGGATTCGGCCGAGCCGAGGCATACCTCGTCACGTCCGCTGGGTTTGCCGGCCGTCACGTTCGCACCAGCCACTCGATTTCGGCCAGCGCGCTGGCAGGAGCGGGGACGGGAATGCAGCGCGACTACGACTACCATTCCACCGTTCATCTGGCCGATCTGGATGATCCGGCGATCATCGGTCGCAGCGCCGGTGAACGGGCTGTCGCGAGACTTAATCCCGCCCGGCCGCAGACTGCGAAACTGCCCATTGTGTACGATCCGCGCGTCGCGGGCAGCCTGCTGGGCCATCTGGCTGGAGCGATCAGTGGCGCCTCCGTGGCACGCGGCACAACCTTCCTCAAAGACCGCCTTGGCACCCGTATCTTCCCAGAGGGTATTGAGATCCACGACGACCCGCGCCGCGTCCGTGGCCTGCGGTCGCGTGCGTTCGACGGCGAGGGCACACCCACCATGGCACGCGATATCATCGCCGCCGGTGTGCTCACGACCTGGTTGCTCGACAGCCGCTCAGCCCGCCAGCTCGGCATGCGCTCGACCGGCCACGCGTCGCGCGGTACCGGCGGCCCGCCGTCGCCTGGACCGACCAACATGTACCTCGACGCGGGAGAGCTGACGCCGGCGGAACTCATGGCGGACATCAAGCTCGGCCTCTACGTAAATGAGATGATCGGTATGGGGGTGAACGGCATCACCGGCGATTACAGCCGTGGCGCCGCGGGCTTCATGATCCGCGACGGAGCGCTGGCGGAGCCGGTCGCCGAGATCACCATCGCAGGTCATTTGCTGGACATGTTCGCCCACCTCACGCCGGCCAATGATCTGCGTTTCCGCCGCGGCACCGATGCGCCCACAATTCGGGTGGACGGTATGACCATGGCTGGCGCCTGAGCCGGCCAAACCCCATATGTCCCGCATGTTCAACAACAAGCTCACAGCCGCGCGTCGTGCGTCCAGCATTGTCGCAGCCTTCGCCGCACTGACCCTGGCACTTGCTCCCGGCTTGGCAGAGGCGCGCGCCGGCGGCGGTGGCTCATTCGGCAGCCGCGGCAGCATGACGTGGTCGGCGCCGCCGTCCACCAACACCGCGCCCTATTCGTCTCCCATGCAACGCAGCATGACACCGAACAATCCGTCGCCTGGTTACGGCGGCTTCGGTGCGCCCGGCTATGGCTACGGCCCGCGGTCGGGCTTCATGTCTGGCCTGATGGGCGGGCTGATCGGCGCCGGCATCGGCGGCCTGCTGTTGGGGCACGGGTTCTTCGGCGGCATGCTGGGCTTCGGCGGCTTCCTCGGCTTCCTGTTGCAGATCTTCCTGATCGTGCTGCTGGCTCGCTTCCTGATCCGTCGGTTCCGCGGCCAGTCGCCTGCCTTCGCCGGCGGGCCGAGCATGTTCGCTCGCGGCGGCCCTCCCGGTCCGGTCCCCACGGGCGGCTTCGGCCGGTCGTCGGGTCCACCGCCGATCCAGATCGGGCCGCAGGACTACCAGGGATTCGAGCAGCTTCTGCAGGGCATCCAGGCTGCCTGGAGCCGTCAGGATCTGAACGCGCTGCGCGCCCTGGTGACGCCGGAGATGCTCAGCTATTTCGCCGAGCAGCTTGCTGACCAGACCAGCCGCGGCGTGCGCAACGAAGTCACCGACGTGCGACTGTTGCAGGGCGACCTGTCGCAGGCATGGAGCGAGGGCAACCGCGAATACGCCACCGTGGCGATGCGGTTCGCGATGATTGACGTGACGCGCGACGCGACCGGTCGCATCGTGGATGGCAGCCCAAGCGAGCACGTGACAGCGACCGAGTTGTGGACTTTCGTCCGCTCACCGGGTGGGCGGTGGATTCTGTCGGCGATCCAGCAGGCACGTTAATCGCTGCTATCTTCGGCGCTCGGTCAGCAGCACTCCATCGCGTTGCAGCGCCGCGATTTCGTCGGGCGAATACCCGTGCTGTGCGAGCACTTCCTCGCCATCCTGCGCGAACTTCGGCGGCGGCCGGCGTGTGCCACCGGGAGTACGTTGCAATTTGATTGGCGTGCCGAGCCCGCGGTACCAGTCCAATTCCGTGACCATCTCGCGGTGCGCTGTATGCGGTGCGGCGGTGGCTTCATCGACCGGCAGCACAGGACCCGCCGGCACGCCATTGCGAATCAGCTTCAACGATAGCTCGTTGCCGTCGTGCTCGGCGAACGCCGCGGCCAGAATCTCGGTCAGCGCCGCACGGTTGATATTGCGCTTGCCGTTGTCGGCGAAGCGCGGATCGTCCACGAGATCCGGTCGGCCGATAATCTCAGCCATCTTGCGGAACTGCCCATTGTTGCCGGACGCGATGAAGATGTCGCAGGTCTTGGTCGGGAACTTGTCATACGGCACAAGATTGGGATGCGGATTGCCGGTGCCCGCCGGCCGCTTGCCGTTGAGGAAGTAGTTCGCCGCCTGCGGATGCAGCAGCGACATGCCGCAATCGTACAGCGTCATGTCGAGATACTGGCCGTGGCCGGAGCGTTCGCGTTCGTGTAGCGCCATCAGGATGCCGATCGCGGAATACAGCCCAGTGCCCATGTCGACCATCGCCGTGCCGAGACGCATCGGTCCGGTGGACGCATCGCCGTTGACGCTCATCAGACCGGTCATCGCCTGCAGGATCGCGTCATAACCGGGCAGGCCGCCAAGCGGACCGTCGGCTCCGAAACCGGAGATCCGACAATGGATGAGCCGCGGGAAACGCTCCGACAGCATGTCGTAGCCGATTCCCCATTTCTCCATGGAGCCTGGCTTGAAGTTCTCGATCACGATGTCGGCGCCTTCCAGCAGGCGCAGCAATACCGCGCGGCCTTCCGGCTTGCCGATGTCGAGCGCTATGGCGCGCTTGTTGCGATTGATGCCGATGAAGTAGCTGGCGTCATTCTCGTGAAACGGTGGGCCCCAGTCGCGCACCTCGTCGCCTTGCGGCGGCTCGATCTTGATCACCTCAGCGCCGTGGTCGGACAGGATCATCGTGCAGTACGGTCCGCCGAGTACGCGCGTCAGGTCGATGACCTTCAGGCCGGCGAGCGCACCGGCTGACCTGGCCAATCCCTTGCCCTGCGCGTCAGGTCGGTTCGCTGCGTCGTTCATCGGTCGTTTCGCTCCTTGTATCCCACGTCAATTCAGCACGGGGGTGAGGGGTTGTGCCAGACCCAGTGCCACGCCCGATGTCATTGCGAGGAGCGAAGCGACGAAGCAATCCCGATCCCAGTATCGGGGCCTGGCATCAGGCATCCAGCTTCAGGACCTCGCCTGCCAGATAAAGACTGCCGCAGATAAGCACCCGCGCGGGCTGGTCGCGTGGCAGTGCGCGCAGAGCGTCCGCGACGTGTGGACCCGGCCGCGCGACGCCTCCCGACTCTGCAATGATCGCCTCGACTGTTCGTGCGTCATGTTGCCCAGGTTCGGCCACCGCCCACAGGGTGGTTGAAAATGGAACCAATGGCCGCAGGAACTCTGTGGCATCCTTCGTCTGCTTCATCCCGACAACCACATGCGCCGGCCGATCCGACCATGTGCGCAGATGCTCGGCCAGCGCGACGCCTGCGCCGGGATTGTGTCCGCCGTCGAGCCACAGCTCCCAGTCCAGCTGGCAACAGCGCCGCCAGTTTGCCGTGGAGGCGCTGCAGCCGCGCCGGCCACTCGGCGCGAGCGACGCCCGTGGCATCCATCGTCAGTCCGGACGCACGCATTGCCGCGATCGCGATGCCGGCATTGTCGAGCTGGAATGCGCCCGGCAGCGATGGCGATGGCAGGTCCAGTACGCCAAGCGTATCGTCGTAGCGGCCCGGGGCGATGCGCCAATCGCGATCGCGCAGCATCACCGGTGCACCGATGCGTTGCGCGGCGGTCAGTAGCACCTCAGCTACCTCGGGCGGCTGCAGGCCGATTGCGACCGGCACCGCCCGCTTCAGAATGCCGGCCTTCTCCGCCGCGATCAGCGGCAGCGTATCGCCGAGCATCTCGCGGTGATCGAGCGAGATCGACGTGATCGCGCACGCGGCCGGTCGGTCGATGACGTTGGTCGCATCGCCGCGGCCGCCGAGGCCAACCTCGAGGACACACAGATCGGCCGGTGTCTGCGCGAACAGATGGAAGGCAACCGCGGTGATCACCTCGAACACCGTGATCGCAGCACCGGCATTCACCTGCTCGATATGCTCGAGTGCCGCGGCCAGCGCCTCATCCGACACGAGTTCGCCGGCGACGCGAATGCGCTCGTTGAAGCGCACCAGATGCGGCGAGGTATAGACATGCACGCGCTGCCCTGCCGCCTCGGCCATCGCACGCACGAAGGCACAGGTGCTGCCCTTGCCATTGGTGCCGGCGACATGGACGACCGGCGGCAGTCGGCGCTCAGGGTGATCCAGCTTCTCCAGTAGCACGCGTAAGCGATCCAGGCTGAGGTCGATCAGTCGCGGATGCAGGCCATGCAATCGCGCGACGATGCCTTCGATCCGCGCGGACATGGCCGCCCCTCACCGTCATGGCCGGGCCTGGCCCGGCCATCCACGTATTTTCTGCACGCATCGGCAGAAGACGTGGATGGCCGCGCCAGGCCCGGCCATGACGAATGGAGTAGGCATCATGCTGCCACCGGCATCTCCTTGACGCGGAGCAGCGAGATCAGCCGCGCCAGCGTCGCCTTCAGCTCGGTGCGCTTCACCACTATGTCGACAATGCCGTGCTCGTGCAGGTATTCGGCGCGCTGGAAGCCCTCGGGGAGCTTCTCGCGCACGGTCTGCTCGATGACGCGCGGTCCGGCGAAGCCGATCAGCGCGCCGGGTTCGGCGATATGGATGTCGCCCAGCATCGGGAAGCTCGCGGTGACGCCGCCCGTCGTGGGATCGGTCAGCACGACGATGTATGGCAGCCCCGCCTCCTTGACCAGCCGCGTGGCGATCACCGTGCGCGGCATTTGCATCAGGCTGATCGCGCCTTCCTGCATGCGCGCGCCACCCGAGGCGGTGAACACGATCAATGGCGCATCCTGCAGGACGGCAAGCCGCGCCGCGGCCACTATGCCGTCACCAACCGCCGCGCCCATCGAGCCACCGATGAAGTCGAACTCCATCGCCGCGACCACCGCCTGGTGGCCGTCGATCCTGCCATGCGCGACAGCCAGCGCATCGTCCAGATGCGTCTTGTCACGCGCCTCCTTCAGCCGGTCGGTGTAGCGCTTCGTGTCGCGAAATCGCAGGGGATCGGCCACGACCTTCGGCAGTTCGATGCGGGTGAAGCTGCCCTCGTCGAACGTGTAGGCGAGGCGCTCGATGGCGCCGACGCGCATGTGGTGCGAGCAGTGCGGACAGACCTTCAGGTTCGCGAGGAGGTCGCGGTGGAAGATCATCTGTTGGCAGGCGGGGCATTGGTGCCAGAGGTTCTCCGGTGCCTCGCGCCGGGCGAACAGCGTGCGGATCTTCGGGCGGACGAATTCGGTGAGCCAGCTCATGCGCAGTGGCTTATGGTCTGTCTTCGGCGGTGTAAAGTGCCACCACGGGCTGGAAAGCTCCAGGCTGGCGACTCACATCAATCTCCCCACTGATTGCCAACCCTGCCCTCCCAGCGGGCGTGCTTGTCGCCCAAACGGGTGGCGTGCCGACTAGCCACCATTCGACCGGCACGGACGAGCGAGATCAGCTAGTCATCGGCGAAGTAACGGAAGTTCATAAACGACAGATCTATCTGGTCAGCGGGAATGGGAGTGGGCGCGCGTGCAAGATCGTCCGCTAGTTGCTGCAACATTCGTAGCTTCTCTGGCAGATCCCTTTCAGCGCAGTCCAGTAGTGCGCGGATGGCACTCTCATATCCGGGAAGGGAAGAGAACAAAAGGCTTCCGAGTTGTCGCCCGTACTCGCTGGTCCAATCCCACCGGCCGTCCAGGATTGCGCGAATCGCCTCAAGCTTGGGCCCATGAAAGTGTATAATTGGCGCCGCTTCGTTGAATTCCCCAGTATGGCTTCCAGTTGAAGCTTGGATCCAATCGTTCCCAACGCCGGCGGTATAGCTCATTGTACGCAGCCTGATCATTGAACATATGGCCGCGGCCTTGTCGCATCCCGGAGACCACAAACTCTTCGAACTCGGGGTACGTCCGCCTTAGAGACGGGACATTGATGACCATGACCCCAGTATTGCAGTAGTTCCAGTTGTCGACCTTAAACTCCGGCGCGCAGGCGAAATACTCAGGGCGGATATGACCGAAGTCCGGATGCCGGACAAAGAGCACGTCGCAGTCGGTGTAGGCAACAAATTCATCGACCGTCTCCAGAAGGCAGATTTGCGATCGTAACCAGTGACCTAGCAGCGCTTTGGGGTAGCGGCCCTGCGCCGCAAGAACATTGATCTCGTTCTCGAATCTAATATCAACATCGATAACCCTTACTCCGCGTGCTTCCATCCATTCTGTGAAGTCGTTCCGATCTCCAGTGTAAAGGAGGTGTGGCTCAAGGTCCGTACGAGACAGCGCGGAGCTTACAGCAATTCGCGCATGTAATCCGAGCTCGCTATGGGTGCCGGCCTCGTTTAAGCCCAAATACCACTTCATGAACCCCGCCAATTCATGCCGTTGAACCTAATAAGACGATTGCGGATCCGTTGCAACGCGCACCTTTGGCGAGGTTTATTGCCCGTGCACCCATCTTGCGGATGGACGGCCCGATCAGGATCATGCAGATTGCGGTTATGCTCCAGATTGACGATCGCGGTGTAGGCAACAAAACCGTCCTCCCGTCGACAGATGGGCACAAGGTCCAGGGCCATGCGGTAATTGGCGGTGACAGCAATCATTTGGAAATCGCCAATAAATCGGTCTCCAGTAATATATACGTTTATTTGGGCTCAGGATGCACCGTACGCGTTGGCGTGGGCTGCAGCCTCGGCAATCTATTTATACACGCAATGGATCGCGGAGAAGTCATCATCGGGAGCCGATCCGGCTTCAACGGTAGCGTCCGCCTATTACTGCATGAACCAGGCCGAGTAAGCATCGGCGAGGGTTGTCTATTCGCGGGTGAAGTGGATGTGACTGTAAGCGATATGCATTCAATCGTGGATGTGATAACCGGACAGCGCGTTAACCCGGCGCGGGATGTCGTGCTGGAAGACCGCGTGTGGGTCGGGCAGCGCGTAACGATCCTCAAGGGCTCGCATATAGGGAGGGGCTCCATTATAGGCGCGTGCTCCTTGGTATCAGGTCAAGTGCCGCCCAACTGCGTAGCTGCCGGCATACCGGCAAAGGTTATTCGGACAGGTGTTACCTGGCGGCACGAACTGATTTATTGAATGTTCGCAACTCTGTCTTTTTGAGCACAGGTTTGTGCCCGAGGCGGACGGTGTTTCGGTGGCCGTCATGCCTTCTGTCATCGCAATGGACCCATTACGCTTTGACGTGCTCCCGCGCCCGACGGACCCCGGTGGCGAGCTCGCGCACCTGATCGAGCACCTTACGCACCAGGTCAGGTGAACCGAGGTTCGCCTCGATCGTGGTGCACAGCGCCGATCCTACCACCGCCGCATCGGCGGCCCGCACCGCCTCGGCTGCCTGCGCTGGCGAGCGGACGCCGAAGCCAATGGCGATCGGCAGATCGGACACCTTGCGGATGCGGGGAATCGCTTCGGCGAGATGCTCGACCGTGGTGCTGCGCGTGCCGGTGATCCCGGTGATGCTGACGTAGTAGACGAAGCCGGAACTGCCATCGAGCACCAGCGGCAGACGCCCGTCGTTCGTCGTCGGCGCGACCAGGCGGATGATGTCGATGCCGTGGGCGGTGGCGTGCGGCACCAGAACGTCGGCCTCCTCGGTGGGGAGATCGACCATGATCAGGCCATCGACGCCGGCGCCGGCCGCATCGGCACAGAAGCGTTCGGCGCCGTAGGACAGGACGGGATTGAGATAGCCCATCAGAATGATCGGCGTCGCGTCGTCGTCACGACGGAACTCGCGCACCATGGCGAGCACATGCCGCACAGTCACGCCGGCTTTCAGCGCGCGCTTGCCTGCGGCCTGGACGATCGGGCCATCCGCCATCGGGTCGGTGAACGGAATGCCGATCTCGATCAGGTCCGCGCCGGCCGCCGGCATGCCACGCAACAGCTCCAGCGAGGTCGCAGCGTCGGGGTCCCAGGCTTCGATGAACGGGATCAGCGCACCACGGCCTTCGCGCCTCAACGCGGCAAAGCGGGGGGTGATGCGGCTCATAAGCAGCACCGTCCTCTCCGCCAACCCCCTCCCGCAGGGGGATGGGGGAGGGGGGAATTGCTTTCGCGCCGGTTCACAGCCTCACCCCAAGATGCTCCGCGACGGTAAAGATGTCCTTGTCGCCCCGCCCGCACAGATTTATCAGAATGATCTGATCCTTCCCCATCGTGGGCGCGAGTTTCGTCACATGCGCCAATGCATGCGCCGGTTCCAGCGCGGGAATGATCCCTTCGGTCCGCGTGCACAACTGGAAAGCCGCCAGTGCTTCCTCATCGGTCGCCGACACGTATTCCACCCGCCCGATATCGTGCAGCCACGAGTGCTCCGGCCCAATCCCCGGATAATCCAGACCGGCGCTGATCGAGTGCGCCTCGATGATCTGTCCGTCATCGTCCTGCAACAGATAGGTCCGGTTGCCGTGCAGCACGCCAGGCCGTCCCCCCGTCAGGCTGGCGGCATGCTCGCCGCTCTCGATGCCGTGCCCGCCCGCCTCCACGCCGATCAGCCGCACCGACGGATCGTCCAGGAACGGATGGAACAGACCCATCGCATTCGATCCCCCACCGATGCACGCGACCGCCGCATCCGGCAGCCGACCCTCGGCTTCGCGCAACTGCGCCTTCGCCTCCTCGCCGATCACCGATTGGAAGTCGCGAACCATCATCGGATACGGATGCGGTCCCGCGACGGTGCCGATCAGGTAGTAGGTGTCCTCGACATTCGCGACCCAGTCGCGCAGCGCCTCGTTCATCGCATCCTTCAAGCGTGGACGCGCCCGAGGTCACCGGCTTCACCTCCGCCCCCAGCAGCTTCATGCGGAACACGTTCGGCTTCTGCCGCTCGACGTCGGTGGCGCCCATGTAGACAGTGCATGGCAGCCCGAACAGCGCACACATCGTCGCGGTGGCAACGCCATGCTGGCCGGCGCCGGTCTCCGCGATGATCCGCGTCTTGCCCATGCGTTTGGCCAGCAGGATCTGGCCCATGCAGTTATTGGCCTTGTGGCTGCCGGTGTGGTTCAGTTCGTCGCGCTTGAAGTACACCTTCGCCCCGCCGAGGTGACGCGTCAGCCGCTCGGCGAACCACAGCGCGCTGGGGCGCCCGACATAATGCGTCAGGTATTCCGCAAGCTCCGCCTGGAACGCAGGATCAGCTTTCGCGGCCAGATAGGCCTGCTCCACTTCCAGGATGAGCGGCATGAGCGTCTCGGCGACGAACCGGCCGCCGAATTCGCCGAACCGGCCACGCCCGTCCGGACCGTTGCGCAGGCTATTGACGCCGAAAGGCTGGTTCACGTTGTGTCGTCTCCTTTCGCCGCGTCATAGCCCAGCCGGGCGCCAGGGTCACTCCTCCGGCAGCCGCGCGGTCGTCGTCCGCTCAGCGCAGATGATTTTGGTGCGGTCGACGGCCAACGAGGCGCTGATTGGATAGCCGCGACAGACTGCCAAACCGTATCGGATCGAAGTCCCCGTCGGGAGGCTCCGATGCGCTTCATCTGGTTCCTCGGTCTGTTCCACATTGCAATGTCGGCGCACGCCGCACCACCGCCGGACGCGAGCGGGCAATTCAGCGATTGGTTCAGAAGCCTGACGGTGCCTGGTATTCCCGGCGCGCCCTGCTGCACCATGGCTGATTGTCGGATGGTCGAGGCCCGATGGAACGACCGGACGCAGCATTACGAAGCCCAGGTGACACGCGAGCGGTTCAGCACCGCAACCTGGAAACAGATCTTGTCCCAAGAGAGTGGGGAAGCATACCAAGCCGCAAGAAGCGCCTGGATGCGGCAATGGCTCAGCAGGTATGGGGCCAATTCCGATGTATGGATTGAAATTCCTGAAGCCAAGGTCAGTGCCGTTCAAAACCCGACCGGACACGCGGTCCTTTGCTGGTCAATCTTCAACACCGAATCCAACGGCGTATTCTGCTTCATCCCATATCAGGGGGTCTGACCGTTTACCGGCTTCAGGTGAGCGGCATGCCCGCACGCGCGACGGCTTCGAGCCAGTCGGGGTCCGACGGAGGATAGGACGCCATCATCAGGGATACCGAGAACTCCGGCTGTGCGCGGCGCAAGTGTTCGACTGCTGCGATCAGCACTGACGCGTCACGCCACTTGGCGGAGTAGCAGGTCTGCCACCGATATATCCACGTCGCCTCGGGGTTCTCGGCGAGCGCTTTACGGGTCCAAAGGTCGGTTTCCGCACGTCGGCCGGCTTTGCAATGCGCGGATGCGATGCCAACGAAGCAGTTGGCACGAGATATACGCGGCCCCCTGAGCTGAAGTGCCCGCCGAAAATCAGTGATGGCACGGTCGGCATCGGCAGGGGAATTCAGCCTGAGGAATCCGCGACGCTCCCAGGCCCACGCCGAGGTGGGGTCCATAGCCAATGCACGCGTGACAAGCCCCTCGGCCTCGTCAGCTTGCAGCGCCAATGCGGTTGCCGTGCTGCGGGCGGCGATCACCAGCGGATTGCTGTTGTCCAGCATGCCTGCCCGCAGAGAGAGAGCCAGTGCGGTATCTCTCGCGGCGGCTGGCGAGGAAGTGCCGTGATAGGTGCCAAGTTGCGCGTGGCAGCATGCCAACAAGGCCATCGACGTGGCATCGGCCACATCCAGATCCATGGCGCGATCCAGGATGGCCATGGCTCGTCGTGCGTTTGGCACGCTGGTGCCAAGGATAAGCGGGAGCGCCTGCAATGCCAGATCGTGCGCGCCAAGATCCGTGGGAGCCTTGTTGTGCACACGTTCGATCTCTGCATCGGTGATTCTCGAGACGACACCGCACAGCACGCCATCGACGACACGGTCCTGTAACTCGAAAGGGTCGTTGACCGAACCATCGAAGCTGTCGCCCCAGACATGCCGGTCGGCGGCGACATCGACCAGCCTGACAATCACGCGCGTGCGCTCATCGCGGTGCGTCAGCCGACCCAGCAGGCAGGACCGAGTACCGGCATTGCGCGGCTGCGGCGCGTTCATCGACAAGTTCCGCGAAGGATGTGCCAAGGCAACAGACGCGATCCGCATGCGCGACAGCGTTGCGGCAAGCCGCTCGGTGAGATCCCGTGCCTCCAGGTTTTCCTGCAGCGTCTCGGCGCGTAACGGCAGGATCAGCAGCGACGGCTTATCACGCACCGAAGGCTGGAAGCCGGATGATCCACTGACGGTCGGACCGCCATCGGCCGCGGATGCGCGTACTCGGTTTCGGGTGCCGGACGGAGACTCGCCGAAGAGCCGACGATAGTCGCCGGCGAACCGGCCAAAATGCGGGTAGCCGCAGCGGATCGCGATATCCGAGATCGCCTCCCGGCAGTCTGCCTTCATCAACTCTTGCCGCGCGGAGTTGAGGCGAAGGCGGCGCAGATAGGCGAGCGGTGGAACACCTACAAATCTCTGGAATTGTTTGAGCAAGGTACGTTCGGCCGCTGCGCAGGCGGACGCGAGTTCCGCCAGAGTGATCTTCTCGGCCAGGTTGCCATTCATGTAGTCGAGCGCGCGCTTAATGTGCCGCGGCAGGACCGTCTGATCGTCAGACCCACTCGGTTCCAACTTCCCGATGCCGTCCATCGGCACTCCCCCGTCGATGGCGAACTGTTTGTGACCGGCGCTTGGAAAATCCGCCTCGGCTTGATGTTCTCCTCGACCTCTTATCGCCCCCGTCTGGAGGGCACTATCCGAATTCCGCCCCGCTGTCCTTGTGCCGCCCAGAACTCATCCGGCAAAACGATGCTCGCGCTGAACGGCTCGGGCCGGCAAGTGCCATATATTCAGCGGGCCCGGCGGGCATTCCGTCACCGTTCTGTCATCAGGCGCAACCTTTTGTGCGGCGCACAATTCAAAGTTGTGTGGATGGGCTAGATTGTTTCGCACTTCCACTCTTATCATCGACGCACCCGTCATTTGCCGTACGCCACCCACGACAGGAGCAAAGCCGTTGACGCTTGCCGCCGACACAGCGCACCCAAGGCACAGGAACTGGAAGACCAATGCGGCCGAGGCGCTTGCCGGGACCGGCATCCACGCGTCTCGGCCGGTGCATGCCAACCTCACTGCGCCGGCGCTCGTGGCGGAGGCGGTGCGGCGTGATGAGGGACGGCTGTCGGTCGACGGCGCGCTGGTCGTGGCGACCGGCGTTCACACCGGCCGGTCGGCGCAGGACAAGTTCGTTGTGGATGAGCCGTCGGTCACCGGCGAAGTGTGGTGGGGCCGTGTCAACAATCGCCTCGCACCAGAGAAATTCGCCGTGCTGAAGGCGCGCGTGCAGGCCTATCTGCAGGGCCAGGAACTGTTCACCCAGGACCTGTATGCCGGCGCCGATGCGGCGCATTGCGTGCGGGTGCGCATGGTCACCACCGGCGCCTGGCAGGCGCTGTTCGCGCGCAACATCTTCATCCGGCCGAAGCCCGAGGAGCTGGCGGATTTCCAGCCGGACTACGTGATACTGCACGCGCCAGGCTTTCAGGCCGATCCGGCGATCGACGGCGTGCGCAGCGGTACTGCCGTCGCGCTGTCGTTCGAGCAGCGCACCATCGTCATTGCCGGCACCGAGTACGCCGGTGAGGTGAAGAAGTCGATCTTCACCGTCATGAACTGGATCCTGCCGGAGCGCGGGGTGATGCCGATGCATTGCAGCGCCAACATCGGCGGCGAAGGCGACGTGGCGTTGTTCTTTGGGTTGTCAGGCACCGGCAAGACCACGCTCTCGTCGGATCCGCACCGCAAGCTGATCGGTGACGATGAGCATGGCTGGAGCGAGAAGGGCGTATTCAACTTCGAGGGCGGCTGCTACGCGAAAGTGATCAACCTTTCGGCGGAGCATGAGCCGGAGATCTGGGCCGCCAGCCACCGCTTCGGCACGGTGCTGGAGAATGTTGTCGCCGATGGACATGGCAGGCTGGACCTGACGGATCAGTCGCTGACCGAGAACACGCGATCGGCCTATCCGGTGGAGTACATTCCCAACATCGAGCCATCGCTGTGCGGTGGGCAGCCACGCAACGTCGTGATGCTGACCTGCGATGCATTCGGCGTGATGCCGCCGATCGCGAAGCTGACGCCGGCACAGGCGATGTATCATTTCCTGTCAGGTTACACCGCGCTGGTGGCGGGAACCGAGAAGGGCCTCGGCGCAGAGCCGGTGGCGACGTTCAGCACCTGCTTCGGTGCGCCCTTCCTGCCGCGTCGGCCGGAGGTCTATGGCCGGATGCTGGCCGAACTCATCGGGCGACATGAGGCCGATTGCTGGCTGGTGAATACCGGCTGGAGCGGCGGGCAGTACGGCGTCGGGCAGCGCATGAGCATCCGCCACACGCGCGCACTGTTGCGCGCCGCGCTCGATGGCAGCCTGGCGCGGACGCGGTTCCGCAAGGAGCGGTTCTTTGGCCTCGCCATTCCCGAGCAGGTGCCCGGCGTGCCGCCCGAGGTGCTGGACCCGCGCGAGTCATGGTCGGACAAGGCGGCATACGACCGGATGGCGAGCGAACTGATCGGCCGGTTCGAGAAGAATTTTGCGGTTTTCGAGGCGGGCGTTGGCGACGAGGTCCGCGCCGCAGCGATTCGCACCGCCGCCTGAGCAGCCACGCATGTACGTTCCTCCGCTGCACAAAGAAGACCGCATCGACGTGCTGCACCATGCGATCCGCCGCACCGGCTTGGCGACCTTGGTCACGTTGACGCAGGACGGGCTGATCGCGAGCCATGTGCCGATGCTGCTCGACGCGGACCCCGCGCCGTATGGCGCGCTGGTCGGCCATCTCGCGCGGCCAAACCCGCAGGCGCGAGGCGCGATCGGCGAGGCGCTGGCGATCTTCCAGGGACCGGAGGCCTACATCACGCCGTCCTGGTACGAGACCAAGCGTGCGACCGGCAAGGTCGTGCCTACCTGGAACTACGTGACGATCCACGCCTATGGGACGGTCGAATTCTTCAACGACCCAGAGCGGTTGCGCGACGTGGTCACGCGGCTGACTGAGCGGCAGGAGGCGCCTCGCGCCGAGCCTTGGGCGGTAACCGATGCGCCGGCCGATTTCATCGATGTCATGCTGAAGGGCATCGTCGGCTTCGTGCTGCCGATATCGCGGCTCGAGGGCAAATGGAAGATGAGCCAGAACCGCCCGGCGGAGGACCGCGCCGGCGTGGTTGCCGGGCTGCAATCGGACGGGCGCGAGGATGTGGCCGGGCTGATCCCCGGATAGGCTCGGGTTGCACCCGAACCCGCGGCACGGCCATAACGCCATCCCGATGAACAGCATCTTCAAAGGCGATGTGAGTACCGCCGGCGGCCGCGCGCTTGCGTGGCTCGATGCGCTGGTGGTCGATCACGCGGTGTTCCGATTGGTCTGGAGCAACTTCGCCGCCGTCGCGCCCGGGCGCCTGTATCGCTGCAACCATCCGACGCCGGCGCGCCTGGCGGCACTCACGCGCCGCTACGGCCTTAAGACGCTGATCAACCTGCGCGGCGAGACCGGCAATGGCTCGGATGCGCTGAGCCGTGAGGCGGCCCAGGCACTCGGTCTGGAGTTCGTCGATGCGCCGCTGGACAGTCGTGGCGCACCGCAACGCGAACGGATCCTGCGGCTGTTCGACATTTTCCGGCAGATGCGCGCGCCGGCGCTGCTGCACTGCAAGTCAGGCGCGGATCGGGCGGGGCTCGCGGCCGGACTGTTCGTGCTGTATCAGGGCGGCACCTCGCGGCAGGCACTGGCGCAACTCTCGCTGCGCTTCGGCCATATCAGGCAGGCGCGCACCGGCGTGCTGGACGCGTTCTTCCACCACTATGCGCGCGAGGCCGAGGGACGGAAGCCGTTCCTCGACTGGGTGCGCGAGGACTACGATCACACGGCCCTCCAGCGCGACTTCCACGCCAACGGGCTGGCGAGTTTCATCAATGACTGGGTGTTGGTGCACGAATAGCGATGCAGGCAAGCGACGTCATCGAAGGACTGCCGATCACCGACTGGCAGGGACCATTCGCACCGCCTGTGCAAACGCAGGCGCTCGATGCGCTGGAGGCCGGCCGCGTGCTGATGGCGCGACTGCCGTTCCATCTGGCGCCGGACGAGGCGTTCCTGCTGTCGCCCGCGATCATGGGCAGCGAGCGCAAGAACATCAGCTTCGATGCTGCAACCGGCCGCATCGGCAACACCTCGCTGTCCGGCGGCGAGGCCGAACGATTGAGCGCGATGCTGCGCCGCTTCGCCGACATGGCGGAGACGTTGCTGCACGATCTCCTGCCCGGCTACGCGCCAGCACTGCAGCGGGCGCGCACCAGTTTCCGCCCAGCGGAGATCGCTGGCCGCCAGTATTCGCCGCGGCATGACGACAGGCTACTGCACGTCGATGCGTTTCCCAGCCGCCCGATGCGTGGCCAGCGGATTCTCCGCCTGTTCAGCAACGTTTCGGCGGACGGAGCCGCGCGTGCCTGGCGCGTCGGCGAGCCATTCCCTGACTTCGCCCGCCAGTTCCTGCCGCGCACCGGGTCGGCGATGCCGGGCAGCGCCTGGCTTCTGCAACGCCTGGGCATCACCAAGGGGCGGCGCAGTGAATACGACCGGGTCATGCTGCGTCTGCACGACACAGGGAAACTGGATGCTGCCTACCAGTCCGGCGCGCCGCGGATGGACGTGTCGTTTGCCGCCGGCACCACGTGGCTCTGCTTCACGGATCAGGTGCTGCACGCGGCCCTCGCCGGGCATTGCGCATTGGAACAGACCTTCCACCTGCCAGTCACGGCGATGGCGCATCCGGAGCGTTCGCCGCTCCGGGTGCTCGAGCAACTGGCCGGCCGCGCGCTGACATAGCGCAACCGATCGGCGGCCAATCAGGGGTCGTCCCGCCCAGGGATCAACGCGACGGCGACGGCCGCAAGCACCGAAGCCAATGCAGCCACGGCAAACGCTGCCGAAAGCGACCATGTGACCAGCAGGCCGGCGAGCGCTGAACCCAACGGGCCGCCGGACATGTTCAGGCTCATCGATACGGAAAGTACGCGGCCAAGTTCCGCCGGGTCGGTTCGTCGCTGGCGCAACGTCAATACGCCGACGTCGATAGGTCCCGCTGCGGCGCCGACCAGCATCAATCCAAATGCTAGGCCGGCGAGGCCGAATTCAGCCGCAAACGGCCATGCCGCAACGGCGGTCACCAGCATGCCGAGCGCCATCACCTCGCGCTCTCGTCCGGCAATGCGTCGATGGCCGGCGATCAAGGCTGCGATGCCACCGACAAGACCGAGGCCCGCCCAGAGCAGGCCTGCGACGGCCGCGGCCGTACCGCCTGAGAACTGTCGCGCCGCGAATACCGGCACGACGACGACCAGGATGCCCCATGAAACTTCATATAGCGAATAGGACACCGCGAGCCCGCGCAACGAGCGGTGCCGCACGACACGCAGCACGCCACCCCATGCCTCCGCCAGCAATGGCCTCAGACTTGGCAGTCGGCCGCGCCGCCGGCAAATCGTGCCCACGCACAATGCGGCTGCCGCGTAGGTGAGAGCGATGGTGCCCAGAGCGAGCGCCGGTCCGCCAAATCCCACAATCGCGCCGGCCAACGCGGGCCCGGCGATGTCAGACAGGCCATGGATCGAGGTATCCAAGGCGTTCACGCGCGCCAGTGCCGTCACCGGGACCAGACGAGGGAGCAACGCACGGATCCCAGACATGGTCAGCGGGCTGGTCAGCGAGAACACGCCGACCAGTGCGAGCAGCACGGGTGCAGTTGCCCAGCCCACACGATCGAACGCGATCAACGCGATCACGCACGCCGCGCTCGCTGCCATGTCCACGGTGATCGCCCAGACCGAACCAACCGTGTCGATGAGGGCACCGGCAACCGGACTGATCGCCAGGCCGGGCGCAACAGCGGCAAAGGCCAGCCATCCGGCGAGGACCGGCGAGCCAGTCCGCGCCAGCGCGTACAGCACGATCGCCAGCGCGAACATGCGCCCGGCCAGGCGCGAAAGCAGCGTGGCGAGCAACAACGCCCGCACGTCGGTCGAGCCGAGAAGCTCGCGGTAAGAGAGCGGTATCCCTGTCATTGCGCGGAGCGAAGCGTCGGAGCGACGGCAATCCCCATCCAGTATGCGCTATGATGAAGATTGCTTCGCAGCTTCGCTCCTCGCAAACACAGGATGCCTGATGCCCAAGATGATCCTCACCGGCGACGTCAACCTGATGAACGTCGACGATGCCACAGTGCCGTTCGCACGCGTGCAGCAAGAGTTTCGCGCCGCCGACATCGTATTCAGCAATCTCGAATGCTGCCTCTATGATCCCCCGCGCGGGCACGCGACGGAGAACGAAGGCTTCTTCGCCTCGCCACTGATCGGTGGTGAGGCGTTGCGCACCGCCGGCATCGGCGTGGTCGGCATCGCCAACAACGTAAACTATGGCGATGCCGCGATCACCGCCTCCGTCGATCGGCTCGACGCACTCGGCATTCCACACAGCGGCGCCGGTACCAACGCCGCTGCGGCCCGCGCCCCGGCCATCGTGGAACGCAACGGGATCCGCTATGGCTTTCTGCAGCGCAGCTCGGTGTACTGGCCGACGAATCATGAGGCCGGTCCCAGCGCCACCGGCATCGCAGTGATCCGCGCGCACACCGCGTACCAGGTGCCGATGCACAAGACGCGTGCGGACATTCCGCCGATGAACCGCCCGGGCATCCCACCGGTGATCATCACCTGGGCGGATCCCGATTACCTGCGCGCCTTCACCGAGGACATCTCCGCGCTGCGTTCGCAGGTCGATGTCCTTGTCGCGTCATGTCATTGGGGACTGCACAAGGAGGTTCTCGGCTACATGCGCGAGATCGGCCGCGCCGCGATCGATGCCGGGGCGGACGTGGTCATCGGACATGGGCCACACTATTCGCTGCCGATCGAGGTGTATCGCGGCAGGTCAATCTTCTACGGCCTTGGCAGTTTCTCGTTCCACACCGGTCATGGCGGGCGCCGGCATGGGGACTGGATCGGCATGATGGTGCGCGCGACCATAGCGGATAAGCGGATAGCGGACATCGGCGTGCAATTCGTCCGTCACAACGACCGCAATGAGACTGTTCCTTGCTGCCTGGACGATGAACGCGCCGAGTTCGCCGACATCAAGACACGCAGCGCGACCTATGGAACTCGCCTCACCGAACGCGGTGACGAAATGATGATAACACCGGAGGTATAACCTCAGAGCGCGCGACGCCAGCGCACGGTCAATGGCACGCCATACAGCAGAACCGCGAAACCGACCGCGGCAAGCGAACTCAGCACGATCGCCAGAGTGACATTGCCGGACACCATATTGACGGTAACGTAGGCCTCGCCGACGAGACCGAGCGCGATGAGCCCTTCCGCCGGCAACATCATCATGACGGTATAGCGAAGCACGCTCTCCTCGGCGTTTCCTCCGGCGGCTATGCGATGATAGGAAGCGGGCGCGATCAGCAGCACGATGGCGATCGCGACGGAACCCATGCTTGCCGCGTGAATCGCTTGGGATGCCGCGCTCAGTTCACCGAAACGATCGGTCAGCACGGCGATCACCTGGAAGCCGAACAGCGCCTGGGCGCCCGGCAGAACGACGCGCAGTTCCGTGAGCCCCTGAACGATGCGTGCTTCCAGTGTCTGCTCCTTGTCCTCCATGGGGCCGTCCTTTCGTTCTCGGCTTCTGGCCGCGCAAGCCGGAACCACGTGCCAGACCACGATGGCCACAAGCACGAAACCGCCGCCCGCAAGTCCCGCGCGCCAGATACCGGCAAACGCGACGAGGCCGATCGCCACGTCGATGCCAAGCACCAGTGCGAGCAATGGCAGTGCCGCCTGTAGCGCGCGGGATGCGTGCGAGATAAAGCGCGAAGTGGCGTGGCCCTTCTCGGCAATCTGATGGAATGATGGCGTGGCGAGCAGTAAACCGACGGTCGCGAGGGTCAGCAGCAGCGCGGCACAATCGAGCGCCTGAAACGACCCGGGAAGATGACGAAAGCCGACCGAGAATGCCGCGCGATACTGCAATCCGAGCAGAAGCTGCGCACCCAGCATCACCAGGCGCGTCTCATCCAGCAGGTCCTTTACCCTCGCTTCGATCGGCGGCATGCCCCATGCGATGTTGGCGCGATGGCGCGAGGCCGATAGTCACACTACTGTCATGGCGCCGTCGGTTCAGCCGCGGCGGCTGGACGCGGCGGCACCCCAGATGAAGTTGGACACGTCGGCGCGTTGCTGATGGGGCCAGACGGTGCGTTCATAACCGGCAGTGACTTCCTCATGGACGGAGGAGTAACGGCTGCCTATTGGTACGGCGAACTCGCAGCTTCCAATTAACGGGAACCATGGCGATGAAGACGAGGAAACTTGGCCGCACTGGGCTTGACGTTTCACCGATTGCGATGGGAGGTGCGGCCTTTGGGTATCTGAACAAGGCGAGCAACTGGGACCCGCACTCCGATGAGGGTCGTCGGACCGTAAATGAAATGCTCAAGCATGGGCTTGATTGCGGGATCAACTACATCGACACGTCCCCGCTGTACGGGGACGGCTATAGCGAGACGCTGATCGGTGAGGTGATGAAGACCCGTCGCAACGACTGTGTTCTTGCGAGCAAGGTGTGGTTCGAACACGATCGGCAAGGGGTCATCGACAGCGTTCATGAGAGCCTGAAGCGCCTGCAAACCGATTATATCGACATTGTGCAGATTCACGGGCGGATGTATTCAGCCTCGGACTACGAGCACGTCGTTATGGACGGCGGTCCACTTGAAGGGCTGCGAACGTTGCGCGACGCAGGCAAGATCGGGTTCATCGGCATCACGACGGAGGAACCATGGACGGTGATCCCGTTCCTCGCTCACCCGGAAATCGACGTCTACCAAATCGCCTACAACTTCATCTACCAAGGCGCTGCCCGGCACTTTCTGATCGACGCTGCCAAGGCGAACGTCGGCGTGGTGACCATGCGAACGATGACCTCGGGCATCTTGCCGCTTGCGGCGCGTTACTTGGCGCCTGAATGGCAGGATGCGCATGATCTGTTCGATGTAAGCCTGAAATTCGTCCTGTCCAACTCGCGTATCCACTCGGGCATCATCGGCATACGGTGGCCCGAGGAGGTCGATCGCAACGTCGCCATCGCCGCGAACTGGGAGCCGCCGATCGACTTTGCGACTTTGCCGCGATTGACCTTTGAGGTCTACAAGGTGGAAGACGAGGGTCAAACCCCGCATGGGTAGGTCGATCGCCGAATGTTGGCTGAACGCGCGATCATGGCACCGCAGTCTCCCCCTCTCGAAGTTGCTTTGTCATGTATACGCGGTCATAGCCCTTCTCGCTGATGCGGCGTGTTTCGATGAAGCCAAGGCGGCCGTATAGAGCGATGTTCTCGGTCATCAACGCGTGGGTATACAGGTGGATGGCGCCATATCGGCGTCGGCGGGCCTCCGCTTCGGCGAATTCGACCAGCGCCCGGCCATGGCCCCTGCCTTGACAGCCAGGCAAGACTGCCACGTTGTCGAGCAGGAAACCCGCCTGCGTTTCCTCCAGCACGACGACGCCGACGATGCGCCCAGCGTCCTCAATCACCCAGGTCTGGCCGTCAGCGATGCGCCGCCCGTAATCGTCCAGCATCGGGCCGGGCGGTTTGCCGATGCGAGCGATGTAGTGTGTATACGCGGCATCCACGACGTCGCGTACCACGCCAGCATCATGATGACGGGCAATGCGAATCATGGTGGCAGTCGAAGCGCGTCCCAGTCAGGCCGCCCGCTCTCGCACCGCCTCAGTCGCGGCCTCCAGCCCCACGGCCTGCGCCAGCCGATCCAGCCGGCGCATCACGCTCTCGCCGGCGAACACGCCGCTGTCTTCCTCAAGCCGCAGGATCAGCCGACTGCCCGCAAGCCGCAGCCCTGTCCCCGCCAGCAGATCCAGCGTGCCGGCCGATAACGTGTAGGCCAGGCGCAACGCCACACCGAGAACCTCCGCCCGGTGCGTGCTCGACACATCAAGCAGCAGTCGTGCCGGACGCAGGAACGGCGCCTCGGTGTCCACCTCGTAACGCATGGCGATGGCCAGCGCGAGGAACGCCCGCGCGTGATGATCCAGCCCGATCCCCGGCTGGCGCAGCACACGCAGGAACGCCTGTTCGGCACGGAACTCCGGATGATCGTGGCTGCCGATGTCGGACATCCAGCATGCCGCCTCGCGCAGCCGCCGCGCCTCACCCATCTCCGCCGGGAACAGCGGATCGGTCCAGTTGAACAGCGCGGGAGGCAGCTTCGGGTCACGGCCCAGACGCGCCGCAAACTCATGGCCCGCCGCCAACAGAGGATCCTCGACGCGGATCGCGTCCGGCATGCGCTGCATGAACCAGCCCTCGCGCAGTCCGCTCGCGCTGAATACAACGCGACGCGCGCCGGTCGCACGCAGCACGCGCCGCAGCACCACGGCGGCATAGGGAAGATCATCGATGCGTCGGCGTGAAAGCCCCGGCAGCCGCTCGAGCGCACGGCGACCGGCACCGGCGATCACGCCGGTCAGGTCGCGCGCCTCCTCGCGTCCGATCGTGTAGTGATGCACCATCTGCAGCGGATAGCCGGTCTGCGCCATGTGGATGCGTGCAAGCGCACGCCACGCGCCGCCCACCAGATACAGATCGCAATTGGCGCCCTCAGCCAGCCATGGCACCGTCGCGAGGTCGGCCTCGGCGATTGCGCGGGCGCGGACCGGATCGCCGCCGGCGCGCTCCGCCAGTCGTATCGCGCCAAGGCTGAGCGTGTGCGATACGCCGCGTGCGCCGCGGTCGAGACGCACCAGTTCCAGCGAACCACCGCCGACATCGGCCAGGATGCCATCTGCCGTCGGAATGCCGCAAAGCACGCCTTCTGCTGAATACTCCGCTTCCTGTTGACCCGACAGAATACGGATCGGCACGTCGGGCATGCGCGACTGCAAGCCAGCGACAAAGTCCGGACCGTTGCGTGCGTCGCGCACCGCGGCGGTGGCGAGTATCCTCGAACGGCGTCGCACCCATCGCGCGTGCCACGGCATGATAGCGGTGCAGCACGGTGAGGGCTTGTCCCATGCCCTCTTCGTTCAGCCGCCCGGTCGCCTGCAGGCCGCGACCGAGACGCAGCACAGCCTTTTCGTTGAAAATCGCCACCGGGTTCCGGCACGCACCTTCGTAGACGACGAGACGCACAGAGTTGGATCCGAGATCGACCACGGCGCAGCGCGGCGCGTCGGCAGACGGCTTGAATGGCATGGGTCAGTCCTGGTTGACGCGATCCGGGCGACGATGATTGACGAGCGGCGATGCAACCGCGGGCCCGTGCAACGCGGACCCTCGGCCGGAAAGCGATGGGTTGGTCATGAAATAGTGGTGCGCCGAGATCGGCTTCTTGCCGGGCGGCACGCGGCGCCATACGCCGTCGCCGCGCAGTTCCCACGACTGCATCGAATCCTTCAGGTTCACCACCATGATCTGGTCAAGTACCTGAGCGTGTACAGTTGGATTGTGGATCGGCACCAGAGTTTCCACGCGCCAATCCATGTTGCGCACCATCCAGTCGGCCGAGCTGATATAGACGCGCGCGTGGCGGCTGGGTAGCGGATGGCCGTTGCCGAACACGCAGATGCGGCTGTGCTCCAGGAAGCGGCCGACGATGGACTTGATGCGGATGTTCTCTGACAGGCCTGGCACGCCGGGGCGCAGGCAGCATATGCCGCGCACTACGCCCATTACCTTGACGCCGGCACGCGAGGCTTCATACAGCAGATCGATCAGCGTCTCGTCGACCAGCGAATTCAGCTTCAACCAGATGCCCGCCGGCCTGCCGGCATGCGCGAAGGCGATCTCGCGACGGATCAGGTCAGACAGCACGGCCCGCGTCGTCAGCGGACTGAAGGCGATCGCATCCATCAGTTCCGGCCGCGCATATCCGGTCATGAAATTGAACAGCCGTGCCGCGTCGCGTGTCAGATCGGGATCGGTCGTGAAGAATGATAGATCTGTATAGATACGTGCGGTGATCGGGTGGTAGTTGCCGGTACCGAAATGCGCGTACGAGCGCACGCCGCTGCCCTCGCGACGCACCACCAGTGACAGCTTCGCGTGGGTCTTCAGTTCAGCGAAGCCATAGACGACCTGCACGCCCGCCGCCTCGAGCGTGCGGGCCAGTTGGATGTTCATCTCCTCGTCGAAGCGCGCGCGCAGCTCCACCACGGCGGTGACGAACTTGCCGGCCTCGGCCGCCTCGATCAGCGCCTTTACGATTGGCGAGTCGCGACTGGTGCGGTACAGCGTTTGCTTGACCGCAATGACGTTCGGGTCCTGTGCCGCCTGACGCAGGAACTGCACCACCACGTCGAAGCTCTCGAACGGGTGGTGGACAATGATGTCCTTTGCGCGAATTGCGGCAAAGCAATCGCCGCCAAAGTCGCGGATGCGTTCCGGGAAGCGCGGTGTGTAGGGCGGGAACAGCAGGTCGGGGCGGTCATCGACAATGAGATGTCGCAGATCAGCGACGCCGAGAAGGCCATTGGCGATATGCGTTTCGTCCGGCGTGGCGCCGGTCTCGGCGGCCACCAGCGCACGCAGCTCCTCCGGCATCTTGGCATCCATGCCGAGATGGATCGCGACACCACGCCGCCGGCGCTTCAGTGCCGTCTCGTAGGAGCGGACCAGGTCCTCCGCTTCTTCCTCGAACTCCACATCGGTGTCGCGGATCAGGCGGAACGTGCCCTGGCCGGTGACGCGGAAGCCGGGGAACATCCGGTCCAGGAAAAGCCCGACCAGATCGTCGAGGATGACGAAGCGGATCGGTTCGCCGATCGCGCCGGGCAGCCGGACGAAGCGGTCCACCTGGCTGGGCAGCGGCAGCAGCGCCCGCATGTTCTGCCCGTCCTCCGCGCGGAGCAGCAGCAGGGCCATCACCAGGCCCATGTTGGGAATGAACGGGAAAGGATGCGCCGGATCGATGGCGAGCGGCGTCAGCACCGGAAACACCCGCTCCATGAACCAGGCGTCGAGCCACTTCACATCGTTGGCTGACAGCTCCTCCGGCTCGCACACCTCGATGCCAGCCTCCCGCAACAGGCCGCGCAGTTCGCGCCACACTCGCTGCTGCTCGGCGAGCAGCGATTCGGCGCGGATCTTGATCTCGGCAAGCTGCTGCGCCGGCGTTCGTCCGTCCGGCGAGAGGGCGGTGAGGCCGGCCTTCGCCTGCCCTATCAGGCCGGCCACGCGCACCGAGTAAAACTCGTCCAGGTTGGACGCACTGATCGACACGAAGCGAACGCGCTCGAGCAGCGGATGACGCGGGTTCTCCGCCTCCTCCACCACACGGTGGTTGAAATCGAGCCAGGAGAGCTCGCGGTTGATGAACCGGTCGGGACTGTCCGGCGCAATCGTGACCTGATCGGGCCGGGACGGACCGACGGGCCGGTCAAGTACCTCAACTGCGCCGTTGCCGTGCGCCGGCAACTCTTGGGTGGGCGATTTCATGCCGCGATCCTACAGGAGAGCCGGGCCGTCCCGCGAGGGCGGCGGAACCGTCCCGGAAATTTCATCAGGCGCCAGCAGGTCGGCCAGCGCCACGGTCGCGAACCGCACGGTGATGTTGCGGCGTTGCTCGAGCGAGGCGGCATCCAGGCGGCCGACCGCCTCGCCAAGCGCAGAGGCGCTGCGCGGCAGGCGCCGCACCAGCCATTCCTGCACCGCCTCTGGCAGACGTAGCTGCCGTTCGGCGAGCAGCCGGGCCAGCAGCGTCCGCAGCAGCGTGTCCTCCGGGGGGCCGATCTCCACTGCGGTGATCGCGCGCAGACGGCTGGCGAGGTCGGGCAGACGGACCGGCCAGCGCGATGGCGGCGCGGGCGAGGCAAGCAGGATCGGCAGCCTGGCCTCACCGGCCGTGTTCAACAGATGGAGGAGTGCGGTTTCGTCGGTGACCGCGTCGGCGTCATCCAGCGCGATGCCGGTGGCGGGCAGTTCGGGCATGGCCACCAACGCGCTCCCGGACCAAAGCACGGCACCCGTACGAGCCGCCCAGATATGCAGCAGGTGGGTCTTGCCGCGCCCCGACTCGCCCCAGATCGCCAGCCGCCGGTCTGGCCAATCGTCAGTGCGCCGCAGCCACGCGCAGGCAGCGGTATTGGACGGCGCCTCGCGAAAGTCGATCGCGGCGAAGCGAGGCCCGCGAAAGAGTGGCAGCGGCGGTTGACGGGCGGTGCTCACTGCAGAACTCCGAACTTGGCCCGACAGATAGTCAAGCCGTACTCAGTTGCCTCCACCGCTGCCCGGCGCCATTGCAACGATGTCCCAGACCTTCGAGGGATCGCGGCAGCCGGTGCCGTGCAGCGAGTAGGCGCGGCCTGACGACTGGATGCGCTCGACGAAGTCGCGGCACCAGCCGTATTGCGCGGAGTGCTTCGTGGCCACCAGCGTGACAACGCCAGCCGCGCCGGTGTCGGCATCGGCCCACTTCGCCTGGCTGCCACTCAGTTGAGTTTCCAATGCCCGCTGCAGCGCATAGGAACGTTGGCGGAGTGCGCTGTCGGCCAGTATCGGATCGGAAATGGTGTAACTCGTCAGTTCGCGTGACCTGGAATGGGCCGTCACCGACCGCCTCGTCGGTGCGGACGTAGAACCCGATGTCGGGGGCATAGTAGAAGCTGCGTCGGATCAGCCCGCTGCCGGTCACGGGCGGTGTCTCGCGCAGCGTGCAATCGACCCGCCACGTATCGAAATCACCAGCTCCTGTCGTCACCCTTGCCGCACCGATGACCTTGCAGACCCAGTCCTCCTGCACTGCCACCTGTTCGCCGCCCACGCGCGGATGGACGGTGCGCACTGCCATAAACTGGACGCTTCTTGCGGGTGCCAGCGGGAAAAGCAGCGACGGGTCGCCATCTATGCGACGCTCCCCCAAGGAGCCGCTGTCGGCCCAGGTCAGACGTGGCGCCAGGACGTCGCGCGAGGTCACGAACGTGCCATCATTGCCCCGCCAGCGGACCACATCGCCATCCACAGCGGCCACGCTGTCGTTGCTGCCATCGCTGAACTGGTACGAATCGCCGAGGCCGTAGGTCGGCAACGCGGCCGGCGGCAGTGATGGGATGTTGACGGGCCGGTAGGAGCCGCAGCCCGTCAGAGTCGCAAACAGGGTCATCAAACCTGCGAGCCTGGCCGGCAGACCCGCCTTGGCGCAAAGCCGTCTGCGGTGCATGTCCCAGTTTACCGCGCTCGTCCGTCTTCACGTGTGCAATCCATCGTGAAACCGATATGCAGGCGTAAACAGTGCCGTGAGCGGAACCTTGCGGCGGCAGAGTCTGCTGTCCAGGCAGCGGGCTTCAGAGGGGGGAACAATGCCACTGTTGACCATGCCAGCACCGATCCCTGCGCAGTTCCGCCGGACAATGCGGGGCGCTCCTGGGGTGCGCCGCAATCGTCGCGATGGTCACAGTTCCCTGCGGGGTTGATTTCCGAGCCGCGACGCTGCGAGGGAAGGCCGCCTATGCCCGCGGAGGCGATGATGGCGGCGCGGATCCCAGCGACCCAGAAGGTCCTGCAGGCCGATCGAGCGCTAGCGTGGCTGCCGAAGGCGTAGGGGGTGGCGGGGGTATTGGCCAGAAACAGAATGAGACACAACGGACAGCCGACCCTCTGGGGCGCTCCAACGTCATTTTGTCCCCGTCACAGGAGCGGGACTTGATCAATCGAGGCTGGCCGCGCTGATGGCTTCAACGGCCTGGCTGCAACAGGATCGATCGCTATCGCTTGGTGGGTGGGTCCAGATAAAGCGGGCTGGCCAGATAGCGTCGCAGCCAGAAGCGGCACAGCACGCCGATCGTTGCGGCAACCGGCACTGCCAGCATCACTCCGAGAAAGCCGAAAGCCGCGCCACCGGCGAACAGGGCGAATATGACCCATACCGCTGGCAGTTCCACGCGGTCGCCCAGGAAGCGCGGATAGATCACATAGCCTTCCAGAATCTGGCCGAATACCAGCACGCCGCCCACGACGATGACGCCGCGCCAGAGTGGGAACTGCGCCATGGCCAGTCCCAGCGCGGTGACGCCTCCGGTGATCGAGCCGACATAGGGGATGAACGACAGCAGCCCCGCCGCCATGCCGACGATAAGGCCGAGGTCCAGGCCGGCCACGGTCAGCGCGGAGGCATAGTAAAGTGCCAGGATGATGCAGCACAGCGCCTGGCCGCGCACCCAGGCCGACAGGATGCGGTCCACCTCGCGGGCCTGGGCGCGGATCACGTCGGCGTAGCGATGGGGCAGCCAGGAATCGACCATGCCGATCACCCGCGGCCAGTCGCGCAGCAGATAGAAGCCCACGACCGGCGTTACCACGGCGAGCGTGAGCACATTGAAGATCGCGAAGCCCGCTCCCGTGACGCTGGTGAGCGAGGAGGCAATGAAGCTCAGCATATTGCCGGCCTGGCTGCTCACCAGGTCGCGCAACTTGTCGTTCACCACGTCGGAGCCGAAGTTCTGCTGCAGGTCAGTCAGCACCGTGCTGGCCCAACGCTGCAGCAACTGCACGTATTGCGGGATACGGCCAAGCAGCAGGCCGATCTGCTGCAGGATGAGGGGGTAGAGCAGCAGCGCGAACAGCAGAACAACGGCGATCAGCCCCAGGATCATCAGCAGCGCTGCAAGCCCACGGCCCAGCCCAAACCGGGTAAGCCGCGTCGTGGGTGGGTCGAGCACGTAGGCGATGCCGGCCGCGGCGACGAACGGCGCGAGCACCGAGGCGAAGAGTTGCAGGGCGAGCCACGCCACCACCAGCAGCCCAACCACCAGCGCCACCCGCTGGCCACGCGTCGCCTGTCCCGGAACGGTCGCCACCTCGGCGAACCAGGTCCGCGGCGCCGCCGTCGGCGGAGGCGGAGGTGCTTCGGGCGGCGGCAGTTCTGCCGTGTCGGTCATCGGTTGCGTGCCGTCACCCAGACATAGGCGGCGCCAGAGCCGAACGTGGTCGCCGCGACCAGCCACACCAGACCGGACATCACGGCCGGCGCGGCCAGGTCAAACCCGGACAGCAGCAGCGTCATCGCCACCAGCGCGATCTGAAACACCGTATTAAGCTTCGAAATGTACAGCGGGCGGATCAATACCGACTGGCCAAGCAGTGACAGCACGACCACACCACCGACAATGACAACATCTCGAAATACCACCAAAATGGCCAGCCAGTCAGGCAATGCGTCGACCGACGCCAAGGTCACGTACATCGTCACCAGCAGGGCCTTGTCGGCCACTGGATCCAGCAGCGCGCCCACCATGTTGCCGCCGCCGTTGCGTCGCGCCAGCCAGCCATCAACCGCGTCCGACAAGCCGGCCGCGAGGAACAGAAAGAATGCCTGGGCGAACTGGTGCTCCAATACCAGCCAAACTGACAGCGGTACCGCGCAAAGCCGCGCGAATGTGATAACGTTGGGCAATGTCAGCAGTGCGGTCGAGGCGCTTCGGCTGACTTGCGATCCGTCAGGCATCGGCCCGCACTTCCACGATTGCACTCCCCGCGTTGCGCCGCGTCGTTGGCGTATGGTTGTTCCCGCCATCGTCCGGCGCAGCGGACCAAGGCAGTAGCGTATCGAGGGCCAGCATGACCAGTGGTGATCACGATTCAAAGGCAATGGCTGCCAACGGGCTGACCTACCGGGCCGCCGGCGTGGACATCGAGGCCGCCGATTCGCTGGTGGAGACGATCAAGCCGCTTGCGCGGGCCACGAATCGGGCTGGCGTGATGGGCGGCCTCGGCGGCTTCGGCGCGCTGTTTGACCTGAAAGCGGCGGGATTTGCCGATCCGGTGCTCGTCTCCGGCACCGATGGTGTCGGCACGAAGCTGAAGATCGCGATCGAGACCGGCATCCATGACACGATCGGCGTCGATCTGGTGGCGATGTGCGTCAACGACATCGTGGTCCAGGGCGCCGAGCCGCTGTTCTTCCTGGATTATTTCGCTGCCGGCAAGCTCGACCCGCACCAGGGGCGCGAGGTGATCGCCGGCATCGCCTCAGGTTGCAACGAGGCCGGCTGCGCCCTGGTGGGAGGCGAGACCGCGGAGATGCCCGGGATGTACCGCGAGGGCGATTACGACCTCGCCGGCTTTGCCGTCGGCGCGGCGGAGCGTGGGCATCTCCTGCCGCGCGGCGTCGTGCCGGGCGATACGGTTCTGGGGCTCGCCAGCTCCGGCGTTCATTCCAATGCGTTTTCACTGGTGCGGCGCGTGGTGGAGATGAGCGGCCTGCCCTGGAGCGCGCCCGCGCCGTTCGACCCGGAAGTGTCGCTCGGGCAGGCGCTGATGACGCCGACGCGGATCTATGTGCCGGCCGTGCTCGCGCTGCATCGGGCCGGGCTGCTGAAGGCCGCGGCGCACATCACTGGCGGCGGACTGCCCGGCAACCTGCCCCGGGTGCTGCCGGAGGACACCGTGGCGGTGCTGGAACCCTATTGGTCGATCCCGCCGGTGTTCGGCTGGTTGGCACGTACCGGCGGCGTGGAGTCGGGCGAGATGTTACGGGTGTTCAACTGCGGTATCGGCATGGCGATCGTGGTGGCCGACGCGGACGCGGCGACGGAATTGCTGCGGGAGCGCGGCGAAAGCGTCGCGCGCATCGGCCACATCGCGGCTGGCAGTGGCCCGCCCCAGGTGCGGATCGACCTGCCGGTCGGTTGGCCAGGTTGAGGCGGCGCACCGCCATTCTGATCAGTGGCCGTGGCTCCAACATGGCCTCGCTGATCGCGGCGGCGCGCGATCCGGCCTACCCGGCGGAGATCGTGCTCGTGGTCTCGAACCGGCCAAACGCGCCGGGGCTGACCCTGGCGCGCGATGCCGGGGTGCCAGCCGTGGCGATCGATCATCGGCCGTTCGGCGACGACCGGACCGCGCACGAAGTGGCGATCCATGCGGTGCTGCGCGAGGCCGGCGCCGAGATCGTCTGCCTCGCCGGATACATGCGGCTGCTGACGCCATTCCTGGTCGACGCCTGGCAGGGAAGGATGCTGAACATCCACCCAAGCCTGCTGCCGGCATTCCCTGGCCTGGACACGCATGCGCGGGCGCTGGCCGCCGGGGTGAGGCTGCACGGCTGCACTGTGCATCTGGTCACCAACACGATGGACGAGGGACCGATCCTGGCGCAGGCGGCGGTGCCGGTGTTGCCCGGCGATACCGCCGAGACACTGGCGGATCGGGTGCTGGCACAGGAGCATCGGATCTATCCGCTGGCGTTGCGCTGCTTTGCCGCCCGGACCCCTGGAGCCTTGCCGGCGGAAAACGTAGCTCTGCTCAACCCCGCGGCTCCATGATCTCGCTTACATGATTTCGACGGGAGCGGGACAGGCAGCGTAACATATGACCGGGTCACGCCCCGGAGAGTTATGCCATGTCCGCAGAAGTGTCCGCCACACACGACGGTGGTCTACCGTCCGAGCCGGCGCGTCGCGACTTCCTCAAGCTGGTGACAATGGCAACTGCCGCCATTGGCGGTGCCGCTGTCGCATGGGCTTTCATTGACTCGATGAATCCCGCCGCCGACGTGATCGCCGCGGGCGCACCGATGGATATCGATGTCAGCAAGCTGGCACCAGGTCAGCAGATCGTCATCCTGTGGCGCGGCAGCCCGATCGTGGTCGTCAATCGAACGCCGGACGCCCTGAAGACCCTGCAAGAGGTGAGCCTCATCGGGCGCCTGAGCGATCCAAACTCGAGCGTCGAGCAACAGCCGAGCTATGCCCGCAACTGGCATCGATCGATCAAGCCCGAGTATGCGGTGATGGTCGGCATCTGCACGCATCTCGGCTGCCTGCCGTCCTATTTTCCCACGCCGAGCCCGACGGAACCGGTCGCCAATTGGCCGGGCGGGTACTTCTGCCCCTGTCATGGTTCGAAATACGATCTGGCGGGCCGCGTCTATACAGGTGTGCCCGCGCCGTACAACCTGCCCGTGCCGCCCTATCATTTCCCAAGTGAGCACATCCTGCGCATCGGCGAAAACCCGCAAGGTGCCACCTTCACTCTGAGCTCCGTGGTGCAGATGTAGGCTGAACGGACATGAACAAAGTCTAAGCCGAAGTTCAGTGGGATCGTATCGCCTGACCACCTATCTCCCGAACCAAGGATGATGTGTGGAGGACGACTCAGATGTTCATCTCCGATGTGCTGAAAATCAAAGGCCGCGGCGTCGTGAAGGTGCGGCCGACCGACACCGTGGCGGTCGCCGTGGCTAGGCTCGCCGAACATCGTATCGGCGCGGTCGTCGTCGAGGATCAGTGGATGAAGCCGGTCGGCATCTTCTCGGAGCGCGATTTCGTCAATGCGATCGCGCGTGACGGCGCCGCGGTGCTGGGTCGCGATGTGCGGCAGCTCATGTCGTCGCCGATCATGAGTTGTCATTCATCCGATCGCATCGACGCGGTGCTCGCCGCGATGACCTTGGCGAAGGTCAGACACTTCCCCGTGATCGATGCCGGCACACTGAACGGCATCGTCAGTATCGGCGACCTGGTGAAGCATCGGCTCGATGAAAAGGAGCTGGAGGCAAGCGTGCTGCTCGATCTGTCGCGAATGCATGCCTGATCTCGCACACCTGCTTTGATATGGATCATATCCGCGGAGTGCGGAGCGAGAGTTGTGTATCGACGCGAGTGGGGTAAGAACCGTCCAGACGCCACCTCGCGGAACAGCCGATGGCCAACAACGTTCCCCACTCCGTGCAGACCACTCACGTCGATACCGCAAGATCATCGGACATCGAAAATGCTCGCCCGATGCCGCTGGTCTACTTGTGTCTGCTCGCACTGGTTGTCGGCATTGTCGGCGGGCTTGGCGCCGTAGTATTTCGCGGGCTGATCGCGTTCGTTCACAACCTGCTGTTCCTCGGCACGCTGTCGGTCGTCTACGACTCCAGTCTGTTCACGCCGGCATCGCCGTGGGGGGTATTGGTCGTTCTGGTGCCCGTCGTCGGCGCCATCGGTGTAACTTTTATCGTCACCAACTTCGCGCCAGAAGCCAAAGGGCACGGCGTGCCGGAGGTGATGGACGCCATCTACTACAATCGCGGCATCATCAGGCCGATCGTCGCGGTCGCGAAGTCACTCGCTTCGGCGCTGTCGATCGGCAGCGGAGCGGCCGTCGGGCGCGAAGGCCCAATCATCCAGATCGGCTCGGCGTTCGGTTCCACGCTCGGTCAGGTGATCCGCATGTCCATGGGACAGCGCATCATCTTGGTCGCCGCGGGTGCCGGCGCCGGTATCGCCGCCACCTTCAACACACCGATCGGCGGCGTGCTGTTCGCCACCGAGCTGATGATGCCGGAGATCAGCGTCAACACGTTCCTGCCGGTGGCGATCGCTACCGGCACCGCGACGTTCATCGGCCGGCTGTTCTTCGGCGACAAGCCGGCGTTCGACGTTCCCGCAAACCTCGCGACACTGCCGACCGAGCGCGAAGAGCGCAGCGATCCTGGTGTTGTACGTGGTGCTCGGCGCGCTGATCGGCGTTGCGGCGGCGGTGTTCGTCCGCGGTCTGCATTGGTTTGAGGATCTGTTCGACAAGATCCCCGGCAACTACCTGCGTCATGTGCTGGGCATGCTGCTGGTCGGCCTGCTGCTATACGCGCTGATGCGCTGGGGCGGGCACTACTACGTCGAGGGCGTCGGCTACGCCACAATTCAGGCGACGCTGACCAGTCAGCTCAACGGCGCGTGGTTCCTGTTGCTGCTGTATGTCTGCAAGCTACTGGCGACATCATTGAGCCTGGGCTCCGGCTGCCTCCGGCGGCATCTTCTCGCCGTCGCTGTTCATGGGCGCGACGCTGGGTGGGGCGTTCGCCGGACTGCTCCATGCCATCTTTCCCGGTCTGCCGATCAGCGTGCCCGCATTCGCTATGGTCGGCATGGGCACGATGGTCGGCAGCGGCACTGGCGCCGCGATGACCTCGGTCGCCATGGTGTTCGAGATGACGCGTGACTACGACATCGTGCTGCCGACCATCCTGGCGGTCGCGGTCGGGCTCGGCACGCGGCGACTGCTGACGCGCGAGAATATCTACACGATGAAGCTGTTCCGTCGCGGTCATCCGATCCCGAAGGCGCTGCACGCCAACATGTTTCTCGTGCGCACCGCCGCCGCTGTGATGAACAGGGACTTCCTGCTTGTCGATGAAGGCGAGAGTTTCGCCAGGATCCTGCAACTGCCGGATGGTCTGAGCGGCTTGCGCCATGTCGTGGTGACGCGCGGGAACCTGATCGTGGGGGTGCTGAGGGTCAACACCGACCTGCGCCGTACGGTGAGTGCGGCTGGCGCGGACGTGCCGATGGGAGCATTGGCGAGACGCAACTTTACCATCGTGCGGCAGAACGCCGTCATGTTCGACGTGATCGCCCGGCTCTGGCGCCGGCACGCGGTCATGGGTGTGGTGGTGGACGGAACGGGTGTGCCGCGGCGACACAATGTGGTCGGCGTCATCACGAAGGAGAACGTCGCCGACGAGGTGGCGAGCAGCGTGAGCATGTATCCGCGCTGACTGGCCGGGGCCCGGCCGAGGGGTTGCCCAGGGCGGCACCGCTGCCATAGAACGGGGGCAGATCAATTCCTCCAGCCGAGGCCGCATGTCCGAACACAGCCACGCCGCAAGCGCCCAGATGGGTGCCGAGACGCCCGAAGCCTTCCTCGCCGACCGTCAGCGCTTCTGGAGCGGCTTCACCCACTTCACTCTGGGATGCGTGATCTTCGTCGTCCTGGTTCTTGTCCTGATGGCGATCTTCCTGCTGTAGCGGCTACGCCCACTACCCGCGCCAGATCGCGGCCTCGCTCCATCCAAGCTCCTTGAACTCAGCTTCGCGCAGCGGAGCCTCGGCGATCGAGAAGAATTCGTCGAGCTGCGGCGGCGCGACCTGCGTGCCACTCAGCATGCAGTGAGCCTGGCCGCGGTGGTGGACCTGGTGCTGGAACAGGTGCAGCAGCAACCGATCCGCCCTCTCGGTCTGCACGCGAGTGCCGCGGTGCACGTGGATGATCCGATCCGCCCCTGAGTCGTCCAGCCCATCGCACCAGGCAATGAGCCTGCGATCGACCGCTTCCTGTGCCACATGCAGATCCCTCAGCTCCGGGCATGGCAAGGGATTTGCCCAGGCGGCCGGGCCGAGCGTGCCGCCTTCGAGTGCATCGACGTAGAACCAGTCGATGACCAGGATGTGGTTCAGCGTCGCCTGGATCGAGGGAAAGAAGCCGGTTCGCGGTGCCTCGAACTCTGCCTGGCTCAGCGCGGCGCAGGCGGAAAGCAGGCGAAAATTCGCCCATGCGTTGTTGTAAGCCATGGCCCGCAACGTCTGTAGGTGCGAGGCCGGCATCGCAGCGCGTCCTATCCGACGATCTCGACCTGCGCGAAGAAGAAGCCGATCTCGATCGCGGCGTTCTCGGCGCTGTCGGAGCCGTGCACCGAATTGGCCTCGATGTCCTCAGCGAACTTCGCGCGGATGGTCCCCGGTGCGGCCTTCTTCGGATCGGTCGCGCCCATCGCCTCGCGGTTCTTCGCGACCGCATTCTCGCCCTCGAGCACCTGGACGACCACCGGGCCGGAGATCATGAACTCGACCAGGCCACGGAAGAACGGCCGCTCCTTGTGCACGGCGTAGAACGCCTCGGCCTGCGCCGGGGTCAGCTGCATGCGCTTCTGCGCGACGATGCGCAGGCCGGCCGCCTCCAACGCCGCATTGATCTGGCCGGTGAGGTTCCGCCGCGTGGCGTCGGGCTTGATGATTGACAGCGTCCGCTCGGTCGCCATGGGGCTGCTCCTGGGTCGTGGCTGAGGCGGCGGTCACTAGGCGGTCCCGGCGCACAGGGCAAGTCAGGCGGCGCCCATGAGCGCCAGTCCTTCGGCCACCGAGACGAATTCGCCGCCGCCGACCAGCCGGTCGGCACCGAACCGGTCTTCGAACAGACGCCGCACAGCAGGGACCAGCGCGGTGCCGCCGGTGAGGAACACGCGGTCCACCGCGTTGCGCGGGATCTCGGCCTTGGTCAGGGCCTGGTCCACCGTGGCAGCCATGCGTGCGAGGTCCGCCGCGATCCACTCTTCGAACTCCGTCCGGCGGATCGTTCGCTCGACGACAAAGTCATTGTGTCGGAAGCGCAGCGTCGTGACGTCCGCATGCGACAGCTCCGCCTTGGCGGTGGAGACCGCCTGATACAGGTCATAGCCGAGACCGTCCTCAATCAGCGCGATCAGGTGGCGCAGACGTTCGGGGTGCTGTGCGGTGCGCGCCACCTCGGCAATGGAGCGAAGCGTGCGAGGAGTCCGCATCAGCGACAGCAGATGCCAGCGGGCAAAGCCGGAGTAGTACTCAGGCGGGACGGGGAGGGGCTTCCCCATGACGCGGTAAGTGTCGCCCTTACCGAGCAATGGGGCGATGGCGCGGTCGATGATGCGGAAGTCGAGCACATCGCCGGCAATGCCGATACCCGCATGGCCGAGCGGGGTTACTCCGGCTTTCGGGTCGAAGCGCAGAATGGAGAAATCGCTGGTGCCACCACCGAAGTCGCCGATCAGCACCGTCGCGGGTTCGGTAAGCGTTCGGGCGAAGCGGGTCCCGGCGGCTTCCGGCTCCAGCGCCAGGGTCACCTGAGAGAGGCCCGCCTCGGCGTAGGCACCGCATAGGCGGTCGGCCCCCAAGCCATCATCCGCGAATTCGCCAGCGAAGTGGACTGGACGGCCGACGACAATGCGCGGTGACGATGGGACATCGACGAGAAGTGCAGCGAGAAAGCGGCCGATCAGGCGCTCCAATGTGAACGGGTGGCCGAAAATGCGGGTCTCGGAAAAACTCCGCTGCGCAAGGTAGGTCTTCATCGACATGATCAGCCGGCTGTCCAGCGGATCTTCGAGATAGGCGGCGATCGCCTGCTGGGCCGGCTTCGTGACGCAGGACGCGGCGGGCCGGAGTATCCTCGGTCCAAAAGCAGAGAACGGAACGGAAGACGTCGAGCGAGGCGCGGCGCTGTGTGGTCACGCTGCCATCGTCGTGCAGGAGTGCCACAACGCTGTTGGTGGTGCCGAAATCGATGCCGATCGCCCTGATCATCCACCCGCTCCGCCAAAAGGCGCGGGTTCAAGCGCGATTGGCGGCGTGAGGCAAGAGGCATTGCGCAGGGTCGGGGTGCGGCGTGTGGCCGCACCCCTTGGCCGATCGCTTATCCGCCCTGCTTGTTCACGCCCAGCGCCGCGAGGGTCTGCTGATCGAGATGGCCGCTCGCCGGCAGGCCCTTGGCATGCTGGAAGCTCTGCACCGCCCGGCGGGTGTGCGGCCCCCATTTCCCGTCGACCTGGGCGTTCTTGTAGAAGCCCTGCTGTTGTAACTGCTGCTGCACATTCTGCAGGTCACTCTGCGACAGTTGCTCGGCTCTGGGTCGTTATCGCCGGCCATGCCGCTTGGCTGGGCGGTCGGCTCAGCGCCCGGATTGGCTGCATTCGTCCCGGATGTGCTCTCGCTGGGCGGCGATCCGGTTGTTCCCGGAGTAGCGCTCGGGCCGGACTGAGCGAACGCCGCGACTGGAGCAGTGGCGAGCAAAGCGGCGAGAGTAGTTGCGGTAATACGCGACATCCTGTTCATGATTTTCACGTTCCTCTGAGATTCCTGGGAAGCGCCTTCGCGCCCAGACCGGGCGGATAGACCCGCGACAGGTAATCGGCCGCCTCGGGATTGCGATGCACCTAACCGGGAAGTGAGCCGGCCGTGCGAGGACACGCCCGTCGCCTGACATAGGCCGTTGCACTACCCGAATTCCCCGACCCCGCTACAGTCGCTTCCGGAATCCAGCAAAGGACGCACGATGTTTCTCACCCTCCTGCCGGTGTGGCTGTCCGGGCTGATATTGGTCGGACTGCCGACACTGCTCGCGGTGGGAGCTCAGGTGTTGCTTCGCCGCAACCTCGGTCTGGAACGACTCCGCTCGAACAACGAGGTGGCGGGTTTCAAGTTTGCGGCTGTCGGTGTGCTCTATGCGGTGCTGCTGGCATTCGCGGTCATCGTGGTGTGGGAGAAATTCAGCGACGCCGAGAGCAGGGTATCGGAGGAAGCCGGCGCGGCGGCCACGATCTATCGTCTGGCGGATGGCATCGACGAAAAATCGGCACAGTGCTGCGGGATCGACTGAGCGCCTACCTCAACGCCGTCATCAACGAGGAATGGCCGGCGATGGAACGAGCGGAGAGCAGCGTTTCAGTAGCGCATGCTCTCCATGACGTCTATGCAAGTGCTCTCATGTTCAATCCGGCCGACCGGCGGGGTGCGGTGTTGCTGTGCAGAGATCCTGCGCCAGCTGGATGTCGTGACGCAGGCCCGCAGAGCCAGACTCAACTCGGCGGCCGGCATTGTGCCGGGCATCGTCTGGTTCGTGCTGTTCGCGGGCGCCGTTATCACCGTCGGCTTCACGTTCTTCTTCGCCACGGAGAATCTTCGCGCCCAGACACTGATGACAGGAGCACTGTGCGGCCTGATCTTCTCAGGATTGCTCATCATCGTGGCGATCGACCACCCATTCGCAGGTTCCGTGAAGGTGACACCGGAGGCACTCTCGGCGGTGCTCCATGACCTGGGTTCGGCATCCAAGGAACCGGTGCACGCCAACTGACGCGCCACACGGCGCGACGCGCTAATCGACCGGTTCGCTGAGGAAGCGTTCGACCAGCGCCATGGCGCGATCACGTTTGGCCAGGGCCTGCGCCCGTTGCTGGTTGCGCGCGCCGGAGGTCAGATAGAACCGCTCGTACAGCTCCACCCGCGATGCCAGCGCGGTGCCCGCATAGTCCCACGCCAGCCGGAACAGACGAATGCGGCGTTCCGCATCGGTGTCGTTGGCGCCGTGCAGATATTTGTCGATGAACGGCCGCAGTGCCGGGTCCTTCATCATGTGCCAGGTCGGCGTCGCCAGCAGATTGTGCGAGCCGAGCAGTTTGATGATCTCGTTGGCGCGCGGCATCCAGAACGGCATCACGGCCCGCAGCGCGGATCAACGGCGGCCCGTCGGGGAACCAGACGCCGTTGCCCCATTCGGTTGGGTGGTCCTCGGCCGCCTGAACCGCTGATCGGGCGAGTTCCGCGTAGCTCCAGAGTTCGCCGAGCATTTGTTGCGCTGTCGGGCTCTTGTCGCCGATCGCCTCGGCCATCGCGGTCGCGAGGCCCCAGGCAAATTCCAGCTTGGTCGATGCCCGAACCATCGTCTGCTGCATGACGTTCGGATTCCAGCTGCGCGTCATCGCCTGGTTGTAGACTTTGACGTTCGCGTCGATGAACACGCGGTCGCGCGGCACCTCGACATCGTCGAAGATCACGAACGCGTCCTGTTCGTCGAAGCGCGACGACAACGGATGATCGAAGCGATTGGCGGTTCCGGCGACGCTGTCGCGGCAGATGAATTTCAGTCCGGGCGTCGCCATCGGAATGCAGAACGACACCGCGAACTTGTCGCCGTCCTCGGGCAGCGGGCGGCCGGGATAGACCGCGAGTCTCGTCGGCGAACGGCGCGAGCGTCGCCAGGATGCGGGCGCCGCGCACGATGATGCCATGCTCGGTGTCGCACACCTTGCGCAGGATGACGTCGTTCTCCTGGCCCGGGATCTCGTCCTTTGCCTTGTCGATCGTGGGGTGGATCAGCGTGTGGGTCAGGCAGATGTCGTTCCGGCGCAGGAATTTCTGGTATTCGACCTGGCGCGCGGCGCCCGTCCTCGTTGCCGTGCTCCGCCCATTCGTGCGCGCATCCGGCGAACCCGGCATAGGTGACGTTCATGTAGTCGGGCGTCCGGCCCATCACGCCGACGGTGTGCTCCGCGATACGGCGCAGGCCGCGATGGCGCCGCTTGAGGTCGTCCGGCGAGCGCGGGATCATGTGGCTGACATTGATCGGCTCGCCCGTCTCCGGGTCCGGGAACAGGCAGTCGTCCGCCGCCTCGTATTGCAGGTCGAAGACCGCGGCCATGCCCTTGGCGGCGCCGGCGAACGCCGGGTGCGATACGACATCGGTGACGCGGTCATCGCCGACCCAGATCTCGCGATCGTCCTTCAGTCCCCGCAGCAGTTCCGCGCCTGTCCGAGCCGGCATTTTGCTTCCCCTCGATTGTCATACGCAGCTCAAGCAATGCCTCTGGCGCTAGCTGCCTGCTTTCCCGGACTCAGCAGGTCGAAAGCCATAGCGCGAGCCACAGAGGTCAAGGAAACCGACCGCCGCGACCAAAGCGCCTCGTGCTTCGTCGGGCGACGGAATGATCGTCACGTCGTAGTCGGCTTCGTTGCGCTCGTCCTTGACTTCATTGAACGCCTTGCCGGCGGTACGCAGCGAAGTCATCGAGGTCCCGGACGAGTAATCCGAACTGTTGGATTGTCTGATCGTGGGTCTTCGGCGCCTGACCGGCGACTTGGAATAAAACTGCTCGGGCAGCGTGAAACATGGCGTAATAGCTGGAATGGATGATCGCCATCGGCGAAGCATCGGCATCTTGCGCCAGGGCTTCTCCCAGGTGGGCCTCAGCCTTTTGCCAGCTATCGGTGGCATGGGCTGGGACAGGACTCACGTGACTTCGACGCCGTCTCGGACGATCTCCTCAGCCAGCTCCGTCAGTCGCCCTGCATGGGCTTCGAGGTGGTCTGGCGATAGCGGGATCGGGCGGATGAAGAAGCCGCCGAGGATGTGGTCGTAGGCCAGGTCCGAGAGGATACGACGGACGCGTCGCCGGTCTGATAGATTGCGAATGACGACGGCAACGTCGTAGTCGCTGTCCGAGCGCGCCTGCCCCCGAGCCCGGGAGCCAAACAAGATCAGCTTCTCCACATCTGGCAGTGCAAGCTCGACGGAACGCTTGTAGTTCGAGAGTCTAGAGGCAGCCGCCCTAGGGAGAACGTCATTGACGGTCTTCATCTCGATCCGTTCACGCAACATGCTCTGCAAATTGTGCGCGCGATCAACGTCGTGATCCTCTGGCGCATCGCCACGTGCGGTTGAGCCGAAGAGGTACAGGTGCTGCACGCCGCGTTGCTTCAGTTCGGCTTCATACTCCTGCAACCTGGCAATGGCATGGGCGCGATCCATTGCTTCCGTATAGCACAGACACCAGCTTTTCTCGACCCGCCCTTGACCGCTAGCCCCGCTCTGTCCGATCACCCCGCCGCCATGTCCCTCCTCACCATCACCGGCGCCGCCGTCCGCCTCGGCGGCCGCAGCATCCTGAACGGCGCCGACCTCACGGTAGACCAGGGCCGCCGCATCGGCCTGGTCGGCCGCAACGGCGCCGGCAAGTCGACGCTGCTGCGGGCCATCATCGGCGACCAGCCGCTGGACGGCGGCGAAATCCGGCTGGCCGCTCGTGCGCACATCGCCACCGTCGCCCAGGAGGCCCCGTCGGGCGACGCCAGCCTGCTGGACACCGTCCTGCAAGGCGACCCCGAACGCCTTGCTCTGCTCGGGGAGGCCGAGACCGCGGAACCCGCCCGCCTGGCCGAGATCCACGAACGCCTGCGCGCCATCGGCGCCGATGCTGCACCCGCACGTGCCGCCGCCATCCTCGCCGGCCTGGGCTTCGACGAGGCAGCACAGCAGCGACCGGTGGAAGAGTTCTCCGGTGGCTGGCGCATGCGCGTGGCCCTCGCCACCGCACTCTTCGCCGCGCCCGATCTGCTGCTGCTCGACGAACCCACCAACCACCTCGACCTGGAGGCGACGCTGTGGCTGGAGACCTGGCTTGCCCGCTTCCCGGGCGCGGTGCTGCTGGTCTCGCACGACCGCGTGCTGCTGGACCGCGCGGTGCAGGCGATCGCTTTCCTCGACCGTGGCCGCATCACACTCACTCCCGGCGGCTTCGACGAGTTCGTCCGCATCCGCACCGAGCGCGCGCTGCAGCAGGCCAGCGCCGCCAAGCGCATCGTCGCGGAACGCGCCCATATCCAGTCGTTCATCGACCGCTTCCGCTACAAGGCGAGCAAGGCCCGCCAGGCGCAATCGCGCATCAAGGCGCTCGCCCGGTTGCCGCAGATCGAGACGGTGATCGAGGACGCCCCCACGCGCTTTGACTTCCCCGATCCCGCCCGAATCGCGCCACCTATCCTGGCGTTGGACCGTGTCGCAGTCGGCTATGACGGCACGCCGGTGCTCCGCAACGTCTCGTTGGCGATCGACATGGACGACCGCATCGCGCTGCTCGGCGCCAACGGCAACGGCAAGTCCACGCTGGCGAAACTGCTGGCCGACCGCCTTTCGGCACTGACCGGCGAAATCCGCCGCGGGCCGAAGCTGCGCGTCGGCTACTTCGCGCAACACCAGACGGACGAACTGGTCGAGGCAGAAAACCCGATCGACCACATGATCGCGCGCCCTGCCCCGCGCCACGCCACCGCAGGTGCGTGCCCAACTCGCCCGTTTCGGGCTTGACGCCGACCGCGCGGAGACGCCGGTAGCCAATCTGTCCGGCGGCGAGAAGGCGCGGCTGCTGCTGTCGCTCGCCACCCGCGAAGCGCCCCAGCTGCTGATCCTCGACGAACCCACCAACCATCTCGACATCGATGCGCGCGAGGCGCTGGTGAAGGCGTTGGCAGACTTCCAGGGCGCGGTGCTGCTGATCACACATGATCCGCATCTGGTGGAACTCATCGCCGATCGTCTCTGGCTGGTCGCGGACGGAACCGTACGGCCGTTCGAGGGCGACCTCGACGACTATCGTGCGCTGCTCGCGGAGCGTTCACGCGCCACGCCGAAGCCCGACGCCGGCAATCGTCGCGATGAACGGCGGGAACGCGCCGATGCACGTGCTGCGCTGGCCCCGCTGCGCAAACAGGCGCGCGACGCCGAGGCGCGGCTGGCACGGCTGGCGGCGGAACGCGCGACGATAGAAAGAACGCTGGCCGACCCCGCCCTCTATGTTCCTACGCGCAAGGGAGAGATCGCCGCCGCAAACGCACGACTGGCTGCCATCAGGAAACTCGCAGCGACCGCAGAGGCGGAGTGGCTTGCGGCGGAAGAGGCGCTGGAATTCGGCGTCCTGAGGATCATTCACCGACGCAAGGCGAATCCGATAGAAGGGCGAAGCCGCATGATCTACATGGTCGAAATGGCACTGCTTGACTTGGCGCATCGAGCGGAATGGGAGACGTGGTACACCGCTCATCAGCATCGCCTGCTGTCGATTCCAGGCATTCACGCGAGCCAGCGCTTCGAGTGCATCCACGCGGCCGCCGCTCCCTTCGTCGCATTGCACGAGGTCGATGGCCCGCAGGTCTTCACCTCAGACGCGTATCGTGAAAGCGCCGGCCCGACGAATACCGGCGAATGGCAGACGAAGATGGGCAATTGGCACCGAAACGTATTCCGTGGCCTCGATCACACGCCCAATGTGCCAATGGATGCGCGCCTCGTCGTGGTCGAACGAAACTGCGAGGGAGCCTTGCCGCGCGATGCCGATCTACGCTGGCTGGAAGCAGTCGGCCTCGACCAGACCGTGCGCCGGCGTGGCCTCGCGGTGATGCCTGTCGCATCGGCGGACCTGCTTGCCGGCACACCCGGCGTACGAGTGCTGAAGCCGCTCGGCCCGCGTCTGGTCAAATGACCAGCCCACCATCGACGTGCAGCGCCTGACCGGTGATGTAGCCCGCTGCCGGTGACGCAAGGAACGCGATCGCCGCCGCCACCTCGTCTGGCAATCCAACGCGACCAAGCGGCACGCTGGCGAGTTGCCGCCGCAGCCGCTCAGGATCGATCGCCGCATGGGCGCCAGGGTCCTTGCGGATGAAACCAGGCACCACGGCATTCACCGTCACGCCGGCAGGCGCCAGTTCGATTGCCAGTGCGCGCACGAGTGCTTCCAGCCCCGCCTTTGCCGCAGCGGACGCGGCGAACACTGTCGTGTCGGTGCGGAACGCATGGGCCACGAAGCTGGACACCGCCACCACGCGCGCATCGCGTCCCGCCTTCAGGTGAGGGACAGCGGCACGTGCCAGTCGGAAGAACGCGCCTTGGATTGCCTCCACCGACGCAGTCATCGCAGTGTCTGTCAATTCGCTGAATGCCGTGCGATCGGCGAACCCGGCATTGCTGACCAGCACGTCCAATCCGCCGAACTGCGCAACCGCCTGCGCCACCAGATCGCCCGCCACAGTCGAGTCAGCAAGATCGCCCAATGCGATCTCGGCGACCGCACCTGCCGCGCGCGCCTCGGCCGCCACGCGTTCAGCACCGGTGCGGTTCCTTCGCGTGTGGACCAGCAGCGCGACGCCGGGCGCGGCCAAGGCACGACACACCGCCGCCCCGATGCCGCTCGCCGCTCCGGTCACCAGGACGACGCGCTGCATCCGTCACACCACGTCATGCGGCCGCAGCCGGCACAATTCGGCATCGGTGTCGGTCTCGATCTGCAAGGTGGCGTGGCCGATACCGAAGCGATCGCGCAATTCAGTCGTCACATCGTGCAGCGATCGCTCCGCCGACGGATCGGCGCACACCAGATGCGCCGTCAGCGCCGTCTGCGTCGTGCTCAGCCCCCAGATGTGCAGATCGTGCACCTCAAGAACGCCTGGCACGGAGGCCAGGTAGTCCTGCACCGCCTCTTGCGCCACGCCGCCTGGGACCGCATCCATTGCGAGGTCGATCAATTCGCGCAGCAGCCCCCAGGTGGTCGCGACAATCACAATGCCAATCGCCAGACTGGCAATCGGATCGAGCCACATCCAGCCGGTGAGCAGGATCAGCAGCCCCGCCAGCACGACTCCCGCCGAGACGCCGGCATCCGCCGCCATGTGCACGAACTGCGCACGCACGTTGATGTCGTGCCCGCGGCCCCGCAGGAACAGCAGCGCCGTGGCACCGTTGATCAGGATGCCGGCGGCCGCCACCAGGATCACCGTGTCTTCCCGAACCGGTTCAGGCACCAGCAACCGATGCGCCGCCTCCACGCCGATCGCACCGACGCCGATCAGCAGGATGGTGGCGTTCAGCAGCGCCGCCAGGATGGAGCTGCGCCCCCATCCATAGGTGCGCCGTCGGGTCGGCGGCCGTCGCGCGAGCCAGGCGGCGCCCCAGCCAAGCAACAGACCCAGAACGTCGCCGAAGTTGTGCGCCGCATCCGCCAGCAGCGCCATCGAGTTGGCCAGCAGGCCGAACGCGACCTCGGCCACGACGAACCCGAGATTGAGTGCCGTGCCTATGGCGAAGGCGCGATCGTGCCCATGATGGCTGTGATGATGGCCGTGGTCGTGTTGGTGGTGCGCCATTGCTGTTGCGATAATGCCCGGCGGCGACCTCGATGGCGAGACGAAGTTGTTCGTCGGCTTCGGCTGTTACAATGCAATCGTTCCGCAACGGATTGCGCGCCGGCCTCACGCACTCCTGATGGCCCGGATAGAGTTCACTTCAAGCTATGCACGGCGTGACAGCGCGGGCCCGCCTGCCAACCTCCGGATACGTAATGCTCGGCAATTCGATCGCCTCTCTGCTGGCATGGGCCGGCCATCATCCCCTGCTGCAGGCAACCGCCATTGTACTCGGCACCTTCATCCTGGAGGACGCCGCGACCGTGATCGCAGCCATTCAGACTGCCGATGGCAGCCTGTCCGGGCCGTTGGCATTGGCGTCGCTGTATGTCGGCATCGCGGTGGGCGATCTTGGGCTCTATGGCCTGGGATGGCTGGCGGCACGATTTCCACCGGTCACCCGATTCATTCCGCCACATCGCAAGGAAGTGGTCCGGTCCTGGCTTGATGGGCGCGTATTCAAGGTTGTGTTGATCAGCCGCTTCCTTCCCGGCTTGCGGCTGCCGACCTATACCACCTGCGGTTTTGTTAGCGCAGACCTGCAACAATTCGCGCTCGCGGTGGTGATCGCCACCATCTGCTGGACCACGCTGCTGTTCGGCGTGTCACTGCGTGTCGGCGAGGTGCTGATGGATCACTTTGGCGCCTGGCGCTGGGCCGGCGCGGCCGGGTTCGTGCTGTTCGTCGTGGTCGCCGGCAGACTTACCGCGTCGGGCCTCCAGAGCAAGCGGCCATGAAACTGGAGACCGCACTGCGCGCAAGCGCAACTGCGCCACTGCGGATCCGCGAGCAGCCACTATCGTTCTTCGAATTCTGGCCGGATTGGCTTTTCTACTTTCCGGTGGTGCTGCATTGGATCGCGCTCGGACTTCGCTACGGCGATTTCAGCCTGCCGACCGCGGCAAACCCGACGATCACCGCTGGTGGTTTGTGTGGTGAATCGAAACTCGAGACCCTGGATCAAGTGAACGGGCCGGTACGCGCATTGGTGGCGCGCTATACCAGCGTTGTTGCGCAGCCAGGCAGCATGGCGTGCGCCGAACAGGCACTTTCCGCCGCTTCTATCGATTATCCTGTCGTTGCCAAGCCGGCTGTGGGGTGCAACGGCGCGGGCGTGCGACTGCTTCGAGGACGCGACGACCTTGCCAGATATCTGGCGGAATTTCCTCGCGACGAGCGCATCGTGTTGCAGGAATTCGTCGCCGACGAAGGCGAAGCCGGCATCTTCTATGTCCGTCATCCGGACGAGGCATCGGGGCAGATCACATCTATCACGTTGAAGCACGCCCCAGTGGTGACCGGTGATGGGCGATCAACGCTGCGGCAACTGATATCGGCCGACCCGCGAGCAGGACGGGTACCGCATCTTTATCTGCCGCGACTTGCCGGCCGGTTGCATGACGTGCCACGACAAGGCGAGCGGGTCCCTCTGGTCTTCGTCGGCAATCACTGCAAGGGCTCGATCTTCGAGAACGGCACTCATCTTGCCACACCCGCGCTGACCGAGGCCTTCGAACGGATCGCACGTGCCGTGCCAGCCTTTCACTTCGGCAGGATCGATGTGCGTTTCGCGTCGCTGTCGGCGCTGCTGCGTGGCGAAGGCTTCCGCATCATCGAGATCAATGGCGTGGGATCCGAGGCGACGCATATCTGGGACCGCAACACCACACTGCGCGAGGCCTGGCGCGCGCAGTTCTTTCATTATGGCGCGGCGTTCCGCATCGCCGCAGCGAACCGTGCGCGCGGCCACCGATCTTGCGGTTTGCCGGCGATGTACCGGCTATGGCGGCAACAGAGGCGGCTGATGGCCGCCTATCCGATGAACGACTGATGGTGCCCTTGCCGAATCCCGCACCTTCCGTCAGGAACGCCGCATGAGTGCCCTGCAAGCCGTCGTCATCGCCATCCTGCAAGGGGCGACCGAACTGTTCCCGGTGAGCAGCCTCGGGCACGCGGTCGTGCTGCCGGCGCTGCTGCACTGGCCGATCGATCAGCGTTCGCCGGAGTTCCTGCCCTTCCTGGTGATGCTGCATCTCGGCACGGCCGCCGCCCTGCTGCTGTTCTTCTGGCGCGACTGGTGGTCGCTCGCGACCGGCGTGCTGGGGTTCGCATCAACACACCAGACCGGCGAAAGCCGGCGCGTGCTCGCATTGATCGTAATCGCCACCATCCCCGCGGTCATCGTCGGCTTTTTGCTGGAGAAGTTCTTTCGCAACCTGTTCGGCACGCCGGTGGTCGCCGCCGTGTTCCTGATAGTCAACGCCGTGCTGTTGCTGGGTGGGGAGAAATTGCGTGGACGTGGCGGACATCGGCCGCTGTCCAGCCTGACCATCATGGATGCACTGACAATCGGCTGCTGGCAGTGCACCGCGTTGATCCCCGGCATTTCACGCTCCGGCGCCACCATCGTCGGCGGCCTGCTGCGCGGCATCGACCACGAAGGTGCCGCGCATTTCTCATTCCTGATCGCGACACCGATCATCCTCGGCGCAACCGTGCTGGAGGTCCCCAAGCTGCTGCGCGAGAGCGTGCCGCCCGGTACGTTCAGTGTGGCGGCACTTGCCGCCGTATTGGCCGGGATCACCGCCTATGCCAGCACGTGGTTCTTGATGCGCTATTTCCGTCAGCACGATGCCTGGGCGCTCAATCCATTCGCGTATTACTGCCTCGTCGTCGGCATCGGCGCTCTGCTGTTGCTTGCCCTGACCTGACACAACGGACCGAAACACTGCTCCGTCCTCGCGGGAGGGAAGCGGGGGGAGGGGGCGCTACACATAAACTCCCTTCATCCCACCCGCCGGGTACCGCGTGCCCGCGGCCGCACCGCTCGGGATCGCCACCGAAATCCGCGCCACATCTCCCGCCGTCAGCTTCACCCGCAATGCGCCGACATTCTCATCCAGCCGCCGCGGATACCGCGTTCCGGGAATCGCCACCACATCAGGCCCCTGCGCCAAGACCCAGGCCAGGGTAAGTTGCGCCGGCGTGCATCCCTTCTCCTTCGCGATCGCCTCGATCTTCGCCACCAGTTCGCGGTTGCGATCGAAGTTCTGCTGCTGGAAGCGCGGGTGTGCGGCACGCCTGCCATCGACATCGGCGAACGTCTGGATCGCACCGGTCAGAAACCCTCGCCCCAGCGGCGCATAGGCGACAAAACTGATTCCCAGACCGCGTGTCGTTTCGCGCGTCTCCTCAGCCTCGGCGCGGTACAACAACGAATATTCGGTCTGCACCGCCGCGATCGGATGCACCGCATGCGCACGGCGTATTGTCGCAGGCGACGCCTCGGACAACCCCAGGTGCCGCACCTTGCCCTGCTGCACCAGCTTCGCCATCGCGCCCACGGTGTCCTCGATCGGCACAGATGGATCGACGCGATGCTGATAATAAAGGTCGATCACATCGACACCCAGCCGCTGCAGGCTCGCCTCGCACGCCTGCATCACGTAGTCCGGACGTCCGTTCACTCCGTTCGGCCCACCCGGGTTCTGCGTCTGGCCAAACTTGGTCGCCAGCACCACGCGATCGCGGCGCCCCTTCAGTGCGCGGCCTATCACCTGCTCGTTATGGCCCCAGCCGTACATATCCGACGAATCAAGATGATCCACGCCCTGGTCGATCGCATAGCGGATCAGCTCCTCGGACGCCGCGTCATCGGCCTCACCGTAGATGCCTGACAGCGACATGCAGCCGAGCCCGATCGCCGAAACCGACAATCCGCCCTTCCCCAGCGTGCGATGCTCCAGCCTCTCTGTCGTTGCCATGTCCCAAATCTCCACTATCCGTGCTGGGGCAACAGTATAATCCAATCGCCCGCGCAGCCCTAACTATGCGGCCAGCCGTCGCACGCCGGTCACGGGATTTCGTATGACAGCCGTACCGTGAGATGACCCTGCCGGCGCCACACGCGCTTGCGATCGGCCGCTATGCTCCTCAGGAAGTCACGGAGGCCGATGAAGGCCACCTCCTCCTCATTTGCGAACCCATCGAGCCGTTCGCAGATCGGTAAGATGGTTCTTGGTTGAACGGGTGGCTCATGAACCCCCGCATAGGCGATCTCGGTCCGCAGCTCGATCCCATTATACGTGGCGGTGATGCTCCCTGCATGAAGTTGGTTCTGCCGAAGAAACTCGACCACAGAGTGCATGTCGTGCAGCGATCGCTCGATGATCTCGGGCGAAACTCGCCACGCCTCGACGATCTTTCGCAAGGAGCCCGTCACATCCGCCCGAGCGGTATCGCTGTCGTCCCAGGCAATCGTATTGCGTTGCCGCGTCCCTAGCCGAAACACCAGGGTGAGCACAACAGCGGCGGTAAGGCCGATTGCCAGGGCACTCGACGTGAGGCTGTGCACCACCGCGGGAAGACGCTGAAAATAAGTGGGGAAGAGATTCTCGCTCAGCGCAAGCAGCGTCGATATCCCAATCACGTAAATGGCCCGCGGATCTGCTGGCCGCGACAGGATCAGTTGCATGCCGCTGGCAATGAGGAAGCACGCGGAGAAGACCATCATGGAGCCAGCCACCTCTGGCGGAATGAGCAGGAAGCTGCCTGCCAGACGTGGCGAGAATCCCAGAACCAGAAGGTACGCTGTGGCGGCAAAGGCGATGACCCGGCTGGTCGCCCCCGTCGTGCCGGACACCGCGACCATCGATGGACTGATGCTCATGCCAGCTGTGCCAAGCATACCTCCGGCCACGTTGGTGAGCCCGTCCGCCAGTACGCCCTTACGGATGTTGGTCATATCCGGATGTCGCCACGCGGCGTTGTTGATGCGCTGAGCGGTCGTCACCACACCGACCACGCGAAACGCCGCGGCCGCGCCGGCCGCGAGGAATGCCGGCAGGAGACCAAGGTCGAAACTATGGTCGAGAAGCGACGGATGGGGCACTTCAATCCATGCCGAGTTCGCCACCGCGGCCAGTCTCTGCGGGTCGATCAGTCCGGCCAGGGATGCTGCCGCCATTCCAAATCCGAGGCCGATGATCGAGCAAATCAGCTTCCAAACCCCACGGCCCCAGATGCTCAACGCCATGCACAGGACCAGGATCGAAATGGTCACCATCAAATGAATCGGGAATGCGGGCAGCATCTCATGTTCGACGTCCAGCACTTCACCAATGCCGATGATGCCCAGTTGCAGGCCAACGATGAACACGGTCAGTCCGCTGACGACAGGCGTAATTATGATGCGCAGACGGTGCAGGCAAAAGGCAAGCAGTGCTTCAGCCAGCCCTGCAACGATTGTCATGCCGAAGACCAGCCGCATGCCGCCGATCTCCGCTGCGGCGACCGAGGGTCCCATGTAGGTCGCCGAGAACACCGGCGGCGCCATGAAACCCGAACCTACCGGGCCACGAGGCAGCGCCTGCAGCACAGTGCCGATCGCGAGCGCCACACAGGATATCCCCATCAAGGCGATCCGCTCCTCGGACGTCGCGTGGGAATGCCGGACGATAATGGCAACAAGCACGAGATAGAACGCGTCAAGAACGGCATACTGGAGGCCCAGCAGTAGCAGCTTGCCTGCTGGCGGCCGCTCGTCGAGCGCGTAGGTCAGATTGGCCGGCCGCTGATACGCCCCCGACCCTTCGGTGCCACTCATCGTGTCGTGCCCCCCTTGTCGCCTTGATCAGCGTGAGTTTTGCCCCATGCTACCTGGCGAGGGCGTTTCGCGCGACTATAAATAGCGCGCGCCAGATCATCGGGAGGATCGCATGCCAAATGAGCAACGCGTTGCACTGATCACCGGATGCGGCAAGCCGGTCGGCATCGGTAATTCGACCGCGCGCGCTCTCGCCGCGGTCGGCGTGACGGTGGTCGTATCCGACGTGTCGCCGGCCGGCGTCGCCAACGAACACAATGTGCAGGGCGACATGGACCCCGGCTGGACCGGCGTCGACAGCCTCGTCAAGACAATCGTAGACACGGGCGGCACCGCATCGGCCGCACTGGGCGATGTCAGCGTCGAGGCAGACGCCGCGCGTATGGTGGACGAGGTGCTGCGCCGCTACGGCCGGCTGGACATTCTGGTGAATAACGCCGGCGCGCCGCAAGGCGCGGACCGCAACGAGATCGAGGGTGTTCCGGTCGCGGCCTGGGATCTCACCATGGGAGTGAATGCGCGCGGCTGCTTCCTGATGTCGCGCGCCGCGGTGCCAACGATGCGCAAGGCGGGCTGGGGCCGCATCATCAGCGTCTCGTCGCGTGCGGCGTTCCGGCCTGGCGCGAAGCGCACGGCGTACGCGGCGTCAAAGGCGGCAATTGTCGGCTTCACCAAGTCACTGGCGTTCGACCTCGCACCATGCGGCATCACGGTGAATGCGGTGCTGCCAGGACCGATCCGCACCTCGCGTGCAATCAGCACCAATCGCCGCGAATTCGGCGACGACCTGGAGGTCGGTTTCCGTGAGCGCGCCAAGGCGATCCCGGTCGGCCGCTTCGGCAGCCCGGACGAGGTAGCGTCGATGATTGCGTATCTGGCCTCCGATGGTGCCGCTTTTGTCACCGGGCAGGCCATCGGCGTTGACGGCGGGTGGTAGGCGCGGAGGGGATCGTTGCAGGTATCGCAATAACATTCACTGGGGATGCTTGCGTCTCGTAGCGTGAGCGCATCCAATGCTGGTGCCAGGGCGCACATGCGGGAAGGGGGACGCCAGCATGCAGGCGGGAGTGAATGGATCCGCAGACGATGCGGACAGCCGCTGGATGACTTACACGGAACTGGCGCAGGCCCGCAGGATTGCCACGTCTTCGGCAATCAAGCTGGTGCTGCGTCGTGGCTGGCGGCGCCAGAAGGACAACCACGGCATCATGCGGGCTCTCGTTCCACCGGCGTGGTCTGACCCGCCGCCAGGCAGAAGCTTCGACCCCGATGCCCATGTAAGCCACGCCATCAGCGCGTTGGAGGCGTCGGTCGCTGCTCTGCGCGAGCGGGCGGAGGCCGCGGAGAACGCCGTGCGGATCGAGCGTGAGCGAGCAGACCGGGCGCAGCAGGCGCTCAACGGGGAGCGCAGTCGGGCCAATTCACTGCGTGATCGGATCGATGCTCTGCGTGACGATCTTGCCGAGGCCGAGGCGGCGACAGAGGCGGCTCGCCAGGAGGCCTGGGAAGCCATGCGATCGGTCGACGCGCTGCGCGAGGCCAATGCCGAGTGGCAAGCACTCGGCTTGCTTGCGCGCCTCCGGCGAGCGTGGCGCGGCGAATAATACCAATGTCATTGCGAGTTCCACACCCGCCAGGCGGCGGAGCCGCGCTGGATGAAACCGGTACTCGTCATGGCGGGCGAAGGCCGGCCATCCACGTCTTACTTGATGCGTCACGGCACAGTCTGCTCATGGTTTCTTGTTAGGAGCGATGCGACGAAGCAATCTCGGTCGTGCAATGCGCGCACTGTGCTGTCATTGCGTCGGCGCTGCGCTTCTCGCAATGACAGCACAAGCGCCTGCTGCGGTTACCTCTTCTGCGGCGGCACGGGAACACCTGGGATCTTTACCTTGACGGACCCCAGGTGGTTTCGGCTCGTGAAATACAGCGTCTTCCAGTCATCGCCACCAAAACCCAGGTTGGTGGTGGCAGGTGCTCCGTGCACGATCCGCCCGAGCTTCCTGCCATTCGGATCCATGATCCATAGCCCACCAGACCCGCCGCAATAGACATTCCCCGCCACGTCCACCTTCATGCCGTCAGGGACACCAGGCTCGTCGCCGCGCAGGTCGACAAACACCCGGTCCGTCTGTTTGGCGAGCGCGCCGTTTGGCAACAGATCAAACGCGCGAATATGCCCGCGACGCGAATCGTTGATGTAGAGCACGCTTTCATCAGGAGAAAAGGCAAGGCCATTCGGCAACACGAAGTCTCCGATGAGCAAGGTCATCGACCCCAGATCCGGAGTGATGCGGTAAACGCCGGAGAAGGTCAGGTCCCACTGCTCGGCTGGCGCGGGACTTGTCCAGGGATCGGTGAAGTAGATACAGCCATCCGACTTCACGACCACGTCGTTGGGCCGATTGAGTTGCCTCCCTTGGAAGCTGTTCGCAATCACCGTGATACTGCCATCAGGTTCCTGACGAGTGACCCGCCGCGTGTCATGCTCACAGGCGATCAGCCTGCCCTGAAGGTCTCTGGTCAATCCATTGGCCCGGTTTGTCGGTTCCTGGAATACCGTCACGCCGCTGCCGGGCACATACTTCATGCGTCTGTTGTTGTGAATGTCACTGAACAACAGGCAGCGATCCTCCTTCCACCACAGCGGTCCTTCCGCCGGCCCGTGCGGACCGCCGAACCCGTCGGCAAGGTCCTGGATAGGCTCGGACGCCGAGATGATGTTCTCCAGCTCCGGAGCCAATTGCTCGATCCGCTTGGACGATTGGGCTGACATGGCAAGCCTCCTCTTGCATTACATATCCATCCATGGCGCCGGCTACAGTGAGAGACCACCGTCGAGCAGTATGGTCTGCCCGGTCATGTAGTCCGACGCGCTCGACGCCAGATAAAGCGCCAGATACCCGACTTCGCGCAGCCGCCCCGGGCGCCTGAGCGGCACGGTCTGCTCTGCCCGAAGTGTGCTTTGCCTGACACGTTCTTCGCCGGACGTCACGGTGTCGGGGAAGAGTCCCGGTGCAATTGCATTGACGTGCACATTGTACGGCGCCCACTCAAGCGCCTGCGCGCGGGTAAATCCGGCAAGCCCGGTTTTGGCCGCCGTATAGATGACCATGTCCCGGCCGCCCTGATGCGCGGTCCAGGATGCAATGTTGATCACCTTGCCGGAGCGGCGTGCCAACATGTGCGGGCCGACAGCGCGCGTGCAAAGCAGCGCCTCGGTCAGGTTGATGTCCATGATGAACCGAAGTTCGTCGTCGGAGACACCGGGTGCTGCGGCTTCGTCGCCAGGCAGGGCAACCAGCGGCTTGCGAATGGAATCGCCAAGCGCGTTCACCAGAACGTCGATGCGTCCGAATGTGTCGAGGATCGAATCGACCGCGCGCCGCACATCATCCGGCTTCGTCATGTCGGCGATGACCGGAACGACGCGCCGTCCGGAAGTCGCCGCGATATCCGCCGCCGCTCCCTCCACATATTTTGGTGTCAGCGCATTGAGCGCGATATCTGCGCCGGCCTCGGCCAGCACCTCGGCAATTCCTCGACCGATGCCGCGCCCGGCTCCTGTGATGAAGATGACTTTCCCCGAGATATCGAATTCGGCAGGCATCATGACGCATGCTCCATTGTTCATCCGCGATGGACGGTCCGAGCGCCACATCCTACTGTAGCCGATTGGTGAAGCATAACCGGATCGGTGCGATGAGTCTTGGTGACGCGGCTGGCGGCGAACGTTTTGAAGTTGCTTACCTGGTACTGAGTGGCACGACCACGGCGGCGCGCGGTCCGGAGCTGCTTCGCGGCCTGATCGGACTTGGCTGTTTCGACCGTCATCGCGATCCCGACACCGAACGCTTCACGTGTGATCGCTCCGCGCGAGCTTGCCGATGTCGCAGGCGCGCAGGTCGTCGAATCGTATTTTGATCTGGCGCATCCGGCCACGACCTCCGCGAGGGCGTGGTACTGTTCGCACCGTGCAGCTTCAATTCGCTCAACAAACTCGCACACGGCATCGCCGACAATCTGGCGCTGTCCGTGGTTGCCGAGGCAATCGGGCGACGTACGCCGGTGATTGTGGGTCCGTCGCTGAACCAACCGCTGCTGGATCACCCGGTGGCGCAGGCATCGCTCAGGACTCTGCGCACCTGGCATGTGACTGTCGTGCCGCCGGTTGACGAGGGAGAGGGCCCACGCCTCGCCCCGTCCGCACAGTTGCTCGATGCGGTCAGTCAATACATCCGCAGAGGCTCGTAAACCCACGATCGTTGGCACGCGGGTCACGCCGACATTGTCATTGCGAGGAGCGAAGCGACGAAGCAATCTCCATCGATCAGTGCATACCTCGTGGAGATTGCTTCGTCGCGCGACTCTCCTCGCAATGACAGCCCACATGCTTTCGCCGTCCATATCGATAGTAATCGCCCTTTCCTCTTATGTGCGACCCGTGGGTATCTGCGCGAAGTGTGAGGTGTCTCACACAACTTCCACGATAATGGGCCATCGTGCTGCAGGATGGATGGATGATCCATCCATGCAGCAAGTAAACCACAATAGGAGGAAAGAATATGAGCACCGCATTTCCTTTCCGCTTTGTGAATGTGGGAAATCCTGTCCCTTTCGCTATCGAGGCAAATCCTGATTTCCCGACAGAAACAGAGCCCCTCTGCATCCTGAACAACCTGGGGACTGCTCCGGCTCCGGATACTTTCCTCACGATCGGCACTGGCGTTGCTCCGAACGATCCGGACCCCTGGGAGCTGACTTTTCACTGGGCAACGGTCGGCGGGGCCGCTGCCGGTGCGTGGCAGTTGGATGCGTTTCTTGAGAGCGTCAGTGGTCCCGGTCCGAACATCACCTTGCCGGGCTTTCCCGCCGTCATCCCGTCGGTCACTCCAGCGAAACACACGATCGTCGTGCCAATGCCGCCAAACGTTGTGTTCCCCCCTGGAGCGGGCGTGTATCTCTATCGGCTCTTTGTCACTCTTCGGTGGGCAATCGCCGGACCGATTGTCCGCGTGGCTGGTCGCGCGGACGGGCCACTGATGGAGTTCTACCGACCTGCATAATCACCGCGTACCGCCCCAGTTCGCTGGGGCGGCATCTCAACGCCCTATGAGCCGCTGCAATGGCACACTTGGGTCGGCGATGATGTCCGGATCAACGGGGCGTTTCGCTCGGATCAGCGCCTGGCCCACACGGATCTCGCGCGGATTGTTGGCCGCGGTAAGGCCGACCACGCTGCCATCCTCGGCCAGATGAACCGCAGTGAATTCCTAGGGCGGCGCGTTCGCACGAACGATCGTCCGTACTGCATCGGCCGGCAATCCCGCCACCTGCAGGTTAACGCCATGCTGGTCAGTCCAGAACCACGGGATATCGTCATAGGGAGTCGTGTCGCCGCACATCGCCTTGCCAACAGCGATGCCATGGTTCTGCGCGTGCCGCCACGACTCCAGCCGCAGCCGTCGATCGAACAGCGGATGATGGAATGCTGTGACATCGCCCGCTGCATAGACGTCTGTCGCGCTGCTGCGGCCCAATTCATCGACCACAATGCCGCCTTCCAGCGCCAAGCCGGCATTTTCGGCCAATGCAAGATTGCGCTGCATGCCGACGCCAGCAATCACTATGTCGGCGTGGAATTCGCCGCCGCCACGGCAGATCACGTGCAATCCGCCCGCTCGGGCATCCTCGATCGCATCGACAATCACCCCGAAATGCAATGCCACGCCGGCATCGCGATGCAGCGTCTCAACGAAATGAGCACCCTCGGGTGAAACACTTCGCCCCATGGCGCGCGGCAGCGCTTCCAGCACTGTCACCTCGGGCTCCTCGACTGCACGCTGATGAGGCGATCTCCAGCCCGATCACGCCGGCGCCGATGCAAATGACACGCTGCGCCGCGGCAAGCTTGCCGCGGATCAGTCGTGCGTCCTCGATAGTGCGTAGATAGAGCGCCTTGTCACCGCCCGGGATCGGCAGATGTCGCGCCCTGCCGCCCACCGTGAGGACGAGCCGGTCGTAATCCAGACTCCGGCCGTTAGACAGGCGGACGCGATGCCCGGCGGGATCCAGCTCTGTTACCGTGACTCCCAGCACCAGCTCGATCCGCTGATCTTCATAGCGTTCCGCCGCGTGAAAGAACGTGATCGGCGGTTCCGGCTCATCGGTCAGCACAGCCTTGGACAAGGGTGGACGCTCATACGGGCGCCACGGTTCATCGCCGATCAGCAGGACCCGGCCCTCATAGCCGGCCTGGCGCATGGCGATCGCGGCCCAGCCGCCTGCCTGCCCGGCCCCCACGATGATGTGCGTCATCGGGTCACAGGCGCCTTGTCGGGCAGCCAGACATCAGTCCAGCCGATCATGTTGTCGGATGTGCTCAGCTTGACTTCGGTGCGGCCAAGCCCCTGCCGGCTGACAATCTGAATCCCGGTCGGCTGAGCGATTATTTGGCAGTCGGCTGCCTGGGTATCGCCGCCGCTCGCGCGCGCCGTCATATTGGCAGCGTAGCGTTCAAGGTCGTCCGAAGTGCGACATAGAACGGCACCAGGATCGAGCCGCGGCCACACGGTGGGTTGAGCACGCGGCGGCGGCGGGGCCGGCGCCTTCTTCTGGCCCATCATGCCGGGCGCATCGAACATCACGTGCTGCGCCGAAGCGGTCTGGACGGCGGCGACCGTGACCGCCGCAAGCAGGCTGATACGCATAAGTCCGGATGCCGACATGGCGCCTCCAACACCCCGGAAATCGACCCAGTCTAGGTGTCTGCCGACGCCGTGAGCAACCGGTGCTTGGCCTGCCCCGCGCCGGCTGGCATGTTGTGCGTGAACAGGAACCAGGAGAGCGATATGGCGGACGGCCAGTGGGTGCGGGTGGCGAGTGTGGCGGATGTGGCCGAAGGCCAGGTGCACCCGGTGCGGGTCGGTGAGCATGAGATAGCGCTGTATCACTTGCCAGGTGGCGACTATCGCGCCACGGACAATATCTGTACCCACGAATACGCCCAGCTCTCCGACGGCTGGCTGGAGGATGGCTGCATCGAGTGCCCGCTGCATGCGGCGCGCTTCGACATACGTACCGGCAAGGCACTGTGCGCGCCCGCCGAGGGGAACCTCAAGGTGTTCGAGTTGAAGGTCGAGGGCGGCGATCTGCTGGTGAGGGTCTGACGCCGGTCCGAAATGCGGCGCCGGGGATGCGTTGCTCGGAGGGGCATCGATGAACGGATGCGCCGGCCGAAAGTCCTCAGCAGCCCGTCTGAGCCGCGGTAAAGAGCGGAGCGGCGATCTGCGCGGCATGCCTGCACGTCACGTAAACCGGGCATCGTTAGGTCTTCAGCTGGCTACGCAGGCGACGTTCGCATCCCTCTGGCGAGGTCGACCATGCCGGCCAACCCCAAAATCAGTACCATCCATGGTCGCAGACGCCAAGGTCGCGTCCGGATGGCCTGAACGCTATATTGAACCCCTTGATTCCGACGACCGAGCTGGAACTCCAACGAAGCCAGCGCTGACGCGTAACGTTGAAATAGCATGGGAGCAAACTCTCGCATGGCTGCTGCCATGCGCAGTAAGAAGTTGGGTCATCATGTCGGCTCTGCTGTTCGCGAGATCGATATCGTTCTTCGACGTGGCCAGCATTCGATCAGTCAACTGGTTGTCTGCATCCTGGTGATACAATCTTACGATGTCGGGGAACACCTTGGATTTGTGTTCCTTGTAGAAGTTGAACCAGAACAGGTCTTCGAAGCGACTGCTCGCCATTCCCATTTCCGCAATACTTCTGATCCGAACACAAGTGAGGAATTCAAGGTGGTCGGGATCAATTTCCGCGAATCGCAAATAGGCCTCATAGTCCAATATATCGTGAACCGGCATGGGATCAGGCGAGATGCGCCCGTTGTCCCAGCGGCACCGAAACAGCGCACAATCGATGCTGGAAGGCAGCGCGAGCAGGCTCTGGCGGATACGCGCGAGCGAGCCGCGGATCAGTTCATCATCGCTATCGAGGAACATCGCCCACTCACCATTCGCGTGCGTGACACCCGTGGCTCGCGCCAGTACCACGCCTTGGTTGCGCGAATGGCGGAGCAATCGAATTTGATTCCCGTAGGTTTGCAGCACCTCCACCGAGCGGTCTGACGATGCGTCATCGATCGCTACGATTTCACACCCTGTCATGTCTTCCATGAGCACACTATCAAGACACCGGCGGACAAACCGCTCGCGATCATGCACGGGCACGATGATGGACAGGAACGCAGCATTCTGCTGCTCGCCAAACGTCTCAGGCAAATTGGTCCTCCACGTTCACCCTCTCCGCCCGCACGTCACCTGCCGAGTCCGCGTCTCTCTGTGCCATTTTCGCCCGAGGTCGAGTCGCCAGCTATTCGGCCCGGGGCCGTTCTGTATGGCCGTTGCCACCATCCGTCCGAACGGCGTGAGGCTGATCGGAGCGCGATCGAAGTTCGGGCCCGCCAGCAGGTTATCTGAACCCAGCCGACCAGGCTTTTTACAATCACCCCCGTTCCAATACCACGCCGCGAAGCCGTGTCCGCTGCCGAGCACTGCATGTATCACGGCCTCCGCGTTCGAGTCCTCGGCGCAGCCGTCGGTTGCACCGCCGAACTCACCTACGATCGTTGGTATCACGCCGTCAGCACTCGTGATCGCACCCATCGCATTGATGTTGCCGGCCAGCGACGCGGCGGGTTCGCAGGAATAGATGCAGGCCGCTGGTATCCAGCCATAGAAGTGCACGTCCCATACCACATTGTTGAATTCCCGGAACATGGATGCGTCCATGCCAGCCGTCGAGTAGGTTGCGGGGTCGATCAGTATGATCGTGTTGTTGCCGGTCCCCCGAATAGCTTTGTAGATGCCGGAGATCATGGCGTTCTGTAGGTTCGTGTTGTTTGGCTCATTCTGCGTCGCGAACCAGACATACGGATTTCCATTGAACGCTGAGGCCCAGCCCGCGTACGCTTTCTCCGCATTGGTCAGCGGGCCATCCGCCAGCGTGGTCGGATAGTCGCAGTCCTGTATGACGGTGACGATGTGCAAAGCGGTCAGTGTATCGACGAATCTGCTGAACCACGCGGCCGGTGGCAGTGGTGCTTTGACAGAACTGGTGCACCAGCGGACATAATTGATATTCGGAAAGACAGACGTAAGAGGGGCGCCAGTCGAGAAGTTCGTAATCGCTGTTTTGCAGCCCCGCACGTCGAAAATATCGTCTCCCGGCGGCTCGCAGTAAGTGCTCAGGCCGGTGGCAATGAAGGGTTGCCCGTTCGGGCCTATGATATGGCCTTCGTTGACCCGGAAAGTCCCGGTGCCAGTGCGGGCGGTACCGGGCGGGCGCTCCCTTGTGCACCTCAGCACCACCGAGGCGGCGCTGCTGTCGGCGAGATTTGCGCCGGTCACCGCATACACTGAAAGGCCGTAGCTCAACAACGTCACTGCAAGCAGCCACCAGCGACTTGTCGCGCGGCGACGCCGGCCTTGTTGATCCGATTCCATGTCGTTACCCGTCTCTCACCTAGGCTCAGAACTCAAGTCGAATGCATCTGTCGTTCGCCGCGAAACTGCGCGACATTGTCGGCTTGTGCCTCAACCTACGGTAGCGTGCAGTCGCGCGGAGCGCCGAAGGGAAGCCGCGAATACAGGCTTCGCACCGCATGCAACCGCTGCTGTTGCCGATGCGCCCAGGACAATGACGTACACACGACAGACAATATGGGACCCCCTCGCTGCTTGCCACGTTGGATGTGCCGCCAATAACCACCATCGGCAAGCGTCTGGCAGAGGAGTCCCGCCACTTCCTCGGCATCGCGCAAAATGTGACCGCGACTCTCGACGTCCATGTGTCAAGGACCATGCAGCGAGCCAGAAGACCGGGTTGATCCGCCGCCGGTTCGACAAATGGCCGTCAGGCGAGGGAAGCCATTGGTCACTTGCCGCCACCCATTCGCAGCGCCGCTTCCAGACGCGCGCAGTATCGGCGGCTAACGCGGTCGGCGTGCCGGCGAAGCCCATGACCAGCCCAGCCATGCGACGCGGCCCGGCGTAGTACGCACCCAGTGGCGACACAGCGAGGCCGCGGCCACGGCAGGCCAGACCGCGGCGGCCTCGTCCATGCCGTCCGGCAGCCGCCCGACCATGTGCAGTCCACCGGGCGCCGGAATAGGCGCAATCGAGGGCGCATACCGCGCGATCGCCGCCAGCAGCGCCGCCCGGCGGCGGGCATATCCGGCGCGCATGCGGCGGACATGCGGATACAGCAATCCCTGGCGATGAACTCTGCCAGGATTGCCGGGTTGAGCGTATCGATGCCGCGATCCATCAACGTTCCAATACGACGAATGCGGCGACCAGGGGCGCCGGCACCACCGCGAAGCCAAGACGCAACGCGGGCGCCAGCGTCTTGCTCAATGTGCCGCAGTAGATCACCCGCCCGGCGCGATCGAGGGTCGCAGCGGCGGCAGCGGGTGGCCGGCCCAGCGAAACTCGGAATCGCAATCATCCTCCAGGATCCAGGCATTCGCGCGCCCCGCCCAATCGAGCAATGCGAGGCGCTGGCCGATCGGCAGCGCGCCGCCCAGCGGCGTGGCGTGCGATGGAGCGACCAATACCAGCCGGGCGTCCGGGACATCGCCCTCGGCAAATCGAGAACGATCCGCACAGACGGAAATATCGACCGAAGCCGAGTGCAGGGTTTAAGGAGACTCCAATTCTGGGGTGACGATACACCGGTTCAGGACAGGCAGCAGCCTGTGAATCGGCTCCATTTCGACCAGGACCCTGAGTTCCTCGGCCACTGTCCGGCGGACCCGCGCCAGCGCCAGGGTGAACAGGACCACTCCAATCGCAGCCAGGGCGGCGAAGTCCCGCCACACCACGTCGAGCCCCGCCCCGCGAAACAGGATAGCCTGGGCGAAGCTGATAAAGGGGGTCGTCGGTGAGAAAGGCACCAACTTCTGGAGCCACTCCGGCATGCTGTCGACCGGGGTCGTGCCCCCGGACAGGAGGCGATCACCTGAGGGTACGATCTCCGACACAACGGGAGCCGCTCGGTGGCCAGAGCCCGCTTGACCTCATCACCGACGACCAGCACCCGCGGCGAGCGGGGTGGCGATGACCCCACTGGGGTGCCGGTGGTCGACCGACGGAAGATGAGGCTCGGTCTCCCAGGAATCGCCAGGAGGCCGCACGTCGCGGCCAGGTGCGTCAGGGGCAAAGCGAGGAAGAGCCAATCGACGACTTGACTTCTTCCCGCAGCCAATCGTCAATAATCTCGGTAGAGGTATACTGACTCGAAAACAGCTCATGGGCAAAGCTAGAAAAAGGAAAATCGACGGCTTGACTTTTTTCGACGGACCGTCAATAATCTCGGTAGGGAGCACTCACTCGAAAACAGCGCGAGGTCCGGCAACGGGAGAAGGCCCTCCTGGGTATCGCCCGGAAGATGCTCATCGAACAAGGTCAGCACGGGGGCCTCAACATGGACCGCCTGGCCGAGGCTACGGAGTACTCCGAGGGGTACGATCTACCAGCACTTCTCCTCCAAGGAAGACCTGATCACGGTGCTGGCCGTGGAGAGCAGCGAGCAGCGGCTCGCCCTCATGGCCAAGGCCCGCACGTTCCGGGGTCGACCGCGTGAAGAGGGTGCTGTGCTCTGGGGTTGGCTGACGAACTGTTCGTCCGGTTGCACCCTCACTACTTCGGGTCCGAGCTGATCATCCACATGGCCGACCTCGAGAGCCGGGCATCCTCCGGGGCCCAGAGGCGATGACCCGGCAGGACTCAATGCGTCGCGGCCTGGCTCAGGGAGATCGTGCAGGAGGCCGTCGAGGTCGGTGACCCCCCGCAGCTGTCCACCGAGGGGAGGGGATGCGGCGTTCTCCCTCTTCTCCATGGCGGTCGGTACGCACCTCTGCGTTGACAACTCCCGCACGTCGTCGAGCAACTCGGGGTCGTGTCACCCCCGAGCACCATGATTGACTACGGTCAAGCCCCGCTCGATGGCCTCGGCGGGCGCCCGCTCCGCCGGTGGGAAAAACGCGCCCACCCCACGAGCGCATCATCCGGGAGGTCTTCGCCAATGAATGCCGCTATGC
>CAVZNH010000012.1:0-22972 GCA_963776505.1 uncultured Alphaproteobacteria bacterium
TTTGAACCACCGACCAAGGGATTATGATTTCCCTGCTCTACCGCTGAGCTACGCCGCCATCCGACCCGAAGGGGTGGGGAGATAGTCCGCCGCCCCTGACCACGTCAACCGCCGCTCTGGCGTCCGCGCGCCGAATGAAGCCGCCACCCAGCATGCGCTCCCCCGCGTAGAACACGCAGGCCTGTCCGGGCGCTGGCAGCGCAGGGGCATCCAGGCGGACCTGCGCACCGTCCTCGGTGGCGCTGACCAAGGCGCTCTGCGGTGCTTCCCGTGCCCGCAGCTTCACCGCACAGCGCAGTGGGTGCACCGGCGGCAATACCAGCCAGTTCACCTCGCGCAAGCGCACGAAATCCGTTCCGGCCTGACGCGGGCCAATCACGACCCGCCGGCGCGCCGGGTCCAGTGCCACCACCACGTGTCGTTCACCGTGGGAGATCGCCGCATCGCCGAGCCGCTTTCCCTGGCCGACCGTGTAACGTGCGATGCCGTCATGCCGACCGCGGACATGGCCCCATCGGTCGACAATGTCGCCCGCTTCCCCCGCGTCGGGCCGCAACCGCGTGACGACGTCGGCATAGCTGCCCGACGGGACGAAGCAGATGTCCTGGCTGTCCGGCTTGGCGGCCACCGGCAGACCGAGCCGCGCCGCCTCGCCGCGCACCTGCCGCTTGTCCATTCCCCCTAGCGGAAACAGCACCCGCGAAGCTGCTCGCGGGTAGTGGCGAACAGGAACCAGCTTTGATCGCGGGCCAGATCGGCGGCGCGATGCAGCTCCGGGGCCGTCCGGGCCGTCGATCCGCCGCACATAGTGGCCGGTCGCCAGCCGCTCGCACGCCCAGGCCGTGCGCCAGCGCGGTCAGGTCCGCGAACTTCACGGTCTGGTTGCAGCGAACGCAGGGCACCGGCGTTTCGCCCGCCGCATAGCTGTCGGCGAAGTCGCCGATCACCGCATCGGCGAACCGCTGCTCCGCGTCGATCACGTAATGCGGGATGCCAAGATGGTCGGCCACCCGCCGCGCGTCATGAATGTCCTGCCCGGCGCAGCACGCGCCCTTCCGCCCGGTCGCGGCTCCATGGTCGTAGAGTTGCAGCGTCACGCCGATCACCTCGTGGCCGGCCTCATCCAGCAGCCCCGCCACGACGCTGCAATCCACGCCGCCCGACATCGCGACGAGGATGCGCACGCGCTAATCGTTCATCATGTTGCGGGTGCCGGCGGGCAGCTTCACCACGAGCCCGTCGAGCGCCTCGGTGATCACGATCTGACAACCCAGCCGCGACGTCTCGGTCAGGCCGAACGCCAGGTCGAGCATGTCCTCCTCGTCCTCGGTCGGTTCGGCGAGCTTCCTGAACCAGGCGGGATCGACGATCACATGGCAGGTCGAGCAGGCAAGCGAGCCTTCGCACGCGCCCTCGATATCGACGCCGTGCTGGTGCGCGATCTCCAGCACCGACAGTCCAAGCGGCGCCTCGACTTCGCGACGTGTGCCGTCGCGTTCGATGAAGGTCATCTTCGGCATCTGGCCAATGGGTTCCGTTCAGGCCTGGGCGAATCGTTCGATGCCAGGGGCCGGAGCCCCCGCATGCGCCGCAGCCAGCGCCGTTGCCGCATAGTCGATATCGGCGGGCGAGGTAAAGCGCCCGATCCCGATGCGCAAGGTGCGCGATGCCGCTTCGTCGTCCAGGCCAAGGGCGCGCAGCACATAGGACGGTTCGATCGCGGCGGAGGAACACGCCGAGCCGGTGGAAACGCACAGGTCCGGGACGCGCGCCATCAGGTCCGCGGCAGTCGGCGGCGGGGAAGGTGACGTTCAGGTTGCCGGCAATCCGTGCCGCCATGCTGCCGTTCACCACGACGCCGGGAATGTCGCGCGGAGCCGGTCAAGCAGGCGGTCGCGCAATTCGGCCAGCCGCTTGGCCTCTTCCGACATTTCCGCCTGAGCCAGGCGGCAGGCCTCGCCGAGACCCACGATCAGCGGCGCGGGCAGGGTGCCGGAGCGCAGGCCACGTTCCTGGCCGCCGCCGGAGAACAGCGGGGTCAGCCGCACGCGCGGCCGTCGGCGGACATAGAGCGCGCCCACCCCTTTCGGTCCGTAAAGCTTGTGGCCACTGATCGAGGCCAGATCGACCTTCCAGCCGGTCAGGTCGAGCGGGATCTTCCCAGCGGCCTGCGCGACATCGGTATGGAACAGCGCCCCCGCCTGCTTGGCGATCATGGCGAGCGTGGCGATGTCCTGCACCACGCCGATCTCGTTGTTCACCGACATGACGCTGACCAGCAGCGTCGGCACTTCCAGCGCCGCGCGGAGCACCTCGGGGTCCAGCAGTCCGTCCGGACGCACCGGCAGAAACACCGGCTCGAACCCCTCTTCGGCGAGATCCGCCACCGATTCGAGGACGCATTTGTGCTCGGTCGCCACTGTGACGACGCGCCGTCGCTCGTTGCCCGCGCGCAGCGCGAAACGGGCCGCGCCCTTGATTGCGATATTGTTGCTCTCGGTCGCGCCGGAGGTGAACACCAGCTCCTTGGCATCAGCGCCGATCAGCGCGGCAACATGGCCGCGCGCGTCCTCGACGGCGGCTTCCGCCTCGGTGCCCATCACGTGCTCGATGCTGTGCGGATTGCCGTAGTGCTCGGTGAACCACGGCAGCATCGCGGCCACGACGCGCGGGTCGCATCGCGTGGTGGCCTGGTTGTCGAGATAGACCGGACGATTCGGGCGTGGCGGAGAGCTGCTCATGCCGGGCAATGTGGGTTCAGGCGGCGCGTGGTGCCAGCGCCATGCGCAACCGCTCCGCCATGCGCCGATAGGCAGCGGCGAAGACGGCGACGTCCGCTTCTGTCGCGTTCCACGGCAGCGAGACGCGGATCGCCTGGCCGGCGAGCGGCCCAAGGCCCATCGCGGCCAGCACATGGCTTGCCGTCACCTTGCCGGAGCTGCACGCGGCGCCCGCGCTGACCGCGATGCCTTCGAGGTCGAGCGCGATCACCTGCGCGTCGGCGCGCACACCGGGCAGCGCCAGGCACGTGGTATTGAACAGCCGGTTTGGCCCGCCACCGCAAGTCACTGCCCCCGCGGTGATCGCTGCCGCTTCGACTGCATCGCGCAGCGGGGCGAGGTGGGATGCGTCGGTGGCTGCCGTGGCCGCGGCGGCAAAGCCGGCGATGGCGGGCAGGGGAGGTGTGCCGCCTCGTCGACCACGTTCCTGGCCGCCGCCGGCGATCAGAGGGGCGATGGCCGCGACCTCGGGGGCAAGCAGCAGGGCGCCAGCGCCCGGCGGGCCGCCCAGCTTGTGCGAGGAGATGGCGACACTATGGGCGCCGAGTACCGACAGCTCGACGTCGATCCGACCGGCCGCCTGAACGGCATCGACGTGCAGCAATCCGCCATGACGACCGCACAGTTCCGCAGCCGCGGCGATCGGCTGGATCGTGCCCGTCTCGTTGTTCGCCAACATCAGGCAAACCAACGCGGCCGGCCCATCCGCCAGCCAGGCGGCAAGAGTGTCGAGATCGGCGACGCCGTCGCGATCGACCGGCAGCAGCATCGCCTCGGGGGCCGCCGAACGCACCGCATCATGCTCGGTAGCGCCGATGATCAGGCGGCGGCCACGCCCCAAGGCGTGGATTGCCAGCGCATCGGCCTCGGTGCCGCCCGACGTGAAGACGAGGTTCTGCGCCGGAGTGCCGAACCGGGCCGCCAGAATCTCGCGGGCATCTTCCAGGATACGCCGCGCCGCGCGACCCGCGGCATGCACGGAGGAGGGATTGCCGGTCACTTCCAGCGCCGCCAGCGTCGCGGCGCGTGCCTCCGGGCGCAGCGGTTCCGTGGCGTTGGCATCGAGATAGACCATGGCTACTCGGCTGCCAGCCTCCGGCCCACGCCCAGCGGAACGGCGCGGCCCAGCACCCGGCCCGCCACCACATCGGCCAGCGTGACGCCCTCCAGGAACAGCTGAATCTGCCGCCCCAGCTCATCCCACAGATCGTGCGTCAGACAACCCATCGACCCTACGTCGCCGACGCCTTCGATACAGCCAGCGCCACCATCCTCGCATCGGATGGCGTGGATCGGCTCGTCCACGGCGGCGACGATGTCGGCGATGGCGATCGCTGCCGACGAGCGCGCCAGCCGATACCCACCACCAGGGCCTCGTGCCGAGCCGACCAGTCCGGCCCGCCGCAACTTGCCAAAGAGCTGCTCCAGATAGCCCTTGCTCAGCCCTTGCCGTGCCGCGATCTCGGCCAGACAGATCGGCCCGCATTCGCAGCCGAGCGTCTGCTGGGTGGCCAGATCGACCATCGCCGTCACCGCGCAGCGTCCGCGGGTGGAAAGCTGCATCGCCTACTCCACGGCCGCCTGCCGTTGGCGCATCTGGTCCGCGGCCAGGCGCGCCACCCGCGCCTCCAGTTCGGCCAGTTCGCAATGCATCTGGTCGAGATCAAGCAGCAACGGATCGAGGCTGCCGTCACACGGGATGCCGTAGGGGTCGAAGGCCGGGACCTTGCGGTCGCGCATGGGCTGCCGATCGACCGGGCGGGCCGGAATGCCCACGACAGTGGTGTTGTCGGGCACGTCATCGAGCACGACGGCGTTGGACCCGACCCTCGCGTTGTCGCCGACCCTGATCGGCCCCAGCACCTTGGCGCCGGCACCGATGATCACATTATTGCCAACTGTGGGGTGCCGCTTGCCGCCGCTGGTGCGTGCGACGCCCAGGGTGACCTGATGGTACAGGTAGCAGTCGTCGCCGATTTCGGCGGTCTCGCCAACCACGACCCCCATACCGTGGTCGATCACCAGCCGTCGCCCCAACCTGGCGGCCGGGTGGATCTCTATCCCGGTCAACCAGCGGGCGATATGGGAGGAAAACCGCCCCAATAGGTACTGATCATGCTGCCAAAGCCAGTGTGACAGGCGATGCCACATGACGGCATGCAGCCCTGGGTAGCATAACAGGACCTCCAGAGAGGAGCGCGCCGCTGGATCGCGCTCCCGGTAAGTCCGGATCGTCTCCCTTAGGAACATGAAAGCCATGCGCAATTCCATTGTGCAGTCTGGCCGCTCCTACCCTATAGTAAGGGCCCCTGGGATCTGGAGCCCAATCCCGGGGGACGGCCGATCGGGGGCCGTACTGTAGTTGAGGAAGCAAACCCTGCGGCATCAATGCCGCTGCGCCTAACGCTAGATATTCCGAGCTGCGAGGTCAAGAATTCACGAGGAACTGAAGACCAGGGAATGCGGTATATATTCTATTATGATCGGACGCGGGGATGAGGGGCTATAACATTGCGGAGCAGCGGCCGGGACTGGAAAGTTCCGGGCGAGGCGTCGCTTCATAATTCAGGAAAGCGGTTTCGGGACGCCATGCCAGAGGTGATGTTTGCCGGCCCTGATGGGCGGTTGGAAGGTCGCTACCACCATTCCAAGGAGACGGGTGCGCCGGTTGCGCTGATTCTGCACCCGCATCCGTTGCATGGTGGGACGATGAACAATCGGGTGACCTACTCGATGTATCAGTCGTTCCAGCGGCTTGGCTGCTCGGTGATGCGGTTTAATTTTCGGGGAGTCGGTCGCAGTCAGGGCCGCTATGACGGCGGCATTGGCGAGATCGGTGACGCCGCTTCTGCGCTCGACTGGATGCAGGCGGTGAACCCGAACCACGGCGGACTGTGGATCGCCGGGTACTCGTTCGGCGCGTTCATCGGCATGCAGTTGTTGATGCGCCGGCCGGAGATCTCGGGCTGGGTCAGTGTTGCGCCGCCGGCAAACCACTATGATTTCGGTTTCCTCGCGCCCTGCCCGTGCGGCGGGCTGATGCTGCACGGCGATGCAGATGAGCTTGTGCCGGAGCTCGCCGTCCATAAGCTGGTGGACAAGCTGAACACCCAGAAGGGCGTGAGCGTCGATTATCGGGTATTCGCAGGCGCCGATCACGTGTTCGCCGAGCACGCGGAGAGGGTGGCTGAGGCGATCGACGACTACTGCGGCAAGTCGATTGCCCGCCGGGCGATGGCGCTGGCAGCCGACTAGACTGCTGGCGCTAGCCGACCGCCGATCGTCGGCTGAGGCACCCCCGTCGTGCCGGGGAAGCTGATCGGCATTCCTGCCTTCGTGCGTGCGGCGAGAAAGCCGAAGCACTGCGCCTCCAGCGCGTCACCATCCCAGCCCAACGTCTCCACGGGATCGACCGGCACGCCCAGCCGGTCGCGCAGCGCCGTCATGATTGCCGGATTGTGCCGCCCGCCGCCGGTGACCACCCAGCGCAGCGGTTTCGCAGGCAGCGGCGCGGCGGCGACGGTGGCGGCGGTGAACGAGACCAATGTCGCGGCACCGTCGGCCGGCGACAGGTGTTCGATCCCGCTGCCAGTGAGCGAGGCGGCGAAGTCCAGACGGTCCAGCGATTTCGGTGGCGGCCGCGAGAAGTAGGGGTTGGCGAGCAGTCGGTTCAGCACTGTGGCATCAACCTGACCGGACCGCGCCAGCGCGCCATCGCGGTCGAATGGGGCGCCGGCCCGCTGTGCCACCCAATCGTCCAGCGGTCCGTTGCCCGGACCGGTGTCGAATGCGATCAGCTCCCCATCCGCCCCGACCCACGTCACATTCCCCACGCCGCCAATGTTCAGCACGGCGAGCGGCCTCGCGACAGCGCGCGCCAATGCTGCATGATAGATGGGCGCGAGTGGGGCGCCCTGGCCACCCGCCGCGACGTCAGCGGAGCGGAAGTCGTGCACAACCGGGATGCCGGTGCGCCACGCCAGTTCGGCGGCGTCACCGATCTGCCAGGTCCGTTGCCGATCAGGCTGATGCAGGATCGTCTGTCCGTGGAAGCCGATCAGATCCGCCTCACGCCCGAGCGCCGCCACCGCGCGAATGTGGTATTCGGTCAGCCGCGCCGCCGCGCTTTTCAGTCGCCGGTCATCGGGCGGCAAGGTGGGCGCGAGATCCAGGATGCGACGCAGATCCGCGCGCAGACGGTCATCATACGGCAGGGTCAGCGTCGGGCCGAAGGCGCCGATCCGCTCGCCATCCGTCTCAAGCCAGGCAGCGTCGACGCCGTCCAGCGAGGTCCCGCTCATCAGTCCGATCGTGCGTAGCATTTTCGAGCCCCTGGCAACTGTGCTAGCTCAGGCGCGCCATGGCCAGAAGCGATTTCCTGCACGAAGCGACCGAACGCGGCTTCGTCTTCCAGTGCACTGACACCGAGGGGCTGGACGCGGCCCTGCGCGCTGGAACCGTCACCGCCTATATTGGCTTCGACTGCACTGCTGACAGCCTTCATGTTGGCAGCTTGGTGCAGATCATGATCCTGCGTCTGCTGCAGCGCCACGGGCATCGGCCGCTTGTGCTGATGGGCGGCGGCACAACGCGCATCGGCGACCCGTCAGGCAAGGACGAGACGCGACAACTTCTCACCGACGAGCAGATCGCCGCCAACATGGCGGGCATTCGCCGGTGCTTTGATCCGTTCCTGCACTTCGGTAACGGCCAGTCGGACGCTCTGACCGCCAATAACGACGACTGGCTCAGCGCACTTGGCTACATTCCGCTGCTGCGTGAGGTCGGCACGCACTTCACCGTCAACCGCATGCTGAGCTTCGATTCAGTGCGGATCAGGCTGGAGCGCGAGCATCCGCTGACCTTCCTCGAGTTCAACTACATGATCCTGCAAAGCTACGACTTCCGCGAGCTGAACCGGCGTTTCGGCGTGACGCTGCAGATCGGTGGGTCGGACCAGTGGGGCAACATCGTCTCTGGTATCGAGCTGACGCGGCGCACCGACAACAAGACGGTGTACGGCCTGACCACGCCGCTGATCGCCACAGCATCTGGCGCCAAGATGGGCAAGAGCGCGCAGGGCGCGGTCTGGCTGACACGCGACCGGCTGTCGCCCTACGAGTACTGGCAGTTCTGGCGCAACACCGAGGATGCCGATGTCGGCCGCTTCATGCGGCTGTTCACCGATCTGCCGCTGGCGGAGATCGCGCGGCTTGAGCGGCTGTCCGGTGCGGACATCAACGAGGCCAAGAAGGTGCTGGCAACCGAGGCGACGGCGCTGGCCCACGGGGCGGCTGCCGCCACCGATGCCGCCGAGACCGCGCGGCTGGCCTTCGAGGAAGGCGAGACCGCCGAACTCACTGCCTGGGGTTGAAGTGCCGCGCAACGAGCTTGCGGCCGGAATTCCGGCGTTCCGGCTGTTCATGCTGGCCGGGCTCGCCGGCAGCAATGGCGAGGCACGCCGGCTCATCCGCGGTGGTGGCGCGCGCATCAACGACATGCCGGTCAAGGACGAAGGTCACACGGTGACGGTGGCCGACCTCCACGACGATGCGATCAAGCTTTCGGCCGGCCGCAAACATCACCGGTTGGTGCGGGCAGGCTGACAACCGCCCGAAAACCTCCCCCTCCCGCAAGGGGAGGTGGAGAACCTTGGCGTTTGCCCCGCTATTCGTAGGCCAACCGCAATCCCGCTTCGGGCCAGTCCATCGCAACAAGTTGCCCAGTGCCCGACAGCGTGACATAGGCGGTGCGCAGGTCCGGTCCGCCAAAGCAGATGTTGGTGGTCACCGGGTCGCCCATCGGCACCTGCCGCACCAGCCGGCCGTCTGGCGCGATCACGCTGACGCAGCCGGTGATCAGGGTGGCAACGCAGACGTTGCCTGCGGCGTCCACCGCCAGGCTGTCGAAGCGCTGGAAGCCAGGCAGCCCGGCGATCAGGCGGCCGCCATGCGGCGAGGGCCAGCCCTGCTTGCTCACCACACCGGGCCCGGTGATGTCGAACGCCCAGAGCCGCGCCGGCTCGGTCTCGGCGACGTAGAGCACCCGGCCATCTGGCGACAGGCCGATGCCGTTTGGCGTCAGGGCGGGATGGGCGACCTCGACGATCTTCGAGCCGTCCGCCAGCGCGTAGTAGATCACACCATGGTCGCGGTCGCGCGCGCGGGTCTTGCCGAGGTCGGTGAAATAGAACCCACCGTGGGTGTCGAACACAATGTCGTTCGGCCCGTTCAGCTTGTTGGCGCCGCAGCGATCGTACAGGACACGCACCGAGCCGGTTCGCGGATCGACGCGCTCGATCCGGCCGCTGACGTAATCGGATGACACCATGGCGGGGCGGAACAGGTTCTCCTCGAGCCGCCAGGCGAAGCCGCCATTGTTGCAGACGTAGCACGCGCCGTCCGGTCCGATCGCCAGGCCGTTCGGGCCTCCGCCGGTGTGCGCGACCACCTGCACGGTGCCGTCCGGCAGCACGCGGCTGACGGTCTGGCGCTCGATCTCGACCAGCAGCACCGAGCCGTCGCGCATCGCCACCGGGCCCTCGGGGAAGCAGAGTCCTGTCGCCACCACCCGCAGTTCGCTCATCGCCGGTTCCTCCCGTTGTGGCGGCGAGCCTACCTGATCCAAGGCCGAGAAAAAGCGGTCGGTAAGGATTTCGTGCTGCCATGCAGGGCATGCCGGCGCCATTGCATACGCCCTGGGCCGTCCAGGCTGACCGGAGCCATCTGGTGTTGCTGGCCTACTGCGGCGCGTTCGCGAGCGCTGCCGTCGGCGCGGTGCTCATGCCGTCCTGGTTCTGGCTGCCGTTGGCGATCGTCGCGGCCGCCGCAATCGGGATCATCGCATTCCGCCACACCATCGCATTCTGCGTCGTCTGGCTGTTGCTGACTGGTGCCACGCTCGAGATGGCGCTGGCCGACCTGGTCGGCCCCGCCGCGTTCGAAACCACCATTGCGGTGGTCAAGTCGGCCGAGCTCGGCCTTGCTCTGCTGTGTGTCGTCCGTTACGGCTTCCGTCTGGACGTGTTCAATCCGGCCTTCGGCTTCGTGGCGATGTTCGCGGCGGGCCTGGTATTCGGCCTGTATCCTGGCCTGACGCCGGCCGATAGCCTGCGTTCGTTGCTGGGCTCGATCGCTCCATTCGCCTTCGCCTTCAGCCGGGTACCGCCTCGGTGGGGCAGCGCTATGGTGCGTACCACCATCTGGGTGCCGCTGTTCTCGGTGGCCGGCGGCGCCGTGCTGGATCTTGCCGGGTTGCGTCCGTTGTTCTTCGACTTCGGCGGCGAGCGCCTGGCCGGGCTCGGTCATCCGGCGTTCCTCGCCGGTTTCTGCCTCGCCGCGATCTATGCCTGCCTGATCGAGCTTTACCGCGACGGCAGGTCGCGCTGGCTGCTGCTGCTCGCCGCCAATTTCCTGATCCTGGTGCTGACCGGTGCGCGCGCGCCGCTTGCCTACGCGATCGCCGTGACCGGTCTGGTCCTCGCCTTTCTCCCGTCCAGCGCATTTCCACGGCGGGGTCGAATGCTGCTGATACTGGTCGGCGCATGCCTGCTGCCATTGCTGGCGGTGATGGCGCATGACCTGCCCACGGTGCGGTTGTTCAACGTGCTGAGCAGCGATCCTGGCGACTTCAGCGGCAGGGACCTGCTGTGGCCGCCATTCGAGCAGGCGGCCGCGGCGGCGCCGTGGTTCGGCTGGGGGGTGGGCGCCGGCAATGCCATCATTCCGCATGATAGCGAGTTGGCGCTGATCATTCAGAGCTGGGCAGCGCACAACGAGTATCTCCGCATGCTGGTCGAGGGCGGCCAGATTGGCCGTGGTCTGCTGATCGCGCTGTTCGTTCTCTGGGTCGTGCAGCACTCACGGCGCCTGTGCCGCACCGACAGGGTGATCATACGCTTGGCATTCGTCGCGTTCGCGGCGCACGCCTACACGGACAACGTGCTGATCGCGACAACCGCGTGTGTGTTCTTCACCTTCGCGACGGGGGTCTTTGCGCGCGAGACGCTTGCCGCACACGGGTGAGGTGGCCTACGCACACGCGCAACGCCGCCGGAGCCTGTGTCGCATGCGATTGAGCCGTCTTGTCCTTTGCCTGTGGACGCTGCTGAGCATTGCCGCGCTGCCGGCCGCCGCCACCGGCCTGGCCTTCGTGGTCAACTCGGGCGGTGCGTCGATCAGCCTGGTCGACATGTCGTCGGAGAAGGAGGTTCGCCGCATTCCGGTGCTGCGTGAGCCGCATCATGTGGCACTCAGTCCCGACGGAAGGAGCCTACTGGTGGGTGACACCGTGGGCAACGAGATGCTGTTTCTCGATCCCGCGACCGCGGCGCTGCAGAAGCGCATGCCGATCGCCGATCCTTACCAGCTCGCGTTCAGTCCGAATGGCAAATACCTCGTGGTGAATGGCCTCGCGCGCAATCAGGTGGATGTCTACGACGCCGCTTCCATGCAATTGCTGAAACGCTTCCCGATCGCCTCGATGCCGAGCCACCTGGACTACGCGCCGGATTCCTCCCGAGTGTTCGTCAGCCTGCAAGGCACCGACAGCCTGGTGGCGATCGACCTGAACCGGCTGGCGATCCTGTGGAAGGAGAAGGTCGGCAAGACGCCGGCCGGGGTGCTGTGGCACGACGGTCGGGTGCTGGTGGCCGACATGGGCACCGACTATGTCGCGGTGGTCGATCCGGCGGACGGCCACGTGGTTGACCGCATCCACACCGGCAAAGGCGCGCACAACCTGTTCCTGTCGCCCGACCACAAGATCATCTGGGTGAACAACCGGGTCGGCGGCACCACGACGTCGCTTGACGCGGCGACGCTGGCGCCGATCCGCAGCTATGCGATTCCCGGCGGCCCGGACGACATTGCCTTCGCGCCCGACGGCAGGCTGTGGATCACGCGGCGCTTTGCCGAGAAGGTCGCGGTGCTCGATCCGAAGAGCGGCGAGTACCAGACCATCGAGGTCGGCCGCTCGCCGCATGGTCTGTTCCTCAATCCGAAGGGCAGCGCACAGTCGAGTGTCGCGGCGCGCTGAGAGCCATGGGCGATCCGTTCGACCTCGCTGCCGGCTGGCTGCAGGAGCATCTGCTGATCCCGCTGCTGTACGCGACGGGCATGATGCAGTGGGAGGACGTGTCGTACGGCTGGGCACTGTTCGCTGTGTATGGCGCCTGCCAGGTGGCGATCACCTACGCGGTGTGCGTGCCGCTGGAGCGCTGGCGTCCGGTGGAGCGCTGGCCTGACGCGCGTGCGGTGACGGTGGATGTGCTTTACACGATAATCTCGCGCGTCGGCGTGCTGCCGCTTTTCACCTTCGTGCTGTTCTACCGCGCGCAGGTCGTGCTGAACGGGTTCCTGACTGACCACGGCTTCGTGCCGCCGACGCTGGAGCGGCTGATGCCGTTCCTGCTCGGCCAGCCGGTGCTGACCTTCGTGCTCTACGCGATCATCCTCGACTGCGCCGACTACTGGCGACATCGGCTGTCGCACCGGTTCGGCTGGTGGTGGGCGCTGCACTCGCTGCATCACGCGCAGCGGCAGATGACGTTCTGGTCGGATGACCGCAATCACGTGCTGGACGACCTGATCAGCGCGCTGTGGTTCGGCGTGATCGCGCTGGCGATCGGCGTGCCGCCACTGCAGTTTCCGCTGTTGGTGCTGATGCTGCGGTTCCTCGAAAGTCTGTCGCACGCCAATGCGCGGGTTTCATTCGGACGGCTGGGCGAGCGGCTGCTGATTTCGCCGCGGTTCCATCGCGCGCATCACGGGCTGCTCGCGGCGGGTCAGCGGAGCTGCAACTATGGTGCGGTGCTGCCGTGGTGGGACATGCTGTTCGGCACCGCCGATTTCCGCCGCGATTATGTGGCGACCGGCGATCCCACGGGCGATGAGGCACTGGCGAGTGGTTCGTATTTTCGCCAGCAATGGGCGGGGCTGCGGCGGTTTGCCGCGACGTTCGTGGGATCGATAGTGCGGTGATGGCACGTGCCTGCTGCTCGCAATGACGCGTGAGGTACCTTCAGCAGGCGGCGCTCGGAAGCCGTATGAGCGGTTCCCCGACGCGGATAATGTGACCCTGCTGGACATTTTCCGCCAGGGTGAAGCCAGCCGGCGCAAATACGATGATGGTCGATCCATGCTGAAACCAGCCCATCTCTTCTCCCTTTGTCAGCGGGACGCTTAACTGGGTGGTTCGTGGGCCGCCGTGCCGCACATCGATGCACGGCCCGAGGAAGTTGAGGCGAATGCTTGCCACCAGTATGGCCGCGACCGGAACCAGGGTGATGCCGTGACCGGCGCGGGAAAGCCTGACCGTGATCGCGGCCCGCTCATTCTTGCAGAACAGCCGCTCGACGCGCCTGAGCGCGATGGGATTGACGTTCCAGGTATCGCCGGAAATGTAGGTGACCGATTCGACCATGCAGTCATGCGGCGCATGAAAGCGGTGATACATGGATGAGGTAAGCCGCAGCGTTACATAGCATCCGTTCCGGTAGGCTTCGGCTTGCACCGCATCGCCGAGCAGGTCGCGCAATTGATAGGGAAAACCCTTGATCTGCAGGACCTGGCCGTCCTCGACAATTCCGGATGCGCCGACAATGGCATCGCATGGGCTGACAAGCAGTTCAGGATCGGGATCGATGGGACGCACGCCGTCCTTCAGCCGGCGGATGAAGCAATCATGCAGGCTGCGGAAGCGTTGCTCGCGCGCCTCGCTCAGGTCCAGATCGGCAAACAGGCGCCAGACTCCCATCGATAGGTCGCGTACCAGTGGCTGCTCGATCTTGCTGAGCCAGCCGAAGAAGCGTGTGGCCAGCCGTCTTGGGATGCGGTTGGTCAGCAGGAAGTTGACGTCTTCATGACAGGCGATTGCGGCAATCGCGGCGCGCAGCTTGTTCATGATAGTGACTTCGTGCCGGAAGGAGTCATGCAACCGCCATGGAACTGTCGATTCTCGCAGCCTCTCTCGCGGGCGCCGCGGCGTTGAGTGTTCCACTCGTCAAGGCCAAACGACGGATCGAACTGTCGATGGCGAAGCACCCGTCACTTGCGGGACATGCGCGGCTGGCACGACGGATTGCTTCGGTGGTGCCGTTCTACGAGTACCGATGAACACCGGTTCTTCCGCTCGGACAATCCACCCGAGGGCATCGCGAGCCGAAGACAGAATGGGTTTTTGCGGCTCGCCTCGATTTATCGGGATCGGTTCCCGCGGACCAGCGCTCTGACCGCCCAGGTGAAGAGCGGAGCCTCCGATCTTCAATTCACCTCGGCCTACCGTGTTCCGTTCCAGTATAGCCGCCATGTCCGCGAACACCTGGCCGCCGGTTCGGTTCTTGAATCCTCCGCCGGCGTGACCGTCAGCGATGTTGACGGCAATGTCTTGTACGACGTTGCCAATTCCTATGGCGTCAATCTGTTCGGCTACGACTTCTACAAGGACTGCATCGCGCGCGGCGCCGAGAGTGTGCGTGACCTCGGGCCGGTACTCGGCGCCTACCACCCTATCGTTGCCTACAACATCGAACGCATCCGGCAGATCTCCGGCCTGGACGAGGTGTCGTTCCACATGTCGGGTACCGAGGCGGTGATGCAGGCGGTGCGGCTCGCGCGCTATCATACGCGCCGCTCGCATCTTGTTCGTTTCTCCGGCGCGTATCACGGCTGGTGGAGCGACGTTCAGCCTGGCATCGGCAATCCCTCGGCCGTGCGCGAGACCTACACGCTGGCCGAGATGTCCGAGCATACGCTGAAGGTGCTCCGCACGCGCCACGACATCGCCTGTGTGTTGGTCAATCCGCTCCAGGCGTTGCATCCGAACGCGGGGCCTCCTGCCAATTCGTCGCTGGTCGACAGCGGCAGGGCAGCGCATTTCGACCGCCAGGCGTATACGCGCTGGCTGCAACAGCTTCGCGCGGTGTGCACCGAGCGCAGGATCGCTCTGATCTTCGACGAGGTCTTCGTCGGCTTTCGCCTGGCACTTGGCGGAGCGCAGGAGTATTTCGGCGTCAGGGCCGATCTTGTCACCTACGGGAAGACACTGGGTGGCGGATTTCCGGTTGGCGTGGTGTGCGGACGCCACGAATGGATGAAGCGGTTCAGAGACGATCGTCCGGGCGATGTGTGTCTGGCACGCGGAACATTCAATGCGCATCCCTACGTCATGGGGGCGATGAACGAGTTCCTGCGCCGCCTGGAGACGCCGGAGATGCTGGCTCTCTACGAGGGCCTCGATGAGCTGTGGAACGAGCGGACCGAGCGCATGAACCGTCGGCTTGAGGAGGCGGCTCTTCCCGTCAGTGTGGCGAATATGTCGTCCATCTGGACGGTCTGCTATACGCGTCCGTCCCGCTACAATTGGATGTTGCAGTACTACCTTCGTGCCGAAGGGCTGGTGTTGAGCTGGGTCGGAACCGGCCGGTTTATCTTCAGCCTGAACTATAGCGATGCGGACTTCGCTGCCGTGATGGATCGCTTCATTGCGGCGGCCATGGCGATGGATCATGACGGCTGGTGGTGGACCAGTTCCGCCAGCACGAACAAATCGATCAGACGACAGGTCCTGCGCGAAATCCTGGCCACCTATTGGTCGCAACGTGGCGCGCGTTCGGGCGCCGCCTGATGCTCGTTCGTGCCTGCCGCTATCCCGGACGCGCCGTCGGCTTGGCGCCCTCGATGAGTTCGCCGCGCAACAGATAGGCGGGCGCGCGGTAGTACAGCTTGATGTCGTGGAATGGGTCGGTGAGGATCTTCGTCGCCCAGACCAGCCCGGTCTGGACGTCTCTGATCTTGAACAGTTGCACGGTCCGGAACAGCAATCCGCCGGTGCCCAGCCAGAGCCACAGCCAGCCGACATGGCGCGCGAACTCACCGATCGTTCTGGCTGGTTCGACGGTCCGCAGCAGCGTGGGATCGACAAACAGCAGCAACGGCGACAATGCCCAGATCGTCAACAGGATGATCTTGCGCCGCAGATTGTAGCCGACCTTGATTTCTTCCTTGTATTCGTGGGTTGCGTGATTGACGTAGTCATAACCCTTGGGTTCAAAGAACAAGTGTCCGACCTGGCGACTGACCATGGACACCAGCCACCCGGTCAGCGCTGCCGCGGCGGGGTCCTTGAATACCAGGATATAGGCGCAAACGAAGCTTGTTGCGCTCAGCAGATGGAGGGATTGGTTGATCCGGCTGTGATGATAGTACCGATGATCATCCCACCGCTGTTCCTTCAGGTGTTCGCGAAAGCCCGTCATCGCCATCCTTGCTCAACAATTTGCGCGCGGTGGTCTGCAGGTCCGCGGGCTCATGCGCCAGCTCCCGCGAATCGGCGAGACCGCACAAGAAATCGCATCGGTTTGGTGTAGAGACACGTGATGGTTTGGTGACAGTGGTGGATCCACTCGTTGCGGCGAGCGGCTGCTGAAACGCTTCCGGGGGTGTTTCGCGGGCCCCATGTCACGCTGACATCGGCTACCTTGCGGCCCCGCGAACTGGATCGCAGAGTAAGCCACATAGCACGATCGCTGCTGCCATCGCTGGAGGTCGCTGGCCATGTTTTCATGCACATCAGGCGACACCGCAGCTCTGACGAGCCATGTGGGGTGTCTCTGCCATAGGCAGGAAATTCGATCTCTGTCGCGCAGGATCGGCGCAGATCTTTCGCGACGAGGCTTTGTTGCCGGCATGGCTGCCTCGATTGGATCGCTCGGTCTGCCTCGGCTTGCAGGCGCGCAGTCGGCGCCGACGCCTGCTACGACGCCAAGGCCGACCCTGTTCACGAATCTGCGGCTGTTCGACGGCAAAGCCAGCGCATTGCGCGACGGGCTCCGTGTGCTTGTTGAAGGCAACCGGATCAAGGCCGTGGCGAACGGCAACCCTGCGGCGCCGGATGGCGCACAGGTCATCGATTGTGGTGGCCGAGTGATGATGCCAGGCCTGATCGATGCGCACTGGCATGCGATGTTCGCGGCTTTACCGCTCCAGACAATGATGACCGCGGATGTCGGCTACATCTTTCTGGCAGCGGCCGCGGAGGCCGAGCGCACGCTGATGCGCGGGTTCACCACGGTCCGGGATGTTGGCGGTCCCGCCTTCGCGTTGCAGCAGGCGATCGACGAGGGCCTTTCGCCAGGCCCGCGCATTTACCCGTCAGGTGCGATGATAACCGCGACCGGTGGTCACGGTGACATGCGTCCGGTGTCCGAACTGCCCAGTGTCGCGGGCAAGCCTGCCGGTGTGGAGATGTCGGGTGGCAGCATCGTTGCCGACAGTCCGGACGAGGTGCGATTGCGCGTGCGCGAGCAGCTCTTGCAGCGCGCGTCGCAGATCAAGGTCGTCGGAAGTGGTGGAGTGTCGACGCCGCGCAGCCCGCTCGATGCGCTGACCTTTACGCAGCCTGAGTTGCGGGCCGCCGTCGAAGCGGCCGAAGACTGGGGCACCTATGTCACGGTACATGCCTATGTGCCTGCTGCGATTCAGCGCGCGATCTCTGCTGGAGTTGCATGCATCGAGCATGGCCATCTGATGGACGAGACGACCGCCAGGCTGATAGCGGACAAGGGCGTATGGCTGAGCATTCAACCGTTCGTTGGGGAAGGTGATTTGGTACCGTTGACAGGCGAAAGCCGGGCCAAGCAACTAGAGGTAATTGCGGGCACCGAGACGGCATACGAATTCGCGAAGAAATACAATATCAAGACAGCATTCGGCTCAGACCTGCTGTTCTCTGGAACCGTGGCAATGCGCCAGGGTGCGATGCTGACGCATCTGAGTTGCTGGTATACGGCACCCGAGATTCTGAAAATGGCAACCGCCGCCAATGCGGAACTGCTCGGCCTGGCCGGTCCACGTAATCCCTATCCCGGGAAGTTGGGCGTCCTGGAAGAGGGTGCGCTTGCTGACCTGATCCTCGTCGACGGCAATCCCCTCGAGAAGCTTCAGCTCATAGAGGACCCGGCGACGAATTTTGCCATCATCATGAAGGATGGCAGGATCTATAAGAATACCCTGCATTCATGACACCGAAGGCGGTGTCGCGCTCACGGTTGAACTCCGTCATGTGGGCTTCCTGAGCGAAGCCGCGATGCGCACGATCTCCGACAGTTCGGCGACCACGACGGCTACGGACTGACCACCGAGCAGGATGTTGCCGCCGCTATGGCGATCGGGCGGAAGCCTGTGATGTGGCGGTCGCAATATTTCTGTGGCATTGAATTAAAAGGACGACTTTGATCGAGTGGAACGATGACTATCCTACCCAGCCCACAACAGCTCCGCTATCTGACCGCATTGGCAGAAAGCCGGCATTTCGGCCGTGCGGCACTGGCCTGTTCGGTAACCCAGTCCACGCTTTCCGCCGGCATCCTGACGCTGGAGCGGCAGCTCGACGCCGCGATCCTTGACCGGGGCGCCGGCAAGCACGTGGTGTTCACGCCGCTCGGCTGCGATCTGGTCGCGCGTGCGGGCGCCGCGCTGGCCGCGCTGGAGGCGGTCGTGGAGGCAGCGGAAGCGGCGCGTGCGCCGATGGGTGGGCCGCTTCGGCTTGGCGTGATCCCAACCATCGGGCCGTTCCTGCTGCCACGGCTGATGCCGATGCTGCGCCACGCCTTTCCGCAGCTTCGGCTGTATCTGCGCGAGGATACCACTGCGCATCTTGTCGAGCGGCTCGAATTCGACCCGGCTGGACGTGCTGTTACTGGCACTCCCATGCGATTGCGGCGGCGCCGATGCAGCGCCGGTGGCCCGCGACGAGTTTCTGGTTGCACTGCCGCCCGGTCACAGGCTGGCGGCCCAGGACAAGGTGCCGGTAGCGGCCCTCGCAGGCGAACGGTTGCTGCTGCTGGAGGACGGCCACTGCCTGCGGGATCAGGCACTCGCGGTGTGCGGCCTGCTGGCCGGCGATCGCGACGGTCAGGATGGCTTCGCCGCCACCAGTCTGTACACGCTGGTGCAGATGGTGGCCGGCGGATTGGGCGTGACGTTGCTGCCCAGGATTGCCACCGCGGCCGGCGTGACGGAGGGAACCAGGATTGAGCTGCGTCCTCTGGCCGGTGCCGGCGCCTGGCGCACCCTGGGGCTCGCCTGGCGCCCGAATGCACCGCGGGCATCGGAGTATCGGGCGCTGGTGCCTTTGCTGACGGACACCTGCCGCGAGGCCCTGACTTCACCACAGCCGGCGGTGGGGGCAAAATGAGTGGATGACCCAAAGTCCCTACCTGTTCCCCGCCGTAACCCACCCTTTGCAGGCGGTCACGGACCGCCTGAAGGTGCGCGAGGCGGTGTCCGGCTTTGGCATCGCGCTGCGCTACCAGGAACGGGCGCCGGATCCGCCAGGTGCGGCCGAGCCCGCGTGGTGCGAAACCGGCCATTCCATCTTCATCCTCGCCGGCCGTATCCGCTACACCTTCGATGACCACAGCGTCGAGGCTGGGCCGGGCGACATGCTCCACATCCCCGCGGGAAGGGCGCACCGTCACAAGCCCAGCGTGGTGGGTGATGAGGTGGTGCGTTACGTGCTGACCGAATTCGATTAAGGCCTCAACTGTTCCTCAATCGTCTGGTGACATGCTTCCGGGCGGAGGTATGGCACCGTGCTGCTCGACAGCGTGTGGGATCTGCTGGGGTGGCGTTCGCCTCCGGCTGCCATGCTCGCGCAACCGGCGCCCTCGCTGGTGCCCGACACTCCGCTGGCGGAAGACGACGATCCGCTCTGGCCGAGCGCCCGGATCACTATGGCGGAGGCGTTGTGGGGCGAGGGCTTCCTGTTTCCAGGCGGCGGCGCCGAGGTGCTGCGCCTCGCCAAGCCGCTTGGTCTGACGCCGGCCTCCAGCCTGTTGCTGATCGGTGCCGGCACCGGTGGTCCGCCCCGGCGAATTGCGGCGGAATTCGGCGTCTGGGTGACCGGCTATGAGGCCAACCCGCGCCTCACGGCGCTCGCCAATGAGCGCAGCCAGCGGGCCGGGCAGGGCCGTCGTGCGCAGGTGGAGAGCTGGGATCCGCTGGCGCCAAAGTTTCCGCGCCGCTACTTCCATCATGGGATGGCGATCGAGCCACTGCGTGGTGCGAAGCCCGAACCGTTCCTGGCCGCTGCCGCCTTGGCGCTCAAGCCGGAAGGCCAGTTCGTGCTGCTGGAGATGGTGGCGGACCGGCCGCTCGATCCGGTCGATCCGATGGTCGCAAGCTGGGCGCGGCTGGAACAGCGTCCCGCCGCGGTGCCCAGCGAACTGGAAATCACCAACATACTGGCGCGCCTCCGGTTCGATGTCCGGATCGTCGAGGACGTGTCGCACAGGCACATGGAGAGCGCGATCCACGGCTGGCGTGTCGCGGTCCAGGCCTTGGCGGGCGGCCACCCGTCGATGCGCCAGATCGCCGTGGTGGTGCATGAAGCGGAGCCATGGCTGGCGCGATTCCGCTTGATGCGTATGGGCCGGCTGCGGCTGGTGCGCTGGCACGCCATCGGCGGCGGGTAACGGCCAGTGGCTTTGCCCGGGGGCGGGTCCAGGTTGACACGCCCGCTCGCCGCCCTTATCCAGCGCCGCTCTTCACGAGGCGCCGAGATGAAAATTCGCAACAGCCTGAAGGCCGCGAAGGTCCGCGACAAGAATTGCCGCGTGGTGCGCCGGCGCGGGCGCGTCTACGTGATCAACAAGAAGAACCCGCGGATGAAGGCTCGCCAGGGCTGACCGTCGCGGCGTTCTGCCGCGCAGGCAGCAAGGGCAGCACCGCATGATCCCGCCCAGGCAAGAGATCGTCATCTGCTTCGCGCATGCCGCCTACCAGATGAAGGCCTGCTTCGACGCGCTGAACACCGGCATCGCCAACTTCGAATTGCGCGAACCAGAAGCGCTGGAGCAACGGGCGCGCGAGGCGGATGTGATCGTCGTGTCGGGCATGTGGCACAACGGGCTGATCCCACTGGCGACAAGGCTGCGCTTTATCCAGTCGATCGGCTCGGGCACCGATCAGTTCGACAAGGCGGCGCTGGCGGCGCGCGGCGTCCGGCTGGCGAGCGCGGCAGGCGTCAATGCGCGCGCGGTGTCGGAGCATGCGATGTCGCTGATCCTGTCTCTGGCGCGGCGGCTGCCGGAGGCGCGCGACAACCAGGCGCGGCGTGTCTGGCGCGGCATGATCGGCGACCTGACGCAGCGCGAGGACGAACTGACCGGCAAGACCGTGCTGATCATCGGGCTCGGCCGCATCGGCGGCAGGCTGGCGCAGCTGGCCAAGGCGTTCGAGATGAATGTCGTAGGCTTTCGTCGTGATCCGGGCGCCGGCCGAGGGGCGGCCGATTCCGTGCATACGTTGGCGGAGCTGCCGAGGTTCCTGCCAGCGGCGGACTTCGTTGTGCTCACCTGTCCGCTGGTGCCGGAAACTCGCGGCGTGATCGATGCAGGCGCGCTCGGGCTGATGCAGCGCTCGGCGTTTCTGGTCAATGTCGGGCGCGGGCCTTGCGTCGTGGAAAGCGCGCTGATCGAGGCGTTGAATGCGGGACGCATTGCAGGGCGCCGCGCTGGACTGCACGGATCCCGAGCCGCCCGAGCAGGATTCGCCGCTCTGGGCGATGCCAAACGTGTTCATCACGCCGCATACCGGTGGCGAGACGCGCAAGTATGAGGCGAACGTCATCGAGATCCTGATGGAGAACCTCGAGCGCATGTGGCGCGGGGAAGCGTCGCTGCGCAATCAGGTGGTTTGACGCGCGACCGCTTGCCTTGCCTGGAACGGGGGGCCATTTTCGCCCCCATGATCAACCAGCCCGAACCGAAGGCGGACGTCCTGGCGCGCCGCGACGCCATCGTCGCCGGCCTGCGCGCGCTGCTCCCCGCGGAGGCAGTGATCGCCGAGCCGCTGCTGCCTGAAGCCATATGAGACCGACGGTCTGTCCGCCTACCGCCAGCCGCCGCTCGCGGTCGTCCTGCCCGACACGACCGAACAGGTCGCCGCCGTGATGCGCTTCTGTCACCAGCAAGGCGTGCGGGTCGTGCCGCGCGGCGCCGGCACATCGCTGTCCGGCGGGGCCTTGCCGATGGCGGATGCGGTGGTCGTCGGGCTGATGCGGATGAACCGCATCCTCGACATCGACTACGCCGATCGCTGCGCCACGGTGCAGGCCGGCGTCACCAATATCGGTATCACCAACGCGGTGCAGGGCAGGGGGTTCTTCTACGCACCCGATCCGTCCAGCCAGCTCGCCTGCATGATCGGCGGCAACGTCAACATGAACTCGGGCGGCGCGCACTGCCTGAAATATGGCGTCACCGCCAACAACCTTTTGGGCCTGAAGATCGTCACGGCGGACGGCGAGATCCTCTCGATCGGCGGCGAGCATCTCGACGCCGCAGGCTACGACTGGTTGGGCCTGCTTACCGGCAGCGAAGGCCAGTTGGCTGTCGTCACCGAGGTCACCGTGCGCATCCTGCGGTCGCCCGAAGGTGCGCGCGCGATGCTCGCCGCGTTTCGCTCGAACGAAGTCGCCGGTGCCTGCGTCGACTCGATCATCTCGTCCGGCATCATTCCCGTGGCGCTCGAATTCATGGACCGCCCGGCGATCCATGCCTGCGAGCAGTTCGCCCATGCCGGCTATCCGCTGGATGCCGAGGCGATGCTGATCATCGAGGTGGAGGGCAGCCCGGCGGAGCAGGATGATCTGCTGTCGCGCATCCGTGAGATCTGCCAGCGGCACGATCCGATCAGCCTGAAGGTATCGCAATCGGCCGAGGAGTTGCTGGCAATCTGGAAGGGCCGCAAGGGAGCGTTCGGCGCGGTCGGGCGTATAAGCCCAGATTATCTATGCATGGACGGCGTGATCCCTACATCGCGCCTGCCTGACGTGCTGCGTCGGATCGGCGAGATGAGCGACGATTACGGCCTGAAGGTCGCCAACATCTTCCACGCGGGCGACGGCAATCTGCATCCGCTGATCATGTTCGACGCCAACGATCCGGTGAGCTTCCACAAGGCGGAGCAGTTCGGCGCTGACATCCTGAAGCTGTGCGTCGAAGTGGGCGGCTGCCTCACCGGCGAGCACGGCGTCGGCGTGGAGAAGCGCGAGCTGATGCCGGTGCAGTTCACCGCACAGGAACTGGACCAGCAGCGCCGCATCAAGTCGGCCTTCGATCCTGGCTGGCTGCTCAACGCCAACAAGGTGTTCCCCCTTCAAGACTCCAAAAATTGAGGAAGAGGCTGCGG
>CAVZNH010000013.1:0-17654 GCA_963776505.1 uncultured Alphaproteobacteria bacterium
GCGCTACCGATCGGTCAGCCGCAGCTCGATGCGCCGGTTCTTGGCGTACGCGTCTGGCGAATTGGCGGGATCGAGAGGCTGGTTGTCGCCGAAGGCTGTCGCCGCGAGGTGCTCGGCTGGCACGCCGTCGGCGATCAGCAACTTCACAACGGTGATCGCGCGCGCCGCGGACAATTCCCAGTTGGAAGCGAACTGACCACCGACACCCTTGATCGGTTGCCTGTCAGTGTGCCCATCGACGCGAAGGATCCATGCGATGTCAGGCGGGATCTCTGTCGCAATGTCCTTGATAGTGATGGCAAGCGCCGTGATCCCACTCACCCCAGCCGGCGTCAATTCGGCGCTGCCGACCGGGAACAGCACCTCGCTCTGGAACACGAACCTGTCGCCCACGATCTGTATCCCCGGCCGGTTCGCCAGAACATCGCGAAGCTTGCCGAAGAACTCGCTGCGATAGCGCTGCAGCTCCTCCACCTTCGTTGCCAATGCCATGTTCAGCTTCTGGCCAAGGTTGGCGATCTGCGTGTCCTTCTCCTGCCCCTGCGTCTTCGCCAGATCGAGTGCATTGGCCACCGTGGTGAGTTGTGCCTTCAGCTCGTCGACCTGCTGATTGAGCAACGCGATCTGCGCCTTGGCAGAATCACCGAGCTGCTTATCGGTAGCCAGCTGCGCCTCCACCGCGGCACGTCGCTGCGCATCTGTCATTGCGCGCGCCGCCGCGTCCTGCGCCTGCTTTTCCAGCGAGTCACGCAAGGCTGCGAGCGCACGGTTCTGCTCCGCCAGCTTCGCCAGATCGGATAGCTTCGCCGCCAGCGTGTCCTTGTTGACCTGCACGGTCTTGTCCAGCTCGGCCATCTGGCGCTGCATCTCGGCAAGCTGCGACTGCGCAGCGGCGAGCCTGGCGTTGGTGTCGCCAAGCTGCTGCCGCGCATCGGCAAGCTGCCTCGCGACTGTGGCTGTATCCTGCTTCGCCGCGTCCGTACGTTGCCCTGAAGCCGTCAGGTCATTCTGCAACTGCTCGGCCCGTGCCGCACTGGAGCGCGCCTGCAAATTGGCATCCGCGAGCTGCTGCGCCAGCCGGTCGCGTTCCGCCCGCAGCGTGTCGCGATCTGTGCTGGCACGCTCGGCCTGATCCTTCAGCGACGCAAGCTGCTGCGTCAGGGTGTCGCGGGCGCCGGTGGCCGCGGCAAGCTCGCGATTGAGCTGCGTGATCGACTGCTGCAGGTCCGTGCTGTGCCCGCGCTCCAGCGACAGCATGTCGCTCACTTCGGCAAGCTGCCGGTTGACCCGGTCAAGCTGCTTGTCGCGCCCGGTCAGCACCACCGACAGGAAGGCTTGCGCCAGCACGAATACCAGCAGCACGAAGATGATGACCATCAGTAGCGTGGACAGCGCGTCCACGTAGCCGGGCCATGCGGAGAGTCCGTTATCGCCGCGCCGTCGCACGGTCAGCGGCATGGCTACTTCTGATCCTCCGCCAGTGCGGCGACCGTCCTGGTCAGGATGCGCAGATCGTTGCGCAGCTCAGCGGTGCTCTGCGCGCGCCCCTGCTCGCTATCGGCCAGCAGACGCTGCAAATACAGTTCGATGTTGCGCAGATGCCCGCGCGCGACATCGTCGAGCACGAAGTCCCGGCGCTGTTCGCCGAGCCGCTGCAGCGCTGGTGTCAGCGATGCCTGCGCCTCGGCGATTCGCAGCATGAGCTGCTGGCTGGTACGCATCGAGTCCGACAGCGTCGCGACGTGCTCGGTCAGCGCCATCACCGCCTGGTTCGCATGCGCGCGGCCGTCTTCGCCGCGTTGCAGGATGCGCTGCAAATTCTCCATGTTCTCCGCGGTCTGCTCCAGCAGCGCCTGCACGTAGACCGGCACCGAGCCCTCGCCTTCGGCCAGCACGCCCGAAGACAGCCGGGTCAGGCCGGCCAGCCATTCCTCCAGCTCGTTGAAGAAGCGATTCTGCGCCTGGCCGGCCGTCAGATCGAGGAAACCCAGAACAAGCGCGCCCGACAGGCCGAACATCGAGGCGGAGAACGCGGTGCCCATGCCGGCGAGCGGCCTTGCCAGCCCGGATTTGAGCTGCTCGAACAGCGCGTTGAGATCGCCGGAACCCACCGACATGGTGGCGATGACGTCGGACACCGCGCCAATCGTTTTCAGCAGACCCCAGAACGTGCCCAGCAGGCCGAGAAAGATCATCAGGCCTGTCATGTAGCGCGACAACTCGCGACTTTCGTCGAGCCGCGAGGCGATGCCGTCCAATACGCTGCGCATTGCCGAGGCGGAGAGAGTGAAACGCCCCTGGTCGGTGCGGCTATGTGTCTCACGCGAGGCCAGCATGCTGGCCATCGGTGCCAGCAGCTTGGGCGCGGGCAGCGACCCGATTCGCGGGCGCGCGTTCTGAAAGGTCTCCACCCAGGCGACCTCAGGCGACAGCCGCAGCACCTGACGCAGGTTCCAGGCGATGCCGATCAGCAGCACCAGCAAGATGAAGCTGTTGAGGATCGGGTTGTTGGCATAGGCGCCGAGAAGGACGGGCGACAGCATGGCGGCCACGACGAGTACCGCCACCAGGAATATCGCCATGCGGATCAGATAGGTGTTGGGTCGGGTCACGGTGATTGGCTCTTGGCGCCGGTCTCCGGTGCCGGCGCATTGCCGCCCATCACCGCCAGGTCAACGCGGTCGGGCGCTTCGGGGCCGCCGACGGCGCCGAGTGCGCGAACGTAGATGCGAGACGAGTCCACGCCATCGGCGATCAATGCGCTGCGCACCGCCAGGGCGCGCGACAGCGAAAGACGGCGTGCGGTGGAGGGATCCTCCGGCGTGCCCGCGGCATACGCCACTACGTTGAAGCTGGTGTTGCCGCCGCTGGGCGCGGACCCGACGACATCCCTGATGGCCGCGGCGCTGGCCGGGCTGAGGTTGGCGTCTCCCGCGCCGAAGGTGACGCGCAGGCCCGAGCCGGTGTTGGTTGCCGCGCTGGCGGCGCTATCGGAGATCGGCGGCGGTGGTGGCGGACCCGCCTGCGCGACTTGCGGGGGCGTCGCCACTGGTGCGAGCGCAGCGGTGGGCGGGGGCGCGGTTGGCAGCGTGGCCGGCGGTGGTGTCGCTGTTGATGGGGTCGAGGCCGCAGGGGCGGTTGCCGGTGCAGGCGAGGCGGTCGTGACCGATGCCGTGGCAGTAGGAGCCTCAGTCGCTGGCTCGGGCGACGGCTTCGCTGGATTGGTTGTGGCGACCCGTCGTTGGGCAGGATTCGGTGCGGAATGCTGGACCGCGTGCCGCTTTCCCGCAGGCCTGGCACCGGGCAGTGCGTCCAGCGCATGCAGATCTACGGTGACCTGCGCCAGTGCAGGCACCGTCGTGCCGAACAGAGCCGTGAGCACCACACAGAGTTGCCGCATGTGCGTCAGATTACCGGGGACAGCCGCGATAAGACAGTAACGGGAACTTTCATCTTGTTCACGTGCTGAGGTGGCTTCGCGCAACGCCTTCGACCACTGCCTCGCTCAGTGCCGGGTGAAGATGCGGGTTGGCGGCGATCACCTCCCCAGTGTCACGCGGGTCCTGGCCGTTTGGATCGGTGACGAAGCCGCCTGCCTCGCGCACCAGCAACACGCCGGCCGCCAGGTCCCAGCGCTTCAGTCCGAGCTCCCAGAACCCGTCGTAGCGACCGGCGGCGACCCATGCCAGATCGAGTGCCGCCGCGCCGAAGCGGCGGATGCCGGCGACCTGCGGCATCAGCACGCCGAGGGTGCGGGCGAAGGCCAGACGCCGCTGAGGGGCGACCGCGGCGAACGGGATGCCGGTGGCGAATACTGCGTCCTTCAGCTCGCGCCGTGCCGAGACGCGGAGGCGCCGCTCATTGACGAAAGCGCCGCCACCTTTCTCAGCCCAGAACAGCTCGTCGACCGCCGGCGCGTAGATCAGGCCGGCCGCCAGCTCGCAGCCGCCGTCGGACAGACGGCGCTCCAGAGCGATACTGATCGCCCAGTGCGGAATGCCGTGGAGGAAATTGGTGGTCCCGTCGAGCGGATCGACCACCCAGCGCCATGACCAGTTTTGCGAGCCCGACGCACCCGACTCCTCCATCAGGAACGCGTAGCCGGGACGTGCCTTGTTCAGCTCCTCGCGTAGGGTGCTCTCCGCTCGCAGATCGGCCTGCGAGACGAAGTCCGATGGTCCCTTCACCGAGACCTGCAGGTGCTCGACCTCGTTGAAGTCACGCAGCAGACGCTTCGACGCCTTCTGAGCCGCGTTGGCCATCACGGTAAGGTGAGGCGAGAGGCGGAGCGCCATGGCGCGAGCCTCCGATCAGCCTTTGGCACGCTCCACGTAGCTGCCGTCCTCGGTCTTCACCACGATGCGCTCACCCGCCTCGATGAACGGCGGCACCGAGGTCTTTACGCCGTTGGACAGCTTTGCTGGCTTGTACGACGAGGAGGCGGTCTGGCCTTTCACCACAGGGTCGGCCTCGACGACATCAAGCACGACGGTGGGGGGAAGGTGGATGCCGACCGGATCGCCTTCCACCAGATCCACGGTTACCTGCATGTTGTCCTGCAGGAAGGGCGCGGCATCGCCCAGCAGGTCGCGGGGGATGTGGGCCTCCTCGTAGCTCTCGGTATCCATCAGCACGAGGTTGGCGCCGTCGGTGTAGGAGTAGGTGAACTCCTTCTCCTCGGTCATGAGGCGCTCGACCGTATCGGCGGTGCGCCAGCGCTCGTTGGTCTTGTTGCCCGATTTGAGGTCTCGCATCTCCACCTGGATGAAGGCGCCGCCCTTGCCGGGGGTGATGATCTGCTGCTTGAGCACGGTCCAGCGACGACCTTCGTGCTCGATAACCTGTCCGGCGCGGATCAGGTTCGCCTGCTGCTTCATCGGAATGCTCTTTTTCGGACTGGGATTCGGTTGGCGCTTCTAAACCGGCGTGGCAGGCCCGGGCAAGTTCTGGCGGCCGGTCGCGCTGTTCGCCGGAGATTGGCTGGTAACGCCAGGCAGCGTGTGACGGTTGCCGGATGGATCGCGCACATGATCATCGGGATCCAGGTACAGCGGCCCGATCGGCACCTTCCCATGCCCTCCGGGGATGTCGAGCACGTAGGTCGGCCACGCAAGCCCGGTGACGCGGCCGCGCAGTTGGGCGAGCAACCGCCGGCCCTCCTCGATCGGCACGTGGAAGCGTGATGTGCCCGGCGCGGGATCGAGCTGGTGCAGATAGTAGGGCTTCACGCGCGCGGCCAGCATGGCCCGGAACAGTGCCTCCAACACCGCCGCATCGTCGTTCACGTCGCGCAGCAGCACCGACTGACCAAGCACCGGAATTCCGCGCGCCTGGATGCGGCGGATCGTGGTGCGCGCCTGGGGGGTGAATTCGCGTGCGTGGTTGGCGTGCAGGACGATCCACATCGACTTCGGCGTGTCCAATGCGTCAGCCAGCGTCTCCGTGACTCGCTCCGGATCGGCCACCGGCACGCGCGTGTGGATGCGCACGATCTCGATATGCGCAATCGCCGACAGTGCCTGCACGATCGAGGCAAGCCGGCGCGGTGACAGCATTAATGGGTCGCCGCCCGTCAGGATGACCTCGCGGATCGCCGGACGTGCGGCGAACCAGTCATAGGCTGCCTTCAGTTCGACCTCATTCAGCAATCCTCCGCCCGGACCAACGTGCTCGCGGCGGAAGCAGAACCGGCAATAGACCGGGCAGATCAGCAGCGGCTTCAGCAGCGCACGATCCGGGTAGCGGTGTACCACGCCCTTGATTGGCGACAGTGCGTCATCCGCGATCGGATCCTCGCGCTCGTGCGGCGCGGTTTCCAGTTCCGCTGGATCAGGGATGAACTGCAGCCCGATCGGATCGCAGGGCTCCTGGATCAGGGCCTGCATCGCCGGCGTTATGGCCACCGCATAGCGACGCTCGACGGTCGCGACCACATCGCGCGCGCCAGACGGAATCAGCCCGGTTTCGACAAGATCGTCAGCACTGCGCAGGGTCATCGCCCGGAGATAGGCCGGCAGGACGTGAACCGCCAGTCAGTCGCGGGCCAGCGCAGCTCAGACTGCGGCCGCAGCGCCGCCGCCTCGGAACACGCCGAACAGGCCCAGCAGGCTCAGTTCGGCTTGTGCAACCAGCAGCGGCAAGCCTTGTATGTCGTTCAGCAACGTATCCGCGGCATAGGCGGCCGCCTTGTCGGTCTGGACCGAGCCGCGCCCAAGAGCGCCAAGCACCACATCCGCAATAGTGGCGTATCCGGGTATTGTCGGATGCATGTTGTCGAGACCGGCGAACCCGCCATAGTAGCCGAGAAGGAGTGCGGTGATCGGCTTGTTGTTGAGGGACTTGCCGGTGCCCGGGATGGCCAGCCCGCGACCCATATAGTGCTTGCCGTCGAACGGTGGACTGGCGGCGTAGATGTCGGCGAATGCGACGCGCTTGCCGAGTGCGGTCTTCAGTACGTTCTCAGACCGCGCGTTGACGTCGGCGATGAGAGCGTCGAAGTCCCGGAGCTGCGTGCCGGTGATCGGCGTCTCGGTGCTGCCGATGCGCGGCCCATAGGCAAAATAATACCCGTCGCCCGGATAATCGTTCTCGTGCTCGGGGCTTGGCATCATGTTGGGTATGAACCGCGGACGGATCAGGCCGTTGAAGACAATGCGCTCGACCCGCGCCGGCAGCGCCTTCAGCCGATCGGCAACCGGCTTGAGCAGCTCTGGGATATTCGCCACGCGTGCCATCGTCTGGTCACTGAAGTCACCCGCGAACCCCGCCATGAACAGCCCTTCGTTGCTGCCGATATTGATCAGCAATATCTGCGGCTGACGGTCTGCGACCTGGTCGAGCTGCGACTTCCCCCGCTGCGCGTCCCTGTGGCGCGGATTGAGCATGTAGCAGTTGTTCAGCGCGAACCACAGATCGCCGATCGTGGTAGCAAGTTCCGCGAGCGACAGATTGGGACCGGCAAGTTTCGCGCTCAGGTCACGCACCTGGTCGATGTAGGTCTCGTAGGTGTCCTGGAACAGCGAGGCGATCTGCGCGCCACCAATCGCGACATTGTCGAAGGCTTCATGTTGCGACCATGGCTGATCGAGTGGCCATGCCTTCAGGTTGTCGAGGCAGACGCCGCGCAGGTGCTCCACCAGGTGAAGCAGTCCGCCGCGGCGCAGCTCTGCCTCAAGGTCGAACAAAAGTGGTTGCCGCAGGTCGGGAACCGTCATCGACATCCCGATCGCGTCGGCCACCTGTTTCGGCGTCGAGTGGTTCACCATGGCGGGAAGGAAGCTGATCGAGCGGATGCCCTGGTACATCGAGTCACCGATGGCCATGATGTCCGGCTGCTCGTCATAGGTGGTCATTTTTGCTTCCCCTTCCCGTCGCGGTGCCCCGCAGAAACACGAATGGCCGGCACGAGGCCGGCCATTCGCGCATCAGGGATCAGCCGTCGCGGCGCTAATAGTGCCAGTATCCGCCGCCGCCGAACAGCAGAACCAGGACGACGATCAGCAGCACGAGGCCGAGCCCGCCGCCGTAATGAGCGCCACCATAGTAGCCGGAGCGGTACCCGTAGTAGCCACCGCCGCCGAACAGAAATAGGATCACCAGGATCAGTAGAATCAGGCCCATGCTACCCGCCTTTCATTCGTGAGGCGGTTCAGGTTGGTGTCAAGCAGGGTCGCCGTGTGGCCCGATTGTGGCAACGAAGCGGCCAGTGGCGTTCCGGAGTAACATTGGCGACATGTCGCTTCCCCTTTGGCACCCCGAAAGTCTGGCCGCGCGCATGCCGTTCCTGCGTCGTCGCTCATTGCTGGGGCAGGCTACGCGCGCGTTCTTCGCCGGACGGGGCTACACCGAGGTGGAGACGCCTTACGCCGTCCCCGCACCCGGCGAAGAGGTCCATCTGCGCGCGTTCCGCACCGAACGCGAATTTCCCGGTGGCGGCAGCGAGCCGCTTTGGCTGCACACCAGCCCGGAGTTCGCCATGAAGAAGCTCCTCGTCGCAGGAGCGGGACCGATCTTTCAGCTCGCGAGGGTATGGCGGAACGCCGAGGGCAGCGATCTCCATGCGCCGGAGTTCACCATGCTCGAATGGTACCGGCCCGGCGCGGGCATGGATTCGTTGATCGAGGAGACCACGGCATATCTGCTCGCCGTTCTGCCGCCCGTCGTTACGTGCCGCGGCGTCACCACGGATCTCTCACGTGTTGAACGCCTCACGGTCGCCGAGGCCTTTGTGCGTTATGTCGGCGCCGATGTGCTGGCTACCGTCGAGGATGCGCCGGCACTCGCCTCCGCCGCGGGGACACGTTTGCGCCAGAACGAAAGCTGGGAGGATCTGTTCTTCCGGCTGCTTCTCGACCGGGTCGAGCCGCAACTCGGCCGCGCGCATCCGACCTTCCTGACCCATTGGCCCGCCGCTCAGGCCGCACTGGCGCGCCGCGATCCAGCGGATCCGCGCGTCGCCGAGAGGTTCGAATTGTTCGTTTGCGGCATCGAGCTGGCCAACGCCTTCGTCGAACTCACGGACGCCCAGGAACAGCGTGCCCGGTTCGTGGCTGACCGGGCGAGGCGCAACGCGGCAACCGGCCCGGATTGGCCGCTCGATGAGGACTTCCTGGCCGCGCTTGCCTTTGGCATGCCGCCAAGTGCCGGAATCGCGCTCGGCTTCGATCGGCTCGCAATGATCGCGGCCGGTGCGCAAAATATCGGCCAAGTGCGGTGGACCCTTTACGATTCTGCAACCGGTTCCGGCGCATGACTTGCGATCCACTGAAAGGGAGGCCGCCGATGTAGTCCGGTTGCCGACGACTTCGCTGCGATCGCACAACGGCTAAAGGAAATCCAGGCGGAGGTCGCGGAAGAACGCGCCGCCGCCGACGCGCGGATTCAAACCGAGAACGAACGTCAGCCTGAATCGCCCTACATGTATGGCGACACCAGCGCCTGCGCCTGAAACAGGCTCAGTGGCGCGCCAGCACCGGGAATTGCAGGCACAACGCCTCAGCGCCGCTGTCGCCCGCCACCACTGTCAGTGGCCCATCATCTGGCCCGACGAAAACACAGGAATTGGGCGGCAATAACGTCGCCCCGCCGGCCGAGGCGGAACCGGACAACACGATCCAGAACTGTCCGCCGCCCTCGCGCGGCTCGGGTCCGCTGACGCTCGCCGCCGGCGGGAGGCGGTAACGCCAAGTCGCCATGCCGTCCGGCTTCTGCTCTACGACCGTGGTGCAGGACAGACTGTCGATCTGTGCCAGGCGCTCGGCTGGGGCAACAGGCATCGGCGGCGCGGTCACCTCGCGATGTTGGAAGTTCTGCACCCGCGCGGCGCGCAATTGCTCGCGCGCCGCCGGCATATAGCGTGCGCCCGAATCCCAGGTGTTGCGCAGGGTGAACCAGGATATGCCTTCGTCGGCTGCCACGATCGGGCCATAGGCCGACCATGCATCGGTGTAGTGCACCGCCACGGTGCCGACGGCGTGCGTGCCAAGTCGGCCGCCGCCCTGCACGATTACCTGATACTGATCAGCCTCATGGAAGTGCGGCTTCGTCACCGCATGCGGTTCCTTCTCCACCAGGAAGGCCATCGGATACAGTGCGCCGGCTTCCGGCGGCGTCTGGCCCGGCTTCAGCGTGTTGCGGTTCTCACCCATGAAGGTAGTGAGCCAGCCGTTGCCCGTCTTGCGCCGCGCTTGCCGCACGACTTCGCTGTTCGCTGTGAGGATCATCGTCTTGCCTCGTCCGCTGTCCCGCGCAGCCTACGCCGCGAACCGCTGCCGCGCCAAGGCCGCGCCCGCGCCGAGTGCCGCCAGCTTCGCCTCCGCCACCTCGCGCCGCATCGGCGCCATGCCGCAGTTGGTGCAGGGAAACAGCCGCTCCGGCGGCACGAACGACAGTGCCTCTGCGATGGTGTCAGCGACCTCGTCGGGCGTCTCCACGCGATCGGTCGCGACATCGATCACGCCGACCAGCACATCCTTGCCGGCGAGCAGCCGCATCAACGCCATCGGCACGTGCGAGTTGCGGCATTCGAGCGAGACCTGGTCGATCCGGCTCTTCGCCAGCGCGGGGAATATCTCCTCGTACTGGCGCCACTCGGCGCCCAACGTGCCCTTCCAGTCGATGTTCGCCTGAATGCCATAGCCATAGCAGATGTGCACCGCGGTCCTGCACGCGAGGCCCTCGGCCGCACGCTCCAGCGCCGTGATGCCCCATTCGCCGACCGCGTCCATGTAGACGTTGAACGCCGGCTCATCGAACTGGATTACATCGATGCCGTCCGCTTCGAGCGCGCGCGCCTCCTCGTTCAGCAGCGCGGCGAATGCCATCGCAAGCGCCACGCGGTTGCCGTAGTGCGCATCGGCGATCGTATCTACGATCGTCATCGGCCCCGGCAGCGTGAACTTCAGCTTGCGCGAGGTGTGCGCACGCGCCAGCCGTGCCTCCGCCGCGTGCACGCGACCGCGCAGGCGCAATGGGCCTGTGACCGTCGGCACCATCGCCTTGTAGCGGTCGTTGCGGATGCCCATCTCGACGCGCCGTCCGAAGTCGATGCCGTCGACGTTCTCCAGGAAGCCGTGGACGAAGTGCTGGCGCGACTGCTCGCCGTCGCTGACGATGTCGATGCCGGCATCCTCCTGCTGCTTGATGGCCAGCAGCGTCGCGTCGCGCTTGCCTGCCACCAGTTCATCGCCGGCGAGCTTCCATGGTGGCCACAGCATGTTTGGCTCGGCGAGCCACGACGGCTTGGGCAGGCTGCCGGCGATGCTGGTCTCGAACATTGGCATCCCCTAACAGGAGAACCGTTACGCCTCAGGCGTGCGGAACAACAGCGGGAACGCGCTGTGCACGTGCGGCGCGGTGACCGGTGGCACGCCAAAATGCAGGAACGAGCGATTCAGTTCCGCCAGGCTGCGTGCGCCCGACAGCGCCATCGCCACCATCACCTCCTGCTCGAGGATCTCCAGCAGCCGGTGCACGCCGACATCCCCCTCGGCCGCCAGCGCATAGCAATACAGCCGCCCTACCGCGACCGCATCGGCGCCCAGCGCGATCGCCTTCACCACGTCGGTGCCCCTCGCGAAACTGCCATCGATAACCACCCGCGCCCGGCCGCGCACTGCGTCCATCACCTCCGGCAGCACGTCCATCGAGCCGCGGCCGTAATCGAGCTGCCGCCCGCCATGGTTCGACACGTACACCACTTCGACCCCGTGCTCGCAGGCGATCGCCGCATCCTCGGCCGTGGCGATGCCCTTCAGGATCAGCGGAATGCGGTGCTTGTCCTTGAACCGTTTCACGTTGTCCCAGGAAAAGCTCGCCTGGTGATTGTGCCCGGTCGCCGCCGCGCGCCATGGCTTGACGAAGCGCGCCGTAATATCGCGCTCGCGTCGCGAATACGCGGCGGTGTCGATCGTGATGCAGAACGCGTTGTAGCCGGCATCGACCGCGCGGCGCGCCACGTCGTCTACCCAGGCATCGTCGCCGCGCACGTAGAGCTGGAAGATCTTTGGGCCCGTTACGGCCTTCGCGGTCTCCTCAAGCCCTGGTTTCGTCACGGAACTCACGATGATCGGCACGCCGAACTCGGTGGCCCCGCGCCCGGCCATGGCGGCTCCAGCCGGATTGAACGATTCCAGCGAACCGACCGGGGCCAGCATCACCGGCAGCCGCAGCTTCATGCCGAGGAACGTCGTCGTCGCATCCACCTTGGAAACATCGCGCAGCACGCGCGGACGCAACGCGATCGCATCCAGCGCCGCTCGGTTGCGACGCAGCGTCGTCTCGCTTTCCGCGGCACCGATCAGATAGCCCCAGATATTGCTGTCGAGCTTGGCCCGCGCCGCGGGGATGAATTCGTGCAGGCACTGATAGTCACCCGCGAGCTCGGTCAGGTGCGGCGCTTCCGGCATCGATCTCTCCCTATTCGATGGCGCCATCAGGCCCACACCCGGCGCCATTCGCAAGGGGGCGCGTCCTATGCTGTCACGACCGCCGGTCTGCCGGTGAACGGCGTGCCGGGCCGCGTCTCCGGCATCAAACGCCACACCATCGCCAGTGCTACCAGTCCGACCAGAGCCAGCCCGAAGAATGCGGCTGGCGCCCCAAGCGTGTCGGCGACCCAGCCGGCAGCGGTGGTGCTGGCGGTGGCGCCCAGGCCTCCGGCCAGCCCGAGCGAGCCGATGGCCAGGTTGAGGTAGCCATTCTGCCGCGTCAGATCGGCAGCGATCAGCGGGATGGCCAGCCCCACGACCGTGGCGCTAACGCCGTCCAGCGCCTCGATCGCGACGAGGGGAACTGCGTCGGGGCTCGCGACGAACAGGAGCCCACGCAGCGGCAGCGCAGCGAAACCGAGCAGCAGAATGGGCCTGCGCCCGAGGCTTTGGGCCAGACGGCCGACCCAGGGCGAGCACGCCGCCACCACGATCTGCGGCACGATGACCGCCGCCGACACGACGAAATCGGAGTAGCCGACCCGCTTGGACAGTTCATTGAGCGCCAACGGCAGCATCGCGGCGTTGGCGAACTGGAACAGCACGATGCAGACCGCGAAGATATGCAGGGTCGAGTCATTGAAAATATGCCAGGGACGGTGCTCGCTCTTCTTGCGTTCACGCGGATGACGCGTGGCCGGATGGTCGTCCGCGACCAGATCCGTATCGCGGAACATCGCCAAAGCGGCCAGAGCCGGGATGATCAGGAAGGCCGTGAAGGTGAATATCGCACCTTGCGACAGGTAGTACGCGACGCCGCCCAGCGCCGCCGCGGCCAGCCCGTTCCCAAGTGAGGCGTAGCGGCCGTTGCTGCCCAGCCGCTCGCTGAATGCGTCATGGCCGCAGAGCTTCAACGTGAGCGCGGCGATCGCCGGCGTGAGCAGGCATCCGGCGAACGCCTGTAGCACCCGTGAGGTGAGCACCGGCACCTCCGTCGGTGTCACCACCACCAACATGGCGCTCAGGCCGGTCATCAGCAGTGCCACAGCGACGGCTAACCGCTTGAGATGGATGGCATCCACCAGCGCGCCAGCTGGCACCTGAAAGAGCAGTGCCGATCCGGTGCCGACGCTTAGCGCGAAGCCGATATCGGTCTGGCTCCAGCCCTGCTGGGTGAGATAGACGGTGAAGAACGGTCCGAACGCCGTTTGCAGGGCGCCGACGAAAAAATTGAGGCCGTTCAGTCCGCCTCGGGTGCGTAGCGATGTCATGGTTCAACCGTAACCTCGCTGCGAGCCCGAAAAAGTAAAGGCCGGGCAGACGCGCTGCCCGGCCCTTATCCTATTCTCCGGCCGCTGCGATGTCAGCCGGTAACCGCGCGCAGGCGCGGCGCCTGCGGCATGCACAACTCCTCGTAGAGATCGAGATAGTCCTCGGCCATGCGCCGGGCGGTGAAGCGGCGCTCGAAATGCCGGCGCACCAGGGTGCGGTCCAGCTCACCCAGCCGATGCACCGCCGCGGTCGCGGTCGCCTCGTCGTGCACAATGAAACCGGTGAGGCTGTCGTCGATCACCTCGGGCACCGAGCCGCGGTTGAAGGCGATCACCGGCGTGCCGCACGCCATGCTCTCGATCATCACGAGACCGAACGGCTCCGGCCAGTCGATCGGGAACAGCAGCGCATGCGCCCCCGACAGGAAGGCCGGCTTTTGGCTGTCGTTGATTTCGCCGATGAACTCGACCCATGGGCTGGCGTCGATCAGCGGCTTGATCTCGCTCTCATAGTACTTCTTGTCGGCATTATCGACCTTGGCGGCGATCCATCAGCTTCATGCCGGCGGCTCCGGCGATGCGGATCGCCTTGTCCACACCCTTCTCCGGCGAGATGCGGCCGAGGAACGCAAGATACTCCTGCTTCACCGGCTGCGGGGTCAGCAGATTGGCCGGCATGCCGTGGTGCACCGTGCCGATCCAGTTCAGGCGGGGGATCGGTCGCCGCTGGCTGTCCGATATCGACACGAACGGCGCATCGAACAGCTCGTACACGTCCTTGAACTCGGGAATGTCGAGCCGGCCGTGCAGCGTCGTCAGGAAAGGCGTGCGCTGGCGGCTGAACAGCGACAGCGGAAAATAGTCGGTATGGAAGTGCAGCACATCGAATTCGTCGGCGCGGCGATAGATCCGCTCCATCATCCGCATGTAGATCGCGATCCAGTCGACAACGGATGGATCGAGCCGCAGCGCCTGGTCGCGCATCGGCGCGAGCTTTGCCGACGTGATCGAATCACCGCTGGCAAACAGGGTCACGTCGTGACCCATGGCCACCAGTTCTTCGGTGAGGGAGTAAACCACACGCTCGGTGCCACCGTACAGCTTTGGCGGCACCGCTTCGAAAAGCGGAGAAATTTGAGCGATACGCATGAATACAGGCCCCAGGGTTTTTCTTCGGTTCACCAGTAACCAGCTCGGCTTTTACTGACAGTTGATTTGATCAGAGGGGCCGTGCTTGATCACTATGTTGTTATAAAATGTGAATGTGGCGAAAAATCGGCGCGTTCCATGCCGTAAATCCCGCCTTAATTCAGCCATCCGACGCCGATCACAGCTCCCGACATTGAGTTGATTGCGGCGAAAATGAGGCTCGTTCGATGAACCTTCCGCGCTTGCGTGCGCATCCCATCGGGTTCCTGTGGCACTACGTGCGTCGTCACCCTTGGGGGCACGCCACCGTTTTCTTATCGGTGCTGATCGCGGTGGTCTGCGCCGTTTCCGTACAGTACGGCCTGAAGCATCTGATCGACATCATCGCCGCCGGTCCGGGCAAGGCGACGGGACTTTGGCTGGCATTCGCGGTGCTTTGCTCGCTGGTCGCCGCCGACAGCCTGCTGTGGCGCCTCGCAGGCTGGGCGGCGGCTTACACATTTCGTGGCGGTGACCGGCGATATCCGGCGTGACCTGTTCGGCCACCTGTCCGGCCATTCGCCGAGCTATTTCGCCGAGCGCCTGCCCGGCGCGTTGGCCAGCCGTATCACCGCGACATCCAACGCCGTATTCACCACCGAGAACACCGGGTCGTGGAACGTTCTGCCACCGGTGGTGGCAGTGGTCTGCTCGATCGCTCTTCATCGGTTCGGTGAACCTGACCATGGCCGGCGCGCTGGTCGGCGCGGCCGTCTGCCTGGGCGCGCTGGTGTTCTATCTGGCCCGCCGCGGCACGCCGTTGCATCGCAGCTTTGCCTCGAAGGCCGCCGCGGTCGACGGCGAGCTGGTCGACGTGATCGGCAACATGTCGGTGGTGCGCGCGTTCGGTGCGATGTTCCGCGAGCAGAAGCGTATCGCCGGCACGATCGGCTTCGAGTTGGCTGCGCGCCGCACCAGTCTGATCTATCTCGAACGGCTGCGCCTGATCCATGCGGTGATCACCGCGTCGCTGATCGCCGGCATCGTCGCCTGGGGTCTGCTGCTGTGGCAGCACGGCGAGGCGACGGTCGGCGATCTGGTGCTGATCACCTCGCTGTCCATCGGCATCCTGCACTGCACGCGTGACCTCGCGGTGGCGCTGGTCGATCTGACCCAGCACGTGGCGCGGCTCGAGGAGGCGATCGGCGCGCTGCTGATCGAGCACGAACTGCCGGATCGGCCGAACGCGCGGCCGCTGCGGGCCGGGGCAGGGGAGGTGACGTTCGATCAGGTCCGCTTCGCGTATCCCGGCCGCGCGCCCGTGTTGCGGGACTTCGACCTGACGATCGAGCCTGGTCAGCGGGTCGGTCTGGTCGGCTATTCGGGCGCAGGCAAGTCCACCGTGCTGGCGCTGCTCCAGCGCTTCTATGACGTGGGCGGCGGCCGCATCCTGATCGACGGCCAGGACATCCGCGACGTCACGCAGGAGAGCCTGCGCACGACGATGGCGATCGTGCCGCAGGACATCAGCCTGTTCCACCGCACGGTGCTGGAGAACATCCGCTACGCCCGCCCCGACGCGTCCGAGGAAGATGTGCTGGCGGCGGCCGACATGGCGAACTGCCGCGAGTTCATCGAGGCGCTGCCCGACGGTTTCGCCACCATGGTGGGCGATCGCGGCGTGAAGCTCTCGGGCGGTCAGCGGCAACGCCTGGCGATCGCACGGGCGCTGTCTGAAGGACGCGCCGATCCTGCTGCTGGACGAGGCCACCAGCGCGCTCGACAGCGAGAGCGAGCGGGCGATCCAGGACGCGCTCGACGTGTTGATGCAGGGCCGCACCGTCGTCGCCATCGCGCACCGGTTGGCGACGCTCAAGAGCTTCGACCGGATCATCGTGATGGATCGTGGGCGCATCGTGGACGACGGCCCGCCGCGGCGTGCTCGCGCTGCGGCCGGGTCCGTATCGCGACATGCTGCGCAGGCAACAGCTGGTCGAGCCGCTGCCGGAAGCTGCATAGGCTCATCGACATCAAAGCGTCACGTGCGGTGACCTAAATTTTGTGCCCCAATCCGGCCGCCGTCGCGCCGTCAGCCTGACGATCGAGGTCAGGCGGTGGCGGTTCGCGCCACGGTGACTGACAGGGGATAGGTCGCCAATGGACGTCGCCGAGCGTGCGATGCCCGCCGTCGCGGGCGCGAAATCTGTGCAGGATTACATCGACGAGTTGCCAGGCTGGGCTGACGGCACCAGGCTGAAATCAGCGCCGATGACCGGCATGCAATGGCGCATCTGGTCGCTCGCCGCCGCCGGAAAGTTCTTCGAGGGCTTCGTCGTCTTCATGACCGGCGTCGCGCTGCCGCTCATCGTTCGCGAATTTCACATCCTTCCTGCCGAGAAGGGCATCATCAGCGCCGCCAGCCTCGCCGGCATCCTGTTCGGCGCTGGTACTGCTCGGCGGCCTGTCGGACTATTTCGGCCGCAAGCGCATGTTCATCGCAGAGATGATCATCTTCGTGGCCTTCCTCGGGCTGCTGATCCTCTGCAACGACTTCCTCTCGCTCGCCATCTGCCTGTTCGGACTGGGCCTGGCACTCGGCTGCGACTATCCGACCGCACACATGATCATCTCGGAGAACATCCCCAGCGCCAATCGCGGCAAACTGGTGCTTGGCGCGTTCGGGTTCCAGGCGCTGGGTGCGCTCGCTGGCACCGGTGTCGGCTGTCGTCGTGCTCATTCTCGTGCCGGATCTGTCGGCATGGCGCTGGATGTACGCGACTGCGCTCATTCCAGCCGTCGCCGTCACCATTGGTCGCTTCTTCGTCGTCGAGAGCGCGAACTGGCTGGCGGTGCGCGGCGCGCACGACAAGGCCGAACAGTCGGTGACCCGCCTGCTCGCCCGCGAGCCGCAATATCCGAAGGATATCCGGCTGCGCCGCAGCAATGCCGCCGGGAGCGAGGCAGGGCGCGGCAAGCAATCCTTCATGGCGCTGTTCAACGATCGCAACCGGCGCGCCACTATTTTCGCCTCCGTCCCGTGGTTCATCCAGGATCTCGGCACCTATGGCATCGGCATCTTCACGCCGATCATCCTGGCGGCGGCGATCGGTGCCGGTTCCGACCATGTCCGCAGTCTCAGTGACCTGATCGCTGACACGATCCTCGCCGCCAAGGGTGCCGCGCTGATCAACGTCCTGTTGATCGTCGGCATCCTGTTCGCTGTGGTCCTCGCCGACACGCGCTGGCCGCATCAGGCTGCAGATCATCGGCTTCATCGGCTGTGCCGTCGGATTGTTCCTCGCCACACTCTCCGATGACGCCACGGGAT
>CAVZNH010000014.1:0-47152 GCA_963776505.1 uncultured Alphaproteobacteria bacterium
CGCCGCCCATGCCGTTGCCGTTCGATGTACTCGGCGCATATTGGAAGCCGAAGTCGAACCCGGCGATCTGCGGCGACAGATACACCGCCTTCGCGTTGACATACTCGTTGCCCGCCTGGGCCAGGAACACGAAGGTGGGCGAGACGTTGGAAGGAAATGCCCCTGCAGGTCGCCACCGTTCAGGTTGCCGGTCGGCAGGAACTGGAAGGTGGTCACGCCGTTGTCGAAGATGCCGATCAGGCCATCGGCCTGGCCCATACGCACGATGCCCCAGTTCTCACCGGCGACATAGGTGAAGGCGCGCCGCACATACATCGTCTCCAGCGAGGCATAGCCCGATGCGCCGGAACTGGTGTTGCTGCTGATCTGGCCGGTGAAATTCTGCCGGATTTCGATCGCCGCACCGTAGCGCAGGCCATTGGTCGCCATGCCGTCACCGCCGGCATAGATACGCCCAAAGCTGACGAAATCTTGCGGCTGCACCTTCACCGAGCCGATGCCGTTGTTGCCGAGTATACCCGCCAACGAGGTGGCGGATGGTACCGTGGTCGCATTGCCGATATCCGGCCGGGGCGTCGCGGTCACCAGATGATGGTCAACACTGCTCCATGAGCCCGCGAAGTCCACCTGCACCTTGCCGTTGAAGTGGACGACGATCGTGCCTGGGGTGGGGTTTGCCAGAGCGCCCGGCAGCGCCGGTGCCTGATAGTTGTTGTTGTTGTTGACATACGCCGTCGGCGCCGGAGCAGGCGACCAAGCCTGCTGCCCCTGGGTCGGTGCGCCGACCGTCCCCCCTGCCATGGGTGCTGGTGCCGATAGTGGTGCCGGCACCGGCGCTCCTGGTGGGGTCTGCGCGAGAGCCGCGCCTGCCAATCCCCCGGTCCCCAACGTGGCTACGCTTGCCAGCAGAAACTTACGCATTCCGTCCTCCTTTTTGCGCCGGCTCGACCCAGCGACGTTCAGGTGGCGGGACCATATCCTCGGCTACCGCGCGAGCAAATAACGTTCCGGGCTATGTCGCGACATTACTGAGACACCGTGGCAATACAGCAACACAATGATAAGTATGACCTGGTCAATAACATGTACAAGCACCAAACGCGCGCAGTATTGCTCAATACTGCGCGCGTCCTATACTTTATCCTGCCGGCTGATGCCGGCCTAACTGTCTTCTCTATCCGGCTATCCGATCGCGGCCTCCCTGCTGTCCGCCAGGTGTTGCGGCCATTTGCCCCTCGTGCCCGGCCTGATCATCTGTGCGTCCGGCCACGCGCCGCTCTCGGCCAGCGTGGCCATCGCGTCGCACGCCATGTCGGCGAATGCCGGAACCAGCGTGTTCGACGCGGCGCGGTGAAACGCGATCGCGCGCGTGCAGGTGAGCTGCGGCTGGCTGATCGGCCGGAAGGCCAAAGCGCCGCGCGCAATGTCGTCCTGCACAAAGCTGCGCGGCAGAATCGTGCAGCCGAGACCGCTGCGGACCATCACCTTGGCCAGTGCGGTGCTGTTCACCTGCAGCACCATGTTCAGCCGCATGCCGCTCTGCTGTGCGGCGATCTCGAGCCGGCGCCGGATCCAGTGCTGCGGGCCAGGAAGAATGAGCGAATTCGCCGCCAAGCTCGCGCAGCGACACCGGGCGCGTGTCTGCCACGAGATGCGAGTGAACCGGCGCAACGAGGCCGAGGCTCTCGGTCAGCATCGGCGTGATCTCGATGTCCGGCAGCGACGGTGGGTCCTGCAGGATCGCCAGATCGACGTGGCGATGCAGCAGCCACTCCTCGAGATCGGCGCCGCTGCCTTCACGGATATCCAAGGTCACGTCCGGCCAGCGCGAGCGAAACGCCAGCGCAAGCGGCGTCACCAGTGGCGCGCTGGTCTCCGCCGGCACCGCGAAGCAGATCGTACTCGGCACCGGCTCGGCCGACGCGTCGTCCAGCGGCGAGGCAAGCAACCGCATGACGGTATGCAGCCGGTCGCGCAGGCTGGCGCCCGCCGGCGTCAACGTCACGCCGCGCCCGTGACGCAGCAGAAGCGGGGTGCCGAATCCCTCCTCCAGCTTGCGGAGCTGCAGCGAGATGGCCGGCTGGCTGATGTTCAGATCGCGCGCGGCGCGGCCGAGGTTGCCGGTCTGCGCAACGCTGAGGAAATACCGGAGTTCGCGCAGCCCAAGCGCCTTCTCACGCGCCTCGCTCTGTCGCGTGGCGGGATCGGCGAGCACGGGAAACGTGACGGCATTCATCCGCTGGCGCCCCCTGGGCCGCACGCGTGCGGCACCCGGCCAGCCACGCCATGGGGGCGTGGTCAGCCGCGGGGGAAAGGGAGCGGCAGTTCAGCGGCGTCAGATAGCCGGGAAGCGCGGCGGGTGGTGACGGGGAGGTGTGTGGGGATGTGTAGGGGAATTCGCTGACACGTATGGTCGGCGAGTTCCCTCCCCTGCTCCCCGTCCCGCAAGGGGAGGGGGAGAGTAGGCGCGGCTAAACTGGGGTCAGTGTTCCTGCAGCCAGCCTTGGTCGGCCGCGTAACGGACCACATCGACCCGGCTGCGGAAGCCGAGCTTCTCCATCGCGCGCGCCTTGTAGGTCTCGACCGTCTTGACGCTGATGTCCAACCGCGCCGAGATCGCCTTGTTGCTGTGCCCGCCGGCGACCAGTCGCAGCACGGCAGCCTCGCGTTCGCTCAGCTCCGCTGTCTGCCCGGACTGCGGGTTCGCCGCCTGGCGTGCCAGCCCGCCGACCACCTTCCCGGCGATGGCTGGGTCCAGATACATGCCCGCCCGCGGCCACCGCATGAATCGCGCGCGGCAGCTCATCGGCGGCCGAGCGCTTCAGCAGGTAGCCGCCCACGCCGAGCTCCACGAGCTGGCGCAGGTAGGCTCTCTCCTCATGCACCGTGAGCACCAGCACGCGGCATTCCGGCCGCTCGGCACGCAGGGCCGCGGCCAGCTCGATGCCGTTCATCTCGGGCAGCGAGATGTCCAGCACGACGACGTCAGGAACCAGTTCCATCGCCATACGGAGCGCGGTGCGGCCGTCGCGCGCCTCGCCAACGATGGTCAGGCCAGCATCGGCACCGACCAGAGCCTTCAGGCCGGCCAGCACGACCGGATGATCGTCAACCATCAGGACGCGCACCGGTCCCGGGGTCATGCGCGCCTCCCAAGCGGTATGCGGACGTAGACCGTCGTGCCGCTCTGCGCGGCTCGATTCCACATCCAGGCTGCCGCCGACCAGCGCAAGACGCTCGCGGACGCCGAGCAGGCCGAGTTGCCGGACCCCCAGGTCCTGCCCGTTGGCGCCACTGCCGAGGTCGAAGCCCCGGCCGTCATCTTCCACGGTCAGCCAGACCCCGTCATGCATTGCCTCCAGAACCACGCTGACCCGACTGGCGCCGGAGTGCTTCACCACATTGGTGATCGCCTCCTGCAGCACGCGGAACAGCGCCGTCTCGACCGCCTGCGGCAGGCGACGGTCATCGAGACCGCCGATCTCCATGTCGATCTGCAGTCGCGATCGGTCGGCCCATTCCTCGAGATACTGTATGACCGCCCGGCGCAAACCCAGGTCATCCAGCGCCATGGGCCTGAGTTCCCACGCCATCCGGTTCAGCTCGCGGCCGAGGTCGCCTGCCAGCTTCTTCAGCTGGTTCAGTCGCTGCTGCGCGGTCTCGTTGGCCGCACAGAACGGGTCGATCGCGTTGAATCCCAGACGCAGCGCGGTGAGATACTGGCCGAGACTGTCGTGCAGCTCGCGGGCGATGCGTTTCCGCTCGGCCTCCTGCGCGATCACCGTGCGATCGAGCAGGACGGCGCGTTCCTGGGCGCTCTGCCGTAACCGCTCGCCGGCGAGATGGAGCGATCTGGGCGACCGAATCGGTTTCCTGAATGCCGGTGTCCTGCGGAACGATACACTCGCCGCGCCCGACCAGATCGGCATAGCCCACCAGCGTGGTGATGGCGCCGGCAATACGCCGCCCGATGACCATCGCCCAGGAAGCAGCGCCATGGCCAGCGTCGCGCCGCCGGCCAGGATCAGGATCCGCGTCGAGCGGCGGACCGGCTCGTAAAGCACGTCGTCGGGAATGCCGACGGATATCGTCCAGCCGGAGAATCTCACATGGGCGAACGCATTGTAGATCGGGATGCCGTCGCGGGAGACCAGCGGCAACCAGCCTTCGTCTGCCTGGCGCAACCGTTCGAGGATCGCCGGCCGGCCCATCTGGCCGACGAATCGGTCGGCCTCCCGGCTCCGCGCGACGGTCCGGCCCGCCCGGTCGGCTATGGTAACCAGCCATTCCGATGGCAGGTCGAGGCCCGCCACCATCGCGGCGAGCATCGGTGCGATGTTGAGGCTGAGCACATAGGCCAGCCTGCCATCGCGCAGGACCGGCACGTTGACGGCGATGAACGGCTCGCCGGTGACGGCGCCGCGCGTGAGGTCCGAGACGTCCGGCTCGCCGGTGGCGACGACGCGGCGAATCGCCTCCAGATCGGTTGAGACGGGCAATGGTTGATCGGGCGCGGCCCGGGTATCCACCAACTCCTGGCCGGCAAGGTCGCTGAGCACGAGGCTCAACCCATGCGGCCTGCGTCACGTCGAGGGCCTGCTCGCGGAACGCCGCGAAGTCGCCGGCCAAAAGCGAGTGCGAACCGGCCAGCATGAACAGCCGGGTCCGCAACGCGCCAAGGTCATGATCGAGCGAGGCGGCGGCTTCGCGGGTACGCTCGCGCACGGCGTTCGCCATGACCTCCTGCTCGTGGGCGGCGGAGCGGAGCACCAGGTAGGCGCTGAACGCCAGCAACGGCGCCACAATGACCAGGATCAGGCCGAGGACATGGGTGCGGACGGTGAAGCGCGAGGCGGCGATGGCGCGCAGCCACCGCGCCCGCGCCTGACGGGCCACGGCGAGTCCGCGGGCTGCCACTGCCTCCCCCATGAATGCCTCTTAGCAGTCGTCCCCGCTGCGTTCCACTGCCCATGGCGTACAGAGAAAGGGCGGCGGGGATCGCTCCCCGCCGCCCGTTTCGTCCGGCTGCGCCGAACTCAGAAGTTCACCACGTTGCCGATCAGGAAGCCCTGGCCCTTGATGTTGTTGTTCAGGTTCGCACCGGCCGCCGTGCCGACCGCACCAGTGACGAAGTTGTTGGCGCTCTGGGTCTGATCGTTCCACAGATACTCGGCGTAGACCGAGTAGCCGGGCGCCACGGCGTAGCCCGCGCCGACGTCGATGCCACGCGCCGCGACGCTGTGCTGATGCCGCTCAGCGTGACCGTGCCCTGCTCCCAGTACCTGCTCGCCGACGATGCCCACCGTCCACGGACCGTTCACGTACTTCGCGCCGAGCAGGTAGCCGAACAGCGGCGCGCCGCCCGACGGCTGCAGGCCCATCTGGCCGTTCATCTTGCCGCCGATGACGTTGCCGCCGACGGTGAACCCGGCATAGGTCAGCGCGACGCCGCCGCTGCCGATGCTCAGGCCGTTGTAGTTGCCGTTGAACTTGCTGCCGGGCATTGTCGTGGTGCCGAGGATCGCCGGCCGTCTTCAGCGCCGGTGTAGTCGGCATGCCTGACTGATCATGTAGACGCCGTAGGCCAGCACGCCGAGGCCGCCGAACGCGCCCTGATAGCGGACACCGACCGCCGTCTGGTTGAGCGCCCGCGAGCCGTCCTGGATGCCAGGGCCGGAGGACAGCGAGGGACATCCCGTGTTGGCCACGGAGCAGACGTTGCCCGTGCCGGTGCCCGAGCCGGTGATTGAGCCACTCAGGCCGAAGTTGCCGCCGCCCATGCCGAACCCGTTCGACGTGTTCGGCGCATACTGGAGGCCGAAGTCGAACCCGGCGATCTGCGGCGACAGATAGACCAGCTTCGCGTTGTCATATTCGTTGCCGGCCTGGCCCAGGAACACGAACGCCGGCGCCACGCTGCTCGGCCAGTTCTGCAGGTCGCCGCCGTTCAGGTTGCCGGTCGGCAGGAACTGGAAGGTGGTCACGCCGTTGTCGAAGATGCCGATCAGGCCGTCGGCCTGGCCGGCGCGCACGATGCCCCAGTTCTCGCCAGCGACGTAGGTGAAGGCGCGGCGCACATACAGCGTCTCAAGCGAGGAGTAGCCCGCTGCGCCCGAGCTGCCGTTGTTGCTGATCTGGCCGGTGAAGTTCTGCCGGACTTCGATCGCTGCGCCGTAGCGCAGGCCGTTGGTCGCCATGCCGTCACCGCCGGCATACAGATCGCGCGAAGCTGGCGAATCTGCCGTGCGGCTGCACACTTCACCGAGCCGGTGCCGTTGTGTGCCGAGCAACGGCCGCTGCCGAGCGATGCCGGCGGCCGGGCGCCGTCGGCGCGAAGCGACGTGTCAACGCTCGACCAAAGCCCCATGGCATCCACTTGCACCTTGCCGTTGAAGTGGACGACGATGGTGCCCGGGGTCGGGTTTGCCAGCGCGCCCGGCAGCGCCGGTGCCTGGTAGTTGTTGTTGTTGTTGACATAGGCCATCGGCGCCGGAGCCGGCGGCCAAGCCTGCTGCCCCTGGGTCGGTGCGCCGACCGTCCGCCCTGCTATCGGTGCTGGTGCCGATAGAGGTGTCGGTACCGGTGCCCCTGGTGGGGTCTGCGCCAGAGCCGCGCCTATCAGTCCCCCGGTCCCCAGCGTGGCTACGCTCGCCAGCAGAAACTTCCGCATATCGTCCTCCTATTTGCGCCGGCCAGGCCAGCGAACGCTGAAGCCCCACCCCGATAAGCTGACGGAAGGGCAGCAAACCTTCGGGAAGTATGAGACGACCGCTCGCGATCTCGCAACGGGCGATAAGTATTCCTCATGGCATTTGCGAAACACTGTGTCTGTAATGACACAGAAGGTCAGGCGAGGGCGCCGATGGCTCCAATTGCATGACAGGCCCGCCTGGGCAGGCGCCGAACCGTGGTGCCGTCGATGCCGCCGAGGGCAGCGACCGGTAGTCGCGCCCGGCGCGCCAGCCGCGCCCAGCGGACCGGACCAAGGGCATCCGCATCTGGATGGCTCAGGGTGGGGAACGCCGGGGAGAGGAAGGCGAGCGAGGCGCCCGCCCGCCGCGCACGCAACAGATCGGCAAGCCCATGGGCGGAACTGGTGATGAGACCACCGCGACGCTGAACGGACGGCCAGTGGCCCGCCCGCAGGTGCATACCCGCGCCCAGCACCGCTGCCAGCCTGGCATCGCCGGCCACGACAAGGGCCAGACGCCGCGCGCGACAGATCTTCGCCAGGTCGTGCCCAAGCCTTGCCCGGCCGGGTTCGCCGTCGTGCCGTAGCACGACGCCGGCCAGACCACGGGGCAGGCGCGCAACCGCCGGGCGCGGATCGGGCAGCCGCCGCGCGTCGGTGAACAGCCAGAGGAGGGGAAGATCCGAGCCTTGCCGGCGCCGCGCGTATGCCCAGGCGAGCAGACGCCTATCCATCGTCCGCCGGGCCAGGGTGTGCTAACGGGTCGCCGATCATGAGCAAACGGAAGCACGCAATCGAGGCGTATTTCCAGAGCGGGGTTCGGCTGCACAGTGCCGGCCGTCTCCAGGAGGCCGAGAGTGTCTACCGGCAGGTGCTCGCCGCGGCGCCCGGACACGCCGACAGCCTGCATATGTTGGGCGTGATCGCCTCGCAATGTGGCCAGCCGCAGGCGGCGCTCGCCTGCATCGACCAGGCACTCGCGATCAAGCCGACGACTGCCATGTTCCACGTCAACCGCGCCAGTGCGCTGTTGGCGATGCGGCAGCTCGACGCCGCGCTCGAGGCCTGCCGGCAGGCGTTGCGCTTCAAGCACAACCTGGCCGAGGCCCATCAGATGATGGGGCACGTGCTGAGCGATCTTGGCCGGCCCGAGGAAGCCATCGCCAGCTATCGCCAGGCACTGCGGCTGAAGCCCGACCTGCGCGACGGCCACAACGACCTGGCACTGGCGCTGCGCGAGGCGAACCACCTCGATGAGGCCGCCACGGCACTGAGCGTCGCTGTGCGACAGGCGCCGAACGATCCGCAGCTCATCGGCAACCTCGCCGGCATTCTGAAGGATCTCGGTCGGCTGGATGAGGCGGAGGCCATGTACCGGGACATTCTGCGGCGGCATCCGGACGATGCCGCAGCACACGTCAACCTTGGGCTGTCGCTGCTGACGGCCGGGCGCTTCGCGGAAGGATGGCGGGAGTGGGAGTGGCGCTTCCGCGCCGAACCGGCGACGCAGCGTCAGTTTGCCAAACCGCGCTGGCAGGGAGAGCCGTTGGACGGACGCACACTGCTGGTGCACGCCGAGCAGGGCATCGGTGACATGCTGCAATTCTGCCGCTTCCTGCCGATGGCGGCGCGGGGCGGCCGGTTGCTGGTTGAAGTTCACCGGCCCCTGGTCGGCCTGTTGGCGCAGCTTCCCGGTGTCGCCGGCGTGGTAGGTCTTGGCGATGCGCTGCCACCGTTTGACCTGCAATGCCCGATGATGAGCCTGCCCTATCTATTGGGCATGGCGAGTGAACGGGACATCCCGCCGGAGATGCCCTATCTGCGCCCCGAGCCGTCGCGGGTGGAACAATGGCGCATGCGCGCGACGGCACCGAGCGGGCTGCTGGTGGGTCTGGTCTGGGCCGGCAACCCGGAGCGGATGCGAATGGACCGCCGGCGCTCGATCGCCCTCAATCGGCTCGACTGCTTACACGATGTGCCGGGCGTGACCTTCGTATCGTTGCAGAAGGGCGCCGCCCCGGCAGAGCTGGCGGGGTCGGCACTGGGCACCGCAATGATGGACTGGACTGACGAGTTGACCGACTTCGGCGAGACCGCGGCGTTGGTGCAGACGCTGGACCTGGTCATCGGCGTCGATACCGCCGTGGTGCATCTCGCTGGCGCCATGGGCAAGCCGGTCTGGCTGCTCAACAGGTTCGACACATGCTGGCGCTGGCTGCGTGATCGCGACGACAGCCCGTGGTACCCCACACTGCGACAGTTTCGTCAGCCCAAATCCGGCGACTGGGAGAGCGTGGTCGAGCGGGTCCGGGCCGCATTGGTCGAAGCAACGGCTTGACGGCGCCGCGCCGAGTGGCGAGCCTTGGGGCATGGCCGATCTCGCCTCCGTGCCGACCGTCGCGATAGCGGACAATCTGCGCCAGGTGCGCGAGCGGATCGCCAACGCGGCGATCAAGTCAGGGCGGCGTCCGGAGGACGTGACGCTGGTCGCGGTGAGCAAGACCAAGCCGATTGAGGCCGTGCGCGCGGCACTGGCTGCCGGCCAGACCGTGTTCGGCGAGAACCGCGTGCAGGAGGCGGCGACCAAGTTTCCCGCTTTGCGCGCGGACCATCAGTTTCAGTTGCACATCATCGGCGGACTGCAGACCAACAAGGCGCGTGATGCGGTGCGGCTGGCGGACGTGATCGAGACGCTGGACCGGCCGCGCCTTGCCGACGCGGTCGCGGCGGCGATGGCGAAGGAGGGCCGTTCGCCGGCGCTGCTGATCGAGGTCAACACCGGCGACGAGCCGCAGAAGTCAGGGGTGGCGCGGGCCGATGCCGATGGGTTCATCGAGGCGTGCAAGGCGCAGTTCGGATCGGGGCTGGTCAGGCCTGATGTGCGTGCCGCCGCTCGAACAGGATCCGCGGCCGCATTTCGAGTGGCTGGCCGATAGAGCGGCGCGACACGGGCTCGGCGTCCTCTCGATGGGGATGTCGGCGGATTTCGAGATCGCCATCGCGTGCGGCGCGACCTGGGTAAGGGTCGGGAGCGCCATCTTCGGACATCGGTAGTTCGCGTATCGGTAGGCGGACCGACGACCGTCAGGCGATGTGGCCGGTAATGACGCGTGCCAGCATCTCGCACCCCACTCGATCCGCATCGTCGAACCGCCCCAGCATCGGGCTGTCGAGATCCAGCACGCCGAGCAATGCCTCGCCTTTCAGCAGTGGCACCACCAACTCGGAACGCGACGCGGTGTCACACGCGATGTGGCCGGGGAACGCCTCGACGTCCGGCACCAGGACTGACCGGCGCTCTGCCGCCGCGGTGCCGCATACGCCCCTGCCCAGCGGGATGCGCACGCACGCAGGCAGCCCCTGGAACGGGCCCAGAACCAGTTCGTTATGGCGCAGCAAAGTAGAACCCCACCCAGTTGAGCCCGGGCAGAGCATGGTAGATCGCCGCCGCCGCGTTGGCGGCGTTGGCGACCGGGTCGGTCTCGCCACTCAGCAGCGCATCAAGCTCGCGCGTCAGTTCATCGTAATGGGCGGCCTTGTCCGCCTCGCGATGGACCGACGTCCACGGCGTGGATCTGGCTGGGTTATGCATCGCTCAGGCCCCCGGTGGCGGCGGATCTCTTACTACCGCCATCGGAGCCACACTATTTATTGGTTAGTGTGCCGCCGCCCTGACGTCGCTGCCTGCCCGCTGACGTCCGGCGGGTGCCGGCTCCGCGGTAATGCGCATTGCCGAAGCGGCGTCCCGCAGGATCGTCCGCAATTCGCGCAAGAAGGCCATGCCCGTCGCTGTCCGCTGTACCAGCACGCTGCGGCGATCCAACGGATCGGTTTTGCGGCGCACCAGATCGAATTCCGACAGACGATCGAGCGCGCGGGTAATGGCTGGCTTGGAGACGCCAAGCTTGGCAGCCAGCCCCCGCACGGTCTGCGCCTCGGTCTCCAGATAGCACGTCAGAAACACCCCCAATTGCCGTGCCGACAAATCAGGGCCGTCCCGTCGGACCAGCTCGACAATTGCAGTGCGCAGAATGCCGGCCAGCCCGTCGCTGACTTCGTTTGTGATCATGTCCAGACCTTTCCTGAACTGTAATGTTCGCCGCCTCACCCGACCCCGAGGCAACCAAACCAACCAAGCCTGTCACAATCTGTGAATTCATGTCGCGTAACGAGTGGGTGACAGAACATGTTACCGCTGAGGATCGGTGCGAATGAAGACCGGCCCGACAGGCCGCATGCCGCCAGGGGAGCAGCCTTGCAACCTGTCGTGCCGGCCAACATTCCTGCGCCTCCCAGCGGCAGGAGCATCACTATCCTCCGCCCGGCGTGTCGGGATTAATGCCGCCACATTACGGCGCCGTCAGGACGCGGTGCTGACCGCGGTGCAATTATCACATTTCCGATAGCTGGGAGATTGCGAGTGAATAGTTGCTCGCAGACCTCGCCCAACTCAGATCGCGACGCGAACGCCCAGCTCCACCACGCGATCATATGGGATTCGGAAGAACTCGGTCGCAGGCACGGCGTTTCGCGCCAGAACCAGAAACAGCCAGTGCCGCCACCAGGGCAGTTTGGGGACCGTCCCCGGCACGAGGACCTCGCGTCCAAGGAAGTAGCTCGCCTGCATTGGATCGAACGGGACGCCCAACTGATTGAGGTCCTCCAATGCGCGCGGGATGTTGGGACTCTCCATGAAGCCGTAGCGCAGGATCACCCGATGGATGCCGGGCGCCAGCTCCGACACCTGCGTCCGTCGGTCGGCAGCCACCTCCGGCTCGTCGACATTCTGCACTGTGACGAACAGCACCCGTTCATGCAGCACCTTGTTATGCTTCAGGTTGTGCAGCAGCGACGTCGGCACGTAGTCGGGGTTGCCCGTGAGGAACACCGCCATGCCGGGCACGCGTATGGTGCGTGATTGCGGCAGTCGCGCAAGAAACGGCGCAAGCGGCAGGCTGTCCTGCCTCCAGCGCGCCAGCAGCAGATCGCGCCCCCGCTTCCACGACGTCATCAGCGCGGTGAGCGCGATGCCCAGCGCGAGCGGCACCCAGCCACCCTCCAGCACCTTCAAGGTGTTGGCGGAAAAGAACACGGCGTCGATCAGGAAGAACAGTCCGAACACGGTGATCGCGGCGGGTCGTGACCAATGGAACTGGCGGCGGAACACCACCATCGCCAGCACGCAGGTGCACAGGAACGTGCCGGTCACCGCAATGCCATAGGCCGAGGCAAGACTGTCCGAGGTCTTGAACGCAAGCACCAGGATCACCACGCCGATCGCCAGCATCGCATTGATCTGCGGCACATAGATCTGGCCTTCCTCGGTGTTGGACGTGTGGCGCACGGTCATGCGCGGCAGGAAGCCCAGCTGCATGCACTGCCGCGCGATCGAATAGGCGCCGGAAATCACCGCCTGGCTGGCAATGATCGTTGCAATCGTCGCGAGAATCACCATAGGCAGGCGCAACAACTCGGGCACCAACAGGAAAAATGGATTGGTGACTGCCGCGGGATTGCTGATCGTCAGCGCGCCCTGGCCGAAATAATTCAGCACCAGGCAGGGCAGCACGAAGAATGTCCAGGTGAGCCGGATCGGATGCGCGCCGAAATGTCCCATATCGGCATACAACGCCTCGGCGCCGGTCACGCACAGCACCACGGCCCCGAGCACGATGAACGCCAGACCCTTGTACTGAACACACAGTCCGACCGCGTAGCTGGGTGACATCGCCAGCAGCACGAACGGATGCCGCACGATTTCCATGATGCCGAGAATGCCGATCGCGACGAACCACACCGCCATCACGGGGCCGAAGATGCGGCCGACGCTGCCGGTGCCGCGCCACTGCACGGCGAACAGTAACACAATGACCACCACGCAGATCGGCAGCACGTATTGTTGCAGTTCCGGGGTCGATACCTCCAGGCCTTCCACCGCCGACAGCACCGAGATCGCCGGCGTGATGACGCCGTCACCGAAGAACAGGCAGGCGCCGGCGATGCCGATCAATGTCAGCGCATTGCGGATGTTGGTGCCGACCGACACGCGCTGCGCCAGTGCCATCAATGCGAGGATGCCGCCTTCGCCGCGGTTGTCAGCGTGCATGACCAGCATCACGTATTTCACCGTGACGATCAGCACGAGCGACCAGAAGATAAGCGACAGGATGCCCATCACCTCGGTCGGGGTGATCGGCACGCCGCCGAACAGCTGCATGCTGGCCTTGAAGGCGTAGAGCGGGCTGGTGCCGATGTCGCCGTAGACGACACCGAGAACCGCGAGCAGAACGCCGACTGCCGGCACCGGTCTGCGCAGCCCACCGGCCGCGGCAGCCACGGTCATTGCGGGACGTGCACGGCGGTCATGGACGGACGCATACGCGCCCCGTCTGGGTGAAACAAGCGCCGGCTTGCCATGATCACGCCGGCTTCGTTAACGTTGCCGGCATGAGTGACCTGACCGCCTCCGGTACTGAACCCCGTCCGCGCACGCGCTGGGGTTGGTTCGTGGCCCTCGGCATTGCCCAGTTGGTGCTGGGCATCATCGCGTGGTTCGACGTGATCGCCTTCACCATAGCCGGCGTCATCTTCTTAGGCGCTCTGTTGCTGGTGGCGGGCGTGTTCCAGATCGTGCATGCGTTCATGGATCGCCAGTGGGGCGGGTTCGCATTGCATCTGCTGGTGGGGGTTCTCTACGTGATCGGCGGCCTGCTGCTGATGGACGATCCTTTTCCGGGCGCTCTGGTGATCACGATGTTCGTGGCCGCGGCGCTGGTCGTCGGCGGGATCCTGCGCATCGTCATAGGCGTACAGCACCGGCATATGCCGGGATGGGGGCTGCTGATCGGCGGAGGAGTGATCAGCCTGCTGGTCGGAGTGATGCTGGTTTGGATGTTGCCGTGGTCGGCACTTTGGGTGGTCGGCACGCTGATCGCCGTCGAGCTTATCGTGCACGGCGTGTCATGGATCCAGTTCGGCCTGGCGCTGCGGAAGACCGCCTGAGCGCCGGCGGCTACGGCCACGCGGTGGCGAACGCCGCCGGTCCGGCATTCTTGACCGCCAGCGATTTGCCCGGCGTCAGCTTGTGGCCGTCCCAGCGGAACACGTAGATCTCACGATCCTGCATGCCCTGCACCAGAATGGTATGGCCGTCGCGTGAGAACGCGATCGCCTCATCCCACGCGCCGATCGGCGCCTGATCCAGCTTGCGAAGCGCCTGACCCTCAACCGCGAACATCGTCAGCAGGCCCTTGTCGTGGTGGAACGGATGGGTCGGCAGCTTGGTCGTACCATATTCCGAACCGACCGCCAGGAACTTCCCATCCGGCGACAGCTTCATCGGCTCCGGGCCACTCGGCACGCCGACGGTCTGCACCACGCGGAACGGCGTCGAGGTCAGATCGATCAGGCTGACCGAATCCTCGTCGCCATCACCGCGGCCCATGTTCGACACGACCGCGAGCGTGCCGGCGGCGTTGCTGTCCATCGTGTAGGGCGCCATGCCCGTGGTGAGCGGCCGCGGATCGACGGTGACCTTGGTGCCATCGATGTTCAGCACGCTCACCATGTTGTCGCCGCCACGTGTCAGCAGCGCATGCCGGCCGTCGTGGCTGAACACGATGCCGCTCGGCAGCGAGGCCTTGTTGCCGAGATCGACCTTGCCAACCGCGGTCAGCGTCTTGTCAGCGACGCTGAACACGGAGACGGTGCCCTCGGTACGATTGGCGATGAGCGCCAGTTTGCCATCCGGTGAAAGCCGAACCGTGGTCGCGCCGAGGCCGGCGGTCAGGCTCTGCGTGATCTTTGGCGGTTTGCTGGTGAGGTCGATGACGCTCACTCTGTCATCCGGCGCGATGCCGTCCTTGGCCTGCGCGTCCGCCTTGGTGGCCGACGTGACGATCGCCCAGCTTTCATCCTTCGCGACCCACGCCGCGGTCGGCGGGCCGACCACGCTGCCAGGGACATCAACTGTGGCGGTGATGCGCGGCGGGTAGTGTGCGACGTCGATGATGCTGATCGTGTCGGGATGCATGTCCTTGGGCGCAACGAGATGCTTCTGATCGTCCTGCACGGTGTGGCCATCGTTCGATGACAGCACGATGTCGGCACGCGCTGCGGCGGGGAGTGCCAGAAGCAGGCTGGCCGCGAACGCGTGGGTTATGTGTCGTTGCATGTTTTGCTCCCTCTCGCAGGTCGCTCAGCGCGTGTCGAGTGTCAGTAAAATGAGTTCGTGGTCGCTCAGCACGGTGCCGTCCTCGCCTAGTGCCGGCACCACGGCGGGATCACGCACCGACAGGCCGCGCGTGCAGAACCAGTCGAGCTGGCGGGTTCCTTCGCTGGTGCTCCAGGTGCTGGTGCGCGTCGTCGGCTGCGCCAGATTGCCGGCGGCCCAGTCGTAGCCGCGCGACGCAGCCAGTGCGAACAGCGGTTCGGATGTATCGTGGTAGCCGCCAGGGCCGACATGCGTGTTGAGGTCACCGCCGATCAGCACCGGCAATTCGCCGGCGTAAGCATCCAGCGCATCGAGCAATGTCTGCATCTGCCGAGCACGGCCGGCGCCGTCGGTACGGTTCTCCAGATGCACTGAACAGGCGACGAAGCGACCGAAGTTTGCAGCCATCGCCATCCGGTTGCCGATGCGACGCTGGCGGTCAGGCGGCGTGTACCAATTCGCCTCCTCGTCGAGGCGAATGACGATCGGAGCCTGCAGCGGCAACGACGCGACAATGCCGTTGCCGTGGTAGCCTTCGGTGTTGTCACTGCCGACATGCGGAAAACCGGGCGGTGGGTCCATCGGCAGAAGCTCGAGGAACTCGCAGCCGTAGCAATAGCCCTGCCCGAGTTGTGCGGCGATGCGGCCGATCGTGTGCACCTGGCCGGTACGCAGCACACCGACATCCATCTCGGTCAGCAGCGCGAGATCGACGCGGTTGCGCTGCAGGATGCGCGCCGCCTCCTCGGGATAAAGGCAGCGTTCCAGGTTCCACGCTGCAATGCGAATGGCACCGGCGAGGGTTGGCGACTCTCCAGGCTGTAGCTCGATCTGATGGAACGCCGCGACCGAGGCATGCGCCGTTTCGTGCGCCTCGCGTGTCGGCGGCAGGTCGAGAAAGCGCTGCCGCTCGGCAAGTGGCACCGGCGTCAGCCGCTCCACCACTTCGCGCCAGACGCCGACAATCATCTTAGAAGCATTGGTACTGACAAGGTCGGAGCGCACTAAGTGTGCACCGACTTCTGGAAGTCGCGCAGCACCTTGTTGCCGCGTTCGACCGCAGTGTCGAGCGCCTGCTTCGCACCTTGCTTGCCGGCCAGCGTCTGCTCGCATTCCTCCTCGATGATGGTACGGATCTCCGGCATGCGGCCCAGATGGAACCCACGCGAATTGTCGGTGACCTCACCGCGGGTGAGCTGACGGATCGGCAGTTCGGTACCTGGGTTCTGATCGAAGAAACCCTGCTGCTTCGCCAGATCGTAGCCGGCATGTGTGATCGGCACATAGCCTGTCGCGCGGCTCCACTCGAAGTCCTGTGCCGGTTCGGCGAGGAAGTGCAGGAACTGCGCCACAGCGCGGTACTCGGCCGCACTGCGCTGTGGCGCGGTGAGCACCCAGAAGCTGGCACCACCGATCGCCGAATTGATCGGCGCGCGAATCACCGCCGGATCGTACGGCAGGAGCGCCGGCGCCCAGCGGAACTTCGCGCTGCGCACAAGATCGCCACGCAAGGCGGACGAGCTGAACGTCATGCCGGACTGACCGCTGAGGAATGCACCGTCACCGCTACCGTCGCGGCCGGTATAGTGGAAGGTGCCTTCCTTCGACATGTCCAGCAGCCGCTGCAGGTTCGCGACATGCGCCGGGCTGTTGATCTGCAACACCGCGTCGAGGCCTTTGAAGCCGTTCGCCTCGGTGGCGTAGGGGATGTTGTGGATCGCACTGAACTGTTCGAAATGCGCCCAGACGACCGAGGCGGTGATGGCCGGGTACTGCGTCGCAGCCTTGTCGCGCAATGTGCGTGCGAGCGATACGACCTCCGGCCATGTCGCTGGGAATTTGCCAGGATCGAGGCCAGCTTTCTCGAACACGTCCTGGTTGTACCAAACGATGCAGGTGGAGGAATTGAACGGCATCGACATCAGCTTGCCGTCGGCTTGGCTGTAGTAGCCGCGTACGGCGGGGATGTAGGCATTCGGATCGAGCTTGACGCCGGTTTCCTGCGCGAGCTGCCAGACCGGTTTGATGACCGGGCCGGAACTGAGCATGGTCTGCGTGCCGACCTCGAACACCTGCGCGATGTGCGGCGCCTGACCGGCACGCCATGCCGCCGCGACCGATGTCAGCAGGTCCTTGTAGACGCCCTTGAACAGACCGGTCACTTCGACCTGGTCCTGGCTGGCATTGAACGCCGCGATCAGCCTGGTGATTTCCTCGCCTGGCGTGGCGCCCATCGCGTGCCATAGCGTGATGCGGGTCTTCTCGGCGGCGCGCGAAGGAACTGCCGCGAGAGCGCCGGCCGCGGTCAGCAAAGTGCGGCGCGTGAGTGTCATGTCGGGAAGATCCGGCGGAATACCGCGGGCGAGCCCTCGTCCAATCGGACGTGTGGCCGCATGCGTTGGTTCCATGGATTGCCGGAACGCGCACGGTCCCATTCGGGTGTATCGGGCACGCCGGCATTCTCGAACTCGTAGACCGTCAGGTATTTCGGCTGGCCCTCGACCGCGAGATAGCGGCGCGCGCGGATGCAGCCGGGGACGGTGAGATATCCCGGGATGTACGCGGTGTTGTACCAGTCGTTGAACTCCTCCTCCATCGAGGCAGCGACATCGATGCGGCCCATCTGCAGGAACGGCGCGGGACCCATGGTGTTGTCGATCGGATTGGTGCGCGCGGGGAAGATCTGGCGGTAGCCGTTGAGCAGGTAGTTGCGACCGACGAAGCCGCCGGAGAAGCGAGTTCGTTCGGACGATGGCTGATAGCGCACCGTGTCGAGGAACGCGGCGCTGCGCAGCACGTTGTGGTCCTCGAGTTCGTACATCGCCAGATACTTCGGCGCGCCGCGCAGCGCGACATAGCGCGCGGCGGAGAGGAAGCCGGGGATCGCCAGCAGGCGGCCGATGTGTTCCTCGTTGTACCAGCGGTTGAAAGCGTCTTCGTGGGCAGGATCGATGTCCATCCACGCCATCAACAGCCCGGTGCCGCGGGTCTTGGGCATGCTGTGTTTCCCCCGTTGTCAGTGCCTCATGCTACAGCAGGTGTGGCCTGACCGAGCAAGCTTGCACCGGAGACATCTGGTTCGCGGCGGGCTAACATCGCAGCCCTCTGCTCCGAAAAGGGACATGCCATGGCCCGAGTGGTCGCTGCGTTCGGTTCGTCACACAGCCCGATGCTCGCCTCGCGGATCGAGGACTGGCAGACCGGGTTCCTCGCCCGCGACAAGGCGCGGCAGTTCGTCGACTTTGACGGCAATGCCTGCGACTTCGCGACGCTGCTGGAGCGTGCGCCGGCGGATGCGCTGGAGCGGATCGCGCCCGAGCAACTGACGCGGCGGCATGGCGAGGCAATGGCGGCGATGGCGCGGCTGCGCGACGATGTCGCGGCGGCACGGCTGGATGCGCTGATCGTGGTCGGTGACGACCAGGAGGAGCTGTTCCAGCATGACAACATGCCGGCGATCGGCATCTACTATGGCGAGACGATCCGCGGGCGGCTGCCGTACCAGAAGGAGATCGTGGAGTCTGACTATCCGTGCGATGCGGCGCTGGCGCGTCATCTGATCGCGGCGCTGCAGCAGGATGGGTTCGATCTTTCCGTGATGCGCTCGCTGACTGAGGGGCGGCGCGAGGGACACGCGTTCTCGTTCGTCCATCGGTTCTATCTGCCGGACGGCGTGCCGATCGTGCCGGTGTTCCTCAATGCGTACTATCCGCCGAACCAGCCTGCGCCGGCACGTTGCGTGGCACTCGGCGAAGCGTTGCGGCATGCGGTCGAGGCGTTCCCCGGCGATGCGCGGATCGGGGTGATGGCATCCGGCGGCCTCAGTCACTTCGTGGTGGACGAGGCATTCGATCATGCGGTGATCGAGGCGCTGCGGCGCAAGGACAAGGCGTTCTTCCGCAACGCGCCGCTGACCAAGCTGATGTCGGGCAGTTCGGAGATGCGGAACTGGATCTGTCTGGCGGGGACGCTTGGCTCGATGGAACTCGACTGGGTGAGCTATGTGCCCGGCTACCGCACGCCGGCGCTCAGCGGCACGGGGCTGTGCTTCGCCAGCTTTCGGTGAATGATGCGTGTGGCGGCACAAATCAAAGAAGTCCTCTGCGAGGTACTGGCGGTGAGGTGTCTGGCATAGCTGGCTGGCTTGCCGAGTCGAGGCTGCGGGCACTAACGTCGCTGCATCAATCGCAAGGGGAGGCGACCGATGATCATCGAAATGCGCACCTACACTCTGAAGCCGGGCAACATCCCGACCTTCGAGGAACGCTTCGGCGGCGCGCTCGCCATTCGCGAGAAGTACTCCAAGCTGGCGGCGTTCTGGCACACCGAGGTGGGGCCGCTGAACCAGGTGATCCATGTGTGGCCGTATGACAGCCTGGATCAGCGCGCCAAGGTGCGCGCCGAGGCATCGAAGGCCGAAGGCTGGCCGCCGAACACGCGCGAACTCACGCTCGAGCAGAGGAGCGAGATCTTCCTGCCGGCGCCGTTCTCGCCGCCGCTCGAGCCACGGCAGCTCGGGGGCATCTACGAGATCCGCATGTACACCTATGCGCCGGGAACGCTGCCGGCGGTGATGGAGCGCTGGGCCGAGAAGGTGCCGGGGCGCATCGCGTTGTCACCGCTGGTCGGTGCGTGGCACTCGGAACTGGGCGGCCTGAACAAGTGGTGCCACATCTGGGCCTACAAGGATGCCGGGGAACGCTCGCGGATCCGCGCCGAGGCGGTTGCGAAAGGCGTCTGGCCGCCGGGTGGGCCGCCGGGCGCGCTGCTGAAGCAGGAGAACATGCTGGTGGTGCCGGCGGCGTTCTCGCCGCTTCGGTAACGCCTGGCACGCTTTGTGCTGCGTCTCCCGCGACCCAGTCACGGGAGATGCAGCATGTTACCACTTCTGGCCATCGGCGGCGTCATTGGTGCCGTGATGTCGGCCGCCAAAGGGGTGTCGTGGCTTTCGGGTCAGCTTGACTCGACGAAGACCGCCGCCTCGGCCGGGGGAAAGGCAGCGGCAACGCCGGCGACGTCGGCCAAGATGTCCCAGTTCGCGGCGACGCTCGCGGCACAGGCTGCCGGGCAGAACGTGCCGGTCAGTACTCAGACGACGGCGGCAAACGTGCCGCTCCAGCAGCATGTCACTGCCTATGACACGGCGGCGCGCATCAAGGCTGGTCTCGCGGCCTATGGCCAGGTCGGCGAGCATCGGACACATCATTCGAAGCCGCTCGATGGCACCGCCAGCGACAGTGCGGCCGCCGCCGGAGCGTAGCAAGTCAGGCGCGCTGCGGTGCGCGTACTGTCAGCAGGGGCAGAAGCACACCGACGCCGACGCCCCATACGAGGTGGATCACCAGCACGACCAGCATGCTCCGCGGCGCCCAGCCCGAGGCGACCGGCTGTCCCTTGAGGGGAAAGACGACAAACCACAGGACGAGGTTGGCGATCACGCCCAGCATCAGGCCGGAGAGCCAGGCCGGCAGCGCCAGCTTTGGCGCGACCAGCCCATAGGCGGCGCCCCAGAGCCCGCCCCAGAAGCAAAAGTTGAGCGTTTCGGGCACTCCCCAGGGTGGCGTGGGTCCCATCGGGTAGGGCGGGGGCATCAGTCCGGCGAGATGCAGTGTTGCCCAGGCGCCCTGGTGGAAGATCAGGACAGCGATCACTCCGGCGACGAAGCCAAGAACAGCGCGCCTTGACGGCTCTATCGAGCGCATGGGCTCCTCCCTGTCGCCCTTATCGTTGGCTACGGAGCATCGGAAAGCGGCCGGAGTCCTGTCAAATCCCTTGCCGGCAGGGAACCCGTCGATTGTGCCAGGATCGCGCGGCGGGTTACCGTGACCCATGCGAAGGATCGTCGTAGCCGCCGCCATAGTCTCGAGTGTCCTCGTCTGCGCCGCCACTGCGGTTCTGGCGGTTGACCTGCCGGCACGCAAACCGGGCCTGTGGGAGGTCACGCTGAACATGGCGAGTGGCAATATGCCACCACGGCTGATGAAGTTCTGCACCGATGCCGAAACCGACGCCGCACTGTACAAGCTTGGCATGAACGCGGCGCAGGGAATGTGCAGCCGGCACGACATCCAGCGCAGCGGCAACAACGTCACGATCGATTCGGAATGCCAGATGGGCGACACGAAGATGACGTCGCGCGCGGTGATGACGTTCACCGGGGACTCGGCCTACCACACCGACATCCAGTCGCACTTCGATCCGCCGATGATGGGTCGTAGCGAATCCTCGATGACGCAGGAGGCGAAGTGGGCCGGGGCGTGTCCCGCCGACATGAAGCCGGGCGACATGATCGGCCCGAACGGGATGAAGATGAACCTGAAATCGGTCGGGCAGTGACGCGCGACGCAGCGGGGGTCTCCGGATGGACGACATGACGCATTCGGCTGAGCAGCGGTTCTGGCAGCGCGCGCGGCGCCACATGCTGGGCTATGGCGGCGACTTCGTGCCGTTCGTTCCGGTGCGCGCCGAGGGGGCGTTCCTGTACGACGCGTCGGGCCGGCGGGTGCTGGATTTCACCTCGGGCCAGATGAGCGCGATCCTTGGCCATTCCCATCCGGAGATCGTCGCGACGGTGCGCGAGGCGGTGGGGAAGCTGGATCACCTGTTCTCCTCGATGCTGTGCGAGCCGGTGGTGGCGCTGGCCGAGGCGCTGGCCGGACTGGTGCCTGATCTGCCGCGGGTGATGCTGCTCTCCACAGGCGGGGAGGCGAACGAGGCGGCGATCCGGCTGGCCAAACTGGTCACCGGGAAATGGGAGGTGGTGGGGTTCGCGCAGTCCTGGCACGGCATGACCGGCGGTGCGGCCGCGGCGACCTACAAGGCGGGGCGACGCGGCATCGGTCCGCTGATGCCGGGCAATTTCGCCATCCCGGCACCGAATGCGTATCGGCCGCGCTTTGCCGGCGTCGGCTGGCGCGAGGAGCTGGACGATGCGTTCGAGTGGCTGGACCGGATGTGCACCGGCAACCTCGCCGCGTTCATCGCCGAGCCGGTGCTGAGCAGCGGTGGCGTGATCGATCTGCCGATTGGGTATCTGGCGGCGCTGGCGGCGCATTGCCGGGCGCGGGGGATGATGCTGATCCTGGATGAGGCGCAGACCGGCGTGGGGCGGACCGGACTGATGTTCGCGTTCGAGCGCGACGGCGTGGTGCCGGATATTTTGACGCTTTCGAAGACGCTGGGGGCGGGGCTGCCGCTGTCGGCGGTGCTGACGTCGGATGCAATGGCCGCGGAGGCGGAACGTCGGGAGTTCCTGTTCTACACGACACACGTGAACGATCCGCTGCCAGCGAGCGTGGGGCTCAAGGTGCTGGAGGTCGTGCAGCGCGACGGCTTGGCGGAGCGGGCGAAGGTGATGGGCGCGCGGCTGGCGGCAGGGTTGCGGGGTTTGCAGCAGCGGTTCGACTGCATCGGCGACGTGCGCGGGCGGGGGCTGCTGCTCGGGCTCGAGTTCCGCGCGAGCGACGGGCGGGACGCGGCGGCGATCTCGGATGCGGTGACGGACGTGGCGCTGGAGCTGGGACTGTCGGCCAACATCGTGCGGGCGGGGGCGTCGCAGGGGGTGATGCGGATCGCGCCGCCGCTGACGGTGAGCGAGGCGGAGGTGGATCTCGGCGTGGAGCTGCTGCGGGAGGCGGTGGAAAGGGTGATGAAGGCCGCCTGATGTCAGAAGTGTCTCGCGGTCGCGATCCGTGGGACTGCGTCGCCGCCGGCGAGACGAAGGTCACGCCGCGACGGTAGCGGCTGGTTGCCGGTCGAGCGCGCGCAGGATGGGACTGGTGCCATTGACCAGGGCGTCGACAATTTCGGGTTCTGGCGGGGCGAAATCGAGGCGGGGCGGCAGGCCGCCGGCGGCTCGGATGCGGGTTGCGCGATCTGCGTAGAGTATCGCGTATTGCTCGGCCTCGGAGAGTGACTCGAATTCCGCTGCGACGTGGTTGGGCGCTGGCGCCGGTTCGGGAACCGTGACCTCGTGGAACCAGTAGCCGGCGCGCTCCATCGCGGCCGGGTGCATTGCCGCCAGCGCCTTGTCGCGCTCCGCCTGAGTGCGCCGGTATTCGCGCAGCAGGCTGCGCATCTGACGCAGGGTGGCGTTGGCCTGGGCGCGGCATTTGATCGTGGCGGCGAAGTCGTTGCGGAACTCGCCGGCGAGGCGAAAGCTGTCCATGGCGTAGGCCTCGGCCACGACGATGTCGGCGGCGAGTTTGGCCTCCAGCGCGTCGGTGGGATGCAGCGCGGCGACGGCAGCCATGGCGGCTTCGTCGCGGGCGGCGCGGGCGTCCGGGGTGTCAATGACTGGCGCTGGGAGAGAGGCGCAGAGGGTGGCGAAAATTTCGCGGGCGATGGCGGGAGGGAGGTTCGGGAGGGTTTGCATGGCGTGCCGGCCCCTTGGCGGTGGCGAAGGGGGTGGATATTGGTGTTAGTTATGGCGATATCAATAGTTACTACCAATAACTCTCCGTCCAAACGATGGCTCGGCTTGCGACATTGAGCGCCACCCGCCAGTGGAGTAGCGTGTCGGCTTGATGTACCGCGGCGTGTAGCGATAAGCCGCACTCCCCAGCTCAGGGTCGGCCCCGCGGCAGTGTTGCTGGGAGGTACAAAGCAACCGACGCGGCGTGGGGCGGAAGGCCGGCATCTGGGAACTACCGGATGAAGCAGTCTACCGGACCCACGGATATGTCGATCAGGGCCTGCGGTACGGCCCCTCGAGGTGTTGCGGCGGCCATCCGCTTCATGCAGCGCAACCTTGCTCGACCGCTCACTGCTGGCGAAATCGCCGCCGCCGCCGGTACGTCGGAGCGCTCGCTGCGCCGGCAGTTCCAGCACTTCACTGGACAATCTCCCGTCGCGTTCCACCGCCATCTGAGGCTGGAGGCAGCACGTCACGCCTTGTGCGACAACCACGCCAAAGCTGACATAACGACCGCCGCCGGTATGCACGGTTTCAGCCACCTCAGCCACTTCACCGGCCAGTATCGGCGACGTTATGGCGAGCTGCCGTCCGCGACATTGCGCGCGCTCCGCGAAGAAGCCTTGCCACTGCCTTCGCACGCCATAAGCGAACCAGTAAGTCTGATTGTTCTTCCATTCATAGGCACGGACCGGTCGCACTCGGCGTTCGCGGAGACGATGACTGACCGGGTGATCTCGGCATTGACTCGCACGCGATGGCTCAACGTGCTGTCGCCGGACAGCGATCTGCCGGCCGCCAGTGATATGCGGGTCGCGCCTGCCCGCGCGCGGTATGCCGTTCGTGGCCGGGTGCAGCGCTTCGGTGAGCGCGTGCAGGCGGTTATCAGGTTGATCGACGTTACGACGGGGCGTCAGATCTGGGGCAATGCTTTCGAGGGCGCGGCCGAATGCGCGATGGAACTGCAGCAACGGGTGACGGAGGGTGTCGCGAGCGCCTTACCGGCCTGCCTGCGAGACGCGGAGGCAATCCGCGGCAAGCCAAAGCCCGAGCGTGATCCTGTCGCAGTCCGCTGCGCGACGCGAGGCATTCCACGCCATATTGGCAATGACCCAGTCCGCGAATGGGCGTGCCTTGGAACACCTGGACCGGGCACAGTCGATCGATCCCGGGTTTCCCTTGGCCAGAGCACTGGCCGCATGGTGTCATGCCCAGCGGGCCGCTTGCTGTTTCGGCGACACGGTCGACGTTGACCGCGACAAGGCGCGACGCCTGACGACGCTCACCTTGACGATGGACAACGAAGATCCACTGGTGCTTGCCATACTGGGTCACGCCAGCACCATTTTCGCGGACCTCGATCTTGGGAGCTTGCTGATCGAGAAATGCCTCGCCATCGATCCCGGTTGTCCCTTGGCGTGGCAGCGACGCGGCTGGCTCGGTGTCTATCGAGGCGGCGCTGGAGCGTTGGCAGACTTCGACCGCGCACTCGCACTCAATCCGCGGGGCCCTGAGAGGTTCAACACATTCCTCGGCATCAGTCAGGCGCACTTTCTGGCCGGCAATTATGAAGAGGCGGCCAACTGGGCGGCCCAAGGTCTTCGGCAGCGGCCGCATGAGACGTGGGCACGACGCATCGCCGCAGTCGCGCAGGTGCGTTGCGGACAGGTGACCGCGGGACGGCAGGGTGTTGCAATGCTGCGGCGGCAGTATCCCGACATTACCGTGGGCACCATCGTAAATGCGTTGCCGACGATGCCGGCGGAGCTCCTCGCCAGGCAGGCAGAGGCGCTGGAATCAGCTGGCCTGCCAGTCTGAACTGCGATCCGAATGTGGCCGCTTTGGGCTGTCCGTGGCCGCTACGGGATAGCGTGGAAAGCCGTAGCGTCGGTAGCCTGCTCGAACAAGGCGAGCACGGTAGCTCCTGTTGAGCGTCACCAATCGTCGCGAGTCCACGATGACAAGAGGGAAGCAGTCATGAAACGCAGCTTGCTCGGTGCGCTGATGCTCAGCGCCATACTGTGGCCCGTCGGGACGTACGCGCAGACCGGCGCCGATCCGATGGGAAAAGCCGTCAAGCCCGACGACATGAAGTGGGAACCGCTGGAGGGCGGTTTCGAAATATCGATCCTGTATACAAATCCGACGACCAAGGCGACGTATCTTGTAATCCGCGGGCCAGGGAATCTGCACGTGCCAAGACATTGGCACTCGTCCAATGAATCGATCACGGTGTTGAAGGGCACGTTCGTGGTTGCACACGACGGCAGCGAGGACAAGACCGAGCTTAAGGCGGGGGGATTTGCCTACATGCCCGCGAAGATGATTCACGAAGCGTGGACCGGTGATGCGGGCGCGACCTACTTCATCACGGTGGATGGCAAATGGGACGTGAATTTCGTGAAGTAACCGATAGAAGCGGAGGGTAAATCCAGGCAGGAAAGTCCTGGCTGATGTTCGCGGAGACAGAGAAACTGCGGGCACCGGGATCGTGGTCCCGTGGCCCACCTGAGTAGCGAGGCCGTCGTCCTTCGCGTGCCCAGTTGTCACCTCGGCCGGCGCGTGCTCGTCGCGGACGCGCGGATGAACGGCGTATCAAGCGACCATCGGCACAAGTGGGACCCTGCTGCAGGTGACACCCCGCAGTGAGTGTCGTCTATCGCGGATACGCCGCTTCGTCCCCAAGCACTTTGCCCAGGAAGGCACGCACTCGTGTCGCTGCGTCCTGTGAAGCAGCTTCATCGTATTGTTCGAAAAGCCCTTGATTGTGCGGAGGCGACCGAACATCGAATCCTGGTGTCGCTTCGGGGTAACCCACCAGCTCAATCGACGTGCCCGACTTCGCGTCGCGCGTAATGCCGATGTCGCTCTCATGCGCGGCCAGCTTGCGGCACTATGTTGGCGAGAGTTGAATCATCACGCTCGCCAATCAGGATCAGCGCGGGTGCTGTCAGCATGCCACTGCTATACTGACATAGCGGATAGTAAGCGACCACAGCACGAAAACCCGGTTGTTCAGCGTGCTCAATCCACCCATTTTCAACGGCGATGAGTGCCGCCAGCGCGCCCATCGAATAGCCCATGATGGCGATCCGGCTGCTCGACACGAAGTTCTGCGCAGTCAGATAGCGTAACCCTGCATAGGCATCGAACGCCTCTGCGGCGGCGCCGCCTCTGGCGCTACACATGTTGGCGTCGCCGAGGCTATCGACCGCCAAGGCGACGTAACCCCAGGACTTCAGGGTCGCGGCGGCTTCCGTGTCGTGACCACTGAACCCGGTACAACCATGCAGCAGGACGACCGCCGGGAAACGGTCTGGTCCGTTTGGGCGAGTGAGAAAGCCGAGTAATGGCGGGGTGACCTCGCTGCTGCCTGGGCGGACGGCTGCGCGGTGCGGCGCTATCTCCACCAGTTCGTCGGCGTATGCGCCCGGGACTTCCCCAAGAATCGCGAGCGAGAGCAGGTAGCTCGCGAGTGCCGAGGTGATTTTCATGGACGTCTCAGTCCGCCGTCACAGCCACGAGTTAGCAACCAAGAGATCCACATGCCGCTGCCTGAGATCGGCGAGCGCAAGCATGCAATCCGCGAATTGCGGCGCGGTCACGCGAAATCCGAATTTTTGGCAGAGAGCAGCATCCTCATGATCGATCTGTTGCAGAATTGCCTCCTCTCCGTAAGGACGCATGCCGGATGCGCGGATCGCGACCCCGAGAGACAACAAAACCGCGACCACCACGGCGATCGCCACCAATCCAGAATTGTGTCCCGCGACGGTGACAACACGCACGTCAACCTCCGTGTTGTGGAAGATGGCGCGCCTGGCAGCCGTTGTCAGCGACTGTGGAATCGGGACTTGGTGCACCGGCATAAATACCCATTGAATCCAGGAGGGCGGTGCCGGGATGCACCAATGCACCAACCGGCAATTCCACACCTGCAGGAATACCCACGGAATCCAGTAGGGCGGTTCCGGGATGCACAGGTCCGACAACGGCGGTGCCGTTGCCTTGGCCGTGCGCGGCAACGCTAATATCGGCCAAGAGGATCAAGCCGACAATTACGGCGGATTTCATCATGCCATATCCTTGCTCTGCCACCGCGATTGCCCTTGCCGCTCCGTGATCGCATACTGACTGGCAGGCGCCATGAGCTACGAATGAATTGATGTGAAATTTTCCGAATCAGGCAGCTGCCGAGTGGCGAAATCTGGATAGTTTTGAGGAGAATAATGGCCACGATCGCCACCAGCGACACATATCGGTTCGGGCCGTACCGGCTCCAGGCCCGTGGCACTGGCCTTTCCCGTCAGGATGACGGTGGCAGTTGGGTACACTTTGCAATCGGCTCTCGCGCCCTCGATCTATTATTGCTGCTGCTGCGTCGTCCTGGAGAGGTCTTGTCCAGAGACGAAATCATGGATGCCGTCTGGCCCGGCGTGATGGTCGAGGCGAGCAATCTGACGGTCCAGATAGCTGCGCTTCGCCGCATCCTCGATCAGGTGCGTTCGGACCCGAGTTGCATTCAAACGATCTCAGGGCGTGGCTATCGTTTCCTGCCGACAGTGACGACGGATACAGGTGACGCTCCTGTCGTCGATGGGGGAGCAGTTGCTCGCGCGTCCCTGCAGGATTCCAGGCGCCGCCTCTCTGTCATCGTGCTGCCCTTCAAGAGCCCCGGTGATGACGCGGATGCGGACAATCTTGCCGAGACCATCACCGATGACCTTGCCGGCGACCTGTCACGTTTGCCTGGCGCTCTTGTCATCGCGCGGGCGCCTGCGTGCGGCGTGAACTATCGCATCCAAGGCAGTGTGCGGGGATTCGCAGACCGAGCGCGTGTCAATGTGCAATTGATCGAGATTGAGACCGGCGCCCATCTGTGGGGAGAGCGGTTCGATGTTGATCGGGCGGGCAGTGTCGATGTCCGCGATGAGATTATTGGTCGATTGGTGCGGTCACTTACAGTGAAGCTCATCGAGCATGTGAACCGCCGCATTGAAGCTGTGCCGCCACAGAATTGGACCATTGACGATCTCGTCATGCGTGGGCGTGCCTTGGCTTCACGGCCGTTATCCGAAGAGAATCGCTACGAGGCCTTGAGCTGTTTTGAGCATGCGCTGGCCAGAGATCCTGATTGCGTCAGTGCCAAATTGAGCATCGCCGCCGTGCTGGTCAGCAATGTCTTTGAAGGCTGGAGCCGAACTGCCGAGCAGGACAAGGCGCGCGCGGAGGAGCTACTTCTCGAAGTCCTTCGCGAGGATGCCAACCTTCCTGATGGTTACGTATATATGGGGTTGCTCCGCCGACTCCAAGGCCGGCTTGCTGATTCCAGGACCGAGCTTGAGATCGCGGTAGCACTCTCGCCGCACGATGCCATCGGAACCGCGCAGCTAGGGGCGACGCTAACGTTCCTCGGTGAACCTGGGGCGGCGCTTCCATACATCAGGAAGTCTATACGATTGGCACCACATGATCGTGGCACACCGATAAGCCATTCGTTCCTGGGATTGTGCCACATGATGTTGGGCCATACTGAAGAAGCCATTATCTGCCTTCGGACGGCGCGGGCCGGCAATCCCCGGCTGTATTATACTCATATGCTGCTTGCGGCAGCGCTTGGTCTTGCAGGTGATCTGGACGAGGCGCGCGCCGCCTTGCGACAGGCCATCAAACTCCAGCCGGGCATACGGTCATTGGCCGGCATCCGTGCGCGATGGAAAAAGAGAGCAAGTTCTCGGTTTGACGCCCTGTGCGAGAACACGGTTTCCCTGGGGCTCTTGCGCGCGGGACTACCTCGGGATCACGTCCGTCCTCGCGCTCCGCTGTCGTCAGACCGCCGTCGTCGCGGCGCTCGGATTGCGCAAGCCAGTTCCTGATCTGCTGCGATGTCGATTCGAACTCCCGGAGGTGGATCACTCGATGCTTCGTTATACGGCGCGTGGGTCCGTTTGGCTTGGTCTGTATCTGCTATTCATTCTGGCCCCATTATTCGCGCTCCTGGCAGGTTCGTTGCCGCCAGCGCGCGATTTCTGGACGGAGTTCTCGGTCGCGATCGGCTACTCCGGCCTGGCGATGATGGGCCTGCAATTCGGCCTCACGGCGCGTTTCCGCTATGTCACCGAGCCATGGGGTGAGGATGTCATTTATCACTTTCACCGTCAGATATCACTGATCGCCGTTGGTCTCGTCATAGCGCACCCGCTCATCCTGTTTATCGTCCGACCGGAATTGCTGGCGCTGCTGAATTCCCTGCAGGCGCCTTGGCGTGCGCGCTTCGCCGCCGTGTCGACGTACTCGCTGATCGTCCTGGTAGTGATGGCTCTGTGGCGTCAGGAACTGAGAATCCGGTACGAGACCTGGCACCTCACCCACATCCTGCTCGCCGTTGTCGCCGTCACGGCGGGGATCCTGCACATGGTGGGATGGGGTTTCTATCTGATCGACCCATGGAAGCGAGCGTTGTGGATCGGCCTGACACTCTTCTGGATCGGGCTGCTGCTTTACGTGCGTATCGTCAAGCCGCTGTTCCTGCTGCGTCGGCCGTACCGCGTCGCGGAAGTTCGCAAGGAACGTGGTGACACCTGGACGCTGGTGATGCAGCCGGATGGCCATGCCGGCTTCCGCTTCAGCCCTGGCCAGTTTGGCTGGCTGACGCTGTGGGGAAGTCCCTTCAAGATCACCGGGCACCCGTTCTCCTTCTCGTCCAGCGCCAATGCCTCGGATGGGAGGGTAGAGATGTCGATCAGGGAACTGGGCGACTTCACGAGCACAATTCATCAAGTGCCGGTTGGGCAGCGCGTCTATCTCGATGGGCCGTACGGTGCGTTCACCTCCGGCAATCCGACGGATATGCACGTGTTGATCGCCGGTGGCGTCGGCGTGACGCCGATGATGAGCCTGATCCGCACGTTTGCGGACCGGGGCGATGAACGGCCGGTGATCCTGCTCTACGGCAGCAGGGACTGGGAACTCGATAACCTTCCGTGAGGAACTCGAAGCGCTGAAAGCGAGGCTCGATCTGACGGTCGTCCACGTACTGGCAAATCCACCGGCCGGCTGGACGGGCGAGCAGGGGTTCATAACCGCCGAGTTGCTCAGGCGCCATCTGCCACCGCCTTTCGGCGAGCATGAGTACTTCATCTGCGGGCCGAACGTGATGATGGATGCGATCGAGCGGACTCTCAGCGAGATGAACGTCCCGCTGGCGAAGTACCACTCAGAGCGTTATAGCTTCGTATAGGGAAACCACGATGCGTCGCCTGCTTGCCAACCGACTGGTCTTTGCCACTGGGGCAGTGGTGATCGCGATGTCGATCCTGTTCGCGCTTTTGCGCGTGGCCGGTTGATCGGCGATAAAGCCGCGGCAATATCTTGCGTACAAGGGGAGGGTGGGAATGGAACGACGGACGGTTCTGACTGGAGCCGCTGCGAGCGCGGCGGGGCTTTTTTCCGGCGCTGCTTCCGCCGCTGGTAATCCGACTGCCACGCCGGCCAGTCCCGCATCGTCGGATCTTGCCGCGGCATTGGCGCGGTTCCGCGCTTCCATCCCGGCGCATTTCGATCCGACCTACGTGGAGAACGCCGTCGTCCCGTTCTTCCTCACCAGCGTCTATGAAGGCGAGCGTCCCGCATTGCCGATGATCGACGTGACGCTTACCAAGGAGAACGCCCTGCCGCACGATCTCTGGGGGCTGATCTACCAGGGCTGGAAGCCAACGCCGGAGGAGGGCGTCACGGTGTTCCTCCAGGGCCTGGAGAAGCGTGGCGACAACAACCTGCGGAAGCGGATCTACATGTCGGCGGTCACGCCCGACCTGTACCGACCGATGTACGGTGCCAAGGTGGTCGCCTTCTTCGATGGGCTGCTCGACCCGAAATTCGCCGGCAAACCGTTCATGCGGCACTATCTCGACTATTACTGGGACATCTACTGGGACCTGCATCTCGGGGTGAAGGGCGACGCAATTCCTCCGCAGGTCCGCACGATCGGCGAGAGCTTCAACACTGTCCTGGCGTTCCGCGACCCGACCCAGCCGGTCGTGTACGACAACTACATGACGGTGCGCGCGCTGCTGGACTTCCTCAGGAACTGGATCGACGAACGTCTGGACGACATCGCCAACGGACGTATCGCCAACCCGGAGAGGACGATCGCCTGGTACTGGCTCAAGAATGCCGGCGACGGCGCGCATTTCAGCAAGAAAGACGTGGTCTTCGAGTGCTTCCATAACTTCGTCGCGCTCAGCCAATGGGGCAACTCGATCTTCGGCATCATGTCGCGGCTCAGCCAGGATGGCGGTGATCCGGAAGTCCGCGCCGCGTTCCAGAAGACGATGTCGGGCAATCCGGATGCCGCGAACGGCGCGCCCTACACGCCGCTCGAGATGTTCGTCATGGAGCTGTTCCGCACGATCTCGCCGAATGGCGGGAGCATCTCGTCGATTTCGGATACGCGGCAGGCGGGCTCAAGCGACAATTACGGTGACAGCGTCTCGCCCTTCGTGCGCTTCGGTCTTCCCTATGAGCGCAGCGGCTACATCATCTCGCCGCACACCTCGACCAGCTTCGATCCGATGCACTGGACCAATCCGCAGCAATTCGACCCGGGCCGCTATCGTGATGTGCCGACCAGCGCCCAGGTGGACGAGGCGAGGAGCAAACAGATCGGCTTCGCCAAATGCCCGTTCGACCTCACGACGATGAAGGTCAGCGACGGCCGCAACGCAGCCTTGGCCAACAGCGCGTTCGGCACGGTGTTCGGCGTGGTCGACGGCAAGCCGCTGCCGGTCTGCGACTATGCCGGGTTCGCGCCATTCGGCTTCGGGTATCGCCGCTGCCCGGGCGAGCAGCTCACCATCCAGGTGTTCGAGGACTTCCTGCGCAAGGTGTGGCGCGACAAGATAACCTTCCGCAGTTTGAATTTGCCGAACCCGCGTCGCGTGCCGATCGGTCCGAACGCCGTCATCGACGACAACATCACCTTCGCCCGACCGTCCTGATCGGCGAGGGCAGTGCACGCTACCAGAATTGTCGGAGGGTGAGCCGGACGCCCCAGGCGTTCGGCTCGCTTGCTGGCTTGGCGACGACGGACTCGGCATTCAGCACCATGTCGCCGCCGCGCCAGAGCTGCGCGCCCATGCCGGCGCCCAGTCGCAGCGTGTCGGCTGCGTTGTCCTGACGCGCCCCGTCGATGCTCGTCTCTCCGCCGACATTGTAATAGGCGTCCGCTGACAGCCAGATGCGAGGCGTGATGTTGCGGCTCGCATGGCCTTCGACGATGAGCAGCGGATTCTGCGTCAGGCGGCTTGCACCTCCAGCCTGGAACGCGTTGTTCGGAGTGAAGGCGGCAACTGACACGTAGGTTTCGAGCCATGTCCAGCCGCGATCCGGCGTGTAGCTGAAGTTGACTGTGGGACGAACGGTCCATCGATTTGCCGACGGGTTGAGCGCGCGGCTTGATTGATAGTCGCCGAGCGGTGTTCCCACGTACAGGTGGAAGCTCGCGAAGGTCTGCGGCACGAAGTTGGCGAATTCCTCGCGGGTCAGTGCAGGTCCGCCGAAGATGTTTATCTGCCAGAGGAAGCCGACATCGGACACACCGCTGACCGCGGTGTTGTTGGAACCTGAGCTCGATTCCACGTAGAGGTAGGGCACGACGATCGATATGCCGCCGGTGCGCCCCCAGTAGTCCATGGTCCGCGTCAGGACGAGCGATTGCGAAACCACGTTGGTGCGGATGCGTGCCGACACATCCAGGCCATCCTCCGGCGTCACCGAGGCGGCATAACCCACATTGTAGAAGGCGAACCAGCTGTCGATCGGCGCATTCAGGTAGTCCCGGGCCGAGCCTGCCAGGGCGTTGTTCGGCGAAGAGAGTGCGGTTCCCACGGCGCACAGTACGCCGATCGCGGCCCGCACGCCTCAGCGATGGGCACATGATCCGATCCTGGTTCCCCCCGGGCATGCGATTAGCGCACAGGAGCCCGACGGCGACCAAGTCGCGCAGCCTGCGCATAACGCGACGGTGGCTCTCGCGGCTTCGCAGTGTTGAAAATGCTTGCTGGCTGCTGGGGGTATGACGCGGGGCCTGACGGCGGCGCGTTCTTGCGGCTCGCAAAGAGCGCCCCCGGACGCGCGCCGGCGCCCGGGGGAGAGGCAGGTGTTTGTTCGACATGAAAGTGCGCGGATTTTGCAAGGCGCGTTGTTATCGAGAGATGACGACGGTTTGAGTTGCTTGCGCCGCCTTCAGCCTTGCACCCGCATGAGATCAATTGGACGCCGGGACCGCCGAGACAGGCTGCCATTCCCAGAGCCCCGGTGCCCCCTTCGAGGCCAGCTGATACCACTGGCCGGTGTTCTCGTCCTGGCCGTAGACGCTGCCGTTGGTCAGCTGCAGGACACCGGTATGGCTGCTTTCTCCGTTCGGGGTTATCGGCTGACCGTTTATCTCGGCTGTATCGTTGCCGTCGATCGTGAAGATGTTGCCGGAGGGGTCGGTGAACGAGCCGCCACCTGGCTGGATGGTAAGGGTCCCGCTGGCGGCCTGGGGGCTGCTCGTGTTGCTGGAGCTCCCTCCAGTCGCGTCGTTGCTGCCGGCAACAAAGACCATGGCAGTCTGGTCGTTGCCGAGAGCTGTCGTCGTTGAGTTGCCAGGAGACAGCACGAAGTTTCCGCTGGAGCTCGTCGAATCCGGCGGAGCCGAGACAGGCTGCCATTCCCAGAGTCCTGGTGTCCCCTTCGAGGCCAGCAGATACCACTGACCGGTGGTCTGGTCCTGTCCGTACACGCTGTCATTGTTCAGTTGCAAGGCTCCGGTTTTGGTGCTTTCGCCATTCGGCGTTACTGGCTGACCGTTTATTTCGGCTGTGTCGTTGTCACTGGCGTTGATCGTGAAGACGTTGCCGGAGGCGTCCGTGAATGATCCGGAACCCGGCTGAATGGTGATTACGTCAGACATCGTCAGTTCAATCTCCTCACACCAAGAAACAGGCCGATGACGAGACCGCCATCGGCCTGCTGCGGTTTTTCCCCGCCCACCATGGGCGGGGGCTTGGTCAATATTGAAAACGCCGGCCTAGATGGTCTGACCGGCGCTTCGGACGGAGGACCAAGCGTGGTGCCTGGGCTCCGGCTGCGGATAGTTGTGACATTGGCCGCGACGGTCAAGTTCGCGCGCAACGCCTAATCGTGCATCGGCAAATGCACGCGACGCGTGCATTTTGCAATCCGTTGCCGCAATGCTCGTGCAAATCGCGCGCATCGGCGCCGATGAAGCACATTGTCTCCTGGTGAACGACATTGCGGCAGTGGGAGCGGCGCTGTCTCACTTGGATGGAAGTACGCCGGCTTATGAGCTTCGTTGGCTTGATATCCGACACCGAAGCGGCTGAGCACGATCCGGCGGCCACCATGCAGTAGTTTTCACAGGCAGAGTCGCGTGCCGAAAGGCGGAGGATGCCGAGGCGATGTGACAGACGAAGGGCGCCTGCGCGTAGCGACTCCGCATTGACACCCCGCCGCTCTGCGCCTACGCCGCGCCGTCCCAGGACTTCTGCCCCCATGCCCCGCCGCAAGCCCCGCGGCCGTCCGCTCGACGGCTGGCTGATCATCGACAAGCCGCCGGGGCTGACCAGCACCGACGTGGTCAACCGCGTCCGCCGCGCATTCGACGCGCAGAAGGCCGGCCACGGCGGCACGCTCGATCCGCTCGCCACCGGCGTGCTGCCGATCGCCTTCGGCGCCGCCACCAAGACCGTGCCCTACGTGATGGACGGCACCAAGCTGTACCGCTTCACGCTGCGCTTCGGCGAGGCGCGCGACACCGACGATGCCGACGGCAAGGTCACCGCCACCTCGCCCGTCCGCCCGACGCGACGAGCAGATCCGCGCCGCACTGCCGGACAATTCCGCGGCGACATCATGCAGGTCCCGCCGACCTTCTCGGCGGTGAAGGTTGCCGGCGAGCGCGCCTACGACATGGCGCGCGAGGGACGCCCGCCGAACCTGGAACCGCGTCCCGCCCGGGTCGACCGCTTCGAGCTGATCGAACGCCCGAACCCGGACACCGCGATCTTCGAGGTCGCCTCCGGCAAGGGCGTCTACATGCGCAGCCTGGCCCGCGACCTCGCCCAGCGCCTGCGGCACTCTCGGCCATATCGCGGCGCTGCGCCGCCTCCGCGTCGGCCCGTTCACCGAGGCCCAGGCGATACCCCTGGACAAACTCCGCGCGACAGACGATACCGCGCCCGCTTCCCCGGACCTGCTGCTTCCGGTCGCGACCGCGCTGGCCGACATCCCGGCGCTGGCCTTGACCGAAGCGGAGGCCAGCGGCCTGAGGCACGGCCAGGCGATCAGCCTGGTCACGCTGATGGGCCGCATTCCTGGTTCGGCCGATCCCGCTGGAGGGTTGGTCCGCGCCATGGCGGGGGGCCGCGTGATCGGGCTGGCCCGGCTGGAAGACGGCTGGATGAAGCCCGACGCGGATGCTGTGACTCTTACCCAAGGAGACCATCCCGATGTCGATTACCGCGGAGCGCCGCACGGCGCTGATCGGCGAGTACGCCACCGCGCCGGAGGATACCGGCAGCCCGGAAGTGCAGGTCGCCCTGCTGTCCGAGCGCATCGGCAACCTGACCGAGCACCTGAAGACCCACGCGAAGGATTTCCACTCGCGCCGCGGCCTGCTGATGCTGGTCGGCCGCCGCCGGCGGCTGCTCGACTACCTGAAGGCGAAGAACCAGCGGCCGCTACGAGACGCTGATCGGGCGGCTGAGCCTGCGCCGCTGATGGAGCGAACACCTCCGCCGGTGTCGCTGGCTGCCGCGCTCGCTCTGCCGCGGACGCCGGGCCGGTCGGCCGAGGTGTTCGTCGACGGCGATCTGGAGGTTCGGTTCGCCGCCAAGCCAACCGATGGCCCGCAGGTGCCGCATCAGCGCGATGAGCTGTATTTTGTCGCTGCGGGCACCGGCCGCTACCGGGTCGAGGACAAGGTAACCTCGATGTGGGCGCGGGCGACGTATTGTTCTGTGCGGCGCATGTGCCGCATGGATTCGAGGCCATCTCGGACGATTTTTGCGTCTGGGTGCTGTTCTATGGCCCGCTCAAGGCGCCTGCCTGAGGCGAACACCTTGTAGTGAGTTCGCCAGATATAATATGCCCCGACGTGGGTACGAAGATGCCTACCCCCGAACCATGGTGGCACGGGGCAATGCCGAGGGGGGCCGGCTGCCGCCTCCGAACGCCGCGTCACGCGGCGGACCGACAGACCGCCGATCCGGCGACCCGAGGTGCGGGACCCGCGACGGCGTTTCCGGCCACATGGCCCGCGGCTGCGCCCGCGCTCCGCGCAAACGCAGCCCGCGCCTTCCATGCGACCCGAGACGCCGCCTCCCGCCCAGTTGGGCCACCGGCGCGTCCGGCTCGCCGTCCGCCGATGCCGCGCATCTGTAAGGACGTATGAATGTTCAACTACTTCCGCAAGGAACTCGACTGGGGCGGCCGCAAGCTGATCCTGGAGACCGGCAAGATCGCCCGCCAGGCCGACGGCGCCGTGCTGGCCCGCTACGGCGATACGATCGTGCTGTGCACCGCCGTCGGGGTGAAGAGCTCCCGACCCGGCCAGGACTTCTTCCCGCTGACCGTGAACTACCAGGAGAAGGCGTTCGCCGCCGGCAAGATCCCCGGCGGCTTCTTCAAGCGCGAGGGCCGGCCGTCCGAGGCCGAGGTGCTGAAGTCCCGCCTGATCGACCGGCCGATCCGCCCGCTGTTCCCCGAGGGCTTCCGCAATGAGGTCCAGATCGTCGCCACCGTGCTGAGCCACGACCTGGAGAACGACCCCGACATCGTCGCCATGATCGGCTGCTCGGCCGCGCTGACGCTGTCCGGCATTCCGTTCTTCGGCCCGATCGCCGCCGCCCGCGTCGGCTACGAGGACGGCCAGTACATCCTCAACCCGACCGCCGACCAGATCGAAGCGCTCGCAGCTCGAACTGGTGGTCGCCGGCACGGCCGAAGGCGTGCTGATGGTGGAGTCCGAGGCGCAGGAACTGCCCGAGGACGTCATGCTCGGCGCCGTCACCTTCGGCCACGAGAGCTTCCAGCCGGTGATCCAGGCGATCATCGAACTGGCCGAACACGCCGCAAAGGACCCATGGCCGCTGTCCGAGCCGTCGGCCGAGGAGCAGGCGCTGAAGGCGCGCGTCGATGCGCTGGCCCGCGCCGGCCTGGCCGAGGCCTATCGCGAGCCGGACAAGGGCGCGCGGCACGACAAGGTGGATGCGGTCCGCGCGACGGATGGCCGAGGCGCTCGACCGCCGAGGGCCTGGACGTCGAGAAGGCCAAGCCGGTCTTCCACGACCTGGAGGCGGACGTCGTCCGCAGCGCCATCCTCGACACCGGCATGCGCATCGACGGCCGCGACACCACGACGGTGCGGCCGATCATCGCCGAGGTCGGCGTTCTGCCGCGCGCGCACGGCTCCGCGCTGTTCACCCGCGGCGAGACGCAGGCGTTCTGCGTCGCCACGCTCGGCACCGGGCAGGACGAGCAGATCATCGACGCGCTCGAGGGCGAGTACCGCGAGCACTTCATGCTGCACTACAATTTCCCGCCCTATTCGGTGGGCGAGGCCGGCCGCATGGGCTCGCCCGGGCCGCCGCGAGGTCGGCCACGGCAAGCTGGCCTGGCGCGCGATCCATCCGCTGCTGCCGGAGAAGGAGAAGTTCCCCTACACGCTGCGGGTGGTCTCGGAGATCACCGAATCCAACGGCATCTCCTCGATGGCGACGGTGTGCGGCAGCTCGCTCGCGCTGATGGACGCCGGCGTGCCGCTGAAGCGGCCGGTGGCGGGCATCGCCATGGGGCTGATCAAGGAGGACCGCGGCTTCGCCGTGCTGTCCGACATCCTCGGCGACGAGGACCACCTCGGCGACATGGACTTCAAGGTGGCCGGCACCGAGACCGGCGTCACCGCGCTGCAGATGGACATCAAGATCACCTCGATCACGCCCGAGATCATGCGCATCGCGCTGGCGCAGGCGCGCGACGGGCGGATGCACATCCTGGGCGAGATGGCGAAGGCGCTGACCGGCGCCCGCGGCGACGTGGCCGCCACCGCGCCGCGCATCACCATCATGAACGTGCCGAAGGAGAAGATCCGCGAGGTGATCGGCACCGGCGGCAAGGTGATCCGCGAGATCGTCGAGCAGACCGGCTGCAAGATCGACATCGAGGACGACGGCACGATCAAGATCGCCGCCACCGATGCGCTGCAGGCGCAGCGGGCGATCGACTGGATCCGCGGCATCGTGGCGGAGCCGGAGATCGGCGTGATCTACAACGGCAAGGTGGTGAAGACCGCCGATTTCGGCGCCTTCGTCAACTTCCTGGGCTCGCGCGACGGGCTGGTGCATATCAGCGAGCTGCAGCAGGGCCGGGTCGGCAAGACCACCGACGTGGTGAATGTCGGCGACCAGGTGAAGGTGAAGGTCATCGGCTTCGACGAACGCGGCAAGGTGAAGCTGTCGATGCGGGTGGTCGATCAGGCGACCGGCGAGGACATCACCGAGAAGGTCGGCGCCAAGCCTGGCCGGGGCGACCGGGATCGCGATCGCGGCGAGCGCGCGCGAGCGGCGGGAGCGGACGACCGTGCCGCCGGAGGCTGCCGAGCAGCCGGTGGTCGGCGAGTAAGCGACGGCCCGCTCCCCAACCCCTTCCCGCGGGAGGGGGCGTGGGAAGGGGATTTCACTTTGCATCCACGACAACCGCCGTAACGGTTGTGTCACACGGCCTGTGGGGAGGCGAAGGCCCATGAAGGCGATCAACGCGATCCGCATGGGAGGCATGGACGTGCTGCCGCTCGTCGAGGGCGGCAAGGGCATCTCCATCTCGAACGGCATCTCGTCCGGACAACTGGGCGTTCACCGGCGGCGTCGGCACGTTCAGCGCGGTCAACGCCGACAGCTTCGACGACAGCGGCCAGCCGCATTCCGCAGGTCTATCGCGGCCGCACGCGGCGCGAGCGGCACGAGGAGCTGGTCGCCTACGCCATCCAGGGCGCGCTGACCCAGGCACGCCGCGCCTATGAGCTGGCCAGCGGCATGGGGCGCATCCACGCCAACATCCTGTGGGAGATGGGCGCCGCCGAACGCATCATCACCGAGGTGCTGGAGCAGGCGAAGGGCATCATCAACGGCATCACCTGCGGCGCCGGCATGCCGTACCGCCTGTCCGACATCGCCGCGCGGTTCAACGTCTATTACTACCCGATCGTCTCCTCGGCCCGCGCGTTCAACGCGCTGTGGAAGCGCGCCTACTCCAAGGCGGCGTCGCTGCTCGGCGGCGTGGTGTACGAGGACCCCTGGCTCGCCGGCGGCCACAACGGCCTGTCCAACAGCGAGGACCCGACCAAGCCGGAGGACCCGTTCCCCCGCGTGCTGGCGCTGCGCAAGCTGATGCGCGAGTTCGGCCTGCACGAGACGCCGATCATCATGGCCGGCGGCGTGTGGTGGCTGGAGGAGTGGCAGGACTGGATCGACAATCCCGAACTCGGCCCGATGGCCTTCCAGTTCGGCACGCGCCCGCTGCTGACCAAGGAAAGCCCGATCGGCGACGCCTGGAAGGAGCGGCTGCGCACGCTGCAGGAAGGCGACGTCTTCCTCAACCGCTTCAGCCCGACCGGCTTCTATTCCAGCGCGGTGAACAACGGCTTCATCCAGGAACTGCGCGAGCGCAACGAACGCCAGGTCGCCTACACCACCGAGGTGATCGGCGAGCACGTCGCCGAATACGGCGTCGGGCCGCGCAAGCGCATCGTCTATCTGACGCCGGCCGATCTGGAGCGCGCGCGCGGCTGGGAGGCGGAAGGCTTCACCGAGGCGCTGCGCACACCCGACAGCACGCTGATCTTCGTCACGCCGGAGAAGGCGAGGGAGATCCTGGCCGATCAGGTCGCCTGCATGGGCTGCCTCAGCCAGTGCCGCTTCTCCAACTGGGAGCAGCAGGAGCCCGACTACAGCACCAGCAAGCGACCGGACCCGCGCAGCTTCTGCATCCAGAAGACGCTGCAGAACATCGCGCACGAGAGCGACGATCCGGCGGCGCTGGAGCGCAACCTGATGTTCAGCGGCCACAACGCGTTCCGCTTCGCCAAGGATCCGTTCTACTCGAACGGCTTCATCCCGACGGTGAAGCAGCTGGTCGAGCGCATCCTGACCGGACGGTGAAACTCCTCCTCATCAACCCGAACATCACCGACACCATAACCGATGCCATGGCGTCGGAGGCTCGTCGCTTCGCCTCGCCGGGAACCGAGATCGTCGCCGTCACCGCCGCCTTCGGCACGCAGTATGTGGAGAACCGCGTGGAGGCGGCCATCGCGTCACACGCCGTGCTCGATGCGCTGGCGAAGCATGGCGCCAGTCACGACGCGGCCATCGTCTCCGCCTTCGGCGATCCCGGCCTCGCCGCGGCGCGCGAATTTGCCGACATCCCTATCGTCGGTATCGAGGAATCAGCCATCCTCACTGCCTGGATGCTGGGCCGACGCTACTCGATCATTTGCCTGACGCCGCGGTTGCGTACCTGGTACATTGAGTGTGCGCAGGAGCACGGTCTGGCCGGGCGTCTTGCCAGCGTACGTGCGCTCGATATGCCGATCACCGACATCACGCGTGCCAAGGAACAATTCCGAGACCGCCTGATCGAGCGCTGCATGCAGGCCATCGAGGAGGACGAAGCCGAGGTCATCATCTTCGGCGGCGGTCCAATTGCGGGCCTGGCACGCGAGGTGCGCGACGAAATCCAGGTGCCGACGCTGGACGGTGTACCCTGTGCCGTCCGCATGGCCGAAGCGCTTGTTGCACTCCAGCCGCGCCCGGCCACACGTGGCAGCTTTGCGCGTCCGGCCGCGAAGCCGGCAAAGGGACTGGCTCCCGAGTTGATGCGGCGCATCTCCGGCGAGCCGCCGCGATAGCGCCGGCGGGGGTCATGGCCGACCAACCGATCACTTTGCTTGCCGAACAGGCAGTGCTGTCCGAGCGGCTCAACGATAGTGGATAACTAGTTCCGGCCGCGTCGGGCGGCAGCAAGGCGTTGCTCGGCGAGTTCCCGATACTCAGGATCAGACGCGAAGCGGTCGAAGAGGCTGTGGCGCGCCATACCGGCGGCCCTCTCGAAATGTTCGATGATCTGTCGAAGTCCCTTCTGGATTTTGGGAAACTCTCGCGGATCTTCGACATCATTCGTAATGTAGGGAACCACCAGCTTACGGTACTCGACTTCGACGACCACTTGTCCGCCTTCCGTCATGCCGACGCGCAAGGCCGCAAAATTGGGTGCTCTGAGCGCGGCCATGGTCGCATACACCGGTTTCTCCGGATCTCCGTCGGGCATCGGGTTGAAGGCGTAGGCCCATCGCGACCGTTTATCGTGGTCATACCCCGGAGTTGTCGCTGCGAAGGCCTGAAGCACCTCTTTCAACAAGAGGACGAACTGGTCCCGGAAGGGTTCCTTGAATTGATTGTGCCCTGGCGGTGGACCCATACCCCATACCCTTGACAGTGTCTGACCGACCCACTGTGTGCCAAAAATCGTAACTCGTGCCTGGACCACCAGCAAGGTGATCATGCCGGCCGCTTAGGGCGCCGCACCGCCACTCTTGCGACCACGGGGCCGCCACCTTAGGCTCCGAGTAAATCCGTCCAACAGGAGCGCCCAATCATGCCACAATCGCCAGGAAGCACATTCACCGCCGATCCCCTGACCTTCATCGTCAGACACCAACTGTGGGATGGCAATGTCGAGGATCACGTCGACCAGGGTGTATCCATCGACGTGACGGCCAGTGTCGGCGGCAAGCAGACCGCGCTGCTGCGCTTCAACTGCTTCGACGTCGAGAGAAGCTACGTCTACGGTCCGGAAAACCCTGAACTGACGACACCAGGCCGGGTCGGTGGCGGCATGGGCGTGCACTGCCGCATGGATCCGATCATCGATGGCAATCCCATCGGCTGGACCATCCGGACCCTGAGCCAAAAGCTGCCGAAGATGCTGGATCGGGCTGGCTACAAGGACCTCGCGCAGGCAACCGATCTCGCCACGGTGCGCGACGTCCTGCCCGAGGTGGAGGCCTGCGCCAGGGAGACATTCATAAGCAAGCGGAACACGGTGAAACACAACCGTGGCACGGACATGTTCGAAGCCGGGAACATCCGGTTCGGTCTGGAGATGCGCCGGCAAAAGAACGGCGACGGCGGCCTGGCACTCCATGTCCTCGGTGACGTGGGCGGGTCGAAGGGCAAGGCTTACGTGGAAGAAACCGAGCTGCTGGCGTTCGACTGTTTCTGGCAGAACGCACACTACCACTACGGTCCGCGCAACAAGAACCACCGGATCAACTGGGACATGACGGTCATCGACGATCCGCTGGAGTGGACCTTCGAGCAGATCGAGAACCGCAAACTCGGCGCTATGATCGAGCGCGCCGGTTATCCGGGGATCGCCGCCGACCTCGACCTGGACAAGATCGCTGCAGTCCTTCCGGGGCTGAAGAAGCGGGCCTTCGAGATGTACGAGGAAGGCGAGAGATTGACGGGCCACAAGGGTCTGCCGCTCGAGTTCACCCCGAACCTGGCTGCCGAATAGTCCAAGGGAGCGGATGGGGGAGGGTTCAGAAGCCCTCCACCACCCATACGGTTGGCGCCAACGAGGCGGACCGACGGACGACCGTTCAGTCAGAAGGCGGTTCCGCGACCGTGCTGGTGAAACGGGTATTCCTTACGTTGTTCTCCCAGATTTGCCCGATCCGGAGTGGGCTTGGCAGACGTGGCAGCTAGCCGGTTGACGCCGGTTGGACGCTTGCTTCTGTGGGTTCGAAGGCGGAATTAGGCGGGCCTAGTTCCAGGATGAACTCGTTCGCCTCGTCGTGACAGGTCAGCCGCCACTACAAGCATCTTTCAACGCGCGACAGCGCGGCTTTGTATTCAGACACCTCGCGTTACACTGACGGAGCCGCATGGAACGGGGCCCGACGATGACCGATGATGCAGCCGGCCAGACCGAACCACTCTGGCTGCTCTGGGCGCGCGAGATGCAGGCGTTGGCGCAGACGGGGCTGGCGTTCTCGCGCGACCAGTATGATCGCGACCGATACCAGCAACTCCAGGCCCTGGCGGCTCGGATCATGGCCGAGCATAGCGGGCTGGATGTCCGCGATCTCGAACTGCTGTTCAGCCGACAGACTGGCTATGCGACGCCGAAATGCGGCGTGCGGGGTGCGGTGTTTCGCGACGACAAGATACTGCTGGTTCGTGAGACCGCAGACCAGCACCGCTGGTCGCTGCCTGGCGGGTGGGCAGACGTTAATGAGGCGCCTGCCGAAGCAGTCGCGAGGGAAGTGCGCGAGGAGGCCGGTCTGGAGGTGCGTGCCTATAAGCTCGCCGCCGTGTGGGACCGGACGCGGCATCCACACACACGGTCGCATCCATTCCAGGTCTGGCGGCTGTTCTTTCTATGCGAGATCGCCGGTGGTGAGCTGCAAACCGGACCGGAGACGAGCGAAGTGGCGTTCTTCGCGGAGCATGAGTTGCCGGCCGATTTGTCGACCAGCCGAATTCTGCTGCCGCAAATTCGGCGTATGTTCGTGCATATGCGCGAGCCGTCTCTGGCCACTGATTTTGACTGACCGGCGTGGCGGCGTTCCACATAACTGTGGCATTGCGAGTTCTCGTTCGAGTGCGGGCACTCACGAACGAGATTGCTTCGTCGCTTCGCTCCTTGCAATGATAGGGAAAAGAAAGCCGCCCCATTCGTGGCATTGCTTGCAATGGCAGGGAAAACGAAAGCTGCCGCACTCGTCGCACTGCTTGCCGTGATGTCGGCCAAGCCGGCGCTTGCCGAGACACCGGCCGCGTTCTGTCGGCGTGTCAGCACTGACGACACGACACGGCCGATCCCTGAGGCACTGGTGCCGGCGGTCAATGCGGTATTCGGGCTGCGAATGCCGGCTCGTGTGGCAGTGAATACCACGGTGTTCCGCTGCGCCGGACGGCGGGTAATGGTCTGTACAGTGGGCGCCAATCTGCCGTGCGGCAAGGCGAACACGAGCCGCGACCCGAGCGCCGGCATCATCCAATGGTGCCGCGACAATCCGGACGCTTCAGTGGTTCCCGCGGTGGCGACCGGGCACGACACAATCTACGAATGGCGCTGTCACGCCGGCGCGCCGCAATTCGTCCGCCAGACACTTCACGTCGATCCGCGCGGCTTCATCACTGAATTCTGGAAGACGCTACCGTAGGGTGATGTCAGCCGGGCCGCACGCTCGGACAGCGGAAATCCTGCAACAGCACAGGTGCGAACGGATTGGTGGGCGATTGCACCCGTACATCGAACACCGCCTGCCGACCGCCAAGTTGGAATGTCAGCCGGTAGCGATCCGTCGTTCCGGGCTGCGCCTGCATGCGTCCGCGGCTGAACAACCGGAACAGCGCCCACGGTCCCGTGTCTCGCAATTCATCGGTCAGTCCGTCGAACACCAGCCGCACCGTCGGCTGCAAGGAGAAGCTCGGCCAGGTCACCTGGGTCGAGCGCGGTACGCCGCGCGTATACACAATCGCAGTGCCATCCAGATCGAGCGTCACCTGCCGCGTCGCCGCATCGACGCTGACCGGCGCGATGTCGAGCCGGAAGTGCGGCCGCGTGCTGCCATCGGCGAAGAACGCATCGCGGATCGCCGCCGCGCGCTGGAACTGCGCGAGATCCGCGGGCGATACGGGTGCCGTTGCGGCATCGGCGGAGATCAGACGCCACGCCTTGCCGGAGGTATCGACGTAGCGGCGCAGCAGCGTGTTCATGAAGCCGTCGAGCGCGGCGCCCGGGGCGAACAGGCGGGCGAAGTCGGCGATCGTCGTGTCATCGGTGGCGTCCGGGCTGAACGGATAATGCCCGTTCACCACCGCGGACATAGTTCGGCCGGGCCGCCGCCGGCGTTGAAGATCGTCGCCAGTTGGAGCCGCGGGTCGCCGTTGCGCAATGCGACGGCACTCGTCGCGATCTCGGTGAGCCAGCGTCCGAGCGGCTGCGGCTGGCGCGGGGCGTCCGTCCTCAGCGTCAGCAGCGGGTCGATGCCATTGGTCACCGGTGCGGCAGCGCCGGGATTGACCAGCGTCGCGGCGAGCTTGGCAATCTGCTGCTGCGCGTCGCCGAGTTCCCGCAGCACCTGGTCTATCGGTGCATTGGCGCCGCCACTCAGGAGATCACGTAGCGCCGCATAGCGTTCGTCGACCTCGTGGCCGGGCAGCAGAGGTGCCACTGGAACCGCTGCGGGCTGCGCAGTGCCGAACAGGCCTTGGAACCGATCCTCCGAGCCGCTCATCGACGCCACCGCTGCGGTAGTGCGGGGTGCACCACCGGGTGGGATGGACAGCGTCAGTTGTCGGCTGATGGAAGCCAGCAGCTGGCGCATCGGCGATTCGGGCGAGGCGAGGATGTAGAGGTCCTGCGCCGCCTGCGACAAGCTGCGCAGCGGCGCCACGTTCAGGTCGGCCATCATCAGATCCCAGGCCGGGACGTAGTCCGCCTCATACAGAGCTATGACATCGCGCCTCAGTGCCTGCATCTGCTGGTCGCTCGCGTCGAACGCGACGCGATTGCCGAGGACCCAGCTCTCCAGCACGACGCTCCTGGCGGCGCCGGCGAGCGAGGGCAGCAGAACCTTGTGGAAGCCGTCGACGGTGAGGAAGCCGGGGATGCCGTCGGTCAGCCGCTTGCCCGATGCCCGCACGAACAGCGGCAGTCCTGCCGGACCCAGCGCGTCGCTCGGCAGCCACGGCGGCAGGCGCTGCGCGGCGGCGGAGGGGCGGATGCGCGAGTAGACACGCTGCGCCAGCGACACCGTGGCAATCCGCGCACGCGCGGTGACGACAAGTTCGCCATCGAGCTTCACCTGCGGCAGCGGATCGAAAAGCAGCGCATCGAGATGCTGCAGCAGGGCATCGTGCAGCGCCGCATAGCCGAGAACGGATATGCGGTCTGCCAGTCCAGCTTCATCCATTCGCGGACCAGCGACACGTCGAAAGGGCCGGCGTTGCCGAGCATCAGGTAGACGCGCGCGGCCTCGTAGAGGAAGTCGGGGCGATTGAGGTTGCCGCGCAACTGGGTCTCCAGCCGCCACATCAGCCGTGGCAGCAGTACCCATTGCAGGGCGTGGCGGTAGACGGTTCGCGCCGAGGCGGCGAGCTTGTCGCGCTGCGACAGCCCGGCCGGCAGCCATGACGGTTCGTCGCCACCGTGCGGCAGCGCGCGCGCCTGGTCGAGCAGTGGCGCCAGTCGCGCCAGATCGTCGTCGTTGACCGGATCCAGCGGCAGGACGCGAGCGGTCCGTCCGTAGCGGTCGAGCGCCACCGTCCCGCCGCAATCCGCGCTGACCTGCGCCGCGGACGTGCCAAAGGACCCCCGCCGTCGCCAGGACCAGCAGGGCGGCGATGGCGTAGCCCGCCATCCGCAACACCAGACGGCGTCGGAGCGCGGCGGGACTATGCGCGACCAGCGGCGCCTCGCCGAAGATCACCTCCTTCAGCAGGCGCTCGAGGAAGAAGCGGCGCCCCGCAGCCGCCGCATGGTCTGCGCGCGCGCCTGATCGACGCCCAGGGAACGCGCGAGAGCACCGGCGAGGCGATCGATCGTGCGCCTTTCTGCGTGCCCGAGGTGAAAGAGACCCCGCGCAGCAGCGGCGCCGGATCGTCGCCGGGGCGGCCGAACGCGGCGCGCAGGAACTCCAGGAGTAACGGCTCGAGGCTCGCCACCTGGCCTGGAAAATCGCGATGAGGGCACGCCGATC
>CAVZNH010000015.1:0-90776 GCA_963776505.1 uncultured Alphaproteobacteria bacterium
CCGCAGCAGACATCTGAGCAGCTACCACCGCGCTTGAGTGAATGTCTGCATTAGAGTTATGGCGAGGCGGCCTGGAATGACCGCCATGGGCGCAATTCGACCGTTCGAACCCTGCAAGCCGGAACTTCGGCAAAACTGCGGAAAACGGTGGACAGGGCGCATTCGATGACTGTCGGGATTGAGTAATGGCCTTTCAACCGGGGTGCAGGTCCTCAAGATGGTTGCTTGCCTCCCGGCTGGCGGAAATCGCGGCATCCTCGATTGCGACGTCGCCATACCGCGCGCATTCGTAGTTCTCCGTGATGAGCTTAACCGCCGCAGAGGCCATCGGAATCGCCTCCAGCAGTTCGCGTTGCAACTCGTTCGGCGTGGTCGCTGGATGCCGGGCATGACCATTCGCCATCGCCCAACGAAGGAGGCGGCGATAGATCTCGCGGATGTCGCCGGCACCTGGCGCTACCATCATCTTCATGGATATCGGGTTCCATCGCTCCGTCGCGCCGAAGACTCCCTTCGCCCGCGCGCGAAAGCGGTCGCAGAGAGCGCGCCATGCGGTCATGAACTGGTCGCGGAAGAGTAGCCAGGACCATAGCGAACTGCGCTCTTCGTCAACATGTTCTGCCGGACGGTTGCGGGAACGCCGGGCCAGGAAACACACAAACAGCATGGCCAGTAACGTCAGCAGCATTGCTGGCACGAATGAGGGAATGTTGAATGGGATTCAGTGAACTCGTAAGTCTGCTGCCAGGGCGGTAACACCAACGGTGCTGGGTCGACTGCCTGCGTCGCCCGATGCCAGGCAAACGGGAACAGGCTGGTAAGCCAATACAGGACCATCCCCAGCCAGTAGAACAACCACACGAAGCCGAACCATAAAAGTAGCACAGCCAGAATGCCGACGTGCATCAGCCAGCTCACTGCCGGCGCCACGCCGTTGCAGAGCAATAGCCCGACCGCGACAATTGCGGTGATCGGCACCAGCAATGCTACGATCCAGGCAAGCGATACGGGCCGTGTGGCCGTCGCTCGCCCATCCAGTGTCTGGACGTGCTCAAGCGCGATCGCGACCGGCGCAATGATGAAATACCCCAACACCAGAAGCTGAAGACTGTCGGTGAACCGAGCGACGCCGGTTCCTTTGCCGAGACCGAGCAACGCCGACAGCGCCACCAGCGCGGCTGCGCCGCCGAGGAACCGTCGGCGCAGCGCATCAGTGCCGGCCGGCACGGCGCCGAGCCACAAACCACGGCACCACACCGCTAATCCCAAGGCGCCGAAAGCGACAAGGGTGGTTGTGCCCGGCTGCACGTCGTGCAGCAGAGCTATGGCGCGCTCTGCCCAGCCGCGCGGCCCCCAGTTTTCCCCCGGCCCCAGAACCGCCAGCAGCCAGAGTGGCAGAACCACCAGCGAGACCGGCAGCAGGAGAAGATGGTTGCGTGGGCGCCGCCAGGGCAGCGATGCGCTCGCGCGCCCAAGCAAGGCTGCCATCACGATCAAGGCCACGATCGCGCCAAATGCGGGGTAGGTGGAATCCGGCGGCGTCAGCACCATAACCCAGGCGTAGAACCAGACCGCCTCCATTGCTGCCTGGGCGGCGGGAGCGAAGATGTCATTGACCCAGGACCAACGCCTCATGTTCTGTCCAATGCTCATCGTACGGGATGCGCAGAGTAGGAACCCGTTCAATCGGGCTCGCGTCGTGGTCGCGCGTGATCTGCAGCACCAATACTGCGCGCCCGCGGCGCTGCACATCACACAACGTAGCGAGCAAAAAGGCGTCCAATATCGTGGTGATAAGCAACAAGGTTGCACCGGCCGGGAGACGCGGGTCATGAGCTGCAAGCATCGACGGCAGCGAACCCCGTGCGGCAATGGTTGCACGGGCCAGTGTTTCCAACACTGTACGAAATTGCCCGGGCGCTGCCGACGGCCGGATTTCGATCGGCATGCCGCTGCTATAGCCGTTGCCGCGCATGCCGATGGCCCAGCCGCGTTCGGTGCCATACGCCGCCAGCGACGCGGCGACACTGATCGCAAACTCCATACCCTCGTGCTCCCAACTATCCCAACCGGAGGTCGCCGTCTGGAAGTTCAGGACGATGTCGAGGATCGGCGTGGTACTCGGTTCCGACACACGGACCATCAGAGTGTCACGCCGCGCCGAGGCGCGCCAATCTATACTGCGGTATGGATCGCCTTGCGTGTATTCGCGCGTGCCGATGGTACGAACCGGATCAGTCAGGAGATTGCGTCGCGCGGCATCACGGCCAAGCATCCGATTAGACGGCAGCCGCCCGAGCACCACCCGAAAAATCTTTGGATAGACGATCAGGTGGTCGAGTCCACTCTGCCTCTCGTATTTCGCCAATGTGCCGAGATAATCGCCCGATGCCAGGGACGCCGGGCCGAACACTAACTCGCCCCGGCGGGTGCAGCGCACCTGCATTCGCCGCACCACGCGCTGGTACGGCAACATGGCGACGATCATCGTCAAGCAGTGCGTCAGGTCGGTGCCGCCCGCGCGCATCGTCCCTCCGTCGATGCGCAGGCCGCGCGGCACAACATCGTCGACCTGCAACCAGGTCAGCGGCAGTGGCTTCAGGTTGATGAGTTCGGTGGTCAGCTCGATGGTCTCGCCAAACACGGCGCGGTCGGTGCTGAGTTGCCTTCGATAGCTCACTCCGACCAGGCAGTAGTGCTGCCATAGCAGCAGCGACGACGAGGCCAGCAGTGCCAGCATTACGGCCAGCGTCAGCAGCGCATCCCCAGTCCACACGGCAACGACGCCGATCAGTGCAAGGGCCAGTAACCACAGGGGGGCCAGCATTTCTGCTCAGCCGGACGGATGTCGGGCCAAGCGCCGTCCTCCACCTCGTCTTCAACCGGCACCGGCACCGAGGCGATGATTTGCGCTAAAAGCACGGTCAAATCCTGCGTCCTGAGCCGCGCCTCGATGCTCGGGATCACGCGATGGCCGAGCACGGCGGGCGCAAGCTCCTTGATGTCGTCCGGACGTACGAAGTTTCGGCCGCGAATACACGCCAGCGCTCGAGCGCCGCGGAACAGCGCCAGCGTTGCGCGAGGACTTGCACCGATAGCGAGGTCAGCACGCCCACGTGTCGCTCGGACCACAGCAACCAGGTAGTCGCGCACCGCCTCCGCGACATGGACCCGCGTCGCGGCCGCACTGAGCAGCCGCAGATCGTCCGGTGACAGCACCGGAGCCAGGTCCGCGAGAGGGTTGGCGTCCGCGACCCGCAGCAGGATCGCTGTTTCCTCCACCGCGCTGGGATAGCCCAACCCCATTCGCAGGAAGAACCGGTCAAGCTGCGCCTCGGGCAATGGGAAGGTGCCCTCCAGCTCAATGGGGTTCTGCGTGGCCAGCACGAGGAAGGGCCGCGGCATTGGCAGGGTCGCGCCGTCCGCAGTCACCTGGCGCTCTTCCATGGCTTCGAGCAATGCCGATTGGGTGCGTGGCGTTGCCCGGTTGATCTCGTCAGCCAATACAATGCTAGCGAACAGCGGACCAGGCCGGAACACGAACTCGCGCGTCCTCTGGTCCAGGATCTGCGAGCCGGTGATGTCCGACGGCAGGAGATCGGGTGTGAACTGGATCCGCTTGAAGCTGCATCCAAGCGAACTTGCGAGCGCCTTTGCCAGCAGCGTCTTGCCGACACCGGGTAGGTCTTCGATCAAGACGTGCCCCTCGCACATAAGCGCGACAAGCAGGAGCTCGATTGCGTTCGGCTTGCCGACCACCGCGCGGGCAATATTCGCGGAGAGGCGAGCGGCCAGAGCCGCACCCGACATGCCATTGGCGGCGCTGGCCATCTGGTCCATCGGCAGCAGCGCCTCATCGCTCATCGGTCTCTCCGTCCCCCACCCGCATTCCACTTTGCGTGGTTTGCCCGGCCAGAGACCAGTGCACACTCGCTACGCCGAGGCAATGGTGCAAGTTCCGTGCCGAGGCATTTGTGAGCGGGCGTCCTTGCCAAACTCTTTGCCGCCCGACCTTGGCCACCGGACTGGCAGGCGGCCAAACCCGGCCCATGGCTTAACGCGCCGCCTGTAAGCGTGCTTTCTCTGCTCGCCCAATGGACCTCTGCCAGCGAAGATCGCGCGAGTGGTGATGATGGGTTGGAACGCGGAGCGCTGCCCGGGCCGTACCCTGGCTCTGCGGCTGGTCCTCTCCGCTACGCTGGTATCGCGGCGGTCGCGAGGCATGGGAGTAGCAGGTCTGCCCGAGATCGAACTCGTGATGCAGGCTGATAGGTTCTATAACTTGCAGCTCGCGCGTATCCAGGGATGCCGCTTCATGCGAGCGTTCGGCAGCTTTCCACCCACAGCAGGCATCTGCGCAGCTACCACCACACTCGGATCAACGTCTGCATTCGAGTGACGGCGAGGCGATCTGGAACGACCCCCATGGGCGCGGAGCAGACTCTCTCCATGTAGGCTCTCCACCCGTTCCATTCACGGAAGCCGCGCTGCCGTGGGTCGGCGGCGCCCTTGAGCTGACAGCGCGGCTTGCCCTATCAGGCGTTTGGCGGCTTGTATCCGGTCTTGGTCTGGTTGGCCTGCTTCATCGCCGCCTAGGCTTCCTGAGCAGTCAGTAGCGTCGTAGTTTCGAAGCGGGAAAACCCGCCTGTGGCCGTAGCCGACATCGAGCAGCCGACTGCGGCTTCGTTGTCCGGAAATTCACAGATCGCAACACCGTCTGTACTCACCTAAGGCGAGGTAATAGCTATCTAGCCCGTCCTATTCATCGCATTGAAGTTGATGGTGCTGTCTGAGGAGCAGGCGCGTTGCTGCATGTCGCCTGTTTCATCGCGAAGTCAGTCAGGTTCATGACGGCGTTGATGTTGGCGGGATCGGGTGTGTGCGGGGACGGAGCACCCGTCGTGTTACGGTCCGGCGGGCTGGAGGCTAATGGCGATGCGGCGAAACAATGCGTGGTCCGGGCATGCTGCCGCAAAGGCGACGCGGACGCGTGTGGCGGTCTCGGTGATGCGTGCGGCGATTTTGACGAGGCGCATCCGCAGGGTGGTGAACTCGGCGTTGGCGAGCGGATGCGGCTTGTCGATGGTGTCGCGCACCGTCAGCATCAGCCAGTAGGCGGCGGTATGCAGCACGAGACGCACCTGATTGGCGAGTGCCGAGCGACAACTGGTCCGATCGGAGGCAAGTTGGCTCTTGTGCAGCTTGATCAGGTTCTCGGCCTGGCCGCGCGCGCAGTAGAGCGTGTCGTAGAGCCATTCCGCGCTGCCGCCGTCCAGGTTGGTCACCACGTAGCGGATGTCCAACCCCTGGGTGCTGGCTTCGATGCGTGCCGCCACGCGCCGCTCGCAGCTCCAGGATTTGGCGCCATAGCGGGTCTCGGTATAGCGGCGTAGCACCGCCGCCTGGGCTTCGGCGCGGCGCACCCTGACATCGTCGGCAGCGATCTCGACCAGACGGCTCAGCACGCCGTTGCCCGGCAGGCCGAACACATAATCGACATCGTTGGCCTCGCACCACGCCATCACCTCGGGACGGCTATAATGACCGTCACCACGGATGATCAGCCGCGTGGTCGGCCAATGGCTGCGAATGCGGCGCACCAGGCGACGCAGATGACGGCGGACTTCGTCTCCCGATGGTGTTTTGCCAGGTCGCAGCAGCATCGCGACCGGACGGGAGGTGGCGGTCTCGTAGACATGGATCGGCAGGAAGCAGCGTTCGTCGTAATGGGCGTTGAACAACGAAAGCTGCTGATGGCCGTGCACGACATCGACGGTGTCATCGATGTCCAGCGTGACAGCGACAGGCGGGCGTGGGTAGCTGGCGCAATAGGCGTCGATCATCGCGTAGGTCATGCGCACCACCTCACGCAGACTTGGCGCATTCTCCCAACGCGACATCGTCGGCTGAGAGCACAGATCATCACCGGTATCAGGCAGACGTCCGCAGGCCAGTTTGAAGCCGGGGTCGGTGCGCAGATGATCGAGATCGTCGGCGTCCTGGTAACCGCAGGCAATGGCGAGCATGCGCGCGCGCAGAATATCGACGACACTGTGTGTCACCAACAGCGGATTGCGCGGATCGGCAATCAAACCTGCCAGGCGATGGGCAATCCCGATACGCCGCTCGGCAGCAGCCAGAAGCATCACACCGCCATCCGAGGTGAGACGGCCACCATCGAACGCAGCAGTGACTTTCTTGCGTCCGACGGCTGGAAACCAGAACGGCTCAGTCGTATCGTTGTGCATGGCGGGTGTGGCTCGGTGTGATCGGGTGGACGGGATGGTCTCGACACCCAATCCGTAAACAAGATCAGACCCTTATGCGACACCCGCCAGCGAATCCCAGCTATGCGGTGAATAAGAGCGGCTAGCTTACCGCCGAAGCCTCGACCAGTGCCTTCGCCGCACAGTACGATCGTGTGGCTTGCCAACGAGCGCCTTGGCCGAGGTGCTGGTCCTTACTGTGTCATAAATACCTTGCCCAATTCGACGCTGGTTTGTCAGGCATGGAGATTCTCACTCGTGGAGGCGGGGTGTGGGTCTCAGGTCCGGCAGAGCCAGCAGCAAATCACGGTTCTCGGCGTATGTCGAGGCACTGACGGCGGCGCTTGGACATGCTGACCGTGCCAAACCATTCCGGTCATATTGCACCGGGCTGTTGCTACCGGGCCCGCGGAAGAGCGTGGAACCGATGGCGGCGCGGATCGAGCCGGCACGGGTGCAGGCAGCGCACCAGTCGCTGCATCACCTGGTCGCCAATGCTGACTGGTCAGACGAGGCAGTGCTCACCGCTGTACGTGAGCGATTGCTGCCTGAGATCGAGAGGCATGGCGCCATCCGTGCCTGGATCGTTGACGACACAGGGTTTCCGAAGAAGGGAACTCATTCGGTCGGGGTGGCGCGGCAATATTGCGGTCAGCTCGGCAAGCAGGACAATTGTCAGGTTGCGGTCAGCCTATCGATCGCCAACACACATGCGAGCCTGCCAATTGCCTATCGACTGTATCTGCCAGAAGCCTGGGCGAATGATCCCATTCGACGCAGCGAGGCTGGGGTCCCCGAGGCCGTCAGGTTCGAGACCAAACCACAGATCGCGCTCGGGCAGATCCGCGCTGCTCTGGCCGCCGGCATCCCGCCTGCTGTCGTCCTGACCGACGCAGGCTATGGTGTCGATACCGACTTCCGCGACGGCCTCACTGGCCTGCACCTGCTCTATGCTGTCGGCGTTCCATCCTCAACCAGTGTCTGGACACCGGGAACTGCACCGCTGCCGCCAAAACGCTGGCGCGGCTTTGGCCGTCCACCTTCGCTGATCCGTCGCGATCCCGCACACAAGCCAGTTTCCATCAAGCAACTGGCGATGGAATTGCCGAAGCGAGCCTGGCGTCGGATCACCTGGCGCGAAGGCACCAACACCCCACTCGTCTCTCGCTTTGCTGCCGTGCGGGTCCGGCCCGCGCATCGCGATTACAACCGCACCAGCCCCAGACCCGAGGAATGGTGTCTGATCGAATGGCCAAAGGGCGAAGCGATGCCAACCAAATACTGGCTCTCAACGCTGCCTGAAGATACCAGGCTCCGCGATCTGGTCGATTTGGCCAAGCTGCGCTGGCGGATCGAACGCGACTATCAGGAGCTGAAGCAGGAACTCGGCCTCGGCCACTACGAGGGTCGCGGCTGGCGCGGCTTTCACCATCACGCAACGCTCGCCATTGCCGCCTATGGATTCCTGCTCTCCGAGAGGGCGACGATTCCCCCCTCAGGACCACGCCGCCAAGCACCGATCCAAGCGCCTCCTCTACCCAGAGGTTACCGATCCCGCGGTTCCCCCCATTCGCCCTGAACGGCACGTCAGCAATTCAATCGCAACCGTTCAAATCATCATCGCCAGCGCACTTGTCCGCTCGCTACAACGATGCCCTTGCTGCCAACAGATTTCATTTATGACACAGTAGTCCTAGTAAATTGCCAGCAAATCATGAAGTGAGGCATTGCATCCTCCTTGTTTCCGAGTTCGGGCGAAATTGTGAACTAGCAACGTGCTCTTCGCGCGCAGATTAGAGGGCAGGCCCGGTCAGCGGTCCGGGTCGTGCCAGCAGCGCGAAGAGGCACTCGCATCCAATTCCGCTAACCTTTCCCGTCAATGGACCTTTCCCTGTCAATCGGAATCCAACCGAGAATCGCCTGTGACGGCGCAACTGAAGGGCTTATCGCTGCCGTTTATTCCGACGTTCACGGCCACAACCGCCTGATCGGCCCGCACGATGACCGCACACTGCTACATGCACACTGACCGATTAGGCGATGCGCGACAGCGGCGGAAGGGTTGTTCGAAACTCGAAGGCGCCGTAGAGACGCGGTCAAGGCGCAGGAACAGATGCCTGTCTATGAGCAACAAGTTGCCGGTTTGGAGCATTGGGGGCCTTGGGTGGCCATCAGTTCAGCAGCAAGCGGAAATAGTCATTCAATAGGCGCTCACCGGGGTCGAATTGTCGACGTGCATCCGCGAATGCTTTCAATCGCTCGCCGAACGCCTTGCGCACGATCGCCGGCGTCAGGCCATATGTTTGATTAAGCAGCGGCAGCCCACCACGATCACTGCAGAATTGATTATAAGCCTCCAGGAAAGCTTTCCATCCTGGGTTGCCGGTTGATACCGGATCGATTGTGATGACCGGGCCGTCATAAGAATACGACAGGAGGGATTGCTGATCCTGCGCGATGCGGTAGCCAACATATAACAGATTCGACCGATAGCCGTGCTGATCATAATAGTCCCGGACAAATTGACAGAACTCCGGGAAGACCTTCGGAAATTGCGCCTCGGGGAAGGCAAACAGACTGAACGTGTAACGGCTGTCGTTGGATACGGCAGGGTAGTCGATGATCTGGTCGGGCGGAACAGTATTGTCGGCACGAATCAAATGTTCGAGCTTGAAGCGCAGCATGGCACCGAAGCCGTCGATGACCTCGTAGCGGATTTTCGGGATGGGAATGCTGGCCTCGATATCGTGGCCAAACCGGGGGCCGGCAGTGCCCCACAGGTAGTTTCGTAAAGCCCAGACTGAGTGGTTGGGATCGCCGCTCGCGCTCGGATTGTACCGACGGAATTCGACAGTGATCCTATCGGCGAACGGGAAGCAATAGTACATCATCAACTCGTCACGCGCCTTCAGCTCATCAAGCTTCGTAATGAATTCACCCAGTGTATAGGTCTCGTGGTAAACTGCCATCGGGAGCAGCTGGCGAATCCGGTAGGTAACCTCGTACACAATGCCAAATGTGCCATAGCTTGAGCGGACCTTCTGTAGCAGCTCCGGTTGCGCTTCCGTCACTTCCAGCGGATCGCCGTTGGCCAGCACTAGCTTGACGCCGGTCACATAGGAGCCAACCTGGCCATATTCGCCGGCGAAGGAGGCATCCTTTGTACCGGCACACGCCGCACTCCCGGCTGTCAGGCTGCCAATCTCTGTGTTTACGTAGAACTGCAAACCGCGCTTCAGCAGCTCCCCCGCCATGTCGATGTGACGCGCTCCAGCCTCAACTGTGATCGTATCTTCACCGATGTGGAGAACACGATTCATCTTGATACGGATCAGCGTGCCGCCTTCGGCAACACCGCAAGGTGCGGTGGAATGGTTCGAGCCAACTGCACGCACAGGTGCCGGATATTTTTCAACGTCCTTCATGACGCCGATGATGTCGGCTACTGAAGTGGCGTCAACGATGACGCGCGGGTGGGAGATCAGATCGCCAAACCAGTTGCTCACTTCTGGATCGGTCATGTCCTCACCTTGTTGCCCCAGAGATCATCGCACAATGCTAATGCGTGCCGGCCAACACAGCGTCACGGCACCGCGGCAAATCGAACAGGGATGACGGGTCAATCGGAAACCCATCGTGCAGCATGCCAAAGTAGAGATGGGCGCCGAACGTCAGACCGCTGTGGCCGACAACGCCCAAGAATTCGCCGGCCGCGATTGGTGTCCCGGCAGCAAGCACCTTGGTAGAGACAGAACCGAGATGACTGTAGATACCAACGAACCCTTTGTGCTGGACTAGGACTTCAAGGCCGCCTGGGCCGTTCTGCTGCACCTTCATGACAGTGCCCGCCCCGATTGCCCATACCGGCGAGCCTTCGGACGCAGGGAAGTCGAGGCCGGGATGAAAGATGCCGGCTTCCGGATGATCGCGAATGGTGCGCGGCCCGAATGGCGACGAGATGCAAGTCGCATCCACCGGCTTGAACAGATACCCTTGTGCCATTGCGCTATTCGCCCAGAAGGCCAAGGCGGCGATCGCAAGCCGGTACATTACGCTTCCCTAGCGGAGTTGCGGATCGATCTCAACCTCTAAATAGGGTGCTGTGCTATCGTCAGAGCGTCGGCCCCTGGGCTATCGACGCCGACTACTTGGCTTGGGGGTAATAGACCCGGGGAGCCCCCGCAACTGTCCCGCCAACCGCCCTGACCAGGGCGTCATCGGGCTGGTAGTGGCACGCGGCCAGCTTGTTTGTGTGATGGAAGACTGCGGCAAGCGCGTCCCGCCCCGGACTGTTGCTCGGGCGCCCGACGATCAGGGCGTCACCGCGGGGTGTTTGCCAACGGCACCGGCCGGTCCGGACGGTGTCGGTTGTTGCTTGAGGGGGGACGGCGTATTTTGGGAATGTAGGCCAGCCCAAGCACTGCGTTCAGCGATGCACTTCGTGGCTCAACCTCCGTACGCCCGGCCCGACCTTTGCAGGGGGCATGGCTCTCACGCTTCGCGGGCGAGGTATTGTTCACCTCCGGATCGCCTGCCAGGGACGCGAAACAATTCCACCACGCCGCGCCGACCCGAAAAGCAGACGTTCATTCATGGGAGATTGCCAACGGCTGTCATCGACCCAACCCCGCCATTTGCGACAGGTTGCACAGAGGGGCGCCAGGGCGTCCGGCCACGTGCTGTGTCATTGCTACCCGAAGCGAGCAGCGAAGGTATGGCTTGGTCTAGTCGCAGCCGTTATCTTGACGCCCAAGTTGCTGCCAATGCCTGGCAGCCGTAAGTGCTCGGATCGATGGCTATTCTGCGTTTTGACGGCCGAGCGTGGCGTGACCGCGTCGTCGTGGTAACCGGCGGCACGTCGGGCATCGGTCGGGAGTTTGCGGTGCGGCTCGCGGGCGAAGGCGCCACAGTGATCGCCTGCGCACGGCGTGAGGTGGCACTCCGCGAACTCCATACACACTACCCACAGATCGAGGCAATCCGCTGCGACGTCACCGTCCCCCTCGACGTACTGGCGCTTGAAGCCGCCATTCAGGACCGCTACGGCAGGGTCGATTTCTTGATAAACAATGCAGGGATCATGGAACAGGTTGTGGATCGGCGTGGGATAGGGACCCCGTTGGCGGGGTGATCGGCGTCCAAACGGGACCCCTCTGACGGTGGGGTTCACGTTGGCTCTCGTGAAGACGGGGGCCGGTTTGGGATGTTTGTCGTGGAGACGATTGCGCGGATCCGGCGGGCGTATTTCGTCCAGGGCAAAGCGATCAAGGCGATCTGCCGGGAACTGCGGGTATCGCGGAAAGTCGTTCGCAAGGTTCTACGTTCGGCAGCAACGGAGTTCCGCTACGAGCGTGAGCAGCAACCGATGCCGCGTCTCGGGGCATGGCGAGAGAAGCTGGACGAACTGCTCGCTGCCAATGAGGCCAAGTCGAGCCGCGAGCGTCTGACGCTGATCCGAGTGTTCGAGGCATTGCGAGAGTTCGGTTACGAAGGTGGCTACGACGCGGTGCGTCGTTATGCCCGTGGCTGGCGGCGCGAGCAGGTCTCGGCGTTGGCGGATGCCTATGTGCCGCTGAGCTTCGCGCCCGGCGAGGCCTACCAGTTCGACTGGAGCCATGAGTCGTGCTGAAACGAGAGCTGGCGGTTCAAAAACCGCGCCTGATCTCCGAGCCCTCGTCGTCCCGCAGCCCGCGCCGCTGGTCCACCACGCGTCCCCTATGCGCTACCGGCACAAGGCGCTCCACAGGGTCCCTTTTGCACGCCGATCGCGGTCCCACTTCAATGCCGATTGACATCGATCGGCATCGCGATGACCAACATACGCCCGTCTCGGTGCGAACACGGCCGCAGCAGCCATCGCGGTCGACCTACCCGGAAACCACCGCTCGTTGAACGCTTGCCAGAGCCTGCTTGGCTTCGGGCCAGGTCAAACGCAGGTTCGCGATATTACCAAGACCCTCCGGCCTGCAGATCTCTATCAGATCGGTGCTCAGGCAGCGGGCATCAATCAACCGCAACACCCATCGCATTCACGTTCCCCCAGCCGGCTGTCGACCCGACCCATTCGGTGTAAGGACCAATACGACATCGACTGCTGTTATTCGTCAGGTCACCGGCTGCTGCGTCATCCGGCGATCTGATTGAACTGGCTTTGAAGGTTAGGACTATCGCCCAGGGCCGGCGAAAACTAGCCTGTTGTAAGCTAGCGGAGAAGCTTGGTTGCTGCCGTTGCTGTTCGTCTGGGTCCCGATGTTCGCCGACTGAGAGACGCGGGTCGGCAAGTATCAGGGCGAACCCACGGCCCATCCATGCAATCGCCCTGCGCGCCGCGCTCATAGATTTCTAGGACGCCGACCGGCCGATGCGATCCCGTGCTACCAGAACTGCTTGATCCACATCGAGTTGCCGTCTATAATTACAGGCAAAGATAAGAACTTGGACCAAGGCTTCACAGGGGGAGGATCCCAGTAATCATGGCAGCCGACCGCGTCGGCGTAGCCAGTGTCTCGACCGATCAACCGCTGCTCGCCATCATCGGAGTGTCCAAAGTACTTCGGCGGCGTGCGTGCGGTTGAAGACGTGACGGTGTCCATCCGTCGCGGAGAGATCATGTCTGTCATCGGCCCGAACGGCGCCGGCAAGACCTCCTTGCTCAACATGATTTCGGGATTCTATCGCCCGACCAGCGGCACCATCGCGCTGGAAGGTCGTGACATCACACATTGCCGCCCCTCGGAGATCGCTGCCCTTGGTGTCGCGCGCACATTCCAGAACATCGCGCTGTTCGCCGGCATGACAGTGCTGGACAACATCATGCTCGGCCGACACGTACATATGCGCGCCGGCGTGTTGTCGTCCTTCGTCTACTGGGGACTTGCCCAGAAGGAAGAATTGGCACATCGCGCCCGTGTCGAGGAACTGATCGACTTCCTGGAACTGCAGAACATCCGCAAACAGCCATCGGCTGCGCTGCCCTACGGGCTGCGCAAGCGCGTTGAGCTTGGCCGCGCGCTGGCGCTGGAACCCAAGGTGCTGCTGCTCGACGAGCCGATGGGCGGCATGAACCAGGGCGAGAAGGAGGACATGGCGCGTTACATCCTAGAGGTGAATGCGCAATGGGGCACCACGATCATCCTGATCGAACATGACATGGCAGTGGTGATGGACATCTCCGACCGCGTCACGGTGCTGGACCGCGGCGGCAAGATCGCCGAGGGCACGCCGGCGGAGGTGCAGCGCAATCCCGATGTGATCCGCGCCTATCTCGGTACCGGTGGCCGTCAGCAGGAGGCCGCATGAAGGCTGCCACGACACTGCCGCGGCTGCTTCGTCATAACGCCGCAAGTTTCGGCGCGAGACCTGCATTGCGGGAGAAGCGCGGCGGCATCTGGCAGGTTCTCACATGGTCGGACTATGCGGCGCTGGTGTCGCGCATTGCCTCCGGTCTCGCCGCGCACGAGTTTGGCCGCGGCGACAGGCTGGCTGTGATCGGTGACAACAGGCCACGTCTCTATGCGGCGATCCTTGCAGGGCAATCGCTTGGCGGCGCGGTCGTGCCTCTATGGCCCGATGCTGAACCGGACTTGATCGCGCGGGTGCTGAACCATGCCGGCGTGGCTGTCGTAGTCGCGGAGGACGGCGAGCAGGTGGAGAAGCTTGTCGCGATCAAGGACTTGGTTCCGGGGCTTCGACTAGTCGTCCAGGCCGCTGCGTATGGCATGCGCCAGATTGAATATGGCTGGCTGAAATCGCTCGAGACTGTTGCCGATGCCGGGATGGGTGTAACTATGCAGTGCGATCCCGATCCCGGCGATCCCGCACTGCTGCATTACGCCACCGGCTCCGGCGGTGAGGTGCGCGGGGTGACGCTGACGCACGCCGCACTGCTAGCCGCCGCCGAGACATTGGTGGGCACAATAGACGTCAGGCAGACCGACGAAACGCTCGCCTGGCTGCCGATGGCGTGGTTCGGCGATATGCTCACGTCGCAGGCACTGGCATTGTCTATCGGCTTCGCCTGCAACTGCCCGGAAAACCCGGAGACCGCTCGCCGCGATCTGCGTGAGATAGGACCTACCATCCTGGTCGCCCCACCGCGTATCTGGGAGAACACGCTGACCGACATCGAGATGCGCGCAGCACAGACAAGTGGTTTAAAGGCCGTGCTGTTCGCTGGCTTCCGGGCGATCGCGGAACGCGCCGAACAGCACCGGCAGGCTGGCGAGAATGTTCCGCGGTTGCTGCAACTGAAACTCGCGCTCGGCGAGGTGCTTGTCTATGCGCCGATGCGCGATCAGATCGGCCTGCGCCGGCTGCGCTGGGCCGACACCTGCGGTGAACCACTGGCGCCCCGCGTGCTGCATAGTTTGCGTGCGTTCGGCCTCAACCTGAACCAGAGCAAGGGCCTCGAGCCTACCCGTGCTGTCGGGGAACCGGCGCATGCCTGAATTCGACCTTGATTTCACGCTGCTGCTGATCTCCAGCGGCCTGATGATCGGCCTGATGTATGCGCTGATCGCGCTGGGCTTCGTGCTGGTCTACAAGGCGACCGACGCCATCAACTTCGCGCAGGGCGAGTTCGTGATGTTCGCGGCCATCATTGCCGCCGCGGCGATGGGTGCAGCGTTGCCATTCTGGATTGCGGCCACGATCGCGCTCGTTGGCATGATCGCGTTCTGCTTCGCGCTCGAACGCGTGGTGCTGCGCAAGCTGCTGGGCCGGCCAGTTGTCGCGGTGATCATGGCGACGATAGGACTTGCCTCGTTGATCAGGGGCGTCGCGACTCTGGTGTTCGGCGCCGGGGTGCGTTCTATCGAACTCCCAGTGGGCGACGAGCCGCTGTTCCTCGGTCCGATCATGCTGCCGCCGGTGCAGCTTGTCGGCGCCGGTGTCAGCTTGGTGTTCCTTGCCGGATTCACTTGGTTCTTTCTGAAGACGCGCATGGGTGTTGCGATGCGTGCTGTCGCGGACAATCAGACGGTGTCGATGGGTATGGGAATCAACGTGCAGCGCTATTTCGCGCTGGCCTGGGTGCTCACCGGCGTGGTCTCTGCGCTGGGTGGTGTGATCTGGGGCGCGATGCTCGGTGTGGACAACCAGCTGCCGCTGGTGGGGCTGAAGGTATTTCCCGTGGTGATCCTGGGCGGCCTCGATTCGATCGTGGGGGCTGTGGTTGGCGGCCTTATCGTGGGCGTGGTGGAAGCGCTTGCCGCGGGCTATCTGGATCCCGTGGTGGGCGGCGGAACCAAGGATTTTGCACCGTACGTGTTGATGATTTTGATGCTGATGGTTCGCCCGTACGGTCTGTTTGGCCGCCGGCGCATCGAGCGCGTGTGATGTTCTACCGCGAAGCCGGCGTGTTCAAGACGTCCTACGCCGCCGACATGGCGCTGATGCCGCTGCCCAACACGCGCTGGGCTGCCGTGGCGTTCGCCGTGCTGTTCATCGGCATTACGCCCGCCGTCGCTGACGAGTACACGCTCTCGATCCTGAACCTGATCCTGATCGCGGTGGTCGGAGCGATCGGGCTGAACATCCTGGTTGGCTATACCGACCAGGTCTCCATTGGCCATGGCGCGTTCATGTCGGTCGGCGCCTATACCGCGGCGCACCTGATCACGAAGCTGCATGCGCCGTTCTGGGTTTCGGTGCCGGCCGGTGGGCTAATGGCTGCGGCGATCGGCACGGTGGTAGGAATTCCCTCACTGCGCATCAAGGGCCTGTATCTGGCGATTGCCACACTTGCAGCACAGCTCATCATCGAATGGACGATAAACCACGTACCATGGGTGTCCGGCGGCACGCAGTCAACCATCCAGGTCGGACCGCCCTCGGTGTTCGGCACGAAGCTGACCAGCGCCTGGCAGATGTACCTGTTCCTGATGTTCTTCGTCATTCTGGCGATGGTCGGCACGCAGAACCTGATCCGCAGCCGCATAGGCCGCGCCTTCATCGCTATCCGCGACCGGGATATCGCCGCCGAGATCATCGGTATCAACATTTACCACTACAAGCTGTGGGCGTTCGCGATCTCTTCGTTCTACGCCGGCGTCACCGGTGTTCTGTACACCTACTATCTCGGCATCGCGAACTACGAGCAGTTCCAGCTCGACGTCTCCATCAACTTCCTGGCGATGGTGATCATCGGAGGGCTTGGCTCGGCGCTTGGGCCGGTGTTCGGTGCGATCTTCGTCACGCTGCTGCCCATCGTCACGCGCCGCGTGCTTGAATCCGCGGGAGGTCTGTTTTTCAGCGCCTCCGATTTGTCCGCGGTTATCCCCAGTCTCAGGCTCGCGATCTTCGGCGGGCTGATCATCTTCTTTCTCGTCATGGAGCCGGAGGGCCTGAACCGGCTGTGGCGCAACATCCGGAATTACTTCCGGATGTGGCCGTTCTCGGTACTGACAGGCGGCAACAAGGGAGAGCCAAGATGCGACATCTGACGGCAGGGACCCTGGCACTCGCAGGGTTTGTGGTGGGTGGTTCGTGGTTCGCTGGTGGCGCGGACGCGCAGCAGAAGGAGATCCTCATCGGCTCGCAATGTGATCGCACAGGTCCGACGCAGCTTGTCGGTACGATTTTCTGCCCGGCGGTGCAGGACTACGTGAACCTGGTCAATTCGAAGGGCGGCGTTGACGGCTATAAGGTCGTGATCAACGAGCTCGACAACAACTACCAAGTTCCGCCGGCGATCGAGGAATATGAACGCCACAAACAACAGGGCATCGTCTCAACACTGATCTGGGGCACACCCCAGGCCCAGGCGCTGAATCCCAGGCTGGAGAAGGACCACATTCCCGGCACGTCGCCAGGCTTCGGCTCCGCCGCTGCGGCGAACGGTGCGAAGTATCCGTATCTTTTCCCGCTCGCCGCGAGCTATTGGTCACAAGGCGCCGCCGGCATCCAGTTCGTCAAGGACAAGCTGGGCGGCAGTCTGAAGGGCAAGAAGATCGCCTATCTCTACTACGACAATCCGGCCGGCATTGAACCGCTGCCGATCCTCCAAGAGTTGCAGCAGAACGAGGGCTTCGAGTTACGCACGTTTGCCGTGCCGCCGCCCGGCGTGGAGATGAGCGCGCAGATCCTCGACATCGCGCAGCGCTATCGGCCTGACTTCGTGCTCGCGCACCTATTCGGCCGCGCGCCTTCGGTGATGCTGAAGGGCCTCAAGAGCTCGGGCTATCCAGTGAGCAAGGTGCTGGGGTTCGTATGGGCGTCCTCGGAGGCCGACATCGCGGCAGCCGGCGGCTGGGGCGTCGCGCAAGGCTACCATACGATGCAGTTCGTCGGCGTCGGCGATGACTACCCTGTTATCCAGGACATCAAGGCTATGTACCAGAAGGCCGGCAAGCCGCCGCCAAAGGAGATGGAGACCTCGGTCTACTATAACCGGGGTATCCAGGACGCTGCCGTACATATTGAGGCCCTGCGCAACGCCCTGAAGGTCACTGGCGGCAAACCACCGACCGGCGAAGACATGAAGAAGGGTTTCGAGATGATCAAGGACTTCACGCTGGACGGCCTGCTGCCGCCGATGGAAGTCACACCGGCCGATCATGAAGGCGGCGGATGGGTGCAGATCTTCCAGGTGAAGGGCGACAAGATGGTCAAGGAGACCGAGTGGTTCCGTGGCTATCGGGACTTGGTGCTCAAGTCCGTCAACGCGGCATCGTAGCAACTGTCAGTGCGAGAAGCGAAGCGAGAAAATCGTTCCGTGTCAGGTTGATAACTTGATGGGGGTTGCTTCGTCGCTGTGCTCCTAACAAGAAAGAGCCACCCCTTGCCGACGCGAAGAATGGCGGAATTCCGCGCTCTTTCATTCAAGGGGGTCAGCCGAACGGCTGGTGGGAACTCGCAATGACACCGCGGGCAGGGGTCACATGCTGTCATTGAGCAACGTCGAGGTCGTCTATGATGGCGTGATCCTGGTGCTGAAGGGCGTCTCGCTTGCCGTCGGACAGGGTCAAATCACTGCACTGCTCGGTGCGAACGGCGCCGGCAAGACCACGACGCTGAAGGCGATCTCGGGTCTGCTGCATGCGGAACGTGGCCAGGTCACCAACGGTGCGATCGAGCTTGATGGCGAGCGGCTGGATCGGCTGGCGCCGCACGACATCGTTGGGCGCGGCATCACCCAGGTATTCGAGGGGCGCCGCGTGTTCGAGAACCTGACTGTCGAGGAGAACCTGGTGGTGGGTGGCCACATTCAGGGCTCCATGCAGCGCGTCCGTCGGGGGATCGATCTCGTCTTCGAGTACTTCCCGATCCTGCAGGAACGACGCCGCCAGCAAGCCGGTTATCTCTCGGGCGGCGAGCAGCAGATGCTGGCGATCGGCCGGGCGCTGGTGTCGGAGCCGAGGGTGATCCTGCTCGACGAACCATCGCTCGGACTGGCGCCGCTAATCGTGGAGGTCATTTTCGGCATTATCAACCGGTTGAAGGAGGAGCGGGGGCAGACCGTGCTGCTGGTCGAGCAGAACGCCGCGCTGGCGCTCGAATTGGCAGACCACGGCTACGTGATGGAGAACGGCCGGATCGTCCTGGAGGGGCCGGCCGCAGATCTGCGAAAGGACCAGGAAATCAAGGAGTTCTATTTGGGCCTGAACGAGGTGGGTGCTCGCCGGTCATATCGCGACTTGAGGCAACGGCGTCGGCGGCGAGCGCTGACTTGACCCCGCCGGCACTGGGTCGGCTCTCTTCCGATTGGTCCGTCGAGGACTGCCCCACGTTCTTACGGCAGCGGGGGCCTGCGGCCAAAAGGCTGTTCTTGCCAAGTCCTGCCGATTGCTCGGCCCAGAAGCGATCATATCAGTGGAATTGACGGATTTGGTTCGGTTTAACCTGGGCTGTGTCGAGCAATGCCCGTCCTCGGTACACCCGGGCGTCAGATGTTCTCCGGCGAATATCCGTTCCGGGTCGAATTGGGTCATTCCACCTCGCGGCGATGAATGAGTCCGTTACGGCGTCCAACGGCTCAGCCGGCGCCATGCGGCCATTCAGAAGGATGCTTGCACCAGGCCTATGCCTAACCAGGGTTATGTCTTCAATCTCGCGCGTCTCGATGGACCATTCGGACCTCGAATTTTTTTGATATCGCTTCTCGCGCGGTTTCGCGCGATAGTGGCCGGGCACTCTAGTGGCGGGCCCCCCTGGGACCGCCATCGGGACGCGCCGCCAGATGTGGCCTGATCGTGGGCTGGGCCCGCGAACGTCCTGAACCAAAATAAGCGACCGGGTTCGCTCGGGCGTGCAGGGAGTGCTCGTTCATGTTGAAACAGCGCCGCATCGGGCGTCGGATTGCTCTGCCGTCGCCATCGCCACGGAACACTGCCGCCGTCAACAGACGGAGCGTATTGGCCGGCGGGGCCGCCGCACTGGCGCAGCTGGGTTCGACTGTGATCGCTCCGCGGGCAATCGCTGAGGCCAAGCCTGCGGGAAAGATGGTTCTGGCGTGGCACACCAATATTGCGGCACGCTGGCTGGATCCGCAGCAGCACGACGGCACTGCCAGCCCGGACAATTTCCTGATGGCGCTGCATGACGGCCTGATCAAGAACTTCCGCGACGAACTCTACGACCACCCGGCACTCGCCGATCGCTACGAGTTCGCCGAGGACGCCAAGAGCGCGACCTTCTTTCTGCGATCGGGGACGAAGTTTCACGACGGTACGGCCGTCACGCCCGCTGATGTCAAATGGAGCTATGAGCACTACCGCGGCGCCTGGGGGGAGGTTCTGAAAGCAAATACCGATGGCGTGGAAATCATCGACGACCACACCGTCCGGTTCCACTTCAAGCGGCCATTCCTCGACTTCCCCATCCTGTTGGGAACCGCCAACGTCTGCGGCGCCGGCTGGGTGGTGCCGGCGAAATACTACGAACAGGTGGGGCAGGCCGGGTTCCTGCAGAAGCCGATCGGTGCCGGCCCCTACAAGCTGATCTCGCAGCAGCAGGGCGTAAAGCTCGAGTTTGAGGCATTCGCGGACTACTACCGCCCGGTCCATGTCAAGCAGTTCACCATGGTCAGTGTCCCGGAGGCCGCAACCCGCGTCGCAATGCTGGAACGCGGCGAGGCGGACATCATGTATTTCGTCCCGGGCGAATTGATCGACCGGGTGAAGAGCAATCCGAAGCTGCGGCTGGCGCCGGTGGTGTCAGGCAACTGGTGGCTGGAGTTCCCGGGCTTCCAGAACCCGTCCAATCCATTCCACGACAAGCGCGTGCGCGAAGCGATCAGCCTGGCGGTCGATCGCGACGCGATCAACGACGCCGAATGTGGTGGCATGGGTGTGGTCGATGGCAACTGGATTAACAACGACGTCGAGTACGGGTTGGAGTGGCCCAAATGGCCGCACGACGTCGCGAAGGCGAAGAAGCTGCTGGCCGAGTCCGGCTATCCCAACGGCTTCAATGTTGACTGGGTTACACCGGCGCCGAACTACTACTCGCGCGGCGAACGGATCGTATCGCAGCTTCAGGGCATCGGTATCCGTTCGCGGTTGCAGGTGATGGAGCGCGGCGTGTTCCTAAAGAAGATGCAAGGCGGTGTGAAAGAATGGCCCGGCACCCAGATTGTTTTCAACGCGACGCGCATCGGCGGCACGTGGTCGAACTGGTACAACTCGATGTTCCGCTGCGGCGGCTTCAATTCCAAGGATTTCTTCTGCGTCAAGGATCTGGACGACCAGTTCCAGAAGTACCTGGATTCCTATGACCGGACCGAACGCAAGAAGCTCGCGGAGCAGATCCAGCGGTCCATCCTGGAGAACTACTACTTCGTACCGGTGTTTCGCCATGCTTTCGTCAACGCGATCGGGCCGCGCATCGTGGCACAGAAATGGCAGGACGTGTTTCCGACCATTACCAGCGGCTATGCCTATCCCTGGGAGGACCTCAAGGTCGCATAGCGCAGATCGGGGTTCCGTGAACGAGTGACAGTGGAGGGACTGCAATGGGTCAGTTCATGATCAGGCGGACGTTTTACGCCATGATCACCCTGTTCATCTTGAGTCTGACCATCTTCACGGTGGTCAGACTTACAGGTGATCCGGTGACGCTGATGGCGGAGCCTGGGGCGCAGGAGGCCGATCTGGCGCTCGTGCGTGCTGACTGGGGGCTCGACCGGCCGTTGCCGCTGCAATACGCCGCCTTCCTCAGGAACATCGTGACAGGCGAGCTTGGCCAATCGTTCAACTATGAAATGCCGGTGAGTACGTTGTACTTCCAGCGGCTGCCCAACTCGCTCGAATTGGCACTTGCCGCGACGCTGATCTCCTTCCTCATCGGCATTCCGGCAGGAATCATATCAGCAATGCGTGTTAACAGCGCATGGGATCAAGTGGGCAAGACCATCGCACTGCTCGGATTGTCCGTTCCGGGGTTTTGGCTCGGACTGGTGATGATCCTGGTGTTCTCGGTGTGGCTCGAATGGCTGCCGACCAGCGGACAGGGGGACTGGCGGAACCTCGTAATGCCGGCGATCGCGCTAGGTTGGTATTTCGCCGCATCGCTGCTGCGCCTCGACTCGTTCAAGCATGCTCGAGGTATTGCACAGCGAATACATCAAGCTGGCGCGATTGAAGGGGCTGCCGGCCTACGCGGTGATCGCGATTCACGCGTTCAAGAACGCTCTGATCCCAGTGCTGACATTGGCCGGCGTCAATCTGGTGGTCATGATCAATGCCGCGGTGATCATAGAGGTGATCTTCGCCTGGCCCGGCATTGGACGGTTGCTCTACGAAGGCATCTTCCAACGCGACTTCCCACTCGTGCAAGGTGTCGTCATGGAAGCCGGCATCATGATCGTGCTGATCAACCTGATCGTCGATATCCTCTACGCCTACATCGATCCACGCATCCGGTTCACAAGGTAGGTTTCGCATGTCACTCACCACAGTACGGCCAGCAGCCACCGAAAACCCAGCGATCGCCGGCCCGCTGAGTTGGCTGCGGGCCGGAGGCGGTTGGCCTGTGCTGCCGCTTGGGATCCTAATCCCGTTCGTATTCGTCGCCGTGTTCGCCAATGTCATCGCTCCCTACGATCCGACCGAACCGATCCCCGGTGCAAAAATCTTCGAGCCACCGTTCTGGTCACAGGGCGGCAGCTTGCATACTCTGCTCGGCACCGATTACCAGAGCCGCGATGTCCTGAGCAGGCTTATCTTCGGCGCACGGGTGTCACTCATCGTCGGCGTAATGGGAACCATCGTGGCCGGCAGTATCGGCACGACGCTCGGCATGCTCGCCGGCTATCTCGGCGGCTGGGTGGATCAGCTCATCATGCGCGTGACGGATGCGTGGCTCGCTCTGCCGGCGATCGTGTTCGCCATCTTCCTGGCGACAATGGTCGGGCCCAGCATGTGGAACATCATCATCATTCTTGGCGCTGTATATTGGACCCGCTATGCGCGCGTCATCCGAGGGGAGGTGCTCAGCCTGCGAGAACGCGAGTTCGTCAAGTTAGCGGAAATCGCCGGCGCGAGCCGGACCCGCGTGATCATGCGTCACATTCTGCCGAACGTCATGAACTCGACGATGGTCCTGGCCAGCCTGACCATCGGCGTGGTCATCATCGCGGAGGCGTCGCTGAGTTTCCTTGGGGTGGGCGTTCCGCCACCGGAGCCGGCATGGGGCTCGATGCTAGCTGACGGCCGTTCCATGCTGATGGTCGGTGACTGGTGGCTGACGATCTTCCCCGGTCTCGGCATCCTGCTTGTCGTGCTGGCAACGCAGCTGTTCGGCGACTGGTTGCGTATCCGGCTTGATCCCCAGCAGCGCAATCTGTAGGCCGGAAATATGGCGCCTCTGCTGGAAGTATCCGACCTCCGGACACATTTCACATCGTTCGGTGGAACCCGCGTCGTCAAGGCGGTCGACGGCGTCAGCTTCACCCTGAGCGAAGGCGAGACGCTTGGCCTGATCGGCAAGTCCGGCTGCGGCAAGACCACCACGTGCCTGTCCATCGTCGGCCTGCTGCCACCCGCGGCACGTATCGCCGGTGGGCGCATCGTGTATGCCGGTGAGGATCTGACCAAGAAGACCCAGCGCCAGATGCGCCGCGTCCGAGGCCGATCAATCGCCATGATCCTGCAGGATCCCATGGCGTCGCTGAACCCGCTGTTCAGCATCTACACGCAGGTTGGCGAGCCGGCCTACTACCATCGGAACATCCGCGGCCGTTCCCTGCGTCAACGTGTGCAGGACCTGTTGCGCTCGGTACGCATCCCATCGCCGGCGATGCGGATGCGCGACTATCCGCATCAGATGAGCGGCGGCATGCGCCAGCGCATCGTCGGCGCCATCGCGCTCGCCGGCGGTCCGAAACTGATCATTGCGGATGAACCGACGACCAATCTCGATGTGACCATTCAGGCGCAATACCTGGATCTGCTGAAGGACCTGCAGCACGACACCGGCGTCGCGATCATCTTCGTCACACACAACCTCGGTATCGTTGCCCGGATGTGCGACCGGATGGCGGTGATGTACGCCGGTAAGATCGTCGAGCAAGCCTCGGTGCGGAGTCTGTTCGATGCGCCGAGACATCCTTACACCAAAGCGCTACTTGGCTCGCTGCCGAAGCTCGGTAGCAAGGAACCGCTGTATGCCATCCCGGGCCAACCGCCCAATCTCGCGCGCCTGCCGACGGGCTGCGCGTTTCATCCACGTTGCGCCGAGGCCATGCCGCTTTGCGCGGAGCACGAACCGCAGGATGCACAATTCGGGCCTGGTTGGACGGCACGATGCTGGCGCGCAACCCAGTCGGTGAAAGAAGCCTATGACAGAGCCAGTGCTTGAGGTTCACGGCCTGCGGAAATACTTTCCGGTCAGCACGGGCAGCCTGCTGCACCGCAAGGTAGCGTGGGTAAGGGCGGTAGAGGCGGTGGACTTCGCCATTCAGCCTGGCGAGACGCTCGGCCTGATCGGCGAGTCCGGTTGCGGTAAGACGACCACGGCGAAGTTGATCCTGCTGCAGGAGAAGCCGACCGCGGGCGCGATCGTGTTCGATGGCGAGGATGTCCTATCGCTGACATGGGCAGGACCTCATGCGCTATCGCCGGTCGGTGCAGGTGGTATTCCAGGACCCCTACAGCTCGCTCAGCCCACGCATGCGTGTTGGCAACATCATCGCGGAACCGCTGGAAATCCATACCAAGCTTTCACGTACTGCAAGGCAGGAGCGCGTTGCGGAAGTACTGGAGCTCGTCGGCTTGCAGCCTGACGTGGCAAAGCTCTTCCCACACGAATTCAGTGGCGGCCAGCGCCAGCGCATCGCCATCGCCCGTGCATTGGTGACGGATACGCGCCTGATCGTGCTGGACGAGGCAGTCTCCGCCCTGGATGTGTCCATCCGGGCGCAGATCATGAGCCAGTTGGAGCAACTCCAGGCGACGCTTGGCGTTAGCTACCTGTTCATCGGTCATGATCTCGCCACCGTGGCGCATATCAGTCATCGCATTGCGGTGATGTATCTCGGTCAGCTTGTCGAGATCGCGGAAAGCAGCGAGCTCTGCGCGCACCCGCTACACCCGTACACGCAGGCACTGCTTGCTGCCGCACTGCCGTCGCACCCTAACGACAAACGTGAGAGACTTGCCCTGTCAGGCGAAGTACCGAGCGCGCTCGCACCGCCTTCCGGATGCCGGTTTCACACGCGCTGTCCGCGTGCCATGCCGCGGTGTGCCGAGGAGGTGCCGGTGATCAAGCGAGATCACCTCCGACCATGTCGTCGCCTGTCATCTCTTTTAGTATGACTTCGTCATAGGCTTACATGCCTGATTTGACGCCTGTTTGCTGGGCATGAATATTCTCGTTCGGGCCGAGGGCTCGACGGTGACCATCACGATGGCTGACGGAGAGGTTCTTACGGGAGAATACTGCGTGGCGTTCAGCGGTTCGGTCGGATCGGCCTTCTCGCGAGCGTGGTCAGGTTCCGTCATCGTCATACGTGACGGGCCGGTTCAGTTCGTGGCCAGGGGACCGAAGACGCGGATCCTGTGTCCGGGGAACAGTACCTCCATGGGTCGTGGTAACGGCGAATGCCAGACCTTCGGGGGAACGGTCAGGGCGATCAGTTGGAGATGGGGCGGGTGAACAGCGCGGCCTCCTGGAGCTGATGACGCCAAAAAGACGACCCACCGAGCCTCGTAACCCAAGGTCGGAGCGCTGGTTGTTGCTCGGGACGAACTTATGGACGGAGCTTGCCTGACAACTTCCCGGGGAACCGGCATAGGAGAGGCCACCATGATCCACCACGTGTCAATTCCGGCGCGCGAGCCGCGCCATGTCGCCGAAGTTTTGGCCGAATTGATGGGTGGCAAGTGCCATCCGTTCGGACCGCTCGAAGGCGCCTTCATGGCGATGAGCGGCGACGCGCACGGCACGATGATCGAGGTCTATCCGGAGCGTGCCACGCTCGACATTCCGGCCAGCGACGAGCAGGTCGTGTTCGGCGAGAACAAGACGCCGCCTGATACCTGGCCCTTCCATGTGCTGCTGTCGGTGCCGCTGGAGCCGGACGAGATCGAGCGCATCGGCGCACGTGAGGGCTGGCGCGCCAAGACCTTCGGCCGCGGCATGCAGGGCCAGAAGCCGTTCTTCCACGTCATCGAGTTTTGGCTCGAAAACCGGCTGATGATCGAGGTCGTCTCGCCGGCGATGGCACGGGAGTACGAGGACTTTCTAAAGAACGCGCAGCTTTCGGTGATGAATGATCCCGAATCGCTGCGACGGATGCGGGCCACGCACATAAAGGAGTCGGCCTGACGCGCTAGACAGTATCGACCCCTGCCAAAGATGTCGGCGCATCCTGACGTTTCCTGGCGGGTAGTGGGTGGTGGCCGCGGGGACCGTCGGAGATACTTGCGGTGGGGCAATCATCCCGTCCGCCCGATACGCGAGGCTATCGACATGCTCATGGCGTTGACGCGGCCTGCTGCCTGGTCCGAGCCAGGATCGTGTAGGCGTCGACCCAAGCCTGACGCATCGCCGGGACGGACACTCGGGCGGGCCAATTGAGAGGGCGGGCTATCCCGCCTTCAGCGCCAGCTCTTCAAAGGGTGCGGTGTAGGGGAAGCCCGGGATCCGTCCGAAACCCGACTCGGCCACACGCGGGCCCACTCCGTTGATAAAGGCTAGCTGCCAGATCGGTGCGTAGATCGCCTGTTCGTGCACGATCTGCTGCATCTGGTGCAGGATCGCCTCGCGGCGCTTGTAATCCAGCTCCACCGCCTGCTTCAGGAATAGCGCGTCAAGCTCCGGATAGCTCCCGTAGGTGAACGTGCCGCCCTGCACCGCGTGAGTCTCCAGTCGCGTCGCGGCATTCCCGAATGCGGCGGGGCCTGCCTGGACGACGTTCTTGTACTGCTTTTCGGCGAACCCCTTGATGTACGCGGCCCGCTCCATCGGGCGCAGCTTGATGCGGATGCCGACCTCACCCCAGTTATTTACCACCGCCTCGGCGATATTGGTGTAGGAGGAGTCGCAGTTATAGAAACCGGCATCGAAGCCATCCGGATAGCCAGCGGCGGCGAGCAACTGCTTCGCCTGGACAGGGTCGTACACCGGCACCGGTGGCTGCCAGTAGAACTCGAACATGTCGGGCACGAAGGGATTGCCGGTGATGTGCGAGTACCCCATGGTCAGCGCGTCGTTGATCGTCTTGCAGTCGATCGCAAGGTTTGCGGCGCGCCGCACCCGCACATCGTGCCACGGCGATTTCGGATCCCACTGATCCACGAAATACACGCAGAACACACCCTGGACGACCACCGGCTTGATGCTGAGACCCGGGGTCTTCTGCAGTTCGCCAGCAAGCTCGCCGCGGATAGAATACGCGATATCGATCTCGCCCCGCTTCAGAGCCGCGAGCCGCGTGGACTCGTCAGGGATCACCTTCATCACTAGACGCTTGATCGAAGGTGTTTTGCGCCAGTAGCCGTCGAACGCCTCCAGCACCAGTTCCACGCCAGGCGTGAAGGAGACGAAGCGATAGGGCCCGGCGCCGATCGGTGCCCTCTTGAAGCCTTCGTCACCGACCTGGGTTATGTACTTGCGGGGCACGATCCAGGCGGCACCGGTAACACCCGCATAGAAGGTCATAAAGTCCGGCCACGGTTCCTTCAGCCTGAACCGCACGTGCTGCGCATCCGGCGTCTCGACCGCCGCGACACGCTGCTTCAGCAGGCTCTGGCTGGCGCCGTGATAACGCTCGAACGAGAACTTAACGTCGTCCGCGGTGACGGGATCACCGTTGTGGAAGGTGGCGCCCTTGTGCAGGACGAACTCATGGGTAAGGCCGTCCTCCGACGCCAAGTACGACTCAGCGAGGCTCGGCGCTTGCTTGTTGTCCGGCATCGCCTTCACCAAAGCGTCGTGCAGTCCGTAAAGGAGCATGTAGGGCGTGATGATTCCGGCCGCCTCTCCTGGGTCGAACCAAGCGGGGGCGAGCGACACGTGTACGCCGTAGGTCAACTGCCCCTGCGAGCCGGCAAGAGCACCCGTTCCACCGGCGGTGACGCCGAAGGCAGTGAGGGCGAGCAGCGATCGTCGGGTCAACGGAGCGGGGTACAGGGTCGTCTGGCCATCCCGCGGCGCGGATGAGCTCATCGTGTCCTCCCTGGTTCATCTCACTCGTCGGAGAATTGCGTCCAGTGTAGAGGAGCTATGCGCTCTTGTCAGCCTTTACTACGCTTGGTCAGGGCGCCTGGCCTTCCGACCACCGGTGCTCGGCCGACTGACCTTTGACGACGAGGTTCTTCCTGGGTGCGAGAGGCGTCGCCGGCTGCTCAATGCCTGGCGCGACCGTCTCCTTGCGGACTGGACGATGGGTGTCCTGGACTTCGCCGCCTTGCGCGGCGCACTGCTCGCCAATCCCACCCTGCCGAGGAACACGGTTGCGGCCATGCGGGATTCACTCCCGGACGGCGGCGGATCTCGGATCTCGGCACGAGCGCGCCATGTCTGTCGCTACTGACACGGGAGCGTCAGTGCCATGCAACCTCTGACGCGCAATCGCAGATTTGGAAGATGCGCGCCGATAGCGCGGACGGTCTGGATTATCGGCGCCCGACGCTGCGCGGACCTCCGTCAGCCGGGCCATCATCACGCCGTGGACATGTACGCCGCCAACCCTCAGCGGTCGGTGGTCTCCGCTGCAGCGCAGATGGGCGGCAGTGCCACGCAGGCTGCCAGCAATAGTTCTCTCACGATGATCTCCTATGGCTAGCACCGCGTCGGGCCGAGGCACTCGGGGCTCACCGGCACGTGATAGTGCGACGGCGGCATGTAAGGCACCGACGGTATGATTGGATAAACTCGCTGTGCGCAACCTGCAATCGTGAGCGATCAGCGTCACTCGGCGGTGCACGTTATCGCGCTCTGGAACACCATTCCGACGTAGCCGGTCATGACAGAGGGGATTCAGTCATGGCGTTAGGCATCATCCGGACTGAGGGTGCCGATCAGTTCGGCTGACCTCCGATGGACCTGAGCCTCTCGCGCCAAATTCTTCGGAAACCGGCTGCGCCGAGCACTGAAGCAGCGCTTTGTTCTGCTGCGCCTCATGGCAACTACGCGCGGCGCGGAGAGCAGCATCCCAGCCTCGCTGGAACTCCGGTGTGGTTTCAGTTGCCCTCGGACTGTCCCTTCTGTCACGCGCTGCCTCCTGGTGATTCCCATTCCGTCTGTAAGGTCAGTTGTCGGCTTCTTGCGCTCTTTTTCTATCCACTCAAATACATCATCCTCGGTGACCCTGAATTCGGGCGGCCACGTGCCTAACAGCATCGCATATCAGGATAGCTAACTCCTCGTATTTTGCTCCTTGCGGCCCCGCGAGGATGGTTCTGATGGGCTTTCCTTCCCCACCGGGCTGATGGACGATTATCCAAGGGCTTTCTATGAACGTTGGTGTCCCCGGTGCTTTGTCGCTCACGTCCACTTCCCTCCCCTCGGTATCGCCGGCAACCAGCCTTTGCCCTTCGTCAGCCGCTCGGCTGCCTTCGCCATGTCGCCCTTCTTCATTCCCGCTAGCTTCGCGGCCTCGGCCTTCCCGCACGCCTCGGTGGCGGCGGAGATGATCTGCGCGGAAGAGACGCGGTCGAAGACGTCATAGCCGAGTGTGATGATGCACCCCGACTTCGCCCTGCCAGCCTTGCATCTGGCTGCGCCGTAGTCGTCGTTGAGCCGCACGAATTCTTGCAATTCGTGATAGTCCGCCTCCCCCGCCCTTCCTCAACCAGCTTCTTGAACGCCTCGAACTGGTCGGCGGGGTGCATGGCACATGGCATTTCGTTTTCAGCAAGGCTGATTTCCTCGCTTGGGATATCGCTCTCGAGCACGTTGCCTCGCATCGTAGTGCTGCGTCGGCATTGAAATCTTTCCCAGGTCGCATCCTCAGCAAAAAGCGCAGCGATCCCATCCGCGTCATAATTGTCGTCGCACAGGGCTGCGTAGCGCGATTTAAGATTGCGGATCGCCTCGGCATCCTCCCGCGCCTGGAGCCGCCGTTCCATTCGCTCGAGCCGTGCCAGATCCAAGGGATCATGCTCTACTATTGCGCCGTCCTCCCAGAGGAGATGGTTCCGTCCTGTCTGTGGGGTCAACCAATCGCATACGCCACGGGTCTTGTGAACTATTCTGCATGGCGCGTCTGCCGCACATCGGCTACCCCGACAAATTGTGGCGGCATTCCCGTCTGTCATAGTCGGTCGCGCATCAAGCACCGGATCATTCATTCGGCACCAAGGAAAGGAGAGAGCCATGCCTCGCAAGGCGAGCCCACGGGATCGACCAGGACATTTACCCTTGGTCGCCCTCGTCGTGATCCAGTAGACCATCGAGCGGTTGACCGGCCTGTGCTGGGAGATATCTGGAGGCCGACTGGTTGCCGGTGCCCACAGAGCCCCCTGCCCGCGTCCCGTGGGGCTCTGGGGAGCGGCAACCGGGCGGCATTCCCAGTATTGATGTTCCGAGACGGCGAGGGCGACGCGCGCGTTGTCGGTGCCATTGCACGGCACGGCGCATGACACTCTCGCGCGGCTTGCCTATCACAAGTCGCTTGTCGATCTGTTCGAACGGAGGATAACAGATGAAGCTTGTGCTTTTCCAAACCGGCGAAGCCGCCCCCCAAGTGCCGGGCCTCCTTACCGACCGCGGTCTGGTCGATATCTCGGCCTTCGTCAGGCCGAACTACACTCCGCAGCTCGTCATAGAAGGCATCATTGACGAATTTGATGGGCTGCGCCCGACCCTGGCCCAGCTCGTCCAGGATGCACCGGCGCTTCCGCTGTCCGCGGCGCGTCTGCGCGCACCGCTGCCACGGCCGCACAAGATACTTTGCGCACTCGCGAACTACTGGGAGCATGCGCCGCGCGCGCCGCGCCCGCTCAACATGTTCATGAAGAATCCGGACGCCGTCATCGGTCCGGGTGACACTATCCAGCTGCCCGCTTACACCGATCCCTGGATCTTCATGCACGAGGCCGAGCTCGCATTGGTCATGAAGGGACCGGCGAAAATGGTGAAGAGCGAGAACTGGCGCGATGCCGTTTTCGGCTACACCTGCTTCATCGATGTGACGGCGCGCGGCGAGGGTCGGCGCACCTGGCCGTCAAGCCAGCCGATGTGCTGGCTTGGCAAATCATTCGATACGTTTGCGCCACTCGCCGTGCATCGTTACCGCAGATGAGATCGCAAATCCCAACGACCTGCACGTGCGGTTCTGGAACGACGGCCAGCTGCGGCACAATTACAACACCGACGACATGGAGCATCGCGTCCCCGAGCTGGTTGAATTCGCGAGTACGGTGATGACCTTACTGTCCGGCGACGTCATCGCGTGCGGCACTAATCACGAAGGCCTGGGTGCGCTGCAGGACGGTGAGACCGTCGAGATCGAAATTCAGGGCATCGGCAGGATGTCGCTGAAGGTCGCGGATCCGCTCAAGCGAACTTGGGAGCGCGGCATCTACATGGGGGCAGATTCAACACATCCCGAAGCCGTCAAGCGCCACCGTCCACGCGATGCGGGTACGGTCGGTCCGCAATCACCATGAAAGCCAATGCCCTCAATCTTAAGCCACAGTACCGCATGCCGGCTGCCTTACGGCAGACACTTCCACCCATGTTGCGGTTCGCCTCCATCCTTCGTAGCCAGTAGGTTTATAATGAGAGTTGGCGCCAAATATCGCGAAGCACTCCGAGATGGACGCAAGGTCTTTGTAATGGGCGAGGGACGCGTCGACGACGTGACCACTCACCCCGCGACCCAGCCCATGGTCGAGCAATACGTCGCCTGGTACGACCGCCATTTCGATCCGGTCTGGGCCGACAGGTTACTGGCGCCACCTAATTCGAGCGGAACGCGCATGCCCTGGGCATTCGTGGCGCCGAAGACCATCGAGGACGTGATCGCGATTGGACAGACGATCCAATCGACGATATTCCTCAGCGCCGGCTACATCACCCACACTCCGCTATACGGGCATCTGATCGCACTCGGAGTGTTGACGGCCGCCGAGACCCGTAACGCCGGTTCGCGATACATCGCCAACGCGATAGCCTACCGCGACAGGATCGCCAGCACCGGCCGGTTTCTGACCTTCTGCGGCGGCGCGGCGGTTATCGGTCAGCGCCTCCGGCCAGATCCCAGGGAACGCGTCGCGATCAAGCGGGTGAGCGAGAACAGCCAGGGCATGGTCGTGCGCGGCCGGCTCGGTATGCACACAAGCCCGGCTTACGCCGAGGATGTCTATGTCGGCGCGCTGACGGGGCTCGAAATCGATGGTCATCCCGCCGGTTTTGTCGTTCCAGTCAACGCGCCCGGCGTCACTATTTTGTGCCGCAGGGCCGCGACGCGCGACCGCGACCCGTTCACCGTGCCGCTGTCCAGCCGCTATGACGAACTCGACGGCCAAATGTGGCTCGACGACGTGTTTATCCCGTGGGAGCGGGTCTTCGCCGTCGACCCCGAGCCCGAGGCCATTCCGCGCTGGCTGCGCTGGCACCACCTCCGCGGTTGGCTGGCGAAGGCCGAGTTCACTCTCGGTCTGGCCCTGGCCCTGACCGATGCGATGGGGTTGAAACAGAATGAAGCAACGGTCGGATACCTTGTCGATCTGATGGCCGAGGTTCAGACAGTACGCGCCTGCCTCACCGCCGCGGAGCGCGACCCCGAGTTCACGCCGACCGGCTTTTGCGTACCGAAGCATTCTCATCTCGCCGCCGGCGGCATCTCGCTGTTCAAAGCGCGCCAGTCCATGTCCGAGATCCTGCGTATCATCCCCGGCTCGTCGCTCGTGGTGGCGCCGACCGACAGCGATCTCACCATGCCTGAGTTGGCGGCCGGACTTGAGGAGACGTTTGGCGGCGGCGCATGGTCGGCGCGTCAGCGCGCGGCGCTGCTGCGATTGGCATGGGACCATGTGTCGTCCGCGCTCGACGGACGCGAGTCAGCTTTCGAACTGCATGCCAGTGGCGGCATGCCCGGCTGGCGCGCCTGGCTCCGGCGCAGCTTCAGGGACTACAACAGCCTCGCCAATGCGGTGCTGAAGGCAATCGACATCCCCATGCCGGAGATCGACGTCGCCAGCATTGGTATCGCGCCGGTCGCACCGAGGCGAAACAATCCACCGTCCCCGGTCGGCGGGAGCTGAAAAGACGTTATCATCGGTCTCAATTATGTTCCGGCGCATCTGGATGCGTCTGGCATCACAGCAGCGCCGCGGCCGTCGCGTGGAAGCATGACGCTCAGACCGGGCGTCTGGCTTTGGCGGAAGCCTCGGCGAGCGCTCGGCGAACATGCACGACAGCCATTTTTCGCTTGTATTCGGCCGAGCCACGGAAGTCGGCGATCGGATCGATCGCGTTCAGCACCAGAGACGCTGCCTCCCGGAACGTCTTCTCATCGGCCGCTTTGCCAGACAGCACCGCTTCGACCGCCCTGGCGCGTACCGGCACCATCGCAGCCGCGCCGAGCGCGACGCGCGCCTCCGCAACGGTGCCATTTCCATTCAGTGCGACCCGCGCCGCGACCGAGACGGTGGCATAATCGTCCTGTGTCGCTGGCAGGAATTTGAGGAAGGCGGTGCCGCTGCCGGCTGGCTGTTTCGGGATCAGGATCTCGGTCACGATCTCATCTTGTGCCAGTACGGTTTCATAATAGCCGGTGAAAAACCGGTCGGTCGGGATGGTGCGCTGACCGCGCTGAGAGCGCGCAACGATCTGCCCATCCATCGCCATAAGAGCCGGCGGCGTATCGAGGTTGGGATCGGCATGCGCCGTGGCGCCGCCGATCGTCGCCATGGACCGTATCCGCACAGTCGCGACATGACCGCAGGCTTCGGCCAGCAGCGGCGCGGAGCGCCGGACAGGCTCGCAGGTCGCGAGAGACTGGAGCGTCGCCAGCGCGCCGATCCTGAGCCCGCCCTCTTCCTCGACGTGTGCCAAGGGCTTCAAGGCGCGAAGCCCAATCACGAAACGGGGCCGCACGAGGCGTTGCTTCATGAAGTTGACGAGGCCAGTGCCGCCGGCGATGAGCTTCGCTTCGTCGCCATGCTGGGCCAGGAGCGCCAGTGCCTCATCGAGGTTCGATGGTTCGAGATAGGTGAACGGGATCACGTCATTCGGCCCCGGAAGCGGCCGCAATCGATTCGATGATCTTGTAATAGCCGGTGCAGCGGCAGAGATTGCCCATCATCCAATGCTGGATCTCCGACCGCGTGGGGCGTGGATTGGCGTCGAGCAGCGCTTTGGCCGCGAGGATCTGCCCAGGCGTGCAGATGCCGCATTGCAATCCGCCATGCGCGAGAAACGCCTCCTGAAGCGGATGTAGCCGGTCGCCCTCTGCAACACCTTCGATGGTCGTGACCGCGCACCCGTCGGCGTGAACCGCGAGCGCGAGACAAGAGCTTATCGGCTTGCCATCGAGCAGCACGGTGCAGGCACCGCATACGCCGACGCCGCAGCTCTCCTTGGTACCCGTGAGCTTCAGATCCTCACGCAGGAACTCGATAAGCAGGCGGCTGTCTTGCACCTCGCGGTTGATGGACGTGCCGTTGAGCGTGAGCGTGATGCGTCTCATGCCGCGCTTGCCCTGTCGCTTAAACCTTCGAGCACCTTTTCCGCGCTGACCGGCAGCTCGCGCAGTCGCACGCCCACCGCATCGAACACCGCATTGGTGATCGCCGCCGGAAGCGCGACATTGCTCATCTCGCCGATCGCGGTGGTCGAGAACGGTGCCGCGCCGCTGCCACCCGGCAGTAGAACGGTTTCGAGCTCGGGTATGTCCATGATCGTCGGCAGCTTGTAGTCGCCGAGATGCGCGGTGATCACGGCGCCGTCTTTCAGAACGATCCGCTCGCTCATGGCCTGGCCGACGGCCTGGATCAGTCCGCCCTCGATCTGTCCTTGATGGGTAATCGGGTTGACGATGGTTCCAACGTCATGCGCGGTGACGATACGGCGCAGGCGTACCTGCCCGGTCTCGCGATCGACCGCCACTTCGGCGAAATGGGCGACAAAGCTCGTGCGGTCGTTCGGCTGGCCGGGCGCGTTCTCGCCCTGGCAGCTCAAGGGCGCCTTGCCGCGTGCGGCGCCCCAGGCCATGAGCGGACGCAAGGCGATCGTCGCACCCGCGGCGGAAAACGATCCGTCCTCGCCCAGCCGGACATCGGCGGGCGCGCAATTGAGCCGCTCCGCAGCGAGTGCCGTCAGATCCTGCTTCATCGTATCGGCGGCGGCTGCGATCGCCTGCCCGATCGTCGTCGTCAGCCGCTGGCCGCTGGAGCCGGCTTCGAAGCCGCTCGACAGCGTATCGCCTTGCACGATTTCTACCTCGGCGACGGAAACGCCGAAATGCTCGGCGACAAGCTGCGCCGCAACTGTATGGAAGCCTGTGCCCGTATCGGGTGAGCCGAGCATAAGCGTGAAGCGGCCATCGGCGCCCAGGGTGAGCGTCACAGTCGAGCGCCCGAAATTGCCGGGCGGATGTTCATAGATCGAGATGCCGCGGCCGATATGGGGTGGCTTCGGCTTGTCCCAACCGAAGGCGCGGGCGCCCGCCTCAATGGTCTCGCGGCACCTCAGATGCCGCCGCGTTTCGCCGAGCGGCGTCAGATCGCCGTCCACGATCGCGTTGCGCTGCCGCATCTCGAGAGGATCAAGCCCCATTTCATGCGCGACCATGTCGATGTGGCTCTCGACCGCGAAAGCCACCTGCGGCGCGCCAGGCGCGCGCATATGGCCGCAGGGCACGGTGTTGGTATAGACGCGCAGAACCTCGATCGCGCAATTCGGCACACGATAAGTCCCGGCGAGCTCGGCATAGCCGCCGTGAAGCGTCGGCACGGGAACGAAGCCGGCATAGGCGCCGGCGTTGAAGATCACCCGCGCCTCGATCGCGAGAAGCTTCGCGTCGGGATCGACTCCGGTGCGCAGCGTGATGCTGGCGGAATGGCGCGGGTTCCCTGCCGTCAGCTCCTCGAAGGAATTCATCACCATCTTGACCGGCCGGCCGGCGGCGCGCGCCAGGTAGTAGCAAAGGAGCGTGTCCATCAGCGATCCCTTGCCGCCAAAATCGCCGCCGATCGCGACGGGATTGAACCGGATGCGATGCTCCGGCACGCCGATGGCCTCCGCCATATGAGCGCGCGCGATATGCGGGCCTTTATTGGCGACCCACACATCGACGAGCCCGTCCGCGCCGATCGAGACGAGGCAGGTATGCGGCTCGATATAGCCCTGATGCACCGAAGGAACGGCGAAGTGATGCTCGAAGATCCTATGCGCCGTCGCGAAGGCGCGCGCGACATCGCCATGCCGCACCCTGAACTGCGAGATCACGTTCGGAATCGGCGGATACATACTGAAGCTCGCCGTGGCTTCTGGCCGCCGCCCCCGGTAAGATCTCGACTGCTTCCGGATGGATGACAGGCGCAGTCGGCCGCATCGCATCTTCGGGGTTGAAGACGGCTGGCAGCTCTGCATACTCGACATCGATAAGCTCGAGCGCGGCCTCTGCGATCTCGACGGTATCAGCCGCGACCGCCGCAACCTTCTCGCCGACGAAGCGCGTTACGCCCTTGGCGAGCAGTGGAATATCCTTGCACATACGGCCATAGCGTGTATCGGGCACATCGGCGCCGGTCAGCACGGCATGAACGCCGGGCAGCGCCTTGGCGCGCCGCACATCGATCGAGACAATGCGTGCGCTGGCATGCGGGCTGCGCAGGCAGCGGCCGAAGAGCATGCCCGGCAGCTCGACATCGCCGGCATAGCGGGCACGGCCTGTTACCTTGCCGACGCCGTCCACGCGTTGGACTGGACTGGCCCACTGCCTTGCCGCTCAGCCTCGTTGCATCCATGCGATCACCGCTCTTCGATTGGTCGCAGCGTGGCCGCTGAGTGTATCGCGCGCATTCACCATGGCAAGGAGAGCATGCCAAGCGATATCGCGCTTGAGTGGTGCCGCGGAAGGAGGTCCGCTTCGCACCACGCGCTCGCCCGCCCAGCGCCCTATCGCTCCCGGACCGGAGCAGAGCCTGACGCCTTAACGGCATTGATGGCGGAAAGGCAGTCGTCTTTGTTGTAGTATTTCTCGACACTCTGCGCGGCCATCCGACCCAGCGGGTTGTAGAGAGTCCAGCGCCAGAGATTTGAACCGGGTTCCCGGTATATCAGATAGTGGTATTGCTCCTGATCCACCGGTTGCTCCTTGAATCACGCCGCGTGGCTGGCGGCCGCATGCGTGTCGTCGCTGTCGAACGGGGTCTCGCCGGGCTCGGTCGCGCGCATGGATGGTCGCCTGCGGAACCGCTCATACCAGCGTGCGAGGTTGGGGGCGATGGCGCGCCAATCATCCTCGGGGAAGCGGAAATCCGAAAGGCCGCACGCGCATCCCGCGGCGATCTGACCGAGATCGACGTCGGCGCGGAAATCGTGCGACAACTCGTCCAGACGCTGATAGCAGCGGTCCATCCGCTCCATCATCTTCCGGACGAAGCTTGGTGAGAATTCCTGCTTGTTCTGCGACGCGTCGCGCTTTCGCAGCATCTCCGCGCGGCGCATCACCTGGCATTCCATGATGCCGCTGGTTGCCACCGACACCACGGACAGGATGTGCCACCGCTCCCGCCCGCTTTGCGGACACAGGCGATAATCGCCAAGCTCGTCGTTCAGGTACTCGCAGATCAGCGATGATTCGGTCAGGCGTTCGCCATCGTCGGTCACCAGCGCGGGAATGCGGGCGATTGGTGTCGCCGCGAGGAAGTCCTCGCGATACGGCACCGTCTCTGTGCCCCACGAATGCGGCCATTTCGTCGGGATGATCTCCACCCGGTCTTCAAGGCCAAGCTCCCTGATGGCGACTGAGCATTTGCGGACGAAAGGCGATGCCGGCGTGTAGAACAGCTTCATCATGGCTGAAATGGCTGCGTCCGGCGCATGTGTTTCTGCTCCCCCAATTGGCGCGAGTGTGCCCGACGAAGGATGAGCGTCAAGGCGACTATGCGATCGGACAAAGGCAGCGCGCGCGTCCCGGACAGAGGACCGTTACGAGCCAGAAGTTTGCCAGCCGATCCAGTCGCAGAACGCCTGGCCCATCACAAGGTCCAGGTCGGCGCCCTGCAACCAGGGCAATTCCTCGGTGAACAGTGTCACGCACTGGCGCCACGTACAATGCATGCGGGTGATGTCGGTGCCCCAGAACATGCGATGCGGGCCGAACGCGTCGAACACACGGTGTAGCGGGTCGTGTATGCTGCGGAACGGATATGGGTCCAGCGCATAGCCGGCCTGACCGGTCGCCTTCACCGCCACATTCGGATGCCTCGCCAATGCCAGCAACTGCGGCAGGTTGCGATAGGCGGCGTCCGCCCCCTCTGTCGCGCGCGGCACCCCCATGTGATCGATGCTGATCTTCAGTCCGGGATGACGCTGCGCGATCTCGCCAACCCGCGGCAGGAACGCCGATGCCTGAAGAGAAACCGGAATGTTCAGGCGTTCGGCCACCGGCCACAGCCAGTCCAGCGTGCCGTCGTCCGGCCAGGACTGCGACCGCGGATCGGAGAAGTAGAATCGCAGTCCCTTCATCCCGGGCCGGCTTTTCCAGGTATCGATCGCAGCGCGCTGATCTGCCTGATCCAGGTAGAACCAACCCATGATGGCGAAGCGATCGGGATGCGCACGTGCCGCCTCGACGGCCAGCTCGTTCGAATCAGGGTCCCACATCACCGGATGGATCACCGCGCGATCGACGCCGGCGGCGTCCATGGCCGCCAAAGCTTCCTCCTTCAGGTAGGGTGTTTGCCGGTGATGGGCGGACGGTGTGCCCTTGGCCCAGAGGTGGATCTGTGCGTCAACAATCATCATGGCAACTGGCTTTCGTTGGACGGTGGAGAACGATGCCTCCAGCGCGCGCCGCTGGCTAGACGGCTACGGATAGGGCGGCGCGTTGCCTTCAGACGTGCGCGTGTCGCGTAGCTATGAAGCAGCTTGACGTGAATGCGCGGCAAAGGTCCGGTAAGGACGGTCAAGGAGCTTCTCGAACGCCACAGGTTGGGAACCATCCAACGTGGCCGCAACGATGTTGGGGGGACAGACGCATGACCTGGCAACTGGATGCCACGGCATTATCGGCGCTGATGGACGCGCGAGAAATCACGCCACTGCAATTGCTGGAGCAAACGCTCGCGCGCCTCGATGCGTTGGAGCCGGTGCTGAATGCCTTCACTCACGTGGACCGCGACGGCGCGCTCGCCGCGGCCAGGGCCGCCACCTTGCGCCAGGCGTCCGGTAGCCGCCTCAGCCCGCTGGACGGGATCCCCGTGTCGGTCAAGGACAATATCTTCGTGGCCGGAATGCCCGCCCGATGGGGCAGCCTGTTGTTCCGCGATTATGTGCCCGATCGCGACGATATCTGCGTGGAACGGCTTCGGGCCGCTGGCGCCGTCATCATCGGCAAGACCACCACGCCGGAATTCGCGTTGATGGGCCGCACCCAGAGCCGCTTGTCGGGCGTGACGCGCAATCCCTGGGATCCCGACCTGACACCCGGTGGCTCTTCGGGCGGCGCCGTCGCCTCGGTCGCTGCCGGGGTCACGCCGCTCGCGATCGGCACCGACATGGGCGGCAGCACGCGCCTGCCGGCTTCCTATACGGGCCTTGTGGGGTTGCGGCCTTCAACAGGGCGGCTGCCTCGCCGGTTCGGCTTTCCCCCCACGGCACTCGACTTTCAGGCCATATGTCCTTTCGCCCGCACGATGCGTGACACGCTGCTGCTGTACAACACGCTCGCCGGCCCGGACCCGCGCGACCCATTCTCCCAGCCGATTTCCGCCCACGCCGGATGTCACGCCCGACCGCACCCTTCGTATCGGCTGGTTCACCTCGATCGGCAGCGAGGGTGCGACGCCGGAGGTCGCGGCGACGGTCGGTGCCGCCATCGACCGCCTGAGGGGCGCCAAATGCGAGTTTGCGCCGGTGTCAGCGCCGTACGATCTCGAAGGCCTACGCGCCATTCACGGCACGCTCATCGCGGCGGCTGCGGCGCGGATCGTGGCGCGGTTTCCCGGATCGCTGGCGCGAGGAGACAACCGACACCGTACGCACCACGGCGGAGCGCGGCCTCGCGCTATCGGCGGCCACGTATGTCGATGCCTTGGATGCACTGGCCGCCTGGCGTTCCGATGTGACCGTTGCCTGGAAAGACTACGATGCGCTGATTCTCCCCGCCGCCGCTGCACCGGCCTGGCGCGCCGAGGATGAAGCCCCGCCAGGTCTGACCACCGCGACCCAGAGCATGTTTGGTGCCTGGGTCAATGCGGCCGGATTGGCGGGTATCAGCGTGCCCGGCGAACCCCATCCGGATGGTCGGCCGATCGGTGTGCAGATCGTCGCACCGTTCGGGCATGACGCCGTCGCGCTTGAAATCGCCCGACGACTGGAAGTTCTGGCGCCCTGGGCCGACCGATGGCCAGCACTGGCATCCAGCGTCTGAGCGTGCTGCCCTGGTCTGACAAATCAGAGGCAAAGCATGAGCAGGATCGGCATCGCCATTTCTGGTGGCCCCAACCCGGCGGAGATCATCGACCTTGTCGTCCTCGCCGAAAGCCTCGGCTATGAGTCGGCCTGGGTCGCCGAGGGTCATGGCGGCGACCAGTTCGCGATTCTGGCGGCCTGCGCGATGCGGACCTCGCGCATACGGCTCGGCACCAGCATCAGCAGCGTGTTCGTCCGCACCGCACCGACGATCGCCATGGCCGCCTCCACGATCGCCGACCTGTCCGACGGCCGCTTCATTCTGGGCCTCGGGTCCAGTCACAAGGCGCAGGTCGAACCCGAGCATGGGATGGTGTACACCAAGCCGCTGACCCGCACCCGCGAGACCGTTGCGATCGTCCGCGAACTGATCCGTGAAGGGCGCGTGAGCTTTCAAGGCGAGACCATCCGCATCGAGAACTTCGATCTTTGGTACACGCCGCGCCACCGGGACATACCACTTTACCTCTCGGCCGTGTTCCAGAAAGGGATCGTCCTGTGCGGCGAAGTGGCCGACGGCATCATCCTGACGCGCAGCACGCTGCGCACGGCCGCGCAGGTGCGGACGCATCTCGCCGAAGGTGCCCGCAATGCCGGACGCGACCCGACCCAGATCGAGGTCACCTCCCTGTTGCCGGCCTCTGTCGGCGATACGCGAGACGCGGCGCTCGCCGTTCTGCGCCCGGGTATCGCGTTCTATTGCGGCTTCTTCCCACGCTACAACCGGATGATGGCCGCGCATGGCTTCGCGACTGAAGCCGCGGCGATCGCCGAGGCCTGGACGCGCGGTGATCGCGAAACGGCTGAGCGCGCGGTGAGTGATGCGATGATCGACGCAACCAGTGTGTCAGGCACACCGGACCAATGCCGAGCTCAGGATCGAGGCGTACCGGCAATCGGGAATTGACGTGCCGATCATCAGTCCGTTCGCCCGCGGTCCGGACGCCAACGCCCGTTTTGCAGCCGCGATCCGCGCATGCGCGCCGTCCGACTGATGGAATGTGCGGTTGCGGCCCGCTCTAGGTCCCACCGAATCCGTCCACAACGTTGCCACGCAGGAAGTCCATGTTCATCTCGATGCCGAGCCCAGGCTTCGGGGGCACCTTCAGCCGGCCATCGCTGTTGTCGAGCGGCGCGGTGATGAAATCGTTGTAGTTGGACAGATCCCAGCGCGATGTCTCCAGCCGATAGAAGTTCGGCGTTGACATCATGACGTGCGCTCCCGCAACGACATTGATCGGACCGCTTGCATCGTGCGGCGAAACCGGGATGTAGAACGCCTCAGCCAGCGTGGCGATCTTCTTCAGTTCGGTGATCCCGCCGGTCCACGTCACGTCTGGCATCAGGTAATCGGTGAGGTGGTTTTCGAGTATCGGCAGAATTTCCCAGCGCGTGTGCAGCCGCTCCCCGACACTGATATGAGCGTTGACCTTCTCGCGCACCTGATGCAGCGCGTGATAGCTCTCGACCGGCACCGGCTCCTCGAACCAATCGATCCGACCAGCGTCCTCGAGAACGCGGCAAAGACGGATCGCCGTCGGCACATTGAAGCGGCCATGCGCGTCTATCAGGATTTCGATGTCTGGTCCGGCGATCTCGCGAATGCGGGCAGTGAGCGAGGCTGCGATCTTCTCGCCTTGCTTGCTCATGCCGCCATCGAGATAGATGTCATCGGCGGCGCCGATCCGGTTGAGATGTGGGAAGGGATCGAACTTCAGCGCGGTGTGCCCGGAATCGACGATGGCGCGGATTTCCTTCACCACGCCTTCGTCGGTACCGAAATTGCGGCTGTTCGGATGCGTGTAAAGCAGAATGTCGTCTCGAACCTTGCCGCCGAGCAACTGGTAGATCGGCTGGTCAAGCACCTTGCCGCGAATATCCCACAACGCGATGTCGATGCCGCTGATCACGTTGGTCGTCGCACCGCGCGAACCGGTGTAGGTGAACGAGCGGAACGTCTTGTGCCAGAGCCGCTCGATCTGAGAAGGATCTTCACCGACCAGAAGCTCGTTGAGTTCGCGAATGATGCCCGCGACGGCGCGGTTGGCGATCTTCGTTGTGGTCGTGATCTCGCCCCAGCCGGTCACACCTTCATCAGTGCGTACCTCCACGAAGAAGTACTCGCCCCAATACGTACCAGCCGCCTTCACCAGCCACGGCACCAGCTTCGTGATCTTCATGGTTCAGACCCGTTCTCCGGTTGTTGTTCGACGCACGGCAGGATGAGCTTGCGGCGGCGATGTCTGCGACTCGGGAACCAAGACATGCAACTGCTGCTCCGCAGGTCAGTGCACCACAGCAACGCCCGCCACAGGAACGCCGGAAGCACCAGGTCGCCGCGCGCCAAGCAGGTGCCGTGCCTCCTCCAGCCGATCGGCCTCGAGATAGGCCTTCAACAAGGTGAACTCGATCAGGTCGTGCTGTGCGCGGCTGCCGCCAATGCGTTCGCTTTCCCCGGCCAGCGGTGCGAGCACCTCGATTGCCGTGGCGAAAATCTCCGCGTTCGAACGCCATAAAGCCGCGCGACAGCGCAGGAAGATAAGAGCCCGACGGGTAGCGTCCCTCGCGCGCCAGATCCTCCATCTGGCGGGCACGGTGGTCGAGGGCCGCCTCATCGCCCATGACCGCCTGTGCCAGAATGACGTGCAGGTCGGCGAGCCCGCTGCCCGGCCGCGGTAGCGCGGTGTTCGCGTACTCGTACATCGCACGCCAGGCGGCAGCGTCGCGCGGATGGCCGGCGAGTTCGGAACGCCATAAGAACGCTGTCGCATCCGACATCTTCTGTTGCGGCCCGCCGCTGTGCCGATCGAGCGTCATGGCGTCCTGATACAGCCGCAACGCCTCGGCCCAATTGCCGGCAAGGAGTTCGCATAGCGAGAGATGCCAGTTCAGATGACCGTGGAAAAATCCGTCGCGCGGATAGGTGGTGAGCCAAGAGGACAGAAAGGTGCGGGCCGTGTCCCGCTCGCCACTCTCGTAACAGACATGCGCGAACGCGTGCGCACCATGCGCGTTGTTCGGGTTGGCCGCCACGGATCGCTCGATCTTCGGCCTCGCGGCTGCAAGCTGCCCATCCTCGGACAGCGCCATGGCATGGTGGGCCAGGAACCAAAAATCGTCGCCGTAATGCGGGGCGAGGCTGTCCAACAGCACCGCGATCTGGTGCTTCTGGCCGATACGGCCGGACGCACCAATCAGGCCGTTTGGGTTGGCGGCAGCTGGCGAGCACCAGCGCGTCGCGCGGCCATGCCGTCAGATGCTCGTGCAAGGCGGCGATAGCGGCGTCGGTCCGGCCCGCGAACACCAGGTCGAAGAAAGCGATGTGACTGGCCTCGCGCGCCGGCAGGCCGGAGGCCACGTCCTTCGCCGCAGCCAGGGCCGCCCGCGCGGCCGCCACGTGGCCTTCCCGCATCAGTACCTGGGCCTTGCCGGCCTGTGCCATGGCAAAACCGGGGTCCGCGGCGATGGCGCGATCAAACGCCTCGACCGCGCCAGGGTAGAGGGTCAGCGCCAGATCGCAGCCTTGAACGTAGGCGTCCCGCGCGGCGGCGGAGGCAGTGGACAAGGGAAGGTCGTATCGGTCCGCTAGCATGGTGGATCCTCCTGGCCGATTTCGTTGAAAGCTACCGCCCTCTTCGGCCATCACCAAAAGGAGGCCTGTCGGTCGCGCGACCTTGGGTCGGGAGGCGATAATGAAGCTGAAGACTTCCCAGCGTACGACTGCCATTCAGTGTCGTGGTGCGCCCGTGCCCTCAAGCCGCACGTCGAATGACAGAAACCGATCGAACAATGCGGTCTTGCGATAGAAGTGCCGCCGCTCGATGAGACGTGACCCTGTTCGATCTTCCCTATGGTCGAGAAGACCAAACCACTGAAGAGGTCGAAGGATCCGTGCCTCCATAGCATGGGAAGCCGTATCCCATCTTTGGTCCAACACACCGTGGAAGGGGATCGTGCACAAACGCGACAGGCGTTCAGGCGGTTGCCAGTCGTTTGCGGCAATCGACAAGGACCAAAGAACAACACCCGCATCGGATTGCGGCCAACCATGCAGACCCCATCCGAGATTACCGAGGTCGAAATGCCAGAAGGTGATATGGAACAATACCGCCGGTAGCGCTGCAGGTTCGGCGGCTCAAGCATTCGACGGCCTGCCGGCGAGATCTTGAGATGACCCTTGTGTCTACGGAGGAGCGTGGCCGCCTGAGCAATGTGACGAACAAAATAGAGGGGCAGAAAGTCGGGCTCGTTGATCACTTTGTGGAATTGGAAGGCACCGGCTTTGTCGAACTCAGGCCACGAGAATCGATCGCACATCTCAGCGACGACGGCGCGAGAAAGATTGCCCGTCGAAGTCATCTTCAATCCTGGACCTGCTGCAGCCGCGAGCAGCAGGAGTAAAGCGTTGCGGGCAACGGCGGATTGCTGGATCTCGTCCTGCGTGAGATTGGTTGCAAGCCGGATCGGGCCTGTCGTTGGCGATGGTGGGCCCCGTAGTGCCGTGAAGCTGTCACAATCCAGAAGGGTCCACGCAGGTTCCAGCCCGCCTAGCCAGCGCTTGACCGACTCATCTTGCAGCACGTCGGGAGCTACCACGACGCGCGCCTCTCCTCAACGCGGCCCAGCCATTCCTTCAACTTCGACCATCGTCGCCGACCGGACACGTTGCGCACCGCAATGGCGATTGCCTTCCGCTGCCCGACCAATACGACCAGGCGCTTCCCACGGGTCACCCCCGTATAGAGCAGATTGCGTTGCAGCATCGCGTAGTGCTGGGTCAAGACCGGGATCACGATCGCCGGGTATTCGGACCCTTGGCTCTTGTGGATCGTCGCGGCATAGGCTGGCACGAGGGTATCGAGCTCGCCGAACCCGTAGCTGACGGCGCGGCCGTCAAAACGCACGGTCAGTTCGCCCACCTCAGGATCGACCTCGGCGACGTAGCCGATATCCCCATTGTAGACCTCCTTGTCATAGTCGTTCTCGACCTGCATGACCTTGTCGCCCGACGCGAAAGTCCAGCCGAAGCGCTCCACCTTGCGATCGCCGGCGGGATTCAGGGCGCTCTGCAATTCGAGGTTAAGCGAGCGGGCGCCAATACCGCCGCGGTTCATCGGACACAGCACCTGGATGTCCCGGATCGGATCGAGACCGAAGCGCTGGGGGATGCGCGTCCTCACCAACTCGATAATTCGCGCCGCAGCGATGTCGGGATCGTCCGCCTGAACGAAGTAGAAGTCGCTGTCGCCTTCGGGCTTGGAGAGATCGGGTAAGGAACCCCGATTGATCCGGTGGGCGCTGGTGATGATCCGGCTCTGTGCGGCTTGGCGGAAGATCTCGGTCAACCGCACGACCGGCACCGCGCCGGAAGCGATCACGTCGGCCAGCACCTGTCCCGGACCGACGGACGGGAGCTGATCGATGTCACCGACGACCAACAGGGCGGCATGGTCGGGCACCGCCCTCAGCAACGCCTGCATCAGCAGAACATCGACCATGGATGTCTCGTCGATGACCAGCAGATCGCATGCGAGCGGGTGGTCACTGCCGCGCCTAAACCCCCCGCTCTTGGGATCGACCTCCAGCAGCCGGTGAATGGTCTTGGCCTCGAACCCAGTGGCCTCCGTCATCCTCTTGGCGGCGCGGCCGGTCGGTGCGCAGAGCAGTAGGTTCACACCCTTGGCAGCCAGAATGCGCAGGATGGCGTTGACGATCGTCGTCTTGCCGACGCCCGGGCCGCCTGTGACGACCAGGACCTTCGACATCAGGGCCAATCGAATAGCAGCTACCTGACTCTCGGCGAGCGCCAAGCCGATCTTCCGCTCGATCCACGGCAGAGCCTTCTCCGGATCGATGTGGGCCCACGGCAATGGTCCATCCACCAGGCGACGGAGCCGTTCCGCAACGACCTGCTCCGCCCGGTAGAGGCCGCCAAGGAAGACGCAGGCGGTCCCGTCAACCGTGTCGGCGATCACTGTCCCGTCGCTCACCTCGAGGTTCAGCGCGGTCTCGACGAGTTCCTGCTGGGTCTCCAGCAACTCGGCGGCGAGCGGCACCAATTCGCCGGTGGGCAAGCCGCAGTGGCCTGCGTCCATCGCCTGCGTGAGCGCATAGGAGATCCCGGCGCGAATTCGGATCATGGCTGTCTTCTGAATGCCGAGCCTGATGGCGATCGCGTCGGCAGTCTTGAAGCCGATCCCACGGATGTCGCGGGCAAGCCGATACGGGTTCTCGGTCATGACCTGAACGGCATCGGCGCCATAGGTCTTATAGATCCGAACAGCGCGCGCCGTGCCCACACCGTGGCTGTGCAGAAAGACCATGATCTCGCGCACGATCTTCTGTTCCGCCCAGGCTGCGGTGATGCGCTGGGCACGTAGAGTCCCGATGCCATCGACCTCACGCAGCCGATCCGGCTCGGCCTCGATGATGTCGAACACCTTCTCCCCGAAGGCCTTGACCATCTTCCTGGCATAGACCGGGCCGATCCCGCGGATCATGCCCGAGGCGAGATACTTCTCGATGCCCTCGACGGAACTGGGTGCCGAGGTGCGCATGAACCGCGCCTTGAACTGCTGACCGTGGGTGCGGTCGTTGACCCAGTCACCAGACGCCGTAATCCATTCCCCCGCCGAGATCGTGGCCGCATGGCCGACGATGGTGGCGAGGTCGCGATGGCCCCGTGCCTTTACACGCAGCACGCAGAAGCCGGTCTCAGCATTGTGGAACGTAACCCGCTCAACGATACCGGCGAGCACTTCGCGGTCGGGCTGATTTGAGGGCGGCGGGACGGCCATGGCTGGAGATGGCCTAGCGCACGTCGGGCCCAGGACAAACCCCCGGCCGTAAAGCCGCACGCTCACTTTACTCTCCTCGGGATCGACGTCATCAGTGCGGCCGCCGCGGCGTAAGCATGCTGCGCCGCTGTTTCCTGCTCTCTCACGAGAGGGAGCGGACGTTGCCGGTTATTGCTCCCCAACCACGGCTTCAGCTAGCCTCGTGGCGGGCATGGGGGGACCGCATGCGTGCGTGGACCGTGGATGCGGACGACATCCAGGTGGCGGAGGACTTTAACGAGTCCTTGCTCCACCGCACCCCTGAAATCGAAGGCTTTCTGCGCTCGGATCGCGATGACAAATTCATCGTCATCGGCACGAAGGGTTTCGGCAAGACTCTGCTCCTCAAAGCCAAGCGCATTCTCTATCAGCGTGAGGGGCGGGCCGTATGTCTTCCCACGGGGGCCCTTCTCGACAAGCCGATTGGCGACAAGATTTTTAGCCGGGAACTCCTCGCCTTTTTCGTGGTGTCTCCCCTTCCGTGGTCGAAGATCTGGCTCACGGCGATCTGTCTGGCGACGCTGAAACATCTCGGCGCGGTGAGTGGGCTGAAGGTCGGTTCCGGCCTCGCCAGCCTTATTGGAGACGAACAGCTTCAGGGCGTCATCGACCACTTCGTTCGCCTACTCGAATTTACCCCGAGCGAGCTCCAACGTTGCGGTGCCGACACCGACGGTCATCTAGTCCCGCGAATACGCGCCGCCACCTCGCCGGTGGCCATCTTCATCGATGGCGTGGATGAGGTACTTCAACAAGCACGTCGAAGGGCCCACGAGCCATCCCAGCGTCACCGGCGAGTTATCGCCAAACATATGGCACTTCGCGCAACTTGGTCTGGTGGAGGTTTCTTATCAGCTTCGCCGGATCAACCATCACATCAAGGTATTTGCCGCTGTGCGCAAGGAAGCCTATGCGCGTCTTGCGAAAACGACCGTAATGGCCCAGCAGTACCGCGGCAGCGCCGTCGATATTTCATACTCCCGCCAAAGTCTGCGCGAGATCTTTCTCAACAATGTGCGCCTGTTGAAGAGCGACACGATGGTAAGGCCAGAGAGGTTGCGCGCCGATCCGCTTGAGGCATTCCTGGGGCAGACAACAGTCACCGACGCATACACGCGCGAAGAAGAGGGAAGTTTTGAGTTTATCTACCGGCACACGCTGCTACGCCCGCGCGACTTGATGACCATTGGACAGCGCCTGGCCGCACTCCCGCCATATGAGCGACGGAGCGAGCTCCGCTTCAAGCAAGTCGTGCACCAGGCGGCCACCGAAATCGCCTACGAGTATCTCGCAGAGATCGCCCCGCATATCGGTAACCTCGAACTCGAACAGCTACTGCTACGTCTGCCGAGTAATGTGTTGACCCGCGAGCAGATCGAGACGGTCTTCTTGGAGCACAGCATCGCGACGGGTGGCGAGGAGAAGCACGTGTTTTGTGCGCTCTACCGGGTGGGCCTTCTCGGCTACGTCCATTACGACCGCGTGCGTGGAGAGTGGGCACAGCACTTTCTGCGGCCGGGGGAGGCGACTCTCGAGCCGGACGGGATGCTCCCACAGGCCACGCACTACCTGCTCCACCCAGTGCTGCACGACGTGATCGGACGGCTAAATCCCGCCTACCTGCAGCATATCCACCGCGACAACATCGTGGGCTATGGCCGACCCTGGCGAGAGACGGAGAGTGCGGCGAGGGCCATTAGCGTGCAGACGTGCTGCGTCCTCAAAGCCGATGTGTACGGGTATGGCAGCCTGATGCATGCCCGTGCTGATGCTCCAGTCCGGCAAGCATTGGACGATGCCGTGCGCCGATGGGCTCGCGGGGCAGCCGTCGTGGAGACCGGCGGAGATTTCAGCGTTGGTGGCCCACGACGATCCGGTCGCTCTGGCCCAGGCCGCCCGGCATATTATCGATGACGTGTACCAGACCGCGGGCCAGCCTCGCCTGCGCGTAGCCCTGCACTTCGGTGAGGTACATATCCAGGCAGGCGTTGGCGATGAACCGCCAATGGTCGTCGGGGGAGATGCTGTGCTATGCGCGACCAGGGTGGAGCCCCATGTACTGCCTGGACAAATCTGGGCGACGGAAGAGTTCCGCCAGCAGCTCGCGCGGAAGCCCTCGCTCTGGCGCACAACAGAGGTGATGGCGCCGGACGGCAGCGATCGCTTCAACGTCAAGAAAGCAGGACGGGCGGAGCCAGATTTGTGGGTCCGCCTTTATCGTCTTGAGCTCTAGACGAAGGCGCCCTGCAAATCCTTCCAGCTCCATTCCCCGGCGCAAAACCCAGCTGGAGATGCCATGACTGCCAGCGCCACGCTCCGGGTCCCTGCAGGTTGGGGTCAAGTCAGCCGGTTCGTTTGTTGCGATCGCCAGGGGTGGCCAGGCGAACGGGATGCCGACTTTCCGGTTTGCGCTGGAGCGGGCGAAGGGATTCGAACCCTCGACCCCAACCTTGGCAAGGTTATGCTCTACCCCTGAGCTACGCCCGCGCTCCCGATCAGGGCGCGGTTTCTAGGCGGCTTCCGCCTGACGATTGCAAGCAGCACCGAGCCACGGCATGGTCCATCCGACCGCCCGCGCCGCGCTTGTCTGGCGCGGCGCGGCACAACATCTATGCCTCGACTGATTCGAAGGCCAGGAGACCATGGACGAACTGATCATCGGTCAGAACCCATCCGCGGCCGGGCGGCAACGGCGCCGCCATGATCGTGGACGGCGACCAGAAGACCTTCATGAAGGAGGTGGTGGAGGCCTCGCGCAGCTCTCCCCGTCCTGGTCGATTTCTGGGCGACCTGGTGCGGCCCCTGCAAGCAGCTCACGCCGACGCTGGAGAAGGTGGTCCGTTCCGCCGGCGGGCGCGTGAAGCTGGTGAAGATCGACATCGACCAGAACCGCGCGCTGGTGCAGCAGCTCGCGCAGCTCGGCCTGCCGCATGCAGTCGGTGCCGACGGTGGCCGCGTTCTGGCAGGGCCAGATCGCCGACCTGTTCCAGGGCGCGCAGCCGGAATCCGAGGTGAAGCGCTTCGTCGAGGGCCTGCTGAAGCTGGCCGGCGGCTCGATGCCGAGCGCCGACCTGCTCGCCGAGGCCAAGGCGGCGCTGGACGCAGGCGACGCCCAGCAGGCCGGCGAGCTGTTCAGCGAACTGCTGCACCAGGAGCCGGAGAACGGCGATGCCTGGGGCGGGCTGATCCGCGCGCTGATGGCCCTCGGCCAGGAGGATCAGGCGCGCCAGGCGCTGGAGCAGGTGCCGGCGAAGATCGCCGACCATGCCGAGATCGCCGGCGCCCGCAGTGCGCTGGCGCTGGCCGAGGAAGGCCGCAAGGCGAAGGGCCAGCTGCAGAGCCTGCAGGCGCGGCTCGCCGCCGATCCGGCCGATCTCCAGGCGCGCTACGATCTCGCCACCGCGCTGAACGCGATCGGACGAGCGCGAGCAGGCGGCCGATGCGCTGCTCGAGATCATCCGCCGCAACCGCGCCTGGAACGAGGATGCCGCGCGGCTGCAGCTGCTGAAGTTCTTCGAGGCCTGGGGCTTCGACGATCCGGCCACGACGGCGGCGCGGCGCAGGCTGTCCTCGGTGCTGTTCAGCTAGATGGCCGACTTCCACCCCCGGGTGGAGGACCTGCCGGCCGAGTTCCCGGTGTTCCCGCTGCCGGGCGCGCTGCTGCTGCCGCGCGGCAAGCTGCCGCTGCACATCTTCGAGCCGCGCTACTGGCGATGACCGAGGACTCGCTCGGCCACGGGCCGCATGTTCGGCATGATCCAGCCGGACCCCACCGCAGCCGAAACCGGCGAACGGCCCCGCGCTGTTCCGCATCGGCTGCCTGGGGCGACTGTCGTCGTTCAGCGAGACCGACGACGGGCACTATCTGATCACGCTGACCGGCCTGATCCGCTTCGCGCATCGCCGCCGAGATCGACATGCGCCGCGGCTATCGTCGCGTGCGTGGCGACTTCGCCGCCTACCTGGCCGATCTGGACCTGGAGCCGCGGCCGATCGGTGTATCGACGCGAGACATTGCTGGCGGCGCTGCGCGGCTACTTCGCCCACCGCGGCTTCGACGCCAACTGGGACGCGATCAAGCGCCTGCCGGACGACATGCTGGTGGTGACGCTGGCCATGGTCTGCCCGTTCGAGCCGGCGGAGAAGCAGGCGCTGCTGGAGGCGCCGACCGACGCCGAGCGGGCCGCGGCATTGCTGGCGCTGCTGCAGATGGGCGCGCTGTCGCCGGACACGCCGGGTGGGCGCAGCGTCAGCTGAACGGAGGATCGCGTCATGGATGAACCGGCCGAGACCAGGCGTCAGGCGCCCATCGATCCGCGGCTGCTGGAGATTCTGGTCTGTCCGCTGACCAAGGGCCCGCTGGAATACGACCGCGAGGCCAGCGAACTGATCAGCCGCAAGGCGGGCCTCGCCTATCCGGTCCGCGACGGCATCCCGATCATGCTGCCCGAGGAGGCGCGCAAGCTGGAGGAGTGATGGCCGTCGCCACCGAGATCCGGCTGAACAAGGCGGAGCGTGTGCTGCACGTCGCGTTCGACGACGGACGCGGTTCGCGCTGCCGGCGGAATATCTGCGCGTGGAGAGCCCGAGCGCCGAGGTGCAGGGGCATGGGCCGGACCAGAAGCAGATCGTTGCCGGGCAAGCGGCATGTCGGGATCATCGGCATCGAGCCGGTCGGCAATTACGCGGTCCGGCTGATGTTCGACGACCTGCACGACACCGGGATCTACTCGTGGGACTACCTGCACGAGCTGGGGCGCGAACAGGAGCGGCGCTGGGCAGGCGTACCTGGCGGCGCTGGAGGTGCGCGGGCTGAGACGGGAACCCGGTTAGGTCAGCACCAGTACGTCGTCTATGCCCGCGGCCAGCACCTGCCGCAGGTCGCCCATGGCCAATGCGATACATCCCTCGGTCGGTGCGTAATCAGGCCGCGCGACGTGAAGGAAGATCGCCGAACCTCTCCCCCGCTGCACCGGCGCGTCATTCCAGCCCAGCACGGCGATCACGTCGTACACGCCATCCTGACGCCAGAGCTCCTCGTAGTGGCCGTCGTGCGGCAGCCGGATCATCCGGTTGTAATCGGCCTCCCTTGGATCGTCGCACCAGCCGTCGGTAGGCGCAGTCGGCTCCACCGGGACGGCACAGTCCGGCGCCCTCACCCGGTCCGCGCGATACAGCACGCGGCGCAGCGGCAGCAGTCCGGCCGGGGTCGCCCCGTCGCCCTCCTGCTTGTCGCGCCGCACGCCGCCTCGCCCGAGTGCTGTCCGGAACACAAGGCCCCGCAGCACCAGCCGTCCATCGGGATGCACCAGCGCCTGCATGCCGGCTCAGTCCAGCAGGTGACCGAAGCGCTCCGCCTTGGTGGCGAGGTAGTGGTCGTTCACGCCATTCGGCGCATAGGCGTGCGCCTCGCGGCCGATCACGTCCACGCCGCACGCCGCCAGCGCGGCCAGCTTGTCGGGATTGTTGGTCAGGAGCCGGATGCGATGAACGCCGAGTGCCTCCAGCATCGTGGCCGCAATCAGGAAGTTGCGTTCGTCGGCTCCCCATCCGAGCGCCCGATTCGCGTCCAGCGTGTCGAGCCCCCGGTCCTGCAGTGTGTAGGCTCGCAGCTTGTTGACCAGCCCGATGTTGCGGCCCTCCTGGGCGAGATAGAGCAGAACACCCGCCCCCTCCTCGGCCATTCGGGCGATCGCCCCACGAAGCTGGGTGCCGCAGTCGCAACGCAGGCTGCCCAACAGGTCGCCGGTGAAACACTCGGAGTGGATGCGCACCAGCGGTGCGTCGACCGTCTCCGGATGGCCCACGACGATGGCCAGATGCTCGATCGCCGATCCCTCCGTGCGGAACGCGATGACCTGGGAATCTTCGGCATTCTCCAGGGGCACGCGCGCCGCGGCGATCTGGCGCAACCCGGCCGCGGCGGCCGTCGGGTAGGCGAGCAGATCGGTGGCCGGAACGCTGAGCAGGCCCAGCCTTTCGGCATCAGCCGCGACATCCGGACGAACCGGCGCAGCCAGCACGGCCGGCAGCAGGCGGCCGAGTTTGGCGAGGATCAGCGCCGCCTGGGCCAGTTCGGGCACCGGTGCGGGCTCTGGCTGGGCGGGCAGCACTTCCTCGATCGTGGGATCCGCCAAGCCGCGCAGCGGCCCCGGCGCCAGCAGCTCGCTGCCGATATGGAGCGCGACGACCGGCGAGCCCGGCTCGACCGCCCGGTGAAGCACGGCCGCTGCCCGCATCGGCGCCAGCAACAGCACCGGCGGATCGGCCGCGAGCATCGCCAGCTCGGCCAGACCGCGTGGTCCCGCCGTCTCGGCCGCGAGCAGCAACAGCGGCGCCTCGCCGGTCAGCAGCACGGGCGTCCCCCGGCGCAGGTCCGCCGCCGCGCGATGCACCGTCCGGAGTCGCAGCACCTCCGGGTCAGGCGTGGCGCCCGTTACACGTTCGTTCATCGAAATTTGATCGCAGCGGAGGGCATGTGTCATAAGATCACACGAACCGGAAACAATAACGGCAAAATTTCGTCATGATTAACGCCAAACCTGCCCTCGCACCGACAGGCGGAGCCACAATCCGCCACGTGACGCCGCCAAGACGACTATATGGCGGGGCGAATGGAATGTCTCGGCCACGCCCACAGAAATGTGAGCAGCTTGCGACGGCCCAATTCGCGATGGCAGGATGAAGCGGGTTTTGGCCTTGTCGGCAATGGCGCGCCATGACTACATCGGGCCATGGTTGCGCGAATGTTATCGTGCGGGTTGGGATGGCGCGTCGGCGCCCGGCAAGAATGAGAGGTGAACGGATATGTCGGCAGAGCGGCCCATTTTGATCGTGGATGACGACGAGGTATTGCGCGAGACCCTGGCGGATCAACTTGCGGTCGATGGAGAGTTCACCTCCGTCGCCGCCGCCACGCTGGGCGAGGCCGAGGAGAAGCTCGGCGCCAAGGACGCCCGGTTCGACGCGGTCATCCTCGATGTCAGGCTGCCGGACGGCGATGGGCGCGATCTCTGCAACAAGCTGCGCCGGCAGGGGCAGAAGATGCCGATCATCATGCTGACCGGGTCGGACGCCGAAACCGACGTCGTGCGCGGCCTCGATTCCGGCGCCAACGACTACATCGCCAAGCCGTTCCGGCTGAACGAGCTGCTGGCGCGGCTGCGGGCGCAGCTCCGCATCTTCGAGAACAGCGAGGATGCGGTGTTCACCATCGGCCCCTACACGTTCCGCCCGTCGGCCAAGCTGCTGCAGGAGCCGGCGAAGAACCGCCGCATCCGCCTGACCGAGAAGGAGGCGGCGATCCTGAAGTTCCTCTATCGCGCCGGGACGCGCCCGGTGGCGCGGCAGGTGCTGCTGAACGAGGTCTGGGGCTACAACGCCGCGGTCACGACGCACACGCTGGAGACCCACATCTATCGGCTGCGGCAGAAGATCGAGCCGGATCCGGCGAACGCACGCCTGCTGGTCACCGAGGGCGGCGGCTATCGGCTGGACCCCGAGGGCGTGCCGATCTCGGTCGTCGCCGCCTAGCCTACCAGCTCCGCCACCTTCCGCAGATCGTCAACGAAGGCGCGGTACTCCCGCGCCTTCGCGTCTTCGTCGGGCACCCGCAGCAGGAAAGACGGGTGGACGGTGACGAACGCCGCCTGCCCATCCGGCATCTCGATCGGTCTGCCGCGCTCGCGGGTGATGGTGACCGCGCGGCCAAGTAGCGCCCGCGCCGCGGTGCCGCCCATCGCCACCACCAGCTTCGGGCGCAGCCGCACCAGCTCGACGTCGAGCCAGAAGCGGCAGGCCTGGATCTCGGGGGCCTCGGGCGTCTTGTGGATGCGCCGCTTGCCGCGCGGCTCGAACTTGAAGTGCTTCACCGCATTGGTGATGTAGACGGTGCGCCGGTCGATGCCGGCCTCTTCCATGGCGCGGTCCATGATCTGCCCAGCCGGGCCGACGAACGGACGGCCGATCACGTCCTCCTGGTCACCCGGCTGTTCGCCGACGAACAGCACCTTGGCATGCGCGGGACCCTCGCCGAACACCGTCTGTGTCGCGAGTTCGTGGAGATGGCAGCGGCGGCAGTCGGAGGCCTCGTGCATCGCCTCCTGCAGTGGCGCATCGGCATGCAGCGGTAGCACGACAGGTCCCAGCGGCGGGCGATCGGGCGGCCGCGGCACTTCATCGAGCTGTTCCGCCTCGGGGATGGCGGTGCCGACGCGGGCATCGCGCAACAGGCTGGCGTGGTGCTTGCGCCACCACGATTGCAGCGCCTCGTCGTCCGACACCGACGCGACACCGGAGGAGAAGCGCAGCTCCGTCCCGTCCCAGTGCGCGCCGCCATCCGGCGTCAGGATCGAGAACACAAGGTCGGGGAACCGCCTGGCAATAAGCTGCGCATTCGCCTCGAGCACGTAGTGGGCAGGCTCGTACCAGCCGAGGTAGCGGGTGCGATTGCCCTCCTGCATCGGCAGGTAGCGCAGCAGCGTCCGCATCTTGTGGGCCTCGGCGCGAACCGCGAAGGCGAGGCCCTGGGCGCGCCGTGTCTCCGCCGCATCGGCCTTCTCTCCAGCATTGGCGCGCCAGACCAGCCGATACAGCAGGTCGAAGCGCTCGCGGTCGCGCGCCTGGATCGCGAGCGACGCCAGCGAGACCAGCGCGCGCGAGACGCCGAAGCTGCCGGTCTCCTCCTGCAGGGGGTCGCCTTCCTCGTCGTGCGAGCGGACCGACCAGCGGACGTCCTCGGGCGCCACGCCGGCGAGAACCAGGGAGCGGGTGGCCTTGCGCCATCCTTCCCAGTCGGTCTCGTTGGCAAGCACAACACGCCGCATTGGCCGAGCAAACCCTATCCTGTCCGGCTTTCCAACCCCGGGCGGCACGGTATGCTCGCGGTATGACTTACGATCCGGAAACCTTCGTCGCCATTGGCGCCGCCGCCTCGCCCGCATTCTCACGTGATGGACAAACGCTGTTCCATCTGCGTGGTTCTGGGCTGCCGCAGATATGGGCGCTCGACCTCGCCACTGGCGCGGACCGGCAGCTCACCTTCCACGACGAGAAGGTCGCGCTGCTGCGGCGTTCGCCGGTCGACGACCGGCTGATCTATGGCATCGACCGCGGCGGCGACGAACGCCAGCAACTGCTGCTGATCGATCCGAACGATGCAACGCCCGAGCCGCGCGAGCTGACCGCCAATCCCGCGGTGATCCATGACTTCGGCGGATGGTCGCCGGACGGTGCCCGCATCGCCTATACCGCGAACGAACGCGACGAGGCGCATTTCGACGTTTACGTGCAGGATGTCGCGAGCGGCGTTCGGCAGCGCGTTTACGACGGCGTCAACCAGGTCAGCGTGTCCGGCTTCCGTTCCGACGGAACCGTGCTTGCGCTGCTGTTCGATCGCGGCTTCGGCGACGTGTCGCTGGTGCTGCTCGATGTCGCGTCGGGCGATGCACAGGCATTCGGCTCGCCGAGCAACTTCCAGAGCGTGCGCTGGGCGAGCGATGGTCGCACGCTGCTGGCGCTGACCGATCTCGGTGGCAGCGAGTTCCTGCGGCTGTGCCGGCTGGATCCGGAAACCGGCGAGGTATCGGTCGTCTATGATGCCGGTGGGCGCGACGTGGAGGCATGGTCCCTCGCGCCGGATGCGCGAACGCTGGCCACGGTCGAGAACAGTGGCGGCTTTGCTGTACTGCGTGTCGGTGCGATGGACGACGAGAGGCCGGTGGTAACAGGCCTGCCGTCCGGCGTCGTCAACGATCTGGCGTGGTCGCCCGACGGCACCACGCTGGCCTTCAGTGTGGCCGCGCCGACGCGAACCGCCGTCGCTCTGGCTGTGGCGCGATGGTGTTGCGCGCGTGGTATGGCAGCCTGAGCCGCATCCAGCCGGCTTCGTCGATCTCGAGCCGGTGGCGTGGGAGAGCTTCGACGGCACACGTATTCCCGGCTGGTTTGCATTGCCGCGCGGTCCTCGGCCGGCCGGTGGTTATCCCGCAATCATGTGGGTGCATGGTGGGCCGGTGGGCCAGGCACGGGCGAACTTCCGCCCCGATATCCAGATGTTGCTTGCGCAGGGGTTCGCCGTTCTGCTGCCGAATGTGCGCGGCAGTTCCGGCTATGGGCGCTCCTACACCGAAAGCGACGATGTGGAGCGGCGGCTCGACAGCGTGACCGATCTCGCGCACGGCAGGCATTGGCTTGCCGAGCATCCGGCGATCGACGGCGAACGCATCGGAATCATGGGGCAGTCGTATGGCGGCTTCATGGTGATGTCGGCGATCACCGAGCATCCAGAGTTGTGGCGCGCCGCGGTGAACTACTATGGCATCGCCGACTTCGTGACGCTGCTTGCCGGTACCGGGGCCTGGCGCCGCAATCACCGCGCCTCGGAGTATGGCGATCCCGAGCGCGACGCGCAGTTGTTTGCGCGCATATCGCCGATCCATCGGGTCGATCGCATCCGGGCGCCGGTGCTGATCGCGCATGGCACGCGCGATCCTCGCGTGCCGATCGGTGAGAGCGAGCAGTTCGTCAGGGCGCTGCAGGAGCGGCAGAAGAAGGTTGCGTACGAAACTTTCGACTACGCCGGCCATGGCTTCATCCGCCCGGACGATCGGCGCCGCATCTACCGCGCGGTCGCCGAGTTCTTCGCCGCGCATCTGTGAACGTTCACCTCGCCCACAGAGTGGGAGAGGTCGCCGCGCGAAGCGCGGCGGGTGAGGGCGGGATGATGGCAGCACCCTCACCCGGCGCTCCGCGCCGACCTCTCCCGCGCAGCGGGAGAGGTGTTCTATTCCTCCCTGGAGCCAACGAGATGTACCTTCCTGCTCGCAACCACCGCGCACTGATTATGGGCCGCAATGGCGCGGTCGGTGCCAATCATCCGCTGGCTGCACAGGCCGGCCTCGATGCGCTGCGTGCCGGCGGCAATGCGGTGGATGCGTCGGTCGCGATATCGCTCACGCTTGGCGTGGTCGAGCCTGGCATGTCGGGCCTCGGCGGCGACGGGTTCTATCAGGTCTACACGGCGCATGACGCAACATCGCGCTGCTACAACGCGACCGGCGGCGCACCGCTTGCCGCCACGCCCGAGCGCTTCCGCGCGGGCGGCATCGCGGTGCGAGGGCCGCTCAGCGTGTCCACGCCCGGGCTGCTCGCCGGGGTTGGCGCGATGCATGCCGCGCACGGAAGGTTGCCGTGGCGCCAGCTGTGCGGCCCCGCGATCGAGCATGCGCGCGATGGCTTCGCCGTCACCCATCACTACCGGCACTTCGCCGGCGACGTGCGATCGGTGCTCGCCGCCGACGCGCGGTCGCGCGCAGTGTTCCTGGGCAATCTCGACGTCGGCGTGCCGCCGCTTGCCGCGCTGATCCGACAGCCCGATCTGGCGCGCACGCTGGAGGAGATCGCGCAGGACGGCGCCGAGACGTTCTATCGCGGCAGACTGGCGAAGCGCCTCGCCGCGGGCATGCGCGAGGCCGGCGTGCTGGTGGATGAGCGCGACCTGGAGGCGTTCCAGCCGCAGGTGCAGGACCCGATCGCCATCGCGTATCGCGGCTTCCGCGTGACCCAGACGCCGCCGAATTCCACCGGCTTCACCATGCTGCAGATGCTGAAGATCGTCGAGCGCTTCGACTTTTCCGCCCTTGATCCGGTGCGGCGCATCCATGTGCTGGTGGAGGCGAAGAAGCTCGCGTTCCTGGATCGCGAGCGCTACGGGACCGATCCGCGCTTTGGCGACGTGCCGCTGGATCGGCTGCTTTCGGACGCCTACGCCGATGAATGCGCGGCGTCGATCGACATGGCGCGTGCGAGTGACGCCGCGCTGGCGGAGCCCGAGGCGGCGGTCGGCGACACGACGTATTTCTGCGTGGTCGATGCAGAGGGCAATGCGGTGTCCGGCATCCAGAGCCTGAACTCCGGCTTCGGTTCGGGCGTGACCGCCGGCGACACCGGCATCCTGCTGAACAACCGCATGGCCTACTGGCATCTGGCACCGGGCCACGCCAACCGGCTGGCGCCGGGCAAGCGCGTGCGGCACACGATGAATGCGCCGATGGTGTTCAGGGACGGCAGGCTCTGGGCGGTCGAGGGCACGCCTGGCGCGGACAACCAGGTGCAGGTCAACCTGCAGGTGCTGACCGCGATGATGGACCTGGGCGCCGATCCGCAGACGGCGCTGGAGGCGCCGCGGTGGACCTCGATCCAGCAGGGACAGGGGGCCAACTGGCCGCATGAGGGCGACGGCCGGCTGACGATCGAGCCGGGGTTCGGTGAGGACGTGCTGGCCGGACTGGAGAGGCTCGGGCACCGGCTGAACCGGGTCGGGTCGCTGGAAGCGCCGTGCAGCGTGCAGGCGATCCGGATTGCCGAGAATGGCGTCCGGATGGCGGGCTCGGACCCGCGCCGCGACGGATGGGCGGGGGCGTACTGACCCACTCTCGTATGCGGTTTTGGAATTCTGCCTGGTTCGCTTCTGGTCCTTGCCAACATGTTCTGGGCCGGCAACATCGTGCTTGGGCGCGGCGTCGTCGGCATGGTGCCGCCGATCGCGCTTGCCTACTGGCGGTGGACCGGCGCGTTCCTGGTCGCGATTGGGTTCGCCTGGCCTTACCTGAAGCAGGACGCGCCCGTGCTGCTGCGGCACTGGCGCATGATGCTGCTGCTGTCGGCCACCGGCATCGCGACCTACAACACCATGTCATACATCGGCCTCACCGATACCACGGCGCTGAATGTGCTGCTGCTGCAGTCGGCCGGGCCGCTGGTCATCATCGTCTGGGCCCTCGTGCTGTTCGGCGAGCGGCCGACGCTTTGGCAATCGGCCGGGGTGATGCTGTCGCTGGCCGGGGTCGCGGTCATCGCCGGGCACGGCTCGCTGGAGACGCTGCTGCACCTGCAGGTCAACCGCGGCGATGTCTGGATCGTGGCCGCGATGGTGATCTACGGCGTCTATGCCGCGGTGTTCCGAGTGCGTCCCGCGGCGCATCCGCTGAGCTTCCTGGTCGCCACGATGGGCATCGGGTCGATGATGATCCTGCCGTTCTACCTGTGGGAGGCCGCCGAGGGTGGGCGCATCGAGGGCGGGCTGCCGGCCTGGCTCACCCTGGCCTACATCGCGGTGTTCCCGTCGTTCGTCGCTTACCTGTTCTTCAATCGGGGCATCGAGCTGATCGGCGCGGCGCGCGCCAGCCAGTCCTGGCACCTGATGCCGGTGTTCGGCAGCATCCTCGCGGTGCTGTTCCTGGGCGAGACGTTCTACCTGTACCACGCGGTCGGCATCGCGCTGATCGCCGCGGGAATCCTGCTGGCATCCGTCAGGGGCGCCTCCGGCGAGTCTCGCCAGCGTCTCATTGCCCTTTTGGTGAGACGATGACGCGGTGCATGAGATCGGAGATGGAGGCATGACGGCCCCTCGCCCCGGCCCCTCCCGCGAGGGGAGGGGGAGAAGGCGCCCGGGGGTTTGGTCACGGACGTGGTGGTGACCCTCAGTGCATGGTGGGCGGGATTTCGATCACGCGAAGGTCTAGCGCCCGGATGCGGGCGGCGCGCTGCCGCCTGGCCTCGGCTTCGCGGTCGGTGACAAGGTTTGCGGCGGCGGGACGCGGCGCTTCCTGTGGGACCGCCGGCTGTCTCGCCGGTTGCGGGATTGGGCGCATCGCCTGGATGTCCAGGAGGGTGCGCCTGGACTGATCCGCACCGCGCATCAGTTTCGTGGCCTGGGCGCGGTGGCGGAGGATGGCGCGGACATCCATGCCAGGCTCGGAGGAGAGGCGGAGGCATTCCATCGCGTGGGCGTCGTGCAAGACGGCCTGCACCGCCAGCATGGCTTGCGCGGCATCCATCGGCCTCATGGCGGCGACCGTGGCAATGGCGAGTGAGTCACGGGCGGCGCGCCTCTCCGGGGTGTCGGGTTCCGGCGCGGGCAAGGCGGAGCGGAGGGATCCGAGCGTGTGGGATGCGACTGCGGGGGAAAGGGTGGGGAGGAGTTCTTCGATGCGCATGGAGTGCCTCGGGCCGTGACATGAGGCTGGTGACATGGGAGTTACCATGGATGACGTCAATGATAGTTTTCCTATCTAAGGCGGGGCACTGGTATTGGCGGCGGGACAGTTGTGCTTTCTGGCGCCATCCGCCGACGGCCGCGGCGCCGGAGCGGATTGGGTCGGAGGGCGTTCGGCGCTGGTGGGCGATTCCGCGAAAATTCAGCGCGGAGAACAGCGGAGGACCGCGAAGGGCCGCGGAGACGCATGCGAACCGCGTGCGCCGCGGTTTGTGCCTTGATGAGGTTGGGTCTGGCGGACCGCACACCACGTTGGCTCTGCGCGAGGAGGGCGGAGTGAGCAACCGCTACGACGGCGTCATCCTGTGTGACCCGAGCGCAAACAGAATTGGCACACCGGAGGCTGATCAGCGGTTCAGCTGCGGACCGGGGTTCGAGAAGCCCCCTCGTCGGTGCGGCGATAGGAAGCGCAATTATGGTCGGCAATCCGAGCCGGATGGCTCTGCTGTCCCAACGAGGCGCAGCGCCGCCATTGTGCCGTGCAGGGCCGCAAAAAGCTGGGTCAAGGGACCCCGATCGGCGCGACACAGCAGCAGGCGATCATGCCTGCGTTTCCAGTTCGGCGGTCTGCACGTGCGCTGCGAGCAGCCCCGGAAAACGCTCGGGATCGCCGCGCGCCATGCCGCATTCGGTGGCGACGCCGTCGACCCGGACATGGCGCCGGGCGGCGGCGAGGCGAGCAGCGTTGCCGGCCATGTCGTCGCGATGAACGAGGCCGAGATAGAGCTCGGTTTCCGGGTGCAACTTCAGCCCGGCAAGTGGTGCGAAATAGTCATCGTCGGTGCGCGGTTTAGGCACCGGCAGGTGGAAGAACTCGATCGACCGCCGCACCCCGGCAGAGACCGCATTGGTCATCTCGACCATGATCCCGGCGTCCTTCGGCTGGATCACGTGCTCGTCGGCCGGGCTGCCGTAGCACAGGTGGTAGCCGAGCTCGATCGCCGCCGGGACGCCATCACCGATCGCGATCAGCTCGGCGATCGTCTCCTTCCGGAAATCGACCGGCCCCGGCTCGTAATAGCCCTCCCAGGCAATGACCTCCTGGCACACGTCCCATTGCAGTGCGATGCGGTCGTTGGGCAATGCCTGCGCGATCGCCGCGACTTCGCCAAGCAAGTGCGTCGTCAACACCGGGATCAGCGCCGGCCGGTCGGACGGCACCATGTTGTTGTAGGTCGGCGCGATCGGGGTTGGCAGCGAGATCTGGAACTTGACGCCGGCAGGGATCACGCCTTCCTGCTGCAGGCGATCGAACAGTCGCCACGAACTCGATCGCCATGTCGGCATAGCGGGTTTTACGGTCGCTGGGTCGAGCCGCGCGCCTGGCTTCACACGCAGGCGCGGAATTTCGCGCAATAACTTGCCGTCCCACTGGGTGAATTTGAACGATGGTACATCGCTCGCCACCTCGATCGCCGCGTTATCGGCCAGCACTTGCTGCAGAAAGCGGATCCAGGTCTTGCGGATGCCGGTCTCGCCGTCCGGCAGGCGCTTCAAATGTGGTGCGGTTGCTGCCGCCAGGGTACGGAACACCGTCTCGGCGTCCGGCAACGGGATGCTGCCGACGAAATGGACGATCGGCTTGTGTGCTGTTGCTGCGCTCATCGCGACCCCGAATCCCCATAACAGCGGCTCATTATCATAGGTCGTACAGATCTTGGTTCCCATCGCGAGGCCATCCGTGGCGCCTCGAGCCCTGCCAGCAAGCAGGTCTTACCATCGGTATCGGAACATGGTTGCCACGCGCGGCGCGACGGCTCATAGCTGCTCTGATGGGCCGGGAAGCCGACTTATAGGCCCCAATCGGCACGTAGCGATCTCGTAACGGCCAAGGCTTTAGGCTGCTTCCATGAGCTTGGCAGACCGCGATTGGTATCGCGCTGAACTGGCGAAGCGAGAGCGACGCGCTCGGCGTCGCGAGCGACAACGCCCCTTCTGCACGGTCGGGGTGCTGGGAGCGGTCGTGCTAGCGGCGATGGTGATCCTGCCGATTGTCGTCACGCCTGTATGCAACCTCGACGTTTGGCGGGCGTCACCCGGCGCGTGCTGGCGCGATGGATGGTCGGCGCTCGTGGACCGGATCGGCGGCAACATGGCGGCGTCGCGCGGCTACCCAGTGGTCGTGGTCCGGGTCGATCACTGATCCAAGCAAAAAGCGCATACCCCGCGCACCGAATTCTCCTTAGCGCGCGACGGGATTGCTGTGCGCCGAGCCCGGCGTCGCTGATCGCCAGGCGGTAACCCGGCCGAAAGCAGTCCGGGCGCACAATATGCACCATGCGGTTTCTCTCTGCCTGCGGTGTTAGCCGAGCCGTTGTCCTGACGGCCGGCGGCGCTGAGGCGGAGGACACAAGGAAACGAGACAACATGCCTGACCATGTGAGACGGCGATTTATCGCCATTTTGGGGCTGTGCGCGCTAGCCGCACTGATTATGGCATTTGCTCCACCCGCATTTTGGTCAGCGCTTACAAACTTGCTGTAGGCAATCCAGGGGACGGCGCTACCACTTCTCCAAAAGCCTTCGCCTGTCCGCCGGCTGCCACAGCGCGCTGATCCGCCCACGTCGCCCGACTTGACATAACGCCCGGCGAGCCCGCTCGCGAGCATTGTCGCCCGACACTGGTATCGGCATGATGACAGGCCACCGTCGCGCGAGGCCGCATCGATGCCCGCTCCGATCATCATCGCCGACAGTATCACCCGCGTCGGGCCTGAGGCCGCCGGCGCGGTCGTTGTCAACGCGTCGCATGGCGGGATCTATGCCGCCTACCTCGCGGCGAAGCTTCATGCTGCCGCGGCGATCTTCAACGATGCCGGCGTCGGCCGCGACCGCGCCGGCATTGCCGGTCTCGATTACCTGCAGGAATTCGGCATCGCCGCCGCGACAGTCGGTCATGACACGGCGAGGATCGGTGATGGCGCCGACATGATGGCCTGCGGTGTCGTCACCCATGCGAACGGGCTCGCCGCATCGCTCGGGGTAAACGCGGGGCAGCCGTGCCGCGATGCTGCCGCCGCGCTGCAACACGCACGACCAACGCACCGCGCGCCGCCAGAGGCGCTCGAGGCGGCGTTCCTGCTCATCTCCGAAGCGCCACAAGTCTGGGCGCTCGACTCCGCATCGCTCGTGCTGCCCGAGCACAGGCACTCCATCGTCATTACCGGCTCGCATGGCGGGTTGCTCGGTGGCAGGCCGGAGACCGCGCTCAAATACGACGTGCTCGGAGCGCTCTATAACGACGCTGGCATCGGCAAGGACGGCGCCGGCACCTCGCGCTTGCCGGCGCTCGACGTACGCGGCATCGCGGCTGCGACAGTCTCGGCGGCAAGCGCTCGCATCGGCGACGCGCGCTCAACCTACGAGGACGGCGTCATCAGCCGGGTCAACGCAAGCGCAGCGGCGTTGGGTCTTCGCGAAGGCATGAGCGCTCGCGAATTCATCGCCGGGTTGCGCCGTGCCCACGCCTCATAAGGAGGAAACATGAGCCCCACACTGCAAAATCGCCCGTCGGGCACGATGACGGGCGGACGCGCGCTCGCAGAGATGCTGCGCCTGGCCGGCGCCGGGCCGATGTTCGGCATGGGCGGTTTCCAGCTGCTGCCGTTCTACGACGCAGTCGGCCTTGTCGGCTTGAACCACCATCTCATCAACGACGAGCGCTGCGGAGCATTCGCAGCGGACGCTTATGCAAGGGTCACCAATCGACCCGGCATTTGCGACGGCACGCTCGGCCCGGGCGCGACCAACCTCGTCACCGGGCTCGTTGAGTTGCTGAATGGCGGCATCCCGATCGTCGCGATCGCCGGCGATACCAACCGCGCGCATTCCTGGAAGAACATGACGCAGGAATGCCGCCAGGTCGAAATTCTCAGGCCTGCGGTGAAGGAGCTTATCCGCGTCGAGATGACCGCGCGCATCCCCGAATTGGTGCGGCGCGCATTTGCGGTGGCGACATCCGCGCGGCCGGGGCCGGTATTGCTCGACGTGCCAGAGGACGTTGCCCACGGCACCCACGATTTTGCGGCCGAGGATTTCGTCATCGACGAAGCGACGCTGAAGGCGCCGGCCCGGCGCATCCGTCCCGACCGTGCCGACATCGAGCGCGCCGCGAAGCTGATCGCCAAGGCAAAGCGGCCGCTGCTGCTGACCGGCGGCGGCATCCACCTGTCCGAAGCCTGGAGCGCGCTGACCCGCTTCGCCGAGGCGCAGTCAATTCCGGTCGCGCACACGATGAGCGGCAAGGGAGGCATCGCCTGCACGAACAAGCTGTCGGTGGGTCTGTTCGGCCGATATTCACGCATTGCCAACGACCTGATCGAGGCATCGGATTGCCTGATCGTGGTCGGCTGCAAGTTGGGCGAGATAGCGACCAAGCGCTTCGCGCTGCCGCCTTCCCACATTCCGGTTATCCATCTCGACATCGTCGCGGAAGAGATCGGCCGCTGCGTCCCCGCCGAGATCGCGCTGTGGGGCGACGCACGCGCGGGTCTGGAAGACTTCGCCGATGCGCTGTCCGACAGCGGTGCGGCGGCGCGCGCGATGCGGGCCGACTATGTCGCCGAACTCGCGCCGCGCATGAAGGCGTGGGAGGACGATGCCGCGCCGCGACTTAATTCGCGCGACCGGCCGGTGCATATGGCGCGCCTCTGCCGCGAGCTGAACAAGACCCTGCCGGCGGATGCGATCCTCGTCGCCGATGGCGGGTTCGCCGGGCATTGGACCGGACTGCTCTACGACACCAAGAGTGCAGGACGGAGCTTCATCCCGGATCGCGGTTTCGCCTCGATCGGTTATGGGCTGCCGGGAGGCATCGGTGCTTCACTCGCCGCGCCCGACCGGCCCGTCGTCGCGATCAGCGGCGATGGCGGATTCAACATGATGCTTGGCGAACTCGAGACCGCGCGCCGCGCCGGGTGCGGTCTCACCGTGATCGTCGTCAACAACGCTGCCTCCGGCTACGTCAAGGCGTTGCAGCACGCGATGATGGGCGGACGCTACCAGTCGGCCGATCTCAAAGAGATGGATTACGCGGCGATCGCTCGCACGATGGGCTGTGGCGGCATTCGCGTCGAAGACCCCGAGGCGCTGTCTCCGGCACTTCGCCAGGGCATGGAGGAACGCGACCGCCCGACAGTCATCGATGTCGTCGTCACCCGCGACCCCGCGCAAATGCTCCCTGCTGTCGACAACCGCACGGTGGAGATCAAGCAGGGAGATCGAGTGGCTTGATCCATCGCGTCTGTGTGCGTGTTCAGTTGCTGTCCCGGAATCGCGTCGGGATGCCGGTCTGCGCTGTCAGTCCGCCATCGGCGACGAACGCTGCGCCGGTGACGTAGGACGCAAGATCCGACGCCAGGAACATCACGACGTTGGCCATCTCCTCAGGCTGGCCAAGCCGCCCCATCGGTATGGCGGCGCGCGTCTGCTCGGCGAAACCGGGGATGCTGAACGAGCGCTGCAGCAGCGGCGTGTCGATCGCGCCGGGGCAGACGCAATTGCAGCGGATGCCCCACCGCGCGTACTCGATCGCGGTGCCTCGCGTCAGGTTGACCACGCCGGCCTTCATCACATTGTATGCCGAGATGCCGTAGTCGGCGAACAATCCGGAGATCGACGCGGTGTTGACGATGGCGCCGCCGCCCTGTTCCCGCATGATCGGCAATGCGGCACGCGTGGCCTGCATCACCGCGGTCAGGCCGACCTGGATCGTGTAGTCCCACACCTCCTGGTCGGTGTCGGCCACGCGCGCCATCCGCTTGTCGCGCAGCGACGCGGGCACGCCGAATGCGTTGTTGTGCAATACGTCCAGCCGGCCATACGTCTTCACGGCGCCGGCAATCATCGCCTCGATATCGGCGGGCTTGACCATGTCGGCGACGATCGCAATCGCCGTGCCGCCGGATGCGGTGATCTCGGCAGTGACCTGCTCGGCGGCGTTGCCGTTCACATCCGATACCACCACCTTGCCGCCGCGCTGCGCGAACCCGATCGCTGTTGCGCGGCCGATGCCGGAGCCGGCGCCGGTGACCAGGCAGACCTTCCCGTCGAAGCGCATCGCAATGCCTCCCTATCAGTTATTGCCGGGTTCGATCGTCTGGATGACGTCGAAGCCTTCAAATTCGGGATGGCCGAGATAGAGACTGCGATTGCCGCCGGCATCACTATGCGCGCGGCGGAACGCCTCGGACCGGGTCCAGGCCTCGAAATCGCCGCGGCTGTGCCAGATCGTGTGCGACGAGTAGAGCACGTGATCGTCGTGCGCTGGTCCTCGCAGCAGGTGGAACGCCATGAAGCCGGGAACGCCCGACAGATGGCTGTCACGCGTCGTCCAGACTTTTTCGAAATCGGCCTCTGAACCCGGTGTGACCCGGAAGCGGTTCATTGCGATGAACATGCTGGCACCTCCGAGCTTCCATTACCCTGGACGGAGGTGGCGCGAAAGGACTTCAATATCGGGTGCCCAATAGAGGATCGACACACATGCCGGTATCGTTTCGCCAGCTGCATCCAGCCTTCGCGGCGGAGGTCTCGGGCATCGACTGCCGAGCACCTCTCGGCCGGGACGAGGTTGCGGCGGTCGAGGCGGGCATGGATCGCTACGCCGTCCTTGTGTTTCCCGATCAGGCCATCACCGACGAACAGCAGCTCGCCTTCACCCGCCACTTCGGCGAGTTGGAGAACTACGCTGGCGGCGGCCACATCAGGAAGCGCTCGGACAGCCGGCTGGGTCCGGGCATGGCCGACTTCTCCAACCTGGACAAGGACGGCAAGATCATCTCGGACGAGGACCGCGTCTGGTTCTTCAAGCTGGGCGACCGGCTGTGGCATTCGGACAGCTCGTTCCGTCCGGTACCGGCGAGATACTCGCTGCTGTCCGGGCGCGTGCTGCCGACATGGGGCGCCAACACCGAATTCGCCGACATGCGCGCTGCCTACGACGCTCTCGACGCGCGCACCAAGGCGGAGGTGGAGGACCTGGTCTGCCTGCATTCGCTGATCTATTCGCGCCACGCGATCGGCTTCACCGATCTGACCGAACAGGAGATCGCCTCCTTCGAGCCGGTGCGCCAGCGCCTGGTGCGCACGCATCCGGTGACGCGACGGAAGTCACTGTTCCTGTCGTCGCATGCCGGCGCAATCGAGGGCTGGACCATCCCGGAGGCGCGCATGTTCCTGCGCGACCTGACGGAACACGCGACGCAGCGCGAGTTCGTCTATTCGCACGTTTGGCGGCCGTTCGATCTGGTGATGTGGGACAATCGCACGACCATGCATCGTGCGCGTCGGTTCGATCGCAATGAGGTGCGCGACGTGCGACGCACGACGCTTGCAGGTGACGTGATCACGATCGAGCAAGCGGCGGATTAACGATTTCGTAACCTCCTGGCGTGCACGATATCTTTCGGTCGCGACCCCTCGTCGCGCTTGACTTTATCGACCCGTCAGGCGCACGATCGCAACCGTCACGAGAGAGGAGGGTGCATCGCAGCATGACTCCACCGGGCAGTCTACCAGTTGCCGATCGGCGTGGCACCGGCGACTAATCACAAAGACCACGTTATAGCCTGGCGATCAGCGCTGGGCGCGAAGCACATAGAACTTCGCAATCTGACCCCCGTTCATCGCTGAGTGCGTGCGGGGGTCTTTGCGTTTTGTGACGCGGTGCCTAGGGTGCCGCCATGGGTGACAATTCCGCGCAGGTCGTGATCGTAGGCGCCGGCCACGCTGGAGGGTCGGTCGCGGCATTTTTGCGCCAGTACGGCTGGCAAGGTCCGGTTACCCTGCTCGGCGCTGAACCGACCCCGCCATATCAGCGTCCGCCACTCTCCAAGGCGTGGCTCAAGGGCGAGGGCGAGTTCGCCGACCTGCTGCTGCGGCCGGCCGGCTTCTATCAGACCAATCGCATCGACCTGCGGCTCTCCTGCCGCGTGACGGCAATCGATCGGTCGGCCCGCACGGTGAACCTCGCGACCGGCGAGCACATCGCTTACGAACATCTGATCCTGGCGACCGGCTGCCATGCGCGGACACTTCCCATTCCCGGCCGCGAGCTCGCCGGCATTTTTGAACTGCGTACGCTTGCCGATGCAGATCGCCTCAGAACGGTGCTGCGCGCGGGCGCCCGCATCGCGATCATCGGCGCTGGCTACATCGGCCTCGAGGTTGCTGCATCCGCACGCGCGCTCGGCGCCGAGGTCGTGGTGATCGAGCGGGAATCACGCGTCCTGCCGCGCGTGGCGTCCGTCCCGTTGGCCGAATTCTTCCAACGCCGTCACGCCGAGGCCGGCGTGCGACATCATCCTGAATGCCGCAGTGGAGGCATTCGAGGGGGCGGGCAGCCACGTCGCCGGCGTGCGCCTGTCCGACGGGGAGGCAATTCCGTGTGACGCGGTGCTGGTCGGCGTTGGCGCGGCGCCGAATGATGCGCTGGCGCGAGCAGCCGGGCTCGATTGCGCCAACGGCATCGTCGTCGATCTCGCCGCGCGCACCTCGGACGCCGCCATTCACGCGATCGGCGATTGCACCCACCGGCCGTTGCCGCTGTATCACCGGACCGGCCGGCTTGAGAGCGTGCCGAATGCGATTGAGCAGGCAAAGCAGGCCGCTGCCGATCTGTGCGGCCGACCACCTCCGGCACCCGAGGTGCCATGGTTCTGGTCCGACCAGTACGACGTGAGGCTGCAGATCGCAGGCTTCCAATTCGACGTTGCGGAAACCGTAGTGCGCGGCGACCCACACACCGGATCGTTCGCGATCTTCCATCTGGCGGCGGACGGGGCGGTTCAGGCTGTCGAGGCGGTCAACGCACCGGCGGAATTCATGGCCGGACGCATGATGATCGCGCGCCGCCGCCAGGTGGTAGCGGCGAGGCTGCGAGACGTGTCATGCTCCATCCGGGAGCTGGCCGCCTGACCAGCCGAGGGGAGGAATATGCCGAAGGTCACCTACGTCGAGTACGACGGCACGGAGCATACGGTGGACGTGCCGGTCGGCACCTCGGTCATGCGCGGGGCGGTGGACAACAACATCCCCGGCATCGATGCTGACTGCGGCGGCGAGTGCGCCTGCGCCACCTGCCACGTCTATGTCGATGCCGCGTGGCTGTCCAAGATCGGCACACCGGTGCCGGGCTCGCAGGAGGCCAGCATGCTGAGCTTCGCCGCGGTCGCTCAACCGGACTCGCGGCTGTCATGCCAGATCAGGATGACGGAGGAACTCGACGGACTGCTGGTCCGCATGCCGGAAGGACAGCACTGAAAGCGCCGAACGGGAGCGGGCATTTCGCACGCTCCCTTGCACGGTCAACGGGAGAGACGAGGCGGTCCTAGCCCGCGCAGGCAATCACCCGATCGTCTTCCCAGATGCCGAGGCAGACGCACTCGCCTTCGTGCTCGATCAGCAGGTACGGATCCAGCACGGTCTCCTCGCCGCTTCAGCTCTCCCAGGATCAGTCGAGCACGCGGCACGTCGCCTTGCAGCACGCGCGCAACCTTGGCGATCGGCTCCGGGAGATCGCCATAGGTCAGTACTTCGCGCTCTTCCCAGTGCGAGCCGGCGCGCAGGCGGACCATGCCGGTACCGGTGAGCAGCGCGACCATGCACATCCAAACGAAGCTGCCGGTGATCGCCAGGACGCCGGAATGCGCGGTGAAGCCGCCGCTCGCAGCGGCCAAGGCGCCTGCCGCGGGGCTCGCAACCACAAGCATGATCGACACCACCGCCTGGTGGCGGTACCAGAAACTCGGTCCGTATCGTCGCTGCTGTTCCACCTTGTGCACCGCCAGCGTTTCCCAGGGTACTGGATTCACGCGGTGATCATCGAGTGCGTCGGAGAGCGCTTTCTGCCGCGTAACGGCGACCAAGGCATCGAAGGGCATATGCTCATTCCTTCGTCGATGTGATGCAGACAGAAGGCTATATGGACAAAGTGGTGGCGGCCACATTAACTCTGCCACATAACATTGTTGCGAGTTCGCCGGTGGATCCGACCGCATCGCGCATTCCAGTGATCGATTTTGCGGCATTCCTCGCGGGCGATGGCAAGCGTCGCGTGGCACAGCATATCCGCGAAGCCTGCGAGGGCACCGGGTTCTTCTACCTCACTGGCCACGGCGTCCCACTCACCGCGATCGATGCGATCTTCGCCGCATCGCGACGGTTCTTCGCTCTGCCGCTGGAAGAGCGCATGAAGGTCAGGCTGACGGTCGGGCCGAACCGCGGCTATCAGCCGCTGGGTTCGCGCATCTATGCCGACAAGGCCGACGCGCCCGACCTCAACGAAAGCTTCAAGTACCAGCACGAACTGTCGGAAGACGATCCCGATGTCATTGCCGGCAACCGTGTGCATGCGCTCAACCGCTGGCCTGACAATCTGCCGGGATGGCGAGAGACGCTGCTCGACTACTACGACCGGATGGAGCGCCTGACCGATGCGCTGCTGCGCGCCTTCGCGCTCGCACTCGATCTGGACGAGGCCTGGTTCCTCGCCGCCTACCGCAAGCCGCTGACGCAGATCAATCTGATCCACTATCCGCCGCACCCGCCGGTCACCGCGGGCCGGCAATTCGGTCTGCGTCCGCATTCCGATACCACGGCATTCACGATCCTGGCACAGGGCAATGTCGGTGGATTGCAGGTCGAGCATGGCGACGATTGGATCGATGTGCCGCCGATCCCCGGCAGCTTCGTGATCAACATCGGCGACATGATGGCGCGGTGGACCAATGACCGCTTCGCCTCGACGCCGCATCGCGTCATCAACCGCTCCGGCACCGAGCGCTATTCGGTGGCCTTCTTCGCCATTCCCGACTTCGATGCGGAGGTTGCCTGCCTCCCGAGTTGCATGGGGCCGGACAATCCGCCGAAATACCCACCGCTGCGCGTCGGCGAATTCATGCTGCACAGCAATGCGACAGATTGGAACAAGGATCTTCGGAATGGCTGATCTCGCGAACCACCTCGCCGACCGGTCGGGCACGCCGATCGAGCAGCCGCTGCATCAGCCCTCAGGCAATGCGCTGTTCGGCAGCGACGTCGTCGCCGACACGCTGCGCGCGCTGGAGATTCCGTTCATCGCGCTGAACCCGGGCTCCAGCTATCGTGGCTTTCACGACAGTGTGGTGAACTACCTCGGCAACGTGCAGCCCCAGATGCTGCTGTGCCTGCACGAGGAGCACGCCGTCGCGATCGCGCACGGTTATGCCAAGGTGACCGGCCGGCCGATGGCGGCCGCGGTGCATTCCAACGTCGGACTGATGCACGCCACGATGGCGATGTTCAACGCCTGGTGCGACCGCATGCCGGTGCTGCTGCTCGGCGCGACCGGTCCGGTGGACGCGCCGAAGCGCCGCCCCTGGATCGACTGGATCCACACGGCGCGCGATCAGGGTGCGCTGCTGCGCCCCTACACCAAGTGGGACGATCAGCCGGCCTCGCCCGAGGCGGCGCGCGAGTCGGTGCTGCGCGCCTACTGGCTGGCGCGGTCGGCACCGATGGGGCCGGTCTATGTGAACCTCGACGCCGGCATGCAGGAGGCACCGCTCGCCGACCCGCTGCCGCCGATCGATACGGCGCGGTTCGTGCCGGACGTCGCGTCCGCTGTCGCGCCGGAGCAGGTCGCGCGCGTGGTGGCGATGCTGCGCGCGGCGAAGCAGCCGGTGATCCTGATGGGTCGTGGTTCGCGCAGCGAGCAGGCATGGGCCGATCGCGTGGCCCTGGCCGAGACGCTGCGCGCACGCGTCGTGACCGACATGAAGTGCGCCGCGGTGTTTCCCACCGACCATCCGCTGCACGCCGGCGCGCCGGCGACCTTCCTGGCGCAGGAGGCGACGCAGGCCATCGCTGCTGCCGATGTCATCCTCAGCCTCGACTGGGTGGATCTCGCCGGAGCGCTGAAGGTCGCGTGCGGCACGGTCGCGCCGGCCGCAAAGGTGATCGCCGTCACGCTCGATCATCAGCTGCACAACGGCTGGAGCATGGATCATCAGGCGTTGCCGGCCGCCGACGTGTTCATTGCGTCCGACGCGGATACCGTGGTTGCGGCGATGCTGCAGCAATTTCCGTCCCGCGGCACGCAAGCCGCGACGTCGCAGCGCGCCGGCCGAACCGCCGGTTGCGTCGAGCCAACTCACCGGGGCGCAGATCACGCACGCGCTGCGCCAGGCGGTCGGTGCGCGGCCTGCCTCGCTGCTGCACGTGGCGGTGCTCGTGGAGCGCCGCGCATTGGCCGTTGCGGCATCCGCTCGACTACTTCGGCTCCACCGGTGGCGCTGGGATCGGTGGCGGCCCGGGGATTTCCGTCGGCGCGGCGCTGGCGCTGCGTGGCAGCGGCAGGCTGCCCATCTCGGTGTGCGGCGACGGCGACTTCCTGATGGGCGCCACCGCGCTGTGGACGGCGGTGCACTACAACATTCCGCTGCTGATGGTGGTCGCCAACAACCGCTCGTTCTTCAACGACGAACTGCACCAGGAGCGCGTCGCGCGCATGCGCAACCGGCCGGTGGAGAACCGCTGGATCGGCCAGCGCATCGCCGATCCCGAAGATCGATCTGGCGCAGCTCGCCCGCGCGCAGGGCGCGCTCGGTTTCGGTCCGGTCACCGATGGCGCCGATCTGGCGGCGACATTCCGCGAGGCGGTCGAGGCGGTGGCCGGTGGCGCCGTCGCGGTGGTGGATGTGCGCGTCGCACCGGGCTATGCGCCGGCCGCGGTCGCCGGACTGTTCCGCACATGACGGTCTGCTGGTTCGCGCTGTTCCGCGATGCGTCGCCGGACATGGCGTGGCTGTCCGATGTGATCGCTGCCACGCCAGCACTGCAACAGGGACTGATCTACACGCCATCCAGCACGGCGATCCGTATCTGGACGACGGCCCACCGCCGCAGCTCGGGCTGCAGCTCTACTTCGACGATATCGCGGCCTTGAAGTCGGCACTGGCGACCGACGGCCATCTGCAGCGGCTCAATGCGCTGCGGCGCGACGGCCCCACGCAGCAGGCGATGCTGGTGCGACGCTATCCGGTGCCGGACCCCGCGTTCCGCACGCCGCTCGGCGAGCTGCCCTGCACCTACCTCGTCGCCTATGAGGGCGTGGCCGAGGACCTGCCGGCCTGGCTCGCCCACTACATCGCCGATCATCCGCCGATCATGGCGCGGTTCCCCGGCATTCGGCAGATCGAGATCTACACCTGTATAGACTGGTGCGGCGGCCTTCCCTGGCCGCGCGTTGCGCATATGCAGCGCAACAAGGTGGTGTTCGACAGTCAGAGCGGCGCTGACCGCTGCGCTCAATTCGCCGGTGCGGCACGAGATGCGTGCGGCGTTCCGCCGGTTCCCGCCATTCACCGGGCCGATCACGCATTTTCCGATGGCCACTACCACGGTGGTCCCGAAGGGACGGTAGCGATGCCCGTCGATCCGCAAATCCAGGCACTGCTCGACATGGGCACCGGCGTGCCGGCGACCAACACGCTGTCGGTTCCCGAGGCGCGCGCGCAGTATGAGGGGCGCGTCTCGACTGATGGCACCGCCCGCCGCTGTCGCTGCCGTGACGGAGCGCACGCATCGCGGGGCCCGGCGGTGACCTGCGCCTGCGCATCTACCGCCCCGCCGGACAGGGCCCGTTTCCGCTGCTGGCATTCTTCCATGGCAGCGGCTTCGTGCTGTGCAGCCTGGATACGCATGACGGCATGTGCCGCAACCTGTGTGCCGGCGCCGGATGCGTCGTGGTCTCGGTCGATTACCGCCTGGCGCCCGAGCACAAGTATCCCGCCGGCCTCGACGATTGCGTCTTCGCGACGCGATGGATCGCCGAGCACGCAGCCGAACTGGAAGGCGATCGCCGATCGGCTCGCCGTGGGCGGCGACAGCGCCGGCGGCAACCTCGCCGCGGCGGCGGCGCTGCGGATCCGCGATGAAGGCGGCCCGCGCCTCATCGGCCAGTTGCTGATCTATCCCGTCACCGACTACCACACGCCCGGAACCCCGTCGTATCGCGAGAACGCCGACGGCTACGGGCTGACGCGCGACACGATGGTCTGGTTCTGGGACCACTACCTCACCGATCCGTCCGAGGCAGCCGATCCCTATGTATCGCCGCTGCGGGCGCGCGACTTCAGTCGCCTGCCGCCCGCGCTGGTGGTGACCGCCGAATACGACCCGCTGCGCGACGAGGGCGAATACTACGCCGAGAAGCTGCGCGCCGCCGGAACGCCGGCGATCACGTCGCGTTGGGATGGCATGAACCACGGCTTCTTCTTCTGGGTCGGCCGGGTGGACAAGGCGGGCGAGGCGATGGCCGAATCCTGCCAGTGGCTGCGGCAGATATTTCAATAGCCACCCCGTCGGGATAACGTCTCGCCAAGCAACGGAGCAGGACCATGCAGTTCGGACTCTTTGGCGCGGCGCAGGCGCAGCGCGGCGGCCCCGACGTCGACAGCGCCGCCGGCTTCAAGGACTACATCGAATACGTCATCGAGGCCGAGGCGCTCGGCTATCAGAGCGCCTTCATCGTCGAGCATCATTTCACCGGCTTCGGCCAGGTCTCCGCGACGCTGAACCTGCTCACCTGGATCGGCGCGCGCACGCGCACGCTGCGGCTTGGCACCGCGGTGATCGTGCTGCCCTGGCACAATCCGGTGCTGCTGGCCGAACAGGCGGCGACGGTCGATCTGCTGTCGGGCGGCCGGCTGGATTTCGGCATCGGCAAGGGCTACCGGCACAACGAGTTCGTCGGCTTCCGCATTCCGATGGAGGAGGCGGAGCCGCGCTTCGAGGAATCGATCGACATCATCACCAAGGCGTGGACGTCGAACGAGCGGTTCTCGTTCCACGGCAAATACTGGCAGTTCGACGACATCATCGTCGAGCCGCCGACCATCCAGAAGCCGCATCCGCCGTTCTGGCAGGGCGCCGGCCATCCGGAATCGATCCGCCGCGTCGCGCGTCGCGGCCATAATCTGCTGCTGGATCAGTTCGCCTCGCTGGATGAGACCGGCAAGCCGGTTCGCGATCTATCGCGATGCGATGCAGGCGAACGGCTTCGCCTTCCATCCGAGCCAGGTCGGCGTGGCGCGCGCCTTCTACGTGGCGCGCAACAGCGCCGAGAAGGAGGCGGCACTGGATCGCCGCATTGCCGCGCAGCGGCGGCTGCACGCGATCTCGCAGCGGCCGGACGGCAACAACACCGCCAGCATCATGGCATTCTCCGACACGCGCGCGGCGAGCGAGGAGAGCGCGCTGTACGGCAACCCCGACGAGATCGCGCGCAAGATCGAGAAGCTGCGCGACATGGGCGTGGAATACATCCTGCTGAACGGCGGCGGCACGTCGCGCGACAATCTGCGCCGCTTCGCCAAGGAGGTGATGCCGGCGTTCCGCACCGAACCGGAAATGCGCGCGGCAGGCTAGCACCGTCCGAGTGCAGCCGGCATCGCCGCGAGCATGTCGGGTGCATGGCGCCGCGGCACGCAATGACATGGGGGAACGACAATGCCAGCATCAGCACGGAACAATCGAAGCCGACTTCGTCGTGGTCGGCGCGGGTTCCGCCGGCTGCGTCATGGCGGCGCGGCTCTCCGAAGATCCCGCGACCCGCGTCGTGCTGCTGGAAGCCGGCGGCGAGGATCGCAATCGCTGGATCCACATCCCGCTCGGCTACGGCAAGACCTTCGCCGATGCCTCGGTGAACTGGTGCTACGAGGCCGAACCCGATCCCGGCGCCAACGGCCGCCGCATCTTCTGGCCGCGCGGCAAGGTGCTCGGCGGCTCCTCGTCGATCAACGGCATGGTCTATATCCGCGGCCAGCACGAGGATTTCGATCTCTGGCGCCAGCTCGGCAACACCGGCTGGTCGTCCACCGACGTGCTGCCCTATTTCAAGCGCGCCCAGCATCAGACGCGCGGCGCCGACGAGTTCCACAGCACCGGCGGCCCGCTTTGCGTGTCCGACACCATCGGAACACCATCCGATCTGCGAAGCCTTCATCAAAGGCGCGATGGAACTCGGCTATCCGCGCAACGACGACTTCAACGGCGCGAAGCAGGACGGCGTCGGCTACCACCAGACCACGACGCGCAACGGCAAGCGCTGCTCCACCGCGGTCGGCTACCTGCATCCGGTGCGCAACCGGCCCAACCTGCGCGTCGTCACCGGCGCGCTGGCGGAGAAGATCCTGTTCGACGGCAAGCGCGCCGTCGGCGTGGCGTTCCGCGAATACGGCCAGCCGCGCACCGTGCGCGCCGCGCGCGAGGTGATCCTGTGCGGCGGCGCGGTGAATTCGCCGCAGCTTCTGCTGCTGTCCGGCGTCGGCCCGCAGGAGCAGCTCGCGCAGTTCGGCATCCCGGTGGTGCACCATCTGCCGCGGCGTCGGCCAGAGCCTGCAGGACCACTACTCGGCGCCGATCAAGCTGAAGTGCCGCGCTGCCGATCACGGTCAACGACGTGATGCAGAGCAACGTGAAGAAGCTGAAGGTCGGGCTGCAATACTACCTGTTCCGCACCGGCCCGCTGACCATGGCCGCCGGCCCAGCCGCGCTGTTCGTGCGCACGCGCGCAGGAACTCGCCACGCCGGACGTGAAGATCTCCGTGGCGCCGTTCAGCTCCGATCGGCTGCAGGACGGGCTGCATCCGTGGTCGGGCTTCGGTCTCACCGTCTATCAGCTTCGTCCGGAAAGCCGCGGCGAGATCAGGCTGAAATCCGCAAATCCATCGGATCCGCCGGCGATGTTCCCGAACTACCTGGCGACCGAGACCGATCGGCGCGCCATCGTCGACGGCCTGAAGATCGGCCGCCGCATCCTCGCCACGCCGCACATGCAGCACTTCATCACCGAGGAATATCAGCCAGGCCCGTCGGTGCACGACCGACGAACAGCTGCTGGAGCATGCGACGCAACACCGGCGGCACGGTGTTCCACCCGACCAGCACCTGCAAGATGGGCGTCGATCCGATGGCGGTGGTGGATCCCGAACTGCGCGTGCACGGCATGCGAGGGCCTGCGCGTGGTCGATGCGTCGATCATGCCCACCGTGGTGTCCGGCAACACCAACGCCGCCACCATCATGATCGGCGAGAAGGCCGCCGACCTGGTGCGCCAGCCGACTGCGCATGGCGGCATGAGCATCTACGCACGCTTCGGCGTTCCCACGGTCATCAACGCCTGCGGCACGGTCACGCGCCTGTCCGGCGGGCGCATGCATCCGGAAGTGGCGGCCGCGATGGTCGCCGCCTCCAGCGAATGCGTCGACATGATGGAGTTGCAGGCCGGCGCCTGCCGCGTCATCGCGCGCATCACCGGCGCGCAGGCTGGCATCGTCACGTCAGGCGCGTCGGCCGGCATCCTGCTGGGCGCCGCCGCGTGCCTCGCAGGCCTCGATCCCGCGCGCATGAACCGGCTGCCCGATGTCGCCGACGGCCGCAACGAGTTCATCGTCGTGCGCAGCCAGCGCAACATGTACGACCGCGCCGCTGCTGGTGGCCGGCGGCGCGTATCGTGGAGGTCGGCATTCCCGATCGCTACAGCGGCCCCGGCGTGCGCGATGCCGCGGCGTGGGAGATCGACGGCGGCGATCACGCCGAACACCGCCGGCATCTACTATCTCGCGCATCCGCAGTCGCTGCCGCCGCTTGCCGGATGTGGCGGCGGTGGCGCGCGAACACGGCATTCCGCTGCTGGTCGATGCCGCGGCGCAGTTGCCGCCGGCCGACAATCTGCGGCGCTTCCTCGACAGGGCGCTGACCTCGTCGCGTTCAGCGGCGGCAAGGCGATCGGCGGACCGCAGGCCTCGGGCATCCTGTGCGGCCGCGCCGACCTGGTGGTTCCGCGCTGCTGCAGATGCTGGACCTCGACGTGTTTCCCGACCTGTGGCGTGCGCCGGCGGAATTCGCGCCGCTGCGGCAACTGCCCGGCCTGCCGCATCACGGCATCGGCCGTTCCTGCAAGGTGGGCAAGGAGGAGATCGTCGGTCTGCTGGTCGCGCTGGAGCGTTTCGTCGCAGACGACGACGCGGCGCGACGCGCGGAATGGTGCCGCATTCTCGAGACAATCGTCGCGGCGGCGGGCGATCGCCGCGCATGACGCCGCATCCTCGATGGCGCCGGTGCCGATGCTCGAGGTCACACGTCGCGAACCCGGATGCGTCTCGCGGCGCATCTCGCCGGCGAACGATCCGCCGATCCAGTGTGGACTTGGTCGCCGGCACGAGGGCGTGCTGCTGTTCTCGCCGGTGTCGCTCACCAGCGAACAGGCCACAATCATCGGCAAGCGACTGCGCGGGCACAAAGCGGCGCACCGCACAGCGAGTTGAGCTGCCGTGACAGCGACCGCACTCGAGCGTGACGGTCCTCTCACGCGCGATTAGCGCAGGATTCGCTACGTCAGGTTGTTGCGCCCGATCTGGCCGCTGGACCAGCACACGTCCCCACGCTTCGTCGCATGAATCCCAAGGGTCTTCCTTGACTCGGGCCAGCCGATGCATAGAAAACCGCCTCCCCAGAGGCTGGAATGGCCGGTAGCTGGGGCGTTTTTGTTAGACCAGCGATACGGGACTCATGGCCAACACGGCTTCAGCGCGCAAGCGCAACCGGCAGACCAAGCGCCGCACGGAGCGCAATCAGGCGCGCAAGTCCCGCATGCGGACCTTCGTCAAGAAGGTCGAAGTGGCGATTGCCAGCGGCAACAAGGAGGTGGCTGGCGAGGCATTGCGCGCGGCGCAGCCCGAGATGCAGCGCGCCGCCGGCAAGGGCGTGACTCATCGCAACACGGTCGCGCGCAAGCTGTCTCGGCTGTTCGCACGGATCAAGGCGTTGCCGGTCGGCTGATCACTGACGCTGCTCCGGTTGACCGGGGCAGCGATGCCGTCAATAATCAGTGGCACCCGGGTCGCTTCGTGACCGGGACGGTAAATGCAGGCTGCGTGATTTATTTATACTTCATGCACCCACAGTATTATCCACAAGCTCTGGCAATCTTGTTGCTTTTTACTTTCGGTCCGTTTCCGAAGATGGATTTTCATTGCCACTGTTTGCGGACATGACATAATGAAATTTGAGCCGGCCGACTGCTGCCGGTGGCCGGCAAATCTCTCGATCTACTGGCTGCTGCCGGGACCGGCGGTAAGCGTCTTGCCTGGCGACGGTGCCAATACCGTCGTGCTGGGGCTTTGGTTCGTGGCGTCGGGGAGCGACTGCATGGAACACGATTTGTCCGCGACTACTGAACAGCAGATCGTGGACAACTCGCAAATTGCCGACCCAATGGGCACGCATCCGTGGCCGACTGCAAAGTGAAGTCGGCGAGCTCGAATATCGCAATTGGTTGCGCCAGATGACGCTTCGCCGGAATCGACGGCGATGAGATCACCGTGCTATTGCCGACGCGCTTTCTGTGCGACTGGGTCGAAGTCGATACGGCGATAGATTGAATTCGTTGTGGCACGAGGAAAACCCTGCGATCCGCCGGGTCGATATTCGCGTGGGCGGCGGGGCGGCACCCACGGGCGGATTGGCTGAAAGCCTCGCGACGACACCAGCGCCGCACCCCGTGGTCCCGAACCGGCTCGAGGAACGGATGGATCAGCGCCCTGAATTGACGATCGATCCGCGCTTCACCTTCGATGCCTTCGTGGTCGGCAAACCCAATGAATTCGCCTATGCCTGCGCGCGCCGGGTCGCCGAGGCAGCCGTCCAGTCCCGGGTTCAATCCGTTGTTCCTGTATGGCGGCGTCGGCCTCGGCAAGACACATCTGATGCACGCCATCGCCTGGGAGCTGGTGGCGCGCGCAACACGGGCGTCGGGCGTCCGGTCTCGGTCGCCTACATGTCGGCCGAGAAGTTCATGTACCGCTTCATCGCCGCCATTCGCAGCCAGTCCACCATGCAGTTCAAGGAGCAGCTGCGCAGCGTCGACGTGCTGATGATCGACGACCTGCAGTTCCTCATCGGCAAGGACAACACGCAGGAGGAGTTCTTCCACACCTTCAACGCGCTGGTGGATGTCGGCAAGCAGATCGTGGTGTCGGCCGACAAGTCGCCGTCCGATCTGTCGGGGCTGGATGACCGGCTGCGCACCCGGCTCGGCTACGGCATGGTGGCCGATCTGCATGCCACCACGTTCGAGCTGCGCATCTCGATCCTGGAGGCGAAGGCGGCGCGCGCCGGCGTCGCGGTGCCCGCCAAGGTGATGGACTTCCTGGCGCACCGGATCACCAGCAACGTGCGCGAGCTGGAAGGCGCGCTGAACCGCCTGGTCGCGCACGCCAACCTGTTCGGCCGTCCGGTGACGCTGGAGAGCGCGCAGGAGGTGCTGCACGACGTCCTGAAGGCGCACGACCGGCGGGTGACGATCGAGGAAATCCAGAAGCAGCGTCGCGGAGCATTTCTCCATCCGGCTGACCGACATGTCGTCGGCGCGGCGCGCCCGCGCGGTGGCGCGGCCGCGGCAGGTGGCGATGTATCTGGCCAAGCAGCTCACCCAGCGCAGCCTGCCGGAGATCGGCCGCCGCTTCGGCAACCGCGACCACACCACGGTGATGCACGCTGTCTCCCGCGTCGGCGAGCTGATGAGCCGCGATGCCGGCTTCGCCGAGGACGTGGAGCTGCTGCGGCGAATGCTGGAATCCTGAGCGGGCGCCATCCGTAGGGCTGGGGCGCGATCGGCCTTCCCCGCGCGACCGCGCCATTGCTACAGTGCACGCATGGATTCGCCTGGGCGGCACCGTAACCCGGCCCTTTGAGGATGGATGCCATGAAGCTGAAGGCCGACCGGGCCACCCTGCTGAAGGCGCTGGCCCACGTCCAGAGCGTGGTGGAGCGCCGCAACACCATCCCGATCCTGGCCAACGTGATGATCGCCGTGCGGGACGGCAAGCTGACGCTGACCGCCACCGACATGGAGATCGCCATCGTCGAGGACGTGCCGGCCAGCACCACGCGCAACGGTTCCTGCACCGCGCCGGCCGCCACGCTGTATGAGATCGTCCGCAAGCTGCCCGATGGCGCCGAGGTGGAGCTCGACCATCCGGGCGGCGATGCGCAGCTTGCGCTGCGGGCCGGGCGCTATTCCACCAGCCTCGTGGTGCTGCCGACCGAGGATTTCCCGTCGATGACCGCGGGCGCGCTGCCGCATCGGTTCAATCTGTCGGCGCAGGTGCTGCGCGGCCTGATCGACCGCACGCGCTTCGCCATCAGCACCGAGGAGACCCGCTACTACCTCAACGGCATCTATCTGCACGCCGCCGAAAGCGAGGGCACGCGCGTGCTGCGCGCGGTGGCGACCGATGGTCACCGCCTGGCGCGGGTCGAGGAGCCGCTGCCGGAAGGCGCCGGCTCGATGCCGGGCGTGATCATCCCGCGCAAGACGGTGAACGAGCTGCGCAAGCTGCTGGACGAGGTCACCGGCAATGTCGAGGTCGCGCTGTCCGACACGCGCATCCAGTTCCATGCCGATGCGGTGCTGCTGACCAGCAAGCTGATCGACGGCACCTTCCCCGAATACGAGCGGGTGATCCCGCGCGGCAACGACAAGGTGCTGCGCGTCGGCAAGAAGGATTTCGCCGATGCGGTCGGCCGCGTGTCGGCGATCTCCGCCGAGCGGTCGCGGCCGGTGAAGCTGTCGCTGGCGCGCGATCTGCTGGTGCTGTCGGCGGCGAGCCCGGAGCAGGGCACCGCGACCGAGGAACTGGATTCCGATCACGTGACCTACGAAGCCGGTCCGCTGGAGATCGGCTTCCAGGCGCGCTACCTGAACGACATCACCGACCAGATCGAGGGCGACGTCGAGTTCCGTTTCGCCGACGGCTCGGCGCCGACGGTGGTGCGCGACGCGGCGGACGCCAGCGCGCTCTACGTGCTGATGCCGATGCGGGTCTAGCCTCGCTGTCCTTCCCCCTCCTTACGGGAGGGGCAGGGGAGGGGGCCTCGCTTACTCCACTGTCACCGACTTCGCCAGATTGCGCGGCTGATCGACATCGGTGCCCTTCAGCACGGCGACATGGTAAGCCAGCAGCTGCACCGGGATCGCATACAGGATCGGCGCCACGAACGGATCCACCGTCGGCATCACGATCGTTTCCTTCGCAATACCGCGCAGCTTCTTGGCGCCCGCCTCATCGCTGAACACGATCACCTGTCCACTGCGCGCCGCCGCCTCCTGCAGGTTCGATGCGGTCTTCTCGAACAGCGGACCCGACGGGACAATGGCGATCACCGGCACGTCCTTGTCGATCAGCGCGATCGGTCCGTGCTTCATCTCGCCGGCGGCATAGCCCTCGGCGTGGATGTAGCTGATCTCCTTCAGCTTCAGCGCGCCCTCCAGCGCGATCGGGAAGCAGTTGCCGCGGCCGAGATACAGCACGTCGCGCGCCTGCGCGATGCGGTGTGCCAGCGCCTTGATCTCGTCGTGCCGATCGAGCACTTCCGCGGCCCGGCTCGGCACCTCCAGCAGCGCGGCGGTCATCGCTGCTTCCTGGTCGGCGGAGATCGTGCCACGCGCGCGTCCTGCGGCGATCGCGAGGCATGCCAGCACTGCCAGCTGCACCGTGAACGCCTTGGTGCTGGCAACGCTCATCTCCGGCCCGGCCACTGTTTCCAATACCGCGTCCGATGCCCGCGCCATGCTGCTCTCAGGCACATTGACGATGGACAGCACGTGCTGGCCTTGTTCCTTCATGTAGTGCAGCGCCGCCATGGTATCGGCGGTCTCGCCCGATTGGCTCACCAGTACGCCAAGCCCGCCCTTCGCAAGGGGCGGCGTGCGATAGCGGAATTCGCTCGCGACATCGGCATCGGTCTGGATGTGCGCGATCGCCTCGAACCACCAGCGCCCGACAAGGCCGGCATAGAATGCACTGCCGCAAGCGCTGATGGTGATGCGCGGCAGCGTCGCGAAGTCAAACGGCAGCGCTGGCAGGGTGACCGCGCGCGTCGCGGGATTGATCATGCGACGCAGCGTGTCGCCGATCACCGCCGGATGCTCGTGCAGCTCCTTTTCCATGAAGTGACGGAAGTTACCCTTGCCGATGGCAGACCCGGTGAGCCGCGTCAGCTTCACCTCGCGCTGCACCTCGGCGCCGCTCATGTCGAAGAACCGCGCGCCCTTGCGGTCGACCACGGTCCAGTCGCCGTCGTTTAGATAGGCGATGTGCTGGGTCAGGGGCGCCAGCGCCAGGCCGTCGGAGCCCACGAACATCTCGTTCTCGCCGAACCCAACCGCGAGCGGTGCGCCATGCTGCGCACCGACGATGAGCTCCGGATGGCCGGCGAAGATCATCGCCAGCGCATAGGCGCCTTCCAGTCGTTTGAATGCGGCGCCGGCGGCGGTGATCGGATCCATGCCACGCTGCAGGTTCAGATCGACGAGCTGTGCCACCGTCTCGGTGTCGGTCTCGGTGGTGAATTGTTGGCCGGCTGCCTCGAGTTCGGCGCGCAGTTCGGCATGATTTTCGATGATGCCGTTGTGCACCAGCGATACGCGCGAAGTACCGTGCGGATGCGCGTTGCCCTCGGTTGGCGCGCCATGCGTCGCCCAGCGCGTATGGCCGATGCCGGTGGTGCCGCAGAGCGGCGAACGATCCAGTGCGGCGGCGAGATTGCCGAGCTTGCCCTCGGCGCGACGGCGCTCGATGTGGCCGTTCACCAGGGTGGCGATGCCGGCGCTGTCATAACCGCGGTATTCCAGCCTGCGCAGCGAATCCAGGATCAGTACGGCTGCCTGTCGCGAGCCGATTACGCCGACGATGCCACACATTTAATGCCGTCTCCTTTGCAGTTTCTCGCGCAGGACCGCGGCGCGGCCCTCCTTGTTGGCCTGCCGGCCACGCGCGAGTGCCAGAGCATCTGGCGGTACGTCCTCGGTGATCACGCTGCCGGCCCCGATGATGGCGCCGTCGCCGACCGTCACCGGCGCCACCAGTGCGGTGTCGGAACCGATGAAGGCGTTCGCACCGATCGTCGTGCGATCCTTGTTATAGCCGTCGTAGTTGCAGGTGATGGTGCCGGCGCCGATGTTCGTCCCGGCGCCGATATCGGCGTCGCCGAGATAGGTCAGATGGTTTGCCTTCGCGCCTGCGCCGAGCTTCGCCGCCTTCACCTCGACGAAGTTGCCGATATGCACGTGTTCGCACAGCTCGGCGCCGGGGCGCAGCCTGGCATACGGGCCGACGATGCAGTTCGGTCCGACGATGCAGCCTTCGAGGTGGCTGAACGCACGGATCATAGCGCCGGGTGCGATCCTGACGCCCGGACCGAACACCACGTTTGGTTCTATCGTGACGTCCGGGGCCAATTGGGTGTCCGTGCACAGGAATACCGAGCCGGGATCGGTCATCGTCACCCCGGCATCCATGGCGTCCGCGCGCAGCCACGACTGTACGACGGCCTCCGCGGCAGCAAGCTCGCTGCGCGAATTGACGCCGGAGACTTCGTCTGCCGGCGCCTCGACCGCGGCGACGCGGCCGCCGTTGGCGTGCGCCAGTGCGACGACATCGGTGAGGTAGTATTCGCCCTTCGCGTTGTCGGCCCGGACATCGCGCAGCCAGCGCGCCATGTCGGTGGCGGCAGCGCACAGCACGCCGGCATTGCACAGCGTCTCGGCGCGTTCGGCTTCCGCTGCGTCGATCCATTCGACGATGCGTTCCACATAACCGTTCCGCGTGATCACGCGGCCATAGCGGCCGGCATCGGCGGGGCGAAACGCGAGCAGCGCCAAAGCGGCGTCGCCGGCGGCGCGGCGGTCGATCAGGCGCCGTAGCGTCTCGGGGCGAATGAGGGGGTTGTCAGCATACAATATCGCCACGTCGCCGTCGCCGAACTGATCCGCCGCGACCAGGGCGGCGTGAGCGGTGCCATGGCGCTCCTGCTGCACGACAGATGCGTGCGGCGCCGCCTCCTGCCGCACCGCGTCCATCCCCGGACCGACGACCACGACGATGCGATCGAACACCTGTTCACAACTGGACAGCAGGTGGCGCAGCATGGAGCGGCCGGCGATCTTGTGCAGTGGCTTGGGCAGCGTGGACTTCATACGAGTCCCGATACCGGCGGCCAGAATTACCGCTGTATGTGTCATCGTGTCCCTCGTTACCTTATCGTTATATTAGCCGCGCAGGCTACGCCATGTCAAAGCCTATCGCTATCCTGGCGTTCAAAACCCGTTTCGGAGTGCAACATTGTGACACGCACCCTGCTGCTCGATCTTGACGGGACTTTGGTGAACTCTGTGCCGGACCTCGCCGCGGTGCTGAATCGGCTGATGAGCGCGCGAGGGCTGGCCGGATTCTCGCATCCTGAGACGGCGCTGATGGTGGGCGACGGCGTGGTGCGGCTGGTCGAGCGGGCCTTCGCCGCCCGCGGCCGGACGCCGGACGAGGGGGCGGTCGCCGAGTTCTCCGCCGACTATCTGCTGCATGCCGCGGTGGACACAAGGCCGTATCCCGGTGTTGCCGAAGGTCTGCACGCTCTGGCATGTGACGGCTGGAAGCTGGCGGTCTGCACCAACAAGCCGGAGCGTGCGGCGCGTGCGTTGCTCGCCGCACTGGGGCTCGCGGCGCTGTTCGCAGCGGTCGGCGGGGGCGACAGCTTCCCGGTCCGCAAGCCGGACCCGGCGCATCTGCTGGCGACCCTGAAGGCGGCTGGCGGCGAGCCCGGGCTCGCGGTGATGGCGGGCGATCACGCGAACGATGTCGCCGCTGCGCGCGGCGCCGGACTGCCGTGCATCTTCGCTGCCTGGGGCTATGGACCGCCGGCGATGGCCGAGGGTGCCGCCGCGGTTGCGCGGGATTTCGCCGAGCTGGTGACGATCGCCAGGCGGCTGCTGGCGTGAGCGGTCAGTGCGCCCCTCCGCCGCCGCCCGTCGTCTGCCGCATCAGCACGGCCGCCACGATTGCCAGCAGCAGTCCGCTCCCCATGACGAAGAACGTGTCGCCATAGGCCAGGAAATAGGATTGCGCCCGGACCGTGCGACCGACCGCTACCACGGCATCGTGCCACGCCGTCGCCGGGTCCGCGGTGCCGGTCGCCATGAAGTAGCGCTGCAGATCGGCAAGACGCTGCCGTGTCGCCTCGTTGAGCAGTGACACCGACGGGATTGATGACCGCCGAATGGAACTGCTCGCGCCGGGTCAGCAGCGTCTGCAGCAGCGCGATGCCGATCGAACCACCGAGGTTGCGCATCATGTTGAACAGCGCGGAGGCGGAGCTGGCCTGCTCGCGCTCGATGCCGCCGGTGGCCAGCACGGACAGCGGCGTCATGATCAGCGCCTGGCCGATGGCGCGCACCACGTTCGGCACCAGGAACTGCGGGCCGGCGTAATCCTGGTTGATGTCGCTGTTCAGGAAGCAGCTTGCGGCGAACAGCGCAAGGCCGACGACGACCAGCAGCCGCGCGTCGAACCGGCGCATCAGCCGCGGCACGAAGGGGATCAGCACGAGCTGTGGCAGGGCCGTCGAGGCCAGCACCTCGCCGACCTGCTGCGCATTGTAACCCTGCATCTGCGACAGGTAGCTGGGCAGCGAGATACACCGATCCATACAGCGCCATGCCGACGATGACATTGCCGATGCTGCCAAGCCCGAAGTTGCGGCGCAGCAGCAGGCGCAGATTGAGCAGCGGCCGTTCCGCGGTCAGCTCGATCCAGATGAACAGCGCGAGCGCGATGGCGGAGACCACGAACAGCCGCACGATCATCGGCGAGCCGAACCAGTCGTCCTTGTTGCCTTCCTCGAGAACCGTCTGCAGCGAGGCGAGCCCGATCGCCAGCGTGGCGATGCCAGGCCAGTCGCCATGCCGCAGCATCTCGAGCTGCATCGGCGCCCGCGGCAATGACGGCATCAGCGCCGCGAGCATGATCGCGCCGGGGACCAGGTTCACGTAGAAGATGTACTGCCAGCCATAGGTCTCGGTGAGGTACCCGCCGATCGTCGGCCCGATCGCGGGAGCGAATGTCGCCGACAGCATGAACATCGCCATGCCGACCGGCTGCTTCGAGCGCGGCAGCATGGTCAGCGTGATGGTGAAGGCGAGGGGTATCAGCACGCCGCCGAAAAACCCCTGGAGGGCGCGCAGAACGATCATCTGCTGCAGGTTGCCGGCAAATGCGCAGGCGACCGACATCACCAGGAACAGCACGGTGTTCACCAGCAGATAGCGCCGCAGCGAGAACACCGGACGTTAGGAAGCCGGTGAGCGGGATCACCACGATCTCCGCCACCAGGTAGGCGGTCGAGATCCACCCGCCATCGTCCATGCCGGCGCCGATCGCGCCCTGGATGTCCGGCAAAGAGGCGTTGGTGATCTGGATGTTCAGCACCGCGATGAAGGCGCCGATGATGGAGCCCACAACCGCGAGCCAGACCTTGAGGTCGGTTCGGGGCTCGGGCGCCGCCGTGATGTCGGAGGCCATTGCGATCACCCTCCGCGCGTGTCGATGGTCGGCTCGACCGACATGCCGGGACGCAGCGTCCCGCCGAGTGAACCGTCGTGCAGCACGATCTTGACCGGGATGCGCTGCACGATCTTGGTGAAGTTGCCGGTCGCGTTGTCGGGCGGCAGCAGCGCGAACTGCTGGCCGCTCGCCGGCGCGATGCTGTCCACGACGCCGTGCACCGCATGATCGGGGTAGGTATCGACGTCGATGTCGACCGGCTGGCCCGGGCGCACGTCGGTAAGCTGCGTCTCCTTGTAGTTGGCCACCACGTAGACGGCGCGCAGCGGCACGATGGCCATCAACTGGGTCCCGGCCTGCACGTACTGGCCGACCCGCAGGGACCGCGCGCCGACCGTGCCATCCTCGGGTGCGGTGATCGTCGCGTAGCCCAGGTTCAGGCGCGCCTGCTGCTCAATCGCGCGGGCATGTTCCAGCGCTGATTGCGCCTCTGCCTCCGCGGTCCGCAGCACCTCCACCTGCTGGCGCGCAGTGGCCTCTGCCGCGCGGGCGCGCTGGAGGTCGGCGGTCCGCTGAAGCAGCAGCGACTGGGTCTGCTGTGCCCGCTGAATGCTGCCTGCGCCGGTGTGAGCGAGATCGCTGTACCGCTTCTGATCCTGCACCGCGAAGCTCGCCGCCGCCTCGGCCGAGGCAAGCTGCGCGGTGGCCTCGTCGATCAGCGACTGCTGCATTTGGAGCTGCGCCGCAAGGTTGGCGACCTTGTGCTCGGCGGCCTGCCGGTCGGCAACCGCCTGGTCGAGCGCTGTCCTGAGGTCCCGGTCATCGATCCGCGCCAGGACCTGCCCTGCCTTGACCGGCTGGTTGTCGTTAACCAGGACCTGCGCGATGTAGCCGGGGACGCGTGGCGCGATGATGATCGAGTCGGCCTGGACGTAGGCGTCGTCCGTCTCGACCAGGAAACGGCCGACCTGCCAGTAATGCACGCCATACGCCGCCGCCGCGGCGAGCCCGAGCGCCATGGCCAGGCCGGCAAGGGCACGCTTCAGGGTCAGCAGCTGATGGCCCCCGCTGCGTGCTCCGGCGCGAATGCCGGTGGCCCGCTCGATCACCCCACTCATTGGATTGAGCCTCCTCGGTGCGGCAGCATCGCTGCCTGTTGCCCGAGAAGCTAAGCGGATCACCTGCTCCGATTAATCGGGGGGCTGGTGATATGAGTCTTGCGAAAACCGCCGAAATAGCCGACGGCCACTCGGCTATTTATGTGCTGTACGAGGAGGGTCGGCAGGCTCGCCAGGGGATGCCGCGCTGGTGAGGTACATCGTGGCGACGCCGAACCAGCGGGTCTGGAAGCTGATACGCACTGGAAGCGCCGCCGTTCCCGGCAGCACCGAGGCCAGCCAGGCGGATCCGTGCAGCGGCGTGCGGTGCTCGGGGTCATCTTCGCCGAGCAGGAACCCGGCGAGCTCGCGCCCCTCGAAGTCGCATCGCAGGGTCGGCCCGCTGAAGATGGAACGGCCGGTCGGGTCCAGCCGCTCGGGGCCGCCCGTGTGCGCGACGACATCCAGCACGCGGCGACCGTCGTAGGTGCGCACTTCGGTCTCGCAGGTGTGGTCGTGCTCGACGCGCCGCATGAGCTGGGCCAGGGCGCTCAGCGTGTCGATCGTGTGACGCTGCAACTCCAGCGGGACGGGCTCGCGCTCGGTCTCCTGGGGAGGCTGGAGTTCTTTCACTTGCGGGAGGCCATGATCATAGTCGATCAGGGTGCGGCGCTCGTGTCCGCGCCAGACCCCTTCGCCGAAGAACTCTAGCCGGCGTCGCGTGGTCATCGTCCCACGTCCCACGCACGGTGTTGGTCTGCCGGCCGCGATAGAACAGGCCGACGAGGCCGGTCGTGTGGTAGTCGAGGTCGACGCGGTAGTTCCACGGGCCGAGACCGAAATGCGCCTGCATCTGCATCACCTCGATGCCGGCGGCGTAGGTATCGTAGGCGAGCTGCGCCTGCGTAACCTGTGCCGAAGCCCCGGTGGGTGCGAGGAATGCCAACCCCAGGGCGGTTACGGCGATGCGATGCATCATTGCCATGTTGCGCTGCACAGGAGAGATGACAAGTGCGAAGGCCGCGCGGCTTGACATGGAAAAGCGCCGCCGCCTATCTCAGCCGGCGATGGGTGCGTAGCTCAGCGGGAGAGCACCGTCTTCACACGGC
>CAVZNH010000016.1:0-139215 GCA_963776505.1 uncultured Alphaproteobacteria bacterium
AAAACGTGCGAAGCTACCGCCCAGCGCCCAGGCAAGGCTGTGACATTGTCTCCGCGGCGCGCATGTAATACCGCCTCTTCGACGAGCCGCGCTCCGGATGTCGGAAAGCCGGCGATGATTTTCGCTTGCCCGCCATAGGCCGGCAAACCATGCTCGGATGTTCGCCGTAGACGACGAATTCGCGATCCGCGAGGTGTCCGCGAGTGTCATTCCCCGGACGAGCATTTCGTCGGCCGCGCCGACTTCGCCCGCAATGAGGAGCGAGTAGCCTAACGATCTGTGAGCCACGGCAAGCTCCGCCAGATCTCGTCCTCATCAGCCAACTCGCGAGGTCCTCCGCCAGGGCGACGGTCCTTGGGACAGGCTGGCGCATCAGACAAGAGTTCCAGGCGAGACGGCGGGCGGCGAACCGGCTCGGCGATGCGTGAAGCCTGTCCGAGAGCTCCATCGCCCTGAGAGCACACTCTTCCACACACAACGCTCCAAAGCCATGAACAGCGATCAGTGGTACGGCGAGGTCGAGCGTGAGATCAAGCTCCTGAGCGTTGCGCTGTTCGCCCGAGGCAGCTTTTCCAGGAGGTCGAGGGCGCTTCTGAAATGTGCACCTGCCTCGGAATGAGCGGATAGGCCGACGCTGCGCAGTCCGGCGCGCGCCAAAAATCGATCGCCCGATCAGGAAACCCGCATGCGCGAAATGGTGCGCCAGGAGCTCTGGCTGCCTATCGACGATCTCCGGGAAGCCTTTTTCAAGCGCTTTCGCGATACGCGCGTGCAATTCCTGCCGTTGGCTGCGCAGCAGGGTATGTAGGCAGCGTCCCGCACGAGCGCGTGTTTGAAAGTGTAGATCGCGTCCGGTGGTATGCCACGTCGAAAGGCCAGGCCCGAGGCGACCAGTGTGTCAATGCCATGTGCGAGTTGCGCCTCCGGCAATTGCGCGACGGAGATAAGCAATGTGTGCGCGAATTCGCGGCCGATCACCGCGCCGATTTGGGCGACCTGCTTCGCAGCCGGAAGCCGATCGAGCCGTGCTGTCAGCGAGGCTTGCAGCGTAGCAGGAACTCCAGAGTTGCTGCGCTGCTGTCTGAATGCTCTGCACCCTCCAGCACAGCCTTGGTCAGCTCCTCGATGAACAGCGGTACGCCATCGGTCTGCGTGACGATCCGTTCGAGCAGCGTGGGGGACAACACCCGTTCGACCGCAATCCGTTCGGCCAGTTGCGCTGCCTGCTTTTGCGTCAGCCGTCGCAGTGTGATCAAGCTGGCGACGGCAAGGCCGACCCATGGCGGCTGGAATTCCGGGCGAAACGAAACGATCAACAGAACGGGCAGGTCCGTCAGCAGGCCAATAGCCTTATCCAGCAACTCAAGCGTACTGGCATCAGCCCAATGAGCATCTTCGAACAGCATGAGAACCGGCTGCCGGCGAGTGCGGTTCGCGAGCCCGCGGAGAAGCGCTTCGAATATCTTCTCCTTCTTGCGCTGCGGGTTGAATCAGAGTCGGATAGCGATCGTCGACCGGCAATGACAGAGATCGGCGATCAGCGCGACATCCTCTCGCGACGTCCGCCGGGAAGCAGCCGCTTCGAGCTTGTGCAGCCTCTCTTGCGGTGTGTCCCCGCGGGCGAACCTCAGGTCCCGCTCCCACCGCGTGACAATCGGGTAGAGTGCACTGTCCTGATGGTGCGGCGAGCAGAAATACCGCAAGCTTTCATGCGGTTCGCTGCGGAGCCGCTCCTCGAGTGCCGCAATCAGGCGCGACTTTCCGATGCCTGGCTCGCCGGAGAGCAGCACCAGTTGGCCTTCACCCTCCTTTGCCTGCCGCCAACGCCGGAGCAACAGCTCGAGCTCCTCGTCGCGGCCGATCAGCGGCGTCATCGTCCCGGCATGCAGCGCCTCGAAGCGGCTCTCGACAGCAGCCTCTCCATCACCTGCCAGGCCGGCACCGGCTCCGGCAGGCCCTTCAGCGTGACCAGTCCGAGATCCCGACAGTCGAACAGACCACCGATCTGCCGGCGGGTCGCAGCATCGATCACGACACTGTTGGGCTCGCAAGACCTTGCAGGCGAGCGGCCAAGTTCGGGGTCTCGCCAATCGCCGTCTGTTGTCGTGCCTCGCCCGTCCCGATCGGCTCGCCGACAACCACCAGGCCGGTGGCGATCCCGATGCGAACTTGCAGTGGCTCCGTCGGACGGGCGCTTGAGCAATCGCATCGATCACCGCGAGGGCGGCACGAACCGCTCGTTCGGCATTCGCCTCATGCGCTTCAGGCCAGCCGAAGTAGATCAGGACGCCGTCACCTACATAGCGGGCGATGAAGCCTCCGAAGCGCGCGATCGTCGTGGCCACGCGGGACTGGTAGCCGCGGATCACAGCACTCAGATCTTCGGGGTCCATGCGAGAGGACAGCGCTGTTAAACCGATGACATCGCAGAACATCACACTGAGCTGGCGACGCTCGGCGGCCGATCCGGTGACGGTGAGGCCTGCGGTTGGATTGGCGCCGCCGGCGTTGCGTCAGTGCGCAATGCGGCGATCGCTTCCAGCAGCTGGCGACGATGGCCCACGGAGGTGATCCCGAGCTCCTTGAGGTCTTCCGGTGTCAGACTGGGAAGAACCAAGCGCTGACGTCATTCTCGCGGAATGCCGCCTCGTATCGTTCGAGACCCGAGCTGTCGTAGCCAGTCCGCGACATCCATCGCCGCTCTCCGGTCTAGTGGTGCTCCAGCCAAAGAATGCTGGACTTGAGCGACAATGTCCAGCAATAGAAACGAAAAGGCCCCTGCCCGCTGATTCACGGCTGATGAGCCAAAACATTGCACGCAAGCGCCGCCGCAAAGCTCGCCCGTAACCCGGCTGCGGACAGGCCGCGCGTGATCAGCACGATGCGTGTCGCTCCTGCCGGCTGAACCCGACGATCGAGATACGCCGGGGGATGCAGCACGTGATGCACGCCTTGCAGCACGATGGGGCACGTCTCGCCCTCCAGCCAGACAATGCCCTTCAACCGCAACACGCTGTCGCCGCGCAGCGACAGTACCGACTCCAGCCAGCACTGCAGCGACGGCCACGCGATCGGCTGGTCATGACGCAATACCACCGAACCGATCTGTTCGCCGTGGCGGAACGGCAGGTGCTGATGGCCGTGGGCATCCAGCGGCCGCAGCCACTGCTCCAGCCTCGTGCTGTCCGGACCCAGATCGAACACATCGGCTGCATCCACTGCGCCGGCAACCACCCGACGCAGCGGAGCCGTGGCATTCAAAGTCGCGATGCGCGCCTCGGTGTCGGCGGTCTGTGTGGCATTCGCGAGGTCGGTCTTGGTGAGCAGGATGCGGTCGGCCATCGCCACTTGTCGCCGCGCCTCCGGCTGCCGATCGAGCTGCATCGCGCCGTGCAGCGCGTCCACCGTGGTCACGATGCCATCCAGCCGGCAGGCGTAGCGCGCGCCGGGCTCGGCCAGCAGCGCGTGTGCCACGGGGGCCGGGTCCGCCAGGCCCGTCGTCTCGATCGCGATGCGGCGGAACGGCGGCAGCTCGCCGGCCTCACGGCGCTGCCACAGCACATCCAGCGTATCGGCGATGTCGCCGCGCACCGTGCAGCAGATGCAGCCGTTCTTCAGCAGCACCGCGTCCTCGATCGCCTGCTCGATCAGCAGGTGGTCGAGCCCGACTGCGCCGAACTCGTTGACGATCACCACCGTGTCCGCGAGCGAGGGCTGACGCAGCAGGTGGTTCAGCACCGTGGTCTTGCCGCTGCCCAGGAACCCGGTGAGTATCGTCACCGGCACAGTGTTCGCTGCATCGCTCATCGCGTGCAGCTTCGGGGAGAACAGTCCATGGCGCAACCGGAAGCCCATAATTTCCGCCTGATCTCGCATGACCTGATGAACGGCTTCGGCAATGTCGGTGAGGGCATAAGCCTGCAGCTCGCGAAGGGCGGACGGCGCATCATGTGGATGGCGCACGAATGCGCGCCGAAGAACTTCACTGCGGTGGATGTCACTGATCCGAGGAAGCCGCACGTGGTGGTGCAGACCGATCTGCCGCACCGCAACGTGCGGTCCAACTCGCTGGAGATCTGCGACCAGATCATGGCGGTGGCGTACCCAGAGAGGTTCCGCGCAGATGGTGACGCCGGCCGGCCGGTATCGAGCTGTTTGACATCTAGAGGACCAAGCAGCCGCGCAGCATCTGTTTCATCGACCGGTCAGGCCCGCGGTCGCGCGGCGTGCACCAGCTCTGGTTCATCGACGGCAAGACGATCCATTGTTCCAGCGGCGCGGCGGACTTCATGCCGCGCAACCTGAAGGACGATCAGGCCTATACGGCATTTGACGTGAGTGATCCGACGAAGCCTCGCGAGGTTGGGCGGTGGTGGTATCCGGGGACCGAGGAGCGCGACGACGCGCCGCCTGTGCCACGGCATCCGAAGTTCGATACGGGATGGCGGGCGCACAATACAAACGTATATCCGGAGCGGCCGGACCGCGCCTATGTCGGGTATATCGATGGCGGGGCGTGCGTGCTGGACATCTCCGATATCGGTCGGCCGAAGCTGGTGGGGCACTGGAACCCGCATCCGCCGTTTCCTGGCTTCACGCACACGGTGATGCCGCTGTTCGATCGCGATCTGTCCGTGGTGAGCGACGAATGCGTGCGCACGGAAGGCGCGGATTGGCCCAAGCTCGTGTGGCTGCTCGATGCGCGCAAGGAGGACAACCTGATCTCGGTGTCCACCCTGCCGTTGCCGCCGATGGAGGACTATGCGATCGGCGGACGCTATGGCGCGCACAATCTGTGGGAGAACCGGACGGGGCCCGCATTCCAGTCCAGCACACTGGTGTTCGGAACGTATTTCGGCGGGGGTCTCCGCGTGCACGATATCACCGACCCGCTTCAGCCCAAGGAGGTGGCGTCATTCATCCCCGATGATCCTCCCGAGGGGTCGCCAATGAAGGCGGGGATGATCAACGACGTGTACATCAAGATGAGAATCGGCTGGTCTATACGGTGGATCGGTTCGCTGGCGGGCTGTACATGCTGGAGATGACGATTTAGGCCCGGCACAGCTGTCATTGCGAGGAGCGAAGTGACGAAGCAATCTCGGTCAGGTTTGCGCGCGCGCAAGGCATGACCGAGATCGCTTCACCGCTACGCTCCTTGCAGTGACAGTCAGGTGAGCTTGCCCATCTTCCGCAGGCTCGCCTCGACCGTGCCCATCAGCCCGGTGTAAGGCTTGGCCTTCGAGAGATCGCGGATCTGGCCGATCTTTTCGGCCACCATCTCGACCGTCACCGGTTCGTCGGGATCGAATTGCACGCCCTCCGACTGGAAGTATTGTACCCGCGCGTAGTTGCCCGCCGTGGCGGCGATGATCTCGCCGTTGGCATCGCACTCCTCGCTGCACAGCCACGCCACCGCCGGTGAGACGAACTCCGGCCGCATGTATTGCAGCATGTGTGGCGGCAGCACGCGTCTCGGTCATCCGCGTGCGCGCCGAGGGCGAGATGGCGTTGCACAGGATGTTGTATTTGGCGCCCTCCAGGCGCAGTACGTTGATCAGTCCGTTCACCGCCATCTTCGCCGCGCCATAGTTGCTCTGACCGAAGTTGCCGACCGTGCCCGAGCCCGACGTGGTGACGACGACCCTCCCGTACTGCTGCTTGCGCATGATCGGCCAGGCGGCCTTGGTGCAGTAGACGGTGCCCATGAAGTGCACCTGCACGGTGAATTCGAAGTCCTCCATAGACATGTTGTTGAACGCCTTGTCGCGCAGGATACCGGCGTTGTTCACCAGGATGTCGCAGCGGCCCCAGGTGTTGACCGCGGTATCGACGATGTTCTGCGCGCTCTTGGCGTCGGCGACAAAATCGTAGTTCGCCACGGCTTGGCCGCCGGCGGCCTCAATCTCGGCCACCACCTTGTCGGCGACCGCGTGCTGACCGCCGCGACCATCCACCGCCCCGCCCGGGTCGTTTCACCACCACTTTGGCGCCGCGGCTTGCCAGGGCGCCAGCATGGCGTGCGAGCGGCCGAGGCCGGCACCGGCGCCAGTGACGATGGCGACGCGGTCGTCGAAACGGATGGTCATGTGCGGGGTCCCTCCTGGTCGGATGCTGGTTGCGGGCGTATCCTACTGGCCAGTAACTCTCAAGAGGCCAGCCATGAGCTACCTGCGAAGCGGCATCTTCCTGGCGCCGTTCCACAATCTGACCGAGAACCCAACGCTCGCGCTGGAGCGCGACATGGAATTGCTGCAGCACCTGGATCGGCTGAACTACCACGAGGCGTGGATCGGCGAGCACCATTCGGGCGGCTTCGAGATCATTGCCTCGCCGGAAATGTTCATCGCGGCGGCCGCCGAACGCACGCGGCACATCAGGCTGGGCACAGGGGTCGCGTCGCTGCCGTCCCGTAGCCCATTCATCCTCGCCGATCGGATGGTGCAGCTCGACCACATGACGCGCGGGCGCGCGAATGTTCGGCGTGGGGCCGGGTGCGCTGGTGCATGATGCGCTGAAGATCGGCATCAAGGCGGCGGATCAGCGGCGGATGATGAACAAGTCGCTCGACGTGATCATGCGGCTCCTGCGCGGCGAGATGGTCACCGAGAAGACCGATTGGTACAACTTGGTGGACGCACAGTTGGAGTTGCCCTGCTACACGCAGCCGATCATGGAGGCCGCGGTGGCGGCGTCGCGGTCGCCCATAGGCGCTGGCGTCGGGGCGGCATGGCATCGGCATGCTGTCGATCGGCGGTACCAGTCCTGAGGCGATGGAGAAGCATACGCAGAACTGGGGCCGTACAGGAGCAGGCGCGGCTCAATGGACATGTGCCGGATCGCAGCAAGTGGCGGCTGGTGACCTGATCCATGTGGCGGAGACACGCGAGAAGGCGCGGGAGAACGTGAGGTTCGGCATCGATGCCTTCCGCGACTACTTCTCCGATGTCGGCACGTTCCCGATCGTGCCGCCCGACATCAAGGATCCCTACACGTTCTTCGTGGAGAGTGGCGCGGGATGCATCGGCACACCCGATGACGCGATCGCCTATATGGAAGATCTCCTGAAAGGATCGGGTGGGTTCGGCGCGATCATGGAGCTGGCGCACAACTGGGCGGACTGGGAGGCGACGAAGCGGCACTACGAGCTTATGGCGCGGTTCGTGCACCCGCACTTCCAGCGGTCACGCGAGCTGCGGCGCGATTCGTATGCCTATGCACGGGACCGCCACGAGGAGTTCACCGGCCAATCGGCCGCAGCGGTGCAGGCGGCGATCGACTCATTGGCGGCGCGACGGGCGGCTGAATAGCTGGCGCGTCTTCTGCTTCGGTCGGCGTCGCTGACTTTTGCGTTCGGGCTCTCGGACGAGTCACACTGGCTCATCACCCGGTGACACGACGGGAGCCCACGCAATGCAGGTCGGCGTCTTCATCCCCATCGGCAACAATGGCTGGCTGATTTCGACCACCTCGCCGCGCTTCATGCCTACGTTCGATCTCAACCGCGCGGTGGTGGAGAGAGCCGAGCGCTACGGGATGGATTTTGCGCTGTCGATGATCAAGTTGCGCGGGTTCGGTGGGCCGTCGGAGTTCTGGGACTACAACCTGGAGAGCTTCACGCTGATGGCCGGACTGGCAGCGGTCACCAGCCGCATCCAGTTGTTCGCGACCTGCTCGGTGTTGACCTTGCCGCCGCCGATCGCTGCGCGCATGGCCGTGACGATCGACAGCATCTCGCACGGCCGCTTTGGCCTCAACATGATCACCGGCTGGCAGGAGAAAGAGTATTCGCAGATGGGCATCTGGCCTGGCGACAGGCACTATCAGCATCGTTACGAGTATTGCAGCGAATACGTGACGATCATGCGGGAGTTATGGGAGACCGGGCGCAGCGATTTCCAGGGTGAGTTCTTCCGTATGGACGATTGCCGATGCCTCCCGCTGCCGACCGCTCGCATCCCCATCATCTGTGCGGGCCAGAGCGACCGGGGGACGGAGTTCGCGGCGACCTACGCCGATTACAATTTCTGCTCCAGCTTCGGCATCAACGATCCGCATGCGGTGGCGCCAAGTACGGCGCGGCTGGTCGCCGCCAATGAGCGCGCGGGTCGGGACTGTGGCGCGCTGGTGGTGATGATGGTGATCGCCGAGGAGACCGATGCGGCGGCCTTCGCGAAGTGGGAGCACTATCGCGATGGCATGGACATGGAAGCCCTGGGCTGGCGGCAGTCTCAGGCGGAAGCCGATCCGGGCGGCGACAAGTACGCCGGCGCTGGTCGGTGGGCAGAAAAACTGCGCAACCGCATGCCGACGATGCACGGCGCGCTGGTGGGCTCATATGAGCGTATCGCCGCCTTGCTGGACGACTATGCGACGGTCCCCGCAGTGCACGGCGTCATGCTGACGTTCGACGATTTCGTCGAGGGGATGGACAAGTTTGGCGAGCGGATCCAGCCGCTGATGGCGAGCCGCCGGCATGTCCTGGAGCAGGCCTAGTACTACTGTGTCATAAATGAAATCTGTTGGCAGCAAGGGCATCGTTGTAGCGAGCGGACAAGTGCGCTGGCGATGATGATTTGAACGGTTGCGATTGAATTGCTGACGTGCCGTTCAGGGCGAATGGGGGGAACCGCGGGATCGGTAACCTCTGGGTAGAGGAGGCGCTTGGATCGGTGCTTGGCGGCGTGGTCCTGAGGGGGGAATCGTCGCCCTCTCGGAGAGCAGGAATCCATAGGCGGCAATGGCGAGCGTTGCGTGATGGTGAAAGCCGCGCCAGCCGCGACCCTCGTAGTGGCCGAGGCCGAGTTCCTGCTTCAGCTCCTGATAGTCGCGTTCGATCCGCCAGCGCAGCTTGGCCAAATCGACCAGATCGCGGAGCCTGGTATCTTCAGGCAGCGTTGAGAGCCAGTATTTGGTTGGCATCGCTTCGCCCTTTGGCCATTCGATCAGACACCATTCCTCGGGTCTGGGGCTGGTGCGGTTGTAATCGCGATGCGCGGGCCGGACCCGCACGGCAGCAAAGCGAGAGACGAGTGGGGTGTTGGTGCCTTCGCGCCAGGTGATCCGACGCCAGGCTCGCTTCGGCAATTCCATCGCCAGTTGCTTGATGGAAACTGGCTTGTGTGCGGGATCGCGACGGATCAGCGAAGGTGGACGGCCAAAGCCGCGCCAGCGTTTTGGCGGCAGCGGTGCAGTTCCCGGTGTCCAGACACTGGTTGAGGATGGAACGCCGACAGCATAGAGCAGGTGCAGGCCAGTGAGGCCGTCGCGGAAGTCGGTATCGACACCATAGCCTGCGTCGGTCAGGACGACAGCAGGCGGGATGCCGGCGGCCAGAGCAGCGCGGATCTGCCCGAGCGCGATCTGTGGTTTGGTCTCGAACCTGACGGCCTCGGGGACCCCAGCCTCGCTGCGTCGAATGGGATCATTCGCCCAGGCTTCTGGCAGATACAGTCGATAGGCAATTGGCAGGCTCGCATGTGTGTTGGCGATCGATAGGCTGACCGCAACCTGACAATTGTCCTGCTTGCCGAGCTGACCGCAATATTGCCGCGCCACCCCGACCGAATGAGTTCCCTTCTTCGGAAACCCTGTGTCGTCAACGATCCAGGCACGGATGGCGCCATGCCTCTCGATCTCAGGCAGCAATCGCTCACGTACAGCGGTGAGCACTGCCTCGTCTGACCAGTCAGCATTGGCGACCAGGTGATGCAGCGACTGGTGCGCTGCCTGCACCCGTGCCGGCTCGATCCGCGCCGCCATCGGTTCCACGCTCTTCCGCGGGCCCGGTAGCAACAGCCCGGTGCAATATGACCGGAATGGTTTGGCACGGTCAGCATGTCCAAGCGCCGCCGTCAGTGCCTCGACATACGCCGAGAACCGTGATTCGCTGCTGGCTCTGCCGGACCTGAGACCCACACCCCGCCTCCACGAGTGAGAATCTCCATGCCTGACAAACCAGCGTCGAATCGGGCAAGGTATTTATGACACAGTAGTACTAGCAGTCTGCTGAAAAACCCCTGAGTTTCGTTACCATACTGTCGTGTGGGGGTGAAAGGTCGGTTGTCTGGCCCGGTGCTGAGGGCCTGGAGCGCCGCTGGGTGCGTCATTGCGAGCTGTCCTACTGGCGGTGCCATTATGCAGAGACGAGTTTCGGAATGCGGACCAGATTGTAGGCAATGAGGTTGAGCAGAAAGTCCCCTGCGACGCGGCGAATGCCGCGATGCTTGGTTTTTCGCAGGGTACCATGCTGCTTGCCCCAGCCGAAGATGCACTCGATCATCGCGCGCCGTGATTGCGATTTCGCATACCCCGTGTGTCGGGTTGTCCGTCCGTCGATGGCGCTGCGCCGCCGTCTGCCGGTCTTGGTCAGACCGTGGTTCTGCGTCACGTGTGGCGTGACATCGGCGGCGCGAAGCTTCGCCGCATGATCGGCCGTGTCGTAGGCCTTGTCCTCGCCCACCGTGATACGACGGCCGGCGAGCTTGCGTCTGACCGCCAGCATCGCCTCGGAGGCGCGCCGCTCGGCCGTGCCAGTGGCCTTGCTGAGCATGCCTGCCACCGCCAGGCCGTGACGGTTCTCCATGGTGACGTGGCCCATATAAGACAGCTTCGCCTCGCGACCGGCCGCCTTGCGATACAGCCGGCTGTCAGGGTCGGTGGTGCTTTGGTGCGTGTCGTTCTTGCGGGTCTGCCCGTGGAAGTTCGAACCGTCCTCGTCACTGCCGTCCTTGGGGCGGAAGCTCCGTTGTGAGGCCCAGGCCTCGATCAACGTGCCGTCCACCGAGAAATGCTCGTCCGACAGCAGCGGCTTCACCTGAGGATGATTGAGCAGCCGCGTCATGAACTTCTCAAACACCTCGCCGGCCTGCAGGCGTTCGCGGTTCTTGGTGAACGTCGTTGGATCCCACACCAAATCGTCCGGCGACAGGCCGACGAACCAGCGATACAGCAGGTTGTAGTTCAGTTGCTCCATCAGTTGCCGCTCCGAGCGGATGCCATACAGCACCTGGATCAACAGGGCGCTCAGCAACTGCTCCGGTGGCACCGACGGTCGCCCCTCTCTCGCGTAGAGCCGGGCAAAGCTCCGGCTCAGCTCGGCCAATACATCGCGCACCAGCCCGCGTATCTTGCGCAACGGATGCCCGGGCGGAACACGCGAACTCAGGCGATACATAAGAAAACAGCCCACCCTGATCCCGGAACATACCGCGCATCCTGCCTTCCTCATCGTCTGAACGGCCGCAGAGAATCATGCACACACGATTGCAGGGAAGGGGTTTTTCAGCACACTGCTAGGGCATTTCCCTGGTGGGGTCGGTCTTTGGGGTTGGACCGGCGATCCCTGTATTGTCGGCAGAATTCGTGGACGGTTGGCGGGTGTGATGAGGTTGCCTTTAGAAATGCGGAAATACTGCCATTCCTACACTGTCGGACCGCGCTAACGATTGAACTGTCGCCAGCACCGGACCGAGGTGCAAGCTACGTGGACCGCCGCAAGCTGGCCAAGCTACAAGAACGACACCGGGTCCACGTCCACGTCCACGCGTGCGCCACGCGTCACCGCCACTTTCCCGAGCCATCCCGCAATATCGGCTGCACCGCCACATCTCGCCGCGTTTTCAGCAGCAATCGTCGCCGATGCCGCCCGCGCAGAACCGACAGCGGAGCCGGTGCTGGGCCCAGTACCTGCACCCCATCGCTGTGCGGCGCCGTTCGCCCGAGGTCGCGCGCCAGAGCATCCGCCGCCGCTGCGCTGTCCGCGGAAACGATCAGCGCCGCCAACCTCCCGTAGGGCGGCCAATGCCCAGGCCGCCGCTGCGCCGCCTCGCGCGCCATGAAGGCCGCCAGGTCGCCCTCCACCAGCGCCTGCATCACCGGGTGCTCGGGCGAGAACGTCTGGAGCAGCACGCGCCCCGGCGCCTCGGCGCGGCCCGCGCGCCCCGCCACCTGATGCAGCAACTGCACCGTCCGCTCCGCGGCGCGCAGATCGCCGCCGGCGAGGCCCAGGTCGGCGTCCACCACGCCAACCAGCGTCAGGTGGGGGAAGTGCCAGCCCTTGGCGACGATCTGGGTGCCGATGATCAGGTCCACCTCGCGCGCCTCGATCGCATGCGCCGCCGCGGCCGCCGCATCAGGGCCGGGCAACGTATCGGAGGCCATCACCAGCCGGCGCGCTTCGGGGAACAACGCCGCGGCCTCCTCGGTGATGCGCTCAACCCCCGGTCCGACCGGCACCAGGCTGTTCGCCGCACCGCACGCCGGGCACTCCTCGGGGATCGGCACGGTGTGGCCGCAATGATGGCATTGCAACGCGCGGCGAACGCGGTGTTCCACCAGCCAGGCGGTGCAATTCGGGCACTGCATGCGATGGCCGCAATGTCGGCACAGCGTCAGCGGCGCGTAGCCGCGGCGGTTGAGGAACAGCATCGCCTGTTCGCCGCGCGCCAGCGTGTCCCGCACCGCGGCGATCAGCGGCGGCGCGAGGAAATGCCCCCGCTCGGGTGGCGCTGCGCGCATGTCCACGGCGGCCACCGAGGGCAGCACTGCCCCGCCATGCCGCGTCGGCAGCGTGATCCGGCGATAGCGGCCGGCCTCGACGTTGGCCAGCGTCTCCAGCGACGGCGTGGCGGACACCAGCACGGCCGGCGCCTCGCAGAAGCGGGCCCGCACCACCGCCATGTCGCGGGCGTGGTAGACCACACCCTCCTCCTGCTTGAACGCCGTCTCGTGCTCCTCATCGATCACCACCAGGCCGAGATCGGGGAATGGCAGGAACAGCGCCGAGCGCGCGCCAACCACCACCGGCGCTGCGCCGGCGGCCACCGCATGCCAGGTCACGCGCCGCAGCCGTGAAGTGAGATCCGAGTGCCACACCGCTGGCGCGACGCCGAACCGGCGCTCGAAGCGCTCCAGCCACTGCGAGGACAGCGCGATCTCCGGCAGCAGCACCAGCGCCTGACGGCCAAGGCGCAGGCATTCGGCCACCGCTTCCAGATAGACCTCGGTCTTGCCGGAGCCGGTCACCCCGTCCAACAGCGTGACGCTGAAGGCACGTGCCGCCACCGCCTGGCGCAGCGTGGCGGCGGCCGCCGACTGATCCGGCGCCAGGACCTGTCCTTGATGCTCAGGGTCGGGGATCACAAACGGTGGTTCGATCGGCAGCACTGCGGGAACCAGCAGTCCCGCATCCGCCATGCCCCGCACGACACCGGCACCGACCCCTGCGGCGCGCGTCAGGTCGCCGGTGGCGCGCGGCTCATGTTGGGTCAGCGCGTCCAGCACCTTGCGCCGCGCCTCGGTGACCCGGGCGTCAGGCGGCGGGTCGGCGCGTCGCCAGCCGGTCGCCGGCGCACTCACCCCAGGCGCGACAACGCGCAACGCCATGGCCATCACTTCTCCGGGCGGGGCAAGGTTGTAGCTGGCCACCCAATCGACGAACCGGCGCAGCGCGGAACGCATCGGCGGCGTGTCGATCACGCCTGCCAGCGGTTTGAGCTTGCGATCCGGCACGCCCTCGTCGGCTTCCGTGTCCCATACCACCCCCACTTCCTCGCGGCGGTTCAGGGGAACCAGGACGACATCGCCGGGTTGAGGGTCCATTCCGGGCGGGACCCGGTAGTCGAACGGGCCGGGCAGAGGATAGGGCAGCATGACCGGCACACGCCTTACGTCATGCGACGTTCGCTTCCGGTCGGTGGCCTGCATCCTATATGATCCACATGGAGTTCCGCCTGGCATTCAGGCGTAGCCGCAAATCGGAGCGATGGCATGAAGTTCTTCGTCGATACCGCCGACACAGCGGAGATCCGGTCGCTCGCCGCCAGCGGCCTGCTCGACGGCGTCACCACGAACCCTTCCCTGATGGCAAAGACCGGCAAGAAGTTCCAGGACGTGCTGGCCGACATCTGCGCGCATGTCCCAGGGCCGGTCAGCGCGGAGGTCGCGGCCACCGAGTTCGACGGGATGATGGCGGAGGCGCGTGTGCTGCGCAAAATCGCCAAGAATATCACGGTGAAGGTGCCGCTCACGCCGGACGGGCTGCGTGCCTGCCGCCGCCTGACCGAGGATGGCGCGATGGTCAACGTGACGCTGTGCTTTTCGGCGGCCCAGGCGATCCTGGCGGCCAAGGCGGGCGCCACCTTCGTCAGCCCGTTCATCGGCCGACTGGACGATGTGGGCGAGAACGGCATGGGCCTGATCGCCGACATCGTTACGATCTTCCGCAACTACGACTACTTCAAGACCGAGGTGCTGGTCGCCTCGGTACGCAACCCGACCCACGTGGTGGAGGCCGCCAAGCTGGGCGCTCATGTCGCCACCGTGCCGCCGGCGATCCTGCGCCAGTTGTTCAACCATCCGCTGACCGACAAGGGCCTCGCGGCATTCCTCGCCGACTGGGCCAAGACCGGCCAGCAGATCGCCTGATCCGTCGCGAATGAGCCTGCCAGCCAGGGAGGCGGCGCCCCGGGTCGAAAGCCCGGGGGCAGAGGGAGCCGACGCAGCCTTCGTCGAGGGGTTCCTGCGTGCCAATCCAGCCTGGCTGGCTGAGCATCCGGAATTGTATCGGGTGCTGGAGCCGCCGGTGCGGCTGCATGGCGACGGCGTGACGGATCACATGGCGGCGCTGCTGCAAGTCCAGCGCGAGCGGGCCGACACCCTGCTGGCGGCTGGGCGCGCGACCGCCGGCCTCGCGGCTCGGGTGCAGGATGCGGTGCTGGCGCTGTTTCGCGCCGCCGATCCAGCCGAGTGCGTGAGCCATGAAATGCCGGGCCTTCTGGCAGTCGACGCGGCGCAGCTTTGCGTCGAGGCGGAGTATCCTGGCGCGCGCCGTTTGCCGACCGGCACGGTCTCGCGGTTGCTGAACGGGCGACAGGTGGTATTCCGCGACGCGCCCTCCGATGCTCGCCTGCTGCACGCCGAGGCGGCGGGGCTGGCGCGCCACGATGCGCTGGTGCGCGTGCCGGGGGAGGGACCGGCGGCGCTGCTGGCGCTGCTGACGCGTGATCGGCACATGCTCGATCCCGCGCGGGGAGCAGGTCCTCTAGGCTTCCTCGGCCGCGCCGTGGCCGCGGCACTCGGCCGCTGACGCGGTGACCGGCGAGGAGGCACGGCAGGCCTTCCTCGAATGGCTCGGGCGGGAGCGTCACGGCGCCCCCCTTACGGTGGAGGCGTACGGTGCCGACATCGCGAGCTTCCTCGGATTTCTGACGCAGCATCTCGGTGGCGAGCCCGATCTGGCGGCGCTGGCGGCACTGCGGCAGGCCGATCTGCGCGCATGGCTGGCGCACGAGGCCACGGAGGGCGCCGGCAATGCGACCCGCGCCAGGCATCTGTCCGCGGTGCGCAGCTTCTTTCGCTTCCTCGCGCGCCGGCACGGCGTGGACAACCCCGCGCTGAAGCTGATTGCCACGCCACGCGGCAAGGCATCGGTCCCGCGGGCGCTGGCGACGGTTCAGGCGCGCGATGTCACCGAGCGGATCGCCGAGATGTCGGATGCCGCCGCGATGCAGGCGCGCGACACAGCGCTGTTCACTCTGCTGTACGGCTGCGGGCTGCGAATAGCAGAGGCATTGGCGCTCGATGTGCGCGACGCACCGGGAACGACGCTGCGCGTGATCGGCAAGGGCGGCAAGGAACGCATCGTGCCGGTGCTGCCGGCGGTGCAAGAGGCCGTCGCCGCCTGGCTGTCGCTGCATCCCGATCGGCAGCCGGACAGCCCGCTGTTTTTGGGTGCACGCGGAGGGCGCCTCGATCCCGCGGTGGCGCAGCGCACACTGCGGAACTTCCGCCGGCTGCACGGCCTGCCAGAGCATGCGACACCGCACGCATTACGACACTCGTTCGCGACGCATCTGCTGGCCGGTGGCGCTGACCTGCGCTCGATCCAGGACCTGCTCGGACATGCCAGCCTATCCACCACACAGCGCTACACGGCAGTGGATGAGGCGCGGCTGGTGGAGGTATGGCGCAAGGCGCATCCCAGGGCTTGACCCTGCAGGCAACTAACTTTCCGGCGCGCGCACGAAGCACAGGATGCCGACCTGCGGTGTCCAGCAGACTATGGCGCGGCCGGTTGGGTTGTCATTGCGATTTAGGATCAGATGATCGGGCACCCGACGCCATTCGCCCCCGATCAGCGCCTCGTAGTGGCCATCGTTGAGGCGCGAATCCACCGGCCTGCAATCGGCCACAGAGCAGCACAGCGCGTTGGTCCAGGGCTGCCGCAGGCTATTGAACCATGGCGCGAGCGCTGGGTCCGCATCGGGTGGCGGCGCTGCCAGGACTGGCTGCGCGACGAAGGCCAGCGCAACCACGCCGACCTGCAGGCGCGTCACTATGGAACTGCGCACTGCATTCGACCGGCTGGCTGTCGGCATTGGTTGACCTCCTGGCCCCCACTGCGCGCCATCGTAGCGCGGCAGCGACAGGTTGCACGATGTGCCATGAATTGCTGCAACCAGAGTTGTGCTGAGCATTCCGTGCGGTTTCAAACAGAGGAAGAGGGGCTCGATGCGTCTTCGCGACCAGGGCATGCGTTGCCGAGTTCGCAACGACGGCGACCGGAATGACGTAGACATAAACGGGGACAGTGACACCGAGGCTGACGCTGCAGGCAGGCAGATCCGCCCACAACATCGACACTTTTCGGGACATTGTGCGAACGTGAGACGCCGACTGTAATGACGCCACCTCCGCCGGTGCGATCGGTCTGGCGCCGGCTGCATTTCGCGCGTGCTGGACTACCATCTGGCAGACACTGGCGGGGCTGCGAGATGACGCAGACCGACCTCGTCTGCCGACGAGTCGAACCATCGACCCGGATGGAGACGCTACAATCTCTCGTGAGCTGGGATCGCGATCCCACAAGTAATACAACGATGACCTGCCGCCGACGGAGGAGCACCAGTGCAGACGTATGACGCCATCATCATCGGCAGCGGCCAGGCCGGCCCATCCCTCGCCAAGCGTCTCGCAGATACCGGACGACACGTCGCAATCATCGAACGCGGCGCATTCGGCGGGACATGCATCAATACAGGCTGCACGCCCACCAAGACATTGGTCGCCAGTGCCTATGCCGCACACATGGCGCGACGCGCCGCCGAGTTCGGTGTGGTGGTCGGCGGCGGTGTCACGGTGGACATGCGGCGGGTGAAGCAGCGCAAGGACGAGATCGTCACGTCATGGAGTGCGGCGACCGAAGCATCCTTGCGCGCGACCGAGAACTGCACCGTGCATCGCGGCCACGCGCGCTTCGTCGGCCCGCACGAGATCGAGGTCGGCAGCGAACGTCTGACCGCGCAGCAGGTCTTCATCAATGTCGGCGGCAGGGCAGCGGTGCCCGCAGTCCCCGGCATCGACAGCGTGCCCTACCTCACCAACTCCACGGTGCTCGGTCTGGATGCCGTGCCGCGGCATCTGATCATACTCGGGGGCAGCTACATCGGACTGGAGTTCGCGCAGATCTTCCGGCGCTTCGGCGCGGAGGTTTCCGGTACTGGAAGCCGCGCCTCGGCTGGTGCCACGCGAGGATGCGGAGATCTCCGCCGCGATACGCGGCATCCTGGAGAGCGAAGGTGTGCGCATCGTCTGCGCTGTGCGCGACGTGGCGGTGTCGCCGTCACAGCAAGGCGTCGAACTGGGTCTGACCGGTGGCGACACGCACCTTACGATCGAGGGCTCACATCTGCTGCTCGCGACGGGACGGCGGCCGAACACCGATGATCTGGGCCTTGACCGAGCGGGCGTCACAGTCGATGCGCGCGGCTTCATCACCGTGGATGAGCAGTTGCGCACCAACGTGCCGGGCATCTGGGCGCTCGGCGAATGCAACGGCCGCGGCGCGTTCACCCACACGTCCTACAATGACTTCGAGATCGTCGCTGCCAATCTGCTGGATGGCGAGATCCGGACGGTGAACGACCGGATCGGCGCTTATGCGCTCTACACCGATCCACCGCTCGGGCGCGCGGGCATGACCGAGACCGAAGCACGAAGTTCGGGCCATAACGTGCTGGTCGCCAGCATGGCCATGGCGGACGTGGCACGAGCAATCGAGAAAGGCGAGACCGCGGGGCTGATGAAGCTTGTCGTGGACGGCGAGACCCGCAAGATCCTTGGGGCGGCAATCCTCGGCACGGGCGGCGATGAGGCCATCCACTGCATTCTCGACCTGATGTATGCCGGCGCGCCCGACACGGTGCTGCGACGGGCCATGCACATCCACCCGACAGTGGCGGAACTGCTGCCGTCGCTTGCGGCGGAGCTGACGCCGGTGCCTTGACACTACGCCCAGCCTCCGGCGGGATACTCGGCAGTAGGTCAAGGAAAATCCCATGAAATTCGGCATCTTCTACGAGCTGCAACTGCCGCGCCCCTGGGGGCCGGACGATGAGCGCCAGCTCTATCAGAATGCGCTCGATCAGGTGGAGCTGGCCGACCGGCTTGGCTACGACTACGCCTGGGAGGTCGAACATCATTTCCTCGAGGAATACTCCCACTCGCCGGCCCCCGAAGTGTTTCTCGGTGCGGCCAGCCAGCGGACCAAGAACATCCGGCTCGGCCACGGCATCGTGCAGCTCACCACCAATCCGCCGCAGCGCGTCGCCGAACGCATCGCGGCACTCGACCTGGTCTCCAACGGCCGCGTCGAGATGGGCACCGGCGAGTCGGCATCGGTCACCGAACTCGGCGGCTTCGACCGCGACATGGAGACCAAGCGCGAGGTCTGGGAGGACGCACTCCGCTGCATCATCCCGATGTTCAAGGATCAGGGCGTGGAGCTCGACACCAAGTGGCACAAGATGCCGATGCGCAACGTGCTGCCCAAGCCGGTGCAGAAGCCACACCCGCCGCTGTGGGTTGCGTGCTCGCAGCTCGAGACGATCGAGATGGCCGGCCGTCGCGGACTGGGCGCGCTGGGCTTTCAGTTCCTTTAGCGCGGATGCCGCGCACGCCTGGGTGCACGCGTATTACAACGCATTCGTCAAGCAGCAGGAGAAGCTGGCCGACTACCAGACCAACCCGAACATCGCGCTGGTCAGCTACTTCATGTGTGCCGAGACGGATGAGGAGGCGCGGCGCCGCGCGGACGGCGCGACGTTCTTCCAGTTCGCGCTGCGCTATTACGGTTCAAGCTCCGGGCGGAAGCGGCCGGATCCCTACACCGTCAACATGTGGGACGAATACAACAAGTGGAAGCGCGAGAATCCCGAGGCAGCGGCGCGGGCGATCTCGGGCGGACTGATCGGCTCGCCCGAGACACTGCGGCGCAAGCTGCGGCGGTTCCTCACCTCGAACATCGACCAGGTGATCCTGCTCAACCAAGCGGGCAAGAATTCCCACCCGCACATCTGCGAAAGCCTGGAGCTCTTCGCGCGAGAGGTGATGCCGGAATTCCACGCCGACGAGCCCGCGCACCAGGAGTGGAAGCGTCGCGTGCTGGCGCGTGAGATCGAACTCGAAGAGATCGATACCACGCCGTATCGCGAGCGGTTCGGTCCGAACACGGTGCCGGTGCCGGCAAGACCGGCGGCGGAATAGGCAGTCTGCAGTCACCGCACGGGGTGCGTTCCGTGCGGTGACGCGACCTATGCCGGCAGGCCGGTGAACGCGAGCGCCACCGCAACAGTCGCGACAAAGAAGCCAACTGCGACCAGGAACGGCGCCAGCTGCGTATGCTTCGAGGCAAAACCGTGGCTGCTGACTGGCGAGAAGCCTGCGGCCGGATGGGTTACACTCATGGTGGATTGCCCTTGATCTGCTGCATGAGTGTCAAATCTGCACCATGCGCCATCGGCGTGGCTTTGATTCAGATCAAAAGGTAAGTGCTGCTGCCCCTCCACGGCTCTCGCCGCATCCGCCACACTCCCGGCAGCGTTGCGTTACAAGGGTTTGGCCTGCCTCACACCGTGAACTGCTCGGCGATGATCCGCTCGGACAGGACGCGGTCCGGATCGAACAGCACGGTGATGCTGATCGAGCGGTCCTCGCTCACAGCGACCGAGATCACGTCGCGCACCTCGGTGAAGTCGGCGACGGCGGCGGTCGGACGCTTGTCCGCCTCCAGCACCTCGAACAGGACCTTGGCGGTAGTCGGCAGCAGCGCGCCGCGCCAGCGCCGCGGACGGAACGCCGAAATCGGGGTCAGCGGCAGCAGGTTCGCGGACAGCGGCACGATCGTCCCATGCGCTGACAGGTTATAGGCGGTCGATCCCGCCGGCGTGGAGATCAGAATGCCGTCGCACATCAGCTCCGGCAGCCGCACGCGCCCATCCACCGTGACGCGGATCTTCGAGGTCTGGCGCAACTGGCGCAGCAGCGACACTTCGTTGAAGGCCAGTGCTTCCGCCTCCGTGCCGTCAGCGCACACCGCGTGCATACGCAGCGGGTACAGCACCGCCGCCTGCGCATGCGACAGGCGGCCGGGCAGATCATCTTCACCGAAGGTGTTCATCAGGAAGCCGACCGAGCCGCAGTTCATTCCGTAGACCGGGATGTGCAGCGTCAGCACCCGGTGGATCGTCTCCAGCATAAAGCCGTCGCCGCCGAGAGCCACGACCACCGCGGCCTGCTCCAGCGGGCAGTCACCGTACATCGCCACCATCCGCTCGCGCGCCTCGTTCGCCAGCACGGTGGCGGAGGCGCAGAAGGCGATCCGCCCCGCGACGAACTCCCGCGGGCGAGCAACCTGCGCGACGGGTTCGAGGTCGTTCAAACGCGCTTCCGGTGTTCGAGCACCGGCATATCACGACGCACGCGGGCGGTGACCTTGTGGTCGATCCGCGCGGTGGCCCAGCCGGTGCCGTCGGACACCTTGGCCGTCACATGGCCCCAGGGATCGACGATCATCGAGTGACCGTAAGTGAAGCGTGGCTCGCCCCTGCCCTCGAGGTGCTTGCCCCAGGTAGCAGGGGCGGCGAACCAGCACTGCGTCTCGATCGCACGCGAGCGGATCATCACCTCCCAGTGGTCCTTGCCGGTGGCGAGGGTGAATGCGGACGGCAGGAATATCACTTCGGCGCCCTGCTCGCGCAGCTTCCAGAACAGGTCGGGAAAGCGCAGGTCGTAGCAGATGGCGCAGCCGACCTTCACGCCGTCGGCCTCGTAGGTCACCACCTCGTCGCCGGCGCCGTAGGTGTTGCTTTCGCGATAACCAGTGCCGTCGGGGGCGACAATGTCGAACAGGTGCATTTTGCGATAGCGGGCGATCTCCTGGCCGTCGGGATCGAACACCACCGTGGTGTTGAACAGCTTCTCCGGTCCCTGCTCGATGATCGAGCCGCCATGCACGTGCACGCGGGCGGTCCGCGCCGTTTCGCGCAGGAATTCGTATGCAGGGCCGCCTGGTTCGTTGGAGCCTTTCGCCGGCAGCAGTTCGGCGTTCGCGTTGCGTACGGTGCGGTCGCCGCCGAGGCTGTCCCAGACCTCGGGGAGGGAAACGAGATTGGGGCGATCGGCTTCCACGGCTTCGCCGATCAGGCGACGTGCCTGGGCAATGTTCTCCGCCTTGTCGGCGCCTGGGTTCATCTGGACGACGCTGATGCGCATCCGTGGGCTCCAATGAGTTAGTTCCCCGGGTCCAGGCCCGGGACTTCGGTCAGAAGAACCGAACCCTGAGGCAGACGCAACACCACCGGTCCCGTGGCCGAGGCGTGCCAGGACTTATCGCGGCCAATCCACCCTTGGTTCGGTGCGTGCCCCGGTGGGTTTGCGATCATCGTCACGGCGGGTCACGCGCGGCAGCTCGCGTGGCTCCTTGTCCTCCAGCTCGTGCGAGGCGGGCGGGATCGGCGGCCGCGTCATCTCCGGCTGCGGCCTGCGTGGCACCGTCGGTTCCGGTGCATAGATCTCTTCGTAGTCGGCGGCATGCCCGGTCTCCGGCAGGCGCAACGCGAGGTGACGGATCTCACCCTGGATCTCGTCCAGTCGCGCCTCGATCACCTCCAGCCTGCTCTTTATGCCGATCACGCTGAACGGCATGAACAGGAATGCCAGCGCATAGAGCAGCGCCGGCACCAGCAGCACGATCGGAACCCACCAGGGAAGCCAGTCCGGCAGCGTGAACGGCAGGGTCATGCGGCGAACCTTAGCACTTTGGGCACGGCGCAATCCATGGTGGTGGTGGGTGCCTGGGCGCGGCGGACTGGACCATGCCGTCCCGAGTGTGATTTGACTTGCTCGATGATCGTCCGCCCACTGGTCAGCCGGAGGAACAAGCAATGGCCAACTTGGAAAAGCGGCGCGTCGGACGCACCGATCTGCGCGTGACATCGCTCGGTCTCGGCACCGCGACGATGGGCGGCAGCCGGATTGCGTTGACCAACGAAGAACGCGTGAAGCTGGTCGATGCGGCGTGGAATGGCGGCGTGCGCTACGTCGATACCGCGCCGTTCTATGGCGTCGGCGCGGCGGAGCGCGCTACCGGCGATGCGCTGCGCGACAAGCCGCGCGACGAGTGGGTGCTGTCGACCAAGGTGGGACGCCTGTTGCGGCCACGCAGCGGCGGTGGGGGTGCCACTGACGGGCGACTGGCGCCGCTACCTTTCGAGGTGAAATACGACTATTCGTATGACGGCATCATGCGCTCGGTGGAGGACAGCTATCAGCGGCTGGGACTCGCCAAGATCGACATCCTGTTCGTGCACGACATCGGCGTCTATCAGCACGGCGCGGAGGCAAATGCCGCGCACATGAAGGTGCTGCGCGAGAGCGGCTATCGCGCACTGGAGGAGTTGAAGCGCTCGGGCGTGATCAGCGCCTTCGGTCTCGGCGTGAACGAGAAGGAGGTGCTGATCGAGGTGCTCGGCTGGGGTGAGTGGGACGCGTTCCTGCTCGCTGGACGCTACACGCTGCTGGAACAGGGGCCGCTCGACGATCTGCTGCCGATGTGCGTGGCGCGCGGCACGTCGATCGTTGTCGGTGGGCCGTTGAACTCCGGCATCCTGGCGGGGCGCGACACGTGGAACTACGCCGCGGCGCCTGCCGACATCGTGGCACGGGTGAATTCGATCCGCGCGGTGTGCGATGCGCACAAGGTGCCGCTGCCGGCGGCGGCACTGCAGTTTCCGCTGGCGCATCCCGCAGTGGCGGCGATCATCCCAGGTCCGCGCGCGGCCGCGGAGTTCGAGGAGAATCTAAAGCTGCTGGCGATGAAGATCCCATCCGCGCTGTGGGCGGAATTGCGCGACAGGCAGTTGCTGCATCGGGAGGCGCCGACGCCGTCGTGAAAACAGAGGGGAGACCACGATGATCAAGGACGCCCAGGGACAGGTCGTATCCGGAGCGACGGCACAGGCGGTGACGCTGTACGATCAGGCAGCGCGCGCGTTCAATCTTGGCTACGGCGACTCAGCCGGCCTGTTCGACGCGGCGCGTGAGGCGTCGCCTGATTTCGCGATGGCGCATCTGGCGAAGGCCTGGTTGTTTGCGCTTGCCAACGATCCGATCATGCTAGGCCGCGCCCGCGCCGCGGTCCAGGATGCCGCACGACTGAAGATGAATGAACGCGAACAGGGGCACTTCGCGGCACTCCAACAGGCTGTGGCGGGCGCACGGGGCGCGGCGGCTTCGGTGCTGGACCGCCATCTGATGCGCTACCCGTTCGACCTCATTGCGCATCAGGCGGTGACGTTGCTCGACGGCTATCTTGGCCGTTTCCGCTGGGTGCGGGACCGATCAGCGCGCGCATTGCCGTTGTGGTCCAAGGATATGCCCGGTTATGCCGCCATGCTCGCGTTCCACGGTTTTGGGCTCGAGGAGGCGGGCGATTACTCCCGCGCCGAAGATGAGTCGCGCGCGGCGGCCGAACTGGAACCGCACAGCTTCTGGCCGCATCACACAGTGGCGCATGTGATGGAAATGACCGGGCGCCCAGAAGATGGTCTGGGCTGGATGATCGCGCGCGAGCCGTTCTGGTCGGCGCCAGAGAACATCACCCAGGTTCATATCTGGTGGCACAAGTCGCTGTTCCATCTCGAGCTGGGACAATACGAAGCAGCGCTCGCGCTGTACGACGGACCCTTGTTGCACACGCTGCGGCCTTTGGCGCTCAATCTATGCAATGCCTCGGCGCTGCTGTGGCGGCTCGACACGCTTGGTTGCGACGTCTCCGAGCGGTGGCGCGATCTGCTGGCGCAGTGGGAGGGTCACGCCGACGGCAGGTGCCTCATGTTCGTCGATCTGCACGCGGCGATGGCCGAGTTGCGGTCCGGTCAGGAGGCGCTGGCAGAACGCCGCCTGGCGACGATGCGTGAAACGGCAGCGAGCGATGCCGAGGGCGCGTCGTGCTACCGCGATGTTGGCATACCGCTGGTCGAGGGCCTGATGGCCTTCCATCGCGGTGCGTATGAGCAGGCGGTGGCTCTTCTACAGCCGGCGCGATTCGATCTATGGCGCATTGGCGGCAGCAACGCGCAACGCGACATCGTCGATTGGACCCTGACCGAGTCGGCGGTGCGGGGCGGCCTGCGCGATGTCGCGCTGGCAATGGCATATGAGCGTCTCGGCGCCCGGCCGCGCAGCGCGGTGAACCAGAATTTCCTTCGACGCGCCGAAATGATCGCCGCATAAGGCAAAGGGGAGAAGAGCAATGCCGGAAGTCTATGTCCATGCCATCGAGGGCCGCTCAAAGGAGCAGAAGCGCGCACTGATCAAGGACATCACCGATGCGGTGGTGAAGAATTTCGGCGTCACCGCGGATGCCGTGCTGGTCGAGATCCTCGAAAGCTCGCGCGACAACAAGGCGAAGGGCGGCGTGCTGTTCAGCGAGCGCTGAGCAGCGCCAGCAGCCCCTGAAGCAACTGCGTCGGTGTTGGCGGACAGCCGCGGATCACCAGATCGACAGGCACGACGTTGGCGACGGCACCGATGCAGGCTGGGCTGCCGGCGAATACGCCGCAGCCGGCGGCGCAGTCGCCAACGGCTACCACCCATTTCGGATCGGGGGTCGCGCGCCAGGTGCGCTCGAGGCCTTCGCGCATGTTGCGCGTCACCGGGCCGGTGACCATCAGGACGTCGGCATGGCGTGGTGACGCTACGAAGCGCAGGCCGAAGCGCTCCAGATCGTAGAACGCATTATTGAGCGCGTGGATTTCCAGCTCGCAGCCGTTGCAGGAGCCGGCATCCACCTCGCGTATCGCCAGGCTGCGTCCAAGTCGGCGCTGTGCCGCGCGGTCGAGGTCGGCGGCGAGCGCGGCGATGTCTGGATCGTGGGGCACGGGTTCAGTGACGGGCGAACGCAGGCCTTGGAGGAGGGTTCTCAGCATGGAGCGGGAGAGTTTGGTCGCGGTGTCATAGGTCGTGCCCCGAGTATGAGCAGTTGAACGACTTGTTGCAGAGTGGGAAGTCGGCGACGATGTTGCCCTCGATCGCCGCTTCCAGCAGTGGCCACTGAAACCACGATGCGTCGCGCAGATGGCAGCGATCGATGTGTCCTGCCTTGTCGATCCGCAGCCATACCAGCACATCGCCGCGGAATGCTTCGACAAGCGCGATGCCCTCGCGCAGGCCGGTCGGTTCGACCGCGACGCGCACGTCGCCTTGCGGCAGTTGGTTGAGCATCTGTTCGATCAGCGACAGGCTCTGGTCGATCTCCTTGATGCGGATCCACGCACGCGCGTTGACGTCGCCCTCGGTCAGAACAGGCACATCGAAGCGAAGCGCATCATACGGCGGGTAGGGGATTGACCGGCGCGCATCGAAGGCACGTCCCGACGCGCGGCCGACATAGCCTCCGGCGCCGAAGCGGCGTGCGAGCTCGGCTGACAGTATGCCGGTGCCCACAGTGCGATCCTGTAGCGACGCGGTCTTGTCGTACAGCTCCACCAGCGCGGGAAAGCGCGCGCGTATCTGGTCGATCAGCGAGCGGATATCGGCGTCGCCCGCAAGATCCACCGCGATGCCGCCGGGTACGATGCAGTCCATCATCAGGCGATGACCGAAACACCCAGCCGCGCAGCGCAGCACGCGCTCGCGCAGCATGCCGCAATGCGCCAGCATGATGCTGAACGATGCATCGTTGCAGATGGCACCGAAATCGCCGAGGTGATTGGCGATGCGCTCCAGCTCCGCCATCACTCCACGCAGCCACACGGAACGCGGTGGAATTTCGATGCCGAGTGCCGATTCAACGGCCCGGGCGAAAGCGAGCGAGTAGGCAACCGTGCTGTCGCCCGAGGTGCGGGCGGCGAGGCGCGATGCCTGCTCCAGTGTCGCGCCATGCATCAGATGGTCGATGCCCTTGTGCACGTAGCCGAGGCGCTGTTCGAGCCGAACCACCGTCTCGCCATCGGCAGTGAAGCGGAAATGGCCTGGCTCAATGATGCCCGCGTGAACCGGGCCGACGGGAATCTGATGCAGGCTTTCGCCTTCCACCGGCAGGAAAGGATAGGCAGTCGGATTCGCACCATGATGGAGCCACGGTCGCGTGTCGGGGAGTCCGACCGGCTCAATGCCGAACAGGTCGCGTGCCGCGCGCTCCAGACGAATGGCGGGCGCGTGTTGCGCTCCGACCGACGGGTAGCGATTGTCCGGGCAGTCGAGGCTGAGCACGACAACACCGCTGTCCAGCACGGCCATGTGGACCCGGCCGGGCTCGCCCCAGAGGCTGAGCAGCGTCACTTCGCCGGCAGCGATGCATCGCGTCGCCTCCTGCCAGTACGCGATATCGACCATGGTCATCCCAGCAATGCCGCGACGTGCTGGAACCACACGACCAGCGGGCTCGGCAGCCAGATGCCGGCGGTGAGAACGAGCGCGAGATGCGCGAACATCGGCACATAGGATGCGGTGACCGGTCCGGTTGGTCCGCGCGGTTCGCCGAATGCAACGGATGTCAGGCGCAGGAACAATGCACCGAACGACACCAAAAGACCGAACACGAACAGGATCGCCAGCAGCGGCTCGCGTGCGAAGGTGGAGCTGATGAGCAGGAATTCGCTGGTGAACACCCCGAACGGCGGCAGTCCGGCGATCGCGGCGACGCCAGCGATCAGGCCCCAGCCGAGCAGCGGATGCGTCACGGTCAGGCCACCCATGTCGGCGATGCGCTGTGTGCCTTTGACCTGGGCAATATGGCCAACCGAGAAGAAGATCGCCGACTTGGTCAGGCTGTGCATGGTCATCTGCAACAGGCCGGCAAAGTTGCCGAGTGGACCGGCCATGCCGAAGGCGAACACAGTGATGCCCATGTGCTCGATCGAGGAATAGGCGAACATGCGTTTGATGTCGCGGCGGCGATACAGCATGAAGGCAGCGAAGATCAGCGAGATCAGTCCGAGCGTGATCATCAGCGGACCTGGTGCGAGGGCGCCGGGATTGGCGGCAAGCAGCATCTTGAATCGCAGCAGCGCATAGAGTGCCACGTTCAGCAGCAGACCTGGAGAGCACGGCGGAGATCGGCGTGGGACCTTCGGCGTGTGCGTCGGGCAGCCACGCGTGCATCGGCGCGAGTCCGACCTTGGTGCCATAGCCGAGCAGCAGGAAGATGAAGGCGATGTTCAGCAGGGCCGGGTCGAAGTCGTGCGCTCTGGTGATCAGAACGGTCCAGACCATCGCGTCGATGCCCTCGCCGATCACGGGACGCGCGGCGAGATAGACCAGGATGGTGCCGAACAGCGCGAGCGCTATGCCGACGCTGCCGAGGATGAAGTATTTCCAGGCGGCCTCGATCGCTTCGTGCGTGCGATAGATGCCGACCATCACCACTGTGGTGAGTGTGGCCAGTTCGATCGCGACCCACATCAGGCCGATATTGTTGGCGAGCAGCGCCAGGTTCATGCCGAACAGCATGAGCTGGTACATCGCATGGTAGAAGCGCAGGTAGTTGGGCGTCAGACGGCCGGTTTCTAGCTCGTGGCTTATGTAGCTGGCGCTGAATGCGCTGGTGGTGAGGCCGACGAAGGTGTTGAGCAGAATGAAGACGACGTTCAGGTCATCGACTGCGAGGAACTGGCCGGGTGCGGGGCGATCGGCGAGGAGGAGCAGAGCGGCGAGGAAGGAGAGGGCGCTGGCGCCGATATTGATGCGCGCGGAGAGGCGGTAGTCGGAGATCAGCGACAGCGCGGCCGCGGACAGCAGCGGCACGAGGAGGACGAGGGATTCCGTCATATTCTGCCCCTCCCCTCGCGGGAGGGGGTTGGGGGGTGCTGCAATGAGGAAGCGCCCCCTCTCCCTAGCCCTCCCCCGCGAGGGGGGAGGGAATTTCGGTCGGTGCGCGCAGGCCTTCATCCCCGCTCCCCACGGAACTGATCGAGCACCTGCAGATCGACTGTGTCGAAGCGCTCGCGGATGCGGAACAGGAAGATGCCGATCACGATGAACGCGATCAGGATGGAGAACGCGACACTGATCTCGACCACCAGCGGCATGCCCTGCGCGCCGGTGGCAGCGAGGTTGACGCCGTTCTCCAGCGACAGGAAGCCTGCCACCTGGCTGACTGCGTTGCGCCGCGTCACCATCATGAGCAGGCCGATCAGCACGACCGACAGCGCCAGTGCGATGTCCTCGCGCGCGATCGGATCGGCGTGCGCGGTGACCGGCAGCATCACCATCAGCGACAGCGCCACCAGTGCGATGCCCGCGAGCATGGTGAGGCCGATGCTCACCACGGTCTCGATCTCGCGGTGGATGCCGAGACGGAACACCATCCGGCGCAGCGCCATGGGAATGACGATGGCCTTGAAGCCGAGTGCGATGGCGGCGGTGATGTAGAGATGCGGCGCATGCTGAATGTGCGCCTGCCAGGCGACGGAGGCGGCCAGCACCAGCGCGTGCAGCGCGAGCATGTTGATCAGCGCATAGAGCCGATCCTGGTACAACATGGCGAAACTTACCAGCACCAGGCCTCCGGCAAGCATATGCGCGACATCGAAGGCGAAGCCGTGCGTCACATGCCCCCCGAGACGAACAGCAGCAGGACGCCGAGCAGGCTGAGCATCAACGCGGCACCCAGGAAGTTGGGCACGCGGAACACGCGCATCTTGGCGATCGACATCTCGAACACGCCAAGCAGCACGCCGGCCACCGTCAGCTTCACCAGCCAAGTCGCCAGGCCGAGTGCATAATTGCCAGCGAGACCGAACGGGAAAAACAGGCAGGCGATGACCGAGACGTAAAGCAGCAGCTTCAGCGACGCGGCGAGCTCGATCAACGCCAGATGACGCCCGGAATACTCCAGAACCATCGCCTCGTGGATCATGGTAAGTTCAAGGTGCGTCGCCGGATTGTCCACCGGAATGCGCGCGTTCTCCGCCAGAGCCACGATGATGAATGCCACCAGCGCGAGCGCCAGCGACACGCGCAGGCCGACGGCGGAGAACGCCATGTAGTCGGCGATGGTGGAGAGCTGCGTCGAACCGGCGACCAGCGCGACAGAGAGGACGATCATCAGCATCGCGGGCTCGGCGAGTGATGCGATCATCGCCTCTCGCGAGGCGCCGATGCCGCCGAAGCTGGTGCCGACGTCCATCGCCGCGAGCGCCTGAACGAAGCGTGCGCTGCCGAGCAGAGCGGTGATGGCAATCAGATCGCCCGACCAACTGAACAGCAGGCCTGTGGCGAAGGTCGGCACCAGTGCGGTGGCAACCCAGGTGACGGCGAAGATGACGTAGGGCGCGACGCGGAACAGCCACGAGGCGTTTTCGGCCAGCACCACTTCCTTGCCGAGCAGACGCTTCAGGTCGCGATAGGGCTGGATCAGCGGAGGCCCGCGGCGTCGCTGAAGCCTCGCCTTTACCTTGCGCACCAAGCCGGTGAGCAGCGGCGCCAGCAGCAGCACCAGCGCCATCTGCGCGCCCTGCACGAACAGGCCCTGGATCACTGCCACAGCGCGAGCACCAGCAGCAGGATCACGAGGGCGGCGAAGACGAAGCCGAGATAGCGGCGGATCGTCAGGAATTGCAGGTGGTTCAGCACCAGCGACAGGCGCCACACCGCGGCGGCGACGGGCGCGTAGAGCGTGTCCCAGATCGGGTCGCTGATGTGCTTCTCGATGCGTGCGGGTGCCATGTCGCCAGGCGGCGGCATGGTGACTGTCTCATGCGTGCGGAATACCACGGTGCCGAACACGCGACGGATCGGCTGGGCGAAGCTGGCGCCGGTGTATTAAGTCGCCGGCCGCGGATCGGGAAAGCCGCAGTCCCAGGCGGGCGCGCGGCGCAGCCCGTGCGAGGCGAAGCAACGCACCACCAGTGCGGTCAGCGATGCGGAGACCGCGATGAACAGGAACACCAGCAGTCCGTTGTAGGAACTGCGCGCGCTTTCGACTGGCACGATGGACAGCCACGCGACCTCGAGTTGAGTCGGCATGCTGGCGCCGGTCAGCATCTGCGTCACCGGTGCAAGCAGATCGATCACCACGCCGGGCAGAATGCCGGCCAGCAGGCAGAGCGCAGCGAATGCGAACATCGCGCAGAGCGAGAATTTGTCTACTTCGCGGGCATCCGCCGCGGCGCGTGTGCGTGGGCGGCCGAGGAAGGTCACACCGAACGCCTTGACGAAGCACGCGGCGGCGAGTGCCGCGGACAATGCCAGCAACGCGCCGTCCGCCGGGATTGCGAGCTTCAATCCCCATTGCGGCAGATCGGGATGCAGCAGGATGGCCTGGAAGGTAAGCCACTCGGACACGAAGCCGTTCAGCGGCGGCAGCGCTGAGATGGCGATGCAGCCGACCAGGAACGCAAACGCGGTCTTCGGCATGCGGTGGATGAGGCCGCCGAGATGATCCATGTCGCGTTCGCCGGTCGCGGTGAGCACCGCGCCGGAGCCGAAGAACAGCAGGCTCTTGAAGACCGAGTGGTTGAGTACGTGGAACAGCGCGGCGGTCAACCCGAGCGCCGCAGCCACGGGGAGCTGGTTGGCACCGAACGCGAGCGCCAGACCGAGGCCGATGAAGATGATGCCGATGTTCTCGACGGTATGATAGGCGAGCAGGCGCTTCAGATCGTGCTCCATCAGCGCATACAGGACACCGAGCACGGCGGTGACGCCGCCGACAGCCAGAACCATGGTGCCGGACCACCATGCGGGTGCGCCAAGCAGATCGAAGGCGATGCGCACGAAGCCGTACACCGCGACCTTGGTCATCACCCCGCTCATCAGTGCCGACACGTGGCTCGGCGCCGCGGGATGTGCGAGCGGCAGCCAGGCGTGCAGCGGCACGACGCCGGCCTTGGACCCCGCACCGATCAGCGCAAGCACCAATGCGAGCGCGGCGATGCCGGGTGTCGGGTGCGCGGCGCGCATCGCGTCAAAGGCGTAGCCTCCAGTCGAGCCGGCAAGCAGGCCGAAGCACAGCAGCAGCGCCAGACCCGAGAAGCTCGCCATGATGATGTAGACGTAGCCGGCCTGAGCGTTGTTGCTCTCGCGGTGGTGCGACATCACGAGTGCCCATGAGGCGAGGGACATCAGCTCCCAGGCGAACACGAAGCTGAACGCATCGTCGGCGACGACAACAAGATTTAGCCCGGCGAGGAAGGCCGGATAGAACGGCAGCACGCGTTGCGGTTCGTGTTCGTGCCTGCCGTAGCCCACCGCGTAGAGGCTGGCCCCGACGCTGCCAAGCCCGACCACGACAAGGAAGAAGGCGGCGAGGGGATCGAGGCGGAAATGTGCGCCGGTCCAAGGCAGGCCAAGCGGCAGGGTTAGGGCCGAAGGCGCGGCGCCGAGCGAAAGCAGGGCGACCGATAGCGACGCGGCCGAAATGCCAAGACAGCCGCCGTAGACGATGCCGCGGCCGGCTGGCGACAACGCGGCGAACGCGCCGGCCACTGAGAGGCAAAGCAGCAGCACGATGCAGGCGAGGGTGAGCACGATCATGCGCGATGTGACGCCGAACGTTGCGGCAGGGTCGGAGCAATCAGACGTACGCCGCGGCCGCCCTGGTTGCTGGCCGCGCCCTCGGCAATCAACTCGATGCCGGCTTCCTGCAAAGCGCCGACCAGTTTCATCAGTAAGTCGACGTTACCCCGTACCACGCCATCGCTGGCCTCCATACGCTGGATGGTGGGCACGGACAGTCCTGACAGGCCGGCCAATTCACGTTGGTCGATCCCCAGCATCGCCCGCGCCGCCCGCATCTGCGCCGACGTGATCAAGGATGCGCTGGGGAAGTTGAGCCTTCATACATCATAAGTGAGTATGTAGCATTGATTCTAACGGCTCAAGCATGAAAATCCATATCCGCTGTGTTGGCGGCGCATTCGTTGCGTAATCGCGAGGGGCATCAACTCTTAACTAGTACTTCGGTGCCTAGGATGGTGGGCGTTGCAAGGACAACCGGCATGCGCTCGCCGACAATCTTGCGTGGCATGCATCGCCAGATCGCATTGTCCCGCACCGGGATGTGGCTAACGGGCGCGCTCACGACAGCCTGTTTTGTCGCCCTTGGTTTGGCCGCCTTGGTCGCCGCCCGATCCGACGCTGACCAACGGGCACAGACTGTCGCGACGCAGCTGGCCGCGACGGCCGCGCACGATATCGCGCGCACGATCGAACGGTTCAACGTGGCGTTGCAGACCACAGTCGACCGGTTGCGGTTGCCGGCCGTTACCGCACTCATCGAGCCGGTTCGCGGCCTTGCCCTGTTCGACGCATCGTCCGGCCTCCAGTCGCTGGGTTTCATCGATGTCCTGGATGAGAACGGGGTGGTGACAGAGTCACCGACGCCGTCGGAGCGAGGGGGACGATGGGGCAACCGCCCATACTTCACGACCCAACGTGTCAATCCATCGCTCGGTCTCTATATCAGCGAACCGTTCGGGCAGGCGGAGTATGCCGGTATCGCGTTAAGCCGCCGCATCTCACATGACGACGGCACATTTGGCGGCGTGGTGCTGGCCGGCCTACGGCTCAACTACTTCCGCGACCTGCTTGGTCAGTTGGCGGTGGGACCGCACGGAACGATCTCGGTGCTGGGCCCCGACGGTACGGTGGTTATGCGCCTGCCATTCGATCGCAACGACATCGGTCGCATTGCCACCCCGGAAGCTCAGACTGACCAGGTGCGACGCCACTTTGCCGTACAGCAGATCGGCGAATTGCCGCTGTCCGTTCATGTCGGCATCGCGAACGAGGACGTGGCGGGAGCCTGGCAGGACTGGACGGTGGCGCAGCTCGTCGCCGGGGTGCTGCTGGCCTCGATCAGCTGTGCCTTGATCGTCGCGCTGAAGCGCGAGGTGCGGCAACGTGAAATTGCCGAGCGGGACAACCGCCGCAAATCCGACTACCTGATGATGGCAAGTCATGAGCTGCGCACGCCTTTGCACAGCATTCTGGGCAATGCGGATCGCCTGCGAGCGGACCCGCACCTCGACACGGCGAATGCCAGACGCGTCACCACGATCACGAGCGCAGGCAACCATCTGCGCGGCGTGGTCGACCGTGTCCTCAATGAGCTCCAGATCGAGGCGCGGATTCCTACCCCGCGCATGCGCCAGATCGTCCTGGCGAAGTTGCTCGACGCGTGCGTCATCCTCGTCGAGTCGCATGCTGCCCAACGGGGTCTCGCATTACGTTATGATCTGAAACAGGGCGTGCCAGAGTCGTTCGTGACCGATCCCGACCTGCTGAAGCAGGTGCTGGGTAACCTGCTGAGCAACGCGATCAAATTCACTCCGCCAGGCGGCGCTGTGCTGTTGGAGGTCGCGGGGACGGCCGACCACATCGCGATCCAGGTTAAGGATACCGGTTGCGGCGTTCCGCCGGAGCAGCGCCATAAGCTGTTCCAGTTCGGTGAGCGGCTGGGTGCCGAACAGACCGGCATTGCGGGTCATGGCATCGGCCTGGCCATGTCGCGGCGTTTAATAGAATGCATGGGAGGCGAGACGGGATATCGCGAGAATTTGGGTGTCGGAAGCATCTTCTGGGCGACCTTGCCCGCAGGCAGGTTGACGGAGCAAGCCGCGCCGCCGACGCCATCCTCGCTCCCGCCCAAGCAACCGCTGCACGTGCTGCTGGTGGACGACGTTGCCGCGAACCGCGAGGTCGCCCGTGGCATTCTGATCGAGCGTGGCCATGTCGTAACCGAGGCGGAGAGCGGTGCGGACGCTGTTCAACTTGCCACTGACAACGATTTCGACGTGGTATTGATGGACATGCGGATGCCAGGAATGGACGGGTGCGAGGCGACGAAGCACATTCGCAAGATCGCTGGCGGACGTGGCGTTGTGCCGATTGTCGCGGTGACGGCGAATGCGCTGGATCAGCAGATCGTCGACGGTCGGCATGCCGGGATGGTGGAGCATCTGGTGAAGCCGTTCACTGCGGAAGAGTTGCTGACAGTCGTCGAGCGCGTTGCCGTGCGATGCCCGTCCGTGCCGACGTTCGATTCCGATGTGCTGACACAACTGGCTCCCTACATGAGTTCCGGCGACATGGAGCAGCATTTGCTGGATCTGCTGCACAAGGTTGAGGTTCTGCTGCGGGAAATGGGGATGGTCGACGCGGCCTCGGACCAGGGCCGCATTGCTGACTTGTCGCATGTGTTGGCCGGTACGGCCGGCATGTTCGGTTTTGCCGCATTGGCGGCCGCAGCACGGCGCTTTGACGAGGCGCTTTTGGAAAAACGGGGATCGGCGGAGGATCTCGCGGATGCGCTGGTGGTCGCGGCCCGTGCGGCACTTGCGGAATTGCGTGGGCTTACTTCAGCGGAACCAGTCGGATCGGCGTGAAGGTTTCGCGGAGACATTGGCGCGCCGGTATATCTCGAGCAGCTTGCGGCCCTGCGCCAGTGCCTTTGGCTCGCCATAAGCTGGCGGCGGCTCGGGTTGGCGCTTCCATTCAAAACTCGTCGCCTGCTCCACCAGGACCACACCCAGCAAGGGGAGTATCGCCTGCCTAAAGGCGAAGCTAGAGATTGGCTTGGCGAGAAACAAGTTCGCACCAGCTTGCTCCGCAGCTGCGCGCATGGCCGCACTTCTGTGGCCGCTCAATATGACGATCGGGACACGAGCATAACCGGGCAAGTCTCTTATGCGAGCACACGCCTGAAGGCCGTCCATGCGGGGCATCTTCACGTCAAGGACGACCAATCGCGCCGAGGTAGTGTTTGCGGCCTCCACAGCTTCCACGCCATCCCAGGCCAACAGGACCGAAAAGCCGCAGTCGGTTAATGCGCCGCGCAGAATGTTGCGCCAGTCGCCACTGTCCTCCGCGACGATGACACTGTTCAGATCGACATCTGACGGCACCTGGTCACCTCCCGAAAGGTGACTGGCATTTTGCCCTCGCTACGTTGCGGCGCGGTTAAACCAGATGAAGGCCCCAGAAGCGCGCCACGCGGTCGACGGCGTCAGGGGGCCAAGCATGCGGCAAATCCGGCAATGTCCAGAGTTCCACCGCGGGGCGCTCCGGCGAACCCCAGATCGTGCAACGCGAGCCATCCGGTTCGCTGCGGACTGTGCTGCTGTCAAGTTTATGTGCAGCCGACCACTGCTCGGCCAGGAGGCGCGCATTGGTGGGATCCACCACGTCGTCTGCCAGGCCATGCCAGATCGAAACGCGCGGCCAGTGGCCGCCATAACCTGTTGGCGCAGCCAGACGCACCTGCTGTGCCCAGTCGTCGCGCGAACGCGCAGGACCTGCCTCCGCCATGCGCACCAGTGCCTCCGATACGTTGGTCGCCGCGCCGACCGGCAGGCCGGCGATGATGGCACCGGCGGCGAACACGTCCGGATAAGCCGCCATCAGGGCAGCGGCCATCGCGCCACCGGCGGAGAGGCCGGCGACGAAGACACGTGTCGGATCGGATCCAAATCGATCAATTGCCGCCGCGACCATCTGCCGGATCGACAGTGCCTCACCGAGGTCGCGGCTAACCTGCGCCGAACGAAACCAGTTGAAGCATCGCCCGCGGTTATTGTCACCCGACTGCTCAGGCAACACGAGCGGGACGCCCAACTGATCAGCGAGCTTCCCCCATCCGGTGTCGCGTGCGAACGCGGCTGCAGTCTGTCCGCAGCCATGCAGCAGCACGATGAGCGGCGCGCCGACGTCGGGCTCACGCAGCGGATGATGGACGAACATCGACAGCTTGCCTGGATTGCTGCCGAAGTCGACCACTTCGCCGGGCGACGCGTTCGCGAAAAGCGGCGCGGGAACCGACCATGACGGTATTTGCAGAGTCGCGGGCAGCTTCGCGCGGGCCTTCGCCACCGACGACGCGGCCTTTAAAGCCGTTCGCATGCTTCGGCGGGCGATGCGAAGTTCCCGCGACCACTTCATGATGGGTCAAGGCCCCTATCGTTGTGAGAGTTTAATAAGGAAGATTGCTGCGCCGCACAAAGGCCTTGACACCACGCCGAGCGAACCAGTCGACCTCACTTCGCCGTGACGTGATGCGGATGGAGCGTCGCTAATCGTCCGTCATTCTTTGCAGCGTATCCCTACCTGGCTCCCGGCAATCATGCCGGGAGCCTCTGGGGAGACCTCAATGCTCAATCGCATTGTTTGGGAACTCTGGTGGGGCCGGTGGCAGTTGCAACTCGTGATCGCTCGCCGCCGCTAGTCCAACCAGGGGGCGGGGCCGCTGACACAGCCTCGCTTCCTGGCTATCTACCATGCTCCGGACGGCTTTGGCGAGAACATTTCGTGCACGCTATCGTACTGCACCGAGCACCCAGGCCAGCACGCCCTTCTGAGCATGCAGTCGGTTCTCTGCCCCGTCGAAAACCACCGACTGCGGGCCGTCGATCACCTCCGCGGTGACCTCCTCGCCGCGATGCGCCGGCAGACAGTGCATGAACAGCGCGTCCGCGGCCGCCTTCGCCATCAGCGAACTGGTGACGCGATAGGGTGCCAGCATGTTGTGGCGATTGGTGTTCGGATCGTCCGCCATCGACACCCAGGTGTCGGTCACCACGCAACGCGCGCCGGCGACCGCCTTCTCCGGATCGTCGGTCAGCTCGATCCTGCCGCCCTGCGCCCGCGCCCATTCGAGCAACTCGGCCGGCGGACGCAGCGCATCCGGCGTCGCCAGCCGCAGGATGAAACCGAAACGCACCGCCGCCTCGATCCAGCTCCGAGCGACATTGTTGCCGTCACCGCACCAGGCAACGACCTGTCCGGCGATCGGACCGCGATGCTCCTCGAAGGTCAGCACGTCGGCCATGAGCTGGCAGGGATGCGACGTGTCGGTCAGGCCGTTGATCACCGGCACTGTGGCGTATTCCGCCAACTCGTGCAGCTTCGCCACATCGTCGGTGCGCAGCATGATCGCATCGACGTAGCGCGAAAGCACGCGCGCGGTGTCGGCGGGCGTCTCGCCGCGTCCGCTTTGCATGTCGCGCGCCGACAGCACGACCACGTCGCCGCCCAACTGACGCATGCCCACCTCGAACGACACGCGCGTGCGGGTGGACGGCTTCTCAAAAATCAGCGCCAGCGTCTTGCCGGCGAGCGGTCGCGACGACACGCCGCCGCGCTTGTAGTTGGCCGCGACGTCCAGCATCTGGCGCAATGTCGCAGGATCGAAATCCCGCAGGTCAAGGAAGTGCCGTGGGCCAAGTCCTTCGTCGGCTGACTGGCCCTCGGACCGCTCGGTGCGGCGCAGCGAGGCGCTCATTTCGCTGCTGCCTTGGCGTTCGAAGGCAGCACGCGCCGCGTCGCACGGCGCAGCATCATGACGGCCTCGTCCAGATCCGCGTCGGTCACCACAAGCGGCGGCGCCAGGCGCAGCACGTTCTCGCCGGCGGTGATGGCCATCAGGCCTTCCGCGACGCAGGCCGCCTGCACCTCACCCTGCGGCAGCACGCATTTAAGGCCCTGCAGCAGGCCCATGCCGCGCGCGTCCTCGTAGACCTGCGGATATTCGCGGGCGATCTCGTCCAGTTCGGCGCGCAACCGGCGGCCCTTGCGCTCGACATCCGCCAGGAAACCGGGTGCGAGGATGATGTCCAGCACCGCGTTGCCCGCCGCACAGGCGAGCGGGTTGCCGCCGAACGTGGTGCCGTGCGTGCCGGGCTTCAGCGCCTTGGCGTACTGCTCCTTGGCCAGCACGGCGCCGAGCGGGAAGCCGCCGCCGATGCCCTTGGCCGCCGACATGACATCGGGCGTGATGCCGGCCCATTCATAGGCGAACAGCTTGCCGGTGCGGCCCATGCCGGACTGCACCTCGTCCATGCCGAGGATCAGGCCGTACTCGTCACATACCGCGCGCAGGTCGCGCAGAAATTGCATGTCGGCGGGGCGCACGCCGCCCTCGCCCTGGATCGGCTCGACGATGATGCCGGCGGTGGCCGGGCCGATCGCGTTGCGCACCGCGTTCATGTTGTTGAACGGCACCTGGTCGAAGCCCTCGACCACTGGGCCGAAGCCCTCGAGATACTTGGCGTTGCCGGTGGCGGCGAGTGTCGCCAGCGTGCGGCCATGGAACGCGCCCTCGAACACGATGAAGCGGAAGCGCTCGCCCTTGCCAGCGTCGAACATCGCGCGGCGCATCATCTTGATCATGCCCTCGTTCGCTTCCGCGCCCGAGTTGCAGAAGAACACGCTGTCCGCGAACGTCGCATCCACCAGCCGCTGCGCCAGCCGCTCGGCCCCTGGGATCCGGTACAGGTTGGAGACGTGCATGACCTTGGCGGCTTGCTCGGCGATCGCGCCGGCGAGGTGCGGATGTCCGTGTCCCAGCGACGCGGTCGCGATGCCCGAGCCGAAGTCGAGAAGTCGTCGCCCATCCTCCGTCCACAACCAGGCGCCTTCGCCCCGCTCGAAGGCGAGGTCGGCACGGGCGTAGTTCGGCAACAGGGCGGAAATCATGGGAGTGCAACCCTTCCTGCGGTTTCCCCAATGGCTCCTCTGCCCGCGACCGTTCAGGGCGGGTTCGGAGGAAGCGCGGATCATTGGCGGTTGCGCGGGGAGGAGTCAAACGAGGTGCTACACCAGCAAGGTCCAGATAGGACCAAGGTCATTCCAGTGCCGACTGCATCGTGCCATCGTCCGCCGATGGCAGGCACATCCCATCGCCGCGCCGCCGGCCCCGCGCCGGACGCTGCTGCCCTGCATGATGCGGCGCTGAACTATCTGGCGCGCTATGCTTCGACCGAGGCCGGGCTTCGCCGGGTGCTCGAGCGGCGTGTGGAGCGCTGGGCCCGCATGGCGGCCGGCACGGCTGACGCCGATCTCATTGCGAGTCAGGTGAGCGCCGCACGGGAGGCGATCTACGGGCGTTGTATCGCGGTTGGTCGCTGCCGGCGCGGTGAATGATGCCGCGTTCGCGGAGAATCGCGCGCGCAGTCTGGTGCGCGCGGGGCGCTCACGCCGTGCCGCGGCGGCACATCTGGCAGCCAAGGGTGTCGACCCTGATACAGCACGCGCCGTCCTGCCGGCTGACGACGAGAGCGAGCTCGCGGCAGCGCTGGTGCTGGCGCGACGGCGGCGCATCGGACCATTCCGCTCCGGCGATGCGCCGGACGTGGCCGGTCATCGCCGCGAACTCGCGATGCTGGCGCGTGCCGGCTTTCCTCAGGATGTGGCTCGGCGGGCGCTGGCCATGCCAGCGGACAGTGCCGAGACCTTGGTGAACCGGCTGCGACGCTGACCCAGACCTAGCGTCGGGATTGACGGGTCGTGTCGGTGCAGCCTTGCAGGTCGTGTCCCGCCCTGACCCCGGTTTGCACGGGTGGCTGGCCGCATACAACCGTGCTGCGGCCCGCCTCGTGATCGGTCAGCATCTTCATTCGCGCCCGTATTGTGGTCGGCTCCGATGAAGTCGCCGGCAAAGTCACCCTCAATCGTACTGGCGGAACACGACACCTTGGGCGGGCTCTTCTTGTTCGGACTTGAAAACGCACATGAACCGACGGCGACAAGATCATCCGTCCTGCCATCGAAAGTGACGTAGACCCGGTGGACCGGCAGGACCAGCTCTCCCTTATGGTGCCCGTCATGTCGCGGCTTGGTGCCGAGAAAGGACATGACGAAAGGTCCCATCTCGGCCTGTGGATGCAGCAGGAAGGCATATCCCGACTGGCCACTGCCCAATTTGATGTTGGTGATTTTGTCGGAGCACAGGTTCGGGTCGGTCTGAACGTTCATCACCGTCACCTTGGTGCATCTGCCGGCGAATGTCGCAAGGGTGGTGTGGTCGCGCGCGGAGGCCCCGGTGGCACCTGCCGCTGCCATGAGAAGCAAGAGTGAATATGGCAAGATCTTCAAAATAGCACTGCACGCTCCAGCGACAGTCATGCTGCAAGGTGGTCTCGCGTCGCACATACTCACTTTTGAGTCATCTCACGCGGCGAGACTAGAGGCACGATGGCGGCACGTCGACTGGCTGCGATGGCCGGCCGGTCAACCAGACGCTCGAAGGCGATGGCGGCGAGCAGGGTGAGCGCAAGGAACAGGACAAACGCGGCCGCCGTCGAGCGGCATCAGGGTGAAGGCGAGGCACACCATGGTGAAAAGGATCGGAAAGTGCAACAGGTAGATGCTGAAGGACAGGCGGCCAAGGTGGCGGAAGGGTGCGCTTTCCAGCATCGGCCAAACCAGCGGGCACCATAGCACGCCAAAATACAATGCAACGGCGCCAAGCTGGCTCTGGAACTGGAACAGGTTCGGGGCGTAGGCCAGCTCGAAGCGGCTCAGCGTCAGACGCGCCCATTCGACAAAATGCCAGTCCTTGGTGGCGCACAGCGCGACCCCGAGCAGCAGCAACAGGATGCCCCAATATCCCATCGCGGGCGATCCGCCGGTTCGCGGCCGAGGGCGGACCAGGTGGCCGAGTACGAACAGGAACATCGGATGCGTGCCGAACGACAATGCGGCTGCCGACAACCGCGGCACGGTGCGCCCAGACCGATTGGGCGCGGAGCGATACCAGGCACAGCACCAGCAGCGAACCGTAAAGTTCCAGATGCAACGACCAGAACGGCGCGTCGAGCGACAGTTCCATTGGCGGCAGTTGTCCGGCGAGCGGCGCGAACAACGTGGCCTCGCGGTAGCCGAGCAGGAGGCTGTCGAGGCCGATCTCGCGTGCAAGGTGCCCGAGCGTCGGGGCACCGCTGGAATCCATCGCCAGCCACGGCGATCCGGTGAGGGCGGCTGCCTGCCGGTGCGCATCGGGCAACCATGCGAGCAGTGCCGTAGCGATCACGGCTGCGGCGGCGATGGGGATGCCCAGCCGCAACACGCGCTTGGCGATCTTGCCGGTGAACGAGCCCAGCCGGGCGAACGACGGCGTCAGAACCGTGCCGCTGATCAGGAAGAACACATAGACGGCGGTGTGGCCGTCGAACAGAAGGCGCACCGGCGGCCAGGCGTGCTTCGCGGTGTCCGGCAGGAAGCCTGTGACGAAGTGCAGCAACACCACCTGCATCGCCGCGATGCCGCGCAGCCCTTCCAGATACTGAACCTTGCCGGTCTGCATCTTTGCCGGTTATCGCGCCTTGGGCTCCTCCGCGATAGGCTGGCGATCATCCACGACGCCGGAGCAATCAGGTGACCAATACCACCGTTACCGAAGACCTCACGCTGTTCGGCAGTTTCACCTCGAGTTCGACCTACAAGCCGATGCTGTATCTGGCGCTGGCGCGGCTGCCGTTCAGCTTCCGCACGGTGAACCTGAAATACGGCGCGCAGAAGGAGGCCGACTATCTGGCGGTGAACCGCTACGGCCAGGTGCCCGCACTGCGTCATCGCGGACTGACCATCGTGCAGTCCAACGTCATCCTCGACTACCTGGCGCGCACTACCGGGCACTTCGCGGGGAAGACAGAGCAGGAGCAATGGACCGCCCGCGAGTGGCTGTCGTGGGAGGCAGACAATATCACCAACGTCGCCAAGGTGCGGCATTACAGCCGCTTTCGTCAGGTCGATCCGGCGGTGATGGGCTTATTTTCGCCCGCTCGCCGAGGCGGCGATCGGCTTCGTCGATGCGGCGCTGGCGGGGCGCGAGTGGCTGGTGGGCGATGCGCCGACGATTGCCGATATCGGCTGCTGGGGACGCATGGTGTTCATGGCGGAGGGCGCCCTCGATATCACGCGCTGGCCGAATGTGCAGGCGTGGTCGCATCGGCTGGCAGCGATGCCAGGTTTCGCGTTGCCGTACGATCTGATCCCCAAGAAGGATCGCGAGGTCGCGCCGGGGTAAGGTGGAGCATTGGGAGAAGCTTCGATGCAGTGCAAGACGGGGGCGGAGCACATCGAATCGCTGCGCGACGGGCGGACAATCTACATAGACGGGAAGCTGGTTGACGACGTCACAACACACCCGGCGTACCGCAACACGGTAGCCTCCGCGGCGCGCCTCTACGACTACCAATCGCGCCCCGAAAACCTGGAGATGATGACGTTCACGCCCACAGGTGGCGCACGGCAGGTGAATCGCTGCTGGCAGATGCCGCGCAGCTACGAGGAACTCGTTGCGCGGCGCAAGGCGCTCCAGGCCTGGGCACGGCTCAGCTACGGGTTCATGGGCCGCTCACCAGACCATGTCGCCTCTGCGCTCATCGGCCAGCGTATGGGCATCGAGGTCTTCATGAAGCATGGGCCGGCGCGCGCCAAGGCGTTTGCCGATTATGTGGATTACGCGACGCGAAGCGATCTGTTTCTTACCTATGTGATCGTCAATCCGCAGGCGGATCGCTCCAAGGACTGGGGCGAGCAGGCGGAGGAGCTTGTCGCGCAGATCGTCGATGAGGACACTACCGGATTGACGATCCGCGGCGCCAAGATGCTGGGCACCAGCTCGATCATGGCCAACGAGGTGTTCGTGGCCAATCTGCAACCGCTGAAACCTGGTGAGGAAGCCCTGGCGTTCTCATGCGCGTTGCCGATGAACGCCGCGGGCTTACGAGTGCTGTCACGCAAGAGCTACGAGGCGCATGCGGTATCGGTCTTCGACAATCCGTTGTCCGCACGCTTCGACGAGAACGATGCGATACTCTACTTCGACGACGTAAAGGTGCCGTGGGAGCGCGTGTTCGTGCATCGCGATACGGACATGTGCCGCGCCCAGTTCCATGACACTCCCGGTCATGTCTTTCAGAACTATCAGGCGCAGATCAGGCTGTCGGTGAAGGTTAAGTTCCTGGTCGGCCTCGCGCACAAGATCACCGAGGCGATCGGTACCACCAACATGCCGCAGGTCCGCGAACAACTCGGCAGCCTGGCGGCGAGCGCAGGCATGGTGGAGGCGATGCTTGCCGGCATGGAGGCCTCTGGTGGCATGCGCGGCGAGTTCTACCTGCCAGACCGGCATCAGCTCTATTCGGCACACACGGTGACGCAGGACCTCTATCCCCGGCTGATCAACCTCATCCGTGATCTGGCCGGCGGGGCATTGATCATGCTGCCATCGTCGTTCCGCGACTGGGCCAATCCGGAGCTCGCACCGATCCTGCACAGGACCCAGCGATCAGCGAATTTCAGTTCTCAGGACAAGGTCAAACTGCTGAAGGCGGCGTGGGACGCCATCGGCTCGGAGTTCGCCTCGCGGCACACGCAGTATGAGATGTTCTATGCAGGTGCTCGCTTCGTCACCACGGGCCACAGCTACCGCACCTTCGATTGGAGTGTGGTACGCGGCATGGTGGACCAGCTGATGTCGACCTATGACCTGGACGTGGTCATGCCCTTGCCAGCATGAGCTCATGCGCCGTCAGGCGCCGATGCAGCATGTACAATCGGCACTGCCAGCGCCGAGACTGCGGCGGCGGCCAGCAGCGCACCCTCCGGACCGCCCGACATGTCGGCCGCCCAGCCGCACATCGCCGGCACCACTGCGCCGCCGGCGTAGTACATCGAATAGAACAGCCCCATGCCGACGGCGCGGTTCTCGGGTCGCGCCGACAGCGTGCCGACTGCCATGATCACGCCTGGGTGGAACGAGCCCACGACGCCGACCACCACGGCGCAGATCACCGGCCAGTCGAGCAGCGCGGCACCGGTCATTCCGAGCACCAGCGCCACGGTGCCGAGCAGGAATATGCGGAACCCGCCGACCCGCGCGGCAAGGCCGGCGCCGAGCAGGGTCGCCGGCACGTTGCCCCAGGTGGCGATGGTCAGCACCAGGCCCGTCAGCATCAGGCTCTGGCCCCGCGCCGCCATCAGGGACGGCACATAGGCGGTGTAGCCTGAATAACCGGCGGTATAGGCGGTCCAGATCAGTCCCGCGATCACCAGCAGCAGGCACTCGCGGCCGCCCGGCAGCGAGAACCTGGGGGGCGTAGGTGCCGCATGCGGCGACGGGCGGAAACTGACCAGGAACAGCGCCAGCGCCGCGGCCATGGGGAGCGAGCCGGACAAAAAGGCGGCGCGCCAGCCATACACGAGCGCCAGCGGCGGCAGCACAAGCTGCGCGAGGCCGACGCCGATCGGGTAGGCGGCGACCGACACGCTGATCGCCCACATGAACCGGCGTCCGGTGAACCAGTCGGCAATGATCTTGTTCTGCAGCACGATCATGGCCACCGCGCCGACGCCAGCCGCGCTGCGGCCGCTACCGATCCCGGCCGGGCCTGCGGCGGCCGCGCTGACTACCGGGCCAAGCACCATCAGAGCGAGACCGGCTCCGAGCACCAGTCGGTCGCCTAACCGGCGGGCCAGTATGCCGAGCGGCAGAGCCAGGAAGCCGCCCAGCAACATGAACGCGCCAATCAGCGTGCCGAGGCCCGCATAGTCCAGCCTGTACAGTTGCATCAGGTCGGGGCCGAGTGTTGCCACGGTCTGGTATTGGTAGCCAAAGCCGATGCGGGCCAGCGCCACGGCGGCAAGGATGAGCCAGGGCCTGGCGCACATTCTCAAGGCTTCCTGGGCGCGGTCAGCCGTTTTTCCATGTTCACGAAGGTCGGCTCGGCATAGCCCGGGTGGGTGTCGCGCGTCGTCTCGACGAAGCCGCAGGCGACGAACAGCCGGCGGTTGTCAAGCAGCACAAGGCGCGTGCTCAGATGCATGCAGCGGCAGGCCCATCGAGCGCGCCGCCAATTCCGCCGCCGCAACCAACGCCTTAGCGATGCCGCGGCCGCGCCAGGCCGGATGCACTGCCAGCCGACTTAGATACAGGCCGCCATCCTGCTCGACCCACAGCGCAGCGCCGACCAGCCGGTCTGCCGCCTCGGCCACCGCCCCCGCCCCGGTCTCAAGATGTGCCGCCAGATCGGCTTCGGTTACCCGCAGGGCTGAGGGCAAGGGATCGGTCACCATCGACTGCATGGCGAAGGCGACGCGGATCAGTGCCGCCACCGTGGCCGCGTCCACTGCGACCATGGGACGCAACGCATATGTGTCTGCTGGCATCTGGCCGACGGTAGCCCGCACGGCGGCCTGTGCCTATGTTGGGGCGATGTCCGAAACTCCTGCCTTCCTGGACGGCGAGCGACCGCCGGTGCCCGACATTGTCGTGCCGCGAGGCGTGACGTCGTTCCACCTCCCGCGTCGGCCGGTGCGTGGCCGCCTCGTGCGGCTTGGGCCGCTGGCGCAGGCGCTGCTGACCCGTCACCCCAACCATCCGGCGGTGACCCGGCTGGCCGGCCAGTCGCTGGCGCTGGCGGCGGCGTTGTCCACCGCGCTGAAATTCCGCGGGTCGTTCAGTGTGCAGGCGAAGGGCGACGGCGCGGTGCCGATGCTGCTCGCCGACTGCACCGACACCGGCGCGCTGCGCGGCTATGCCCGTTCCGATCCGAAGAAGCTGGAGGAACTGCTGCGCAAGGATCCGTCTCCGGCGGCGGACCGTCTGCTCGGCGGTGGCTATCTCGCCTTCACCGTTGACCAAGGGCCGGACCAGAACCGCCACCAGGGCATCGTGACCATCGAGGGCGGCAACCTGGCCGAGATGGCGCTGCACTACTTCAGCACCAGCGAACAGCTTCGGTGCTTTGTGCATCTCGCCTGCGACGAGACCGCGGATGGCTGGCGTGCCGGCGCGCTGGTGCTTGAAAAGATTGCCGGCGCCGGAGGCATCGACCCTTCACTGGATGACGACGCACAGGAGGAAAGCTGGCGCACCGCGACGATACTCGCCGCCACACTGACCGACGCGGAGCTGCTGGACGATGCGCTATTGCCGGAACGACTGCTATACCGGCTGTTCCACACCGAAGGCGTGGCGACCGACCGGTCGCGCGCGCTGTCCTACGGCTGCCGCTGTTCGCGTGCGCGGCTGGTCGGCATTCTGGAAGGCTTTCCCGCCCGACGACCTGGACCACATGGCGGTGGATGGCGACATCGTAATGACCTGCGAGTTCTGCAATTACGACTTCCGATTCCCGCGGCAGGATGTGCGCGGCCGCGGTGCTCCGGCATGATGACACGGCGCGCGTCGTTGCTGCTGCCATGGCTGGTCGCCGGTTGCGGCGGCAGCAAGCCGCGGGAATACCTGCCGCTGCGCTATAGCTATCTGACGCCGCTGCGACTGAACGTCTCAACGCTGCAGATTGAGCAGCGCTTCGTGCCATCCGGCGTCCCGCCGGACGTCAGCCAGTTCGACCCTGTGCCGCCAGTGCAGGCCCTGCGCGACATGGCACAGGATCGATTGCAGGCACTCGGCGCCGCCGATCTGGCCGTGTTCGTCATCCAGGACGCTTCGCTGACACGGCGGGATGACACAATCAACGGCAACTTCGCGGTGCAACTCGATATTTACAACACGCCGACCACTCGCGCCGGCTATGCCCAGGCAAGCGTGTCATCCACCTACACGGGCGATCTCGACGATCTCCCGGGGCGGCTGTACGACATGACGAAGACCATGATGGATCGGATGAATGTCGAGTTCGAATACCAGGTTCGCCGTTCGCTGGGTTCCTGGCTGCTGACCGCCGGTGCCGTGCAGCCGCCGGTAGAGCAGCAGCCGCTGACGCAGACACCGCCGGGCACGGAGCCTCCGCCGGGCATGCAGCCACCGTCCGACATGCCGCCGCAGACGATGCCGCCACCGCCTACACCGATCCCAGGCACGACACCCTGATGCAAGTGCGGGAGGACAACCATGACCATCGCCGAAGCCCTCGCTGAACGGATCGCCAGCGTCCGCTACGACGCATTGCCGGAGGAGGCGGTGCATTGGGCGCGTGTCGCGATCATCGACACGGTTGGCTGCACGCTCGCCGGCGCAAGCGAGCCGTGCGCGCGCATCGTAGCGCGCGTTACGGCGTCGGGCGGCCCATGCCTGATATTCGGCACCGCAGCAGCGTGTGGCGCCGCTGGATGCGGCGCTGATCAATGGCACCGCGTCGCACGCGCTGGATTTCGACGATTGCAGCGACACGCTGGGCGGCCATCCATCGGCGCCGATCCTGCCCGCACTGTTCGCTCTGGCGGAGACCCGCACGGTCGATGGCCGGGCGTTCATCGCCGCTTATGTCGCGGGTTGGGAGACCGAGACGCGCATCGCGCGCGGCGTCAATTTCCATCATTACGAGAAGGGCTGGCACCCGACGGCAACGCTCGGCGTGTTCGGTTCGACCGCCGCGTGCTGCCACCTGCTGGGACTGACGCCGGAGGTAACGGCGACGGCGTTGGGGCTGGCGGCATCGTTCGCATCGGGGGTCAAGGCGAACTTCGGCACGATGACCAAGCCGCTGCATGTCGGACACTGCTCACGCAACGGAATGCTGGCGGCGCTGCTTGCAGCGGACGGGTTCACCGCCAACTCGGGCGCACTGGAGCACAGGCAGGGCTTCCTGCACGTGTTCAACGGCGAGGGCAATTTCGACGCGGACGCCGATCCTGCGCGACTGGGGTCAGCCGTGGGACATCGTGCGGCCTGGTGTGGCGATCAAGCAGTATCCGTGCTGCGGCAGCACGCATCCGGCGGTGGATGCGATGCTGTCGCTGGTGCGCGAGCATGGGCTGACGCCGGCGATGGTGGAGCGCGTCGAACTCATGGACGCATCCGCGGCGGCTGGCGCACACCAACCGGCCGGACCCGCAGAGCGAGCTGGATGCCAAGTTCAGCGTGCAGTACTGCCTGGCACGCGCGCTGCTGGATCGGTCGCGTGTCGCTGGAGCATTTCGAGGGAGACAGCTTCCGCGACCCAGCGATCCGTGCGTTGCTGCCGCGCATCCATGCCGCGCCGCATCCCGAGATGTCGATGGCGAGCACCGAGCATTTCGGCGCCGAGGTGCGGGTGACACTGACGGACGGGCGGGTGATGGCGGCGAAAGTGGCGCGACCGCTCGGGCGCGGGCCGGAGCACCCGCTGCCGATGGAGTTGCTGGAGGCGAAGTTCCTCAATTGCGCGACGCGCGCGCTGCCGATGGACGCGGCGGAGCGGCTGCTCGCGACGTTGCGCGAGCTTCACGGCGTGTCGGATATGCGCGGTGTGACAAACGCGATGCTGCCTGCGGCGGCGCTGGCGGCGGACTGACCAACCCCCTCCCCGACCCTCCCCCGCTTCGCGGGAGTGGGAGTGTTACGGAGCTTCCCCTTCAGCTCCGTCCCGAAATCCGCCGACCGATCTCCAACGCCGCAAATGACGGCACCGGGCCGGGCATCAGCCAGCGGAAGCCCTGCTCGATCAGGCTCTCGCACGTTCTTCGCGTCCACGTGGGGATGGCCGCACGGCACGTTGTATTGCTTGCAGATCGCCAGCACCTCGTTGATCGCAGAGGCAACCGTCGGATGCTCGTACTGCCGCGGATAGCCGAGGTCCTGCGAGAGATCGCCCTCACCGATCAGCACGACGCCGATGCCGGGAACCTGCTCGAGCATCTTCGGCAGGTTGGCGATCGCGCGCTTCTCCTCGCACATGATGACCACCAGGACCTCGCCCTGCGGGTTCAGCGGCCAGGTGTCGGCGCGCGGATAGTATTCCTGGTCGGTCAGGCCCCAGTAGCGGGCGGCGGTGCGCGGCGCGTCGCCGCGCTGGCCGGGCGGATCGTAGTACTTCGCCTCGCGCGGGCGCGGATAGCGGCAGGCCTGCACGGCGTTGCGCGCGTCCTCCACCGTCGATACATGCGGCCATACGATGCCATAGACGCCGATGTCCAGCACCTGCTTGGCGATCCACTGGCTGTTCTCGCCGCCGTTCGGTGGGATGCGCACGAACGGCGTGACTGCCGGCGCGATGCTGCCCGAGGCGGCGATCTGCCGGCGGTTCAGCATGTATTGCAGGCAGTCGCGCAGCGCCTTGATGTCGTACGGGTTGTGTTCCATCTCGAACACCACGCCGTCATACGGCGCGGCGGAGATGGTCAGCGCATTGCTGATCTCGCCGCTGGTGAAGGGAACGAACGCCGGCTTGCCGGATTCCAGTGCCTTGATCGCGCCGTTGAGGCGGGGAATGTCGGCCATCGTCTCCTCCTTACATGTAGGTTTCGGGCGGAGCCCGATCGTCACGCGTCATGGCGGGATTAAGCCGGCCATTATGTCACAAACAGTTCTTCGACACTGTAGGCGCGGGGGATCAGCCCCTGTTCCGCAGCATAGCGCATCAGCAGCTCGATGGCAGGGCGGTTGGCAGCGATGCCGTACGGCACGGTGTCGTCGGCGAGCCGCATCGACGCCTCGAACAGACCCATCAGTTCGTCGGCGAGCCACGGGTGTTCGGCCAGCAGCGCATCCTTCACCACGACGACATGGTTGATCGGATAGGTACCGGTCTTGCGCGACCACGCCGCGGCGGCTGCATCGGCGTCGGGCAAGACCGTGCACACCTGCGCCGGCTCCAGCCCCGCCAACGCGACGGCCGCGTCGATCTCGCCGGAGAGCAGCATCGCCCGCAGGTCCTGACCCGTTGCGATGCGCTGCACGAACGGAGGATCGGCGAACTCCTGCACGTGTGCGTCTTCCTCGGTCACCCATGTCATCGAGTCGGGCGCGATACCGTACTCGTCGTGCAGGATGCCGCGCACCCAGACGCCGGTGGTCTGCGACCAGGCGCGCACGCCCACCCATCGGCCCACCAGGTCGGCGGGCCCACGCAGCGGGGAGTCGCGCCGGCAGATCAGCGCGCCATGATGCAGGCCGCGCAACAGCACGACCGGCAGTGCGGTGATCGGCTTGCCGTAGGCCCGCGCCTGAGCGTGGGTCGTCAGCGCGATCTCGCACAGGTCGAATTCCAGCGCACGTGTCATTCGGCGGAAGGCACGGGTGACCGGATCGACCTCGACGAAATCGAAACTGATGCGCTCTGAACGCACCGTGCCCTGCTTGAGCGCGCGCACCAGCGGCGATTTGCCGAGCGCGGTGCGGAGAACAACCTGTGTCATGGCGATTTCACCGTTGGATAGATATCCGCCCCGTAATGCTTGCGGAATTCGGCGATCTGGTCCGGCGGCGGCGGCGCATAGGTACAGCGCTTCGAGGTGAACCGCCCGCCCATCAGGCGGTTCATCTTCACCGCCATCTCGCCAAGCTTCACCAGGTTGGTGATGCCGTTCAGGATCGGCATGCCAGCGGCGTCATGGATGTCGGCGTGCGCCAGCAGCGCCATCACCACGCCACCCGCGGCAATCACCACCTCAGCGCCCGCCTCGGCATTGGCCTGCGCGGCACGAGTGAACTGCGCGACGATCCGGTCGCGCGCCTCCGCGTCGTCGAATGCCACGCCCAGATCGGTCAGCCGGTCCACCTGCATGCGGTTCACCGCCGCGAGCCGATCGCGCAGCCCATAGCGCCGCACGTTCTCTACGATCCGCGGGGTGAACTTCTCGTTGATCGTCACCAGCGAGAAGCTCGCGCCCATCATGCAGGCGACGTGCAGTGCCGACTCGCACAGGCCCAGCACGGGAATATCGGCGATCTCGCGCGCCTCCTGCAGTCCGGGATCGGCGATGTTGCCGACCAGGAACGCATCGAAGCCTTCGCGGACCGCGCGGTGGACGTTCCTTCAGCACCTCGCCTGTCTCGAGATACTCCAGGTAGCGGAACTGATCCCCGGTGCCACCGATTTCGGTGATGCCGGCGACGTGGATTTCAGTGTCCGGATCGCGCACCTTATCAAGAATGCCGCGCAGCACGCGTGGATAGCCGCCCCACTCCGTCTGGCGGGACATGCTCTGATACCAGAGCTTCATGCGAGACCTCCTGCGGGTCAGGCCGGACGCCAGTCGAACCGGCCGGCGAGCCAGCCTCGCAGCGCCATGCAATGCCGGCGCATCGGCTGCGAGGGCCGCGGTGTTGGCGGTTGCCGCCGGCCCGCCAAGCGGGCGCACATCGACGGTCGCGGCGGTCGCCTGCACGCCGAGCGAGGCAACGGCATCGACACCGGCGCGCCGCCACAGCGCAACCATTGCGGCCGGTGTAAGCTGCGGCAGCACCAGGCCGAACTCCAGTTGAGCCGCCGCCGCGGCGGCGCTCCATGCGCTGCACAGCGGGTCGCGCGGGTTGCTGCCGATGCGCGTTGCATAAAGTTCGGCGAAATTCGGCACGGCAGGATAGGCCGGATCGCGGCCGACGTGGCCGGCGTCGTCGAGTGCGCCAAATGTAAACAGCGGCTGCGCACCGACAGCCGAGAGCGCAGCAAACTGCTCGGGCACGCCGTGCCCCCGCAGCAGCACCGCGTCGACCACTCCTTGCGAAAAAGCACTCCGCGCCGACTCGGGCCAGGCGAGGCCGAACACCGGTTCCATCGTCGCGCCAAGCAAATGGAGACCGAGCAGCGCGGCGAGATCGGCGCTCGCGGGACTGGCGGCAGCGACACGGGCGCGACCGCCCTTCGCCAGCACCGTCGCGCGGCCGACGACCATGGCGGTGCTCATGCCAGCCATCACCGGGACCCAGTGCGCCACGTCGAACTGCGCGCGGGGGTCGCCGACCATCCAGGCGAGCGCCGCCTGGCCGGGCGCCAGCATCGCTGTCAGCCCATCAGGCGCGCCACGTACCTCGAACTGATTGGCACCGGTGACGCCATCGGCGCTGCCGATCTCAACCCGATGGATCGGCGGGTCGGCGGGCAGCGATTGCTCGAGCGCGGGCAGCAGGGCATCAGCCCAGCGGTTGAGTGTCCCGTCGCTTGGCCCCGCCACGAACAGCCTGGGACTTTCGGCAAACGCCGCAGTCAACACCGACGGCGGCGCGGCCGACAGAGTTCCGGCCCGCACCGTGGCGGGCAGCGTGCTCAGCATTGCCAGAAGGCTGCGCCGGCCGGGTCGCGGCAGGTCGGTCATCCTGGTCCCTCTCCCAAGATGACTCTCCTACAGGCTTACCCCGCCTTAGGCAAAATCAGGCGCGCCTTATTCGTCATACGCAACAAGCGCCTCGCACGGCACATCGAGCCGCTTGCGGCCGTTGAGGAAGGTCAGTTCGATCAGCGCCGCCGCGGCAGGCACCGCGGCGCCGACGCGGCGCAGCAATGCGATACCGGCCGCCATTGTGCCTCCGGTGGCGAGCAGGTCATCGACCACCACCACCCGCTGGCCAGGCTCCACGGCGTCGGCCTGCACCTCGACCCGGTCGGTGCCGTATTCCAGCGAGTAGTTCAGTCCCACCGTCACGCCCGGCAACTTGTTGCGTTTTCGAAGCATAATGAAGCCGCAGCCAAGCTTCAGCGCCAGCGGGGCGGCGATCAGGAAGCCGCGGCTCTCGATTCCGGCAAGCAGGTCAGGCTGGTAGGCACGCACCGCCTTCGCCATGCGGCCCATCGCCACCTGCCAAGCGTCGGCATCCCGCAGCAGGGTGGAGATGTCGTAGAACAGGATGCCTGGCTTGGGGAAATCCGGAATGCCCCGGATGTGCTCCTTCAGGTCCATGCGCCTCCCGCCTTTCACGATGGTGATCCAGCGGCGGGTGTAGAATGGCATTCCTATGGCCGCAACCAAGGGCTTTGTGTGGGGCGGGAAATTGCAGCGTGGCGGCCACGGCTAAACCCAAAATTAAACCGATGAGTGTCTACTGGCGTGGATTTCAATTGGCCAAAATGGCCCGACATTGAGATCGTGCCGCAGGACAAGCGCCCATGCGGCGCGCAAAAACAACAAAAAGGCGCCCCGGCGGACTCAATTTCTGGTGCCGCCGGGGAGCAAGTGAGCCGACTTTGAATGGAGCAACAAAGTCGGGGGTATTCCAGTATCGCTTGCACTGGTTAATGCGGGCTTAACAGCGAGGCGCGGGCTTTCCATTCTTGTGGGCCCCCGTGTCCTCTACCGAAGTTGCACCGGGCGCCGCCGTCCGGGCAGACTGGCGTCCATTCACCGGAGGACGTCATGAGCCAGACGGAACTGCGCAACGCGGATATCGATGCGGTGCTGACCGAGGCCAGGGAAGCCTATGTAGCCCGCAATCCGAAGAGCTTTGCCCGCTTCGTCGAGGCGACCGCGGTCATGCCCGGCGGCAATACGCGCACCGTGCTGCACTACGCGCCGTTCCCGATCGGCATAGCGTGTGGCGAGGGTTGCCGGCTGTGGGACCTCGACGGCGCCGAGTACATCGACTTTCTCGGCGAATACACCGCCGGCATCTACGGCCATTCCCATCCCAAGATCCGCGCTGCGGTGGATCGCGCGCTGGATGCGGGGATCAACTTTGGCGGCACCAACCTGACCGAGGCAAAGTTCGCCCGCGCCGTGTGCGACCGGTTCGGGTTGGAGCGCGTGCGCTTCACCAACTCGGGCACCGAGGCGAACCTGCTGGCGATTTCCGTCGGCCGCATCTTCACCGGGCGCTCGAAGGTGATGGTGTTCGACGGCGGCTACCATGGCGCGGTGTTCGGCTTCGCCGGTGGCGGCTCACCGATCAACGCGCCGTTCGACTACGTGCTCGCGCCGTACAACGACCTGACCGCGACACGGGCGCTGATCGAGCGGCACGCGGCCGACCTCGCGCTGGTGATCCTGGAGCCGATGATGGGTGGCGGTGGCTGCATCGCCGCAGAGCCGCAGTTCCTGGCCATGCTGCGCGAGGCGACCACAAAGGTCGGCGCGCTGCTGATCCTTGACGAGGTGATGACCTCGCGCCTCGCGCCGGGCGGGCTGCAACAGGTACGTGGCGTCAGACCTGATCTGACGACATTGGGCAAATACATCGGCGGGGGCATGTCGTTCGGCGCATTCGGTGGACGTGGCGACATCATGGACCTGTTCGATCCGCGCCGTCCGGATGCGCTACCGCACGCCGGCACGTTCAACAACAATGTGCTGACGATGTCGGCAGGACTGACGGGCCTCAACGAAGTTTACACGCCCGACGCTGCACGTGCGCTCAACGCACGCGGCGACGCGCTGCGCGAGCGACTGAACGCCCTGTGCCGGTCACATGATGCGCCGATGCAGTTCACCGGCATCGGCTCGATGTTCGCGGTGCATTTCACGCGCGACCCGGTGCTCTCGCCAGCGGACGCGACGAAGGGCGATGCGAAGCTGAAGGAACTGTTCTTCTTCGACATGCTGGCGCAGGGCATCTGGCTCGCTCGGCGCGGAATGTTCACGCTGTGCCTGCCAATCGGTGATACAGAGTGCAATCGCCTGGTGGGCGCTGTGGAGGAGTTCCTGTCCAGCCGGAGGTCGCTGTTAGCCGCAGCCGGGTGACCAGACGGATCACAATTACAACAAAGGAAACGTCTATGAGAAAGCAGTTCCCGCTCACGCGCCGTCACGTCTTGCTTGGCACGGCTGGTACTCTGTTTGCGCCCGCCATCGCGCGAGCGGCCACACGAGGTGTCAGCGACAGCGAAGTAATCATCGGCAGCATGGCAGACCTGTCCGGTGTTACCGCCGTCCAGGGCGTCAACAACGCCGATGGGATGCGCATGGCGTTCGATGAGGTGAACGCCAAGGGCGGTGTGCATGGCCGCAAGATCCGCTTCATCGTCGAGGATATGGAATACACCGTCCCGAAGGCGGTGCAGGCGATGAACAAGCTACTCAATCGCGACAACATCTTCTTCGCCATCGGCAACGGCGGGACGCCGATGAACGATGCGGTCATGCCGGCGATGTTCGAGAAGGACGTGCCGAATCTGTTCCCCACAACCTGTGCGCGGTCGATGTACGAGCCGTTCAACCGATTGAAGTTCGGTCAGTTCTCCTCTTACTACGATCAGATGCGCGCCGGCGTGAAGCATTTCGCTGCGACCAAGGGCGTGAAGACGGTTGGCGTGATGTACCAGGACACCGACTATGGCCGCGACGTACTTGCCGGCGCGCAGGCACAGGTTGAGGCGATGGGGTTGAAATTGGGTGGCACCACAGGCCACAAGCCAACCGACACCGATTTCAACGGCGCCGTTGCCAAACTGCGCGACGCCAACTGCGATCTCATTGTGCTGGGCAGCATCGTTAAGGACACGGTGATCATCTTGCAGACCGCGCATAAGCAGGGGTGGAATCCGATCTTCATGGGTAACTTTGCCACCTACTCGACTGCTGTGGCCGAGGCCCCAGGCGGTCCGGCAGAGGGATTTTATTCGATGTCGCCGGCGCCCTATCGCTACCCTGACGACCCGCGTCCAGCAGCGCATGCATTTGCCACCAAGTTCAGGCAGACCTTCGGCATCGACCCTAATTATCTTGGGGAGGCTGGCTACACGGCGGCAAGCTTCTCCGTGGCTGCTCTAGAGAAGGCCGGACGCGATCTGACGCTGGACAGCTTTATCGCCGCCATGGAAAGCATGAAGGATTGGCACGACGTATTTGAGGGCCCGCCGCTCTCGCTGAGTTCGACGAGCCATCATGCGTCCAATCAGTCGTTCCTCTCGGTGGTGAAGGATACGCGCTGGGTTCCGGTGCTGCAGGAGCCGTTGAGTTTCTAAGCCCGCCGTGGCCATAAAACGAGTCCAATGGGGAGACACAGCATGAAGCGTCGTGCACTGCTCGCGGGTGCAACCGCGTTTGCCGCCGTGCCCGCGATCGGTGGCGCCGCCGAGAAGATAAGGATCGTCTGGTGGCATGCGATGACCGCGGCACTCGGCGAGCAGGTGAACCACCTGGTCGAAGCGTTCAATCAGAGCCAGAACGCTATCGAGGTACAGGCGATCTACAAGGGTGGCTATGCCGACGTCCTGACTGCGACGATAGCCGCGTTCCGCGCCGGCCAGGCACCACATCTCGCGCAGATCTTCGAGGTCGGCACCGGATCGATGCTCGTCGCCGGAAAGGCGACGAAGCAGGTGTGGGAGCTGATCAAGGAGACCGGCGTCGCGATCGATCCCCAGGCGTACATACCGGCGGTGCGTGGCTATTATAGTTTGGCGGATGGACGGATGGCGTCGATGCCGTTCAACTCATCCACGGCGGTGATGTGGTACAGCAAGGATGCATTCCGCAAGGCGGGCCTCGATCCCGACAAGCCGCCGGCGACGTGGCCAGATGTTGTCAAGGCGGCCCAAACGATCAAGGCGAAGGACGCGGCGGAAATCCCGGTGACCAGTTCGTGGCTGAGCTGGATCCAGCTCGAACAGTACAGCGCACTGCACGACATTCCGTTCGCCAGCAAGTCAGATGGGTTCGAGGGGCTGGACGCGCAGCTTGAGATCAACAGCAAGGCGCATGTGAAGCATATGCAGCGGCTGCTCGAAATGGCGAAGGACGGCACGTTCAAGTACGCCGGGCGCGACAACCAGCCCGATCAGCTGCTGGTGTCCGGCAAGGCCGGCATCCATTTCAATTCGTCCGGCATGCGCGGCGACATGGTGAAGAGCGCCAAGTTCGACTGGGGCGAGGCGTTCCTGCCGTATGATCCCGAGATCATCAAATCGCCGCTCAATTCCATTATCGGCGGTGCCAGCCTGTGGACGATGACGGCGCCGGGCCGAACGCCCGAGGAATACAAGGCGGTGGCGACGTTCCTGAAGTTCATCGGCAATCCGGACAACGACGCGTACTGGCATCAGCATACCGGCTACGTCCCGGTGACGTTCGCCGGGTTCGAGCTATCGCAGAAGCAGGGGTTCTACGACCAGAACCCCGGCGCGGATCTGCCGGTAAAGCAACTCACGCGTGGCACCGTGACGAGTAATTCGAAAGGGCTGCGGCTGGGGCGGTTGGTTGAGATCCGCAACATCATCTACGAGGAGATGGAAAGGGCGTTCCAGGGCGGCCAGAGCGCGCAGCAGGCGATGGACAACGCGGTGACCCGCGGCAACAAGGTGCTGCGGGAGTTCGAGAAGGCGGCGAAGGCGTGATGTCGACCCCCTTCCCCCGCCCCTCTCCCGCAAGGGGAGGGGTAGCAGGTTCAGCTCTCCCCCTCCCCTTGCGGGAGGGGGGCGGGGGAGGGGGCAGCTCTAACCGCGAATGGAACGCCGCACCATCTTCGAAGGCTGGTTCCTTCCGGCAGTCCTGGTCCTGCCGCAACTGCTGCTCACCGCATTCTTCTTCCTGTGGCCCGCCGGTGAGGCGGTCTGGTCGAGCCTCACCCGTCAGGATCCTTTCGGTCTCGGCTCCACCTTCGTCGGTCTCGAGAATTTCTCCGACCTCTTCTCTGATCCGCTCTACGTCGATTCCATCGTCCGCACGCTGATCTTCTGTGCCGCCGTCAGCATGCTGGCGATGAGTATCGCACTGTTCCTTGCGGTATTCGCGGATCACGAGATTCGCGGTCGCGCGATCTATCGCACGCTGCTGATCTGGCCCTATGCGATCGCGCCGGCGATCTCCGCCGTTCTGTGGCTGTTCATTCTCAACCCACAGGTGGGCCTGCTCGGCCGCTGGCTGAATGCGCACGGCGTGCCGTGGGATTACACGATCAACGGCGGCCAGGCATTGCTGATGGTGATAGTGGCCAGTGCCTGGAAGCAGGTCAGCTACAACTTCATCTTCTTTCTCGCCGGCCTGCAGTCGATCCCGCGCGCGGTCACCGAAGCGGCGCGAATGGACGGTGCGAAAGGCTGGCATCGCTTCCGCACCATAACCTTCCCGCTGCTGGCGCCCACGACGTTCTTCCTGCTGGTGGTGAACCTGGTCTATGCCGCGTTCGACACGTTCGGCACGATCTACGCACTGACGCGTGGCGGCCCGGGCAAGGCCACCGAGACACTGGTCATCAAGGTGTATCGCGACGGCGTGGTTAACCTCGATCTGGGATCCTCGTCCGCGCAGTCCGTGGTGCTGATGGTCGGCGTGATCGCGCTGACCGCGATCCAGTTCCGCTTCATCGGCCGGCGAACCAACGCATGAGCCAGGCGGTCCTTCAGGCGAGCGTCACGGAAGCCGTCCCGGCGCGGCAGATCGACTGGGTGGCGCACATCGTGCTTGGGCTCGGCGTGCTGCTTTTCGCTCTGCCCGTCTGGCTGGTGCTCGCGGGGTCAACCCAGGATTCCGGCGCGATCACCCGCGGCGACCTGTCGCTGCTGCCCAGTCTCGACCTGTCCGCTTATCCGCGCGTCCTGACGCATGGCACGATGGGCACCGAACCGGTGTGGCACATGCTGCTGGTTTCCGGCGGCATGGCGCTCGCGATCGCCGGCGGCAAGATCGTCATCTCGATCCTGTCCGCCTATGCGGTGGTGTTCTTCCGCTTCCCGTTCCGCCGCACCGCGTTCTGGCTGATCTTCATCACGCTGATGCTGCCGGTCGAGGTGCGCATCATTCCGACCTATGCGGTGATGTCGGATTTCGGCCTGATCAACAGCTTCACCGGCCTTTCCGTGCCGCTGATCGCCTCGGCCACCGCGACGCTGCTGTTCCGCCAGGTGTTCGTCGCCATTCCCGACGAACTGGTGGAGGCGGCGCGCATGGATGGCGCCGGCCCGCTGCGCTTCCTGCGCGACATCCTGATCCCGGTGTCGGCGGGAACATCGCGGTTTCGGCAGCCAACATCGCCGCGCTGTTCGTCATCCTGTTCGTCTATGGCTGGAACCAGTATCTCTGGCCGCTGCTGGTCGCGACCGACCCGGGCCTCGACACGATCGTCATCGGCATCGTGAAGATGATCGGCGTGGAGACGCAGACCGACTGGAGCGCGGTGATGGCGACCGCGGTTCTCGCGTTGCTGCCGCCGGTGCTGGTGGTGGTGCTCATGCAGCGCTGGTTCGTCGCGGGACTGACCGAGGGAGAGAAGTAATATCAGGCCCGACATCCACGACCCTGCGGGCAACGCTAGAAAAGACCTGGATGGCCGAACCTTCGCCGATCATGAGGGCGTCCGCGAGGAGGTATTGTCTGCACGGCGTGGAGTCGGTGCCTGGGTTGGTCGCAACCCAGTAATTGAAGGTAACTGCGTCGCTGAGAGCAACCGGAGGTGAACCGACAGTCCGTAGAGCCTGCCCCGGCAGGTTGATCGAAGCCTTCCTGCGGCAGGACATCATGAACGGCATGGAGCGGTGGCAGCCGGCTTCGGACAATTCAAGGCCGATCATCAACGCTGGCCCAATGCCTTCTTCGCGGTGCACGGGCTGTTCACCCTACAGGCAGCCCATGCGCAGGCGAGACACTCCCGATGAGGAAACCGACGACCGGAGAGCCGTGTGCGGGAGAACCGCACGCACGGTTCGGAGGGCGGGGAGGACAACATCCCAACTCCTACCGGTACCTGGTTTCATCCAGCGCGTGTCCGCCGCCAGGCGTGTGTGGAACTCGCAATGACATTAGAAACTCCACCAGCAGCGCGCTGACCTTTTCCGCCTGTTCCTGCTGGACCCAGTGTCCGGCGCCATCGATCAGGTGGCAGCCGACCATGCGGGTGCAGGCTGACCGCCTGCATGCGCTCGAACGCGCCGGGTCGCTGGTAGGTGCCCCAGTCGCTGCTGCCGGCGATGAACATCGACGGCACGTCGATCGTACCGGCCGGCGAACAGTTGCAGCTCCGACGTGTCGAGCCCTGTCGTGCCGCGCCGATACCACTGCAAGCCGCCGGCGAAACTATTGCGCTCATACTCCGCCGCTGTACACTGCGAGTTCGCTGTCGGGGAGCCAGCGACAGGCGGCGATTTCCGCGGCGGACGGCATTTCATGCGCGACCGTCTCGGCCATCGTCTCGCCGAGATCCATGATGTAGTAGGTCGGCATCTTCGCCAGTTCCTCGGCGGTCCAGCCTTGCAGGCGGAACGGCTTGTTCTGCCGCCAGTCGGCGCTCTTGTGGTGGTAATAGGCGCGCAGGAACGCGTGCACGCCCTGCTTGCAGTGCCACATGTCCTCGTTGGCCGGGCGCGTGGAATAGTACCACTGATAGTGCTTGCGCGGACGCGGCAGGTTCGCCATTGCCGCTTGGATATCGCCGCGCTGGCACGGTTTGCGTCGAGCGCCGGCGGACCCTCGAACGGCGCGCTCATCAGCGCCACCGAGCGGAACACGTCGGGACGCACCAGTGCGCACCATGCGGCGACCGGCGAGCCGAAATCGTGCCCGACCACGGCCGCGACCGAGCGGTAGCCGAGGGCATGCACCAACCCGAGCTGATCCCGCACCGCGTTCAGCAGCCGGAACGAACGCAGGTCCGCGTCGGAGTCGTAGTCGGCGTGCCAGCCGGTGGTGCGGCCATAGCCGCGCAGGTCAGGGGCGACGACATGGAAGCCGGCATCGGCCAGCGCCGGCATCACCTTGCGCCAGGAATACGCCAGTTCCGGAAACCCGTGCAGCAGGAGCACGCACGGCCGATTGCCGGTCTCGAACCCGGCCTCCAGGATATGCACGCGAAGTCCGTTGATGTCGGGCACGAAACGCGAGCGCACGCCCATCGGAAGAACAGGGCCGTCGAGCGGCGCAAGTTCGGTCATCGTCTGTGTGTTCGGCTCCAGCATGATCCGCTCCCAGTTCCACCATCAGGATGGTAGCCGTGCGTCACTGGGCTTGGCGAGCAACGCGCCATGGTTGTATTGCTTCGTCGCAAAGTCGCGAATGGGCCTCAGAGGTCGGGAAATGGCGGGCCAGGCGACGGCGGAACGGACGGTGTTCCTCTCCACCTTGCCGGCGTCGGTCGCGACAGCGACGGCTGGCGACATTGGTCGTGCTGGTCTCGTTGGGCATGTTCCTGCTGGCCGCGCCGTTGCCCAGGTGAAGCTGGCGGAGGTCTGGGCCTTCATCCCCAGCTATCAGTCGGCGCTGTTTGTGCCTGCGACCTGATCACCGCGGTGCTGCTGTTCGCGCAGTTCGCTCATGCTTGGCTCGCCGCGCGCTTCTGGTGCTCGCGGGCGGCTATCTGTTCACGGCGTTCATGGCGGTGCCCCACGCGCTCAGCTTCCCGCGCCTGTTCGCTCCTGAGGGACTGATCGGTGCCGGGCCACAGACCACGGCTTGGCTGTACATGATCTGGCATGCGGGGTTCCCAGTTTCCGTGATCGGTTACGCGTTGCTGCACGGCCGCGAGAGATCCGGCATCCTGCACGCGCCGTCGGTGCTACGTGTGTCGTAGCCATAGCCGTGGTTTTTGGCGCGGCACTGCTTGACCACCGCGGGCCACGGGCTGCTCCCCACCCTCATGCGCGGCGATGGATATACATCAGTGTTGCCCCTGGTCAGCGGTGCCGTCTGGACGCTGAGCCTCGTGGCGCTGCTCGTGCCTGTGGAAGCGGCGCCCGCATACGGTGCTCGACGTCTGGCTGATGGTGGTCATGTCGGCGTGGCTGTTCGACATGGCGCTGAGCGCGGTGCTCAATGCTGCGGCGCTTCGACCTCGGCTTCTACGCTGGTCGCGTGTACGGGCTGATCGCAGGCAGCTTGGTGCTGCTTGTACTGCTGGTCGAGACTGGCGCGGTGTATGCCCGCCTGGCGCTTTCCTACGAAGTGGAACGCGATGTTCGGGACCGCCAATTGCACGAGATACAGTCGGAACTGATCCATGTCTCGCGATTGACCGAGCTCGGCCAGATGGTCTCGGCTCTGGCCCATGAAGTGAACCAGCCGCTGACCGCGGCCGGGAGCTATGTCAGTGCCGGTCGCCGACTGCTTCAGGCAGGCGATACAGCCAAGGCGGACGAGGCTCTGCAGAAGGGTGTGGACCAGGTCACGCGTGCCAGCCAGGTGATTCAGCGGCTGCGCCAGTTCGTGAAGAAGGCTGATGGCCAGCGCAGCGCCGAGGATCTCCGTCAGGTCATCGAGGAGGCGGCAGCGTTGGCGCTGCTTGGTGCGGAGGGGCGCGGAATCCGCATGGAGCTGAATCTTGCTCCGGACACGCCGCTGGTGTTCATCGACAAGGTGCAGATCCAGCAGGTGCTGCTCAATTTGATCCGCAATGCTGTCGAGGCGATGCAGTCGAACCTGCGGCGCGAGCTGAGCATCAGAGCGGTGATGCCGCTGACGGCATGGTCGAGGTGAGCGTGGCAGACAGCGGTCCGGGTCTTGCCGCGACGTGCGCGGGAAGCTGTTCCAGCCGTTCGTGACCACCAAGGCGTCCGGCATGGGAGTGGGACTGTCGATCTGTCGCAGCATCGTGGAGGCACATGGTGGGCGCATGTGGTTCGTCGATAATCCCGATGGTGGCGCGGAGTTCCGGTTCACCTTGCCCACTCTTGGCTCAAGCGGGGTGCAGCCGCTGCCGCCTGCTGCGGTGACGCGCGCTTGACCCTCTGGGCGCTCGCCCTTACACGCCGCGCATGACCAAGACCGCAGCGATGGACGTCGAAGCCGCCACCGAACGGGCCCACGTGCTTGCGCAGGCCCTGCCGTTTCTGCGCCGTTATGCCGGCGCGACCATCGTGGTGAAATACGGCGGCCACGCGATGGGCGAGGAGCACCTGGCCCAGCAATTCGGCAGCGATATCTCGTTGCTGAAGCAGGTTGGGGTGAACCCTGTCGTCGTGCACGGCGGCGGTCCGCAGATCAACGCGATGCTGAAGCGGCTCGCGATCCAATCCACCTTCGTCGACGGGCTGCGCGTCACCGATGCGGCGATGGTCGAGGTGGTGGAGATGGTGCTCGCCGGCACCGTCAACAAACAGGTCGCCAGCCTGATCACCCGCGCCGGTGCGCTCGCCGTCGGCGTGTGCGGCAAGGACGGCGGCATGATCCGCGCGCGCAAGCTGACGCGGACGAAGAAGGATCCGGACAGCAATATCGAACGCGTGCTGGACCTCGGTTTCGTTGGCGAGCCGGAGCATGTCGATGTGCGCGTGATCCATGCGTTGACCGGCGCGGGCCTGGTGCCGGTGATTGCGCCGGTCGGCGTGGGCGAGGATGGGCAGACCTACAACATCAATGCCGACACCGTGGCCGGTGCTATCGCCGGCGCGTTGCAGGCCACGCGGCTGCTGATGCTGACCGATGTCGCCGGCGTGCTGGACAATGAGAAGCGGCTGATCCCGGAACTGACGATCGCCGATGTCGAGGAAGGCATTCGCAGCGGCATGATCACCGGCGGCATGATCCCCAAGGTGGAGAACTGCGTCGATGCGGTGCGGCGTGGCGCCAAGGGTGCGGTCATTCTCGATGGCCGCGTGCCGCATGCCTGTCTGCTGGAGCTGTTCACCGAGGCTGGCCCGGGCACAATCATCCGGCCATAGCCTCGTTCGGGGGGACGCAAATGGCCACACGCGAGCAACTACGCCAGCAGGGCGAGGAGACGCGCCGGAGCCTGTTCGGCGCGGCAGCGGCGCAGGAACCGAAAGGGTTCGGCACGCTGCTGACCGAGGCAGTGCTGGGCGCGATCTGGAACCGGCCAGGCATGGCGATGTCGGATCGCATGCTGTGCACGCTGGCCGCACTCGCGGTCTGGCCGCGGCTGCGCCAGCTTCGCCGGCATATCGGTGCGGCGCTGGACCTTGGACTCTCCACCGAGGCGGTTCGCGAAGTGCTGGTGCAGGCGGGACTGTATGCCGGTTTCTCCGCAGCCGAGGAAACGCTTGCGCTGATGGCCGAAGTGCTCGCCGAACGCGGCGTGCCGTTTCCGCCTGATCCGCCAGCCGCGGCATCGTTGGAGGAAATGGCTGATCGCGGCCGTGCAGTGATGCACGACGTGCACGGCGAGCGCAGCCGCCATGGTTACGCGGCGCCCGACAACCCGGTGACGTACGCGCTGTATGAGCTGGCAATCCAGTACGGCTATGGCGAGATCTGGTTTCGACCCGGGCTCGATCACCGCCAGCGCGCGCTGGTCGCGGTTGCCGCGTTCACCGCGCTGCGTCTGCCCGAGCAGGCGCGGCGCTTCGGTCAGGCTGCATTGAACCTCGGCGCTTCGCGCACGGAGGTGATCGAGGCGATCGTGCAGACCGCGCCGCATAGCGGCTTCCCGCCGGCGCTCAATGTGCTGAACGCGCTGTCCGACGTATTGCGCTGACGCGAGCGACCGTGGCAGCGTTGTTGCCACCACATAACACAGGGGAGACCGAACATGCCTCAGATCGCCGGCGGCTGTCTGTGCGGCAAGGTCCGCTACAGCGCGAATACCGAGCCCGCATTCGTCGGTGTCTGCCATTGCAAGGACTGCCAGAAGTTCACCGGCAGTGCGTTCGCCGTCGTCGATCGGCGTGCCCGAGGCGGAATTTTCAGTGCAGGGCAAGCTGCGCACGTACAGCAAGACAGGTGACTCCGGTCAGTCGATCGAGCGGCGCTTCTGCCCCGATATGCGGTTCGTCGATTGCCGATGTGGCGTCGGCATTGCCGAATATCGTGATGATCACATCAGGCACGCTGGACGATGCAAGCTGGGTCAAGCCGGGGATGCAGATCTACTGCGACAGCGCGCAGCCCTGGGTGCATCTCGGCGGTGAGATGAAGCAGTTCCCGAAGATGCCTGGCTGATCACAAGGCGACGCCGACGGCACCAAGGCCGGCCGCGACCAGTGCGCCCGCGACGACCACGATCCACGGCGACACCGCCCACAGCGTGAGGGCAAGCAAGGCGGCGAGTGCCAGGCCGAATCCGGCCGGTGAATGCACGCCCGATGTCCATACGGGCGTATAGAGCGCAGCCAGCAGCACGCCGACCACCGCAGCGTTCACGCCACGCAGCATCGCCTGCATGGTCTGGCGCCGGCGCAGGGTATCCCAGAACGGGATCAGCCCGATCACCAGCAGGAACGAAGGTGCGAAGATTGCCACCACGCAGAGCAGCGCGCCGAGGGCGCCGTTGGGTGGCGTGATCATCACCGCGCCGAGATAGGCAGCTGAAGGTGAAGAGCGGCCCGGGCATCGCCTGTGCTGCGCCGTAGCCGGCGAGGAACGCGTCGTTGGTGACCCATCCCGTTGGAACCACTGCTGCCTGCAGCAGTGGCAGCACCACGTGGCCACCGCCGAACACCAACGCGCCGGCGCGATAGAATGCGTCGAACAGCCGCAGTGCCTGGCTGTCGATGGTTGCGGCGAGCGGCGGCAGGAACAGCAGCAGCGCGAAGAACAGAATGATTGCGACGACCGCAACGCCGCGATGCAGTTTCAGGCCGAGCGGCATGTGATCGGCGTCGGCGGTGAGTGCGGGCTTTGGCAACAGCGTCAGGCCCGACGATGCGCACCGAGCACGATGGCGGCGATCTGGCCGACCGATGACGGAACTGCGAGTGCGATCAGTGCGGCGGCGACCGCCACCGTCGCGCGCGGCCGGTCGGGCGCGAGGCTCTGCGCCATGCCCCATACCGCCTGCGCCACAACGGCGACGGCGACCAGTTTCAGACCCTTCAGCCAGGCGGCGTTGCTGACATCGCCGAGTGCCTCGACGCCGTAGGCGAAGGCCAGCATGAGCAGGGCGGATGGCAGGGTGAAGCCGATCCAGGCAGCGAGCATGCCGAGGGGTCCGGCACGCAGCAGCCCGATCGACATGCCTAGCTGGCTCGAGGCGGGGCCTGGCATGAATTGGCACAAGGCGACGAGGTCGGCGAAGCTGCCTTCCGGCAGCCAGCGGCGGCGTTCGACGAACTCGGAGCGGAAATAGCCGATATGGGCCACCGGGCCGCCAAATGAGGTGCAGCCGAGGCGGAGGAAGATGAGGAGGACTTCGAGGGCCGCCCTCCCCCCGACCCCCTCCCGCAAGGGGAGGGGGAGTGGTTTGTGGGGCTTTCGTCTTCATCCAGCCAGTCACAGCATGTTCTTCACGAAGCGTCCGGCGAGCATGATCGCGGCGAGGTTTCTGCCGTCGCTGCGGAACACCGATAAGTCGCGATAGGGGTCACCATCCACCACGAGCAGGTCGGCGTGCGCGCCCGGGATGAGTTCGCCGATTTTGCCTTCCTGACGCACGATCTCGGCGTTCACCAGCGTGGCGGAGCGGATGATCTCCGGCGCGCTCATCGCCTCGCGGCGCAGCATGAACTCGTGGCAGTGGTCGTTCTGCAACTGGCCGAGCAGGTCGGAGCCGAAGCCGATCTTCACGCCCGCCGCGCGGGCGATCTCCAGCGAGCGCAGGCCGGCATGCAGCACCAGTTCGTTCTTTGCCAGGCTGTAGCTGGAAAGTCCGTAATCGGGGCCGCGGCGCTTCAGCGCATCGTAGGCGACCAGTGTCGGCACCAGATAGGCGCCGCGCGTCGGCCATGAGCTTCGCGGTGGGCGCGTCGATCAGGTTGCCATGCTCGATGGTGCGGACGCCGGCGGTCACCGCGCGTTCGATCGCCTTCGCCGAATAGGCGTGAGCACAGACATAGGTGCCCCAGCGCGTCGCCTCATCCACCGCGGCTTCGATCTCGTCGATGCGGTATTGCAGGCTTTCCAGCGGATCGGCCTGCGACGCGACGCCGCCAGAGGCCATGATCTTGATATGGTCGGCGCCCTTGCGCAGTTCGTCGCGCGTTGCCTTCACCACCTCGGGCACGCCGTCGGCGATGCGGCCGGTCCAGTTCAGACCCGAACAGCAGGCGCAGAAGTTGCCTGATTCTGGTGCGCAGACGCCGTTCGCCATGGCCGCCGGTCTGGCTGAGCGGCTGGCCGGCGATGAACAGGCGCGGGCCTTCGAACAGGCCCTGTTCGACCGCGGCCTTGATGCCGTAGTCGGCGCCACCGGTGTCGCGCAACGTGGTGAAGCCGCGATGCAGCATCGCGCGCATCGCGACCGAGCCCTTCGCGGCGAGCAATGTCAGCGGCACATCGGCAAGCAGCCGCAGATTGACCTCGGTGAGCACGACGTGGATGTGGCAGTCGATCAGCCCGGGCATCAGCGTGCGGCCACGCAGGTCGATGCGGGTGGCGGATGTGCTGGTGATCGGACGGTCGCTGACTTCTTTTACAGTTCCGTCTTCGATCAGGACGGAGATGCCGTCCTGCAGTTCATCCTTGCGCGGGTCGAGGAAGCGGCCGCCGTGGAACAGATAGCTGGTCACATTTGCACCCTATCGCTTGCCCGTGCGATCGTACCGCTGTTCGGTCCAGCAACCAATGCCCCTCCTCGAAGTTCAGGGTCTCACGCGCAGCTATTACGGCGTGCACGCGTTGCGCGGCGTCGATCTGTCGGTGGAGGCCGGGCGCATCACCGGGCTGATCGGTCCGAACGGTGCCGGCAAGACGACGCTGTTCAACTGCATCTCCGGACTCGTGCCGCCGGATGCCGGCAGCGTGCGCTTCGCTGGCCTCGCCATCACCGCGTTGGCGGCCGGACCGCATCACCGGCGCGGGTCTGGTGCGCACGTTCCAGATCGCACGCGGTTTTCCGCGGCTTTCGGTGCTGGAGAACCTGCTGCTGTACGGCACACGGCAACCTGGTGAGCGGCTGGTTCATGCCGTGTTGCGTTCGGCTGACGCGCGCCGGCGCGAAGGAGAGCTGCGCGAACGCGCGCGCGCCATTGCGCAACGGCTGAATCTCGCGCGTGTGTTGGATCATCGCGCCGGCGAACTGTCCGGCGGGCAGAAGAAGCTGCTGGAGATCGGCCGCGCGCTGATGGCGGAGCCGAAGCTGCTGCTGCTCGACGAGCCGGTGGCTGGTGTCAACCCCACGCTCGCGCGCGAGATCGGCGATCATCTGCGCGGCTTGGTTGCCGACGGCATCTCGGTGCTGTTGATCGAGCATCACATGGACACCATCGCGGCGCTGTGCGATCCGGTGATCGTCATGGCGGAAGGACGCCATCTGCGGCAGGGCTCGTTCGTGGAACTCGCGGGCGATCCCGTCGTGCAGGAGGCGTATATGGGCCGGCGCCGGTGAGCCTGCTGGCGGTCAGCGATATCGTCGCCGGCTATGGCCGTGGCGATGAAATCCTGAAGGGCGTGCATCTGACGGTTGAGGACGAGGAAATCGTCGCAATCATCGGACCGAACGGCGCCGGGAAATCGACGCTGCTGAAGACCATCGCCGGGCTGCTGCGTCCTGAGCGTGGCAGCATCACGCTGCGTGGCGTGCCGATCCATGGTCTGGCGCCGCGCGAGGTGAGCCGCCGCGGCGTTGCCTTTGTGCCGCAGGAACAGAACATCTTTGCCACGTTGTCGGTGCGCGAGAATCTGGAGATGGGCGGTTGGCTCGATCCTGCCGCGACGCGTCGGCGTATCGACGAGGTGTTCGCGCGTTTTCCGATGCTGGCCGAGCGCCGCGGCAGCGCGGCACGCACGCTGTCCGGCGGACAGCGCCAGGTGCTCGCGATGGCGATGGCGCTGATGGTGCAGCCGGTTCTGCTGCTGCTCGACGAACCGTCGGCCGGGCTGTCGCCGATCGCTGCCGAGACGCTGTTCGCCACGATACAGGCGATCAATCGTGACGGCATCGCGATCGCCATGGTGGAGCAGAACGCCACGCAGGCGCTGGAGATCGCACATCGTGCGACGATCCTTGTGGACGGGCGCAACAACCGCGATGGTGTGGCCGCCGTGCTCGCCGCCGATCCGGAAATTCGCCGCATCTTTCTCGGCGCGACGCCGACCGAACTGTAAGGGGAGACCTGGATGGTCCGCATCACCCGTCGAGGCTTGCTGCAGACGACAGCCGCCATCGCCGCCCCGGCCATCGTGCGCGCGCAGGGGACGGCGCTGACGTCTCGGCGTGCTGACGCCGTTGACGGGCGCCGGCAGTTTCGACGGGCCGCGCATGTTGAAGGCGATGCAGGCGGTGGCGAATGACATCAATGGCGCGGGCGGTGTGCTGGGGCGCAAGATCGAACTTGTGGTTGAGGACGACGAGACCAATCCGGAAGCGGCGGTGCGCGCGGCGCACAAGCTGGTCGATGTGGACAAGGTGCCGGTGATCATGGGGACGTGGGCATCGGCCGTCACCACCGCGGTGGCGCCGGTGTGCTGGGAGAGCAAGACGTTCCTCACCACGGTGTCGGGGGCGGATTCCATCACGCATCTGCCGCACCAGGGTTATCTGATCCGCACCCAGCCGAACAATCAGCTTGCAGGCGACGAAGCATGCCGAGTTCATCATCCGGCATGGCTTCAAGCGCGTGTTCATCCTGGCGATCCAGGCGCCGTTCGCCGAGCCGACGCGGAAGTATCTGACGGACACGCTGACGCCGAAGGGTGTGGCGGTCGTCGGGATCGTTGATCTACGACAAGGACAAGACGAGCTATCGGTCCGAGGTGGACCAGGCGCTGCGCGGCAAGCCGGACCTGTTGTATTTGAACGGATATGCGCCGGATGTTGCCGTGGTGCTGCGGGATCTGTATCGCGCGGGCTATGACGGCGACCGGCTTCTGCCAGTCCTATGCGCTCACGGCGAAGAGCCTGGAGGAATTGCCGAAGGAGGTGACGCAGGGGGTCTATCACCGTGCAGCCGTCGGCGGACGTGGACTCGCCCGCCTATGCCGCGGCGGCGAAGCGACTGGGCATTGCCGCACCGGATTCCTATGAGGCGCAGGCGACCGACTGGATCAGCATTGTCGCGCTGACCATCGCGAAGGCCGGGGAGGCAACCGGCACGGCGATCCGCGACAACGTGCGCAAGATCACCAACAGCGACGGGATGAAGGTCTACACGGCGGTCGACGGGCTGGCGGCGCTGAAGGCGGGCAAGGATATCAAGTACTCGGGTGCCAGCGGTCCGTGCACGTTCACCGATATCGGCGACATCTCCGACTGCAAGTTTCGCTACAACCGCGTCGAGAACGGGACGTTCAAGTTCATCGAGGTGGGTTAGTGGGTACGTGCTGACGGACACCGTCCAACTCATCCTCAACGGCATCATGGCTGGCGCGATCCTGACCACGCCGGCGATCGGCTTCACCGCTATTTACGCCGTGCTGCGGTTTCCGAATTTCGCCGTGGCGTCGCACGCGACGGTCGGCGCGTTCGCCGGCTACTGCGCCAATGTGTGGCTGGGGCTGCCGCTGCTACCTGCCGCCGCGGTCGCGTTTCTGGTGGCCGGTCTTGGTCGGCGTGGCCAGCGACACGCTGGTGCTGCGGCCGTTGCGTCCGGCCGGTCTGGTCACGACCACGATCGCTTCCGTCGCGCTGACCATCGCGCTGGAGAATCTCGTGCGTCTCGGCTTCGGCAACGCGCTGCGCAGACTACGACCTGCCGATCCTGCGCGACTGGCGGTTCGGCGGACTGCGCGTCGGTCCGCAGCAGACTCGAGGACCTTGCGATCTCCGCCGCGGCGGTGGCGGCGCTGTTCGCGCTTTCTCGGCGTTCACCCGTCTCGGCAAGGCGATGCGCGCGGTGGCCGACAATCCGACGCTCGCAGCGATCAAGGGCATCGATGCCGACCAGATCGCGCGCATCGTCAACTTTGTCGCCATGGGTCTTGCCGGGCTAGGTGGGATGCTGCTCGGGCTCGACACGTCGATCGATCCGCTCACCGGGTTCCGCGCCATACTGGCGATCTTCGCCGCCGCGGTGGTGGGAGGGCTTGGCAGCATTCCGGGCGCGGTGGTCGGCGCGCTGACCGTCGGCGTTGCGGAGGAACTGTCGCAACTGGTGCTGCCGCCTGACTACCGCACCGTGGTGGGGTTCATCGCCATCCTGCTGGTGCTGAGCTTTCGACCGCGCGGGATCCTGGGCGCGCGCGCCTATTGATGTGGAGTGCCGAATGACCGCTGAGGAGCTGAAATCCACAGTCACAGTCTGCATGTTCGACCAGTACGGGACAGTCGTGGACATGCAGACCGGGCTGGTCGAAGTTGCCACGCCATTCCTGCGGGCAAAGGGCTGGCAGGGCAATCCCAATTCCTTCGTCACCTGGTGGCGGCGCACGCATTTCGAGAATTCGATGATCGATGCGCTGCTTCACCGCGAGCATACGCCGTATCGCGAGATCGGCGAGCGCTCGGTCGCCTACGTGATGGATCGCGCCGGGATCAGCTACACGATGGAGGAGGTGCGGGCGCTGGTGGACAACATCGTGCGGCTGCGGCCGTTTCCCGAGGTGCCCGCGGCGCTGGACCGCCTGCGCGCACGATACCGGCTGGTGGTGCTGTCGAATGGCGATCCCGACATGCTGGAGGGGGCGAAGCAGTACCACGGCATCACTTTCGAGCGCACGATCTCGGTGGCAGAGGCCAATTCCTTCAAGCCGCATGTCGCGACCTACACCAAGGCAGCCGAGATTGCCGGTGTGCGGATGGATGCAGGTGCTGTTCATCGCCAACCATGCGTTCGATTGTATCGGTGCGAAGGCGGCGGGCATGCGCACCGCATTCATCGACCGTCGGCAACGGCCGTTCGGCGCGACGCCGCACCAACCGGACCTGCTGGTGCCGAGCATGACCGCACTGGCCGACGCGATCGCCTGATGGTTGCCTACCTGACCGCCATGGCGATCAGCGCCGGCATCTATGCGTTGCTGGCGCTTGGTGTGAACCTGACGTGGGGCATGGCGGGGATGATCAATCTCGGCCTCGCCGGGTTCTTTGCGGTGGGCGGCTATACCACGGCGCTGCTCACCAAGTCTGGCGTTCCCATACCTCTTGGCATTGCTGCGGGCGCGCTGGCCGCTGCTGCCACCGGCGCCGGTGTGGCGCTGATCACCGCGCGATTGCGCGCCGACTATCTCGCCATCGTGACACTGGGCTTTTCGGAATCCGTGCGCATTGCGGCGGCGAACGAGATCTGGCTGACCAACGGATCCGACGGCATCGCCGGCATCCCGGTCCGTGGCGTGGGATACTGACGCCCGCAGCAGTTCAATCTGGTGTTCCTGGCCATCGTCGTCGTGGTGCTGGTCGTGACATTCGTGCTGCTTGCAGCGCCTGGCGCGGTCGCCGTTCGGCCGTGTTCTGCGCGCGATCCGCGACGATGAGGACGTGGCCGCTGTCGCCGGCAAGCACGTGCTGGCGTTCAAGGTGAAGGCATTCGCGGTGGGTGCGGCCGTGCTCGGCATGGCGGGCGCGCTCTATGCGCACGAGACATCGTATGTTGCGCCTGACATCTTCGCGCCGCTGCTGACGCTGAACATCATCCTCGCGCTTGTCGCCGGTGGTGTCGGCAACAACGCCGGCGCCTTGCTCGGTGCCGTGCTGATCGTCGTGCTGCTGGAAGGCACGCGCTTTGTCGCGCCATTTCTGCCGTTCCTGGGGTCGGCGCAGATCGCCGCGGTGCGCGAACTGCTGGTGAGCGTGCTGCTGCTGGTGATCCTGCGCGTGCTGCCCGCCGGCATCGTGCCGGAGCGGATCGCGACGTAAGGTCAGGCGCGTTCCAGCCAGTCGCCGTATTGCTCGCGCAGCCGCGTCTTCAGCACCTTGCCGGTCGCGGTGTGCGGCAGTTCGTCGACGAACACCACATCGTCGGGCAGCCACCACTTGGCGATCTTGTCCGAGAGGAACGTCAGCAGCTCCTCCTTGGTCACGTCGGCGCCCTGCTTGCGATGCACCAGCAGCAGCGGCCGTTCCTGCCAGCGCGGATGGCGCGTGGCGATCACCGCGGCCTCCAGCACCGCCGGGTGGCTCACCGCCAGGTTCTCGATCTCGATCGAGCTGATCCACTCGCCGCCCGACTTGATCACGTCCTTGGCGCGGTCGGTGATGGTGATGAACCCATCGGCATCCATGTGCGCCACATCGCCGGTGCGGAACCAGCCGTCATCGTCCACCACCTTGCCGCCGGCACCCTTGAAGTAGCCCGACAGCACCCACGGCCCGCGCACCTGTATCTCGCCGATGGAACGCCCGTCGCGCGGCAGCTCGTGTCCCTCGTCATCGACGATGCGCACCTCGGCGCCATAGATCGTGCGGCCCTGCATGAGGTGCACCGGCATCCGCTGCTCGAGGTCCATGCCGACATGCCGCGCCAGCAGGCTGCCGCAGGTGCCCAGCGGGCTCATCTCCGTCATGCCCCAGGCGTGCAGCATCGTGGCGCCGAAATACGCGTGCGCCTTCTCGATCACCACGCGCGGCACCGCCGATCCGCCCGACAGCACGCGCTTCAGCTTCAGTCCGCGCTGATCGGTCGTGTTGAGGTTCTGCTCCATCCAGGCGAACAGGTTCAGCCACACCGTCGGCACCGCGCCGCAGAAGGTGATGCCCTCATCGCGGATCAGCTCGAACAGGCTGGCGCCGTCCAGCTTCATGCCGGGCAGCACCACCTTGGCGCCGGTGCCGGCCGCGGCGAACGGAATGCCCCAGCAGTTCACATGGAACAGCGGCGCGCACAGCAGCAGCGATTCGCGCGCCGAGATCGCCATCGTGTCGGCCGACATCAGCGCGAAGCTGTGCAGCACGGCCGAGCGATGGCTCTGCAGCACGCCCTTGGGATTGCCGGTGGTGCCCGACGTGTAGCACAGCGCCGATGCGGTGTTCTCGTCGAACTCCGGCCACGCATAGTCGTCTGTCTCGGCTGCCAGCAGGTCCTCGTAGCAAAGCAGGTTCGGCACATCGATCGACGGCAGCGCCTCGCGCGCGCACAGCGCGACGTAGCCGCGCACGCTTCGGCAGCTCGGGGCGCGAGCTGTTCCACCAGCGGCGGCGAAGGTCACGTCGAAGAACACGTAGCTTGCTTCGGCGTCATCGATGATGAAGCGCACCTGCTCGGGGAACAGCCGCGGGTTCACCGTGTGCAGCACGGCGCCGCTGCAGGTGACGCCGAAGTAGATTTCCAGATGCCGGTTGTGGTTCCACGCGAGCGTGGCGATCCGTTCGCTGCGCGTGACGCCCAGCCGGCGCAAGCGCGTTGGCGACCCGTTTGGCGCGCGCGGCGATCGTGCCCCAGTTGCTGCGGTGGATCGGCCCCTCGACCGAGCGCGATACGATCTCGGTATCGGCGTGATAGCGCTCCGCATAGTCGAGCAGCGACGAAATCAGCAATGGTCGCTGCTGCATCAGCCCAAGCATGGACGTTGGCTCCCTCGGTATTTCTCCGGCCTCAGCTCCGCACCAGCGGGCAGCCGCCCTGGTCGAGCGGTCGGAATCCCTGATCGGCCGGGATGGTCCGCCGAAGGGTGTAGTAGTCCCATGGCTCCTTCGATTGCGCGGGCGACTTCACCTCGAACAGGTACATGTCGTGGATGACCCGGCCGTCATCCGCACCTTGCCCTTGCCGAACAGCGGATCGTCGGTCGGCATCGCCTTCATCTGCTCGACCGCGGCACGTCCGCTGGCCGTCGCCTTGTCGACGCCCATCGCAGCGCCGCCTTCAGGTAGTGCGTCACCGCTGAATACTGGCCGGCATGCACTGAGCCCGGCACCACGCCGTTGAAGCGTGCGGCGAAGCGCTTGCTGAACTCGCGCGTGCCGGCATTCAGGTTCCAGTAGAACGGTTCGGTCAGCAGCACGCCCTGCGCCGCGTCCAGGCCGACACCGTGCACGTCGTGGATCAGGAAGATCAGGCCTGCGACCTTCTGGCCCGCCCTTCATGATGCCGAATTCCGCCGCCTGCTTGATGCAGTTCACCGTGTCGTTGCCGCCGTTGGCGAGGCCGATCGCCTTGGCGCCGCTTGCCTGCGCCTGCACCAGGAACGAGGAGAAGTCGGTGGTGCCGGGGAACGGCGCCAAAGCCTGGCCGAGCACCTTGCCGCCGGCGGCGGTGACGAAGCTCGCCGCGTCCTTCTGCAGCGAGTGGCCGAACGCATAGTCGGCGGTGATGAAGAACCAGGTGTTCGGCGCCCTCCTTCACCGCGGCGTCCACCACGCCGTGCGGCATCGACCAGGTGTCGTAGACCCAGTGCAGATGGTTGGGTCCGCAGTGCGCGCCGGTGATGTCGGCCGACGCGCCGCCGGTGAAGATCGCCACCTTGTCCTTCTGCTTCGCCAGATCGCCGATCGCGAACGCCGCCGAGGACAGCGGCACGTCGGTGACGACGTCGACGCCCTGGTTGTCGTACCAGTCCGCGGCGATCGCGAGCGCGACATCGGGCTTGAGCTGCAGGTCGGCCTGCACCACCTCGGCCTTGATGCCGGGTGCGCGCGCATGAAATCCTCGACCGCCATCTGCGCGCCGAGTACCGAGCCTGGCCCGGTGTTGGCGGCATAGACGCCGGTCATGTCGGTCAGCACGCCGATGCGGATCGGCTTGTCGGCGGCGCAGGTGCGGCGCGGCAAGGCGGCGGCTGCGACGCCGGCACCCAACAAAGCGCGGCGTCCGATCGAGGTCTGCATGGGGTTTCCTTGTTATGACTTATCGACCGGACTGTAGACGCGTCTGGCGGCCCGCGCCTAGGCTTTGCCAAACGCCGTAAGGGAGGGACAGATGCGCGCAGACCATGCCGTCGTGGAAATCCTGAAGCGTGAAGGTGTGACCACGCTGTTCTGCTTTCCCACCACGTCGGTGATCGAGACCGCTGTGGCGGGCGGGTTGCGCCCGATCATCTGCCGGCAGGAACGCGTCGGCGTCGACATGGCGGACGGCTATGCGCGGGTGACCAACGGCCGGCCGCCCGGCGTGTTCGCCATGCAGTACGGGCCGGGTGCGGAGAACGCCTTTCCCGGCATCGCCACGACGTTTTCCGATTCGGTGCCGGTGCTGTTCCTGCCGCTCGGCCATGCGCGCGAGCAGGCGCAGGTGTTTCCGATGTTCCATGCCAGCCGCACCTATGCCTCGGTCACCAAGCAGGCCGAGCACATCATCGTGCCGGAGCAGGTGCCGGCGGCGATGCGGCGCGCGTTCAGCCAGTTGAAGAACGGGCGGCCCGGGCCGGTGATGGTGGAACTGCCGCGCGATCTGCTGGAGCTCGACATCGGCAGCGAGACGCTGGATCACAGGCCGGTGCGTCCGACGCGCGCCACGCCGGCGGCGCATGACGTCGAGGAGGCGGCGCGGCTGCTGGTGGACGCGGCGTGTCCGGTGATCCTCGCCGGGCAGGGCGTGCTGTACGCCGAGGCGAGCGACGAACTGGTGCAAGCTTGCGGAGCTGCTGCAAAGCCCGGTGATGACCACGGTGGATGGCAAGAGCGCATTCCCCGAGGATCACGCGCTGGCGCTGGGTTCCGGCGGCAACGGCTTCACCGGTCATGGCGCGCATTTCCTGTATGCGCGTGCGGATCTGATCCTGGCGATCGGCACCGGGCTGAACCGTCATCCGCTGACCACGCCGCCGCTGCCTGCCGGCGTGCGCATCATCCACGCCACCAACGATCACGCGCGATCTGCACAAGAGCTATCGCGACCGAGGTGGCGCTGCTGGGCGATGCGAAGCTGGCGCTGGCGGCGCTGGTCGATGCGGTGAAGGATCGGCTCGGCGGACGGCTGCTGAACCGTTCGCCGGCGGAGGAGATCGCGACGAAGCGCGAGGCGTGGCTGGCGAAATGGCAGGCGAAGCTGACGTCGTCGGAGACGCCGATCACGCCCTACCGCGTGATCAACGAGTTCATGCGCGTGGTCGATCCGGCCGATGCGATCGTCACGCATGATTCCGGCAGTCCGCGCGAGCAGTTGCTGCCGTTCTATCGCGCGACGCGGCCGCGCGGTTATCTGGGCTGGGGCAAGTCGCATCAGCTTGGCACCGGCCTCGGGCTGACGATCGGCGCGAAGGTCGCGGCGCCGGACAAGTTCTGCGTCAACTTCATGGGCGATGCGGCATTCGGCATGACGGGGCTGGACTTCGAGACCGCGGTGCGCTGCGGCGTGCCGATATGCACGATCGTGCTGAACAACTCGGCGATGGCGATCGAGATCCCGCACATGAAGCTGTCGCATGAGCGCTATCGGTCGCGCGACCTGGGCGGCAGCTATGCCAACCTGGCGCGCGATCTCGGCGGCTGGAGCGAGCGGGTGGAGGACCCGTCGCAGGTGGCCGATGCGATCCTGCGTGCGCGGCGGCAGACCGAGGAGGGCAGGGCATGTCTGCTCGAATTCGTCACCAGCCAGGAGACGGCGTTCTCGCGGCGGGAGGCGTGATGGACGAAGACCTGTTCGAGGTCGAGGAACTGGAGCGCGCGGCCGAGTGGCGGCTGCGCAAGGTGGATGCGGATCCGACCGATGCGGTCAGCCGTGAGGCCGCCGCGCGGTTGGGGAAGCTGGCGGAGGAGGTGCGGCGGCTGCGAGGCTCGCCGTTGTTTGGAGAGTATGTCGCGATCTGCAACTGGCTCGGCGAGTCGGACGGGATTGTCGATTTCATGGATATGGCGAACGATTACCGCGCGCGGATCGGGGTGGATCGTTCGCCGGAGAATGGCGAGGCGTATCTGCGCGCGCTGATCGAGCTGGCGAAGCAGACGTTTGGCGCAGGGTGAAACGAATAGTGCGTACTTATGATGGAGATTGCCGCGTCGCTTCGCTCCTCGCAATGACAATTTCTTGCAGCAGCGCGTCGGTGGTGATCTGGCGGCAATAGCCTCGGTTGTTGCGCAAGGCCCAGTCATGGCGTTCCGTGGTCAGGGTTGCACAGGCGTCGGTCGGCACCGTCACCAGGTAACCCAGATCGCACGCATCGCGTACCGCCGAGTCGATGCATTGATCGGTCAATACGCCAGCGATGATCAGCGACCGCATGCCGAGGTTACGCAGCACGTAGTCGATGTTCGTTGAAATGAACACGGACGATGAAGTCTTCGGCAGGACGATCTCATCCTCGACTGGCGCGATCGCATCCAGCACTTTCGCATCGGGTGAACCGCGCGGGACGAACAGGCGACTGATCTTGTAATCAAGGCTGAGATCGCGCCCGTCGCGCGTCAGTGCCTCGATCACCGTGTACATCACCTCGATGCCCGCTTGCCTACAGGCCGCCTGGAGGCGCTGCATGTTCGGCAGCGCCGTCTCGTGCATCACACGAAAGAAATAGCCATACCGGTCATCGCGCTCTGCCACGCTCATTCCGTTGTACGCGCCGCCATCCGGCCGGGCATTGTAGTTCTGCACATCGACGAACAGCAGCGCTGCGTGGGCGGGATCGATCGGCACGTCGCGGCTCGGGGCATCCCACCGACCGGTCACGACAGGCGACCTATAGCTGCCGGCAGCAGACGTTCGAACCGCGCCGCCCAGGCGGCCTGGCCTGCGACATCGGCGATCAGGTCCTGGCGGATCTCGATCTCGACGTGTGGCAGTCCGCGCCGTTCGGCGTGTACCGGAACAGTGTAGTCGGTGATGTCGCTGACCGCATAAGGCGCATTGTCGCCCACTGTCAGATCGCCCTCGGCACGCAGCAGTTCCAGCATGATATTCGCGAGCCGTGCGTCACGGTTGTACAGCACGCCAACCTGCATCGCGCGAGATTCGCCCTTGAACACCGGCGTGAAGCTGTGCATCGCAATGAACACGGTGCGGCGCGCGGCGGCCTCGCGTGCATCGAGAAGACCGCGTATGCGCGCGTGATACGGATCGAAGATCGCCTGCCGCCGGGCGATGCGTTGCTCTGCTGACAACCCGCGGTTCCCTGGGATCGGCGTGGTCTCGCTTATCTCGGGTATCGAGCTCGGCACATCGGGATCGCGATTGCAGTCGATGACCAGGCGAGAATAGGTCTGCAGCACCGCGGTGGCATCGAGTGCCGCCGACAGGCGGTCGGTGACGCCGGCGATGCCGATGTCCCAGGCAATGTGCCGCTCCAGCTCGCTGTCCGGCAGTCCAAGTCTCCCCAGACTGCGCGGGATGGCGCGCCCCGCGTGGTCGGCGGTCAGCAGGAAGTCCGATTGCCCGTCCTCGCGCAGCACGCGCACGAGGCGATGGTTCATCCGGTGTCAGCAAATCTGTCATCTCCGATGTACCCACCATTCCGCCTGGGATCCGCGCAATTCCACCATCCCCTCGCGCGATGCCCCGAGTTTCTCCGCTACACGTGATGAGCGGGCATTGGCGGGCCGGATGAAGCTCGCCAGCCGGTTGAAGTCGAGCGAGGCAAATGCCCAATCGCGTGCGGCGCGAGCGGCTTCCGTGGCGAGGCCGCGACCCCAGAAGGGTTGGTCAAGCGAGTAGGCCAACTCGGGCTCGGGCCACTCCGGCGGATGCAGCACGCCGGCCCATCCGGCGAAGCTTCCATTCTGCTCGACCGCGAACACGCCGTAGCCGCGGAGCGCCCATTGGCCGAGCATGCCTCTCCATCAGGCTCCAGGCCTGAGCGCGATCCAGGATCGAGCCATCGCCCAGGATAGCGGCGTACCTCCGGGTTTGCCTGCATCGCCGCCAGGGCATCGATGTCGCCGAGCGCGGAACGCCCGCAGTGTCAGACGTTCGGTGCGCAGCGTCGGTATCTCGAATGTCGTGCTCATGGGCTTTACTCTAGCATGGCGTGACGATGCCAAATTCTGCCAGTCCGCTGCCTTCGCTCGACGCATTGCTGCGCATGCCGGCGGCCGATGCGTTGATTGCACGGTTCGGCCGGACGGCGACCGCCGCCGCGCTGCGAGCGGAACTGGCCGCCTGCCGTGCCGCCCGCAAATTCCCGACGCAGGCGGCTACCATCCTGGATGCCGCCGCGGACACGCTGGCGCGCCGGTTCGCTGTCTCGCAGCGGCCCGTGTTCAACATGACCGGCACCGTGCTGCATACCAATCTCGGCCGGGCGCCGCTGCCTCAGGTGGCTGCCGCCGCCGCGGCAGAGGCGCTCGCCTCGGCTACCACGCTGGAATTCGACCTTGCCACTGGCCAGCGCGGTGAGCGTGACGAACACGTCGACCCGCCTGCTGCGCGAAATCACCGGCGCCGAGGCGGCCACCGTGGTCAACAACAATGCCGCGGCGGTGTTGCTGATCCTGAATACGCTGGCGCTCGGACGGGAGGTTCCGGTCTCCCGTGGCGAGTTGATCGAGATCGGCGGCGCGTTTCGCATACCGGAGATCATGGCGCGTGCCGGAGCGGTCATGCGCGAGGTGGGCACCACCAACCGCACGCATGCGCGCGACTTCCAGGCGGCGATCGGTCCACAGACGGCGCTTCTGATGCGGGTGCATCAGGCGAACTATGCGATCGCCGGCTTCACAGCCGCCGTCCCGGCAGCCGAATTGGCGGCGATCGCCCACGCGGCTGGCCTGCCGATGGTGGAGGATCTGGGCAGCGGCAGCCTGGTCGATCTCGCCGGCTGGGGGCTGCCGCATGAGCCGATGCCGCAGGAATCGCTGGCGGCCGGTGCGGATCTGGTCAGCTTCTCCGGTGATAAACTGCTTGGGGGGCCACAGGCTGGCCTTGTGGTTGGTCGCGCGGAGTTGATAATCCGCATGAATGCCAATCCGCTGAAGCGCGCGCTTCGTCTGGACAAGGCGCGGCTGGCGGCTTTGGAGCGCGTTCTGCTGCTCTACCTGAACCCCGATCTGCTGGCAGCCGAACTGCCCACCCTCCGATTGCTGACCCGACCGGCGGAGGCTGTCAGGGCCACGGCCGAACGCATGGCAGAGCGGTTGCGCGCGTTCTGGCCGGACCGGCCGGTGGTCGTGGAGCCTTGCCGCAGCCAGATCGGCTCCGGTGCGTTGCCCGTGGACCTGCTGCCGTCGCATGCCGTCACGGTCGGGGGGAGGGCATTGGAGGCGCTGTCGGCATGGCTCCGCGGGTTGCCGCGGCCGGTGGTGGGCAGGATTGCCGAGGGTCGCCTCTGGCTCGACTGCCGGTGCCTGGAACCGGCGGACGAGGCGGCGTTCGTTGCCCAGCTGTGCGGCCCGGTAGATAGTCGCTGATGGAAGAGAAGCGGCTCCGGTGGGCCGGCCGGCCTTCAAAGCCGGTTGGGGCTGCTCGGCGGCTCCGGGTAGGTTCAACTCCTGCTCTCTTCCGCTCTGTGTGTCCTGCCTGCCGTGTCTGTTGCCCAACGGCCACACTGTGCCCAAAAACCATTGCCCCCCCTCGCGTTAACGGCCCTCCTTGAGGTATGGTTGGTTGATCGAAAGGGCGTCTTATGCGCTCAACGGTACCCGCGCGCGCCGCTGGCGCCGGCAGAACGAGGAGAAAGCAAATGCAGCTTCGGAGTGCACTCTTGGCAGCCACAGTGCTGGCCACGCCCATCGCGGCGAGTGCGCAGCCGGTTACTGGCCTTTATGTCGGCGCCGGTGCCGGTGTGAACATCATGCCGAACATCCAGGTCAACCCCAACACGATATTTGGAGTGGGAACGGCCAACCTGAAATCGGAGGTCGGGTTTGCCGGCGTGGTGAGCCTGGGCTGGGGCTTCGGCAACGGTTTGCGCGCTGAACTCGAGGGCGACTATCGGAACAACCCCTTCAATAGTGGATCGGGCTTCTTCGGCGGCAGCACAACTGGTCATGGTCGTGAGCAGAAGTACGGCCCGATGGTGAACGTGTTGTACGACTTCAACGGGCTCACACCTTGGTTCGTGCCTTATCTTGGTGTCGGCGCGGGCTACCAGTGGGCCAACGAGAATGGGGTCGCCCTGACTAGCCCCATCGGACCGAGCAGCTTGCGTTTGCAAAACACGTCCAAGGGCTCATTCGCCTACCAGGGGATCGTTGGCGCCGCGTTTCCGATGGCTGCGATACCGGGCTTGGCATTCACCGCCGAATACCGCTACATGGGTCTGGCGGGTAGCCGGAGTTATGGTGCTGTCAGTAAAGTCGGCGGCACCGATACGGGTTGGCAGCGTCAGTCTGAAGAATGACCACAACAACACGATCCTGCTCGGCCTGCGCTACAACTTCGGCGTAGCGCCACCGCCACCGCCGGCCCCCGCGCCGGTTCCGGCAGCGGCGCCGGCTCGTTCGTACCTGGTGTTCTTCGATTGGGACAAATACAACCTGACCGATCGTGCGCGCCAGATCATCGCGGAAGCGGCGGCCAACTCCACCAAGGTGCAGTACACGCGGATCGAGGTGAACGGCTACACCGACACCTCCGGCACGCCGAAGTACAACCTCGGTCTGTCGATCCGCCGCGCCAATGCGGTCAAGGCCGAGCTGATCAAGGATGGCGTTCCGGCGAACGCGATCACCACGCAGGGCTTCGGCGACACGCATCTGCTCGTGCCGACAGGCCCCGGTGTGCGCGAGCCGCAGAACCGACGCGTCGAGATCATCATCCGCTGATCTCCCGCTGCCTAACGCCGACAACGGATCGGGGCGCCGCGAGGCGCCCCTTTTCGTCCTCGCCCGAGAAGGAACTCGAGGTATGCGCTTTCGTAGTCTGTGTCTGGTGATGGCTCTTCTCGCATCGCCTTTTGCGGCCCAGGCACAGCCTTTTCAGGGCCTCTATATCGGGGCCGGTGCTGGCGTCTATTGGCCCGAGAGCATCAATGTGCAAACCGCTTTGCTTGGCAGCTCTCGCACGCAACTGGATCCTTCGGTCGGCTTCGCGGGGTTGGCGAGTGTCGGCTATGCCCTGGGCAACGGCTTTCGCTTTGAGCTGGAGGGCAACTATCGAACGGCCGACATCTCTCGCGGCACCGGGCCTGGTTTGTCCAGTTTCAGCGGTACCGCGCAGACTTATGGCGCGCTGGCCAACGTGCTGTTCGACATGGATGTGCATCTGCCGTGGCTGTATCCCTACGTCGGTGGTGGCGTGGGCTACGGCTGGACACACTTGCGCAATCTCGCCGCGACGCCCCTGGCTGGGTCGCCGACCGGCGTGATCACGTCGAATGACACTGAGGGCGGCCTCGCTTATCAGGCGATCGCCGGCCTTTCGTTCCCGATGCCGCGTATGCCGGGCCTTTCTCTCACCGCCGAGTACCGGTTCTTCGGGATCGCCGGCGGCCGGTCATTTGCCGCGACCGTGACACCGCCTGGTGCGCCGTTTCAGGTCAAGCTGCAACAACAGTTCAGCAACGATTTCCTGTTCGGTGTGCGCTACGCATTCAATGTTGCCCGGCCGGTGCCGGTGCCGGCGCCGGCAGCGGAGGCTGCACCCGCCCCGGCGCCCGCGCGCTCCTATCTGGTGTTCTTCGACTGGGACAAGGCGACGCTGAGCGATCGGGCGCGGCAGATCGTCAAGGAGGCGGCGGACAATTCCACTCATGTGCAGTACACTCGAATCGAGGTGAACGGCTACACCGACACGTCGGGCACGCATAAATACAACCAGGGTCTCTCTCTCCGTCGTGCGCGCGCGGTGCAGGTCGAGCTGATCAAGGACGGTGTGCCGCAGAATGCGATCACCATTCAGGGCTTCGGGGATACGCATCTGCTGGTGCAGACCGGGCCTGGCGTTCGCGAGCCGCAAAACCGTCGGGTCGAGATCATCATCCGCTGACGGAGCGCCGCCATTGGCGGAGCGCGTCTCACGGGCCTGCATCGGAGCCCTTGCGGTTCTGACGCTGCTTCCGGCCAGTTGCGCCCCGTTGCCGCCGGGCGAGGAGGGGCGACGAGAGGCCTCGGTGCCAGCGGTGCCACCGCTCGTTCGGCACGTTCCGAAGCCCGCAGATCCACACGACGTGGACGTTCCATTCCAGCGACGAAGAGTGCGTTGCGGTCGCGGCGGCGGCCGGCACATCGGTGCTCATAAGCATCCGCCGTGATGCGCCGATCCGCCTCATCGTCTCCCTTGAGTCGCAGCCGGTCCATGGATCGGTGACCGTCCCGCTTCGCTTCACCGGGCCGGCAGGGCTTTGGCAGGTCTCGGCGCGCCGGACCGCCGCCCGTCGGTTCGCGGTCACGCTTGGCTCCGATGACAAGGCGCTGAGCCGCATCCTGGTCCTGCTCAGCGGCGGGATGCTGGAGTTGGGAGAACCAGCCCAACCGATCGTCTCCCTCGCGATCAGCCCCTCGGATGCGCAGGGCCAAAGTTGGTTCGACTGCGCACGCGGAAAGATGCTATAGCGCAACGCGCCGATAAAATCGGGTGAGTTTGAGCGTGAAACCAAGTCGTAGCGTTCCGCGACTAACTTGCTCGTCTCGCTGACGGAGGTCGCGGTGAAGCGCGTCGTCAATTTTCTCGTCGCGCCGCTACGCCTGATCTCGCGCCCGGTCGCCTTGCTGGTGGTGGCCCTGTTGCTGATCGGAGCCTGGGGCTTGACCGCGTTCCTGCAGACCGCACAGGTGGCGCGGGACGCGCTCGCCAGCTTGACCATGTCTGCCAGTGCAGTCGCCGCCTCGATCGACATGCCGCTCGAGCACTTCGCCGATACGACCGATGCGTTTCGGGCGACCGATCTCCAGGGCGACAAGGTTGCGCTGACCAGCCGGCTGCTGCGACTTCAAGGTGCACTGTCGCCGGTCGGCGCGACTTTCGCGGTGAGTGCGTCGGGCCAGTTGCTGGCCTCCTCGTCGCCGTTCTCGGTCAGCGATGCTTCGGTCGCCGATACTGACTGGTTTCGCCATGCCATGGGCGACAACGCGATGCCGGTGGCCCTGCAGCGCGCCGACTCCTGGCTGCGCACTGGTCCGTCGGTGATACTGAGCAGACTTGTGCGGGACACCTCTGGCAAACCCGCCGGGCTGGTCGGCGCAGTTCTGCGATTTGAGGATTTTGACCGGCTGATCGGACGTACCTGGTTTGGGCCTGGGGTCTCGATCGAACTCCGCGGCGTCGATGGTGTGCTGGCCTTGCCGCGCCACGACGCGCCGTCATCGCCGCCGCCGGCTGCTGCCGGGAGCGAAGCGGGTTGGAGCACGAGCCTGATGTCGACGGCCAGCCGGTTGCTGGGCATTCCAGCGCGGCTGTCGGCCTCGGCGCCGCTGCGGACCGTCGATGCGACCGTGACGGCCCGCATGGATACCGACATCGCGCTGAGAAGTCATTGGCTCAGCAAGCGTGCCATCGGCGTGCTCGGGGCGTATCTGCTCGCGGTCTGGGTGACCTGCATAGCGCTGGCGGTATCACGCCGCTCGAACAGCGAGCAGCCCGCCATGGTGCCCTCAGGATATGGTGCTGACTGGCAGGTCGACCTGGACCGACGCGGCTGCATCACGACGGTCCATGGCTATTGTCCCGATCGGCTGCGCGAGGGAGTTGGCCAGCCATTGTTGACGGTTCTCGGGATTGGCGCCCTCGCATAGGGTCGCCGAGGCACTGGAGGCGCGCTTTCGGCAGGATAACATTCAGGTCAACATAGCCAACGAAGATGGCCAGGACCGCGTGCACCGGCTTGGCATCGAGCCATTGCCCGACGGCCGGTACAACTGCGTCGGCCGCGATGTGACCAACGAGGTGCGTTTGGCGGCGAAGCTGGACGCGGCATCGGCCGCCAGCCAGGTGGCGCAGGAGGAGGCTGCCACGGTGGCGCGCGACCGCGATCGGGTGCTCGCCGCGGTTGGCCACGATGTGCGCACGCCGATGAACTCGATCATGGGCATCTGCTCGCTGCTGCTCGACAGCGAACTGGAGCAGGAGCAGCGGCTTTGGCTGGAGCGCATCCGGGCAAGCTGCGAGGCATTGCTTGCCATGCTGAACGGTCTGCTCGAGATCGCCAGCGGCGAAGTCGGTGGCTCTGGGCTGCAGGTCGACGAGGTCGATGTAATCGCGCTGGTACGCGAGGTCACCGGGACGCTACAGCCGCAGGCGCGCGATAAGGGGCTGGAGCTGAAGACGCGCTACGATGATCTGCTGCGCGGTCACTGGCAGGTCGATCCGACCCGGCTGCGCCAGGTGCTATTCAATCTGGTCGGCAACGCCATCAAGTTCACCGCCAATGGCCAGGTGGAGATCCGTGCGTCGGCGGTTGCGGACGCGACGGGTGCCGCGACCATCAAGCTTGCCGTTTCGGACACCGGCCCCGGCATTTCGCCCGAGGATCGCGCACGCATCTTCGAACGCTTCGAGCGCGGTCGCGATCAGGAGGGTTCCGGCCAGGCGGGTCTTGGCCTGGGCCTTGCGCTGTGCAGGGAGAACGCTGTGCTGATGGGAGGTGCGCTGACCGTGGAGAGCGCGCTTGGCGTCGGCAGCGAATTCACCTTTGAGTTCCCGTCCGAACGCATCTCCCAGCCATTCGGCGGCCAGCGCTTCGCCGGGAGGACCGCGCTTCTGGTGGGTGACGAGGACGCGAGGGCACGGACCATTGCCAGCCAACTTGGGGACGCTGGCGTCATGGTGGAGATGGCGCCGGACGGCTATCTCGGACTGGCGCTCGCCGAACGCATCGAAGCGCAGCGCGGCGCGCTTGACCTCGTCATCGTGCAGGGTCGGCTGCTTGGGATGGCGGCCGATTTATTCGTCCTGCGCCTGCGCGATACTCCTTTCGGCCGGCGGACGGCGATGATCTGGCTCGGCGATGGCGGCGAGACCGCGAAGGTCGATGCGTGCATTCCGGCGGCGGCCGATCCGTATCAGGTGGCGTCCCTTGCGCAGCAGTTGCTGGCGCAGCACTCGCCGCTCGAGGCGCTGGAGCCTATGGCACCTGAGGTGCGCGGCGGGCGCATCCTGGTGGTGGAAGACGACAAGGTGAATCAGTCGCTGCTGATCGCAGCATTGTCGCGCCGAGGTTTCTCGGCATTCGTCGCCAATGATGGCGACGAGGCCGTGCGGCTCGCCAGCCATGACAGCTTCGATGCGATCCTGATGGACATCCAGATGCCGCATCGCGACGGCTTCGAGGCGACACGGAAGATCCGCGGCATGAGCGGGCGTGCAGCAACGATACCGATCATCGCGCTGACCGGTCTGAAGGGTCCGGTGATGCACAAGCGATGCACCGAGGCCGGATTTACCGCAGTGCTGGAGAAGCCGGTCAATCTCGATCGTCTCGGGACGACGCTACGCCGGTGGCTTCCTGGTGGCGTGTCGGCGCAGTCGCCGCGCGACGCGATTTCGGTGGTGGCGCTGGACGATCAGCCCGCTGTTCCCTCCGAGGATTACGCAGCCGACGTTTCGCAGGTGTTCCTCGAAGAGATGGTGGCGGTCGTCGGGATGGACCGCGCCCGGGCGTGCGTCGCTGAATTTGTGGCCGATGCGACGGCGCGATGCATGCGCCTGGGCGAACTGCTGCCGGGCTGGGAAGCGGGTGCGGTGGTGCGCAACTGCGAGGAGATCAGCGGCTTGGCCGAGACCTGCGGTGCGATCGGTCTCGGTGAGGTGCTGGAAGAAATCGCGGATGCAGTGACGCGCAACGATCGCTCGCGGGCCGAGACGTTGGTGGAGCGACTTGAGACGGTGACGGCGCGTCTGGGCCTGGCGATGTCCACGTGCCTGGACGATATCGATCGGCGTTGGGGCGGACGTGGCACCAGAGCGGCGTAGCGTTCCGCTTAAGTTGACTGCGGCTGGGCAAGACGGAGCGTGCTGAGCACCATCGCAAGCCCAGCGAACCCCGCGGCCATCCCGATGGCGAGCTTGGTGCCCAGTTCAACTGCCCCTGCGCCGCCTTGGGTAACTCCAAACACCAGCGCCACCAGAGCGCTGCCCGTGGTCTGACCGAGCAGCCGGGACGTGGACAGCATGCCGCTGCCGGCGCCAGCCCGGTCGCGCGGTGCGCTGGCGATCATCAGGCGATTGTTGGGGGACTGGAAGAATCCGAAGCCGATGCCGCACACGGCGAGACGCCAGGCTACATCGATCTGCGCGGGTCGTGGCGGTAGGAACAGCACCAGCAGCAGACCCAGCGTCATAACCGCCAGCCCTAGACCGCCGAGCAGGCCTGCGGGGTAGCGGTCGGCCAGGCGGCCGGCGATCGGCGCTATCACCACCAGCGCGGCCGGCCAGGGCGTGATCAACACGCCGATCTGAATCGGCGACAGACCGCTGATGTATTGGAAGTAGAACGGCAGTGACACGAATGCGATGAGCTGTGCGCCATGTGCGCAGATCGCGGTGGCCACCGACAGCGCGAACACAGGGCGGCGGAACAAATCGACCGGCAGCATCGGCGCGGCAAGCGAGTACTGGCGATGCACGAAGAACCAGCCGACCAGGATGCTGGCGACAAATTCGCCCAGCACCGTGATGGGCCCCTGGCCACGGCCGATGCCATCCAGCGCGGTGATGAACAGGCCGAAGGTGATTGCGTTCAGTACTGCGCTGAGCGGATCGAACGGATGGCCGGCGAGCGGCGTTCGCGGCAGGAAGCGATGCGCCAGCCACAAGGACAGGATGCCCGCCGGCACCTGCAGCGCGAACAGCCAGGGCCAGGATAGCACCGACATGATCGCCGCGGCGACGGAAGGGCCGGCGGCCGATGAGCCCGCGACGATCAGCGCGTTGTAGCCGATGCCGCGGCCGAGTAGCGCACGAGGAAAGATGAAGCGCACCAGTGCGCCGTTGACACTCATGACGCCGGCGCCGCCGAAGCCCTGCAGGACGCGTCCGAGCACCAGAACCGGGAGCGATGGCGCGAGTGCGCAGAGCAACGATGCGGCGGTGTAGACGGCAAGGCCCCAGATATAGACGCGCCGATGGCCATAGATGTCGCCCATCGAGGCGAACGGCAGCAGCGTCACAGTCACCGCAAGCTGGTAGGCGTTCACCACCCAGATCGAGTCGGCCGGCGTCGCCGCCATATCATGCGCGATGGTCGGAAGCGCGATATTGGCAATTGAAGTGACCAGAACCGACATGGACACCGCAATCGCGACCGCGAGCATGGCACGCCAGCGCTGGTGCGGCGGCAACCCGTCGGTCGCCTCCGTATCGGGCACGTGGATCTGGGGCATCGGGGCTTGTGTGCTTGACCGTGTGCCGCTTCGTCAACAAGCTGGCGGCCAATGGAGATGCCGCAACTCAAAGGCGAGGTCCTGCCAGAGTGGATCGATGCCAACGGCCATATGAACCTGGCCTATTATGTCGTGCTGTTCGATCAGGCGACGGACTTGCTTTACGACCTGCTCGGCTTGGGGCAGGCATATCGCGATGCCACCGGCAACTCGACGTTCACCGCCGAGACGCACACGCTATACGAGCGCGAGGTGCGGGTGGGCGAACGGGTGCGTGTGGTGCCGCATCTACTTGGCGGGGACACCAAGCGGCTACACTATTTCCACGAGATGTTTCATGCCGAACACGGCTACCGGGTGGCGGTGCAGGAGCTGATGGCGCTGCACATAGACATGTCGGTGCGCAAGGTGGCGCCATTTCCGACTGACGTGCATGCGCGGATCATACAGGCCGTGAGTGCGCGGGCGGGAAGCGCGCTGCCGATCGGTGTCGGCAGGCGCATCGCGATGCCGGGATGAGAGAGCGGCCGTCCGCCCGTTCGCTCAGCCGTCGAGAAACTTCTCCGTCCAGCTCTTGTAGTCACCATCACGCGTGACGCGCCGCATCGTTTCTGCCGACGCTATGCCCTGAAGGTCGCCGGGCTTGGTCCCTTCACGCAGCGCCTTCAGCGTGTTGTAGACTGCCTGCACGGCAGATGAGAACGGCTGATGTCCCTGTAGGGCGACGCGCACGCGGCGGCTCGCCATATACTCACGGTCGAGCCCATCGCGACCACCGCCCATCATCAACGGCAGCTTTCACCGCAGAGGAGATCGCATCGAGCTGTTCGCGGGTGACGCCGCCGGCGAAGAACAGCGCATCGACGCCGGCTTGCTCATATGCCTTGGCACGACGCAGCACATCCTCAGTCCCGGCGATCGCTGCGGCGCTGGTGCGGCCGACGATGACGAACGACGGATCCTCGCGCGCGGCAACCGCGGCGCGCATCTTGCCGACGCCCTCCTCGAGCGAGATCAGGCTTGGCTTCTTCTCGCCGTAAGCCTTCGGCAGCAGCGTGTCCTCGATGCACATTGCCGCGACACCGGCAGTTTCGAGTTCCTGCACGGTGCGCATCACGTTGAGCGCATTGCCGTAGCCGTGATCGGCGTCGACCAGCAGCGGCAGCTTGCCGGCGCGATTGATGCGGTAGGCCTGTTGTGCGAACTCGGTGAGTGTCAGCACGATCAGGTCGGGCGCGCCGAGTACTGTGAACGAAGCGATCGAGCCGGCGAACATGCCGACCTCGAACCCCAGCTCCTCGGCGATTCGCGCGGATATCGGATCGAACACCGAACCCGGATGGATGCATTGATCGCCCGCGAGTACAGTGCGGAAGCGTTGGCGCCGATCGGTCCAGTGCATGTTTGTCTCCTCCTGCCTGTCAGCCCGCCAACACGCCGGCGATCGCGCCGCTCATGCAGGTGGCGAGCGTGCCGGACAGGATCGAGCGCATGCCGAGGGCGACCACTTCATGCCGTCGCTCGGGCACCATTACGCCCAATCCGCCGATCACGATTCCCAGGCTGCCGAAATTCGCGAACCCGCACAATGCGTAGGTCAGGATCAGCCGCGAACGCGGCGTGAAGGTGTCGGGCGGCAGCGCGGAGAAGTTCACATAGGCGACGAACTCGTTCAGCACCGTCTTGGTGCCCATCAGTGTCGCGGCGGTGCCGGCTTCGTTCCACGGCAGGCCGATCAACCACATCACCGGGCGGAACGGCCAGGCGAAGATTCGTTGCAGCGTGATGGCGGCATCGTCCCAATGCGGCAGTTCGCCAAGTGCCGCGTTGACGAGTGCGACGAAGGCGACGGCGACGAGCAACGTCGCGACAATGCCGACCAGCACGGGAACGCCGTCGATCGTGCCCTTCACCAACGCATCCAGCGCACTGAGCGGCGGGTCCTCGATGACCAGGCGTTCCTCCGAAGCTTCTGCGGGCCCGAACGGTACCAGCAGCGCCGCCACGGCCAAGCCGGCCGGCGTGCTGATCACCGATGCGATCAGGATGTTGCCCAGTGCGTTCGGCACCAGTGGCGCGAGGAATGTCGCGTAGATCACCATCACTGTGCCGGCCACGCCCGCCATGCCGCAGGTCATCAGTGCGAACAGTTCGCCGCGCTGCATGCGGGCGAGATAGGGACGCACCAGCAACGGTGCCTCGATCATGCCGACGAACACGTGCACCGCTGCACCGAGCGCCAGTGCGCCACCGATGCCCATTGCGCGACGCAGCAGCCAAGCGAATGCGGCGGTGATCCGCTGCAGCACGCCCCAATAGAACAACAGCGATGCCAGCGCGCTGATCGTCAGCACCAGCGGCAATGCTTGGAAAGCGAGAATGAAGCTGGCACCTGGATGTGTCTCTGCGAATGGCAATGGCTGTCCGCCGAGATACCCGAATACGAATCTGGTGCCGGCCTGCGTGGCGTTCTGCAATGCGGTCGCGCCATCGTTCAGCAGGACGATCGCCGCATTCGCCGGGGGGAAATAGATCAGCAGCAGCGCCAGCACCCATTGCAGCACAACGCCGGCGATGACCGTGCGCCAAGGAATGCGGCGTCGGTCTTCGCTCAGCGCCCAGGCGATGGCCAGCAGCGCGGCCAGACCGAGCAGGCCGCGCATTCGCGATCAGGCAGCGGGGCGTTGGTTGAACGGATAATAGGCGGGGAATTCGCCGACCGACGTCATGTCCACTTCGACCAGGCTTGGTCCGTTGTGTGCGATCGACTTTGCGACGGTCGCACCGAATGCATCGGCGGTCTCGACCTTCCAGAACGGGATGCCTGCGAGTGCGGCAAGCTGTCCCAGATCGGGCCCCTGCAGATCGGCGAAGAAGCGGCGGCCCTGCGCGGTCGCGTCCTGAATGCGCTTGATGACGCCGTAGCCGCGGTCATTCATCACGATGACACTGAGATCGAGCTTCTCCTGCACCGCGGTCCACAGTTCGCCGACATTGAGGAAGAAGCCGCCGTCGCCGGTCATGCAGATGGTCTTGCGGCCATTTGCCGCGGCGGCCGCGCCGAGACTGAGCGACAGGCCCTGGCCAATGCCGGCGCCGACCGGGAACACGCTCTGATGGGGGCTGTACACAGGGAAGATGCGGTTGCCCCAGGTGGTGTTGCTCTGCGTAACGTCGCGCACCCAGATCGCATCCTTGGGCATCACCGGACGCAACTGTTCCGGGAACGTGCCATAGGCGCCAAGAGTGGCGAGGAAGTCGGAGCGGGCGGTCTGCTTCAGCCTGGCGAAGTCGGTGCGATAGGCCGGATCGATCTTCATGCGGCCTTCGATGCGCGGCAGCAGCGCCTGCAATGTCGCCTGCGCATCGCCGCAGACGAAATAGGCGTTGGCGTAGGTGCGGCCGTTGGCAAGCGGATCGACATCGATCTGGATGATGTTGGGTGGCAGTTTGATGACGAAGTCGCCAGTCTCCTGGCCGCGCAGACGCGTGCCGACGGCGAGCATCAGATCGACAGTTTGATAAAATTGTTGGACCTTCGGCATTCCGTTGCCGTGCAGTCCGCCGAGGCTCATCGGGTGTTCTTCCGAGACGGTGCCCTTGCCGTTGATGCTGTTGATCACGGTGAAGCCGAGATCGAGCAGCTTGTGCACTGCCGCGCTCGCGCGGCGGGCGCCGGAACCGAGCCACAGCATCGGCCGCTTCGCCGCCACGATGCGCGCGGTAAGCTCGTCAAGTTCGCTGTCCGACGGCGTGCGAGGCGGCGGCAATGGCAGTACGAAATTGTCGAAGATGGCTGGGCGCTCGACGGGCGTGCGTTGCAGATCGATCGGCACCTCGACGCTGACCGGACCGGTCGGTGGCGTCAAAGCGTCCACCGCCGCGCGGGTGAGTACGCCGATTGCCTGCTGCGCGGAGCGGATGCGGTAGGCACTCTTCGACACCGAGCGTAGCATGCCGAGTTGATCCGGCGCGTCGTGCACGGTGCCGACCTCGCGATCAACGAACTTCGTCGCTGTCTGACCAGTGATGTGCAGCACAGGTGTGCCGGAGAAGCGCGCCTCGATCAGACCGCCGATGGCGTTCGCCGCACCTGGCCCGGTGGAGGAGAAGATCACGCCGAGACCGCCGGAGACGCGCGCGTAGCCGTCGGCCATGTGGGCACCCCCCAACTCGCCGCGCGCCATGACAAAGCGGATGGTGTTGCGCCGACCGATCGCATCCAGCATCGGGATGTTGTGCACGGAGGCAATGCCGAACGCGGTGGTGACGCCGCACTGTGTGAGGAATTCCGCCACCAGATCGCCTACGGTATAATCGCTCGCCATCTCGCACTCCCGTTCGCGGTGGCGACGCTGGAACAGGCGGTTTGGTCCGTCAACCGGCGCGTGGTTTGGTACAGCGGTCGCCGTTGCCCCAGGCGGGTCGGGTCGTCATGTTGCTCGCAGGCGAGGAGGAGACGTCATGGCGACGAGTCAGACCGAGAAGGCAAACCGGTTCCGCGCATTGCACGCGGGGTCGGGCAGCTTTGTCATTGCCAATGCATGGGACGCGGGATCGGCGCGCATTCTGGCCGGAATAGGCTTCGTCGCGCTGGCGACCTCGAGCGGCGCCGCGGCTGGAATGCTTGGTCGGCGCGACGGGATGATCACTCGCGAGGAGTCGCTAGGACACGCGCGCGCCGTGCTGGAGGCGACAGACCTGCCGGTGTCCGCCGACCTGGAGAAGGGGTTCGGTGATGCGCCCGAGGACGCCGCGCTGACCATCCGAATGGCCGGTGAGATCGGGCTGGTCGGTGGCTCGATCGAGGACGCAACCGGGAATGCGCAGAAGCCGCTTTTCGATGCGAGCCTGGCGCGCGAGCGTATCGTCGCGGCGGTCGAGGCGGCGCGTGCGATGGCATTTCCGTTCATGCTGACCGCGCGCGCGGAGGGCTTCCTCCGCGGCAATCCGGATCTGGACGATGTGATCCGGCGGCTGCAGTCGTTCGAGGCGGCGGGTGCGGATGTCTTGATGGCGCCTGGCCTGCCTGATCTCGCCGCGGTGCGCACCGTCTGTTCGGCGCTGTCGAAGCCGTTCAACTTCATGGCGGGCATCAGGGGAAAGTCATTCTCGGTGCCGGAATTGGCGGCGGCCGGCGTGAAGCGGATCAGCCTGGCCACATCGTTGTACCGCGCGGCAATGACCGGCCTGCTGAATGCGGCGCGCGAGGTGAAGGATAACGGGGACGCTGGGTTACGTCGATACCACGATGGCCACGCCGGAGCTGAACGGCTTCATGGGCGGATGAACCGCGCGAATCCCCGACTTGCCCCCTGCACTCGTTGCGGATAGCGTGCTTGTCATACTAAGCGAATAATCGCTCGTCTGGGGGAGGCTTGGTCTCATGGATGCGTTGCGTCGCGCCGCGCCCGATGATGCTCCGGCGTGTGGCCGAATCTGTTACGATGCATTCGCCGCGATCAATGATGCACATGGGTTTCCGCGTGACTTTCCCTCGGTGGACGTCGCAGTGGGCGTGCTTCGCATGCTGCTGGAACACCCGGGATTTTACGGCGTCGTTGCTGAGAGAGATGGAACAATCATCGGCAGCAACTTTCTGGATGAACGGTCGACAATCGTCGGCATCGGCCCGATCTCTGTCGATCCCGCCGTGCAGAACCAGGGTGTCGGTCGCCGGCTGATGCAGGATGTGATCGATCGCGCGGCTTCTCGCAACGTGCCCGGCGTGCGTCTGTGCCAGAGCGCCTTCCATCGCCGCTCGCTGTGTCTCTATACGACGATGGGCTTCCGCACGCGCGAGCCACTCTCGGTCATGAACGGGCCGCCGCTACGTCGCAGCATGGCAGGGTATCATGTTCGCGCCGCTGAACCTGCCGATCTCGATGCCTGCAACGCCGTGTGCTTCGACGTCCATGGCTTCGATCGCGGCGGCGAACTGAAGGACGCAATCGATCAAAAGACCGCAACGGTCGTCGAGCGCGATGGTCGGATCACGGGCTACGCAACAGCGATCGGCTTCTTTGCGCACAGCGTCGCCAGGAGCAATCAGGATCTGATGGCTCTCATCGCTGCCGCACCGGAATTTACCGGCCCAGGGTTCCTGCTGCCAACGCGCAACTACGAGGTCTTCGCGTGGTGCCTCGCAAACGGATTGCGGCTTGTGGCACCAATGACCCTGATGACAACGGGCTTGTACAACGAACCGGCTGGCGCCTATCTGGTGTGCGTTCTCTACTGATCCCGCAGTGCCTGCGCTTCCATCTCTCGCCGGTAGCGATACGCGTCATCTGCTTCATCCATCCGTACGTCATCCCACGTGACGCACTGCCCTAGCGGCACATCCCGGGTCAGCGTCACGTGGTTTGCCAGGCCGATCGGCAAACCTCCGATCTCCAGGCTGACGCGAGCAGGCAACAACCTGCCCCAGACGCAGGCGCCGCCTTCGCCATCCAGCATCTCACCCTTGCGCAGCTCGCGCTTCGCCGTGGCGACGACATCGCCACGGAATGCGGTTGGCGCGCCGGTCGCCTCGCCGCGCAATGCGGCTGACAGGATCGAGATGTTCAGCTCCAGCCCAATCAGATGGAACGGCCGATACAGCGCCGACACGCGTCCCGACGCGTCCGTCACCACGCCGTATTCCTTGAAGCAGCGCGCCGTGTAACCGTTCGGCGCCTCGAACACGACATAGACACCCCAGCGCAGGTCGTCGGTCACGTTGCTTCCGTTGCGGTGCAGACTGGAGACGACCTCGACCTGTCCCGTCATGTGTCCCAGCCCATCGGCCAACTCCTGCGTGCCATACGCCGGAAAGCCGAGCCCGTCCGATGGCACCGCGAGGCCTGTCGCATTTGCGACCGCCGCCATTTCGATGCCTGACTTCGTGCCGTCGAGGAACGAGTTGAACATCTGCGGATTCATCCCGCCGATCCGCGCCTGCTCCTCGGTCAGTCCGTAGTAGCCCCACACGGTCGCCGGTGTGGACGCATGATATTCCGGCAGGTATTTCGTGCCCTTTCCCGCGGCGAGCACGCGGAAGCCGCAGGCACGTGCCCAGTCGACCAGCTCGCAGATCAGCGCAGGCTGATCGCCATAGGCCAGCGAATACACCACACCGGCGCGAGCCGCCTCCTGCGTCAGCGCGACACCTGCCAGCACATCGGCCTCGACATTGACCATCACGATATGTTTGCCCTCGGCGATCGCGCGTCGGGCGTGCACGATGCCGGCGGGAGCGTGGCCGGTCGCTTCCACCACAACTTCGATGTCCGCCGACCGCAGCATCGCCGGCGTATCATCGGTGAAACGCGTTGCCGCGATGCGTTCATCGCTCCAGCCGACACGGCGGCACGCGTCGCGCGCACGGTCCGGCGCCAGGTCGGCGATCGCCGCAACCTCAATCCCAGGCGTGGATGGAACCTGCGCGAGGAACATCGAGCCGAACTTGCCGGCACCGATAAGCCCTACCCGCACCGGTCGTCCTTGCTCGAGGCGCCTTGCCAGCAGCCGATGCAGATTCATCCACGATGTCCCTTTTCGCGGGTCCGGTTTCGTGGCCCATTGCTACGCCAGGACAGGGAGATTGGCGATGGCGGGATACTCCGAAGTGGAGTGGCGGAAACTGCGTGCCGACCAGTTACGGGAGATGGCACGGGCTGACGCCATCGTGATTCTGCCGGTGGCGTCTCTGGAGCAGCACGGACCGCATCTGCCGGTCGAGGTGGATTCCATGCTGGGCGAAACGGTTGCTGTCCGCGCCGCCCGCAAGGTCGCCGAACGCGGCGGCCATGCGGTGGTGCTGCCGGTCCTGTGGACCGGACTGTCCGAGCATCACATGAGCTTTGGCGGAACGATCACGCTGGGCCTACCGGCATTCAGCGCGGTGGTGGAGGATGTCTGCCGCTCGGTGCTGCGCCACGGGTTCAAGCGGATCGTTCTGCTGAACGCACATGGCGGGAACGAGAACGCGTTGCGCACCATCACCGACGAGCTGACGCCGAAGCTCGGCGCGCCGATTGTGCAGTTCACCTATTGGTACGCCGCGGCCGTGGCGATCGCCAGAATTCTGGAGACACAATCCGCACTGATGCACGCCTGCGAGGCAGAGACCTCGATGATGCTGGCGGTGCGGCCGGAGCTGGTGGCGATGGACCGCGTGGGACTGGCGAAGGCGAACAGCTCGCCGGACGTCGCCGATGTGGTTGGCGGCGGCGTATATCGTTGGCGCACGGTCGCTGCACGGTCTTCGTCCGGGGTGATCGGCAATCCCGAGGCGGCAACCGCGGAAAAGGGTGAGCGGCTGTTCGATGCGATTGCCACCGCGCTGGCGGACAAGCTGTGCAATGTGGACCTGTGGGAATTGCCGTGGCAGGCCTGAGTGGGGACCGTGACCTGATGACTTCCGGCAAGTGGCAGTTCTGGATCGACCGCGGCGGCACCTTCACCGACATCGTCGCACGCGATCCGGATGGGCAGCTCACCACGCACAAGCTGCTCAGCGAGAACCCTGGGCGATACCGCGATGCCGCCATCGCCGGCATCAAAGCGGTACTCGGCATTTCGCTCGATGCGCCGCTGCCATCAGGCGTGGTGGAGGCGGTGAAGATGGGCACCACCGTTGCCACCAACGCGCTGCTCGAGCGCAAGGGTGAGCGCACGCTGCTCGTGGTGAACCGTGGCTTCGCTGACGCGCTGCGCATCGGCAACCAGGCGCGGCCGCGATTGTTCGATCTGGCGATCACGCTGCCGTCGATGCTCTACGAAGAGGTTGTGGAGGTCGCAGGCCGCGTCGGCGTCGATGGCGAGGAGATCGAAGCGCTGGATGAAGCGGCCGCGCGCCGGGCGTTTGCCAGTGTTCGCGCCAAGGGCATCACGGCTTGCGCCATCGTCCTGATGCACGCCTGGAAATACCCTGAACACGAGCGTCGCCTCGCCGATCTTGCACGTGAAGCCGGGTTCGCTCAGGTCTCCGCGAGCCATGTGGTCAGCCCGCTGCTGCGGTTGATACCACGCGGGGACACGACGGTCGTCGATGCCTATCTCTCGCCGATCCTCCGCCGCTATGTCGATCAGGTGGCGGCAGAGCTTGGCGACGCACGGCTGTATTTCATGCAGTCGAACGGCGGGCTCGCGGATGCGGCCGGCTTTCAGGGCAAGGACGCGATCCTGTCCGGTCCTGCCGGAGGCATCGTGGGGGCCGCCCGCACCGCGGCGATGGCGGGGCTGGATCAAATCATCGGCTTCGATATGGGTGGCACGTCGACCGATGTCGCTCTGTACGCCGGTGGCTTCGAACGTGCCTTCGAGACCGCGGTGGCCGGCGTTCGCATGCGGGCGCCGATGATGGCGATCAACACGGTGGCCGCCGGCGGTGGGTCGATCCTGCATTTTGACGGTGCGCGTTTTCGCGTCGGCCCTGACTCCGCCGGCGCGGACCCGGGGCCGGCGTGCTATCGGCGCGGCGGCCCGCTGACGGTGACGGACGCCAATGTCTGCGTTGGCAAAATCCAGACGCGGCACTTTCCGGCGATCTTCGGGCCCGGCGGCGATGCGCCTCTGGACGCCGATATCGTGGCGGCGAAGTTCGCGGCGTTGGCGGAAGAGATCGGGCGCGCCACCGGACAACAGCGCAGCCCGGAGCAGGTGGCGGAAGGGTACTTGCAGATCGCCGTCGCGAACATGGCGAATGCCATCAAGCAGGTGTCGGTGCAGAAGGGCCATGACGCCTCGCGCTTTGCGCTGCAATGCTTCGGCGGGGCAGGCGGGCAGCACGCCTGTCTGGTGGCCGATGCCCTGGGTATGGAAACGGTTTTCATCCATCCGTTTGCCGGTGTGCTGTCGGCTTATGGCATGGGTCTTGCTGACCAGACGGTCATGCGCGAACAGGCCGTGGAGATTCCGTTGGAGCCGCACGCCATGTCGGAGCTTCGGGACCTCGCCGACCGGCTCGCTGACGAAGCGACCGAGGCGCTCGCCCGACAAGGCGCGGATCCGGCGGACATCATGGCACAGCGCAACCTGCATCTGCGGTATGCCGGGACCGAGGCAGCGCTGATCGTGTCGCTGCGCGACGAACCGGAAATCGTCGCCGACTTCACCGCGGCGCATCGGGCGCGCTTCGGCTTCGCGACGCCTGACCGGCCCTTGGTAGTCGAGGCAGTCGCGGTCGAGGCAATAGCGCCGGGCGAGACGGTGCAGGAGGCGACGCTGCCTGCCCGCACAAGCGGTGCTCCGCGGACGATCGACACGATCCAGATGTTCACGGGCGGCAAGGAACGTACGGCGCCGGTGTTCGATCGGACCGACCTGCTGGCAGGTGACAGCATCGCGGGTCCGGCACTGATCCGCGAGGCCAACGCCACGACTGTGGTGGAACCTGGCTGGACCGCGGAAATCACCGAGCTCGATCATATGACGCTGCGTCGCACGGAACGGCTCGCGACGCGGGTTGCGGCCGGCAGCGGCCGGCCAGATCCGGTGTTGCTCGAGCTGTTTAACAACTTGTTCATGAATGTGGCCGAGCAGACTGGTGCGGTCCTCCAGAACACGTCGATGAGCGTCAACATCAAGGAGCGGCTGGACTTCTCCTGCGCCATATTCGACGCCGAGGGCTTCCTGGTGGCGAACGCGCCGCACGTGCCGGTGCATCTTGGCGCGATGGGCGAAAGCGTGCGGACGGTGCTGAACAACCGGCGCACCACGCTGAAGCCGGGCGACGTGGTTGCCCTGAACAACCCATTCAACGGCGGCACGCATCTGCCGGACGTCACGGTAATAACGCCGGTGTTCGACGAGACTGGCGGAACGATCCTGTTCTTCGTCGGCAGCCGTGGGCATCACGCTGACATAGGCGGCATAACGCCTGGCTCCACGCCGCCCATCTCGCGGACGCTGGAAGAGGAAGGTGTGGTGATCGACGACTTCCTGCTGGTCGATGGCGGTCAGTTCCGCGAGGCGGAGCTGCGTGCGCTTTTGGCCGGTGCGAAGTATCCGGCGCGCAGCCCCGACGTGAATGTCGCCGACATCAAGGCGCAGGTGGCGGCGAACGAGAAGGGCGTGCAGGAGCTGCAACGTGTGGTCGCGTTGTATGGCTGGCCGACGGTCAGCGCGTATATGCGTCACGTGATGGACAACGCGGAGGAGTCGGTCCGGCGGGTGATCGACCGCCTCGGCAGTGGCGCGTTCGAATACACCATGGATAGCGGTTTGCCGTTGCGCGTCGCGGTCAGCGTCGATCGCGCGTCGCGCAGCGCGGTGGTAGATTTCACGGGCACCGGCCACCAGAGCGAGGGCAACTTCAATTCGCCGCCTGCCGTCACCCGCGCCGCGGTACTGTATGTGTTCCGCACACTTGTGGCGGACGACATACCGTTGAACGACGGCTGCCTCAAACCGCTGCGGCTCGTCATTCCACCTGGCACGTTCCTCTCGCCCACTCCGGGCGCGGCGGTGGTCGCCGGCAACACCGAGGTCTCGCAAGCCACTTGCAACGCGCTGTTCGGCGCGCTGAAGCCGATCGCCTGCTCGCAGGCCACGATGAACAACTTCCTGTTCGGCGATGCGCACCGGCAATACTACGAGACCATCTGCGGCGGCACCGGCGCTGGTCCAGGATTCGACGGGACGTCGGCGATCCACTCGCACATGACCAACACGCGGATGACTGATCCCGAGGTTCTGGAACTGCGTTATCCGGTTCGACTGGAGCGTTTCGCCATTCGTCGCGGCTCCGGCGGTAACGGAAAGTGGCAGGGCGGCGACGGCGCGATACGACGTATCCGTTTCCTCGAAGCGATGACCGCGGTGATCGTGTCCTCGCGCCGCAACGTCGCACCATTCGGGCTGGAAGGCGGCGAAGACGGCGCGGTCGGTCGGCAATGGGTGGAACGCGCCGATGGCACGCACGAGGTCCTCACCGGAACTGACAGCGCCGAGTTGAATCCTGGCGATGTGTTCGTGATAGAGACGCCGGGCGGCGGCGGTTACGGCGTTCCGTCCTGACGTGCGGCGTTGGCGCACAGTACTGGCCATGGTCGGGGCGGTCGCCGCGCTGCTGTTGCTTGCCGTCTGGCAAGTGCCGCAATGGCTCGACTGGACGCGCTATCGAACGACGATCGAGGTGCTGGCGACAGCGACACTCGGCCAGCCGGTTACGATCGGCGGACCGATCTCGCTCACGCTGCTGCCGCAACCTGAGTTGACTGCGGCCCGGGTCAACATCGGCGGCGACAGGCCGGCTGATCTTTCGATCCGAGTGCGGGCGCTCCGGCTGCGTATCGCTTTCTGGCCGCTGATCGGTGGACGCGTCGATGCGCGGGAGCTCGTACTCGGCGGCCCCGATCTGCGCATCCCCTGGCCGGCAGGGCCCGGCATGCTTCTGCCGCGCCCGCCGGCTTGGCTGGCGGCGTTCGCGGCGCGGATCGAGGATGGCCGGCTGACGATCGGACGAGTGGCTTTCACCGGCATCAATGCGACGCTGGCGACCCTTGACACGGGCGCGCTGTCGGCATCGGGCACGGCACAGTTCACTGGTCAGGACTGGCACTTCACCGCACGGCTCACGGCCGCAGGTCGTGATGGCGCTGCCGGGCTGGACGTGACGCTGGATGGGCAGGGAGCGGCCAACGGCCTGGGCGCGAGCTTCACCGGCCAGTTGGCGCGAGACGGAACGCTCGCGGGCATGATTGCCAGCCGCGGGCCGAATCTTGCGGTGCTGCTGCCGGCGCCGCCCGTCCCGTTCCGCGCGGATGGACGGTTGACTGTCGGCAGCGGTGTGGCGGCGGTCAACGATGTGGCAATGGAAATTGGCGGCTCGCCGGCCAGTGGAGCCGTGGCGCTGCGCGTCGCGCCGGACCCGCGGCTCGACATCGCATTGGCGGCAAGCCGGCTCAGCCTGGATGCCTGGCTGCCCGTTCTATTGGGTGCCGGCACCACCATCGCCGGGATTGACGTGCCGATCGGGATAGACGTCTCCGCCGAGGCTGCACCATTGGCCAGCGGCACGCTGGAACATGTGAGGGCCGTGTTCGATCTTCACGGCAAGGACCTCGTTGTTCGCGGTGCCAACGCGTCGGTGCCCGGCAACGGGAAGCTGCAACTGAGTGGGCATATCGCGCGTGACGATCCGGCGCGTCTGCGCTTCGAGGGCGAAGCGCGGCTCGAGGCGCCTGTGCTACGGGCGACGGTCCGGTGGCTGGACGAGGCGGTGCCGGGCTGGCTGACACCGCGACTATTGGCGGGATTGCCGGAGAATGCGGTGCACCGCGCCAAGTTGTCCGCGCATGTGGTAGCCAACGGTAGCGATGTCGCGCTGCAGCATCTCAACGGCACACTCGATGATGCGGAGATCTCCGGCGGGTTGCGATTGAAGAGGGGTGATCCGCCCAGCCTCACGGTGGATGTATCGGCAAAGCGCCTGGTGCTGGATCCGTGGCTGCCCTCGCGTCCGGCGACCTTGGCCGAACTGTACAAGGCCGCGTCCGGTCTCGATGTCGATCTGCGGCTCAACATCCGGCAGGCGCTGTTGGCAGGTGTGACCATCGATGGCCTCGTGGTCGATGCCGCGGTTGACGCCAGCGGCATTGTGCTGCGCCGGACCGAGGGTACGGCCCGAGGTGCGCGCTTCGCGATGTCCGGGGCGCTGGGCGACGGCGGCAAGCTGAGTGGCGGCAAGTTGAGCATCGAGACAGATGATGCGGCGCCCCTGTCGGAGCTGCTGCCCGCTGTCTGGAGGCCGACGCCGGCACTATGGCACGGGCCGGCCAAACTGGACGTGCAGTTCGCCGGGCCGCAACAGGCGCTTGCCGCAAGCGCGCGGCTTGCGCTGGGCGATGCGGAACTGGAGGCGAGCCCGACGGTCGATCTGACATCGGGTGTCTGGAGTGCGACGCTTGCGTTGCACCATCCGGGTGCGCGTCGGCTGATCGCGATGCTCGGTCTGCCTGAGCGGGCTGGTCTACCCGAACTGCCTGGCTGGTTGGACGATGGTTCACTGGCGTTGGTGGCGCACCTGACCGGTGCACCAGGACGCTTTAATGCCGCGCCGTTTGACCTCACGGCGGCGACGCTTCATGCGCGAGGCGATCTTGCGCTCGATCACAGCGGCGCGGAGCCGCGGGCGACAGGCCATATCCGTTTGGATAGGGTGATGCTGCCACTGCCCAACGGCGGCTCAGATGTGCCATTGCCGTTCGGTGTCCTGCAGGGCTGGCGGGGCGATGTGCAGTTTGGGTTTGGGCAACTGATCCTGGGACCGGGGCCTGCGCTGTGCGACGCTGCGGCCAGGCTCTCGGTGGCAGATGGAGCAGTGCGACTTGAGAATTTCACCGCGAAACTTGGCTCCGGAACCATGAACGGCGACCTTGCGGTCGACGCCACCGCCGATCCGCCTGCGTTTGCTGTGGAGACCAAGTTGAGCAATGCGACCATCGCGGGCCCGTTGGACGATGCTCCGATAGATCTGCTGTCTGGCCGCGCCGATGCCACAGCACAGCTTCGCGCGAGCGGCTATAGTCCATCGGCAATTCTCGCGACCCTCAGCGGCCGCGGGACGCTGACCGTGAATGATGGCGCTCTGTCGGGTTTTGACATGTTCCGCCTGAAACTGTCGGTCGAGCGCCCGGATTTGAGGTCGGTGGAAGCAGTGGCAAGCGATGCGTTGCGCTCAGGGGCGACAGGCTTTGATCGACTTGAGCTTGGTGCAAGGGTCGCGCATGGCGATGTGGTGTTTGAATCGGGCAATCTGACCGGCATTGCCGGTGAAGCGCATGTCAGCGGCGGCATGAACCTGGCCACTCAGGCGCTCGATGTCACGATCGCACTGCAACCGTCATTGCCGAGCCCGCCCGAAATCGCGATCCATTTAGGCGGGTCGATCGACCGACCGAGCGCCACGCCGGAACTTGCCGGTTTGGCACGCTGGATGGCCGAGCTGATCCGCTGATCGGCGCCCCGCATCTGGACATGCGCGCATTCCCGCGTAACGCTCACCTTACCCCGTAGACAAGGCATCGCCATGCTGTTCGAATTCGACAAGACGACGCACGAGAATATCTACAAGCTGCTGGTATCGACCGTGGTGCCGCGCCCGATCGCCTGGGTGACCACGCAGGACATCGACGGCTCGGTGAACGCCGCGCCGTTCTCCTTCTTCAATGCGGTGTCAGGTAATCCGCCCGTCGTGGCGATCGGCATCGGCGGCCGTGGCCCGGGCGACGTAAAGGACACTGGTGGCAACATCCGCCGCACTGGCGAGTTCGTGGTGAACCTGGTCAGCAATGCGCTGGCGGAGAAGATGAACATTACCGCGATCGATTTCGACAAGCGGGTGAATGAGCTGGCCGAGGCCGGGCTGCACACCGCGCCTTCTTCGCGGGTAAAGCCGCCGCGCATTGCGGAAAGTCCGGTGTCGTTCGAGTGCGAGCGGCTGGTGATCGTCGAGGTGGGCGTCGATCGCGCTGTCGTACTGGGCAAGGTCGTGGCGATTCACATTGCCGACGAGTTCGTTCTGGATGCAGAAAAGTGCTACGTGGACACACCGAAGCTTGATCTGATCGGTCGTATGCACGGCCGGGGGTGGTACTCGCGCACCACCGACCGTTTCGACATGCCGCGGATCGATGTCGCAGACTGGCCATTGCCCGCCAAGGCAGCCGAGTAACCACGGCGCTGTGACGGCCGGCGGCTCGGCCGGCAGTCCAATTATCGTGAACCGATGCATCGCGCGACCCTGTGTCGCGTTCCTGTGGCTGCGTCTGATAGTCGACAGGAGAGAAATTATGACGAAGACATTGCGCCTTCTCAGTATGGCAGCGTTGCTGGCGAGCGGCACGGCGACCGCGATGGCGGCTGGCAGCGGCGCCGGCTCTGGATCCAGCCAATCGGTAACGGGCACGCAGTTGGGCAGCCCGCAAGAGCCCACGCCGGCGACTGGCAGCGCGCCAAACACAGCGCCGACCTACAACTATTCCCAGTCGGGCCGGACCGGCATGAGCGCCCAGTCGTACCCGGGTAAGGTGGGCCCGACGGGGTCGACGCAGCCGGACGCGACCAATCCGGTCCGCTCCAATCCAAGCGGCGGTGGCGGCTCCAACGATGCCGGCACCGGCCATTAAGTTGTTGAGTGATTGAGATCGCGGGCTGCGCGTCGCGCAGCCCGCTTTTTCGTGTCGACTGGTCAGCTGTCGGGCTGGACAATTCCGCCGCGCGGGGTAGCGGCGTGTTCTTTGAGAACCGAGTCGGTTCCCGGGTCGACCTCCTTCAGCAGCACGTCGTAGCCCCACAGATCAGCGAGATGCTGCAGCACGAAGCGCGCATCGCGCTCTTCCAGCAGAACACGGTTGAGTGCGCGGTGGTGCAGGATCAGGCGCCGGTCGCCGGCGAGGTTTACGTCCACCACCTGAATGTCGGGCAGTGTCCAGGCGATGTCGTACTGTTTCGCCAGTGCACGCTGGATCTTGCGATAGCCACGTTCGTCGTGAATCGCCTCGACGCTGAGGTTCGGCTCATTGGCGTCATCCAGCACATGGAACAGCCCGAAGTCACGGATCAGTCGCGGGCTGAGATACTGCAGGATGAAACTCTCGTCGCGGTAATTAGCCCAAACGTCGCGCAGCACTGCCATCGGGTCGGCGGCGCCTGCGATATCGGGGAACCACTGCTGGTCCTCTGCGGTCGGCTCGGTGCAGATGCGCTCGATGTCGCGCATCATTGCAAAGCCGAGAGCGTAGGGGTTGATGCCGGAGTAGCGGGGATCATCGAAGTCCGGCTGGAACACCACGTTGGTGTGCGAGCGCAGGAATTCCACCATGTTGCCGTCGGTCAGCAGCCCCTTCTCGTGCAAGCAATTCATGATGCGATAGTGCGTATAGGTCGCGCAGCCCTCGTTCATCAGCTTGGTCTGCTGCTGCGGGTAGAGGTACTGCGCGATGATGCGGACAATGCGCAGAATTTCGCGCTGCCAGGGCTGCAGGCGTGGCGCGGTCTTCTCGAGGAAATATAGTACATTCTCCTGCGGGAGCTGCAGCAGCGCGCGACGGCGATCGTCGATCGACTTGTCGTCTTTCTCCGCACCCTTGGTTGGCACGGTACGCCAGAGGTCGTTGAAGACCTGCTCCTCGTGCTGACGCCGATCCTTGGCTCGCTGCTCTTCGGAGCGCAGGTCGGCGGCGCGGCGGCGCGGGTAACGGTGGACGCCATGGCTCATCAACGCGTGAGCGGCATCCAGCAAGCGCTCCACCGCCGCCTCGCCATAGCGTTCCTCGCAATGCGCGATGTAGCCCCGGGCGAATTCCAGATAGTCGAGGATGCCATCGGCGTCGGTCCATTGCTTGAAGACGTAGTTGTTCTTGAAGAAGTGGTTGTGGCCGAATGCAGCGTGGGCGATGACCAACGTCTGCATCGTCGCGGTGTTCTCCTCCATGATGTAGCTGATGCATGGATTGGAGTTGATCACGATCTCATAGGCGAGACCCTGCATGCCGGCGCGATACATCGCCTCGTTGCGTGCGAAGTGCTTGCCGAATGACCAATGCTTGTAGAACAGCGGCATGCCGATTGAGGAATAGGCGTCGAGCATCTGCTCGGTGCCGATGATCTCGATCTGGTTGGGATAGGTGTCGAGGCCGAGTTCGCCGATCGCGATCTTTTCGATCGCATCGTGCACGCGCTGAATGGTGCCGAACTCCCAGTCCGCACCCTCGAACAGCGGGCGTTCAGCCCTGATGCCACCGCCGAAGTCGTTCATGTCTCGGCTCCTGTGGTTGCCTGCTTCTTCGCGAACAGCTCGCGGAACACCGGATAGATGTCACGCCGGTGCCCGACTTTGCGCATCGCCATTGGCGCGCCGGTCTTGCAGATTGCTGTGTAGGTTTGCCACAGGTCGGAGTCGCGCCGGATGAAACCGGGCGGGAAGTGCTCGGAATCGCGGCCGACCTCGAGGTAGGCGTAGTACTGACAGACCGGAAGTATATTTTCGGTCAGCAGTGCCGCCGTCTTGTCATTGTCGGAGGCCGTGTTGTCGCCGTCTGACGCCTGCGCCGCATAGATGTTCCACAGATCCGGGCTGTAGCGCTCGGCAATGACGCGCTGCATTTCCTCGAGCGCGGTCGACACGACGGTGCCGCCGGTCTCCGGCGAGTGGAAGAATGTATCCTCGTCCACCTCCTGAGCCTGGTGCGTGTGGCGGATGAACACTACGTCGACGTGCTTATAGCGGCGGCGCAGAAAGATGTAGAGCAGGACATAGAACCGCTTGGCGAGATCCTTCATGTGCTCGGTCATCGAGCCGGACACGTCCATGAGGCAGAACATCACGGCCTGTGCGACCGGCTTCGGCTGCGGCTCGAACTTGCGGTAGCGAACGTCGAGCGGGTCGATGTACGGGATCAGTCCGGTGCGCCGCAGCTTGCGCTCGAGCTCGGCCTCGAGCTCGGCGCGGCGCGGCTGATCGTCGCCGTCCGGGCTGAGCGCGGCGATTTCATCGCGCAGGCGTTGCAGTTCATCGGGCTTCGGTCGCTTCAGCGCGATTCGCCGCGACAGGCTGTTGCGCACCGTGCGCAGCAGCGCAAGGTTGGCCGGCGAGCCGGTGACCGAATAGCCGGCACGGTGCCAGGACACGCTTTCGCTGTCGACCACGCGGCGCTTCGCCAGGTCCGGCAGCTCGAGGTCTTCCAGGAACAGGTCGACGAACTCATCGCGCGACAGAGCGAAACGGAAGTCATCCTGCCCATCGCCGTCAGGACTGCCCTCGGAGCCGCCGCCTCCCGCGCCGCCCTGCGGGCGGGGGATCGTGTCGCCCTCGATGTACTGTTTGTTGCCGGGCAGCAGGTGATCGCGGAGGCCGCCGGACGCGCTACGGTGAAACGACGGTTCGTGCACGCCCTGCGCCGGCAGCGCGACCTCGCCGGCCTGGTCGGCGTCCTTGATGCTGCGGCTGGCCGAGCTTTCGTGCACCGCCTTTCGGATCAGCGACTTGGCGCGGCGCATGAACCGCTGCCGGTTGGCGAGGTTCTTGCCGCTGGGGTTGAGACGCCGGTCGACGATGTGCATGAAGTTGCCTGTTCCGAGCGGGGCCTTTTTCACCCCGCCTGCTTGACGCGCATGTACCACTCGACCAAGCGGCGGACCTGCCGCTCGGTGTAGCCACGCGCAACCATACGGTCCACGAATTCCTCGTGCTTCTTCTCGCTGTCGCTATCCTTCTTGGACCCGAAGCTGATCACTGGCAGCAGCTCCTCCACCTGGCTGAACATCCGTCGCTCGATGACTTCGCGGATCTTCTCGTAGCTAGTCCAGGACGGGTTCTTGCCGTTGTTGTTGGCACGTGCCCGCAGGCTGAACTTCACCACCTCGTTCCTGAAGTCCTTCGGGTTCGCGATTCCGGCAGGCTTCTCGACCTTCGTCAACTCCTGGTTCAGCAGCTCGCGGTTCATGAGCTGGCCGGTGTCGGGATCCTTGAAGTCGATGTCTTCGATCCAGGCATCGGCGTAGGATACGTAGCGGTCGAACAGGTTCTGGCCGTAGTCGTGGTACAATTCGAGATAGGCCTTTTGGATCTCATTGCCGATGAATTCGGCGTAACGCGGCGCGAGCTCGCCCTTGATGAATTCCAGGTAACGCTTCTCGGTTTCGGTCGGAAGCTGCTCGCGACGAATGGCCTGCTCCAGCACGTACATCAGATGCACTGGATCGGCGGCAATTTCGGTCGTGTCGTGGTTGAAGGTCGCTGCCAGCACCTTGAACGCGAATCGGGTGGAGGCGCCATCCATGCCTTCTTCGACGCCGGCCGAGTCTTTGTATTCCTGCAGCGAACGCGCACGCGGATCAGTTTCCTTTAGGCTCTCTCCGTCATAGACCCGCATCTTGGCGAACAGGGTCGAGTTCTCGTGCCGCCGTAGCCGGGTGAGCACCGAAAATCGTGCCAGCATCTCGAGTGTCGCCGGCGCGCATGGCGACGCAGAGAGTTCCGACCCGCGCACCAGCTTGTCGTAGATCCTCTGCTCTTCGGTGACCCGGAGGCAATACGGCACTTTGATCACGTAAATTCGGTCAATGAAGGCTTCGTTGTTGCGGTTGTTCTTGAAGGTCTGCCACTCCGCCTCGTTGGAGTGGGCGAGGATGATGCCACTGAACGGGATGGCGCCGATGTTCTCCGTGCCGATGTAGTTGCCTTCCTGCGTTGCGGTGAGCAACGGGTGCAGCATCTTGATCGGCGCCTTGAACATCTCGACGAACTCGAGCAGGCCTTGGTTGGCGCGATTGAGGCCGCCGGAGTAGCTGTAGGCGTCCGGATCGTTCTGCGCATGCAACTCCAGCTTGCGGATGTCGACCTTGCCGACAAGCGAGGAGATATCCTGGTTGTTCTCGTCGCCAGGCTCGGTCTTGGCGACGGCGATCTGACGCAGCCGCGAGGGCTGCAGCTTGGCGACGCGGAAGCGGGAGATGTCGCCTTCAAACTCATCGAGTCGCTTGACGCACCAGGGGCTCATCAGTCCGGTCAGCCGCCGCTGGGGGATGCCGAAGCGATCTTCCAGCATCGGTCCCATGCGGTCGGGATTGAACAGCCCAAGCGGGCTTTCAAAGACCGGGCTGAGCTGGTCGCCTGCCTTGAGCACATAGACGGGATACAGTTCCATCAATGCTTTCAGGCGTTCAGCGAGCGATGACTTGCCACCGCCGACCGGGCCAAGCAGGTACATGATCTGCTTGCGCTCTTCGAGGCCCTGCGCGGCGTGGCGCAGGAAACCGACGATGCGCTCAATCGTCTCTTCCATGCCGAAGAATTCGGAGAACGCCGGATAAACCCGAATAGTGCGGTTCATGAAGATGCGACCGAGTCGGGCATCCTTTGCCGTATCGACCATCTCAGGTTCGCCGATCGCGGCGAGCAGACGCTCGGTCGCAGTCGCAAACATCATCGGATCGTCACGGCACGCTTCCAGATATTCGGGAAGCGTCATTTCAGCTTCGCGGTTTGCCTCGAAGCTTTTTGCGTAGGCTGCGAACAAGTCATCGACCGGATACATCGGCCGCTCCGTTAGTTGAGGGGGCGCATCTGGCACTCATGCAAGATGGGTGCGAGCGTAGCGTATCGAGTGGGTGTCGCGTGAATGTTTTTTCGAGCGGGCGTGCGGTTTGCACGAGTTGGTGTGACGGTAACTGTTCTGGCCATGGAGGCCTCCTATCCGAGTCGCTGGCCGCTGCAGCGACCATGAACTGAAGCATGGTGACTTTGTGGCGGCTCACCATGACGTGCCACTTTCCACCCCTCCGGGTGACCCATCCGCCTGCGCCTGCCTGAGAAGCCCTGGTCGCAAATCAACATTTGAGGCACCGACTGTCCATCGACCGTTGGCAGATTTTTACGGCCGAAATCAGCCTGTTAAAAGGCATACTTGATAAATCAATAGAAGTCAAGCGCGGCACGATGGCCGACTGATCCCAATCATGTGCGCCGCAGTCACAAACTGAGGCGTGAGACAAGTGGGAACCCGCGCCATTGCCGCAACCTCCATTCCCGATGCCGAACGGCAAGATGGCGCCGAGTATCTCAAACCTACACGGGTATTTCTAACATCACGTTAACCTACCGCGTGGTTGCATGGCGGCGATGCCGAGTCGGGAGGAGCGTTTGATTCGGTGCCGGCCGAGTCGCGATGCGCAACAGGCGCGCGAATATTGGGCTGGATGCCAGATGGCGTGGCGCTACCTGCCTGCGGCCTGTGCACCCACCTCACGACTCGCGCGGGTGCTCTCCGCGTGCCGCGGCCAACATAGCTTCCTCGTCAGCGCTGGCGGGAGGTCTCGGCAACCCGCTGCCGAGCAGCCGCACCGTTCGCCGTATCTGGTCGTAATAGTGCCGACATGCCTCGCAGCGGAGCAGATGCCACCACATGTCGAGGCGGGTCCGGAGCGGCACGGCGCGCTCCAGATAGTCGGTCACGAGTTCGCTCATGTCGCGGCAGGTCGGCACGCTCACGGCCCCCCTCGCCAAGTGGTGCAAATACCTGAGACTCGGTACAAGGCGACAGGTTACAGAAACTCCGCCGCTTCCTGTAGGCAATAGCGCCAGCGCTCCCGGGGCAGCCGTCATGCGTCAGACCGAATTCGATGAGCCGGAATTCCTGGCCCGACTGCGCCGGGGCGATGAGCAGGCGTTCCGGGTGCTGATCAGGCGCTTCCACGGCTCGCTGACCGGGCTCGCCACTTCGATCATCGGCAGTCGCGCCCAGGCCGAGGAGGTGGTGCAGGACGCGTGGCTGGCCGTGTTCTCCGGAATTGGAGCCTTCGAAGGTCGCTCCAGTCTGGTCACCTGGGTGTTCAGCATCGTGCTGAACCGGGCGCGCACGCGCGCCACGCGGGAGGGTCGCCTGGTTGGCCTGCCGGCGTTGATGGAGGGAAGCAGCCCAGGCGGCAGAGCCGTGGACGTCACGGAGTTCAAGCGCGACGGTCATTGGATCGAGGCGCCTCGACTGTGGGACGAGATCAACCCCGAGCGCATCGTCGGTGGCAGGCAGTTATGGGATCACGTCGTCGAGGCGATCGACCATCTGCCGTCCGGGCAGCGCGCTGTCATCATCCTGCGTGACATGGAGGGCTGCGAGGCCGAGGAGACGTGTACGCTGCTTGGCATCACCGCTGAGAACCAGCGCGTGCTGCTGCACCGCGCGCGTGGTCGCGTGCGCCAGGCGATCGATGCGGCAATTGGGGCACCGCGTTCTGCCGCGACGGTGACGCCGACGCGTCGCAGCGGCGGTGTGGCAGCAACGGCCGCACGCTTCCTGGCAGCCTGGTCGTGCCTTGGGCGAATCGGTCCGCGCTGGCTGATCGGCGCGATGGTGGTATCGTAGTGGCGTCTGGTGGGGAGGGTGACATGGCAACACGAAAGAAGGTAACGGCCCGTAAGGCGCCCGCGGAGGCCGCATCTGCCGAGCCGCGTGCGGCTCGGCAGACTGCACAGCCGAGCGGCAACAATCCCAATCGTCTGCTGCGCGAGGCGGCGTGGAGCCGCATGTTCGGTCGGGTCGAGTTCGAAGAATCCGTTCACCCGGTAGCGCGACAACTGCCATGACATTGCCTTCCCAGGAGCCGGACGATGTGCGCTCGGCCGCGCAGAGCGTGGCGCTCGACTGGGCTGTGCTGCGCGAATATCTGGCGGGCCAAGGGCTGCGTCTCGACAGCGATCCGCCACCGCGGCAATTCGCCGGGGGGCTGGCCAATCTGAACTATCTGGTCCACGTCGACGGCAAGCCCGCTGTGCTGCGGCGGCCACCGCTCGGCGAGCTGCCGGCAGGTGCCTACGACATGGCGCGCGAGTTTCGTATTCTGAGCCGACTACCGGACGCTCTGGCGTTCGTGCCGCGCGGTCTGTTTCTATGTGCGGACGCAAGCATCGTTGGTGCACAATTCCAGATCATCGAGTATCGGCCGGGTCTGGTGATCCGTGAGCACATGCCGCCTGAGTTGGCTGGGCGGCCGGAGGTCGGTCCCCGCCTATCACAGGTGCTGCTCGAGACGCTGGTTGCGATCCACGCTGTGGACACCGCCGCGATCGGGCTGGACGATCTCGGGCGGCCGGTGGGTTTCCTCGCGCGCGCAGTGAGTGGCTGGCGCAAGCGAGGCGTGGCTGCGTTGGAGTCGGGCACCGAACGGCTGCATGCCGAGCTAGGTCATTGGTTGGAAAGCCACCTGGTGCCGGATGGTGCGCCGGCGTTGCTGCACAATGACTTCAAGCTGAACAACATGATTCTGGACCCACGTGACCTGTCGCCTGTCGCCGTGGTGGACTGGGACCAGGGCACACGGGGCGATCCGCTGTTCGATTTCGCAACACTGCTGAGCTACTGGGTGCACGAGGATGATCCGCCTGCGCTGCACGACATGGCACAGATGCCGGCGGACGAGGGCGGCTTCTGGTCGCGGGAACAGGCAGTCGCGACGTACGCCTCGCTGAGCGGACGCGATGTGTCGGACTTCCTGTTCCACCGCGTGCTGGCGATGTACAAGCTGGGCGTCATCTTTCTGCAACTCGGCTACCGCTGGCGTAGTGGCGCTACGTCCGAGCCGCGCTATGCCGGCCTTACCGCGATCGGCACCGGCATCGTCGAGTTCGCCCATGAGATTGCCCAGGGACGCGCATTCTGATGGATTTTTCGCTCTCACCGAACTGCAGGAGCTGCAGCAGCGCACGCGCAGCTTCATTCGCGACAAGATCATGCCGCTGGAGGGCGATCCGCGACAGACCGCGCACGGCCCGACCGAGGCGTTGCGCCGCGAGCTGGTGAGAACTCGGACGCGAGGCAGGGCTGCTCGCGCCGCACGCGCCAGCTGGAATTCGGCGGCCTCGGACTGAACAATGTGGGCAAGGCAGTGGTGTTCGAGGAGGCCGGCTATTCGCTGCTGGGCCCCGTCGCGCTGCACATCTTCGCCCCTGACGAGGGCAACATCCACTTGCTGGAACAGGTCGCCACGAAGGAACAGAAGGAACGCTGGCTGCGTCCATTGGCGCGCGGCGACATCCGTTCGTGCTTCTGCATGACCGAGCCAGCACCCGGGGCGGGATCCGATCCTTCGGCGTTGAATACCACCGCCGTGCAGGACGGCAACCACTGGGTGATCAACGGCACCAAGTGGTTCATCACCGGCGCAGAAGGTGCTGGCTTCGCCATCATCATGGCCAAGGGCGAGGATGGCGCGGCGACGATGTTCCTCGCCGACATGGACCAGCCGGGGATCGAGATCGTGCGCACCATGCACAGCCTCGACCAGGCTTTTGCAGGCGGCCACGCGGTTGTGCGGTTCAATGATCTGCGCGTGCCGGCGGATGACATTCTTGGCGAGCTGGGCAAGGGCTTCCGCTACGCGCAGGTGCGGCTTGGCGCCAGCGAGACTGACGCACTGCATGCGTTGGCTCGGTGCGGCCCGACGCGCGCACGACATCGCGGCGGACTATGCGGCGCGGCGCGAGGTGTTCGGGTCAAAGCTGGTGAACCACGAAGGTGTCGGCTTCATGCTGGCCGACAACGAGATCGACATTCGCATGAGCCGGCTGGCAATCTGGCACACCGCCTGGGTGTTGGATCAGGGAGCGCGTGGCACCACGGAGTCATCGATCGCCAAGGTGTTCTGCTCCGAAGCGATCTGGCGTGTGGTGGATCGCTGCGTTCAGGTGCTCGGAGGGCAGGGCGTCACCGGCGAGACGCTGGTGGAACGCATCTTCCGCGAGGTGCGCGCTTTCCGCATTTATGACGGGCCCTCGGAGGTGCATCGCTGGTCGCTGGCGCAGCGCATCGCGCGACAGGGCGCGAACTGGTGAGCGGGTTCGATCTCTTCAGGAAAAGTCTGTGGCTGGACCGCGACGCTATCCGGGCGGCGGCAGGAAATTCACCTCGTGCAGACCGGCAAGGCGGACGACCTCTGCAGGGTCGGGCACGTTGTCGATTGCCTGGAACAGGTCCCACAGCCTGCGCGTCGGTGACACCCAGAACAGGCAGGTGATGTTCGCCTGGCTGTGGTTGAACAGCCCGTGCGGAATGCCCCGAGGCAGGCGAATCAGATCTCCGGCCGATGCGCTCGCGGCCTGGCCATCCAGCACGAGGTCGAAGCGTCCCTCGAACACGTAGATGAACTCGTCCTGCGTCGGGTGGACGTGGGGCGGCACGAACGTGCCGGGCGGCAACAGCGCATGCCACGAGAAGCTGCTCTCGGTGACGTGGAGTGGCGTGTACGTCTGGCCCAGTATGTGCCAGACCAGCCCGTCCACGCTGCTGCCCTGCTGCGTGACGCCGGCGATCATCGGGGCAGGACTGGCCATGTCGGTGTTCCCTCGGCATGCGTTGCGGCGCGGGATTCCATTGCACAGCATGAAGGGTTGCCGCGCAAGAAACGCTCGCAGAGGCCGCGAAGGGCGGGCGAACTCACCGCTGGACCGAGGAACCCGCCATTCCGCACGAAGGCCGGCGGAGCAGCGGGTGTGAGCAGCCTTCAGAGGACGGCGATGTAGGCCAGACCTGCGAGGCCGATGCATATGCCCACGAAGATGCCCATGAAGTAGTCGATAGGGGTCATAGCATCCTCTTTCCGATACCTAATCTGCGGTCGAGACCGTCGAAGTTATTGGCTGCGGACCCGGAGACCATCTCCGGAGGCCTTAAGCCGACCAAACCAAGGCCCAAACGAGTTGCCTCGCCGCCGCAGCCGGATGCCGAAATGGGCGTTCGCCCCGAGCACAATAATTGGCTCCATCAGCATATGGTTTATGCGCACAGCGGAGCGATGGACTACTCAAGGGCAGAACCGCCGGACAACGACATTCGATAACTTATCGCAACATAATGCAAGATGGGGGCATTTTCAATGAACTTTCTCACAGCTTCCCTTTCAGCTCGGTCATTGTGAGAAGGATTTCAGCGGCCCCGGGCCTCAGCCCAAGCTGGAACCTGCCCCAGATGCAGCCGGTTTGCTCACCGCTCATGCCAGCGCGCGACCCAGCGGCGGGGGCCTTATCCCGGGGACCCTGGATGGCCTTCCCTATTTCTGGGGTCTGTGTCTGACCTCAAGATTGACGACTCTTCCAAGTTCCGCGGACTGATCACGACACACTTCATCCCGAATGACTTGGACCCTCAGTTCGGCTTCGTTGACTTTTGTTGGCATCCATCTGACCAGCGCGAACATCCATATTGCAAACGTTCAACGGCAAGGAGATTGTAGATACAATTCGTATAGATATCGGTGATGGCAAGGGCACTCCGACAGAACCCTCAAGGCGTGATCCTCTTGGGAGGTCCCACTCCTGCTGATATTCCCGGTGGCCCCGGCACGCCGCTTCCACTGCATATCTCGTAGCCGGTGTGGAGGGCGACGGGGTCGATAGCAGCCAAGCGCCTAACCAAGAACGCCAGAACAGGTGAGACGTCCCGCGGTGCCCGTGACGGTCAAAGCGGGCAATTCGGGATCAACGCCCTTGCCAGGGCGGCTGTAGCAGCGTTTCCACTACAATGCTTTGCTCATATAGCGCATCGCTGGCGAATGGTGAGCCTATAGGTTGCCTGAGGGCGGTTGCGCCGCGGCTCAGGTGGAGGCGGTTATCCGAGCGTATCGGTGCCGCTCGCGATATCGGCGACCGCGCGCACAGTCGCTCTCGCGACGAAAAAACAAGCAGCAACGACGATGCTAGCCCCTGCCACAAGCAACCACATCGGACGGCCCTTCCCGCTGTGCGTGTCAAAACTCTCCCAACGGATCGGGGGCAGGATGGTTTCCCCCACTACGCGCACAATTTGGTGTCCGTCACGCCAACTCTTGGGCGGCTGGCGCCCCCATGACGTATTGGTATTTACAGCGCTGGCGACATAGCAGGGGCTTTCGAGGGCGTGGCTGCGGACGGGGAATGGTGGAGCTGAGGGGATTCGAACCCCTGGCCTCCTCATTGCGAACGAGGCGCTCTCCCAACTGAGCTACAGCCCCGTCCCGCAGGGCGCGGACAATGCTCAGAGGCCCCGCGGAAAGTCAAGCGAATGGGCGTTCGTATAGGTTGCAGACCGAATCATCGCCCGCTAGCTTCCGCCGACCCTTGGGAGACCCCGCGTGATCGACATCTTTTTTCAATTGATCTACTACGTGGTCAACCTATTCAAGTGGGCGGTCATCCTGAGCGCCGTGTTCAGCATTCTCGCCAGTTTCGGCGTGCTGGATACGCGGAATCGGCTGGTCTGGACGATCGGCGACTTCCTGTATCGGGTCACCGACCCCGTCTTGCGGCCGATTCGGAACATGCTGCCAAATTTCGGTGGCATCGATATCAGTCCGTGGGTCGTGGTCGTCCTTATTCAGATCGTCGTCCTGCCGTTGCTGTTCAAAGTCCACGCCGCGGTCACCTATGGAACCTGGCAACCGCTGGTCTTCTGACGATGTTCTGGCGCCAGCTTGCGGATGGCGTCGCGGTCGCGGTGAAGGTGCAGCCGAAGTCGCGTCGTCCAGGACTGCATGGGGCAACCCCCACGGCTAATGGCGAACGCCTCCGCATCGGGGTCACCGAGGCGGCGGAAGGTGGACGTGCCAACCGCGCGGCCTGTGCCGCTCTGGCCGGCGCGCTCGGGCTGGCGCAGTCGGCGGTGCATCTGACTTTCGGCGCGACCAGCCGGGAGAAGACCCTGCACGTCGCTGGCGACCCCGTGGCGCTCAGCGAGAAGCTGGCTGCGTTGTGAGCGCGAGGATCATCGACGGCAAGGCGGTAGCCGCGGCGTTGCGGGCAAGGCTCGCCGAGCGAGTTGCCGCCCTGTCGTTCCGTCCGGGACTGGTCGTGGTGCTGGTCGGCGATGATCCGGCGAGTGCGGTCTACGTGCGCAGCAAGGACCGTGCGGCGAATGCTGCGGGAATCGCGGCACGCACCATACGTATGCCGGCGGAGACGTCCGAGCAGGCACTGATCACTCAGATCGCCCGTCTGAACGCCGATCCCACGGTCGACGGCATCCTGGTGCAGCTTCCTTTGCCGCCACACGTTACTTCTCAGGCGATCATTGAGGTGGTTGACCCGGACAAGGATGTCGACGGCTTCCATCCATTGAATGTTGGGCGTCTGGCGACGGGTCATCCTGGGCTGGTTCCCTGCACCCCGGCCGGCGTGATGAAGCTGCTCGCCGAGGCAAACGCATCGCTGGACGGCGCACGCGCCCTGGTGCTGGGTCGCTCCACGATTGTCGGGCGTCCAATGGCGGCGCTGCTGCTCGCCGCCAATGCCACCGTCACCACGGCCCACACGCGCACCCGCGATCTCGCTGCCGAGTGCCGGCGTGCGGACCTCGTTGTGGCGGCCGCGGGCAGACCGGAGCTGGTGCGTGGTGACTGGATTGCGCCTGGCGCAACGGTGATCGACGTTGGGATGAACCGGCTTCCCGATGGCCGTCTGGTGGGCGACGTGGCCTTCGCCGAAGTGGTCCAGGTCGCCGGCGCGATCACGCCTGTGCCGGGCGGCGTCGGTCCAATGACGATCGCCTGCCTGCTGGAAAACACGGTGACCGCCGCACTGCGCAGGCGATCAGGCAGCTGACTGAGACGGTTGACCTGGGTGCAGCACGCCGCACCTGCACCCGGCGCGGCTTGTGGTTGCCGCGCCTCAGCGATCATGATCCAAACAAGGCGAAATCGTGCACCGAGGGGAAACATGTCGGACAACCAACCTATCGGATTCGCGCCCGACCCGGGCGCGTGGTCGGCGATGGCGGCGCAGTCCACCTTCGCACCGGTGCGCCATAGCTATCCGCTGGCGGTGCGCGACCATGGTCTGGGGACCGCGATCAGCCTCCTGATGCGAAGCCTGCCCTATGCGCTTGCCCGATTCGGCATCCTGCTCGGCTACACGCTCGCCTGCATCGCTTGGCTGGTGATCACCTTCGGCGGCGCCGCCTGGCTCGGCACCCACATCGCGGGCGCATTCGGCGTCGTGTGGTTTGTCCTGTGCATCGTGGGCGTCGGTTGGTTCTGGGGCGCAGTGCTGCGCTATCTGCTGCACCTGCTCGCCTGCGGGCACGTTGCCGTACTGACCGACCTGATCACCCGCGGCCAGGTGGGTAACGGCGGCGAATTGCAACTCGCCTACGGCAAGCGCGTGGTCACCGAGCGGTTCGGCCAGGTGAATGCGCTGTTCGGCCTGAACATGCTGGTACGCGGCATTCTCGCCGCCTTCCATCGCACGCTCGACTGGATCGCTGACATGCTGCCTATCCCCGGACTGGAGAGCCTATCGAACCTCGTCAACATCGTGCTGCGTGCTGCGACGCGTTACCTCGACAAAGTGATCTTATCATACAACCTGGCGCGCAACGACGAGGATCCGTGGCGGGGTGCGCGCGAAGGTATCGTTTACTACTGCCAGAACGCCAAGCCGATCCTGAAGACCTCGGTGTGGATCGTCATCCTGGAGCGCCTGCTGAGCTTCGTATTGTGGCTTGTGCTGCTGACCCCGGCAGCGGCAATCACGGTCATGCTGCCGGCCTCGGTGCGTGAGTTGGGCGGCATTGTCACCGTCATCATCGCCGTGCTGCTCGCAGCCACGGTGCGCGCCGCATTCATAAAGCCGTTGTTCCTGATCATGATGATGGTGCGGTTCCACGCGCTGATCGAGAACCAGCCGATCGATCAGGAATGGGACACGCGGCTCAGCGGAATTTCCGAGAAGTTCCGCACGCTGGGCGCTCAGACAGCGGCGGGATTCAGTTGACCTGGAAGGACAGCAGTAGCCGGTTCATCGGCCCCGAACGCTGGTAGGTGATCCGGTCGGCGAAGCCGCGCATCAATCTGATGCCCAGGCCGCCGATCTGGGCGGACTGGAGGTCCTTGGGCGCCGGCGGCGGCTCGTACGCAAGGGGATCGAATGGGCGGCCATCGTCGGTGACCTCGGCATGCAGGACGGTATCGTCGCGCCACAAGGCGATGTGCACGTCATGCGACGTGTTGGGCTCGAATGCGTGGTAGACGATGTTGGTAACCGCTTCGTCCAGACAAAGCTGTAACGCATGCGTCGTCTCGGGAGGCAAGCGAAGTGTTACAGCAAGTTCGTCAAGCCACGTGATCAACCGCGCGACCTCCGCGCAGTTGTTGCGCAGCGTCAGGGAGTGGCGTTCACTCACCGCTATCCGGTCACCGTTCAGGTGTGCGCGGCAGCAGCCGCCACTGCCGCCTCGCTGTCGCGATAGATCGGCATCAGATCGGTCACTCCCGTCACCTCCAGCACGCGCTCCACTTCGCCAACGGGATTGAGCAGAACAAAGCTGCCGCCGCGACGTTGCACCGATTTGGCGCCCAGCAGCAGCGTTCTGATCCCGATCGATGCCAGAAAGCTGACCTTGGCAAGGTCGACCACGATGCCTTTGTGGGACCCGGCGATCGCGCTGAATTGCAGATCGATGACACTCGCCCCGGTTATGTCCAGCCGACCATCCAGAATGACCTTGACGACGCCCGGAACAACCGGCTCGACTGCCATCTTCATCTTGTCCCCCGTTGTTGCGAACAAAATCCATAGCTGCGCTACCGGCAGCCGTCTTCATTAGTCTGGTCTCGCAGTTGGATCAATTGCATTGCAACCATGGGGAGCGCGTCCTGCGTCGTCATGGTATCAGGCGCAATCGCTCCAGTGTCACTGGGCGGCCTGAGAGGGGGGAGGGCAGCATGGTGCGTGTCGTCGGAATTGATCACCTGGTGATCAGGGTCAGTGACTATGAGAGGTCCAAGGATTTCTACGGCAGGTTGTTCGCATTTCTGGGCTTTGAGATCTCCGACGAATACGAGGACGCGATCGGTTGGACGAACGGCAAGACGCGCTTCTGGATCGGTCCGGCCGATGCCGAGGGTCGCGAGCGCAAATACCGCGTGGGCGATGTCGGCTTCCATCATTATGCATTCCAGTTGCGCAGCCGCAGGGATGTGGATGCATTACAGGTTTTCCTGCATGAACTCGGGGCGACCATCGTTGACCCAGCCGCCGAGTACTACGACGACTACTACGCGGTGTTCTTCCTGGATCCCGACGGGCTCAAACTGGAGGGCATGAAATACGGTGAGCACCACGCACGCGCTGCACGACGGAAGAGCCAATGACCTCGACGCCGCAACGCTCCGGTCTATGCGCGCCTGCCGTTCTTCTACGGCTGGGTCATCGTCGCCGTCGTCTTCATCACCATGGGGGTGGCGGTGAATGCGCGTACCGCGTTCTCCCTGCTGTTCCCGCCGATCCTTGACGAGTTCGGCTGGGATCGCGGCACGACGGCCGGCGCCTTCTCCTTCGGCTTTATCGTGTCGGCAATCATGAGCCCGTCGCTTGGCAGGCTGGTGGACAAGCGCGGCCCGCTCGTCGTGAATGAACTGGGGGCGGTCCTGATCGGTTTAGGACTGATATTGGCGACGCTGGTGCAGAAGCCATGGCAGCTTTACGCGACACTCGGCATGCTCGTGGGTGGTGGCAGCGTCTGCCTTGGTTACACTGGCCAGGGATTGTTCCTGCCCAACTGGTTCGTCCGCCGCCGAGGGCTTGCGATGAGCCTCGCGTTCGCGGGAGTCGGCGTGGGCTCCATCATCCTGCTGCCATGGCTCCAAGGCATGATCGTGCGCACGGGCTGGCGAACCGCGTGCCTGGCGCTGGGCATCGTCGTCCTGGTCCTGCTGCTGCCACTCAATCTCCTGGTGCGGCGACGACCAGAAGACATCGGTCTCGAACCCGATGGTGACAGCTTCTCTCGTGTGGGCGCCTTCAGCAGAGCGAGCGCAAATATCGTCGATCCAGCCTGGGTCGCGGTGGACTGGACGCTGGGCCGCGCCGTGCGCACGGGTCGTTTCTGGTGGATCGCAATCGGGTATTTCTGCGCGCTGTTCGTCTGGTATGCGGTGCAGGTTCATCAGACCAAATATCTTGTGGAGATCGGCTTCAGTCCTGCGCTCGCCGCCTGGGCGTTAGGGGGTGTCAGCCTTGCTGGCATCCCTGGTCAGATCGCTCTCGGCCATCTGTCCGATCGCATTGGACGCGAGTTCGTCTGGACAGTGGGCAGCTTGGGCTTTGCTGCGACTTTTGTCCTGTTGCTGCTGTTGCGGGATTCGCCGACGCCGTTGCTGCTTTACGTCATGATCGCCGCGCAGGGATTATTGGGCTATGGCATTACCTCCGTGATTGGAGCGATACCGGCAGAGATCTTCCAGGGCCGTCACTACGGCACCATCTTTGGCACATTGATGTTGGCCTCGATTGGTGGGGGCGCAGTCGGACCTTGGTTGACCGGAGTGCTGCACGATGCCACCGGCAGCTACTCGATCGCTTTTTGGATCGCGATATTCGCCAGCCTGCTCTCCGCAATGGCGATCTGGCTTGCCGCGCCGCGAAAGGTGCGTTTGGTGGCGGGTCGCGCCGCACGCGTCGGTTGATCAAAATCCGACCCGATCGCCGCCCTTCAGCTTGAGGATCTCACGCGCCTCCTTTGGGGTGGCGATCTCCAGGCTGAGTTCCTCCAGGATGCGGCGGATCTTCGCCACCTGCTCGGCATTCGACTTTGCCAGCGCGCCGCGGCCAATATACAGGCTGTCCTCCAACCCGACACGGACATTGCCGCCGAGGACGCCAGCCATGGTGGTGAATGCCATCTGATGACGTCCTGCTGCGAGCACTGACCAGACATAGGCGTCGCCGAACAGCTTGTCGGCGGTTTCCTTCATGAACAGCAGATTGCGCGGATCGGCGCCGATGCCGCCGAGGATGCCGAAAATCGTTTGCACGAACAGCGGCGGCTCGACGATTTTTTGATCAAGGCAATAGGCCAGATTGTAGAGATGCCCCACGTCGTAGCATTCGAATTCGAAGCGCGTACCGTGCGCCTTGCCCAGCCGCTCGACGATTCCAGCAATGTCGCGGAAGGTGTTGCGGAATATGTGATCATCCGTGCGATCGAGATAAGGCTTCTCCCAGGCGTGCTTCCACGTCTTAACTCGATCGCCGGCGCGAGCGATGTTGAAGTTCATGCTGCCCATATTGAGGCTGCACATCTCCGGCTTCGCCTGCAGCGGTGCCGCCAAGCGATCATCCAGGGTCATGTTCAGACCGCCACCAGTGGTGATGTTCACGACCGCATCGACGTTCTGCTTGATCACTGGCAGAAAGCGCATGAACACTGCGGGGTCGGGCGTTGGCTCACCGGTGTTCGGATCACGCGCGTGCAGATGGATGATTGCGGCACCCGCCTCGGCCGCCTCAATCGAGGACCGCGCGATCTCCTCCGGCGTGATCGGTAGATAATCGGACATGCTTGGGGTGTGGATCGCCCCTGTGACGGCGCAACTGATGATCACCTTGCCGGCCATAGCTTTCCTCCCGGAACCTTCAGGGTTGCCAATCTGCATCGCCTCGGGGCAGTGGACCAGGGGGCATGGGCGGGCCGCGCCCTTTTGGGCACGCCCGCGGCGGCTCGCACCGCGCGCGGGCTGCCACGTGCGCGGATCGAAACGGTTGATCACAAGCGGCGCTCAGGACTACCGAGACGTGGGCGTAAGGCCTCTCCCAAGATCACTGCGGCGATGCTATGGTCATGGTTCGAGGCGATGGCAAAGTCCCCGTAGCTCAGCAGGATAGAGCACAGGATTCCTAATCCTGGGGCGTGAGTTCGAATCTCGCCGGGGACGCCATAGTAAGCATTGAGAAGGTTATGAAAAACAGCGAGAGCGTGTAACTTCGGCTAACTCCAGTAGAGAAGTAAACAGGACATTGACAGGACATGAACGCCGGAAACCAGACCGCCCGCAGTCGGCGCGAGACGCGGCGGCGCAGATTCTCCAGCAAATTAATCCGAGTTGCCGTGACAGAGGCCGCGCAACGAAAAGCCGCATCCTTGAAGAGGCTGGTTGATCGATTGCGCTCATCTGCCGAATGGGTGTGGGGCAACAAATTGGTAGAGTGGTTGGTTGACTGCTCCGGGCCAGCATTTGGCGAGGAGCGGAGCGCACGCTACGACGGTGCGCGCCAGATGGTTTTCACAGGCGTCAAATCCGGCGAATTTGTGACCCCCAATGTGCGCCCCCACCTCGTGCACCAAGGCGGCCCTTCCCGATTTCTCGCTTCATGTGTGTGGTGGAGATCGAACGCAGGAGATCGGGATCGACGGAAAAATGCGGGACTTTGCGGGCCGCCCAGCTTTGCCGGCCCACGTGCTTCAGGAATACCTCAAGAGCCTCTGGTTGCCTGCAGTGCCAGCGCGGAAATGGCTTGCATCTCGCGGACGGCCGATCCCGCCGTGGCGGACGGCTCAGTTGCTCACGCGAAGCCGGCGGTTGTTATCGCCCAGGCCCATGGAGCCGAAACCCCGAGCACGTCGCCCTCAAACACACGTGGCCCTCGAGGCGTCAAACTCGAAGCGGTAACCAAGGCCATGGTCTCAGCCGTCCGCGCGGGCCGCATCAGCCTCAATGACCTGAGCCGAGCTGAAGCAAAAGCAGTTGGAGGCTCTCTACAGTGAGGCCAAGCGGACAACGTTGGTCAAAGCGCGACAAGCAGGCGCTGCGAGAACTGCAGCAGGTGCACCAGGCCAAACTCCGGCAAAACTCCGGCAAAACTCCGGCAAACGACAAATAGCGGCAACCCCGGAGCGACCTCAGTATCGGGGGCGTCCGTCAAGCAACGTAGGTCCCCGCGATGTCGAACTTGCCTTCGGTCCGAATTGCCGCGTCCCGATATGGCGTGGAACGCTCTCGCGGCGCATTGAACCCGCAAGCGACCCCAGACTGACTGCGGACCGAAAAAGCAAGCTAGTTGGAAGCAATGACCGGGCGGCGGACGCCCGCCGCACGCCTGGCGCAGTCCGCGAGCTCAGGCCCGAATGCAGCGCCACCTCTCTTTACCGAATTGCATGCGAGCATGTCCTTACGTGAGCCACTAAACACCGGGGTCCCGAGTTTGTGGCCGACCTTAGAAGATGACATCAAGACTTCGGATTGGGTGCCGGATGGTCTAGCGCCCCTGTTTGAGAAGGTGATGCGCGAGCTGCCGGCCTTTCCCGGACCGATCTGCAGTGTCAGAGGTATGGGAACGTAACATTCACCGGTGGTCTCCTCGAACTCTGAAATCTGTCCCCGTACCAACTCGTCTGCTCAACGGGCGCGCGTGCTTCAACGGGCGGCGTGCCATCGTCGAATATGGGTTCCGCCGGCTCATGAATGCGCCTGTGATCAAGGGCGGCCGCAAGAGCAAGACTCAGCGGCAGCTCAAATCAGCTGCCACATAGCAGCAACCCCTCGCGACGCGGTTAGCGTGCACGAGGGGCGGCAGTGTTCGGTTGACATCGTCAGTTGAGCGCCGACCGTGTATGCGAGCCTGAGCCAAGTGCAAGCGCCACGTCCGTCCAGCCGTGAGGACGTGAACATGCCTGACGCCACACGCTTCCACCACGCGCCGCTCTTGGTATCGACATGAGCCGCTTCTTCGCCCACGACGTCGCCGATCGTCTGGGCCTCAGGCGGTATTCCCGTTCGTGGCGCGGCCAGTGTCCGAGTTGGAATTACCCGGGCCGAACCTTCTCGGTCTTCGCTGCCCGAGATGGGAGTGCTCGGTTCTATTGCGCCAACGGTTGCGACCGCGACGACCTGATCTATGCCGTCGCCCTTGCAGCGGGCCATCATGAGCGGCGGTTGACAACAGAAGCATTTGGCAATCCAGAGAAGCGAGAGCACAACTGCGATCGGGCCCTAACGCTGTGGCGCGGGTCGGAATCTGGCAGCTGGCACGCTAGCTGACCACTACCTGTCAGCGCGTGGTCTGCCCGGCTTGCGGCTTCGCTAGCGCTTCGATATCGTGGTGGACACGTCGCATCCTGAAGGCGGGCGACTGCCGGCGGTGATCGCGCTAGTCACCAACAGTGGCGGCGTGCCGATGGGGTACATCGCACATACTTGGCCCGCGACGGATCGAAGGCACGGGTTGAACCCGCGAAGGCATCGCTCGGCCCGATCTGGGGTGGCGCTATCAGGCTGGACTCGCTGTGACCTGACAGTTCCCTGGTCATCGGCGAAGGCATCGAGAACAGCGCCTCTGCGGGCCGCCTGATGGGTTTGCCGGCTTGGGCGGCGATCAGTGCTGGCAATCTCGCCAAGGGGCTAGTGCTGCCCCCAGAGGCCCGGCGCTTGGTCATAGCCGCTGATCCCGATGATGCAGGCCGCAATGCTGCACGTGACGCTTGGCGGCGATGGAAGGCCGAGGGCCGCGACGTGCAGATCGCTCTGCCCAATCATGAAGCCTGCGACTTCAACGACCTCCTACTGGCTCGCGATGGTTGTCATGGCTGACGGAGCCGGATTTTCTCTCTCTGACGCTCCTCCGGTCGAACTTTGGCCGGATCCGGACATGCGTGTGCTACGGCTGCAATCGGCGCCCTCCACCACCGTTACCGTTAGGAATTCTTGGCTCCGTTTGGGAGCAATGGATCCTGGAGACGGCCGAAGCGGCAGCCTGCCCGGTTGACTATGTCGCGATGGCTCTCCTGAGTTCTGCCTCGGCGCTGATCGGGAACGCCCGGTGGGCGGAGGCAACACCTGCGTGGGCCGAGCCGCCGCACCTTTGGTGCTGTGTCGTCGGTGACTCGGAGACGGCAAATCGCCTGGCGCTGACTGCATCTTGCGAGATGTCCTCCCGGAAATCGAGCGGCGATGCAAGGCGATTTCCCCGATCGCCACCGCGAATGGCAGCAAGCTGCGGAGCGGGCCAAGGCCGCGCAGGAGTCATGGAAGGACCACGTCCGCGTCGCTCAGAAGGAGGGCACTGCACTGCCCATCCCCCCTGATCCAGTGCCGCCCGAACCTGAAGCACCACGGTTGCGCCAGAATGACGTGACGATCGAGAAGGTTGCCACGCTGTTAGCGTCGGCCGCACCTAAGGGCCTACTGATCTTCCGCGACGAAATGGCCGGCTGGCTTGGTTCAATGAACCAGTACAACGATGCCGGTCGCGCTTTCTGGATCGAAGCCTATGGCGGCCGCCCCTATCGCGTCGAGCGCCAGAAGCACTTACTACCGATTGATGTTCCCCGCCTGGCGGTAGCTGGTACGGCGGCACCCAGCCGGAGAAGCTGTCGGGGCTACTCGCTGAAGCTGATGACGGGTTGTTCTCTCGCCTGGCCTGGGCGTGGCCTGAGCCGATCCCTTTCCGGCTCGGGCGAAGGCCACCGCAAGCAGAGTGGGCGATCAACGCACTCGATCGGCTGCGACAACTGGACCTCGCTGAGTCGCAGATGCCGGGAGGGAGCCCGCGGCCCATTCACGTGCAACTGGTAGAGCAAGCGTGGCCAATACTGGAAGAGTTCGGGCGCGAGATGCAGGCGCGCCAAGCGACCGCCGGGGGCTTGATGCGATCGGCGTTTGGAAAGGCGCGCGGGCTGGCGCTCCGGTTGTCGTTGGTGCTTGAAATGCTTTGGTGGGCAGCGAACGAGGGAATGTCGCCCCCGCCAACCACCATCACCGAGAGGGCTCTCCTCGGAGCTGCCACGCTCGTCGCCGAGTATTTCATGCCAATGGCCGAGCGGGTGTACGGCGACGCGGGCACAAGTGACACCGATCGGAACGCTGCGACTTTGGCGAAATGGATTGTGAAAGAGAAAGTCACGGAGGTTCACGTCAGGCACTTGCAGCGCGAGGTCCGACTTCCGGGTCTGAAGACTGCAGAGGTTATTCACAAAGCGGCACATGCGCTCGTCGAGGCCGACTGGCTGCGGGAGCCGCCAGCCGGCACAGGAAAACGGGTTCGCATGGCGTATCCCGTGAACCCGAAAGTGTTGGAGGTCGCCGATGGGGCGGTGGGGTGATGCTTTCCAAGCATGCATGCAGACGCATGACACTGCGGACACTGTTGACAGTTCCTCCGTTGAGGCACCCGCAGCACGACAAAGTGTCAGCCGTGTCAATAGTGTCATGGTTTTGGAGGAACACGCTGTGCTGAGCACCGTTCAGCTTAAGGAAGATGTGTCAGCAGTGTCAGCAGTGTCAGCAGTGTCAGGTCCGAATCAGATCCCAAGCGTGACGCCTCAGGGATGGTCCGGAACGATGCTGTCCGACTGTTCGTCTCGGAGCCGCTACTGCACCAACTCCAATTAAACGTCCGGTGAGTTGGGCCGACGCGACCGATCGACCTACACCAGGGAGCTTCTGCTCCTGCTGCCAAAGTCACCGATGGTGGCGCGAATCGCACAAACCAAGCGGCTGGCGCTGTTGGACATGCCATCCGCCAGACCACCTACCAGCGGAAGCGGTGATTGAGGTCAGGACTTGATGGGCGCAATTGCCCTCGGCGTTCTGTCGTTCTTATCGGTTCAATCAAATGGAGACTGAGATGCCGCAACACATCTGGCAGGTCTACAGTCAAGGTCGCCGCTCTTGTGACGCCTGCGAGGTCCAGCAAATCAAGAAGCAAGGCCTTTGGCAGCCCATAGTCTCCTCGATTTGCCCAGGTGACAGCCGCCGACGCGCAAATTGTCGCAGACCAAGGCCAAATGCCGACGGGCCAACTGTCAAACAGCTTGATCCGGCGTAATCGCCGATCAGTAACGAGCTGCGCATGCGGGCTGCGGTCAACTGCGCCAGGCAGCGCATAGAAGCCTGTCCGAGGTTTTGCCCTGCCCCTGGCTTACCAACAGTCAAAGCGAAAGGAGACGACCATGACAGAAGAAAAGGTGCGTGAACTACTGTTCCTCATCTGGGGTGATCAGGCTTGTCGCATTCCTGCACACTGGCCGGATGTTAAGTGGCGATTGCTGGAACGACGGAACGACGGTTACGATGATGGGGCCCGCCTTGATGCGGCCTGCACCAAATTGGCGCAAGCGTTCAGCGCTGACAATCCCCCGCGGACCCGGCGAATGTTGTCTGGCAGGCATGGCCCAAGCTTACCCGGGACAACAGCCGCGCGCTGGCCACGCTTCTGGTCGAGGCTAGAGACCGCGAGCGGGCGCCGCCGAAACCGCGAAGGAGGGCGGCCGCGGCATGATCAAGATCCCAGGTAGCAACGTGTCCAATGAGCGGTCCGCGGCGTCGGAACAGTGGTACGATGACGCTAACTTCATAGCAACCGGACTGCGCGATGTTGGCTACGATCTCGACACTCTGCTTGATGCGGTGAAGAGCCGGGTGGGTGCTTGCCAAGGCGATACGTGGCTCGAGATGGCCGAGATCTTGGTCCAAAACGCGCTCGGTGATGTTGAACGGCTCATAGTCCGTACCGATGCGCTCGCTGAACACCTTCACGGCATATCGCCATGCGCTGAAGCGCGCCAGAAGCTATAGGCAAGAACATGACCCGGTCCCAGCGAAGCTTTATGCAGAGGGCTAGACAGCGGCGCGCGGGACGCTGTCCCGGTAAGTGGAGTCAGGCCAAGGGCGTCAGGGTCGGACGCAATGGCAGGTTCGTCATGAATCGGACCGAGCTGCGCCGAACCGCATACCATGAGGCCGGCCACGCGGTCATGTGCAGCCTACTCGGCATTCGCTACGAACTCGTCAGCATCGTCCCCTACAAGGGGCTACTGGGAAGGGTGGCAATGAAACGGTCGCCGATTTGGCGCGCACCCAATACTCGAGTGCCGCGTTGGCGCATTGAACGGCAAATCCTGAATTGCTTCGCCGGCCGCATCGCCGAGCGGTTGGCGAGGCGGGATGGTCTGGCGAGCGGGCTGAGCGCCAACTCGAGCATGGCCGTGGCGCTAATGAAACGTTTCCCCGAATGCCGCACGAAAGTGCTAGCAGTTCGTTACACTAAGAGGGTGCTCGCTCGTGCCGAGGTGTTGGTTCGTCGTCATTGGTCTGAGATTTGCGACGTGGCCGAGATGCTGCGGAACGTGTCAACGACTTTGATACACCGAGGTTCGGCATTTAGGCTTGATTCTGTGACGGCTGCCAGCGGGCTTTGGGTTATGCCTTGCCTATCAGCATCCGCTTGGGCAACTTTGCCGTTTGGCCGCTCCAGGGTAGGATAGCTGACGAATACCATCGCGCGAGATTGGTAGTATGCCCAGGGTGCTGATCGTCGGCAGTGGCCCGGTGGGGTTGACGCTAGCCATGGATCTGGCGTGGCGAGGCATCGATGTCGTCGTCGCCGAGCGCCGCCCTCGCAATGACCCACCGAACGTGAAGTGTGGTCAGATCGGCGCCCGCTCCATGGAGATATTCCGGCGGCTCGGCGTGGCCGATAAGCTACGCGGCATCGGGCTACCTGCGGACTATCCCAACGACATCGTCTCGGCGACCAGCGTTACCGGCCTCGAGTTCTCCCGCGTACTCATTCCGGCGTCCGGCGTCCGCGGCACCCCTGCCGCAGCCGGTCCAGACACTGGCTGGCCGACGCCCGAGCACACGCATCGCTGCAATCAGATGTTTTTCGAGCCGGTGCTGTTCGCACACGCCGCGGAGCAGCCGCGCATCCGTATCCTGCATCGCACCGAGATCACGGACCTGGCCCAGGGCAAGCAAGGCGTGACCGCGAGCGCCGTTGACCTCGATGCCGGCACGCGCTCATCGATCGAGTGCGACTACCTCGTCGGATGCGACGGGGCGAGTTCCTTTGTGCGCAAGTCGATCGGCTCCGAGTTCGTCGGCATCCCAGTGCTGCAGTACGCGCAATCGTTCCACGTCCGGGCACCGCAACTCAGGAGTTTGCTGCCTGGCAAGCCTGCCTGGGCCTACTTCTCGCTCAATCCGCGCCGCTGCGGCATGACGATGGCTGTCGATGGGCGGGAGACCTGGAACATACAGAATTACTCCTATCCTGGAGAAGCCGGGCTGGATCACCTTGACCGCGACTGGGTGATCCGCTCGATACTCGGCGTCGGGCCTGACTTCGAGTACGAGCTCTTGTCCCGCGAGGATTGGATCGCTCGCCGGCTCGTCGCGAGCAAGTTTCGCGACCGGCGCGTGTTCATCTGCGGCGACGCCGCGCACGTTTGGATGCCGCTCGGGGGCTTCGGCATGAGTGCCGGCATCGCGGACGCGGCCAACCTCGCCTGGAAGCTCGCCGGCGTCCTCCACGGCTGGGCCACGCCCGAGATTCTCGATAGCTACGAAGCAGAGCGCCAGCCGATCACAGACCAGGCCTCGCGCATCATCTCCGACATCGGATACCAGGTGATGATGCAGCGCAACGAGTTGTCGCCGGAAGTCGAGCGGCTGGATGCAATCGGCGAGGCCGCGCGCGCCGCCGCCGGACAACTCGCCTACGCGCTCGACGTGGAGCAGCAATGCTGCGGCGGCCTCAACTTCGGCTACTTCTACGATCGATCGCCGATCATCGCTTACGACGGGGAGCAGGCGCCCACCTATACGATGGGCACATTCACCTCGACCACGGTGCCCGGCTGCCGCGTGCCGCACGTCTGGGTCAAAGGGCGGCGCTCGCTCTACGACGCGATGGCGCCGGATTATACGTTACTGCGCCTCGACCCCACGGCGCATGTCGCCGGCATCGTGGCGGCGGCTGCGCAGCGCGGCCTTCCGCTTGCCGTTCTCGACGTGAGATCGCGTGAGGCATCGGAGCTCTATCGCCACAAACTCGTGCTGGTGCGCCCGGACCAGCATGTCGCCTGGCGCGGCGACGCGGAGCCGGCCGACCCGCTCGATCTCGTCGATCTCGTGCGGGGCGCCGCGCGGACGTCGATGGCAAAATCGGCGTGAGCGAAGGAGCACATTCTTCGACGAGGCTGCCCGCAGGGGACACGCGTCAGCATCAAGCCATCCCCACCTTGATCGAGGCAACGCTGGAACACGCGTGTCCGATAACCCTTAACGAGGGCGGTCCTCCGGCATCTATCGCGTGGACAGGTCCGCCCGCCAGATCGAACGTCAGTTCAGTTGTCCCCGCCCGCTATGACTGAGATCGGCATTCAGGCACGGCTTTCGGCGTAGGCCGGTTGATCCAGGCGGCGGTAGGTTTGGCGAAGGGCACGGGCGCCTTGTTAACGAACCGCGCGGGGTGCGCTGCAAACGCGCGGTCAAGCGCGACCTGCCGGGCCGCGTGAACAGCGTCCACCTGTCCGAAATGCACCTGATCCGGCGTCATCAGGCCAATCCCGGCATGGTGGTGATCCTGGTTGTACCAATCGAAAAACCGGCGGCAGAAGTTCCTGGCGTCCTCGATGCTCCCGAACCGTTGAGGAAATCTCGGCTGGTATTTCAGGGTTTTGAAGTGGCTCTCGGAGAACGGGTTGTCATTGGACGTGTGAGGCCGGTTGTGCGAACGGGTGACGCCAAGATCGGCCAGCAGAAACGCGGTCGCTTTGGCCTTCATTGGGCCGCCGCGATCGGCGTGCAGCGTGAGTTGACCTCGTGGCACGTTGTGTTTGGCGATGGCGTCCTCGAACAGCGGCCGAAACAGCGTGGCGCTTTCGGCATCGGCGACGCGCCAGCCGACCACCCGGCGGCTGAAAATATCCAGGATCACGTAGAGGTAGAAATAGGACCACTTCGCCGGCCCCATCAGTTTGGTTATATCCCACGACCAGACCTCGTTGGGCATTTCGGCCAGCAATTCGGGTTTCTGGTAGACGGGATGACGCAACTGCCGACGCCGTTCGCGAACTTCGCCATGCTGGCTCAGCAGCCGATACATCGTGCGGATCGAGCAATGATAGACGCCGTCATCCAGCAGCGTGGCGTAGATTTCCGCGGGTGCCTGATCCGCGAAACGTGGCGAGTGAAGCAGGTCCAACACCACCCGTTGCTGCGCACCGGTCAGCGCACGCGCCGGCCTCGACCGTGCGCGACAGACAGGTGGTGGCGCGATCAATCGGATGCGCCGCCGGTGCACGCTGGCACGCGATACCCCAAGCGCGGCGCAGACACCGGTGGTCAGACCGGGAGGCGGCGCCAGTAGCACCACGGCGTCCGTCAGGGCGCGCCGTCTTTGGATGTCAGCGGCATGCCCAGCAAGGCTGCCACTTTTTTTGAATGTCGATGATCGCCTCGGCGCGGGCCAGACGCTGGGTGAGGCGGTCGTTGGTACTTTGTAACATGATGCCACTTCGATCGTTAGCGGGTTGGGTGCGGCGATCTTCGGGCCGCGTTTGCCAGGAGACAACGCACCCAACGCGCCAGCATCGCGCTGACGGCGCCAATCGGACAGGGTCGAGGAGTAGAGCCCTTCGCGGCGCAGGATGGCGCCAGTCGCACCCGTACCAGTGGCGCGGTCAATATCGGCCAAAATGCGCAACTTGTCCTTCGCGGTGAATGTTCGGCGACGGGGGCGTGCTGACAACTCAGGCGAAGTCGAAACCGGTGCCGCCACGACCGTCGGCCTACGGCCTCCGTTCATCGCGGCACCGTCATCAGTATCGTCGTTCGGCGTCTGAACCATGGGCATGAGTGAGATCATCCTTCCATCCCGTCGGGTCTAAACTCCGAGGGGGTCTGTGTCTCACTCTTGTTGGCACGGAGGGGTCCTAGCTTTCCGGCGAGGAGATAGACCATGGCTGTGAGGTTTCGAATGGAGCGATAGCCGCGAGCCTTGGCCTTGGCAGCCTGGACGAGGCTATTGATTTCCCTCGATGAGACCGTTGGCGATCTTGCTGTGGAACCAGCGTAGAATGCCGTCCGAGTGACGTTTGACGGCGCGGGCGGCGTCGATGATCGGCGGCAGCCGAGTGTGGGTCGCCCAGAAATACCATCGCCGGAGGAAGGCTGCTCCGAACTCGGTGGATGATTGCTCGTAAAGTTCCTGGAGGCCAATCGTATTTGGTAGGCACGCGCAGTCTTGAGATGACGCAGGGGTAGGCTTTCGAGGGTAGCCCGTTGTAATCGGACAAGCGGTCCGGGTTGCGCAGCCAGAGGTAGCGCGTGCCGGCCAACAGTTTGTGGTCCTTCCGCTCAGTTCGTCGCACCTGATCGACGGCATCGTTGATGATCTTGACGGCATGAAACTTGTCGAAGGTGATGGCAGCGTTGGCCAGGCTATCGGCGGTACCTTTCATGAAGGCCGGGTTCATGTCGATGCAGACCTCGGCGACGGCATCGGGATCGCCGCCGTGCGCGGAGGTCATCGGCAAACGCCGGGACGGTCGCGGCGTCCTGCCTGGTCGCGAAGACGACGCGGGCGCGATCAATATCGACAAAGAGCGAGATATAGTGGTGGCCGCGCCGGGCGGCGGTCTTGTCGATCGCCACTCGCGTGACGGCCGCGAGATCGGTGCGCGCTCGGGCGCGTTCACGTAATGGTGAATGACGCGCCATAGCCTGGTGTCGTGCTCACCCACCAGTCGGGCCACGGCGTTGACCGGCATTGCTGAAACCAAGGCCATGACCAACGCCTCGAACAGCAGGGTGAAGCCGCCACCCTCGCGCGCCCATGGCACGCTGATCTTCTTGACCCCGCACCTCACGCAACGCACCCGTGGCACACGGGCATGCAGATAGGCTTGGTGCTGGAAGAAGTTGAGATGTCGCCACGTCATCCGTTCGGTGTCGTGCGCCGGGCAATCGGCCGCACCGCAACCCGGGCAGGTAAAGCGACTGCCGGCGGTGAAGTCTATACCGACCGTGACTGCAAAGTAGGGAAGACCAACCGATGATCCTGGTGGCTATACTAATTATTCTGGCTTTCGTCGTTGCGTTTGTCCTTCTGCGGCTGTTCGGATGGGAAGGGGAATCTGATCCGTCGTGGTAGGAGCGGGGAGAGGCCTTGTGCTTCATTCCAGTCTGGGCGAAGCCGCCGCAACGATAATGTTGTCCACTGTGACAGCGAAGAGTAGGGGAGCGCATGGCCCATGCAGCCTATTGCGGACATGGAAGACGACCAGTGTATGAAGCTGCAAGATGTTCATGGTGACCGGTGCGCTCGTGTCGAGCCGGAGCGAAGCTGAGCAGGAAGAGCACGGTTCACACCGAAGGATCAGTAGGGATAGAGCTTTGGCGCTTAGTCCGTGAGGACGGTCCTTTACGTTGCCAGCGTCTTGCTGGTCTGCCTTGTTTCGGTTGCCGCCCATGGTCTGGCTGGCCCGAGAGCGGATGAGTTTGGCTCCGCTGTGGGCGCAGCTGCTTGTCGTTCCTGCTGTCGCGGGTGTTGCCTTTTGGGCGTTGCACGCGTTGTTCCCCGACGAGGTTTCTGACGAATGACCAAGCCATGGCACTTGGCTGTTCGCGCCCAACGCGAACCAGGGTGCCAACAGCTAACCCGAAGCGCAGAGTGTGATGCGGAGAGGCCGGCACCACTGCCGGCCTTTTTCGTTTCCCCTGACGTCTTTCTCCTCAAACTCAAGCCCCGGGACGCCTGGGCTTCTTTTGCCATCATCCTCGGACGACCGGCAAAAAAACCGCCCCGGCGGGAGAGGGCCGGAGCGGGCTAGTGGGAGATAACCTTCGAACAAGGGCTCCTTACTGGCGCGGTGCCTGCCCCGCATTGACTGGATCAAGATCAAGGGTGAACGCCACCGGGTAATCGCCTGATCGTTCCGCGAGTGACGCGCCGCGCGGCAGCCGCCACCACAGCCACCAGGTCGCTGCCAGAAGCACCAGTGCTGCTTCGACAGCGATCGCGATAACCAGATAGATGGACAGCGGGGGATTACCCTCGCGATCCTCATCACGACTGCTGTCGTCACTTCCGGGAGAGGTGACCGGAAGCGCCAGCGCGACGAGGATGGGCCATCGCGCGTGTCAAATTGAGCGAGGCCGCATTCCTATGCCCGTGGTGCGCGCATAAGTGGACCGCGCCGATCGGGCCGGCCCCCCACACCGACCACCGCCCTCATCGCGCTCCCATCAGAAACCGCCCATACGGCACCATGCCTGCTTCCTCGCTGACGACGATGTGCGTCGCGATCGTTGCTAGATCGCGCCGGATCGCCTGCAACGGATCGTCGTCATAGACCGAGCGTGCGCCGGTGAGCGCGACCAGCCGCTCCACGCCCTGGCTGATCATTTGATACGCCAGCACAACGTCGCGGCGGTTGCGCAGCACCTCGGCCTCCGGAATCGGCATGCCGGACTCCTCAGCGCGACCGACCCGGCGCGGCGTGTCGTGAAGATCAGCAAGCCGGACTGATCAGCGCGGCGGCCTCGCCAAGCCGCAGCAAGCGCGCATCGGATAGCGACAGGCCTCGGCCACGCAGCGCGGCCGGCACCAGCTCCAGAGCGCGGCGGGCCAGCACGAAGCCGACCGCCGGCAAGACGAACGGGACCAGGAAATAGCGCGGCGCGCGCAGCACCGCATAGTCCGGGTGCACGTGGCAACCGGGCGGCGTTCCGGCGATGATGTCCGCGATCGTGACTGTGCGATGCTCCGGCACGAAGACGTCGCGCAGCATCAGGCTGAGCTGCCGGTGCCCCGCATCCCCATCGCATGCCAGTCGTCGAGGATCTCGGCCTCGCGTAGGGGATGACGAGGTAGCGGGATGTTCCTCGCTCGGATTCGTCCTGACAGCGCGCGCCAACGATCACCCATTGCGCGTGCTGGCAACCGCTCGCGAACGGCTGGCGGCCGGTGAACCGCCAGCCGCCCTGGGTCCGGGTGGCTACGTTGTGGGGAATGATGGTGCCGACGGTGAGCGCTTCCGGGTCGTCCCCCCAGACGTCGATCTGCCCCTGCTCCGGCAGGCAGGCGATGACCCATTCCAGTTCGGCAAACACGCCGTAGACCCACCCGGTGGACGCGCAGCCGCCGGCGAGGGTCTCGACAGCCTCCAGGAAGACGCCCACCGAGGCCTGATGACCCCCGAACCGGCGCGGCCGCAGCAGGCGAAGAAGGCCGCTCCGCGAAGATCGTTGATCGTCTCGGCCGGGATGTTCCGCGCCGCTATCGCCGCCGCTTCCCGCCCCGCCAGCACGGTCACCAACCTCTGGGCGCGCACCAGGAACTCCGCGCCGGAGGATAACGTTGGGCGAGCCGGATGGCGTGTCGGACGACAGTTCTGGCATATTGGGTGAACACTCCTAACCTCGGATCAGCGGGCCCTGCAAGATCGACTGAACCCCGACCCCCCCGGAATTTTTCTCCTTAACTCAGCCTCGGCACGCCCGAGGCTTTCTTTTTGTTAGGGCGGACGTAACGGCACCGTAGCCTCGGCTGCAGCATCATTAGGCCACAGCGCAACGCGGGCGCGATCGCCAAGGAGCGAAGGAGTGACCAATTCGCGCTTATGTCACTACTGCCGGGATGGCGCTTGGTCTGGTCGCTGTATGGGCGGTTCTGGTGCCGCTCGTCGCTTGAGGTTCTGAGGTGGCGCACGGGCGCGCGGGCATGTGGTCAAGGGCCATGTGGCGCGGTCAGCCCAGCCACCAGCCCGCTCATCGGAGAAAACCGCGTTCTGCGATCCACAACGGCGTGCACCGGCGGTCAAACGACCGCGCGGCTACCTCACGTGTGTTTCATCCGTGTGACGGTTACGGACCTATCGCCCGCACGTCTAGAATGCTGCAAAGCATCATCGGGGGTGGCCGTGCCGGATAACAGGCTTCTTGCCTGGATAGAACCGCGCAGCGACCGCGAGTTCTCGGCCGCATTCGTGTCCGTCCCTACGGCGTCGCGCCGTGCTCCAGCCACTTATCGCTGCGCCTCGCCAGACGAAGCGCGAAAGTGGGTTGAGGTCCAAGCTGCTGCGCTCGGTATTCCGGTCGAGTGGACCGACCGCTCGCCAGCCCGATGGTGACCTACCGCATCATCCCCGTCCGTCGCGGCTATCGGGTTGAAGTTGTCCAGCCGAGCGGCGAGACCCGGCCTGTGCGAACTTGGCCAACCGAAGATGCTGCCGTCTCATGCTTACAGTAATTAAGGGAGCTTCGGCAAAAAGCCGAATTTGCGGACCGCCCCCTCCAGTCGGGCGGGAAGGACTGGTGCGGTTGCGGGACGGCTGCCAGAGGTGAAAAGGCCGCCCCAGCGAACCGGGGCGGCCGGTGTATTCATCGAGAGGTATATACAGTCGATACTTACGTCCAACTCAAGCTCCGGGACCCCTGGGGTTTCTTTTTGCCCGAGGCCCGAGCAGGGTAATCCGGAACGTCCGCCTCGCCCGTCCGGTCAGCCACTGGTGCAGCGCCGAACCCGCTTGCAGCGCATAAACGACCACGGCCAAAGCGATGAACGCGACACTGAGCAGTGCGAAGCGGAGTTTGTGCATTGGGCCGGCCATCTGTAGCCCGCATGGGGGGACCTGGGGGGCTCGGCGGGAAATCGTGGCCTCGATCGCAGCTTTCACCTCACGCCAGGACTTGCCCACCTCACGTAGCTAAATCACCAGGAGACTGAGATCGAGGTCGCTGCGCACCAGCTCCATCACCTCATGGCTGGCGTGCGTCTCTTCCGCACTGCTTAATGGCGGTGGCCCGGTCGCGGTCATGCCTCACATGGCGCCCGATGCGATCAGTCACGGATGACGTGGATCACAGGGAAGGGCAGCCGCGCTGCACGGGCGCGCGCATAATGCCGGTTATGCGGGCCACCGCCGCTTGAGTGGGGGTGCAGCCGGAGTCAGTTACGATGCCGCGCGGTGATGACCCCCATATGGCAGGTTGGCGCGGATGTTCTTTGTCGAGCAGGAACCAATGCCGTGACCCGAACTGCTGCTTTGAACGGCGGGGGTCGCTAGAGCGTAAATAATTGCCCTGCGCCCAAACGGCTCTATCGATAATGATCAGCCTCGCTGAGCCCAAGCCGCACCTCCTGCCCGAACTTGAAGAGCGCCACACCTAGCAGACCAATCGCTACAGCGAAAAGAACGCCGGCTCCGTATTCATGCCGGACTCCCACGTATGCGGTCACAAATCCCACGACCAGGAGTAATGCCGTGCATATCCCACTGGTGAGGGCCAGATGCGTTGCACCGTTCAATAGTCTGGCCCGTTTCCGCAAGCGCGGAATATCAGACTTGAGGTGAGCCCGAGCGGTATCGTCGTCGGCGATTTCATTTAGGCTGCGTATGCGGTCTAGGACATTGGTCATGCGACCGAGCAAGATCGAGGTGAAGCCCGCCACCGCCCCGAGAATGAAGGCCGGTCCGGTTGACTGCGCCATCACCTGCGAAAGCTGACCAGCATCCGGCACAAGCAGCGTCATCGGCATCCCCTCCGTGCTTAGTGTGACCCAGGTAGCTCACCGATCCAGCGGCTCGACAGCAAGGGGCTAGCGTCTCCAAGTTACCGCCTTGCATGGGTCATCACTCTGGGTCGTCATTACCCTCAGCGACGAGCACGTTGCCCGCCATGACTTCAGGCATGCCTTTCACGTATTCCAGGACGTTGTCCCGCATCCAGTTTGCCGCGATCTCGTTTGAAGCAAGAGCTTCGTCCGCGCTATCGAACACGCGGATGCTGACGAGCACGTCCGGTCCGCCCTCTAGCAGATAGTATTCTCTGAAACCCGGCAACTCTCGCAACAGTGGCACGAAGCTTTCCCGCACACGTCGCGCAGGTTTCTCTGCCGAGCCGCGCGTAAGCCTGAACTTTCTGACGATCGTGAACATGTTTCCCCTCGGTCGCCACCAGCATCGAAGCCGCCCAAGTTTGCTCCTTTAGCACGATGCTGAACGACTGGCGCGGCAAACTACGGCCGGATGACCGTAGGGCCGGGCCGGCGTGACAATACTGTATAGCGACCACCAGTCGAGGAAACGTGTTCTCGATTGTCCCGCGCTTGGCCTCGTGCTGGACGTGTCTTTCTGCGTGGAATCGATCCAACGCGCGGGAGGTTGGATCAATGGCAGAGGCGCGCCACCTCAAAGCCGATGATGACGAGCCGTTGGTCATCGCCTCGGAGATTATGCATAGAGAGTGGTTCCAGTGGCTGTTGGCGCAGGCACGCCTGCATGAACCGCCGCATCGGAAATCGCCTGGCTACGAAGGCCCACCGTCAACCAAGAAATTTGCCGATTACCTCGAAGAGATGGTGGCGGAAGGAAGACCTCGCGGCATGACGCGTGATGAAGCCGTCTGGTATCTGGGGCATGAATCTCAAAAGATGGAACCGGAGCGAAGCGGTCGAAGCCGCCGCCAAGCTGTTCACCGCGAGAATGGTGAAGATTTACGAGGCAGAGTGCGCGGCGCGCGGCATCATGCCCGGCCATGTCGAGAGTGTGCCGGGCAAAGGATGGGTGGTAACGGGCCAGTCGTCGCCGCACGCGGTCGAAGTGGCTGATTCGGCGAAAGCCGTGCATTGATCTCCCGAGCCTTTGTTACCGGCAGCATTACCCACGGGCTGCGACCCGCCATTTCGTGGCGGCGAATGGAAAGCTGACGAGTAGACACTCCGAGCCGACACACGGCAAAGGATTTGTGACCTGAAAGCGAAGACCTGTAACCCCTACAGCAAGTCATCC
>CAVZNH010000017.1:0-6249 GCA_963776505.1 uncultured Alphaproteobacteria bacterium
CACCACCCTGCGACACCGCGTCTTCGCGGAGCGGTCTCGAAGCGGCGATCGCCGGTTCGACCATCGGGCCAGCAGCGTCGGTGCCCGCTTGCTCGTTCAGCTTGGCGATAGCCACCAGCAGCCGACGCCGATGGCCGATGGTGACAACGCCAAGTCCTCAAGATCTTCGGCGGTGAGATCGCACAATACTTCGGCGTTGACGTCATTCTCGCGGAATGTCGCCTCGTAGCGTTCCAGACCGAGCGCTCGTAGCCAATCCGCGACGTCCATTGCCGCTCCTTGGCCCAGTCGGGCCGCGGGCAAAGACATGCGTAGTCGCCACCTCAGGCCCTGTCCATGACAAACATCAACTGAGTGGGTCCATAATTAATGGACAGCGCTTGCGTCATCGGCCGCGCCGTGACGCGATCGATGCCGTCGAGGAGACGAAGCTATGCCGCACGGGGCGGCTTAATTATCGCGCTTAGGGGAATACGTTCGGGGTTTGGCCGCCGGATTTCACCCGAAGGAGGGCCTCCCGCGTCCGAATATCCATCGATGAAAGCCCTTTAGCGCATGACGGAGAGCGCTTTCAGGGAAGCCTGTTTTCCAGTGATTTTCCATAGGACTTCATCACGCGCCGCGCGGGCTGGTGGTCTGTGGACCCCCACGAAAAATCATTGCCAGCCATTCTTGAAACCCAACCCTCGCATCCAACCTGACTAGCGTTGGACTAACCCGATCCGGGCCCCTCTGGCGGGTCGCCGAATCAATTCGGCGCAACCCGCGATGTCGGATCACCGCAATCGTGCGGCGATCGAACTGAGGAGCCTTGTTTCCCCTTCGACATCGCTCTCGATGGCGGCGACTGCCACCAGAAAGGAGCAACCAGATGTCGCATTCCTTCTCGTCCCGCCCCACTGTCATTTTCCAACCAAGCCACGCAACTATTCAGGCCGTGGTGACGGCCTGTGCCATGGTCGCCTGCGCCGATGGCAATGTCGCGAACAAGGAACGGCGAAGCTTCCTTCGCTTTCTGCACCATCACGGCGTGCTGGAGCGCTACGGCCGCGCCCCGTACATCGCGGCATTCAACAAGGCGGTGCGTGACGCATCGTTGCTAACCCTCGACGAAATCTGCACGCCGCTGATCAGTTCAGCGCCGTCGCCGGAACGCACGGCGCACCGATGGTGGCGCATGCCGCGGCGTATGTCGCCCTGGCCGACGGCATCACCTGGCCGCAGGAGATCGCGTTGCTGGAGGTGAACAACCGGATCGGCCTGGGTTCTCCGCCTGGCTGGAACAGACAATGAGACCAGCCTCGCCGTCCGCCCAGCTCTTCGCACTGCGCCAGCAGGCCGCCGCCGGCCCCATCACGCTGGGATCGCTGGCCGATCGGCTCAGGCATGCGGCGCTATGTAAAGGTCCGGCACAATCAAATCGATATTGATCCCAATACCAGAGTGCGCGAAGCTATACAGATCGTATTCAGTAGGTTTTCTGAAATCCCAGAGTAATAGACAGGTTCATCTCTGGATAAGGCAAGAAGGTATTCTGCTGAACTACACAATCGATGATGGGCGCAGCCTGGTTTGGAAACTGCCTGTTTACAACACCATCCATCATCGTGAGGGGGATTACCCCAGGCGGTCCCCAGCGGAGGGCACTGACGTTCTCCAGTGTTACCGCGAGAACTAGCAGCGAGGGCCGTAGCCCGGATGCAAGAACGAGGAACCATAGGGTGATATTGTCCATCACGTTTTCTTCCGCATGCCATAGTCCCCCGTGCTATGCTGATCGGGTCGGTCAGCAAGAGGTCATCGGTGGAGGTCGCGACAAGCGCCACGGTCATCGCGATGACGAACGCGGCGAATACGATGTAGAAAATGACGTCGCTTACCCTTGTATTGTCATCCGGCGACGTCTCGACGCTGGCCATGAGCGGAGTGTCCCGGACGATTTCCGCGAATTGCGACTGAGTGACATATGACATGACCCGTTGTAGACGCTCTGACCGGACATTCGCTGTGACCAAGACAACTCTGCGCCACTGAGGTTCTGACCGCTTCCGAAGCGGGATTGTTCTTCCGTCGGCGCCGGCCACCTATTACCGACCAAGCGGCGACCGTGGCTGTGGCACCGTGGCTTTCCATCGACACTACCGGCAACGATCCATTGATCGGAAATCGTCATGGAAAGGCACCTTCCGGGTGGCGTCGCCACGACCGTGGCGCTTATGGCCGCGCGTCGGGCAGCCCCGGCACGGTTGATATTCGGTTCGACGCCGTGGCGCTGATCGCCTTGCCGCTGGTGCTGCCGCCGACCGTGCTTGGCTATTACGCCCTGGTCGCGCTCGGCGATGCGTCGCCGATTGGCAGCACCTGGCGCGTGGTCACTGGCCACCAACTCCGCTCCTGAGTTGGGGCTACTATCCATCGCTGTTCGTTAACATTCCCTTGGCGGTGCAGCCGACGCGCCTTCGAAGCCATCCCGCACGAAATGCGCGAGGCGGCTTGGGTTAGCGGACTGTCCCGGCTGGCAACCTTTCTGCGTGTCGAGTTGCCGCTCGCTTGGCCCGGCGTGCTGTCGGCTCTCGCGCTCACATTCGCGCACACCATGGGTGAATTCGGCGTGGTGCTGATGGTAGGCGGCAGCATCCCCGGCAGACTCGAACCATCGCCATTGCCATTTACGATCGTGCCCAGAAAGTCTGTCGATGGCGGCCTGAAATCCGCGTCTATCCGGCGCGGGATGCCTGCCGGATCAGCTTTTGCCAACGTTGGCCTCTGGCGGCAGAGGGGCATCAGACGAGCTGGCTGATGCTGAGCTGAAGCTGCCTGGTGATGTTGTTGTTCTGCTGATCGGCGTCGGGCTGACTGCCGAGCGGGGTGGCGCGTAGTAGTTTGCCGGTATCAAGAGGCAAGCACGGCGCCGATCTGAACTTGGCGGTTCGGCTCGACGCCGTGCCCCACACCGTGCTGGGCACGTATGCAGGGCCAATATCCTGGCAATCGTGGCGTTCGTCCATGTGGCGATCGCGGTTTCGTCTCATGCCGAGGCAGCATCAGCGCGGCTGTTTCTTTGCGCGGGCTGTCGGATGCAGGTGCTGATCTGCAGCTGCTGCGACCGGGGCCAAATTTATTGTGCCGAGGACTGCGCTCGGCGAGCCCGGCGCCGCTCGCTTCAGTGTGCCGGACAGCGCTACCAGAATGGTCCGGCGGGGCGACGCCGCCATGCCGCGCGACAAGGTCGCTACCGGGCGCGCGACAAAAAAGTGACGCATCACGGTTCACCCCCACCGCCGCCCGATGATCTGCTGGCGCCTGGCTCGCCGGTGAGTGCGAGCGACGCAGCCGCTCCGGAGGATCGGCCTCGGCGAACGATCACGCACTGTCACTGGTGTGGTCGTCGGTGCCCGCCACTCGTCCGCCAGGGGTTTCTGCGCCGCCGCGGTCATCGCCGAGACCGGCTGTAGCGCGACCCGACCGGATGGGACCCGAACATGGTGACGCCGCCTGACATCGAGGCACAGATCCTGCGCTTCTATCACGCCGAGAAATGGACGATGGGCACCATCGCGCGTCAGCTGCACATCCACCACAGCGTGGTGCGGCGGGTGCTGGCGCAGGCCGGGCTGCCGCGGGTCGGGCCGCCGCCGCGCCCGTCGAAGATCGACGCGTATCTGCCGTTCATCCGCCAGACGCTGGAGAGCATTCCCGACGCTGACCGCCAGCCGGCTGTATGCCATGGCGTGCGGACGCGGCTATCGCGGCAGCCCCGATCACTTCCGCCACCTGATCGCCTGCCACCGGCCGCGTCCGAAAGCCGAGGCGTATCTACGTCTGCGCACGCCTGCCCGGCGAACAGGCACAGGTTGACTGGGGGCATTTCGGCCATCTCGAGATCGGCCGGGCACGCCGTCCGCTGATGGCGTTCGTCATGGTGCTGAGCTACTCGCGGCAGATCTTCCTGCGCTTCTTCCTTGACGCCCGTATGGAGAACTTCCTGCGCGGCCACGTCGCCGCCTTCGAGGCATGGCAGGGCGTACCACGTGTCCTGCTCTACGACAATCTGAAAAGTGCGGTCTTGGAACGACGCGGCGATGCGATCCGCTTCCATCCGACACTGCTCGGCTTTGCCGGACACTACCGTTATGAACCCCGCCCGGTGGCGGTGGCGCGCGGCAACGAAAAAGGCCGCGTGGAACGAGCCATACGTTACGTACGCGATGCGTTCTTCGCCGCTCGCACGTTCACCGATCTCGACGATCTCAATGCCCAGGCCGAGGCCTGGTGCAACGGGCTGGCCGCCGACCGGCGCTGTCCCGAAGACCTCGAACGCAGCGTCCGCGAGGTGTTCGCCGAGGAAGCGCCGCGCCTGCTGCCGCTGCCCGACAACCCGGCGCCGCTGCTCGAACACGTCGCGGTCTCGGTCGGCAAGACGCCCTATGTCCGCTTCGATCTGAACGATTATTCCGTACCCCATACGCACGTTCGCCGCGTGCTGACGGTGCTCGCCGACCCGCATGAGGTGCGCATCGTCGACGGCGGCGCGGTGCTCGCCTGCCATCCGCGCAGCTACGACCGCGACGCGCAGATCGAGCAACCCGGCCACGTCGAGGCGCTGGTCGAGCAGAAAGCGCGCCGCGCGTCAGCACCGCGCCACCGACCGCCTGGTCCAGGCCGCCCCGGCCAGCCAGACCCTGCTGATCCGCGCCGCCGAACGCGGCGCCAATCTCGGCGCCATCACCGCCGCCCTGATGCGCCTGCTGGCGCAGACCAGCGCCGCCGAGATGCAGGCCGCCATCCTCGAGGCGCTGCAGCGGGGTGTGCCGCATCCGAACGCCGTGCGCCTGGCTCTGGCGCGGCGGCGCGAGCAGCGCGGCGAGCCACCGACGATCGGCGTCGCGCTGCCGGCGCATCTGCAAGCGCGCGACACCACGGTGCAACCGCATGCACTCGAAACCTACGATCAGCTGAAGGAGCGTAACGATGCCTCTTCCGACGCCTCACCTGCCGAAGACTGAAAACGACACCCTGCGCGCCCGCGCCGAGGCGCTGCACCTGCACGGTTTGCTGACGCATTGGTCCGAGGTCGCGACCCAGCCCTGGCTGGCGCCGATGCTCGACTGGGAGGAGCAGCAACGCGCCCGCCGCAGCCTGGAGCGTCGGCTCAGCGCCGCGCATATCGGTCGCTTCAAGCCACTCTGCGACTTCGACTGGACCTGGCCCAAGCACTGCGACCGCGCCGCCGTTGATGCGCTGATCACGCTCGACTTCCTCAAGGAGGCCGCCAACGTCGTGTTTGTCGGGCCGAACGGCGTCGGCAAGTCGATGTTTGCTCAGAACATCGCCCATCAGGCAGTGATCGACGGCCACACCGTGCTGTTCACCAGCGCCGGCCAACTGCTCGGTGATCTCTGCGCGCTGGACAGCGATTCCACCCTGCAGCGCCGCCTGCGCCACTATGCCAGACCACAGCTGCTCGTCATCGATGAGGTCGGCTATTTATCCTACTCCAACCGTCACGCCGACATGTTGTTCCAACTGGTCTCGCGTCGCTATCAGAACAAAAGCACGCTGATCACCACCAACCGTGCGTTCGGCGAATGGAACGAAGTCTTTCCGAACGCCGCCTGCGTCGTCTCGCTGGTCGACCGCCTGGTGCACAACGCCGAGATCGTCGCCATCGAGGGCGAATCCTATCGGCTCAAGGAAGCCCGCGACCGCGCCGATGCCCGGGCACGCAAGCGCCGCGGCGCCAAGTCATGAGCACAATGCCCGACCATCTGCGTCCGATCACGGTCGAAATTCCCGTCACCTGGACGGCCGAGCAGGCGCTCGCCGTTTGGGAGATGCTCGACGAAATGCGCGAGAAAATCTGGGCCCGTTACAGCTGCCAACTGCAAGATCTGCTGGCCGAGGAGCGGCGATGCGCAGCCGTCGACGACGGTGACGCGGGTTCTTGGACATATCGACTTCTAACCGCCTGATCGTCCAGCGCCTGAACCACCGACCGCAACGACCATCCTGTTGTTCGATCAAGACGGCCATCCTGCCGTCCCGACCTGCGCGCGCCCACGCTGTCGCGCGCAGCGGCGGTCCAGGATGCCCGCAGGGCATCGCCGTAGGCGGCGCGCAGCGTCCTGGACGGCCGCGAGCACGACGGCATTCTCATCGCAGAGACGGACGACGATGCGACCCCCCGATCGCTGCCAGCCTCCACGGGCGGATCAAGACGCGCCGTTTAGACGCGGATTCTCACCGCCG
>CAVZNH010000018.1:0-100069 GCA_963776505.1 uncultured Alphaproteobacteria bacterium
CACGGTGCAAACGCTGGTCGAGCACATTCCAAAGGAGCGGCGGGCGGAAGTTGCTGCGACGCTGAAGCAACTGCTGGAGGAGCGGCTGAGGGCATCAGGAATTCCTGATGGGAAACATGAGGTCTGCTGTCCTGATGTCTTTGATCGTCGTCACGCCGCACACCTTGCAGCGATGACCTTGTGAAATCCGAACAGGGATCGATCCCGGCGCGTCGGCCTTTTTGTCAAGGATGTGCCGTTTCATCGCAACCGGCTTGTTCCTTCGCCAGGAGCCATAGGCGGGTCTTCTGGCTAGTCAGGGCACAGCCTCATGCCATGTAATCAGGTCTTTTCTGAGCAGAGATATCGCGATCGCCGTTGCTGCGCACAGGGATAGCAGAACGTCTTGAGCCGATTAAACTTGGGATCGTCGTCCTCATCCATCGGCTCATCTCTGAAATCGTGGACTTGTCGGTTCCATCTCAATGTCCTGTCAGACGCTTGACTTCAGCGGCACGCTCACCTGGGTCGTGCATGAGGGGTGTTTCTTGATACATGATGGTGCTCGCCTCGTAGTCCGAGCAACCGATTTCGGTGAGGCTCTTGTACAGCCCGTAGAGCTTGGTACGGCCTTTGCCCTCCTCATAACCAGTGGTCCTGAAGTGTTTGACGGCTCCCCCGATCCTGGCGGCTTTGCGCTCGGGCGTGTCTTCTGCTCGCGATGCGATCTCCTCTGGCGGAACGATCTGGGGAACCTCTTCGATCATCTCGGCTGCCAACCATGCCTCTGGGGGTGCCTGATCGATCCACTGGTATGGATTGAGCGGCTGTCGATCGGTGAGATGCTCGTTCAGGAACATCCCTGGGCGGTGACTGGGGCGATAGAACATGGAGGTGCCCTCGAATTTGCCGGTATCCAGACCGTGTGGGCGCTCCGAACCCTTATCGCCATAGCCGAGCTTGCTCAGCTTATGGGCGAGGGTCCAGCAGATCACCTCATTGATCTGCGGCGTGACGAAGTGGGTCGTCGGGATGCAGATGCGATATCGTGGGTTGTCTTTCGTATGGTTGAAGCTGGAGTAGATGAGCATCTGGAGATCGGGGAAGATGGCGGGGAACTCTTCCGGGGAGATCGCGCTATGCTCGATATCGAGCACAAGACCGCGCATGATCAAGGCATTCTCCTTGCCGCGGTTCTTGATCGGATCAAGCTCTGCGGCGAACAAAGTGGGTGAATACATCGGCACTTTCTCCTTCTTGCTGTACTCCCACCCCTGCCAACGACGCAATGTCGCAGCGAACATGGTGGTTGGCGTGAAAGCGTCGCATCCAGTGCCGATGTTATCGCCCTTGTGCCGCCAATGGCTGAGGGAGAAGCCGGCGATACCGTTCATCTCCGGCCAGAGAGTAGCCATCGCATCCAGGTCTGAGACTGCCATCGAATGGGTTCGGCTGGAGGCCCCCCCGATCGATGTGTCAGGATTCGTCAGAAGAATCCCATCTTGTAATGAAGAGTTTTTTCTCGTGCGGTACCTGAGATCAGCAATGCGATCTTGTGCAGCTTTAGCAGCTTTGCGCTCTACATCCGTGGCGTACTTGGGCGGTCGTCCACCAGCAGGAGGCTTTTGTGCCGGCACTGGATCATAGCCCAAGAGGAATCCGGTCTGGCAACCGGCATATTTGGCTTCGACGTCATCACTGGTATCCTTGTCGGGGCAGATGAAGAGAAAGGGCTGCTCGACGTCGGGGTTACGGATCGAGCCGCGACCCATCGCTTGGATGGCGACCTGTGAGGCGATGGCGCGACGAATTTGGCGTTCGGTCATGCCGGTCATGTCTTGTAGAAACTTGACGTGCGATTTGTCGGGGCGCAGCGCCGACAGCATGACGAAGCAGTCATAGTGCTGGAATTGGTTGAAGCCTTGGGGCATGCCGGGCAGGCGGGTGCCGTCAATCTCGCCGTGTTGCATGTCATTATTGCCGAGCCATATCTTCGGGATGCCTCTGGTGCGCTCATTGATCGCCAGCTTGTAGGTCTCCATCACGGTGCGCTGGTGACCCTCATGATCGATCAGCATCTTGCGCAAGCTTTTCGACCAGGGACGATCGGTCAGTCGGAGAATTGTCAGGCGATTCCCATTGGAGTGGACGTCATGACGCCTGCCTTTGGAGGCGCAGGTACTGCTTCACCGTGGCGCTGATCTTGCGATTCTCACGAAACTCGACACCGAGCTTCCGATAGTAGTGGTAGAAGATTGAATCCATCAGATCGGCGCCCATGATTGTCATACTGGCGAATCCCATAAACTTGCTCGGATGCATCAGCGCGTGGATGGTGGGCTTGGTGATCTTGCCGGTGCGGAACTGTTCGATCTGTTTGGTCTCCCAGAACACCTGCCAGGGCGACGATGTCGTCAGCTTCTCGCATAAGTCCTGGAAAATCCTATTGACCCGATCGCCGCCGGGATTGACTGCGATGTGTTTAATCTCTTCGATGTCTTTTGCGTCCACAATCGAATAGCGATCGTTCTCCGCGAACGGACTCATGTGCAGCTTATCGAGCAATAGATGCCGATTGTCCGGCAGTGGTTCACTGAACGAATAGCTGATGCAGGGAACCTCATCGATGATACCGTGCCAGCGATCCGCGTGATACCAGTGCGACATCATGGCGAACGCGCGGTGCGTGATGAAGATTATCGAGCCAGCATCGCGTGGCGTTGCCTCGACATGACGGGCGATCTGCTCGACCACGCTCATCTCCTGACCTTGGCGCGAGTAGAACCGTTTGACGGGACGCTTGACGCCAGCGGAATCGAGCAGATCAAACAACTCGTTGGCCTTCTCATCAATTGCTTGGATCGAGGGCAGCGCGATGAAGAAGTTCGTGGTCGGATGGTTGATGGCATGCTTCATAGCCAGAGTGGTCTTGCCACTGCCGGTGACGCCGATGACGTAATATAATGGGTTCAAATGTCAAACTTCCTAAAATCACTACCGCGGTCTTCGGATCGGAAGCCCAGGGGCGCGACCCCCTGGGTGTGATTTTAGTTCCGACCGATTTGACAGCGGTGCCGGCAGCTACTCCGGCATCTTTATTTATATCACAGAGGCATTCGAGATTGCAGTATTGAACTTCGGCGCGGCTCTCTTCACACCTCGTCGGTTCCGACTTCGTTTGCTCGCTCGCATTGGTCTGACCGTCTCCCCGCAGGTTGGCGTCTTCTAGCCCTTCGGAAAGAAGTATTGGCAGGCGCCAGCCATGTGACGGGTGCCAAAGGTGATCAGCCGCTGGAACTCGTCGATCGTCATGCCGGTCGGTCGGCGATGTCGCCAGTCCGTTGATCAATGCCGACCAGGAGCGCGTTCCGCATGAAAGGCAAACGGCACGCCCGCCGCCCAGAACCGATCCTGGGGGACACCGCCGAGTTCGTCGCCGCCGATAATAAGTTGATCTTCAGTTTGGAACGTGGTGCCGTGTTCGATAGTCTGATACCCGATCGCCCGCTGGATCGCGTCCAGGTCATCGTCCAGCACAACGTTAAGCACGCGCCGCTCGGACGCGAGCAAGAGATAGGCTTGTTTCATGTGTAAATGGCTTTCGCTAAAATGGCGGCCGGCAAATCGCCACCGCTCAGTCTGTTGTACCAACCGTGTGTGCAACGGTGCAATATGAATTGGCTGGGCGACCGAGGTGCAGGTGTCGCCAGTATGTTCGAGCCTGCTCAATCAGATTAGGTGCTCCACCACGTCCCCGAAGAACTACCGCGTCAGCCTCTAACGGTGCCGAGGGCACGGCAACAGGGATCGGCGTGTCGGTGATCGACTCCATAGAGCGCTTCGGCGTACCGCTTCGGTGAAAGACGGTAGCTGATGAGAAATCGGCATGAGCGACGGAAGCAGACGGCGGAGTTGCGTAGCGCAGTCAGCAATCGCCGCAAGAACGAGGGCCAGATGATCGTCGGTTCGCGTTCCGCCGTGCCAGACGACATCAAGGCGGACATCGCGCGCTCGCTGCCGCGATCGGTTGACGCATCGGCCACCTCGCGTTTGCGACCCAGGAAGTCCTCACTTCTGTGTCGGTGGTGTGCTCTACCGCGCCGGACCACCGCGATCCGCGACACGGTGGGGTTTTGTGGGCCGGGGAAAATGCCGGCCAAGGTTCACCGGAAATCGGCCGGGCTTCGGATGATCCTTGGCACGGTGTCCAGCGGAAAATCCTTCGAGACGCTCAGGGATCAGATCGACGGTTTGGTCCGCCATGGTGAGAATCCTATCAGTATGAACTTGGCCGCCCGTGTGCAGAAGCTGGCTATGTTGCGGACGGCGGCAACGCCAAGATGGGAACTGCCGGTCTAGGTGGCACGGATGGACCCCGCCGGGACCGCTCACCCTGATCGAATAGCTAATTGACCCATGCGATAAACCATGGTCTGGCAAAGCGCATGCCATGATTGTCGGCCTCGACTAAGCGACGCAAGCCGAGTTTTCCGGAATCCGGAGAAATCCCGACGTTGGCGAAGATGATCCGCGGTGCGCGCCGATCAGCAGGTGATCCGACGAGCGATGCAGCAGGCACTGCGCGCATGGTTCCGGCAGAGCGAGCGGCTCAACATCTCCCGGCGAGAATATAAGCTACATGGACCACGGTTCTGGCTTGGCGCGACGCATCGGCATCACTGAGAAGACATCAGCCTACCACCAACTGGTTCATCTGCACCGCTACCGCGCGCAGATCATCAGCCGGTGTGTTGACGACGCCGCTGCTGCTGGGCCAAGCGTCGGGCACATATACCGCTATCCCGGCTGGGAGAGCGCGCTAAGGCTGGTTTCACCCGACCGGAGGGCGCAGCGGCGGACGACATGGCCGCTACTGGCTCACCCCACCTGCTCTATATCGCAAGCTCAATGCCGAATTCCAATCGCCCTACGTGGCCGCAAACACTCTGAAGACGGAGCGAGGCTGGACCAACCGACGGACAAGAGTGGCGATCTCAAGCTGACGGCAGAAAGAAACTGCTGGGCAGGCATTCGACAGTAGCTTGAAGCTCGCCGAGGTTCATGGCATCCATGTCGCCGATGGCGGGATGATCAGCAGCTAATGACCCTGTTGCGGAGACAAATAGCAAATTGGTGCAGGGCCTGTCCTTCAATTGATGCCAAATAAGCCCGGCGGTCGAGGTGGATGGCGGCGAGGAAGCTGCGCGCCGCTGTGTCGTAGCGGGTGGCCGATGGCACGAAACTGCTTGAGTTGGCGAAGAAGTTCTCGATGAGGTGACGCGCCCGTGGTAGATGTATCGGTCGTAGTCGCGAGGCAGTCGCCGGTTTGCCTTGAGCAGCATCACCCGCCGTTTTGCCGGCCGCGCAGCCAGCGGCGCAATGACCCGTCACGTCGGCATTCGAGCTGGCTCCCGTCGGCGATCGGCGTGCTCGGCTTGCATCGAGGGCAGGAGGTGGCTAGGCGCAGTCATCGGATGATGCGCCTCTCCGCCGGTCAGGAAGAAGTTGACCGGGTTGCCGAAAGCGATTTCGAGCGAGGGCGTGGATTTTGGTGCTCAACGCCACCGCGCAGATCGGCCGATCGCCTGGTCCTGTCGCCAGTTTTTTTTGGCGCCGGCGCTGTGCTGATGGGCACGCACAACTGGCGCTGTCGATCATCGCATATTCATTGTCGGTGCTCGCCAGCGGAAAGACTGCATGTAAGGACCTTCTCCCATACACCAGATTTCGCCCATCTGCTGAAGCGTTGATGCACCAGTTCTTCCAGTCACCGAAGCATCGTACGGCAGAGTTCGCGCCACGGCATGCCGGTGCGGTAGCGGATACACGCCTCGATGAACACCGGGTTGCTATACGCATGTCACTGCCCACATGTCCCTCCTATCCAGGCAGCAGGCCCCGGATACGCTCCCATTGATGGTCTGTGTCGCGTATGCCAGGGGGGGCTGACGTAGCCATCGGTCAGCTCCGCAATCGGTCGACCCCTTTATGCAAATCGAAGTTTTCGCCTGCGGTCGGCATTCTCGCTAACCGAGGACAGGCCCTAGTTGTCCAAGATCAGTATAGCCTTGTCGATCCTTTCTAGGAATGCGCGCGTCTCCTCAACCTCGCTCAGCAGCACGCCCACCAAACGGCTCGTCGCCATGCGTTCGGCGCGCAGCGGATCAGCGATGCGCCGTGCCATTGCGCGGCGTCAGGCGCCCTAACGCAGTGTTGGTTTCCGTGCGCGACTGGTGCATGGTTTGGATCAGCGCCAAAAGTTCGTTGTCCGCCATCCTTACCTCCTCGATAGGAAGGCGACCCGAACGCCGCCCAGTTTCGATGCTCCTAGTGAAAACGCATCCTCATGATACCCACGGCGTCCCTCCTTGTGGCAATAAGAATAAGCGGAAGATTTTCTGCTAATAGCGAACCCAAACTCATGGCTCGAAGAAGAATGGCGAGCCACGAACTCGGTCTGTCGTAGCTCGCCTTAGGCTCGGATGCACAGTGTCAAAGACCAGCGGGTTAGTCGGCGGCAAGTGCGAGTTTGTTGAGCGATTGCTCCTCGCGCACGCGCTGCGCCAACATCGCCAGATATGTAGGCTCGCGGTCAACGGAAATCGACTTCATGCCCCATCGCAATGCGGCGATCGCGGCGGGGCCTGCACCGCTGAACAGTTCGAGCACGGTGCCACCCGCTATACCGGCTACATGCAAAAAGCGCTCACAAAGTTCGATCGGTTTTGGCGAGGGATGCCCGACACCCGGCCGCGTAGGAATGTCCCACACGTCCAGCATCTGTTTACCGCGTGCGCTGAAAGAATCCAGCGGATCGTGGAACATCTTGCAGCGCCGGTAATTAAAGCGGTACCGCTTAGGGTCCTTGACGGCCCACAGGACTGTCTCGTTGGAGTGGCGCAGCCTAGTCCGGCAGACGATGGGACGCGAGTTCCGTTTTATCCACGCGATCTGATTGTTGATCCATATACCTTTCATCTGGAGCAGCCGGCCGATGATGTTGATATTGGTGAAACAACCGTGGATGAACATCGAGCCTCGGTCATCGAGACACCGCACCGCCTCGTCGATCCACGCGTCGCAGAACTCTTCGTATTCCTGGATCGAGGCGAAGCTGTCCCAGTCGGCGCGGAACCGCGGCCTTTGGCCGTTCAATGCGATGTAATAGTCGGTCACCGATAATTCGGGCGGCGCACGCAGGTAGAATGGCACATCGATTACCGCGACAGCGATCTCGCCATCTGAGATATGCTGCCGGGTCATGTCCTTCCCGTCGCCCAGGATCACCGTGGTTGTCGGGGTGAGGGCGACCCGTTCGCCCGGCTGGATCGCCAAGGGCGGGATGACTGCCTCGCACGGTTCTTGCGTTACCGGATTGAGGTCTTGCCGGCGTGACCTCAATCTGACCTCGTTCCGATCATAGTCATCCATCAGATCGTATGCCACGAGCAGCGATGGCCGCTCATGGCGCGGGTATGGCACCTCATTGGCCCACTTCAGGCATTTCAGGAACTTGTCCCAGTCGCGGAACAGCCGTACATGGCTCTCCAACCAGGAGTAGGAGCGCGGCAGATTTTCCTTCACCCACGGCTTGATCTTGAAGCCGGCGTTGGCGATCTCTTCCTTCAGGTCAACAAAGTCACGGGCGACGTCGCGAAGGCGCTCATACAGTTGCAGTTCGGTCTCGTGCGCGAGGTGCAGTGAGGCCAGCACGCGATCTTTGGCTATGGTGAGCGACATGACTCAGTCTCCCGCTCGCATGCACGCTGGCAGATTGTCGTTGCACGCACCTGTATTGTGATCAGCACGTTGTTGGGCCTCCGCCGCATAGATTGGGTTGCTATCGATGTAGAAGGACTTCAGGCCCAACTGCTTGGCGACCGCCGATACGGTGCCGGTTCCGCTGTAGCAATCCGATGCGGTCGGCTCGGGCTTCTTCCCGTGATCGGCGTGCAACTCCGCGAACTCTGAGGCCAGCGGCTGCTGCTCGCCCCCCCCCAACGCACCTTGCCAGTTTGCACTGTCCATGCCGGCCTCTCATCTTACCGCGCGTTGTACGCGCAGGAGGGTTCCGCAATCAGTTCGGGATTTCCGCACCGGACGTAGCGCGCCATCGTGCGCGCGAACGGATTATCGAAAATCGGCGTGAGCAGTTGGATGGACCGCAGCGCGCCGGCATCGTGCTCGACCCTGACCAAACTGCCCGGCGCGAGATCGGCGTTCAACGTGGTCGGCTGGCCGGTGGGGCCGTATATGGTGGGATGTCTCGCGCTGACGAAATCACCGCCGTCTGCGGTGAACAACCGAAAGATGACCCGGCCGTATACTCGGAGTGGCCAACGGATATGGCAACTGGTGATGCGAACAGGTGGTGTTACAGGCATGAGCAACCCCAGCGGTGCGCCGGCAGCGGTACGCTGTCAGCGAATTCCGTTGGGTCGGGGCAGCATGTCGTAGTCCCTCGCGAGACCACACTTCAGCCCCTCGCCAGACCACCACAAGTCTCCTGGGCCTGACCACTAGCGAGGTGATCATGTTGCAGGACGCTACTCGCTTGCGTCAAGCCGCGAACCGGATCGCCTTGTCCAGCCAGTGCAGCCGTTCCCGGAGTTCCGTCTCGTCCACGTAATCCAGCGTGACGTCGCCACTATCGCCGGCATGCCCCAGCAAGTCGCGAAGCGTCGCCATCGGGCAGCCGGCCGCATGCAACATGGTCGCGAAGGAATGCCTGAGCGAATGGAAGCTCCGTCTTTTGTCGTAACCCAACCGCGTTTTCAGCCGGCCAAATCGCTGCCCAATAACACTGCCCCTCGACCCCCACTTGTTGTTCGCCGTCGAGCGGATCAGGTAGCCACCCGCGTCCTTCCGCGCTGCCAGCTTGGTCACGAGCGGGACAAACGCGGTCGGCACCGGCAGCGACCGCAGTCCGGCCTCGCTCTTCAGCCCCCCGTCGATGCAGAGCAGCCCGGCCCTTTGATGCACATCCGTGGCGCGCAGCCGGCAAATCTCTTCCAGCCGCCACCCCATACCAACGCCGAGCTTGATCGCGTAGCTCAACTCGAAGTCGCCGTACTCCTCCGCCGTCTGCCAGAGTCGCGGCACCTCGCTTAGTGGGAAGCCCATCTTGGCCGCCATCGCGCGCTCGACCTTGGTCTGTCGGGACTTGATCTTACGACCCGCGAACGGGTTCCGTTCGCCATCCACGAGTTCATGGCTCCCCATCCATTGCCAGTAGGTGGACAGCGCCAGCCGCCGGAAGCGCACCGTCGCAGGGGACTTGCCCGCGCTCAGCAGATCATCGAACCACGCTTGGACATGGGCGCCGCTCAACCGTTCCAGCGGCTGGCCGACCGCTTCATCAAACTCTTTGAGGATGACGAGCCAGCGATCCGAAGTCGCGCTCTTTCGCAACGTGGCGTGCCACCGCGCCGCATACGTCTGGAACGGGTGTGAGCGTCGCCAGAGCCGGCGATCTGCTGCATGGCATTGATGGCCCTGGTCGCCTTCGGCGCCGTGTGGAGCGCCGCCAGCACGTCGCCACGGGCATCGGCGAGCGCCTTGTGTTGCGCCAGTGCGCTCATGCCGCCGACCTCGCGGAGCACGAAGTCTACGACATCGGCGACCAGTCGCGCGCTGGCATCGTCCAATGGGTCATGCAGCTTGCGATATTTCACCGCGAGCTTGTCGATTTCATCCCGCAAGGGATCGTGCAGCCCTTGGCGAACCGCTTTGATGCGGTTCTTCCACTCGACGACCAAGGGCAAGACCGCCGCTGCGGCGCCGATCGGATCGGATGCCGGCACGTGCAGCGGCACCATGAACTGGTTCTGGTTGAACGCATGGCGGGCGTCGCCGGGAATGGTTAGGTGGCCGTAGAACCACTGACCCTTGATGATGCAGTATCGCGGCGCGCGCCGGGGCATGGCGGATTTCCGGTTGCGCGGGAAGAATAGCGTGGTCAAATCGCTGGTCAATGACCAAGTATCTGACCACGCCAAGCTACTGAAAGGATTGAAGTATATGAGTGAAAGTTCGAGTGGAGGAAATCTGGCTGATTTCGTGCGTCCAATCCTGAACGGGTGACACATGTCGTTGCTTGCGGGCTTTCGCGTTGTGCAGATAGGCCAGGGTTTGGCCGCCGCCGTTTGCGGACGGTTGCTTGCCGATGTCGGCGCGGATGTCGTCTGCATCGATGCCGATAGCGCGACACCGCTGGCGGCGTATCTCAATGACGGCAAGCCGGTAGTATTGCGCGATGCGCTGGCGACGGCCGATCTGATCGTCTGCGAGGGCAGTCCAGCCGAGTTGCGCGCGCAGCAGTGCGATGCCGATGCATTGCGCGTACTGAATGATACGGCTGCGTTGGTTTTCATCTCGCCATTCGGCCAGAGCGGGCCGAAGGCGAACGACCCGGCAAGCGATCTCACGCTGATGTATTCCAGCGGCGTCGCGCGGCTGCTGACCGGGCAGGTGGACGATCTGTCAGAGGCGCCGATCCGTCCGGTGGGCGAGCAATCGGCCTTCATCGGCGGGCTGGCCGCGGCGTGTGCGGGCATGTTTGCCGCGCAACCGCACATGTCCGGCGCGGTCATCGATGTGTCGATTGAAGAAGCACTGGCGACGATGGCTATGGGCGAGCTGACCAGCGCAGGGCGACACGGCAGGAGTCGTTCACGCAAGCGCTTGACCGACGGCAATGGCGCCACGGTCTGCATTCTGCCGGCGCGCGACGGGTACGCTGCGATCTCGCCACGAGAGGACCGCCAGTGGGCGTCGTGGCTCGTCGCGATGGGGTCGCCGGATTGGGGAAATGATCCACGCTTCGCCACCAAGCCTGACCGTGTGGCCAACTGGGATGCACTGCATGCGCTGATGTCGGCGTGGAGCCGTCAACACGATAAGCAATGGATCGCCGATACGGCGCAGGCCGCACGCGTGCCAAGTTTTCCACTGCGCGAACTGGCGGAGCAGCTTGAGTCGCCGCAGCTTGTACATCGTGGATTCTGGCGCGTGGCCGAATCCGATGGACGAACAGCCAAGGCGCCAGGTCCTCCGTTCGGGCTATCCATCGCGCGCCGGGGAAGTGTAGCGGAGCAACCGCGCGGTCCGTTGCCGCTGTCCGGCGTGCGCGTGCTCGACTTCAGTTGGGTGATCGCAGGCCCCACGACGACGCGGTATCTCGCGGCGATGGGTGCCGATGTGATCAAGGTCGAGGCACCTGGCCGAGGCGATCCGGGCCGTGATTCCGGGCTGCACACCGTGCTCGGGCAGGGAAAGCGCGGCATCGTGCTCGATCTGAAGCAGCCGGCGGCGGTCGGTCTTGCGCGGTCGCTCGCGGAGCGGTGCGACGTGCTGGTGGAGAATTTCGCGACCGGCGTGATGGACCGGCTGGGGCTAGGCGCTGCGGCGCTGCAGCAGCGGAACCCAGAGCTGATCTATGTTTCGGCGTCGGGTCTTGGGCGCACCGGACCGGAATCGCACGCGGTCGCCTACGGCACGCTGCTGCAATGCTACGCCGGCTTTGCCGGGCTGAACCGGCATCCCGACGTTCCGCCACGCGTAGGGTTCGCCTGGCTCGATCCGATGTGCGGATTGATGCTTGCGTTCATCGTCGCGGCGGCGCTGTGGCAGCGCCGCACGCAAGGCGGTGTGGCGCGGGTCGATTTTTCAATGATCGAGGCGATGCTGTGGACGTTGGCGGAACCGCTGCTCGAGACGCAACGCGGTGCGGCGCCGGTACCGCAAGGCGATCGGTCCGATCGGCACAGGCTGCACGGCGCATTTCGCTGTGCGGGCGACGACGAATGGATCGCGCTCGCAGTCGGCAACGATGCGGAATGGCGAGCTCTGTGCGGCGTCGTGCCGGACCCTGTGCAACGAGAGGCGGTTGCCGAGTGGCTGCGAACCCAGTCCGCGGCGAGCGCAGCGGACCGCCTGGCGCGCGTCGGTATTGCAGCCGCCGCGCTTGCCAGTTCCCTCGACCTTGTCGCCAGCGAGCATTTGCGCGCACGTGGGTTCTGGGATGCACGCGAGGGCGGCGTTCTGCCTGGCTTGCCGTGGCGCACGAGCTTCGGCCGACAGGCCGGTGTCGCTCCAGGGCTCGGTGCCGACACCGACGCGGTGCTGCGCGACGTACTCGATCTGTCGCGCGACGAGATCGGCGCCCTGCACAGGTCCGGCGCACTGTCATTGCGAGGAACGTGACCAAGCAATCCATCACGCCGATGATGGGGATTGCTTCGTCGCTCACGCTTCTCGCAATGACAGGGCGGCGACAGGCTGCCGTTCAGGCGGTCGGAATGTGAACGCGATGGCCACCGCACCGAGCCCAATTCCGAACGAGCCGATATACATCCAGAAGTAGCTGCCGAATGTGTCGAACAGCCAGCCGCCGGCCCACGGGCCGATCGCCATGCCGAGGGTCGACACCATCGCCACGGTGCCGAACGCGGTGCCCATGATCCTGGCGCCGAAATACTCACGCACAAGGATCGCGTAGAGCGGCATCACGCCACCGAACGAGAGGCCAAACAACGCCGCCAGCGCGTAGAATCCGACAGTGCCCTTGGTGACCACGTAGAGGCTCACGGCAAGTGCCTGAATGGCGAGACCGGCGACCAGCGTCTGCTTGGCACCGACACGATCCGCGATCAGGCCGCACACGATGCGTCCGCTCAACGACGCGAGGCCGGTGATGCCGAACACCGTGGCCGCCGTCATTGACGATATGCCGCAGTCGATCGCGTAGCTCACCATGTGGAAGATCGGGCCCGAATGCGCCGCGCAGCATGCGAAGTGGGTGAGCGCGATCGCGGCGAACTGCGGCGTGCGCAGCACCTGCGCCATGGTGTAGTCGTGTCCGTCGACTCCAGCCGCTGCCCCCCTGCCACCGGCGTGAGCCTGGGCCGGCGGGCGGCGCACGAACAGCGAGGCGGGGATGACGACGGCCAGGGCGATGCTGCCAATCGTCAGCATCGCGGCGCGCCAGTCATAGTTGGTGATGATCCACCGTGACAGTGGTGCGATCAGCAATGAACCAAGACCCATGCCGGACGAGACAAGCGCCACAGCAAGGCTGCGATTGCGCCGTGAACCAGCGGGTGATCGTCGCGATCAACGGTGCATAGAAGCTGCCCGCGGCCAGCCCCACCAAAATTCCGAACAAAAGCTGGAACTGCCATAGTTCGGCAGCATGGCTCGCGGAGATGAGCCCGACGCCAAGCAGGACGCCGCCCGCCAGCACGACAGCACGCGTGCCGAACCGGTCGGACAGCGATCCCCAGAGGAACGATCCGAACCCCATGGCCAGAAAGTTGAGCACGGCGGTGAACGAGATGCCGGCGCGCGACCAGCCCATGTCTTGTGACATCGGCTGAAGGTAGACGCCGAGTGACATCATCGAGCCGATGCCGATGCAGGTCACCACCATGCCGACGCCAACGATGACCCAGCCATAGAAGAGTTTCATATCCGATCCAGTCGATCAGTGGCAGCAAGACCCGGTGTCGTCGTCGTAGCGATCGTGATGGCGCACCCAGTCTGTGAGGTTGCCATTGACGGTTTCGTCGCGTCCCTTTGGTGTAATGTCAAGGAAGGCGTAGCTGCCGAGGAACATCTCGCCGCCGCGCGCAAAAGACGAATAGGTGTGGAAGATCTGGCCAAACTCGTCCCGGTAGAATACGCTGCGGCCCGACATTTCGTCGATCACCTGGGCGCCATCCCGATAGTTGTAGTACGCCTTGCCGTCGGCGATCTCCTCCGGTGTGAACGACACGTGGAAGTCGAAGTTGAAGTCGTTGCCGTACGACGATACCCACTTGATCGGCCAGCCCATACGCTGCCTGAACGCTTCGATCTTTGCCAACGGCGCACGCGAGACTGCGGCATAGGACACGTCGTGGTGGCGGAGATGCATCAGCGCTCCCTGGACCTGGTCCACTTCGAACGAGCAGCCGACGCAGCCTTCGGTCCAGTCGGGGCCGAACATGAAGTGCTTGATGACAAGCTGGCTGCGTCCATCGAACAGATCGGCGAGTGTCACCTTGCCGTCGGGGCCGTCGAACACGTAGTTCTTTTCCACCTTGACCCAAGGGAGCGCGCGACGTTCGGCGCTCAACTGATCGCGCAGGCGGGTGAATTCCTTTTCCTTGCGCAGGAGTTCCTTGCGCGCTGCAAGCCATTCGTCGCGTGTGACGATTTGATGTTGCATTTCTCTATCCTCCTTGTGCCGCGGTAAGCATGTAGTTGGCGAAGCGTTCGAGGCAGCTCGTCCAACCTATGACATGGTCGTCGCGTCCCTCGGTTGTCTCGAACATCGCCTGGTGCAGCGTCAGCCTGGTCTTCGCGCCTTGCTCGGCGAAGGTGACCGTGGTCAGCAGTTCGTGGCCTGGATGACCGTCGGGATCCTCCCAGGCGAAGGTGAAAGCGATGCGCTCGGGCTCGACTATTTCGCGATAGACGCCGCGTTTCCAGTGCTCGGTGCCTTGCGGCGATCGCATGCCGAAGCGGTAGGTGCCGCCGACGCGGATGTCCATCTCGCAGTGGATAGTGGTGAAGCCTTGCGGTCCCCACCAGCGCGCGATGTGCTCCGGCTGCGTCCAGGCTCTGAACACCAGCCGGCGCGGCGCATCGATGACGCGCGTGACGACCAGTTCGCGATCCGCTGTGGCGCTAATGCTTCCGGCCACGTCGCTTCTCCTTGCCTTGCAGTTCCTTGAGGTAGCCTTCCAGGCGATCGAGGCTCTGCTCCCAGAAGATACGATAACGTTCGAGCCAGTCAGAGGCACCCTTCAACGGACGCGCCTCCAACCTGCACGGCCGCCATTGCGCGTCGCGACTGCGCACGATCAGGCCGGCGTGCTCCAGCACTTTCAGATGCTTGGAGATCGCGGGGAGGCTCATCTCGAACGGCTGGGCCAATTCGGTGACCGAGGCCTCTCCTGAGATGAGCCGCGCCAGGATCGCCCGGCGCGTCGGGTCCGCGAGAGCGGAGAAGGTTCGGCTGAGATGGTCGATGGCCATAGTTGTAAACCAAATGGTTAGATAACTTGTCGGTTAATAAGTGGCTCTAGGCAGCCTTGTCAAGCGTCTTGAATTGTCGATGCGGCGCAGCAAAACGTTGCGCAGCGGGCCGCCCTCTGAGCATAGTGCACCCCCGTCCGCTTCGCTTGATGTCCATTTCGTGCCCACGAAACTCGCGTCAGCGTCAGCACCAAGGATTCCGAGATTATGAACAGCGACGACAAGAAGCATCGCTCCCACCTCCCGATGCCGAACACGACGCGGCGCGGCCTGATTACCTATGATGCAAAGGATCCGGAGACGAAGTTCCCGCCGATCGAGCAGTTACGTCCCCCCAAGGGCGCGCCTAATGTCCTGCTCATTCTGATGGACGATGCAGGGTTTGGCTCCGCGAGCGCATTCGGCGGCCCCTGCCAGACACCGAACGCGGAGAAGCTGGCGGCGAACGGTCTGAAGTACAATCGCTTCCACACCACCGCTCTCTGCTCGCCGACCCGTCAGGCGCTGCTGACGGGGCGCAACCATCATTCCGCCGGCATGGGCGGCATTACCGAGATCGCCAGCGGCTCGCCGGGTTACAGTTCTGTGCTGCCGAACACCATGTCGCCGCTGGCACGGACGCTGAAGCTCAACGGTTATTCGACCGCGCAGTTCGGCAAGTGCCATGAAGTGCCGGTGTGGGAGACTAGCCCTGTCGGACCGTTCGATGCCTGGCCGACGGGCGGCGGCGGCTTCGAGTATTTCTATGGCTTTATCGGTGGCGAGGCGAACCAGTGGTACCCGACGATCTACGAAGGGACCACGCCGGTCGAACCAAAGAAGACTCCAGAAGAGGGCTACCACTTCATGGAGGACATGACAGACAAGGCCATGGCCTGGATCTCACAGCAGAAGGCGCTGGCTGCCGACAAGCCTTTCTTCGTTTACTTTGCACCAGGCGCCACGCATGCCCCGCACCACGTGCCAAAGGAATGGGCCGACAAGTACAAGGGCAAGTTCGACCAGGGCTGGGACAAGCTCCGTGAAGAGATCTTTGCGCGGCAAAAGGCTCTGGGTGTCATACCGCCGGAGTGTCAGCTCACGGCGCGCCACAAGGAAATCCCGGCATGGGACCAGATGCCGGAGGCACTGAAACCAGTATTGCGTCGGCAAATGGAAGTTTACGCCGGCTTCATGGAGTATACCGACCATCATGTCGGTCGCCTGCTCGATGGCCTGAGCAAGCTGGGCATCCTCGACAACACGCTGGTCTACTACATCATTGGCGACAACGGCGCCTCGGCCGAGGGCACGCTACATGGCACGTTCAACGAGATGTTGAACTTCAACGGAATGTCCGCCATCGAGACACCGGAATTCCTCAACGCCCGGATCGACCAACTCGGCGGGCCGGAATCCTATAACCACTACGCGGTGGGCTGGGCACACGCCATGGACACGCCCTACCAGTGGACCAAGCAGGTTGCCTCGCACTGGGGTGGGACGCGCAACGGAACCATCATCCACTGGCCGAAAGGGATCACCACGCGGGGTGAGATGCGCTGGCAGTTCCACCACGTCATCGACGTTGCGCCGACAGTCCTCGAAGCGGCCGGCTTGCCTGAGCCGGTTTCGGTGAATGGCGTGGCGCAGCAGCCCATCGAGGGCGTCAGCATGCTTTACTCATTCAACGACGCCAAGGCCGCGGAACGGCACGAGACGCAGTATTTCGAGATGTTCGGCAACCGCGGCATCTACCACAAGGGCTGGACCGCGGTGACGCGGCACAAGACGCCCTGGCTGCTCATCGGCGAGAAGACCCCGGCCTTCGACGACGACGTCTGGGAGCTTTACGACACGGAAAAGGACTGGAGCCAGAGCAACGACCTGTCGAAACAGATGCCGGAGAAGCTGCATGAACTGCAGCGCCTGTGGCTTATCGAAGCGACGCGCTACAATGTGCTGCCGATGGACGACGACCTCGCGAGGCGCTTCGACCCGGACGTTGCTGGCCGGCCGGTACTGATCAGGGGAAACACCCAGCTGCTGTTCCCTGGCATGGGCCGATTGTCCGAGAACTGCGTCCTCAATATAAAGAACAAATCCCACTCGGTGACCGCCGAAATCGAGGTGCCGGGGTCCGGCGCCGAGGGCGTGATCATCGCCCAGGGCGCGAACATCGGCGGCTGGAGCCTGTACGCCAAAGCCGGCAAGCTCAAATACTGTTACAACCTGGGTGGCGTGCAGCACTTCTACGCCGAGTCAGCGGACAGGCTGCCCGCCGGCGAGCACCAGGTACGCATGGAGTTCGCTTATGCCGGCGGCGGGCTGGGGAAGGGTGGCAAGGCGACGCTCTACGTTGACGGCAAGCAGGTTGGCGCAGGGGACATTCCAATGACGCTGGCGATGGTCTTCTCCGCTGATGACGGCTGTGACGTCGGAGAGGACGGCGGAGCCCCTGTCTCCCCGGACTACGGCCCACGTGGCAATGCCTTCAATGGTCGGATCAAGGGCGTGCAGATCGCTATCGCCGACGCTGCCGAGAACTCGGATCACCTCGTCTCACCGGAGGAAGCCGTCCGCATCGCCATGGCGCGGCAGTAAGAGAACACGCGGTTCCGCACTCTATAGTTCAACCTGACGACTGATCTCGATGAACCTGTCAGCGGGTAGGTCGAAGCGATCCGGGGTGCGGACCGCGTTGCGGTACATGAAGCCAAACAACATCCGCCGCCATGCCGGAAGCCGCGGCCGCGTCTTGCTGCGCACAACTTCATCACGCTCAGCAAAATATAGGGCCCCATCGAGGTCGACCTGACAGCTCTGATCGCTGACCTGGGCCAATGCGAGCCTGAGGTTGGGCACTTCAACAAAACCGAAGCGCACCGTCACATGCCAAATTCCCTCAGCGACACGTTCGGTGACGGCTCTTTCACTGGCGGGCACACGCGGTACCTCGTCGAAACCGACGGTCAAGGTAACAACTGTCTCGTGCAGCGCCTTGAACTGAGCGGCGTGGCGCAGCAACTGACGCGGCACCGCTGTGCCGCCGCGGCTCATGAACACCGCGGTACCGGGCACCCGTGCGATCCCACCGGAATGGTTGACCTTGGACAGGAACGCTGCCGTGCTCTCCTTGTCCTCCGCTTGCTTGCGGCGCACCGCGACCACGCCTTGGTGCCACGTGGTCATCACCATGAAGACGAGCGTACCAAACAAGAGCGGGAACCAACCCCCCTCGCGCACCTTCAACAGGTTGGCCGCGAAGAATGCTGTGTCCACAACCAGGAACACGCCACTCGCTAACACGGCGGCCACTGCCGACCAACGCCAGATGTCGCGCATGGCATTGTAGAGCAGTGCGGTGGTGAGCAGCATGGTGGTGGAGACTGCGGTGCCATATGCGCCCGCGAGGCGATCGGAGCTGCCGAATGCCGCCGCTACCCCCAGCGTGCCGAGCATCATCATCCAGTTGACAAACGGCACATAGATCTGGCCGTACTCTTCATCTGAAGTCTGGCGGATCATCAGGCCCGGAAACCAGCCGAGCTGCATGGCCTGACGTGTCAGCGAGAACGCGCCGGTGATGATGGCCTGGCTCGCAATGATGGTAGCGACGGTCGCGAGAACGACCAGCGGAATGACAGTCCCGCTGGGTGCCAGCTTGAAGAAGGGATTGCCAGTAAGAGAGGGGGTCTCGATCAGCAGTGCGGTCTGGCCGGCATAGCTCAGCAGGAGTGCGGGCAGAACGACCCAATACCAGGACGACCGGATCGGCTTGCGGCCGAAGTGCCCCATGTCGGCGTAGAGCGCCTCACCGCCAGTGATCGCCAGGAAGACACCGCCGAGGACGACGAAGCTCTGCCAACCGTGGCGCGTCAGGAAGCCAAACGCCTGGAGCGGGTTGATCGCGGTCACGACGATCGGTTGGCGGATCACACCGAACAGGCCAAGCACGGCAATGGTGACGAACCAGAGCAGCATGATCGGCCCAAAGATACGTCCGATATTGGCGGTGCCACGAGGTTGGACAAGGAACAACCCGAGCAGGATTGCCAGGGACGCTGGCAGCACGTAGGGCTTGAGCGCGTCGGTGACGACGTTGACGCCTTCCAACGCACTCAGCACCGAGATTGCTGGTGTAATGACGCCGTCGCCGTAAATCAGGGCCGCGCCGAACAGGCCCATGATGACGAGCAACCCAGTGACGCGACCACTACGGCTCAAACGGCTGGTGACGAGGGCCATGAGTGCCAGGATGCCACCTTCGCCATGATTGTCGGCCCGCATGACGAACACGCAGTATTTGACCGATATCGTGACAATGAGCGTCCAGACGACGAGGGACAGCAGGCCGAGCGCATCTGCCGCGGACGGATGGCCGCCGACCGCTCCTACGATCGCCTGGTAGGTGTACAGCGGGCTCGTGCCGAGGTCGCCATAGACGATGCCCAGCGCAGCCAAAGCGGCTTAGACCGGTGGTTTTCCGGGCAGGCGGAGCAGATCCGTCACGCCAGTGGCCACAGGGTTGTGATGCGCGTCTAGAACTCGCCGCTGCGATACGCCTCGTCGAGGCGCTTCGCGTCGTCCTCCGACGGCTCCTCCCAGGCCTCGCCACGCCGCCGCAGCCCGCCTGTGAAATTTGGCGGGCGCTTGGCGTTGAACGCCGCGCGGCCTTCCTCGCCATCCGTGGTCACCTGGATCAGCAGGTTGTTCATCAGGTTCTGCACATGCCACGCCTGGTCAGTCGGCAGATCGCCGAACCGAACCACGAACTCCTTCATCATGCGCACCGCGACCGGCGGCAGCGAGACGATATGGCGCGCATATTTCTCGGCGCGTTCCAGCAACTGAGCGTGCGGCACCACTTCGTTGATCAGGCCGATCCGCAAAGCCTCCTGCGCGTCGAACGGTTCATCGGTCAGCAGGATCTTCATCGCATCTGCGTAGCGAAGCTGCTTGATCAGCAGGCTTGCACCTGGCCCATGGCCGATCCAGCCCTGCGACAGCAGCGAGAACTTGAACCGCGCATGTTCGGCACTGGCAATGCGGATATCCGTGGAGGACAGCAGAACATAAAGGCCCGCTCCCGCGGCCCAGCCGTTGACCGCGGCGATCACCGGCTTCCACACGCGCGGATAGTGATCGCCGAAGCGGCCATCGACACCGGTCTTCTGCCCGTGCACCGTGCCGGCGAGCGGCCAGAAGATGCGCTGCGTGCGCAGATACTCGCGCTCCTCCTCGGTGATGTTCTTGCGCGGTGCCAGATTGTGGCCGCCGCAGAAATGCCGGTCGCCTGCGCCGGTGAGGATCGCGCAACGAATGTCGCGATCCTCCCACATGTCGATCCAGGCCTCGGAGATCTCGTCCGACGTCTCCTTGTCGAAGATGTTGGCCTTTTCCGGATTGTTCAGCGTGATGTAGGCAACGCCGTCGCGCTTCTCGTACTTGATGGCCATCAGGTCAGCACCCTTCCCTTGCGCGCAATGAACTCGGGGAATGCGTCCTCGGCCTTGGCACCGCGCATCACATGCGTGGTGTAGTCGTGCTCGATCTCATACTGCTGCTCCAGGGTCTCGCCCTTCTGCCGCAGCAGCAGCGCCTTCACGCCCATCACCGCGCCACGATGGTTGCCCGCGATCATGCGCGCGATCTCCATCGTCTTCTCACGCAGCTTCTCGCGCGGCACCAGGTGGTTCAGCAGCCCGATGCGATACGCCTCCTCGGCTTCCACGACGCGCGCCGTGAACAGCAGTTCCTTCGCCATCGGCCAGCCAATCTGTGCGCCCAGCGACCATGTGCTGTTGATCCGCCCATACGCCGCGGCGAGGAAGCGGAACTTGGTGTCCTCGCAGCCCACCCGCATGTCGAGCGAGGATGACAGAACCGCCGCACCGCCGAACGCCAGGCCGTTCATCATGCCGATCGTCGGCTTGGCAGAGGCCGAAATGTCGTATGCCCTGCGACCCTCGCGCATCGCGTCGAGCTGTGCCGGCGAGTAGCGGCGATCGTCCTCACGCTGTTCATGGATGTCGCCACCGGCCGAGAACGCCTTGGTGCCCGCGCCGGTGATCACGATGCAGCCGACCGCGTCGTCGGCATCCATCGCCTTCACCGCGTCGTGCAGCTCGGCGGACAACTTGCGGTTCATGGCATTCAGCTTGTCGGGGCGGTTGAGCGTCACGATGCCGACGCCGTCCTCCACATCGACCAGGATATGCTCGTAGCTCATCATTCCCTCCATCGTGCTTCTCACGGGACCTGCGCGACGGAGATTGCTTCGCTTCGCCCGCAATGACAATGGAGTGTGCCGTCAGTCGGTTACCGGCTTTTCCGTTGCGGCATGCGGCGCCGGCGTCTTGTCGATTGCGCCGGTCATCGGGAATGAAGAACACACCCATGTCGCGCTTCGAGTGGATCTTGCCCTCTTCGTCCTTGGTGTAGACGTAGAGCACCTGCCCGCGTTTGAACGGCTGGCCGATCGGGATAACCAGGCGCCCGCCCGGCTTGATCTGCTTGAACAGGTCGGGCGGTGCGTACTGCGCGGCGCAGGTCACGATGATGATGTCGAAGCCGCCCTCCACCTCGGGCCAGCCGTAATAGCCATCGCCCACGCGTGTATGGACATTCTCATAACCAAGCGGGGCAAAGATCCTGCCGACTGCCTTGCCGAGCGGCTCGATGATCTCGATCGAATAAGCGCGCTTGACGATGCGCGACAGCAGAGCGCTCTGGAAGCCGCTGCCCGTGCCGATCTCCAGTGTCACGTCTTCGGGCTTCGGCTTGCAGACCTGCGTCATGTAGGCCTGGCCCAGATAATCCGACAACGCGGAGCCATAGCCCAGGCCCCAGGGCTTGGGTTCCGCCTCGTAGGCGTCACCGGGCGTCGCACGGTGCTCGGAGTAGATGTAATGGAAATACTCGCGCGGCACCGTCTCGAACGCGGCCATGACGACTGGATCCGCGGCGCCGAGATGCTGCTTCAGGTAGGAATCGATGAGCTTCATCGCCGCGGGCTTGCGCTTCTGGATGGCGTCGAACTGGGCCTCGGTCAGGCTGACCTGGCGGCCCGAGGCGCGCATCGCCGTCTCGTAGGCGGAGAGATTCCAGGCGGATGTGGCGCGCGCCGTCCGCGCCAGGCAAAGCGCGCCGGCGGAAGCAATCACTCCGCGGCGCGTGATCGTGCTGAAAGATGCTGCCACGCGTTATTCGTCCTCGCTACAGGGAATGCCATCAGCGCGACCACATACAGTATCGCGGCGCTGAGCAGAACCCGGCTGAAGCCGGCCTCGCGGGCGATCAGGTTGGCGAGCGGCGTGGCGACCACGGAGAAGGCTCCGTTGAGCCCCCAGGCCCAGGGGAGCATCGCACTGGAGCCGGTGCGCGCCAGGCCGAGCGGGAAGGGAAGGCCGAGCGCCAGCGACACCGGGGCGAGCACCGCCAACACCAGGCCGGCGCGGACGATCCAGGGCAGATCGAGGGTCGCGAGAATGGCCGGCTGAAGTCCGTCAGCGCGATGCCGCACCAGCAGATGATCACGATGCCGGCAAAGATGATGCCTTGCCGAGTGCGCTTCAGCCGATCCGCCATCATGCTGCCCAGCCCGGAGAAGATCAGCATGCCGGTGAGCACCAGCGCGAAGCCCGACGTGCGGTCGTTCAGCCACAGGCTGGCCTTCTCGATCAGGAAGATCTCGATGAAGAGGAACCCAAGGCCAAGTGCCGGGAAATACACGATGGGCCGCAGCAGTCCGACTTCCGGCAGGCGCAGCCTGCGCGGCGCGACCAATGGCACCAGCAGCACGAGCACTGCGATCACCACCGCCTGTGCGAGCACGGCGAGATTGACCAGTGCGCCGATCTCCGACTGCGGCAGAATCTCCAGCCGCTGCAAGATCGTATTGAGCTGATCCAGCCGCAGCACCGCGTAGAAGAACGGTCGATCCAGTGTGATCGGCGCCAGGTTGAAGGCTGAGCGCGACGGCGTCGGGGCGTTCGCCAGCACCGGGCGCGCTTCGTCGGCGATCGAATCGTCCGGACCGTCGGAGGTGACCTCGCCATTGGCGAACGAAACCGCTGGCAGGTCGTTGTAGATACTGCCGCGCGCGGAAACCGGATCCATGCCCGGATACCACGACACGTCAAATGAGCGCTCATCGCTGAACTTGCGCAGCGTGGCGATACGCGCGGCGTCCCAGGGCCGGTTGGACAACAGGATGCGCGCGCTCCACGCCGAGCGATAGACAATCACATGCGCCGCCGGATCCTCGATGCCTGCGGCGAGCAGTGCGGCCCGTGCGGTTCCCAGCACACGCAATGCGTAGACCGGAAAATCCCGGATCGATACCGGAATTGACACTATCCCACCTGGCCGCAGCGCACGCAGGTCGCTCGCGAGTGCCTGCACCGTAAATGCCGTGACGTTGGCCTCGGCGGTATCGAGAAAATCGGCCGACAGGTCGATGATGTCGTAATTGCCGCCATAGCGGACTGCCGCCACCGGCCCGGCGCCGGACACTGTCACCCGAGCGTCGCCGACCTGCGCAGGCGACGGCCCAAGCCCGTGCTCCAGCGCGCGCAGGAGCACCGGCTCCGGCTCGAGCAGCATGGACATGCGCCGCGCCCAGCGCGAGGACCTCCGCGGTGCGGAAGCCTCCCGATGCGCCCGCCAGCAGCACGCTCGCGTGCGGGATCAGCAGATACGGCAGCGCATCCAGCGACGCCGGCGCGTAGCCAACGTCCAACTCACCAGGCTTGGGCAGTGCGGCGATGCGGTTGCCGTCGCGGTACAGGCCGAAGGTGCGCGGCGGTCCCGGCACACCCAGCATGCCGGCGTTGTTGGATATGTCGGTGTCCACCCGTTCGGTGAAATCGTCCAGCAGCGCGTAGTCGCCACGCGGGGACAGCACGCTGGCGACCACGCGTGCATCAGGCGTGTGAAGCGGCGCATATATCGCCTTGAAGTCGTTGAATTCCGCCCGGTTGTCGAGCAGCAGCAGCGCCTCGGCGCCGAGTAGCGCGACACCGGCCGCCGCCGCGCCCGCCCAGCGTCGGCGCCCCGCCACAAAGCAGGCGCTCGCCGCCAGCGGGATCAGCAACAGCGGCACCAGGAAGAACGCGTGCACCACGAACATCGCGGCCAGCACGAACGCCGCGCCGGTACCGGCGCCGGTCAGGTCATAGCCGTAGACCTGGCCAATGCGGTCGGCATTCAGCACGAAGCTCAGGCTGATGAACGTGCCGGCAAGAAAGAAGAACGGCAACAGACACGCGTAATAGCCGGCGATGTTCCAGAGTTGCGCCTCCCAGGTCACCGGATTCTGCAGTTGCAGCGGGTTGAACGGATTTATGGTGGTGAAATGGAAGCCGATCGCCGCCGTCGCCACCAGCAGCGCCGGGAGCGCCGACAGCAGCGTCTCGCCATGGCGTGCGAATACATCGCGGAAGAGCGCCAAGAGCACGCCGCTGAACGCGAACCCCACCATCACGATGGAGATCACCCAGTAGCCATACTCGGACCACTTCGCGACCGCGAAGTAGCGGGTGAGTGCCGTCTCGTATCCCACTGCGGCCAGCGACACGAGGAAGAGCGGCACCAAAGCGGTGCGCGCGGTCACGGCCATACGGTCCGCGCGATGAAGCCTGCCAGCAGCGCGTTGAACCGTGCCGCGTCATCGACGAACAGCGCGTGACCGGCGTCACCGAATATCGCGATCTGTGTGCCGGGCCGGTTGTGCGCGAGGTTTGCCGCCTGCTCGGACAGCCAGCCGGGCCGCACGACATAGAGCACCGGTTTGGTGGTGGAATACACGGCGTCACGCCAATAGGCGCGCGGCCACGGATATGCCAGCAATGCCCGGCTCGCCCGCTCAGGGGTGTGCAGCGACGCCTCGGTGAGGCGGTCAAGATAGCTCTCGCTCGGCCGGTGATGGAACATGCCAAGTACAAAGCGGTGCATGGCGATGGCATGCGGCAGTGCGGCACAGGCCGGCGCGGCGCATGAGGTGGCGGGGGTGGCTCTTCGCCAACCGAATTATCGACCAGGACCAGCCCCGCCACCATCTCATCGCCGTGCTCCCGCACATAGGCCAGCGTGTCGAGTACGCCGAGCGACCAGCCAACCAGCAGTACCGGCACCGGTTTCAGGTTGGCGATCAGCTCGGCGATGTCCTGGACTACGCCGCCCTGGCTCGTAGCCTGAGGCAGGTGCGTCGGAGTCGCCCTGACCGCGCGGATCGAATGCGACAACGTGATAGTGCCGGCAAATGACTGAATCTGCGGCAGCCAGATCCAGGCCGGCATGGTCCAGCCGGGCACAAAGACGATGGTGTGGCCGAGTCGCGGTCCGGCCTCCAGGTAGTGCAGGCGCACGCCGTCGCTGGTGATGAAGTACCTATCTTTGCATCGTTCCTTGGGATGCCGCCGGTCGAGCCAGCAGCAGACCGATGCCGCGACGATGCAAGGAGCGATTCGCATGCGATCAGAACACCGGGTCGCACCGCGCCGTGTCAACGGTTGTCGCTTCACGGCTCTTTCATCCCTCTTTGCGACAATTTCTGCCAGTCAGCGCCGCCCAGGAGAACACGTGGACACGCAGATCGATGCCGTTCGACGTCTCCTGGTCGTGGACGATGAACCCGTCCAGTGCCTGATCGTCACCCGTGCAATGACGGCGTTCGGCTTTGCTGCCGATAGTGCAACCTCGCTAGAGGAGGCGAGCAGCCGCATCGCCCAGCATGCCTACGATGTCATCATTTTGGACCTGTCGCTCCGGGAGCGGGAAGGGATCAGCCTGTTAAGCCTGATCGCGGCAAATCCTGCCGATCCCGTGGTGATTTTCATCTCGCGCCTGGACGACAGGGTGCGTGCCGCCAGCATCCGGTATGCCACCGAGCTTGGTCTGCGGGTCGCCGGGGCGCTGGCAAAGCCGGTTGGCCTCGCCGCGTTGCGCGCACTTTTGGCGAACCCATTGCCTTCGCGGGTCCGATCCAGCCATGCCTGTCCGGTTCCGCCGACGGTCGAGGAGCTGAGCGAAGCACTCGATCACGATCTGATCGTGACCGCCTTCCAGCCGCAGGTCACTCTGACAAGCCGAGAGGTGGTTGGTTTTGAAGCGCTCGCACGCTGGCGCCATGCGCCGCGGGGACCGGTCGGACCGGACGTATTCATCCCCTTGGCCGAGCAAAGTGGCCTGATCGTGCCGCTCACACGGTGCATTCTGGCCGATGCGCTCGCTGCCTGTCGGCGCTGGCGCCGGCATCACCCGAGCTGTGCCGTTGCCGTCAACATCTCGCCGTTGGTGCTGGCAAATCCGGCACTGCCGGAGGAAATCGAGGCGCTGCTGCTGCAACACGGGTTGTCGCCTGGAGCGCTGATGGCCGAAATCACCGAAACCACCTTCATCGCCAGTCCGCTGCTGGCGATGGAGCTGCTGACCCGGCTGCGCATCAAGGGGATCGGGCTGTCGCTGGACGACTTCGGCACCGGCTATTCGTCGCTGCTCAGCCTGCTGCGACTGCCGTTCACCGAGCTCAAGATCGATCGATCCTTCATCGCATCGTGCGAAACGGACGATGAGGCGTGGAAGATCGTGCGCGCCACCATCTCGCTGGCACGCGAGCTGGGCCTGTCGGTTGTTGCCGAGGGCGTGGAAACCGAATCGGTGGCGATCCGGTTGCGCGACGCCGGCTGTCAGATCGGACAAGGCTGGCGGTTCGGCCGGCCGATGTCGGAACGCGCACTGCACGCTTGGCTTGGCGCAACGCACGATGGCACTGCAGGCATGAGGGCCTGGTGGCGCAACTGGACCGCCCGCTCGTTGGTGCAGGCGCTCCTGCTGGGCTGCGTCCTGCTTCTCATCTGGGGCGGCATCTGGCTTCAGGTCCAGCAGGAGCGCGCCGCCACTGAGCGCGCCGCGATCAAGGAGACCACTAACCTGGCACTCGCGTTCGAGGAGAACATCATCCGTTCCATTGCCGCGATCGATCAGGTGCTGCTGGTCGTCCGCAATTCATATGCGCGGGATCCAGGGCGCTTCGATCTCGCCCGTTGGGTAAGCGATCGACCGTTCATCAACGATCAGACCTTTCAGCTCTCTCTGATCGATGCGTCCGGCATGCTGGCGCAGAGCAACCTTGCCGGAACACGTCAGCTGGTTGATCTCAGCGATCGCGAGCATTTCCGCGTTCATGTTGGAGCCAGGCCCGAACTCGCTGTTCATCAGCAAGCCGTTACTCGGCCGCGTGTCAAACCGCTACTCCGTGCAGTTCACCCGGCGGGTCAATGGCCTTGACGGCGAGTTCCTCGGTGTGGTCGTCGCGTCGCTGGATCCCTCCTATCTTGCGCGCTTCTACAAGTCGCTTCAGATCGGCGGCGGCTTCGTCATGTTGGTGGGACTGGATGGCTATGTCCGCGCTGGGAGGCCGGTTCCGGGACTGATCGGCAGGCCGCTGACCAATTCGCCACTGCTCGAACGAGCCTCGCTGGCCGGGCACGGCCACTATCAGCTTGCCGTCGCCGAGATGACCGAACGACCGGCTATAGTCAGCTACCGTCGTCTTGCCGACTACCCTCTCGTCGTCCTGGTCGGCTATGGCTCCGACGAGGTGTTCGCCCCGTATCGTCAACATCGTTTTCAGTATGTCGGGGCTGGCATCGGGCTCTCGACCTTTGTGCTGTGTATCGGCATCATCCTGGCAATCCATCGTCGGCGCCTTGCCGGCTATCAGGACAGGTTGACCGCCACCCTGGAGAACATGAGCCAAGGCATCATCATGGTGGATCGGGACCGTCGCGTCGGTGTGATCAACCGCCGCGTCCGCGATCTGCTGGGACTGCCGCCGGAGCTTATGCGCGAGAACATCGGCTTCGATGCGATCATTCGGTGGCAGAGAGAGCAGGGGGAATTTGCATCGGTAACTCATCCCAACCCGTCCATGGTCGACCCGCTGGAGGCCGGCGTACCGGTCTACGAGCAGGAGCGTCCTGACGGCACCGGTACTGGAGGTGCGCACGGCGTTGCTGCCGAACGGCGGGGCGGTACGCACCTATACCGACATCACCGAACAGAAGTGCAACGAACAGGAAATCGCCGCCGCCCGCGACGCGGCTGAGGAGGCGGGTCGCGCGCGTTCTCGGTTGCTTGCCGTGATGAGCCACGAGATTCGCACGCCGCTGAACGGCATCATTGGTGCCGCGGGACTGCTGCTAGACCATAGGTTCGAGGCGGAAGAGCTGCGCTATGTGCGGATCATTCGCCAGTCAGGCGATCATCTGCTGCAACTGATCAGCGATATCCTGGATTTCACGCGGCTGGATGCGTCATGCATGGAACTGGAGGAGCTGCCCTTCGACCTGCGTGCAACGTTTACCGGCACAGTGGATATGCTCGCGGGCGCGGCACATGCGAAGGGGCTGGATCTCACTCTCGCAATTGCCGAGGACACACCGCAATGCGCTGTGGGTGATGGGGGCCGCCTGCGGCAGGTGCTGCTCAACCTGATCAGCAATGCCATCAAGTTCACCGAACGGGGCGGCGTCCATGTGGCGGTATCGTGCAAGCGACACGAACCGGGCGGCGTCCAGCTCGCGGTGGATGTGGATGATACCGGCATCGGTATTCCGCGCGATGCGCTGCCACGGTTGTTCCAGGAGTTCGGTCAGGTGGATGGCTCGATTTCGCGGCGGTTCGGCGGCAGCGGTCTTGGTCTGGCCATCAGCCGGCAGCTGATACAGCGCATGGATGGATGGCTGCTCGTCAAGAGCACACCAGGGGTCGGCAGCACATTCGCATTCGAGGTCATGCTGAAGGATGCGCCGGTGGACAATCCTGGCATCGAGGTCGCCGCAACTCCGGCACCGCGCGCCACGCTGCATCGGCTGCACGTCCTGCTGGTCGAAGACAATGCCACCAATCGCCTGGTCGCCAGCCGCATGCTCGAGCGTATGGGCCATCATGTCGAAGCGGTCGCCGACGGGACGGCGGCTGTGCAGGCGATGCGCTCGATCCCCTACGAGCTGGTGTTGATGGATGTGATGATGCCTGGGATGGACGGTCTGACCGCCACCAGGATGATTCGGAGCGATCCCGGGCGGAATGGATGCACGCCGATCATCGGACTGACGGCGAGCGCCGAGCCCGGCAACGAGGTGGCCTGCCGTCGCGCGGGCATGGATGGCTTTGTCAGCAAGCCGGTGACAGCAGAACGCCTCGCTGCTGCGATCGAGGCCGTCATTATGCCGGGTTCCGCGGGCCCGCCCAGGACGCCCGTGTCGCCGTTGCTGGATATGGGGGTACTGGACCAACTTGCCGAGGACATCGGCGCTGATGGCGTGGACGACGTGACGCTGCTGTTCCTGTCTGAGGCACCGCGAACGATCAAGCGCCTTGAGCAATCAATCAACAGCCGTGGACACAAGCTGCTGCGCGAGGTTCACACGCTCGCCAGCACGGCGCGCAGCGTGGGGTTGCTGCGCCTCGGGAATGCCGCCGCCCAGATCGAGCAGACGCTGGCCAGTGAGGAGCCGGCTGCGGAGCAGCTTTTCGCCCTGCTGAACCTGATGCTTGAGAGCGTCGCTCGGCTGGCCGACTGGGCGGCCTCTCGAGCGACGACGGAATTGAGTGTCACTTGACGTCGGTGAGCCTTTGCAGTTCAGCCGGCCGACGCAGCACGATGAAGCCCTCCTCCAGATCGACAACGCCGGTCTCACGCCATGTCCGCAACTGTTTGTTGACACTCTCGCGCGACGACGCAACGAGATTGCTGAGATCGCGCTGCGACAGCTTCAGATCGATACGCGTTCCGGCGGCATTCGGCCGGCCGTAATCGTCCGCCAGCTTCAGCAGCACGCGCGCGAGGCGCACCGGCAGATCGAATAGCGCGATCTCTTCCAATGTTATGCTGGTCCGACGTAGCCGGCTGCACAGCACGGCGAGCAGGCGAGGGAACAGGTCCTCGTTCTGGCGCAGGAAGGGCAGGAAATGCCGGCGCTCGACCACCAGCAGGAGGGTGTCCTCGATTGCGGTGGCATCCGCGCTGCGTGGTTGGCCGTCGAGCAGCGCGATCTCCCCGAAGATTTCGCCTGGGTTGATGACGTTCAGCGTCACTTCCTTGCCGTCGCCTGAGATGGAGCTGATGCGCACGCGGCCGCGCAGCACCGCCATCAGCGACGAGCCATTGTCGCCGCGCTGAAAGATCGTCTGACCACGGCGAGCACGTCGCTCTGAGGCGAACTTCAGGATCTCGTCGAGTTCGTCGGATCGCATGGCAGCAAACAGCGGGCTGCCCAGCAACGCCGCACGTTTTATGTTGCGCTCAAGCCTTGCCACGAGCGTCTCCCGGTCCCAATGCCCCGCCCGGCGGTTGATCCCGCGCTGGGCAATTCCCGACGGCAGTATGCGCGTCCTGGCGTCGATGTGGTATCCCGGGGCAAGGCACACAGGAGGACCTATGCTGGACGGCGCTGTCAATTTCGCTCTGTCGCACGAGACACCATGGCCGCGTGATCTGCGGGCACACCTCGAGTCCGGGTTCTTCGAGCCGCCACCGCATAACGAACTTCTTGGGCCCATCCATCCACGGGGTGGTCCGAATGGGCTGATCCTGAAGGACGGTTCGGTAGTTGCGCACTGGGGCGACACGCGGCAGATGGATTTCACCTTTTCGGTCGCCAAGAGCTACCTCAGTTTGCTCGCCGGCATCGCGGTGGCTGACGGGCTGATCGCGGAACTCGACGAACCGGTGGGCCGGACAGTGGACGACGGCGGGTTCGACGGACCACACAACGGGGCCATCACCTGGCGGCATCTGCTGCAGCAGACCTCGGAATGGGAGGGCACGCTGTTCGGCAAGTCCGACATCGTCGACCGCAATCGCAACCTCGCGGTGGAAGGGAAGGGCCGCAAGGGGGATGCGCGGCCGCTGCGGCCGCCCGGCACGTTCTGGGAATACAACGACGTCCGGGTGAACCGGCTGGCGCTGGCTCTGCTGCGGCGCTTCCGCCGGCCGCTGCCGGAGGTGTTCGCCGAACGCATCATGCGTCCCATCGGCGCGTCGTCCGACTGGAGCTGGCACGGCTATCGCACTTCGATGGTGGAGATCGATGGGCAGATGATCAAGTCGGTATCAGGCGGCAGCCACTGGGGCGGCGGCATTGTCGATCCACGCCGAGGACCAGGCGCGCATCGGTCTGCTCATGCTGCGTCGCGGCGTGTGGGAAGGGCGGCAGTTGCTGCCCGAGAGCTGGATCGAGGAGTCGCTGAAGCCGTGTGCGCTGCATTCGAATTATGGGCTGCTCTGGTGGCTGAATACCGGGAGGACGCGCTATCCAAGTGCGTCGGAGGCGAGCTTCTTTGCCTCGGGGGCCGGCGGCAACATCACCTGGGTCGATCCGACGAACGATCTGGTGGCGGTGATGCGCTGGATGGATCCCGCAGCGGTCGATGAGTTCATCCGGTTGGTGATGAAGGCTGTTTCAATCGCGCGTTAAGCTATCGCTGCTGGACTGCCTTGTACGTGCTGCCATAAGGTTGAGCCATGAACGCGGTCCCGTTCGACACGTTGAAATTTGCACGCCGCCTGGAGGACGCTGGTTTGGCTGCATCGGCGGCGGCCGGCGCGTCAGAGGCATGGCGAGGCGCTGACGGGTTCGGAACTTGCAACGAAGGGTGACGTCGTCGCGGTCAAAAGCGACATATCGACACTGAGAACCGAGGTGAAGGCAGACATGGAACTGCTGCGCCGGGATCTCACGATCAGGCTCGGTGGCATGATGGTGGTTGCGGTCGGCGTGATCCTCACCGCCATCCGCTTCCTGCCGCCGCACCTATAACCTCAATCGAAGCCGAGAAAACCTGGCATCTCGCTGATCGGCCGCGCCGACTTGAGCCGCGCGATGTCAGGCACCGGCCGCGCCGTGCGCGTATCGCCCGCCAGCAGCGCCTCCAGTTCGGCGGCAACCGACAGCACGAATGCATCGCCGCCACGCGGGCCGACGATCTGCAGGCCGAACGGCATGCCATGGCGGTCGAGACCCACCGGCAGTGACACCGCCGGATGACCCGGCAGCGTCACCGCATAAGCCAGCGCCAGCCAGTGGAAATATGTCCGAGCGGGCCTGCCGTCGATCTCCGCCGGATATAGCTCGCGCCACGACCGCGGACTGATCGTGATCGACGGCGTCAGGATCACGTCCCAGTGCTGGAAGAAGTCCTGCCAGCGGCGGTACATCGCGGTCTGCAATGCGTGCGCCCGTGCGACGTCGGTCGCCGTATAGCGCAGACCCTCGTCAACGTTGGCGCGCACATTGGGCCCGATGTCCTGTGGGTGAGAGCGCAGCTTCTCCAAATGGCCGGCGAGGAACGCGACGGCGCGCAGCACCTCGAACGCTTCATCGGCGCCTGTGCAGTCGGGCGTGGTATCCTCCGCGCGTCCGAACACGTGGCGGAACAGCCCGGTCTTGTCGGCGAACACCTCGGCGATGTGACGCTCGGTGGGCGCGAAGCCAAAATCCGGTGTGAGCGCGACACGCAGTCGAGACAGATCGATGCGGCTCGGCACGGCGAAATCGTCCGGCCGGCGGATCGTGCGGCCGTGCACCGTGGTCGCCAGCGGATCGCGCGCATCGTCGCTCACCATGGTGGAGAGCAGCAGGCAGACATCCGGCACGGTGCGCGCCATCGGGCCGGCGACCGAGAGGTTGCTCCAGCCAAGCCCTCGCCGCTCGTTGGCGACCAGGCCCGGCGTCGGGCGGAAGCCGACGATGCCGCTGAACGCGGCGGGGTTGCGCAGCGACCCGCCGGTGTCAGAGCCAGAGCAGATCGGTACCATGCCGGTCGCGAGCGCGACAGCCGATCCACCGGAAGAACCGGCGGCAGAGCGGGCCGGATCAAACGGATTGCCGGTCGCACCATAGACGGCGTTTCGCGTGTTCGCACCGGCGCCGAATTCAGGCGTGTTGGTCTTGCCGACGACGATCGCACCGGCCTCGCGCACCGCCGCCACGATGCGTTCGTCGGCAGCGGGGACGTTGTCACGGAAGATCGTGCTGCCGAAAGTGGTGCGCAGACCAGCGGTTTCCTGCAAATCCTTGATGCCGATCGGCAGGCCGTGCAGCGGCGGCAGATCGTCGCCGCGCGCAACGGATGCATCGGCCGATTTCGCTGCGACGCGGGCTCGGTCAAAATCGCGCGCGACCATGGCGTTCACCGCATGGTCCACCGCCTCGATGCGGTCGATGCAGCTTGTGAGAAGTTCCGTAGGCGCGAGCTTCTTCTGGCCGATCAGACGGCGTGCCGTGACCGCGTCGAGATCGCAGGGATCCGTCATATCAGTATCCCAGTGCGAGCCCGTCCTTGCGTGGGTCAGAGCCACCGACAAGGCAGCCGCGCGCACGATCGATCCAGATCGCCTGGCCGCCGCCATGCGGGCGTTCCACCGTTTCCACGTCGTGGCCGAGTTGCGCCAGCCTCTCGCCGATGTCGCGCGGGATGCCGTGCTCGAGCTGCACCTTGCCGCGCAACGGGAACAGCCGCGGCAGGTCGAGCGCCTCCTGAATGTCGAGGCCGTATTCCAGCATGTTGGTGAGGAACAGCGAGTGGCCCATCGGCTGGAAGTGGCCGCCCATCACGCCATACGGCATCACAGCCTGACCGTCCTTCATCACCATGCCCGGGATGATCGTGTGCATCGGCCGCTTGCGCGGAGCGATGCAGTTCGGATGGCCGCGCTCGACGCGGAAGCCGAAGCCGCGGTTCTGCAGCATGACGCCGGAGCGCTCGGCCAGGATCGCCGAACCAAAACCTTCGAACAGCGAATTGATGAAGCTGCACGCGTTGCCGTCCTGATCGACCACGCAGAGGTAGATCGTGTCGCGATGCGGCGGCAGCAGCGTCTCGCCGGCGGATGGCAGACCGCGCAATGCCTTGCCGTCATCGATCAGCGCGCGCAGGCCGGACAGATACTCGGTGCTGAGCAGCTTCTTCACCGGCACATCGGCCTGCGACGGATCGGCGACGAACGCGTCGCGGTCGCGATAGGCCAGCCGAGCCGCCTCGATGTGGCGGTGAAAGCGCTGCGCACCGAGAGGCCCGTCGGCGGCGGATGGCAGACCGCCCAGCATGCCCAGAATCATCAGAGCGATGATGCCCTGGCCGTTGGGAGGGCACTGGTACATGTCGTAACCGCGCCAGTTCAGCGTGATCGGCTCGACGAATTCTGCGTTGCTGAGGCCGGCGGCGAAATCCTCCTCGGTGTGCAGCCCGCCGCGCGCGCGCAGCGTGGCGACGATGTCGGCGGCGACCGCGCCCTCGTAGAATGCCTTGGCGCCGTGACGCGCGACGGCGCGCAGCGTTTCGGCCAAAGCTGGGTTGCGGAAGATGTCGCCGGCGTTCGGCGCTGCGCCGTTCGGCAGGAACGCATGCGTGTTGTTCGTGCCGTTCTTGCGCAGCTTCGTCTCCAGCCGCTTCCAGGACCAGGCCACGATCGGATGCACCGGCCAGCCGTCAGCCGCGAAGCGGATCGCCGGCTGGAGCAGTTCGTCGAGGCCCTTGCGGCCATGTGCCTTCAGCAGCGTCTCCCAGGCGTTGACCGCGCCGGGAACGGTGACGGCGTGAGCCGAGGTGTTCTCCATGCGCTGAAATGCCGTGCTGCTCGTACCAGTCGATCGTGGCGGCGGCCGGTGCGCGGCCGGAGCCGTTCAGCGCGAAGACCTTGCCGGCGCCGGCGGGCGCATAGAGGCAGAAGCAGTCGCCGCCGATGCCGGTGGACTGCGGCTCGATCACGCACAGCACGGCGGTCGCCGCCACCGCGGCGTCCAGCGCATTGCCGCCGGCGCGCAGCACATCGAGGGCGGTCAGCGTGGCGGCCGGCATCGAGGTGGCGGCCATGCCGTGCGTCGCATACACGGGGCTGCGGCCGGGAAGGTGATGATCGCGCATTCTTCGCTTCGCTCCAGTGGTCACGGATAGGCAAGTCCGCCAGTATGGCTCAGCGAGGTACCACTGACCACTGGAGCACGGCCGATGGCCGAAACGATTGCCTATGGCGACTTCGAGCGCGTCGATATCCGGGTCGGCACCATCACCGATGCGCAGCCATTCCCGCAGGCCCGCAAGCCCGCCTACAAGCTGATCATCGACTTCGGCGGCGAGATCGGCCTGAAGCGCTCGTCGGCGCAGCTCACCGTGCACTACCGGCCGGATCAGCTCATCGGCCGCCAGGTCTGCGCCGTGGTGAACTTCCCGCCGCGCCAGATCGGCCCGTTCATCAGCGAGGTGCTGACCTTGGGCATGCCGGACGAGGAGGGCGCGGTCGTGCTGATCAAGCCCGACTTCAAGGTGCCGAACGGCGGCAGGCTGTTCTGATGGCGGCACACTACTACGCCGTCTCGTGGGACCAGTTGCATCGCGATAGCCGCGCGCTGGCGTGGCGGCTGATGGATAAGGGTCCGTTCGCCGGCATTGTGGCGATCACGCGCGGCGGCCTGATCCCGGCGGCGATCATCGCCCGCGAACTCGACGTGCGGCTGGTGGAGAGCGTGTCGATCGTGAGCTACGCGGCGGGTGGCAGTGGCTCGCTGATCGAGGAGGAGAACAGCGGCGCGCCCGCCGTGATCAAGCCCCCGGCGGCGGCGGGCGATGGCACCGGCTATCTGATCGTCGATGACCTGGTGGACACCGGCGCAACGGCGCGCGTGGTGCGCGGGCTGCTGCCGCGGGCGCACTTCGCCGCGGTCTATGCCAAGCCGGCAGGACGCGACACGGTGGACACATTCATCACCGAGGTGTCGCAGGACACCTGGATCCTGTTCCCCTGGGACACCGAGCCGCAGTTCGTCGCACCGCTGGTCAAGCGCGGCGGCTGATCACTCGAACACGGCGACCGCACGAATGGGGCTTGCCGTGCCGCCGCGGATCTTCAGCGGGAAGCCGATGAAGCGGAAGCGCCCGCGGCCGACCAGCTTGTCGAGATTGGCGAGGCATTCCATGTGCGTGATGCCGCGTTCGGCGCAAGCCATGTGGGCGAGGTAGTTGGGTTCGCCTTCGGGCGCCGGACTGATCGCTTCGACGCCGAACATGAGGATTTCGTGATCCGCCAGCCAGTGCACTGATTCAACCGCGAGGCCGGGAAAGTCGTGCAGGTAGCCCGGCTTGCCGAGCAGACGATCGTTGGTCGCCATGTAGAGCAGGACGGTATCACGCGGACGGATCTGCTGGCCGGATTTGTCGAGTGCTTCCTCCATCTCTGGCACGGTGATCGCGTGCTTCAGCGGCGCATGCGAAAGGTCGAGGCAGATCGCCGACGTGTAGAAGTTCTCCAGCGGCACTTCATCGATCGACAGTGCGCCCGGTCGCGGATCGAAATGCACCGGCGCATCGACGTGCGTACCGGCGTGGTCCGACAGCGCGATCGACAGCGCCTTCGAGGTGAACACCGTGTTGCCCGCGTATTTCTTCTCCGAGTGATCGCCCCACACCGAGACGATGACTGGTGGATGCGACGGATGGGTCTGCGTGCGATGAAACAGCTCGCGGCTGAGATCAATGAGTTCCATGGAAGTGCCCTTCGCGCCCGGTGTGGGACGGTGCTACGCTTATGCCTCGTGCGGGAGGAAGCAACAATGGCCGGATTGTCGGATATTCTTGAGACGACACAGCTGGAGAAGGTGGCGGGCGGGTTCGTGTTCACCGAGGGACCGCTGTGGCACCCCGACGGGTTCTACTACTTCGTCGATATTCGCCAGAACATGCTCTACCGCATGGTGCTGGGTCAGAAGGCGGAGGTGGTGCGCAAGACCATCGGCGGCAACGGCACGACGTTCGATCTACAGGGGCGTCTGGTCCAATGCGAGGGCGACGGCCGCATGGTGACGCGGCTCGAGGCGAACGGCGCGGTGACGACGCTGGCGGACCGGTTCGAGGGCAAGAAGCTGAACCGACCGAACGACGTGATCTGCCATTCGAACGGTTCGCTGTATTTCACCGACCCTGCCTATCGCGTGCCGATGGCCGAGCGCGAGCTGGACGCCGCCGTGTACCGCATCGCGCCCGATGGGGCGGTCAGCCTGGCGGTGCCGGTGGAGTATCCGAACGGTCTGGCGCTGTCGCCGGACGAACGGACGCTCTACATCGCGAACACGCGCTGGTGCCAGTACATCCACGCGGTGGAGCTGGATGCGGCGGGCAACATGGTGCGGCGGCGGGTGTTCGCCGACATGTCGGCGGATGGCACGAACGGCGTGCCCGACGGCATGAAGGTGGACGCGGCCGGCCGGGTGTTCTGCACCGGCACCGGCGGTGTGTGGGTGTTCGCGCCGGACGGTTCGAAGATCGGCATCATCGAGATGCCGGAGGTGTGCGCGAACTGCGCGTTCGGCGGCCCGGACCTGCGCACCCTGTTCCTGACCGCCAGCACGTCCGTGTATACGCTGCGGGTGAAGACGCCGGGCATGGCGCATCCGTGGTACAAGATGCGCGGCGGCCGGTAACGCGTCCCCGCTCCTGTCATTGCGAGGAGGCGAAGCCGACGAAGCGGGCTCGGTCAAAGTTTGCGCTCACAGCGTGACCGAGATTGTTTCGTCGCTATGCTCCTCGCAATGACATGACGATCGCCTCGTCGGTCCTCACAATGACAATTGCTACCCCTTACTCACATTCCAGAACACCGGCGCCGGACCCTTGAGCGGATCGCTGATCCCCCGACTCCACGCCGCGCGCGGCATATAGCGCCCAAGCGGAATGAACGGCACCGATTCGAACGCCGCCAACTGAATATCCCGCTCCAGCCGCGTCTGCTCCGCCGGGTCGTCGCTGTCGAGCCACGCATTGTAGGCCGTCTCGATGCGTGGAATGTCGGGCCAGCCGATCCACGCGTCCTTGCCATTGCCGCGCAACAGCGAGCCCAGCAGCGGATCGCGATATTCCGGCACCGGTGTGACGCTGACGAACAACGACCAGCCACCCTTGTCCAACGGCTGCCGGCTTGAGCGGCGTTGCAGCACCGTGCCCCAGTCCATCGCCTGGTCGTCGATCGTCATGCCGACGCGCGACAGCTCGTCTGCCACCACCAGCGATGCCGAGTTGTAGAACGGCTGATCCGTGGTGTGCAGCAGCACCAGCCGTTCGCCATGATACCCCGCATCCTCCAGCATCGCCTTCACCTCGGCTGTGCTGCGGCGCTTGGTCAGCGCCTCGATCCCCGCCATGTCCACTTCGGGTTTGCCGGTCGCCAGAAACCCCATCGGCACGATGGTGCCCTCTGGATCGCCGCCCATGATCGCGTCCATCACCGCACGCTGGTCGATCGCCGCCATGATCGCGCGCCGCAGCTTCACATTGTTGGTCGGCGCAGTGACATGGTTGGGACGCAACTGGCTGATGAAGCCCCACTTGTCCAGCCGTCCGGTCACGACGTTCGGCGCCCGCTGCAGCATCGGCAACAGGTCGGGCATCGGCATCTCGAGCCAGTCGACCTCGCCGGTCACCAGCGCATTCGCTGCGGTGGCGGGATCAGGGATCATCTTCCACTCCACCCGATCCACCAGCACACGATGCCCGCCCGATGTGAAGCTCGCCGGCTCGTCGCGCGGCACATAGCGCTCGAACGGCACCAGCGCGGCGTGGCTGCCGATCACGTATTCGTCCTTGAGGAAGCGGAACGGGCCGGACCCGACGATCTCGGTCATCTGCTTGTACGGATCGGTGCCGTTGGCGATGCGCTCCGGCACCATCACCGCCGCCGTCTGGAACTTCGACAGCAGCTTCGGCAGCGCAGGAAACCGCTTGTTCAGCCGCAGCACGATGGTGCGATCGTCCGGCGCCTCCAGCGCGTCGAGCCGTGCCTGGAGCGTGGCGCCGCCGGGATCGCGCTGCATCCAGCGCCGCAGTGACGCGGTGCAGTCGCGCGCCAGCACCTTGGTTCCATCATGGAACCACAGGTTCTCGCGCAGCGTCATGACCCAGCGCTTGCCGTCATCCTCGATGACGTAGCCCGCCAGCATCTGCGGCTTCGGGTTCATGTCGGCGTCGCGGCCGAACAGCACGTCGTAGATCATGAAGCCGACGTTCCGCGTGGTCATCGCGCTGGTCCACACCGGATCGAGGCTCGCCAGCGGCGACTGCGGAATGAAGATCAGCGTTTTGGTCTCGCCGCCGATCGCCGGCCGCGCCAGCGTTGCAGCCGCGGCACCCAGCAGGAAATTGCGTCGTTGCATGGTTCAGTCCTTGCTCACGTTCCAGAACACCACGGATGGTCCCTTCAGAATGCCGTGCACGTTGTCGCGCCAGGCGGCACTCTGCCGATAGCCGCCGAGCGGAATGAACGGCAGCGTTTCGAATGCCTGCAACTGGTAGGCGCGTTCCAGCCGGGTCTGTTCCGCGGGATCGGTGGTGCCAAGCCAGTCGGTGTAGATCTGCTCGATCTTCGGATCGGTGGGCCAGCCGAACCACGCCTCCTTGCCGTTGCCACGGATGAAGTTGGCGAGCAGCGGATCGCGATGATCGGGTGCTGCGATGACCGAGGGAAACAGCGACCAGCCGCCCTTGTCGATCTGCTCGCGGCTGGTTCGGCGCGTCTGCACCGTGGCCCAGTCCATCGCCTGATCGTCGATATTCATGCCGGCGGCGGACAGCGAATGCGCGATCACCGTTGCGGTCGGGTTGAAGAACCAGTGATCGGTCGCGTGCAGCAGGACGATGCGCTCGCCGTTGTAGCCGGCGCGGTCGAGCATCGCCTTCACCTGGTCGGGCGTATGCTTCGTGCGGACCAGCTCCATGCCGGCCTCGTCGACCTCCTGCTTGCCGGTCCGCAGGAAGCCCACGCCGGTGAACATGTTCTCCGGATCGCCGCCCATCGACGCGGCCATCACCTCCTGCTGGTCGATCGCGGCCAGCATCGCACGACGCACACCAGGATTGCTGGTCGGAGCGGCGATGTGGTTGGGACGCATGAAACAGATCTGGCCGAACGTATCCAGCACGCCGACTTTGACACCCGACGCCTTCCGCAACGTCGGCAGCAGATCAGGCAGCGGAATCTCGACCCAGTCCACCTCGCCTGTCATCAACGCGTTGGCGGCGGTCTGGCGCCGTCGGGGATCATCTTCCATTCGACGCGATCGACCAGCACGCGATGCCCGCCCGCCGTGTAGCTCGCCGGCTCGTCGCGCGGGACGTAGCGGTCGAACTTCGCGAACGCCGCGTGGCTGCCCAGCACGTGCTCGTCGGCCAGCCAGCGGAACGGACCGCTGCCGATCGCCTCGGGGATCTGCTTGAACGGATCGGTCTGCGCCAGGCGCTCCGGCATCATCACCGCCGGGATGATGAACTTCGACAGCAGCGTGCGCAGATGCGGGAAAGGCTTGTTCAGCCGCAGCACGATGGTGCGGTCATCCGGCGCCTCCATCGCATCGAGCCGCTGCGACAGCGTCACGCCGCCCTGATCGCGCACCATCCACCGTCTGAGCGAGGCGATGCAGTCGCGCGAGCGCACGGGCTCGCCGTCGTGGAACCACAGGTTCTCGCGCAGCCGCAGCGTCCAGCGGCGACCGTCGTCCTCCATCAGGTCGCCTTCGAGCATCTGCGGCCGCGGGTTCATCGCATCGTCGCGCCCGTAGAGCAGGTCAAACACCATGAAACCCATGTTCCGGGCGATCTGCGAACTGGTCCAAACCGGATCGATGCTGTTCAGCGCGACCTGCGGCACGATGGACAGAGTCTGCGTCTTGCCGGCGATGGCGGGGCGCGCCAGAGCGGCGGCCGCCGCCCCGAGCAAGAGGCTGCGTCGGTGCATTCCTTGTGGTTCCTCCCGAGATGGCGGGAGTCTAGCCCAGTGACGCAGCCTGCTCCATCTCTTCGCGCACCTCGCGCTCGATCGCGTCCAACAGACGTAACGGGAAGTGCCGCGGCACGCCCTCCGCGATGAACACGATGCGCGTGGAGTGGTCCGCCGAAGGCCAGCGATCGAGGAATTCCGGCGGCGAGACGACGTGCTGAACGCCGTGAATCGACGGCAGGCTGGCCTGGCATTTCCTCGATGTTCACCAACCCCTTCAGCCGCAGCAGGCGCGCACCGCAGTGTTCGGCCAGCGCTTCCAGCAGCAGGGTCAGCGCCAGCGCCGGAACCGGACGTTCGCGCTGCAACGCGAACGTTGTGATGCCATCGGTATGCCGCGCGACGGCGAACGGATTGCGCGACGTCGGCTCGGGCAAGGTGGCGAAGCGCATCGCGACGCTGCTGCCGGTGAACAGCGTAGCGGGCGCGACATCGCGCGCGGCGAGCAGTCCGGCACCAGGATTGAGCGCGGCAAGCCGCTCGAGCAGAACATCGGTCGGCTTGGCGACGTCGGTCTTGCTCAGCAGCAGCGTGTCGGCGAGCGCCGCCTGGCGGCGGGCTTCCGCATGGCGATCGAGCGTCGCCTCACCGTGCAACGCATCAACGAGCGTGACGATGCCGTCGATGACGTGATGCTGAGCGATGTCGGGATCGGTCATCAGTGCATGCAGGATCGGGGCAGGATCGGCCAGGCCCGACGTCTCGATCAGCACCCGGTCATACGCGATCTCGCCGGGCTCGCGTCGGCGCTGCAGATCGAGCAGCGTGGCCACGAGGTCACTGCGCACCGCGCAGCACAGGCAGCCGGTGGTCAGCGCCAGCAGGGTCTCGTCGCTGCTGGCGATCAGTTCGTGATCCAGGCCGATCTCGCCGAATTCGTTGACGATGACCGCGGTGCGCGCGAAGGCCGGGTCGCGCAGGATGCGCCCGATCAGCGTGGTCTTGCCACTGCCGAGAAAGCCAGTGACGATGGCGACCGGGATCATGGCGTGAGGCGACGATGGACGGTTTGCATGACAAAGTCCTGCTGACGGACGCGGCGGTGCTGCGCGAACTCTACGGCGAACCGCCCGAAGGCGCGATCGCCAAGGAGATCGACTACGTGCATCCGCATTATCGCGCGATGATCGAGGCTTCGCCATTCATGGTGATGGCGACAAGCGGCCCGGAAGGGCTCGATGTGTCGCCGCGCGGCGATCCCCCGGGGTTCGTCGTCGTCGAGGACGCGAGGACGCTGCTGATCCCTGACCGGCGCGGCAACAATCGCGCCGACAGTCTGAACAATTTGATCGACGATCCGCGGATCGCGCTGCTGTTCCTGATCCCCGGGGTCGGCGAGACGCTGCGGGTGAACGGGCGGGCGGAGATTTGTGTCGATCCAGCCTTGCTGGAGCGGTTTCCCGCGCAGGGCAAGCTGCCGCGTTCGGTGATCGTGGTGCATGTCGAGCGGGTCTATTTCCAGTGTCCAAAGGCGCTGGTGCGATCGGACCTGTGGAACCCTGCGAAACATGTGGAGCGGCGTAGTCTGCCAAGTGCCGGCACGATCCTGGCAGACATCACGCGCGGCCGTGTCGGCGGGGCTGAGTACGACGCGGCGTATCCGGCGCGGCTGAAAGCCACAATCTACTGATGAGCGGACCAGGTGATTACTCCCCCTCCCCTTGCGGGAGGGGGTAGGGGAGTGGGCCGTCACGTCGGCCGCACCTCCCCAAGCGCGACCCGATACCCGTCCAGCACATCGCCGCCGAAGCAAGCCAATATGACACGTTCAATGGCTTGTTCGGTCGCTACGAACTCCGCCACGGTCCGCACGGCTATCCGCGCCGCCTCGGGGATTGGATATCCATAAATCCCGCAACTGATCGCGGGGAACGCGATCGATCGAACCCCGTTCGCCACCGCCAGCCTCAGGCTCTCCGCGTAGCAGCTCGCCAGCAGCTCCGGTTCACCGTGCCTGCCGTCGCGGTACAGTGGCCCCACCGCGTGGATCACGAACTTCGCCGACAGCCGATAGCCTTTGGTGATCTTCGCCTGTCCCGTCGGACAGCCGCCGAGCGTGCGGCACTCGGCCAGCAGCTCCGGACCCGCCGCACGGTGGATCGCACCATCCACACCGCCGCCGCCGAGCAATGACTGGTTGGCTGCATTCACGATCGCATCGACAGCCAGCTTGGTGATGTCGGCCTCGCGAACCTCGATGCGCTGCACGATGCGCCTCCGTCAGACCCAGTTGCGCCACTTGAAGATGGCCAGCGGGATCAGGCCCGTCACGATGATCAAGCCGAGGCCCCAGGCATAGCCCCACGTCCAGTCGTATTCCGGCATGTACTTGAAGTTCATGCCGTAAATGCCAGCCACCAGCACCGGCGGAATGCCGACGACAGAGACCACCGTCAGCACCTTCATCACATTGTTCTGCGCGATGTTGATGAAGCCGAGCGTCGCGTCCAGCAGGAACTGCAGCTTGTCGTTGAGATGCGTGTCGAAATCATTCAGCGACGCGATGTCGCGCCGAAGCGTGTGCAACCGCGGCTTCAGCTCCTTTGGTAACCATGCGTTAGCTGCGGTCTCCACGTAGGGCACGATGCGCCCGGCGCCCACCTGGCTCTCGCGAATATGCGAGATGAGGTCGCCAACGCGGCCCAGCGTGATGAGTGCTGCCCGCAACATAGCATCCTCGCGCTTACGACCGCTGGCCGCCGCCAAGTCGTCGCAGAAGATGCGGTGGGAGAGCGATTCCAGCTCCGCCTTTACCTGTTCGAGCGCATCGGCCTGGCGATCCACAATGACCTCCAGCAGCGCGACCAGCACATGCGCGCTGCTGTGCGCTGTCGAATCAGGCTGCGCCATGAAGTGATCGAACAGCCTGCTCGGCGCGAAGCGCACGGTGATCAGGCGCTCGGGCGCGAGGACAAATCCGACCGAGACCGAACGCGGCTCGGTATCGGGTCGGCTGACCATCGGCATACTGAGATAGAGTGCGCCGTCGCGCGTCGCGAGTCGGCTGGAACTTTCGATCTCGTTGATGTCGGCCTCGTTGGGGATCGTGAGGCCGGTCGCGCGCGAGACACGCTCGGTCTCGTCCAGCGTCGGTTCAAGCAGATCGATCCATTGCGCACTGGCGAGCGGCTCCGAACTGCGCCGGAGCGCTCCGCCCTGGCAGGTGAATGCAGTCAGCACACCCGTCAGTTGCGCGACCGGTCCACCAGCGCGTTCTTGGCGATCCACGGCATCATGGCGCGCAGCTTCTCGCCCACCTGTTCGATCGGGTGCTCGGAGAGACGGCGGCGCATCGCCTTGAAGCTTGTCTGGTTCACCTTGTTCTCGAGCATCCAGTCGCGCGCGAACTTGCCTGACTGGATGTCGTCCAGAACACGCTTCATCTCTGCCTTGGTCGCATCGTTGACGATGCGCGGTCCGGACACGTACTCGCCGTACTCGGCCGTGTTGCTGACCGAATAGTTCATGTTGGCGATGCCGCCCTCATAAACCAGATCGACGATCAGCTTCACCTCGTGGACGCACTCGAAATACGCCATCTCGGGCGCGTAGCCGGCTTCGACCAGCGTCTCGTAGCCTGCCTTCATCAGCTCGACGAGGCCGCCGCAGAGCACGGTCTGCTCGCCGAACAGGTCGGTCTCGCATTCCTCCTTGAACGTCGTCTCGATGATGCCGGCGCGCCCGCCGCCGATGGCGCTTGCGTAGGACAGTGCCACCTCCATCGCGTTGCCCGACGGGTTCTGCGCCACCGCGACGAGACAAGGCACGCCACCACCGCGCTGATACTCGCTGCGCACCGTGTGGCCAGGACCTTTCGGCGCGATCATGAACACATCGATGTCGGGGCGGGGATCGAGCAGATTGAAATGCACGTTCAGCCCGTGCGCGAATGCCAGTGCGGCGCCGCTCTTCATGTTCGGGCCGAGTTTTTCCCGGTACAGATCGCCCTGGCCCTCGTCTGGTGTCAGCACCATCACCACGTCGGCCGATTTCGCACAGTCGGCCGGGTCCATTACCTTCAGGCCAGCTGCCTCGGCCTTGGCGACGCCGCCCGACTTCGGTCGCAGACCGACGACCACATCCTTCACGCCGCTTTCCTTCAGATTGTTGGCGTGGGCGTGGCCCTGGCTGCCATAGCCGATGATGGCGACGCGCTTGCCCTTGATCAGGTTCACATCGGCGTCGCGGTCGTAGTAAACGCGCATCTCAGTCGCTCCTGCTATCGGAATTACCCTAGATCGTCCGCACGCCGCGCGCTATCGCGGCCACGCCGGTGCGCGACACCTCGGCCAGCCCGAGATGCCGCATCAGATCGATGAAGGCGTCGAGCTTGTCGGTGCCGCCGGTAAGTTCGAACACGAAGCTCTCGTGCGTCGCGTCGATCACGCGGGCGCGGAACGCATCGGCGATGCGCAGTGCCTCGACGCGCTTTTCCCCCGTGCCGACGACCTTGATCAGCGCCATCTCGCGCGCGATGTGCGGACCTTCGCGCGTGAGATCGGCGACGCGATGCACCGGCACAAGTCGGTCGAGCTGCGCCTTGATCTGCTCGATTACCATCTCCGTGCCGGAGGTCACGATGTTGATGCGCGAACGCTCCCCACCGCTTTCCACCGCCGCCACGGTGAGGCTGTCGATGTTGTAGCCGCGGCCGGAGAACAGGCCGACGACGCGGGCGAGAATACCCGGCTCGTTTTCCACCAGGACCGAGATCGTCGCACTGCGGAGTGTGGTGTCGGGCATGTTGGCAACTTTGATGACGGCAACAGGGACCGGGCGGCAAAGGGCGCCGCCGATGCACGCGGGCGGCGCAGCGGCTTATACCAGTACGAGACCTTCGTCGGTGATGCCGGCGGCTTCGTCCTCGTGCTCGGGACCGAGGATCATCTCGTTGTGCGCGGCACCGCTCGGGATCATCGGGAAGCAGTTCTCCTTCGGATCCACGGCGATGTCGGCGATCACCGCACGGTCGCACGCCAGCATCTCGCGGATCACGTCGTCCAACTGCTCGACGCGTTCAGCACGCAGCCCGACCGCATGAAAGCTGTCTGCCAGTTTGATGAAATCCGGCAGCGCTGCACTGTAGCTTTCCGAATAGCGCCCGCCATGCAGCAGTTCCTGCCACTGACGCACCATCCCCATGTACTGGTTGTTCAGGATGAACACTTTTACTGGTAGCCGATACTGGGCCAACGTGCCCATCTCCTGGATGTTCATCAGGACGGACGCCTCGCCGGCGATATCGATCACCAGCGCATCGGGATGCGCCACCTGCACGCCCATCGCCGCCGGCAGACCATAGCCCATGGTGCCGAGACCACCACTGGTCATCCAATGGTTCGGCTGCTCGAAGTGGAAGTGCTGCGCCGCCCACATCTGATGCTGACCGACCTCGGTGGTGATAAAGATCTCCTTGCCGACCGAGCGCGTCAGTTCGTACAGCCGCTGGATCGCGTATTGCGGCTTGATGATCGCGCCGGGCGTCATGTCCTGGGTGAATTTCAGGCTGCCCTTCGCGCGCCACGCATCGATCTGGCGCCACCAGGTCGCGATCGCCTGCGTATCCGGCGCGGTGGTATCCGCCTGCCATGCCGCGATCAGCGCATCCAGCACGCGGCCCGCATCGCCGATGATCGGCACGTCGACCGGCACATTTTTGTTGATCGACGAACTGTCGATGTCGGCATGGATCTTCTTCGAGCCCTGGCTGAACGCGTTCAGCCGCCCGGTCACCCGGTCATCAAACCGCGCGCCGATATTCAGCAGCACGTCGCAGCCGTGCATGGCCAGGTTGGCCTCGTAGGTGCCGTGCATTCCCAGCATGCCGAGAAACTGCGGATCGGAGGCGGGATAGGCCCCGAGACCCATCAGTGTGTTGGTGACAGGAAAGCCGGTCATGCGCACGAACTGCGTCAGCGCCGCCGCAGCTGCCGGGCCGGCGTTGATCACACCGCCGCCGGTGTAGACCATCGGCCGCTTCGCCGCCTTGAGCAGTGCGATCGCCTTATCGATCTGGCCGTGATCCGGCTCGGTGCGCGGACGGTAGCTCGGGTGGCCGTCGGCCGGCGGCGTGTAGGGCGCCGGGCCGATCACGATATCCTTCGGCAGGTCGATCACCACCGGACCGGGTCGGCCTGAGCGGGCAACGTAGAATGCCTCGTGTACCACGCGCGCCAGATCCTCAGGACGCTTGACCAGGTAGTTGTGCTTGGTGGCCGGGCGGGTGATGCCGGTGGTGTCGGCCTCCTGGAAGGCGTCGTTGCCGATCAGGTGCGTGGGCACCTGGCCGGTCAGGCAGACCACCGGGATTAAGTCCATCAGTGCATCGACCAGCCCCGTTACCGCATTGGTGGCGCCCGGGCCCGAGGTCACCAGCACCACGCCGACCTTGCCGGTCGAGCGGGCATAGCCCTCGGCTGCGTGCACTGCGCCGCCCTCCTGGCGGACCAGGATGTGGCGGATGGCGTTCTGTTTGAACAGTGCGTCATAGATCGGCAGTACGGCGCCCCCGGGATATCCGAAGATGACCTCTACGCCCTGATCCTTCAGGGCGCGGAGGAGAACTTCTGCTCCCGATTGGGCTTCGTCTGCCGACATGGTCGTGCTCCGGGTGATAGCGGGGGCGCACCGATAGGCTGGATGGTGCGGTGCGTCAACCCATGCGCTCAATAAATGCTAAGATATCCTGGTTATTTCTTTCCGAAAATTGCTCACTGATCGCAAATCTCGCATGGATCGTGTGCGAACGCGGCGGCTCGGCAAGTTGATGGTGCCGGAACCATGTCGCCTGCCGTTTGGTGTACTGGCCGGTCACCAGTTCGATCCGCCGCGCAGCCTCGGCGAGCGTGAAGTTGCCGCGCAGATAACAGCTCAGCTCCGGCACGCCATGCGCCCGCATCGCCGGCAGGGCCGGATCCAACCCAAGGGCGAGCAGTGCCTGCACCTCTTCTATGGCGCCTTCGGCCAGCATACCCGCGAGCCGGGCCGCGATCGCCGCGCGCAATTCGTCGCGCGGCGGATCGATCAGAATGGCGGCGAAGCGCCAAGGCGCCGGCTCACCAGCCAACGCCTGCCATGACGTGAGGCTTCGCCCGGTGCCTCGCCAAATCTCCCAGGCGCGGGCGATACGCTGGCTGTCGGTGGGACGCAGGCGGGCGGCGGTTTCGGGGTCCCCCTGTGCGAGGCGGGCGTGCAGGGCCGTGGGTCCGATGTCCCTGAGCAGGCGCCTCGCTTCCTCGCGCGCGGCTGAACCGGGGTCGGGAATGGCAGCGAGACCCTGGGTCAGTGCAGCGAGGTAGAGGCCAGTGCCACCAGTCAGGATCGGCAGTCGCCCCGCGTCCCGCGCCCGATCCATCTCCGCCAGCGCAGCTCCACGCCACCACGCGACGCTGCCGGGTTCGGCTGCGGGCAGGGTACCGTAGAGCGCATGGGGGACGCGGCGTTCTTCCTCGATCGAGGGTCGTGCCGTGAGCACGCGCAGCTCGCGGTAGACCTGCATGGCGTCGGCATTGATGATCGTGCCGCGACATATCTCGGCCAGCTCCATCGCCAGCGCTGACTTGCCACTTGCGGTGGGACCGGCAACGATCAGCGCAGGTGGAGATGCGATCCCACTCCCGCGTTCTGTCGCGATGATTTGAGCATCGCTCGGAAGCAATCGGAGCTGTCGTTCGATCGTCATGGCCCCAGCCTGGTCCTGCCGCGGCGAGGAAGCGGGACAACTCGCCAATTCAAAGCATTGTTGCACACTGTTAAACGAAAACAGCTCGTTCACGCCTGGATTCGAATCCTGTAGCATGGCGAGTCGGAATTGGAGCTGTCGATGGCACTCGGACGTGAGATGAAGCGCAGGCTGAAGGCAGCGGTCGCACCGGTGATCTTCCTGTCTCTGGTCGGCTACTTCGGCTGGAATGCGGTGCAGGGCAATCACGGCCTGGTAGCCTACGCGCAGCGACAAGAATTGCTCGCCAAGGCGCAGGCGGACCAGGACAAGGCGCGCGCCGAACGCGACGCCTGGGAGCGTCGCGTCGCCGGTCTTCGCTCACGCCACATCGACGCCGATGCGCTCGATGAACGGGCACGCGCGATGCTGAACCTGGCGGATCCATCGGACATCATCGTGCCGTATGGGCCGTCGGACCGGCTGTTCTGAGCACCGCGTGAAACACGCTTTTGAACTCTGGCCACGGGCGACCAAAGCGCCGATATTGCCGCTATGAGCGCCCCGCCTTCGAACCAGGGAAGACGTCGAGGCATGAAGAACCAGGATTGGGAAATTCCACCCAAGCTCCAGCCGGACGCGGACGACTACTCGTTCGATCTGGAGCGGGCCCTCCGGGCAATCGTCAGCCTGAAAACCTACGTGCCGCCCGACGCGTTCACCGCGGAAACTCTCGGCACGGAGCGTGCGGGCAGTGGCGTGGTGATCCGCGAGAGCGGTCTGGTGGCAACGATCGGCTACCTGATCACCGAGGCGGAGACGATCTGGATCACCTCGTCGGACGGGCGGGCGATCCCTGGCCATGCGCTGGCGTATGACCAGGAGAGCGGCTTCGGCCTCGTCCAGGCGCTGGGCAGGCTCGACCTGCCGGCGCTGGAGATGGGCGATTCGGACAGCCTGAAGGTTGGCGACCAGGTGGTTTTCGCCGCCGGTGGCGGTCGGCATCACGCGATCGAAACCCGCGTGGTCGGACGCCAGGAGTTCGCCGGCTATTGGGAGTATGTTCTGGACGATGCGATCTTTACCGCGCCGGCGCACCCGTTCTGGGGCGGCGGCGGTCTGCTGAGCAGCGACGGCAAGCTGATGGGAATCGGCTCGCTGATCCTGCAGCAGGGTGACGGCAAAGGACAACGGCTCGACATGAACATGGTCGTGCCGATCGGGCTGCTGACACCGATCATGAAGGACCTGCTGAGCTACGGCCGTGTGAACCGGCCGGCGCGGCCCTGGCTGGGCATGTACGCCACGGAAGCAGATGAACTCGATCGTGGTGGGCGGCCTGGCGGACAATGGGCCGGCGGAGCAGGCAGGCGTTCGTAGGGGCGACCGCATCCTGGCGGTGGGCGGCGACGAGATCAGCGATCTGGCCGGACTGTGGCGACGCGTCTGGGCGTCAGGCAGCGCCGGAGCGGAGGTCAGGTTGCGACTGATGCGCGACAAGAACCCAGTCGCTCTGACAGTACGATCCCGCGATCGGTCGAGTTCGCTGAAGTCGCCAAAGCTGCACTGACTCAGCTCTCACGCCAGGCCGCGCGCCTTCAATCGGTCCACCAGGAGCTGACCCAGCTGCTCGGTGGTCTCCGCCTGTCGCTCCGCCGGGATATGCTTGGCGACGGTGTGGACTGCGCCTTCCACCAGAACGCCGATGACCAGATAGGGGTCGGCGCCGTCCTCGGTGACCAATCGGATCACCTCGGCCAACATCTGGATGGAATCCGGCTTCCTGGACGATGCCTGGTTGGCTTGGCGGATCAGTCGTTCGAGGGTCCGAAAGCGGTGGTCTGGCATGCCGCCAGCATGACGGAATGAGTGCCAAAGTTGCAAGCTGTGTGGCGCTCCGTGTTCTTGATTTGTTCGTTCACATGGCCTAGGGTCATGACATGCCCGACGAACCCTCTGCGCTCGCACCAGCCGATCCCGATGACGTCCGTCGCGCGCTCGCGTTTGCCTTGACGTTCGATGGGCGCAAGCGGTTCAGGCATGCCGACGAATTGGCAGCTCAGATCACCGCGCAACACTTGACGCGCTATCTGGAACTGGCGGGATTCGTGGTGATGAAGAAGCCGCCACGGGCAGGGCACAGCACCTCAGGCGGTGGGCCGGTTAGTCCCTAAAGCCAGCCATTTCGCATCCAAAGTAGTATTGGAACGATGACGTAATATTATGAAACTCGACGCCATGTCGCACTGTTATGCATTGGGCGAATTGGTCGTCGGGCGATCGTTCGCCGTTCCTCCTGGTCCCTACCTGATCGTTCGCCTGTTGCCTCCTGTCGCAGGAGAGCCGCACTACCATGGGCGAAGCACGGTTGACGGTCACCAGCGGGCACTGATGGAAGGTCAGATCAGAGCCGCGGTAAGCTGTCAGCCGAACACGATGGTGACGCAACAAGCACATCAGCGTCGGGCGCTTCGGTAAAGAATTAAGGGCATATTGACGGTATCTGGTTGAGGCTTGACGCGACATCGCGCCGTCGCGCTACGACACCTCGGTTTTGGTCGAAGAGGAGTGACGTATGAAGCCTGCTGCCGAGATGCTTGAGGGGCGTATTCGCGAGTGCGCCTATCACATTTGGGAAGCCAGTGGCCGACCGTCCGGACGTGATGAGGAATTCTGGCAGCGCGCGTGCGAACAAATTGCAATTGGCGACGACGCGCCGAATTCCAAAGTCAATGGACACCAGCGAAAGTCCGCGCGGTCAGCCCAGCCGACGCGCAGACGTAGCCGAAAGGCGTCGTAGCAACACTGCATGAGCGCTTGATCTGAACGGGCAAAGCCCGCTTGATCCTCATGGCCGGCCTTTGGGTCGGCCATTCGCGCAGGGAGCAGAGCAATGGGCCAGCTACGCGGCACGATCATTCCCGTCACACCGTTTCAGCAGAATTGTGCGGTTCTGTGGGACGATGGCAGCAAACAGGCCATTGTCGTGGATCCGGGTGGCGACGTGGACCGCATCCTCGCAGCGATCGGCGAGGCTGGCGCGGAGGTCGAGTGCATCTGGCTGACGCATGGTCACCTGGATCACGCCGGCGGTGCGGCGGACCTGCAGGAGGCGCTGCACGGCGTGCCGGTCGAGGGACCCGATCAGCGCGATGAATTTCTGCTTCAGGGCCTGGAGGAGCAGGGCCGCAACTTCGGCTTTGCCATGCGCAATGTCGTGCCCGATCGGTGGCTGCGCGAAGGCGACGCCGTGACACTCGGCGAGCATCGTTTCGACGTGCTGCACTGCCCCGGCCATACGCCGGGGCACGTGGTGTTCGTCAACCATGCGGCGCAGTTTGCCTTGGTCGGGGATGTACTGTTCCAGGGATCGATCGGCCGCACCGATTTCCCATACGGCGACCACGCCGCGCTGATCCGCGCCATCACCGAGAAACTGCTGCCGCTCGGGGACGATCTTTCATTCCTCTGCGGCCATGGCCCCGGGTCAACGATCGGCGCGGAACGACACAGCAATCCGTTTCTGCGGTAGTGCCAGGTCGCTGGACAATCGTAGCCGGGACAGCTGTTCGAGGTGTTCACGCGGCCAGGCGACGATATCGGCGATCAAGGGGATGGGGTGACCCGATGAAGCAGTGTCTCGACCACGCCGTGGAACATGGCCTCGGTCAACCGGCCGGTGTTCGTATTCAGTCGTGACACGTGGTAGCTGTCCACGAGCACTCTGCCCCCGGGCAGGTCATGGATCGCGCCATGCTTGAACGGCACGCGCGCGGGCCGTACGCCATGGACCCGCAGCACGGCATTGTGGGCAGTGCCGCCGAGCGCGAGCACCCCACCCAGTCGCGGCATCGTGGCGATCTCGGCGGCGAGATAGCGAATGCAGGTGCCGATCTCGGCGGGCGTCGGCAGGTTCGCCGGCGGCACACAGCGCACTGCGTTGGTGACCCGACAGTCCATCAACGCCAGCCCATCGTCGGGTGTGGCAAGGTAATGACCTTGCGCGAGACCGAAGCGAAGCAGCGTCCGATAAAGCAGTTCGCCAGCGAAATCGCCGGTGAACGGCCGGCCGGTGCGGTTGGCGCCGCGTACCCCAGGTGCCAGTCCGACGATCAGCAGGCGAGCATCAAGGCTGCCGAAGCTGGGCACCGGCGAATTGAACCAGTCAGGATGCGCTGACCGGTTGACCTGCCGGTATTCGGCTAGCCGTGGGCAGAGCGGACAGTCGATTGGTGGATGCCCGTCCTGCGCCTCCGTCACGCGGCGTCGTGCGAATCTGTGAACGGCTCAGCAGGGGTCTGCCGCAATGGCACGGAGCGGACACGCGGCTCGGTCTGCCGGCGCGTGAACTCGGGTGCGATCTCGGCCAGTTCGAGGAACTGATCGGCTTGGCGGCGCAGTTCGTCCGCGACCATCGGCGGGCTGGTGCGAATCGAGGACACGACCGACACCCGTACACCCTTGCGCTGCATCGCTTCCACCAGGCGTCGAAAGTCGGAGTCACCGCTGAACAATACGGCGTGATCAATCCTAGGCGCGAGCTCCAGCATGTCCACCGCGACTTCGATGTCCATGTTGCCCTTCACTCGCCGCCGGCCGGCCGAATCGGTGAACTCCTTGGCCGGCTTGGTGACCAGCGTGTAGCCATTGTAGGCCAGCCAGTCGGTCAACGGCTTCAATGGCGAGTATTCGTCGGTCTCCAGCACCGCGGAATAGTAATAGGCGCGAACAACGTGGGCCTTCTTGCGGAAGAATTCGAGTAGATTGCGGTAATCCACGTCGAAGCCAAGATTGCGGGAGGCGGAGTAGAGATTGGCACCGTCAATGAACAGGGCAATCCGTTCACTTGGCAGGAAATGCATGGAACTTGACCTCTCAAGGCAGCATCAGGAACCAGTCGCAATGCGCGCTGACCGGGAAAAGGCAGGCAACCGGGGCGATCGCGTAGCAAATCATCGCAGTTTCTCATTGAATTGCAAACGGCTGGGACGGATTCGTTGCGGATGATCGTCATCGGGATCGGCGCGAATCTTCCGGCGCGGGACGGTGCATCCCCACTCGAAGCAGTTCGCCGCGCCGCGGGGCGCCTGGATGCGCTGCCTGGGCTGCGGCTGCGCGCCTTGTCGCGGTGGTTTCACACTCAACCTGTCCCGCCTTCAGGCCAACCCTGGTACGTCAATGCTATCGCGCTTCTGGGAGCCGAGCCAGCCGTGGCGGAACCCGGCGCCGCCGAGCTGCTCGTATGGCTCCAGGCGATCGAGGCGCAGGCCGGCCGGGTGCGGGGCGAACGCAATGCGGCACGCACACTGGATCTGGACATCGTCGCGATGGGCGAGGCAGGGGGAATGGTGCGGGTCGCCCCGGACCCGGTTCTGCCGCATCCTCGTGCGCATCTGCGGGCGTTCGTGTTGGTGCCGCTGCTCGACGTAGCCCCTGGGTGGGTGCATCCCGTGTTGGGCCGGAGTGCCAAGGACCTGCTGGACGGATTGCCGGCTCAGGGACTTCGGCCGATCTGACCGTCTAATTCCGCTGCGCACTCAGCCGCCGCGCACAGCGCTGAGCGTTGATCGTGGCGTCGAGCGTTGGTCCAACGATCCGGCCTCGCAAGGTCGCCCAGTCCGTCACGAAGCTGGAAAGCCTCGGCCGGTCATCGCCGGTGCCGTACTGCATCTGGCCGCCCAGCGCGCCGTCGGCGGCGATCTGGACGGGCAGCGGGGCAACTCGGGGAGGGCTGACCTGGAAGGGGTAGGCGAACTGCCCGTCGCGCACCTCGATCCGCACGGGAAGGACCGGGTCGCCGCACTGGAACGCCACGCCGTTGAGCAGTGTGTCCTGGCCGACATAGCTGCCGTCGAACTGCGTGCCGGCGTTCGGCACCGGGGGCGCACCTGCCATGGGCGCGCAGCCGCCAAGGAAGCACCCGATCAGCATGGCAAAATAGCGGTTCATGCCGCCGAAATGGCTTGTTAAGCCAAGACGTCAAGCGGGGCAGGCTTGCTTTGCTGGGGCGCCGCGCCTAGATCAAGTGCTTGCCCAAGTCCAATGCCCGGAGGCTGAGCGCATGGCGCGCGTCACCGTAGAAGATTGCGTCCAGAAGGTTCCCAACCGCTTCGAGCTGGTTCTGCTCGCGGCCCAGCGCGCGCGCAATCTGAGCCGCGGCGAGGAACTGTCCATCGACCGCGACAATGACAAGAACCCGGTGGTCGCCCTACGCGAGATCGCCGACGAAACGATCGACCTCGGCCGGATCGAGCAGGATCTGGTCAAGTCCCTGTCGCGCGCCCCGGAGCCGGAGCCCGCGGACGAAGAGGTGCTCGACCTCATTCCAACCGACCAGAACATCTTCGGCCTGCAGGACGTCACGGCCGAGGAAGAGTTGGCCAGCCTGCCCGTCGAAGGCGAAGATATGTCACCCGAGGATCTCGAGGCGGCGATCGAGGCAGAGCTGGGCGGCCGCAACGCCCGGTAACCCCGAATGACGACGGGGGGCGCAGGAAGCGCTGGCACGAGGCCAACCCTCGCTCCCGTATACGCGCCCGACGGTGCCGCGGTGGAGGCGGCGCCTCGCGCGGCACTCCCAGCATTGGCTGTAGGCTTGGCGGCAAAGCTGCGGGCATATGATCCGAAGGCGGACACCGGGCTGATCGACGCCGCCTATACGCTGGCCGAGCGGGCACACAGCACGCAGCGCCGCGACAACGGCGATCCCTACATCACGCATCCGGTCGCGGTAGCCGATATCCTGGCGGGGTATCGCCTGGACACGGCCTCGATCGCGACCGGCCTGCTGCATGACGTGATAGAGGATACGCCGGTCAAGCTGCCGGAGATCCAGACCCGCTTCGGCGGCGAGATCGCGGGACTGGTGGACGGCGTCACCAAGCTCACCCGGCTGGAGCTGCAGTCCGATCGCACGAAGCAGGCGGAGAACTTCCGCAAGCTTGTGCTGGCGATCAGCCGGGACATCCGCGTGCTGTTGGTGAAGTTGGCCGACCGGCTGCACAACATGCGCACGCTGTACTTTGTGCAGGACGCCGAGCGCCGCCGCCGGATCGCACGCGAGACGATGGAGATCTACGCGCCGCTTGCCGAGCGCATCGGCATGGACGCGGTGAAGACGGAGTTGCAGACGCTGGCCTTCGCGCAGCTCGATCCGGAGGCCTATGCGACCATCCAGGCGCGGCTGAATTTCCTGCGCGGTCAGGGCGCCGATGTGATCGAGGAAGTGCGCGCGGAACTGATCCGCGTCTGCGAGGACGCGGGTGTGAAGGTGATCGAGATTGCGGGACGGGAGAAGTCACCGTACTCGATCTGGGAAAAGATGCATCGCCGTAACGTCGCTTTCGAGCAGCTTTCCGACATCATGGCGTTTCGCATCGTCGTGCCAACCAAGGAAGCGTGTTACGGCGTGCTGGGCGCCGTGCACTCGGCGTATCCGGTGATCGCCGGGCGCTTCAAGGATTACATCTCGACGCCGAAGTCGAACGGCTACCAGAGCCTGCACACTGGCGTGACGCTTCGCGAGCCACGCAACCAGAAGATCGAGATCCAGATCCGTACCGCCGAGATGAACAACGTGGCGGAAAACGGCGTGGCGGCGCACTGGGTCTACAAGGTGCCGGACAAGAAGACCGACAAGCGCGATCTGCAGCAGTTCCGCTGGGTGCAGGATTTGTTGGAAATTCTGGAGAATTCCGCGGCGCCCGACGATTTCCTCGAGAACACCAAGCTCGAACTGTACGAGGACCAGGTCTTCTGCTTCACGCCGAAGGGGCAGTTGATCCAGTTGCCGCGCGGCGCGACGCCGGTGGACTTCGCTTATGCGGTACACAGTCAGGTCGGTGACGCTTGCGTCGGCGCGAAGATCAACGGCCGGCTGCTCCCGCTGCGCCACCAGTTGCAGAACGGTGATCAGGTCGAGATCATGACCGCGCGGGGCGGCACACCGTCGCCGCAGTGGGAACGCTTCGTCGTCACCGGAAAGGCGCGCGCCCGCATCCGCCGGTTCATTCATCAGCAGCAGCGTCAGCAGCACCTCGATGCGGGGCGCGCGGAACTCGCGAAGGCGTTCCGCCAGGCAGGAGTCGACGGATCAGAGAAGGCGCTGGACCCGGCGCTGAAGACGCTGAAATACAGCGGAGTGGACGACCTCTATATCGCGGTCGGCAACGGCAATGTCGGCCCGAAGGATGTGGTGAACGCCGCCTATCCGGAGCTGCGGCAATCACCGCGCGCGCCGCGTGTCATTCCGGCGCCGCCGCCGCGTGCGGCCGGCCGCCATCCGCATCGGTCTGACTTCGATATGCCGATCACCGGACTGGTGCCAGGCATGGCGTACCACTTCGCGGGCTGCTGCCATCCCGTGCCTGGTGACGACATCGTCGGCATCGTCACCACCGGCAAAGGTGTGACGATCCACGGGCGCGACTGCCCGACGCTCACCGGCTTTGCGGCGACGCCCGAGCGCTTCATCGAGGTGGATTGGAACTATACGGCGCTGAGCGGCGGCCGCGGCGACGGCAAGTCGCAGCACCACACAGCGCGGATCAGCGTCATCGGTGCCAACGAACCAACCGCGCTCGCCAACCTGACGAATGCGATCGCCAAGCAGGAAGGCGCGGTCGCCAGCCTGAAGATCGTCAACCGGCAGGCCGACTTCATCGAAGCGCTGGTCGACGTCGATGTGCGCGATGTGGCTCACCTGTCGAAAGTCATCGCCGGCCTGCGTGGCGCGGTCGGCGTCAAGGGCGTGGAAAGAGGCTAGGGCAGGCGTGCATGATTCTCGGCCTTGGCTCCGACATCTGCGACATCCGCCGCATCGAAGCGGCAATCGCGCGACACGGTGACCGCTTTATCGCGCGCATCTTCACCGCGACGGAACGAGCCAGGGCGGAGCGCAGAACGGAGCGCATCCAGGCCGCCACCTATGCCAAGCGATTTGCCGCCAAGGAGGCGGCGGCGAAGGCGCTTGGCACTGGCTTCCGACGCGGTGTGTTCTTCTCAGACCTCGGTGTGGTGAACCTGCCCTCGGGGCAGCCAACCTTGCGCATGACCGGTGGCGCGGCGGCGCGGCTGGCGGCCATCACCCCTGCGGGAATGCTTGCCGCCGTCGCCTTGACGATGACGGATGAATATCCATACGCGTTCGCACAGGTGATCATCTCGGCCGTGCCGGCGAGTTAAGAGGAGCGAGCCATGCGACGGATTGCCGCGCTTCTGGCGCTTACGTTGGGCGCGTCGCTGCTCGCCGGCTGTGTGTACAGATCCCTATTCAGGGACCTGGCAGCCGTGCTGCAACTATTACGGCTACCCGTATTACCGGTATCCACCGCCGTATTATCCATATGGCTATCCGCCGGGGCCTTACATGGCGCCACCTCAGGGTCAGCCGGGTGCATATCCGGACCAGCCTGCTCAGCCGCCACCTAGGCCTGGCGCCAGCAATTTTCCACTGCCTGGCATGCCGATGGTGGCGCAGAACTTCGCTGCGATCGATCTCGATCACACCGGCTACGTCACATTGCCTGAGGTGCGGACCTTCGCCGCCCAACGGCGCGCGGATCGCGGTGAGGCAGGTCAGCAGAGTATTGAGTAGCATTGCGCACAGGGGGAGGCGGCTCGCTTGACACGCCATCCCCCCCTGGGCTTGATCCGCCCGGATTTTGCACGGAAGCCCACGGCCACATGGCGACCAAGGTCAAGGCCAAGCGCCAATCAAACGCTTGGGTCGAAAACGCAAAGACGATCATCTATGCCGGCTTGATCGCCGTCGTGGTGCGTACTGTCCTTTTTGAGCCATTCAACATTCCATCGGGCAGTATGATTCCCACGTTGCTGGTGGGCGACTACCTGTTCGTCTCAAAATACAGCTATGGGTATTCGCGCTATTCGCTGCCGTTCGGCTGGCCGCCGTTCTCCGGCCGCATCTTCGGCCGCCTGCCGAATCGTGGCGACGTCGCGGTGTTCAAGTATCCCCGCGACAACTCCACCGATTACATCAAGCGCATCGTCGGACTGCCGGGCGATCGCATCCAGGTTCGCCAGGGCCAGCTTTACATCAACGGTCAGCTCTGCCCACGCCAACCGGAAGGCGACTATGTCGCCGACGACAATGGCATCCACATGGTGCTGCGGCTGTATCAGGAAACGCTGCCGGACGGCGTGAAGCACGACATCATCAAGGCGACCGACGAAGGTGACGTGAACAACACGCCAGAATACGTGGTGCCGCCCGACCATGTGTTCGCAATGGGCGACAACCGCGACAACTCCGCTGACAGCCGCTTCATGAACGGCGTCGGCTTTGTGCCGGTGGAAAATCTGGTTGGACGGGCGGAGATCATCTTCTTCTCGGTCGATGCCGAGGACCCGTGGTGGGAATTCTGGTGGTGGCCGTTCGAGATCCGCTGGAATCGCCTGGCGATGATCATCCACTGAGTGTGCCTGTGTTGAGTACGCCGATCGAGACCATTCTCGGCCACGAGTTCGACCGCCCCGAACTGCTGCGCGAAGCGATGACCCACCGATCGGCGTTGCACGGCCGCGACCGCCGGCGCGGCAAGGGATCCAACGAACGGATGGAGTTCGTCGGCGATCGCGTTCTCGGCCTGCTGATTGCCGAGTGGCTTGCGGAGCGATTCCCGCGGGAACAGGAGGGCGATCTGGGTCGCAGGCTGGCCGTGCTGGTGTCGCAGCCGGTACTTGCAGAGGTGGCAGAAACGATCGGCCTCGGTGAGGCGCTTGCCGTGGCGCCTGGCGAGGCGAAGGCCGGCGTCCGACGGCGCTCGACCGTTTTGGCGGATGCACTGGAGGCGGCACTGGGCGCGGTTTATCTGGACGGCGGCCTGGAGCCGGCGCGCGTGTTTGTGCGGCGCGCATGGGAAACTGCAATGAGCCGGCTTGAGACGCCACCGAAGGATGCCAAGACGATGCTGCAGGAGTGGGTGCAGGCACGTGGCCTTGGCTTGCCGACCTACATTGTCGCCTCGCGCGTAGGCCCGCCGCATGCGCCGGAATTTGTCGTGACGGTGAGCGCCAGCGGATTTGTCGGCTCCGGCGCCGGCGGCAGCAAGCGCGTGGCCGAACAGATTGCAGCGCAGGATCTGCTGCGGGCACTCGGCGCGTGACCTCCGGGTCAAGCCCCTTAGCAGGCTCGCGGTGCGGCTTTGTCGCGGTCGCGGGTGCGCCGAACGCGGGCAAGTCCACGCTGGTCAATCGGCTTGCCGGTGCAAAGCTTTCCATCGTGACGCCGAAAGCCCAGACGACGCGCTTCCGTGTGCTGGGGATCATGCTGCGCGGCGTGAGCCAGGTGCTGCTGGTCGACACGCCGGGCATCTTCACGCCGCGCCGGCGACTGGATCGCGCGATGGTGGCTGCGGCATGGATCGGCGTGCGCGATGCGGACCTGACCTTGCTGCTGATCGATGCAAAGGACGGCGCGACCGATGCGGTGCGCCGGATTGCTGCGACCTTGGCGGAGCAGCAGCGGCGAAGCTGGCTTGTGCTGAACAAGGTCGATCTTATGCCGGCGCCAAAGTTGCTGCCGCTGACCGCGTCGCTGACAGCTTTGGCGCCGTTCGAAGAGACGTTCATGGTGAGCGCCACGACCGGCGATGGCGTCGATCAGTTGGCCGATGCATTGGCAGGCGCTGTGCCCGAGGGGCCGCATCTTTATCCGGACGATGACCTGACCGATCTGCCGGACAGGCTGCTGGCGGCGGAGATCGTGCGCGAACAGATCTTCCTGCAGACGCACGAAGAGGTGCCCTACGGCACGACTGTCGAAACCGAGGACTGGCAGGAGCGCAAGGATGGTTCGGTGCGCATCGAGGCGACGGTGTATGTCGCGCGCCCTGGCCACAAGGCGATCCTGATCGGCGAGGGCGGCAGCCGGATCAAGACGATCGGCGCGAGGGCCCGTGAGGAACTGGCGGGACTGCTGGAGCGCAAGGTGCATCTGTTCCTCAATGTGAAACAGCGCGCGGGTTGGGACGAGGAAACGGCACGGCTGCGGGCGATCGGACTGGAGGATACGAAGTAGCGGTTCATTCATGGATCGCCGATAGGTGTCAGGCGGAAGGAGAGCTCCTGATGCCTGACACGCTTGAGCCGGGCGGTGGCGGCCGGTATCCTTCTGACATGGAAAGCCGCGTTGCCGTATTGGAACAGATTGCTCGCACGACGACGGCCAGTCTGGAACGGATCGAGCGGCGGATGGATGCTTCGGCCGCCGAGCAAAGGGCCGATTTCCGCTGGCTGCTGGGCATCATGCTGGGTGGCTTCACGGCAATGCTGGGTGGGCTCGGAGCATTGTTCGGCGTGATGGCGCACGGCTTTCACTGGTTGTAGTCATTCAGCTGAAACCTGCTGGTCGGCCGTCATTATGGACTGGGACGCACCCGCAATCGTGCTCGACGCGCGACCGTACGGCGAAGGCGACGCCATCGCCACGGTGATGACCGCGGAGCATGGCGCGCATCGCGGCCTGGCGCGCGGCGGCGCGGCACGAGGTCGCACGGCGATCTGGCAGCCTGGCAATCTGGTGCAGGTGCGCTGGGTGGCACGGCTGGCCGAGCAGCTTGGCAGCTTCAGCGCGGAACTGGTGCATCCGGCCGCGGCGCTCGCCATGGATGATGCGCTTCCCTTGGCGATGCTGTCCGCGGTCTGTGCGGTGGCCGAAGGAGCATTGCCGGAACGCGAGCCACATCCGCGCGTCTTCGAGGGTCTGGTGCACCTGATCGCGCATTTGTCGCAGGCGGAGGCGATGCTCGGTGATCTGGTCCGCTGGGAGACCGTGCTGCTCGCCGATCTCGGCTATGGGCTCGATCTCACGAGTTGCGCCGTCACGGGTGAGACCGCGGGCCTGGCCTTCGTGTCGCCAAAGACTGGCCGTGCCGTGACTGCGGAAGGCGCCGGCATCTGGACGTCGCGGCTGTTGCGCCTGCCGTCCTTCCTGGTGGGGGGCAATGAGGCAACGCCGGCGGACTGCCGCGACGGGCTGCGACTGACCGGGCACTTCCTGGCACGCGACGCGTTCGGCCATCACCATCGTCCGCTGCCGACCGCGCGGCAGATGCTATACGACCGCGTGGCGGCGCTGGCCGCCGAGAATCGGAGCAGCAGGATGCCGGATGACCTGATCGGCCACGTCGAGGACACGCGGCTGTCGGACGCGCTGTCGGAGCGTTATCTGGCCTACGCGCTCTCCACCATCATGTCGCGCTCGTTGCCGGATGTGCGCGACGGGCTGAAGCCGGTGCACCGGCGGCTGATCTACGCGATGCACCTGCTGCGGCTCGATCCCACCGCCGGGTTCAAGAAGTGCGCCCGCGTGGTGGGCGACGTGATCGGCAAGTTCCACCCGCATGGCGACGTGGCCGTATACGATGCGCTGGTCCGGCTCGCACAGGAATTCGCGGCGCGTTTCCCGCTCGTCGAAGGCCAGGGCAATTTCGGCAATATCGATGGCGATAACGCCGCGGCGATGCGCTACACCGAGGCGCGCCTTACCGAGGTCGCTCGTGCGCTGCTGTCCGGCATCGATGAAGATGCGGTCGATTTCCGTCCCACATATGACGGCGAGGAAAGCGAGCCGATCGTCCTGCCCGGTGCCTTCCCCAACCTGCTCGCCAATGGCGCGGCGGGGATCGCCGTCGGCATGGCGACGTCAATTCCGCCGCACAACGCGGGCGAGGTCTGCGCTGCCGCCATTCACCTGATCCGCCATCCGCAGGCAACGACGGCAGAGCTGCTCGCCCACATGCCGGGGCCGGATTTCCCGACCGGCGGCGTGCTGGTGGAGGATGCGGCGGCGATCCTTGCGGCTTACGAGACCGGGCGCGGCGGCTTCCGTGTGCGCGCTAAATGGGCGGTGGAGAAGGGCAAACACGGCACCTGGCAGATCGTCGTCACGGAGATCCCGTATCAGGTGCAGAAGGCGAAGCTGGTCGAGCAGATCGCGCAGCTTCTGGAAGAGCGTAAGCTGCCGCTGCTCGGCGATGTGCGCGACGAGAGCACCGAACTGGTGCGCCTGGTGCTGGAACCGAAGACGCGCGGCGTCGAGCCAGAGGTGCTGATGGAGACCATGTTCCGCGCCTCGGCGTTGGAGGCGCGGTTTCCACTGAACATGAATGTGCTGGATGCGACGCGCACACCGCGCGTGATGTCGCTGGCCGAGGTGCTGCGCGCATGGCTCGATCACCGCCATGAGGTGCTGGTTCGCCGCACGCGTCATCGGCTGGCGGCGATAGAACGGCGCATCGAGATTCTCGATGGCTATCTGCTGGTCTATCTGAACGTCGACGAGGTGATCCGGATCATCCGCAACGAGGACGAACCGAAGCCGCGGCTGATCCAGCGCTTCAAGCTGAGCGACACGCAGGCCGAGGCGATCTTGAATATGCGGCTGCGCTCGCTGCGCAGGCTCGAGGAGATGGAGATCCGCAAGGAGCACAAGGCGCTGGCAAAGGAGCGCAAGGACCTGCAGACTTTGTTGAAGGACGAGACGCTGCGCTGGGACCGCATCGCGGGGGAGCTCGAGGAGACCCGCAAGAAATTCGGCTCGGGTGCGCTGGGCGCACGTCGCACGGAGCTTGGCGCCGCGCCGGCGATGGTGGAGGTTGCCAGCGAGGCGTTCGTCGAGCGCGAGCCGATCACCGTCATCCTGTCCGACAAGGGCTGGATCCGCGCGGTAAGGGGGCACATCGGCGAGGATGCCGAGTTGCGCTTCAAGGAAGGCGATCGGCTGAAGCGCCTGGTCAACTGCCAGACCACTGACCGGCTGACGCTGTTCGGCACCAACGGGCGCGCCTACACGCTGCGGGCGGCTGATCTGCCGCGGGGGCGCGGTGACGGCCAGCCGGTGCGCGTGCTGGCCGAGCTGACCAACGAAGACGATGTCGCCGCCATGTTCATCGCGAGCGAGGGCGGCCGCTATCTGGTCGCGTCATCCACCGGCCGCGGCTTTGTGGTGCCGGCGGCGGAGCTCGCTGCGGAGAAGCGCACCGGCAAACAGGTGCTGAACCTGCGGCCTGGCGAGGAGGCGGCGGTATGCGCGCCTGCCGATGGCGACCATGTCGCGATCATCGGCAGCAATCGCAAGCTGCTGATCTTCCCACTGGATCAGGTGCCGGAGATGGCGAGGGGTGGCGGCGTGATCCTGCAGCGCTATCGCGAGGGTGGGCTGGGGGACGCCAAGGTGTTCCGCCTTGCCGACGGCCTGACCTGGCAGTTGGGCGACAGGACACGCACCGAGACCAACCTGCGCGACTGGATCGGCGAACGCGCGCAGGCAGGCCGGCTGCCACCCAACGGATTCCCCCGATCCGGGCGCTTTGGCTGACTTGACTGCGGCGACCGCAGGCCGTGTATACGCCACCCGATAATGTTTCGAGGAGTAATCGTCCATGCCGCTCGCACGCCGCACCCTGCTCGCCAGCGCCGCCGCCCTTGGCGCGGCGCCGATCCTGCGCGCCCGCGCACAATCCAGGCCGGTCATCAGGCTTGGGGTACTGACCGACCTGTCGGGCACCTATCGCGACAACACCGGCCCCACATCGGTTGCCGCGACGCAGCTCGCGATCGAGGAGATGAAGCCGCATCTCGACTTCGACGTGGACCTGATCAGCGCCGACCATCAGAACAAGCCTGACGTCGCTGCGACGATCGCGCGCCAGTGGTACGACCAGGGTATCGATGCCGCGATCGATGTGCCGACTTCATCGGTGGCGCTCGCGGTCGCGCAGGTGGCGAAGGAAAAAGACAAGATCATGCTCAACGCTTCGGCCACGGTCGCGGCGTTGACCTGGCAGCAGTGCAGCCCGAACTCCATCGTGTGGAGCTTCGACACCTACGAGAACGCGCACAACACTGGCGGCGCACTGATGGCGTCCGGCAACAAGTCGTGGTTCTTCATCACCGCCAACTATGCGTTCGGGCAGTCACTGGCGGACCTGACCAAGGAAGTGGTGACGGCGGGCGGCGGCGAGGTGAAGGGCGATGTGCGCTATCCGTTTCCCGACACGACCGACTTCTCGTCCTACATCACGCAGGCGGCGGCGAGCGGTGCCAAGGTGCTGGGTCTGGCGAATGCCGGCCTGGACACGCAGAACTGCATCAAGCAGGCCGCCGAATTCGGCCTGAACAAGACCATGAAGATCGCACCATTGCTGCTGTTCATCACCGACGTGCATTCGCTCGGGCTCGATGTCTGCGGCGGGTTGACCACGACCGAGACATTCTACTGGGATCTGAATGACCGGACCCGCGCGTTCACCAAGCGGATGATCCAGAAGACGCCGAACAACTATCCGAACCAGGCGCATGCGAGCTCTTACGCGATCACACTGCACTATCTGAAGACGGCGCAGGCGATGGGCGCGGCCGAGGCGAAGAAGAGCGGGCGGGCGACGGTGGCGAAGATGAAGTCGATCCCGACCGATGATGATGCGTTCGGCAAGGGTCGGGTGCGGGCCGACGGGCGCGGCGAGTTCCCGGCCTACCTGTTCCAGGTGAAGACCAAAACCGAGAGCAAGGGACCGTGGGACCTCTATAAGCTGGAGCACACCTCGCCGCCTTCGGAGGTACTGCATCCGCTTGCCGACACGTGCAAATTCCCGACGGCGTGACGGGCGAAGGTCGCGGCCGGGTATGCCCCGGCCGCGACGACTCACGACACTAGGGGCTATTCAGCCGCGACGAGCAGCGCTGCGGGCTCAGATGCCTCGTCGTGCAGGACGTGGCCGTAGCGACTAAGCCACAGCCGGCCAAGCCGCGCTGCCTCGGACGGCGTCAGCCACGACCATTCGGCGCCGCGAGCGCGAATGGCCACCCAAGTGGTGTCGCCATCGACCACGCGCTCTTCGACTGTGTAGGGGCTAATTGCCTGCATCATATCGTGTCGGCTTCAATACTGTTTCATTACAAGGGTTAATATCACAGCTTGTGGCGAGTCGCCACAGAAAAGCCTCAATTGCCGCCGTCGGCTCGCATTGCCGGGTACTGTTGCTTCGGTACCGCTCGCGCTGGCGGCTCAGGCGTGGACGCGCTTGGCGGCCGGCAGGCCGAGCAGTTTTTCCGCGGCATCGGCGACCGCTGGTTCGAGCGGGCGCGGCTGCAGTCCCACACCTTTGGATAGACGATCGACGATGATCCGGAATGCTGCCAGTCGACCGAACGGCTTGTTGTTCGCCGGGATCACATGCCAGGGCGCGTGGCGGGTGGAGGTCTTCTCGACCATGTCCTCGATCGCGACCTGATAGTCCGGCCAGCGATCACGGTTGCGGAAGTCCTCGTACGACAGTTTCCAGCGCTTCAGCGGATCGGTCAGACGGGCACGGAAGCGGCGAAGCTGCTCCTCGGGCGTGATGTGCAGGAACAGCTTGACCAGGCGCGCGCCGTCGGCCAGCAGCATGCGCTCGAAGTGATTGATCTCGTCATAGGCACGATGCCACTCGGCTGAGCTGGCGAAACCTTCGACGCGTTCGACCAGCACGCGGCCATACCAGGAGCGGTCGAACACGACGATCTGGCCGTGCTGCGGCAGACGCTCCCAGAAGCGCTGCAGGTAGTGCAGGTGCTTTTCCCGGCCGTTCGGCGCGGCGGTCGCGTGCACCTTGAAGCTGCGCGGATCGAGTGCCCAACCAAGCCGGCGCACCACGCCTCCCTTGCCGGCGGTGTCCCAGCCCTCCAGCACGATGACGGCGCGATGCGGGGTGCCGAGATAGGCCTGCTGCACAAGCTGCAACGTCTCCTGCATGGTGGTGAGGCGGCGTTCGTAGTCGGCGAACTCGACCGAGGGGAAGTGCCTGATCGCGGCGAGGCGGGGTCGATCGAGGACAACGAAGTCAGCGGGTTTCATGACGTCCACATTACGCCGAGACAACCAGCACGTCGCCCAGTTTGTCGAGCAGGTAGTCGAGGTCCTCCTGCGGCAGGTCTTCGAACTGGGTCAGGATGCGGGTGATCACGCGAGAGCGGTGGCGCTCTCGGTCGTGCTCGCCGCCGTCGAATTCGGTGCCGCGCACCACGTCCAGTGCAACCCGCACCGCAGCCAGCAGCCGCGGCGGCATGCCCGCCTTCTCGTACAGCGAGGCGAGGCCGTTCGGTCCGGCATCGTGGATCAGGATGCGCGCGTTGATTGGCGGGATCTTGGCCATCACCGCCAGCGCCACCTCGAAGAAGGCAAGATCGCCGAGACACAGCGCGCGGAGCACAAGCAGCGGCGTGAGACGCTGGTTGCGGTGCATCTGGCGCACCAGCCGTTCCAGCTCCTGCTCGCTGGAGCCAAGGCTGAGGTGCAACGTCGCCCGCTCGCGGCTTTGCAGCACCATGTCGGTGGCGAGCGAGACCGGCAGCTCGTGGTGGCTGATCAGATACGACTGCAGTCGGGCGGACACCATGACCACGAGCCGTTCGGCGATCGTCACCGGCAGGTCGGCACGATGCACAATGTTCGCCTTGACGCGGTCGCTGTCGGCGAAGCGGTCAAGCGCGGTTGCCAGGCTCGCCGCTGCAATCCGGGCCTGGGCGTTGCCCATCAGCACCGCAACGGCGGTTTCGCTGCCCTGGGTGGCCAAAGCGTCGGCGACCTGTTCGGAGACCCCGGCACGACCGGCAATCGTCTCCTGCTTCTGTGCGGAGCCGTGGCGGATGAGCTCCAGCAGATCCGTATCGGTGACCACCGGCGAGTCGGCGAGGATCGGCAGCGCCACCGCCTCGACATCGTTGGCAAGCCGCAGTGCCACGTCATGCGGCAGATGCCTGGCGCCGCGCAGACTTTGCGACAGGGCACGCCGCACCGCCAGCTCAACATCCTTCGCCATCGCTCGGATGATGTCATGGGCGATTTGCAGCTCTGCCTCAGTCAGCAGTGAGCTGTCGATCTCGCGCGCCAGCTTGTCCGCCACCTCGGCGCGCGCCGAAGCGGACGGCTCCGTCAGCAGACGTGCAACGTCAGCCTGCGTAAGGGAGGACGCCATGACGCGATACGATGGCGCGAAACTCTTAGGGGTGGGTTAACCGGGATGCGCGGGCCCTATAACTTCAGCGAGCCTGCCGCATCGGCGAGTGCCTGGTGCGCCTTGTCGGCAGCGACAGTTGCCTGATCAATTGCCTGTTTCAGCTTTTCCAGCTCTGTCTCATCTGCATCCAGCGCACGCGTCAGCCTGGCGTGCAGCGCGTCATTCGCTGCCACCACGGCCAGGTTGCGACGAATGCGATCCTCCTCCTGCAACATCAACGCCTGCTGCGCCTTGAGCTGGCTGAGCGTCGCCCGTTTCGATGCCTCTTCCTGGCGCAACGCGGCGAGCCGCAGCAACGCCGCGCGTGCCTCCGGCGTCAATGTCTGTTCGTTCAGCAGCCGCACAACCACCTGCGCGTCGTCTGCCAACAACGCGGTCTGCTCGCTCTCCAACCGGTCGATGTAGGCGGTCAGCTTCCGCACGTCACCCGGGTTCAGCGTCACCGGCACGCGCCAGGAGGTGGCGGTTTCCTCGGTGCCGGCAATGGCTCCGCCTTCCAGCGTCAGCGTGCGATCGCCGTCTTTGGGGATCTCCACCAGCACCCGGCGCGGCTCGTTGGCGGGTCCGCTGAGCGTGACGCGCAGCACCTCGCGCTGCCGCGTGGTGATGTGCAGCACGCCATCGGCGGCGGAGAGCGACGCGAGTGTTGTCTCGCCGGTGCTGCTGCGCTCCACCGTGGTCCGCAGATCCTGGGCAAAGGACAGCAGCCGATGCTCGCCGGCCGGCAACCCGCCGAGCCTGGCGTTCCCCGCGAAGGTCGCGGCGCCTGACGCATCGTACAGCGTCAGCACGCCGGCGGGCATCGATGCGCCTGTGTCGTTGGTAATGCGGATCGCCGACAGCGGATGCGGATCGTCGCCGGCGGCAAGGTCCACCCGCTCGGCCGGGATGCTGCGATCGATGATCGGCACGCTGGCAGTGTGCCCGGCGGCGAGCATCACCGGCGAGGGAATTTGAAAGATGGTTTCTTCTGCACCTTCGGCGGCCTGCACCTGATCAGCCGCTCCGGCCATGACTTCGGCCGGAGCGGATAGCGTCCGAGCGGCGCCAGCTGGAGCGGGTGCGGACTTCTGCATCGCTAGTTCCGCCGGTCGCGCCCGCGTATCCACATTCGGCAAGATGCGGCCGAGGACCTCGACCGGCACTTCGGGCCGCTGCACGTAGTAGCTCTGATAGATTGCCTGACGAAAGGTGACCGGATTGCCGTATTGCAGCGTCAGCGCGACTCCGTCCCAGGCGGCGCCAGACTGGTTCTCGAGAACTGCCCAGCCTTGCAACCGCGCGGGATCGCCGTCCTTCGCCGGCAACACCAGCCGGTACGATGCCTTCCATAGCGGTGCCGCGCTGACATAGCCGACGCGCACCGTGCGGTGGCCATCGCCTGTGCTTTGCAGGGTGAAGTGCCGCAGGCTCTGGTTGGCCTCACGGCGCAGCGACTCAAGTGCCTGGCCGATGCGGGCGCGCAGCTCGGAATCGGTGACCTGGATGCTCTCGGCTTCCTCCAGCACAAACTGGCGCAGACCTTCGGTGCTGAGAATGGTGACACGGGTACGCTGCACCGTCGCCGTCGGCTGGCCCGGAGGCGCCGGCAGCGTCTCGGCAACGCGGTCGGCGTGGACAATGCGTCCGGTCATGGGACGCGGTCCTTGGACGCCGATTTCCACACCCTGCAGGCTGTTCAGGTAATCGACCGAGGATCGCAGTGCATCGGGGCCGAACGGCACATTGCCGAAGTTCGCACGCGTGTTGTCGCGTCCCGGCAGCTCTACCGTGCCGACCGCGCCGGCGCTGTCGAAGACCACCAATGAGGTGAGCACGTCGTCCACCTGATCGAGTGGCACGTCGAGGCCGAGTGTCGCCGGGCCGTCCACCTCGGTCTCGTACTCGAAGTAGCCGACACCGGCCGAGGACAGCATCACCCGCTTCAGCGCCAGATCGGCGGCAGCGGCCGGGGTGGCGCCCAGGAGGAGGAGCGCCAGGATCAGGCGGTACATTGCGTCCTCCGGTCTGTTGCCTTGGCGGTCGCATTGGCGACAATAGCGAGTCGTGGCGTTGGGGGTGAGGGGGTCTTTATTTGTTCGATGCGATCTCTGACTACGACGTAAGGCTGGCGCAGATTGTGACGGGCGTTACCATGGCGGCGTTCATCGGCGTTGGCCTGACCCCCGGCCTGCGCCAACACGCCGCCGCCATCAGGGGCGCGCTGCTGGCGCTCTATCTTCTCGTCTGCGGTGTTCTGGTCAGCCACGCCCTGGTGCGATAAGTGCTTAGCTCATTCGACTACCACCAGGGCGATGGGGTTCACCCCGCTCTCAGCCACAGCGACTGACGATGCCTTTAGGGCAGTCGACTTCGCCGGTCTTCGTGTCGAACCGACCGAGATAGCCGCGTGAGCGATCCGAGTAGCAGACGCTACGCGGCGATCTCCTGGCGAACCGCAGCACCGACCGGCAGCACGGGACCGCCACCGATAACAGCCGCAGTCGCGGGACGGTTCGCGTAGCGCCGTGCCAGCCAGGCGCACACCACAAGCTGCATCGGGTGATAAAGCATGATCGGCAGCACCACGACACCGAGCGTTGGTCCGGCGAACAGCACGCTGGCGATCGGAATGCCGGCGACCAGTGATTTCTGTGACCCGCAGAACACCGCTGCGACCTCGTCGGGACGCGTGAAGCCGCAAACGCGGGCGCCGGCGGAGGTGACGAACAGTGCGGCGGCCAACAGTGCCGCGACCATGATTGCCAGCACGCCGAGCATGGCCGGCGGCAATTGGTGCCATATGCCGTGCACCACGGCCGCGCTGAATGCGGTGTAGACGACGAGCAGAATCGAGCCGCGGTCGGTGACCGTCAGCAGCGATTTGTTGCGGGCCGCCCATGGACCGATCCACGGCCGCAGCAGATGGCCGGCGACGAACGGCAGCAGCAGCTCGGCGAACACCTGCCACATGCCCGATATGTCGACGCTGCCGCCGCGCACATGCGACATGAAGCCGAACAGCAGCGGCGTCACCACGATGCCGATCAGGCTGGATCCGGTGGCGGCGCACACGGCGCCGGCCACATTGCCCTGTGCGATCGAGGTGAGCGCGATGGACGACTGCACGGTGGACGGCAGCGCGCAGAGGAACAGCACCCCGAGTACCAACGTGCGATCGAGCACGTGCGGCATTAGCTCGACGAGCACCGACCCCATCAGGGGGAACAGCACGAAGGTTGTGCCGGCGATGCCGGCGTGCAGTTTCCAGTTGGTCATGCCGGCGAGGATCGCCTCGCGCGACAATCGTGCGCCCTGGAGGAAGAACAGCGCCGCGATCGCGACGACGGCGGCGGCATGGAAGAACCGGGCGCTGGAACCCTGGCAGGGCAGCATGGTCGCGATGGCAACGGTGCCGGTCAGCGCCATGACGAACACGTCGGGACGCAGCCGCCGGATGCCTGCTGGCAGCATGGCCTGGACCTCCTCGGTTATCAGGGGATCAGGAACTTGGTCGGGCGGAGAGCGGCGAGATACTCAGTGCGACGGTGCGAAACTGGTCAGGTCCGGTAAGGGAATTCTCAATGCGATGGCGGATCGTCACTGGGCTGCGTCGTGACGCTCCAGGCTCACCAGCATTTGCCGGTTCACGGGGCAGAACCGCTCGCCGACCTGCGTCGTCGTGGTGTCCTTGGTGTCCAGCACGAGGGCCTTGGCGAGCGTTGCGACGCACGCGCGGTCGAGGCCGTTTGCGCCGCGGCAGAGAAACAGGGCCCGCGACATGGCGGCGGGGGCGACGTTGGATTGCGCCGGCGCCGGCTGGGCCGTCAGCGGCAGGATGACTGCCCAGATCACTACGAGTCCGAATGCGATTGCCGCGGCAACGATGAACTGACGCATGACAGGTCTGTCCCCAGTTCGGGCGAGATGTTACGTGGTGGCTCGCCCGTTATCCCCACTTTGCTGTGGCAAATGGTCGTCTGATATGAACCGCTTCACAGTTTCACGACCAATGACCGGGCACCCAGTAGTTTCCTTGCCAGTGTCCTGGGATCCAGGCGGAGGCGGGCGGAGCGTAATATGCGGGGGCAGGGTAATAGGCGGGTGGGGCATAGTAGGTAGGCGGCGGCGCCACCACGACGGGCGGGATATAGATGCCGACACCCCAGCCATAGCCATGCCACCAGGCATTGGCCGGCTTGGGGGCCGCGGCGACGCCAAGGTACCCGTGCAGGTGACCGCGAATATTCGGACGGCCGAGGCGATCATCGTTGTCTCCCATGTGTCTTGTCATTCGATGCCGAGACGCTAGTGGCTTCGGATCGGCGCCGGATACAGGAGACATCGTTCGCCGTGATACGGGGGAAATGGCGGGGAATTTTCGCCTTGCGCCGCCCCCGCTCCCTTCCCTAACCCCTTCCCGCAAGGGGAGGGGAAGGAGGGGACAGCGCGGCGGTGTTGGCGCGGATCACCAGCATTCGCCTGATCTTGTGGGTTGGGGTGAGCAGTCCGTTCTCCACGGTGAAGGGCGGCACCACGGCGTGTCTGCGGATCCGTTCGGTCACCGACAGGCGTAGGTTCACGCGATTGACGGCCAGCGCGGCGGAGACGTCGTCGTGGCCGTCCGCAGGCACGACCAGCGCGGTCAGCGATGAACGGCCGTCGCCGGCGACCACCGCCTGCGAGATCTCCGGTTCCGCCATCAACATGCCTTCGATCTTCGCCGGAGAAACGTTTTCTCCGCCTGACAGAACGATCATGTCCTTCTTGCGATCGGTGATGCGCAGATAGCCGTCGTCATCGAGCTCGCCGATATCGCCGGTATGCAGCCAGCCGTCGCGGATGACCGCTGCGGTGGCATCCGGGGTGCCCCAGTAGCCCTCCATCACGAGGTCGCCGCGTACCAGGATCTCGCCATCCTCGGCGAGGCGCAGATCGACGCCCTGCAGCACGCGCCCGACCGTGTCGATGCGGATGCCGTCAGGTGGGTTGGCGCTGATGACCGGGCCGGCCTCGGTCTGGCCGTAGCCCTGCATGATCATAAGGCCGAGTGCCAGGAAGAATCGCCCAACCTCGGGTTCCAGCCGTGCGCCACCGGACATCGCGGCCTTCAATCTTCCGCCGAACCGCGCGCGCACCTTGGCGCGCACGAAGCGGTCGAGCAGCGGATCGAGCACGCGCTCGGGCAGTGTGAGCCGATGGCCGTCGACCCGCTTCAGTCCGATATCCAGAGCCGTTCGGAACAGCGCCTGCCGCCACGGCGCCTGCCGCGCCACCTGAGTCAGCACGCGGCTGCGGATCACCTCGAGGACACGCGGCACGGTGGTGAGGATGGTTGGGCGTACCGTCAGCAGGTCGGCGGCCAAATGCTCGACGCCGCGGCAATAGACGATCTCTGTGCCAATACTCGGCAGAAAGAACATCCCGACCGTGTGTTCGTAGCTGTGCGAGATCGGCAGATATGACAGGTAGACCTCGTCCTTCAGTCGCAGCGGCCGCAGCAGCTCCGATGCGCCGCGGCAGTTGGACAGGATGCATCGATGCGGCAGCATCACGCCTTTGGGCGCGCCGCCGGTACCGGAGGTGTAGATCAGACAGGCGAGCGCGTCGGCGGAGATAGCCGCGGCTTCCAGCGCGATGTCGTCAGGCGACGCCGTGTCCGCGACCAGCGCGGGCCAGTGCATCAGTCGCGGCGTGCCGCCCGCATCGTCCGGCGGTCCGTCGATCACCACCAGCAGATCGAGGCCGCCCGCCAGTTGTCCTGCCGCGCGCAGGGAGCCGGCGAGGGCGGGGGAGGAGACGACTGCCGCCCGCGCGCCAGAGTCCCGCAGGATGTGCGCGTGATCGGCCACGGTATTGGTCGTGTAGGTCGGCACCGGCACGGCCCGCAGCGCCATCAGCGCGGTTTCCGCGATCGGATATTCCGGCCGGTTCTCCGACACGATCAGCACGCGGTCGCCTGCCGCGATGCCCGCGGCGCGCAGATGCCGCGCGAAGGATGCCGCCATGCGGCCAAACTCACCCCATGTGGTGGCGTGCCACGCACCGTCGCGGAAGCAGCGGAGCAGCGGCCTGTCCGGCCGGGTGCGCGCGAGCGCGAACATCATGGCAGGCAGATTTGGCCAGGCCGGATATAGCTGCACGCCACCCCCCGTCGCCCGTTCGGCGCCGGGCGCAACACTTTGACCGGCGCCCCTACTACCTTACATGGATGACAACCGCAGCCTCGTGAGGACGTGATGATGCGCCATTCTGCGCCAGCCGATGCCGCCTCCAGCCAGCAGCAGGTGGAGGATCTACCGACCTGGGACCTTGGCGACCTTTACCCGGGACCGAACAGCCCGGCCGTCGAGGCCGATTTTAGCAAGGCCGAGCAGGCAGCCCGGGCTTTTGCGGTGGCACATCAGGGCAAGCTCGGCGCGATGCCGAGCAGCACGCTCGCCGCGGCGATCGCCGAATTCGAACGGATCGAGGAATTGCTGGGGCGGTTGGCGTCCTACGCGCAATTGCTGTTCGCGGGCGACTCCAACAACGCGGAGATCGGCCGCTTCTATCAGACCGTGAGCGAGCGGGTGACCACGATCAGCAGCCATCTGCTGTTCTTCAGCCTGGAATTGAACCGGCTGGATGACGCGGTGCTGGAGCAGAAGCTGGCCGATCCGGCGCTGGCGAAGTGGCGGCCCTGGCTGCGCGATCTGCGGGTGTTCAGGCCGCACCAGCTTTCGGACGACCTGGAGAAGCTGCTGCACGAGAAGGAGGTGACCGGGCATAGCGCATGGAGCCGGCTGTTCGACGAGACAGTTGCGGCGATGCGGGTGCCGATGGACGGCGAGGAGCTCACCGTCAGCGCCGCGCTGAACAAGTTGTCCGATGGCGACCGATCGGTGCGCGAAGCTGCGGGGCGCGCGATCGGCGCTGCGTTTGGCGGGAATATCCGGCTGTTCTCGCTGGTCACCAACACGCTGGCGAAGGACAAGGAGATCGTCGACACTTGGCGGCACTATCCGCACCCCGGCAGCTATCGCAACCGGTCCAACATGGTGGAGGATGAGGTTGTCGACGCGCTCGTATCGGCGGTACGGGCAGATTTCCCGCGGCTTGCGCATCGCTATTACCTGATGAAGGCGAAGTGGCTCGGCCTGCCGAAGCTGATGCACTGGGACCGCAACGCGCCGTTGCCGGACGATGACGACCGGACGATTGACTGGAATGATGCGCGGGAGCGGGTGCTGACGGCGTACGGCGCGTTCAGCCCGCGTCTCGCCGAGGTTGGCCGGCGATTCTTCGACCGGCCATGGATCGATGCGACGCTGAAGCCGGGCAAGGCTGGCGGTGCGTTCGCGCATCCGACGGTGCCTTCGGCGCACCCCTACCTGCTGCTGAACTACCACGGTCGGACGCGCGACGTGATGACGCTGGCGCATGAGCTGGGCCACGGCGTGCACCAGGTGCTGGCCGCAGAGCAGGGCTATCTGATGTCAGGCACGCCGCTGACGCTGGCCGAGACCGCGAGCGTGTTCGGCGAGATGCTGACGTTCCGCGCGTTGCTGGATGCGGCCGACCCGAAGCGCCGACGCATCATGCTGGCGGCGAAGGTCGAGGACATGCTGAACACGGTGGTCCGCCAGGTGGCGTTCTACTACTTCGAGTCGCTGCTGCACGATGAGCGGCGGTCGGGCGAGCTGGTGCCGGATCGCATCGGCGAGCTTTGGCTGCAGGTGCAGAAGGAAAGCCTCGGGCCGGCGTTCGAGTTCACGCCGGAATACAGTGTCTTCTGGGCGTACGTGCCGCATTTCATCCATACGCCGTTCTATGTCTATGCGTATGCGTTCGGCGATTGTCTGGTGAATGCGCTGTATTCGGTGTTCCAAGCGGGACATCCGGGGTTCCAAACGAAGTATCTCGAAATGCTGCGTGCGGGCGGGACGAAGCGGCACAAGGAACTGCTGGCGCCGTTCGGGCTGGATGCGTCGGATCCGGCGTTCTGGAAGAAGGGCCTGGACGTGATCGCCGGGTTCATCGATGAACTGGAGCAGGCGGAGTGAGGAAGAGCCAGGCAGAAAGTGGAAATGGAAATTCAAAAGGACCTCCCCCTCCCCTTGCGGGAGGGGGGCGGGGGGAGGGGGCCGCCCGAAACACATCGCTGCTGGCACACGCCCGTGCCATGCGTCATGCCTCAACGCCTGCGGAACGCAGGCTTTGGCAGGGGCTCCGCAAGCATCGGATCGGCGGCCTGAAATTTCGCCGCCAAGTGCCGCTGGGGCCCTACATCGCAGACTTCCACTGCCCATCGGCGCGGCTGGTCGTCGAGGTGGATGGCGTGTCGCATATCGACGCGCCAGGCGACGCTGTGCGAGATTCATGGATGGCGAAGCACAACATTCGTGTCGCGCGGATCTCCAGTCGTGACGTGCTGCGCAATCTTGAGGGCTTGTTGATTGCAATCGGCGAGCTTGCCCGCACGCCCCCTCCCCCCAACCCCCTCCCGCAAGGGGAGGGGGAGGATTCTACGTCTTCCAACTCCACTTCATCTTCCAACGCTACTTCCTCCACCGTCTTCCTCCATGTCTGACCGCAGCAACCTGTTCGGTGAGATACGCCGGATGGCACGCACCTCGGGTGCCGTCGGTGGTATTGCTGCGCGCGTGGCGGGCGAGCGTGTGTTCGGCATCAAGACTGACCGTGCCGCACATGCCGAAGACCTGCGCACTATTCTGGGCGGCCTGAAAGGTCCGCTGATGAAGGTGGCGCAGTTCCTGTCCACGGTACCTGATGCGCTGCCCGCCGAATACGCCGCTGAACTTGCGCAGTTGCAGGCCAATGCGCCGCCGATGGGCTGGAACTTTGTGCGCCGGCGCATGGTGAGCGAGCTTGGCACCGACTGGCAGGGGAAATTCGCGCTGTTCGGCCATGACGCCGCCGCCGCCGCCAGCCTGGGCCAGGTGCATCGTGCCACTCTGCACGACGGCACCGACGTCGCCTGCAAGCTGCAATACCCGGACATGCCGAGTACAGGTTGAAGCCGACCTTCGCCAATTGCGTATGGCGATGGCGATCTATCACCGCATGGATAACGCCATCCAGCATGAGGAGGTCTACAAGGAACTCTGCGAACGCCTGCGCGAGGAACTCGACTACGAACGCGAAGCCGCGCAGATGCGGTTGTATGGACGGATGCTGGCGAACGATCCGACGGTGCATGTGCCGGTCCCGATCGCGGGCTACTGCACACGCCGCCTGCTCACCATGACGTGGCTCGATGGTCGGCCACTGATGCAGCGCCTCGCGGAGGACCCGCCTCAGGAGGAGCGCAACCACATCGCCGCGGCACTGTTCCGCGCCTGGTATGTGCCGTTCTATCGCTACGGGGTAATCCATGGTGATCCGCACCTCGGCAATTACCAGGTGCGGCCCGACGCCTCGGTCAATCTGCTGGACTTTGGCGCCATTCGTGTGTTCGGCGCGAAGTTCGTGCGTGGGGTGATCGACCTGTATGAAGCGGTGCGCGACAACGACGACGCCAAGGCGCACCATGCCTATACGACGTGGGGCTTCAGTGATCTGTCGAAGGAGAAGATGGCGGCGCTGAACCTGTGGGCGCGCTTTCTCTACGAACCGCTGTGCGAGGACCGGGTGCGGCGCATTCAGGAGACCGACGATCCGCAGTTCGGCCGGGAGGTCGCCGAGCGCGTGCATGCCGGACTGAAACGCACCGGTGGCGTAAGGCCGCCGCGCGAGTTCGTGCTGATGGATCGCTCGGCCATTGGCCTCGGGGGCGTGTTTCTGCGCCTCAAGGCGGAGCTGAACTGGAGCAGGTTGTTTGGCGACCTGATCGCCGACTTTGACGAGTCAGTGCTGTCCGCGCGTCAGGCCGCGGCATTGACCGATGCAGGCGTGCCGCCGGCGCAATAGACGTCAGGGTTTCGCCGCGGGACGGTTGGCGCTGCGGAGTACCAGTCGTACCAGTCCCATGCCATGTTGTTGGCATAGAACACCGCGGTATTGGTCAGCACCGATGCCGTGCCGAACACGGTCATGGCCGCGACGGAACCTGTATAAAGGTACAGCGATCCCAGCTTGACCGATGCGATCACTGGCTTGTACGTCAGGTACTTCTCGGTGTTGCGCCAGGCGTCGGCAGTCGCGTCGAACGCCTGGTTTGTATTCTCCTTCGCCGGTGGCGGCGAATAGGTGTCCCAGAGATAGTCGTTCGCTGTATAGAATACCCAGGCACTGGCTGTGATGAACGTCGTCAGCGCCGCGCCTCCTGCCAGTCCGCCCGTGGCATAGGACAGTATCGCGAGATTGGTCATCACTGTTCCAGCCTTGAACGTCGTGGCCTTGAGCGCGGAATGCGACAGTGACGCCTGATCGGTGGTATGGGGCGACGGCGCGGGCTGGGCCAGCGCGGATGTCGCAGGCGCAAGAACCGCCAGGACGGCAGCGAACAATGCGGGCCGCATTGCCATATTGACCTCTGACTGAAACAGCTCAGGAAGAATATAGCGCGGCTGCGGAACGAAGAGTGTTAGCCCATTCGTCCCGCACGCCCCGCGGTGATGCCGCCGTCTATCACCAGTTCCGAGCCGGTCATGTGGCTCGATGCGTCGGAGCACAGGAACAGCACGCCGTTGGCAATGTCCTCCGCCTGCCCGGCCTTGCCGATCGGTACCGTTGCTTCGGCGATGCGATGCGGATCGAGCGGCGCGTTGGCCCCAGGCGGCAACTTGGTCCAGATCGGCGTGTCGATGACGCCGGGATGCACCGAGTTCACCCTGATGTTGTCGCGTGCGCCGGCGCACTCCAGCGCGATGGACTTGGCGAACAGCCGCACCGCGCCCTTCGTCGCGGAATAGCCAGCGAGGTTCGCCGAACCGCGTATTCCGGCGACCGAGGACATCATCACAACGGAACCGCCGCCGGAACGCCGCATCGCAGGAATGCCGTATTTCACCGTCAGGAACACGCCGTCGACATTCACCGCCATCTGCCGCCGCCAGTCAGCGAGCGACATGTCGATCGCGGATCCCATGATGCCGATGCCGGCATTGGCGATCAGGATATGCAAACCGCCGAGCCGCTCGGCGGTGGCGATCACTGCGGGCCAGCCGGTTTCGTCCGTTACATCATGATGCAGATAGACGCCGCCGGTCTGTTCCGCGAGACGTTGACCGCCCGCGTCGTCCAGGTCCGTCAGCACCAGCTTTGCTCCCTCACGCGACAGGACGCGCGCGCAGGCCGCGCCGATGCCGGAGGCCGCGCCAGTGATGATGCCGATCCTGCCGTCGAGTTGCCCCATCGTTCCCTCCTCGCATATGCCCCTACTTGATTATCCCTTCGCATTACGCGGAAGACGAGGGCCGCGCACCAGCGCGCCACCGATCGCCCCTTGCACCACCCACCCCCTTCGCGCATGGTGCCCCGCCGTCGGTCTGGGGCAGTTCGCGCATGTGCTCGCGTGCCCGGTTCTCCCCTTTGGTCGTGTCTGTGAAGGAGTGAACGGATGCGCCTTGCGGTGCTGAAGGAACGCCGCGCGTCCGAGACGCGTGTTGCAGCGACACCTGATACGGTGAAGCGTCTGATCGGCCTGGGCCTGACAGTCGCGATCGAGTCAGGCGCCGGCGCCGAAGCGGCGATCCCCGATCAAGAGTTCGCCGCCGCGGGGGCAGAGATCGCGCCCGATGCGGGGGCTGCTCTGGCCGGTGCCGGAATCGTGTTCGCGGTGCAGATGCCGCTGCCTGAACAGAGGGCGCAGATCCCGCGTGGCACGTTGCTGGTCTGCATCGCCAACGCCTTCAGCGAACCCGAACTGGTTCCGAGCCTCGCAGCAGCCGGCATCGACTGCGCGGCCATGGAACTGCTGCCGCGCATCACCCGCGCGCAGGCGATGGACGTGCTGTCGAGCCAGTCGAACCTCGCCGGCTATCGCGCGGTGATCGAGGCGGCCGGCGCGTTCCAGCGTGGCTTTCCGATGATGATGACTGCCGCCGGGACGGTGCCGCCCGCGCGCCTGTTCGTGATCGGCGCCGGCGTGGCCGGCCTGCAGGCGATCGCCACCGCGCGGCGGCTGGGCGCGATCGTTTCCGCGACTGACGTGCGTCCCGCCGCGAAGGAGGAGATCAAGTCGCTGGGTGCCACGTTCGTCGGCGTGGAGGACGAGGAGACGGCGGGCCAGACCGGTGCCTACGCACGCGAGATGAGCGAGGCATTTCGTCAGAAGCAGGCGGAGCTGATGGCCACCACGATTGCCAAGAACGATCTGGTGATCTGCACCGCGTTGGTGATGGGCCGGCGCGCACCTGTCATCGTCACCGCGCCGATGGTCGAGTCCATGCGGCCAGGCAGCGTGATCGTCGATATCGCCGCCGATGCCGGCGGCAATTGTGCCGCCACAGTACCCGGGCGAGCGCATCGTCACGCCGAATGGCGTCGCCGTACTCGGCTACCAGAATTGGCCCGGCCGCATTCCGGTTGCCGCATCTGCGCTCTATGCACGGAACCTGCTGACCTTCCTCAGCACGTTCTGGGACAAGGAAGCGATGGCGCCGAAACTGCCGGAGAACGACGACATCGTGAAGGGCGTCATGCTGACACGTGCCGGCGCTGTCGTGCATCCGAACTTTCTGCCCTCGCAAGCTGCATAGAAGCGGAGTGCGCTGATGAACCCGAACCAATTGGCTGACGAAGCTGATCGGCTGGCGCAGCGGGCCAATGAACTCGCCGTCCACGCGCACGCACTGCTGGAGGGCACCACGGGCGTTGTCACCGAGGCGGAGCCGTTCGTATTCCTGCTGGCGATCTTCCTGATGGCCTGCTTCGTCGGCTACTACGTGGTGTGGAACGTCACCCCGGCGCTGCATTCGCCGCTGATGTCGGTGACCAACGCGATATCCTCGGTGATCGTGGTCGGCGCCATGCTGGCGACCGGTCTTGGCACCAGCGGCTGGGCGATGGGCTTCGGCTTCATCGCCGTGATGCTGGCGAGCGTGAACATCTTCGGCGGCTTCGTGGTGACGTATCGCATGCTTTCGATGTTCAAGCGACGGCAGTAGAGGGCGCGCCGATGTCCGCCAACTTCACCGCACTCGCCTATCTGATTTCCGCCGTCCTGTTCATCCTTGCGCTGCGCGGGCTGTCGTCGCCCGTCACGTCGCGCCAGGGCAACCTGTTCGGCATGATCGGCATGGCGGTGGCGGTGATCGCCACGCTCGCCCATCACGGCATGGGCGGTCTGGGCTACGGGCTGATCTTCCTCGGCATCATCGTCGGCGGCACGGTCGGCACCTTCGTCGCGCTGCGTATCCAGATGACCGCTCTGCCGCAGCTTGTCGCGGCGTTTCACTCGCTGGTGGGCCTCGCGGCAGTGTTTGTCGCCGCGGCGGCGCTGAATGCGCCCGAGGCATTTGGCATCGGCACGCTCGGCAACGTCCACACGCAGAGCCTGATCGAGATGTCGCTCGGTCTGGCGATCGGCGCCATCACGTTCTCTGGCTCGCTCATCGCATTCGCCAAGCTGCAGGCGTTGATGAGCGGTGCGCCGATCTTGTTCCCTGGTCAGCATAAGCTGAACCTTGGGCTTGCCGTGCTGCTGGTGGTGCTGATCGTGCTGTTCGTCGCGACCGGCAGCCAGGTCGTGTTCTGGCTGATCGCGCTGTTGGCGTTCGGGCTGGGGTTCCTGATCATCATTCCGATCGGCGGCGCCGATATGCCGGTGGTCGTGTCGATGCTCAACAGCTACTCGGGCTGGGCAGCGGCGGGCATCGGCTTCACCATCCAGAACCTGGCGCTGATCATCACCGGATCGCTGGTGGGCGCGTCGGGCGCGATCCTGTCCTACATCATGTGCAAGGGCATGAACCGCAGCATCATCAACGTGCTACTGGGCGGCTTCGGCACCGAGAGCGGTGCGGCTGCAGCCGGTGGTGCGGCGGTGGACCGCACGGTGAAGAGCGGCAACGCCGAAGATGCGGCGTTCATCATGAAGAACGCATCTAAGGTCATCGTGGTGCCGGGTTACGGCATGGCCGTGGCACAGGCGCAGCACGCGCTGCGCGAGATGGCTGACACGCTGAAGAAGGAAGGGGTGGAGGTGAAGTATGCCATTCACCCCGTCGCCGGCCGCATGCCCGGACACATGAACGTGCTGCTGGCCGAGGCCAATGTGCCGTACGACGAGGTGTTCGAGCTGGAAGAGATCAACAACGAGTTCTCCACCGCCGATGTAGCCTATGTGATCGGCGCCAATGACGTGACCAATCCGGCGGCAAAGACGGATCCACAGTCGGCGATCTACGGCATGCCGATCCTGGACGTGGAGAAGGCGGGCACAGTGCTGTTCGTCAAGCGCTCGATGGCGTCAGGTTATGCGGGCGTCGACAACGTGCTGTTCTTCCGGCCGAACACGATGATGCTGTTTGGCGATGCAAAGAAGATGACCGAGGAGATCGTGCAGGCGCTGGGGCATTGATCGCTGGGCTTCAGGCGCCAGGAAACCAATCGCCTACCACCTGATCTTCGTCGTAGGTGATCGTCGCCAATTGTACGCGTACCGTCTAGTCACGCCGGATCAGCGCCTTGTCGACGAAGCGCCGCGCCTTCGGCAGCTTTTCCGCGACCGGTCCGCTGACCTTTGGGCGCAAGCTGGGGCTCTCGTTTTTTTAGCAAGTCCTCGCGTTCACGCCGACTAGGAAGCATCATTCCGCACCGGCGTCGGCGCGCTCGCCGGCGCGGGCGGCGATGCCGCTGTTGCGCAGGCCGGCGGGATGGAAGCGCGTGGCAGACCAGCCCGCGATTTCCTCGTAGCTGCGATACTTTTCCTCCAGCGCCGCCTGCGCCTGGGCCATCAGTATCGCGGCTTCCTGGGGCCGGCTCTGCGCCAGAGCGCGATACCGCGCCTCGTTGTAGGCGTAGTCGCGGAACTTCAGCGTGGGCCGTGGGCTGTCCAGCACGAAGGGGTTCTCGCCCACTTCGCGCAGCGCGGGATTGTAGCGGAACAACGGCCAGTAGCCGCAGGCCACCGCCAGGTCCTGCTGCTTCATACCGCGCTGCATATCGATGCCATGCGCGATGCAATGGCAATAGGCGAGGATCAGCGAAGGCCCCGAATACGCCTCTGCCTCGCGGAATGCCTGCAGCGTCTGCTGTGGATTGGCACCCATCGCCACCTGCGCGACATAGACATTCCCGTAGGCAATCGACTGCAAGGCCAGGTCCTTGCGCGCCACCCGCTTGCCAGCGGAGGCAAACTTGGCGATCGCGCCGAGTGGCGTCGCCTTCGAGGCCTGGCCGCCGGTGTTGGAATACACCTCGGTGTCTAGCACCAGCACATTGACGTCGCGCGCGCTGGCCAGCACGTGGTCCAGCCCGCCATAGCCGATGTCGTACGCCCAGCCGTCGCCGCCCACGATCCAGATGCTGCGGCGGACCAGTTGTTCGATCACGGAAAGCAGGTCCTTCGCACGCGGATCATTCAGCGCGTGCAGACGCCGCTTCAGTTCGCCGACGCGCTCGTGCTGCAAACGGATGTCCAACTCGTTCACCTGCGGGGCATTCAGCGCGGCATTCACAAGATCCGCTCCCAGTGTCGGCGCCATCTCGCGGGCCAGGCTCTGTGCCATTTCCAGGTGCTTGTCCGCGGCCAGACGAAAGCCAAGACCGAATTCGGCGTTGTCCTCGAACAGCGAATTCGACCAAGCGGGTCCGCGGCCTTCGCTATTGGTGGACCATGGCGTCACCGGCAGGTTGCCGCCGTAGATGGACGAGCAGCCGGTGGCGTTGGCGATCTGCAGGCGGTCGCCAAATAATTGCGACAGCAGCTTCAGGTAAGGTGTCTCGCCACAGCCGGCGCAGGCGCCGGAGTAGGCGAACAGCGGCTCGAGGAACTGCACGCCGCGCACATTGGCGAAGTCCACGCGCGCCCGATCGTTCATCGGGAGTGCGGCGAAGAAGGCGTTGTCCACGCGTGCATCTTCGACCAATGCGTCCTTGTCCTGCATCGCAAGTGACTTGGCCGGCACGACAGGACATGCCTCCACGCAAAGGCCGCAACCGGTGCAGTCCTCAATCGCGAAGTCGAGCGCGAAGCGGACGTCGGGAAAGCCGCGCACGTTGATCGGCGCCGAGCGAAAACCTGCCGGTGCGCTGTCGAGCTTCGCTGCGTCGAAGTACTTTGCCTGGATAACGCCGTGCGGGCAGACGAAGCTGCACTGTCCGCACTGCACGCAGGTATCGGCGTCCCATACCGGGACGGCGTCGGCGATATTGCGCTTCTCCCAGACGGCAGTGCCGGACGGCCATGTGCCATCCACTGGCAAGCGGCTGACCGGAATTTCGTCGCCGCGGCCTCCCAACATCGCGGCAGTCACCTCGCGCACGAAAGCCGGCGCGTGATCCGGCACGAGCGGCGCTAGGTCGAAGCGGCCGGTCGCCGCCTCTGGCACCGTGACCTCGAACAGTCGTTCGAGCGTGTCATCGACCGCGCGGAAGTTCGCCTTCACCACGGCCTCACCCTTGCTGCTGTAGCTTTTGCGGATCGCCTCCTTGATGTGGCCGATCGCCCGCTCGCGCGGCAGCACGCCCGAGATCGCGAAGAAGCAGGTCTGCAGGACCGTGTTGGTGCGGCCACGCAACCCGACGTCCTGCGCCACGCGGGACGCATCGATGACGAACAGCCGCAGCCCTAGCCCGATGATTTTCACCTGCATCGAGCGCGGCAGGTGATCCCAGATTTCATTTGGGCCGTATGGTGCGTTCAGCAGCACGGTCGCGCCAGGTGCCGCCAGCCGCAGCACATCATGGCGCGTGACGAACTGGAACTGGTGACAGCCGATGAACCCGGCCCGCTGGATCAGGTAAGGTGCGTGGATCGATCGCGGACCGAAGCGCAGATGCGATATCGTCTGCGCGCCCGACTTGTGTGAATCGTATACAAAGTAGCCCTGCGCGTGCAGGCCGGCATCCTCGGCAATGATCTTCACGCTGTTCTTGTTGGCGCCCACCGTGCCGTCGGCGCCGAGTCCGTAGAATACTGCCTGCACGATATCATTTGGCTCGATACGGAACGACGCGTCCGGTGTCAGGCTGGTGTGCGAGACATCATCGACGATGCCTATCGTGAAGCCATTGAGCGGTTCGGGACTGCGCAGTTCGTCGAACACCGCCTTCGCCATCGATGGATTGAAATCCTTCGACGACAGCCCGTAGCGGCCACCGACCACCAGCGGCATGCTGCGCCGCTTGCCGCGTGAAACGGCCTGGGCCAGCGCGCTGATCACGTCGAGATACAGCGGCTCGCCTGGCGCGCCAGGTTCCTTGGTCTGCTCCAGCACGGCGACGACACGAACGCTGCGCGGCAGCGCCGCCAGGAATGCCTCCGCGGCGAACGGCCGATACAGCCGCACCTGCAACACGCCGACCCGCTCCCCCAGCTCATTCAATGCGGTCGCCGTGGCGCTTGCCGTTTCTGTGCCGGACCCCATCATGACCACCACGCGATCGGCGTCCGTGGCCCCGTGGTAGTCGAACAGATGATACTGCCGCCCCGTCGTGGCTGCGAACCGATCCATCTGCTGCTGCACGATCTCCGGCACGCGCGCGTAGAACGGATTTGCGGTCTCGCGCGCCTGGAAGAACGTATCGGCATTGTGCGCCGTGCCACGCACGACCGGACGCTCCGGCGACAGGGCCCGTGCGCGATGTGCGCGCACCAGGTCATCGTCGATCATGGCGCGGATCTGCGCATCGCTCAGCAGCGTGATGGTGGCGATTTCATGCGACGTGCGGAAGCCGTCGAAGAAGTGCAGGAACGGAATGCGCGATTCGAGTGTCGCCGCCTGTGCGATCAGCGCAGAATCGTGGGCCTCCTGCACCGAGGCCGAGGCCAGCATGGCGAAGCCGGCGGCGCGCACCGCCATCACGTCGGAATGGTCGCCGAAGATCGACAGCGCCTGGGTGGCGATGGCGCGGGCGGCGATGTGGAACACCGTCGGCGTCAGCTCGCCGGCGATCTTGAACATGTTGGGCAGCATCAGCAGCAGCCCTTGCGATGCCGTGAACGTCGTGGTCAGCGCGCCGGATTGCAGCGCGCCGTGCACCGCACCCGCGGCGCCGCCTTCGCTCTGCATCTCCTGCACCACCGGGACATTGCCCCAGATGTTGGGCATGCCCTTGGCGGACCATTCGTCGGCGAGTTCCGCCATGGTGGACGATGGCGTGATCGGGAAGATCGCGCAAACTTCGTTCACCCGGTAGGCCACGTGGGCCGCCGCAGTGTTGCCGTCCATCACGGCGCGGGATTCGGCAGGGGAGTGGGAGGTCATGGTCAGCTAACCTCCGCGACCATATCGATCGCGTGGCAGGGACACTGCTCGAAGCAGCGTGGCGCAGCCGGTGCATTTCATGGCATCGACACTGTAGCCGAGCCCAATGCCCAGCTTGGCGATTGCCTGCTCGGGACAGGCTGCGAAACAGTTGTCGCACTCGAAGCAATTGCCGCAGGACAGACAACGTTGTGCCTCGTGCCGCGCCTCGGCTTCGTTCAGGCCGGCCATCACTTCGTCAAAGCCGGAGACGCTTTGCGCCTTGGTCAGATGGTGCTGCACCGCCGGATCGACGTCGCTGAATACCGGCAGGTTCAGCATGTCGAACGTCACCACTGGCGCGGACGCGGGCTTGTCGTAGGTCGTGCCGCGCAGCCACGCGTCGATGCAGCGCGCTGCCTTCTTGCCGTGCCCAACGGCGACCGTGACGGTACGCTCTGCCGGGACCATGTCGCCGCCGGCGAACACGCCTGGGTGGCCGGTCATCATCTGCCGATCCACCACCACCGTATCCCACTTGAACTCGACTCCCGGCACCGTGCGCAGGAAATCGCTGTCGCTGTCCTGGCCGAGGGCCAGCACCACCGCGTCGGCCTCCAGAGTTTCCAGCTCGCCGGTCGGCTGCGGCCAGCCCTTGTCGTCGAGTGCCATCCGCTCGATCGTCAGCGTCGGACCGACAATCTCCTTGATCGTCGTCAGCCACTTGATCTTCACGCCCTCGGCGAGTGCCTCGTCGGCCTCGAACTCGTGCGCGGGCATGTGCGCGCGGTCGCGGCGGTACACGATCAGCGTTTCATCGGCGCCCAGACGGCGAAGGCTGCGGGCGGCATCCATGGCCGTGTTGCCGCCGCCATAAACCACGACCCGCCGTCCGAGCAGCGGCTTGCTGCCGGTGCTGGTCTCGCGCAGCAGCGCGACAGCATCCAGCACCCGCACAGCGTCACGCGCCGGGATGTCGGCGTGCTTGCCGACATGCGCGCCGATTGCGACGAACACAGCGTCGAACTTTCCGGCGTCGCGTTCGGCGAGCAGGTCGGTGACCTTGTGGTTCAGTTCGATGTGCACGCCCATGCGCCTGATGCGGGCGATCTCGGCGAGCAGGCCGGTGCGGGGCAGGCGGTAGGCGGGGATGCCGAAGTGCAGCATGCCGCCGGGCAGCGGCCCTGCTTCGTGGATCTCCACCTGGTGGCCGAGTCTGGTCAGGTGATAGGCGGCCGACAGCCCGCTCGGGCCGGCGCCGATGACCAGGATGCGCTTGCCGGTGGGCCGCGCCACGGGCACCGTCCAGCCTTCATCCAACGCCATGTCGCCGAGGAAGCGCTCGACCGCGTGGATCGATACCGCGGCGTCCAGTTCACCGCGGTTGCAGGCAGTTTCGCACGGATGATAGCAGACCCTCCCGTGCGTCGCCGGCAGCGGGTTGTCGGCTATCAGTGTCTCCCACGCCCGGCGATACTCGCCTGCCTGCGCCAACGCCAGCCATGCCTGGATGTCCTCCCCGGCTGGGCAGGCGTGATTGCAGGGCGGCTTCAGCGAGACGTAGTGTGGCAGGCGGGTACGGAACGGCCCGGAGCCGTGATGAAGCGTCAGATCGACCGCTGGGGTCAGGTCGTGTGCGGGGCGCGACGCGGTTCGCTGGTTTTCGTCCATGCCGCGCATCTGGCTCTTCGTCCGTTAGCAAATCATTGACGTGGATCAACCCACTGTTGGGAGCCAATCGCTAACTTCGGTCGCCATGCAACCACGTCTGATCACCCTGACGCTAAATCCCGCGCTCGATCTCGCTGCCGATGCGGACGCGGTTGTGCCGACGCACAAGATCCGCATGCACCATGAGCACGCCGATCCCGGCGGTGGCGGCGTGAACGTGGCACGGGTGCTGCACGAGCTGGGCGGCGAAACGCTGGCCATCCTGGCGGCCGGCGGTGCCCCTGGACGCGTGCTCGAGGAATTGCTGGATGAGGCCGGCGTGAAGCGGCGCAGCGTGCTGATCAGGGGGCGCACCCGGGTCAGCCTGAACGTGCAGGACGCCAGCACCGGCCTGGAATATCGCTTCGTTCCGGAAGGCCCGACGCTGACGACAGCCGAGTTCCAGGCCTGCCTGGCGACCATCGAGCAGGAGCCAGGGGAGTGGCTGATTGCCAGCGGCAGCCTGCCGAATGGCGTTCCGGACGACACCTACGCGCAGGTGGCACGGATCGCCGCCCGTAAAGGACAGCGCTTCGTACTGGACACTTCGGGTGCTGCGCTGGTGGCGGCGCTGGAGCAGGGCGGATGCGAACTGGTCAAGCCAAGTCTTGGCGAGCTGGAGCATCTGGTGGGACGGCCGTTGAAGGGCCCGGTGGAGCAGGACTGGCACGCCATGGCGCTGGTGCGGCGGGGTGCCACTCGCATGGTGGCGCTCACGCTCGGGGTGGAGGGCGCCCTGCTGGCCACTCCGGACGGCGTGATCCGCATGCCGGCCATGGATGTTCCGATGCACAGCTCGGTCGGTGCAGGCGACGCGTTTCTGGCAGCGACCAGCCTCGCGCTGGCGCGCGGGTCAACGCCGACGGAAGCGTTGGCGTGGGGCACCGCCGCAGGCGCCGCTACCGTCGCTTGTGCTGGTACGGCACGGCTGCGGCGTGTCGACGTGGAGGAGCGATTCCGGGAACTGCGCGGCGGCGCACTATAGGCGAAGCCTACGCGACCTCCGCCATCCGCCGTTTCGCGGCAAGCGCGGCGTAACGGTCGGCGAGAGTCAGCAGCGCCTTTGCGACATCGGCCGTGGTGGCAGTCGCGGCCATGCGGCACAGTTGGTTCGCGTTGACCTGCAACTCATCGGCCTTGCGTTGCGATAAAGGAACATAGCCCGCATGGGTGACGGGAAACGACGTCATGAAATGCGTGGTCGTTGGGACGGAGTGGTTGCCAGAGGACTGGCAGTCCGCGTAAGAATAATCTTGCCGTGCAATATTAGGTATTTAGCGGTGTCTGGTTTGCAATGTGGAAACTATCTGTAGAAACTGCTATGATGAAATCCATCACAGCAGGAGCATTTCCATGGGTCGCCGCGCCAGCCATCAGATCACCAAACCGCATCCCTCACCTCGCTTCCGGGACACCGTGCGGCTGCACCAATTCCGCCGCAGCGCCGACCGACGACATCTGGTGCGCGACCTTCAAGCTCAACGGCCACTGGGAGACCCGCAAGCCGGTCAGTCTCGCCACCCGCGACTTCGATGAAGCCTGCGAGGTGGCGCGCGACAAGTTCACCCTCGCCACCAATGGTGAGGGGGTGCCGAGCGTCCTCCGCACCTACAAGACACGGGAGCCGGAGCCGGCCACGCCAGAGATGCCGGAACACGCCTTCCGCATCTACGCCGAGGCGGCGATCGCCAAGCTCCGGCAGGAGGCGGTCGAGGCCGACGCCGTGGTGCCGGGCAAGGGGCACAACTTCCGCACGCTCGCCCACCGGATCGAGAACTACTTGCTACCGCGTTGGGGTGACGTGGCGATCACCGCGATCACCGAGCACATGCTCAATGACTGGATCGCCGACGACTACCGGGTCGAGGACGTAGGGGCGACAGTCAAGCAAGCGCGTGAATTATACCCCGACAAGAATGGTCGCCAGCCGCGCGGCGCCACCCGGAAGGTCGTCTGGAAGATGCCCAGCCAGACCACGCTCGGCAACCTCGATTGGGCGTTGCTGCGCGTCTGGGACGAGGCGGTGGCGGCCAAGGTGGTGGATCGTCGGCATCGCCCGATGATCGACAAGGTGCGTTATGGCAGTGTTGGTGACACGCGCCCGTTCATTGATGCTGTCGGCGTGCAGGCCGTCGCGGATGTTATGACTGATGCGTGGGTGGCGACAGCGAATGGGCATGGTCCGGATATGAAGCGGATGCTGCGGTGCTACTGGCCTTGTTGAGCACCACCGGACTGCGGCCCGGTCTGGAGGCCAAGCGGGTCCGGCTGGGTCACATTCAAGTTCCGGTGCCAGCACGGCGTCAATGTCATCATCATCCTGGTCGAAAAGCACCAAGGTAAGCATGAGCGGTCACGCCCGGTGGTGATTTACGAGGGCGATCTGGCGTTCGATGTCCGCACGCTGCTGGTCGATCTGATCGCGTGGCGGCGGTCGCAGGGGGCGACGGATCAGGACTGCCTGTTCGCATGGCCGGACGGGTCACTCCCGGAGTTCCGCGATGTTCTGGACACCGTGCTGACCGAGGCGGGCGCGCTGATCGACCCGATGACCAAGGAGAAGCGCGTCGCCTACAGCTTCCGGCACTACTTTGCGACGCGGCTTGTGGAGCTGACTGTCGGTGGCGCAGATCGCGGAATGGTTGGGCACATCGAGCGCGATGGTCGAGCGGCACTACAATCGGTATCCTGATCGGAGCGCAACGCGCACCTGTTGAACGGCGGTGCGGAGCGCCGGCAGCAGAACTGGCGGCGGCAGGTCGCAGCGATGGTCTATCCACCCGAGCCGTGGGAGACCGAGAAGGACCAGGAAGTGGTGCTGGGGGCGAGCGCATCAAATTAGCGTCGGTTCCGTAACGGCTATCGGCTCGAGCAGCTGGGGTCCGTCGTTCCTGAAGTTGCCGACGGCCTTTCCGACCGGCCATACCCGCAGGACGTTCTCGGGTGCCGGGCGCAGCAATGAGCCGAGATCGCCCGCGGTCTCGCCGAGCCAGAGCGGCCAATCATCCCGCTCGATGATCACCGGCATGCGGTCCTGTATCCCGGCAAGCTGGCGGTTCGCGTCGGTCGTGATGGTGGCGAAGGTTTGCAGGATCTCGCCCTCGGGGGATTTCCACCTTTCCCAGATGCCGCCGAAAACGACAGGATCGCCATCGATGCGCGCCACGGCGAACGGCGTCTTGCCGTCGGGATCGTCCCGCCATTCGTAGTAGGCAGGGGCCGGCACAAGGCAGCGGCGCTCGGCGAAGGCCGCCTTGAACATTCCCGACTTGGCGATGGTCTCCGAGCGGGCGTTGATCGGCTTGCGCGCCTTCTTCAGATCCTTGGTGAAGTATGGCACCAGGCCCCACTTCAACGGGTCGAGATGACGCTCGCCGTCGACCAGCCGGACGACCGGCGCGTCCATCGTCGGCGCCATGTTCCAGGTCGGCGCGAGATTCGGCAGCGGGTTCACCGTCGCGAACAAGCGGGCGATGAACTCCGCGGGGAGAAAACTGGCGTATCGTCCGCACATGCCGCGGGATGTGGTAAGGACGCAGCATATTCCAACCTGCTCACGTTAGTGTCCGGTCGTTGCAACCGCGGGAGCGCCAGTGATTTGCTTTGTCGTCTCGGCGGCTTGGGTGACCTCTTTGGGCGTCGCCTCGGCTCCGCCAGCGCCCAGCTTTATCGCGCCGTCCGGCTGTGGGACGGTAATCGGCTTGACCTCCACTGGCGCCGTCCCCTGCTTCTTGAGGTCGAGCTGGTCCGCGACTGCCGGGCTGACATCGATCATCCGGCCCCCGGCGTAGGGGCCGCGGTCTTCGACCTTGACGTTCGCACTCTTGCCATTCTGCAGGTTCGTGACCTTCGCCGTAGTACCCAGCGGCAGGTTCTTGCTCGCGGCGACGTTCGACTGCGGGTTCATCGGCTGCCCATCGGCCATCTTCCGGTGAGCAAAGTGGGTGCTGTAGTACGACGCGCGTCCTTGCTGCTTGCGTCCTGACGGGTCGACGTGGCTACCCGCAGGGGTGACGGGAGGAAGCGTGGCAAGGTGTTGGGCCTCTTGGTGGGCTGCGGGTGAATCCGGTCCTTCGGCCATCGCCGCGGCCGGCCAGGTCCCAACCAGCAAAGCCAAGAGCGCACCCCGTCGCACCGCCATCCGCTTTATCCTCTTCGTCCAATAGTCAGACGTGGCTCCTCCGGCGTTGATATACGTGGGCTGCACCCGAAGACGTGACCCAGGATGGCATCGGAGCATGTCCCAACCGGTGCGCGAGCCGGCGAGCGAGCATAGTGGGTGCTCTAATATTCGATGGACGCTGATTGAAGGTTGCCGGTTGTAATTCCCGACGCAGGTCCCACTATCCAAAGAACCAGAACCGGCGGAATATTTTACTAATTGTTCTGCTGTTTGGATGCCGGTGAGTATTCTTATGGCCGGTGTGCCAATTTTATTTTCCATCTTAAGGAGTTTTTCATGACAGAACGCATGGTTGACGTAATGGATAAGACCGGCAAGGTCCTTCATACTTATCCGATCTCGCTCAGCGCATCGAACCCCTCCCTCGGAGCATCGAGCCCCGCGGTGCAGGATACCCACTACGAGAAGGCGGCATTGAGCGCGGCGAGGACGGCGAAGCTGGTTCCGGAAGCTGACTTTGCCAGTTTGAAAACACGCGTGCATCAAGCAGCCGGGCAAAAGACGGCCGCGTGACCTACACGAGCTGATTCAGACGAATTAGCGCGGGAATACACCTGGCTCTACGACGTGACGTTGCCTGGTGTTGCTGACGCTGTGGCGGCTCTGATTGGCCGCTGCAGCGTCAGAGCTGTCGGCCGCCTTACATTCATCGGCTCAAAGTCACGCCGCACTCCGCTTGATCCGCGCGATAGTGCGTAGCAATCGCCTCGCTGCCCTACGACCGCTGAAGCCGCGATGTTCTCCGTGCTCATGAAAAATCGGGCTCCTCGAGTCGATACCTTCATGGCGGCGCTTTATAGCTCGCAGGCCGACGATCCTCCGATGAGAAGATTTTTGCAAAGCGATTGCGCGCGAGCTCATGGGCGCCGGCGAACCGGTAGCTGCCTGACGGGCAACTACCGGCTCTTCGGCTCAGATCAATCGCAAAGCTTGACGTCGAGCACATACCAGCACTTCGGGCCGGCGACCTGCACCACTCGGGCCGCGTGCTCATCGACAACCCGCGCGATGCCATACCCGTCGACCCGCCACTCGCCGGCCGGGGCGCTGTAGGACGTCAGCAGCTGCGCTTCCGCCTTAGTTGCCGCGTGGCCGTTGACGACGTAGTCCTGTGCCCGGACGACGGGCGCGAATACGTCCAGGACCACCATGCCGGCGGCGACTAACATGACAAATCTATTCATAGCCCCCTCCGTTCGCTGTGGCCCCGAAGGGCGGTTGACGACGCGACGGATATGGGCGCGCGGGGGCTGTCCAGATATGAAGCGGTTCAGACCTCGCGAACCGGCGGAGGAAGAAATTTGGCAGGAAATTATTTGGGAGTAAGGATCGCTTGAGCTACTTAATCGAGCGAGCAGCCTGATGGCAGCTGCGCGGAGCCAACTACCTTTTTCTGGTGGCTACCTAAGAATGCTGCACGGCGTATCGTAATCGATCAGGCATGCACGGCCGCCGTCCTCGGCAGCTGCTGGCACCCCGGGTTCAGGCGCATTGGGAGCGCTATAGCTGTGAGTGCTTACCGCCAATCCGGCTAGCCCGAGACCAATGACCATTGTGCAAATGCCGATAATCGCTCTCATCGTTTTCTCCGCTCGCTTCGGCTCTGGGGGCCGGTTGCTGTTGCGGGAAATGACGCCGTCCGAGGGCTTACGGTATGAAGGATTTCACAGACCGGGAGTAAGGCTTCTCACTCGAGAGTCAGGCCGGCGACGCGAAAGAGTGGATCGACGCTACGCTCCAACGTGCGGATCACCGGCCCGATCCTCCGGCGCTCGATCAGCCAGCGACGGGAGCCGGGCTCCCACTGGCCGCCGGCACTCCGCATGAGGCTGTCGTAGTCGCGTGGACAGAGCACCGTGATCCAACCCCCGAGCGCGCCAAACTCGACGGGGCCGATCCTCGATGGCACGGGGTAGGGCGGCCGCATGGCGCGATTCTGCGCCATGCCCACCGCGTTGACCAGTTAGCGTCCGACGATTTCGTATTTACCACTCCACGTCATCTCGGAGGTGGTCGGCGATGTCATCTCGGACTTGAAGACGCCGCCGCCCTTCAGGCCGGACAGACTGCCGGTGCCTCCGGCAAACGTCCATGTGCCATCGAGCGTCACGGCGGTGCCAGCTGTCTTCACCTTCGCTTCGAATGTGCCGTGGCTCGTGTCGCCGTTAGGATGCACATTCTGGAAGTAACCACGCTGTTCGCCGTCTCCATTCACCGTCTCGGCGGTGCCAACGTAGGTGATTTTCGCTTTGTCAAACTTCTGGTCTGAGGTCGTATGGGCGCCGGCGAGCACCGCCATCGCCAACTGCCGATCATCCTGACCTGGCACGCCAACCACCGTCTGCGATTGGACTTTCGACGAAGCTGATCCTGAGAAATCAGTCATTGGATTCGTCTCCCCATGTTCTTTATCGAGAACCGGCAATTCGGCCGGCAAGTCAGTCTGCGAGGAGACATTAAATGCGGTCAACCGTTAGAGCAGGTCTCAATGTCTCAGGCGCCCGCTCTCCCGCGTGTGGCGTTCGCTGATGCGCCTCTGGCTGAGTTCCTGCCTCGGCTCGCGCTCGGGGACGTAGGTCGCTGCGAGGGCCTCGGCAAGAGATTGGCGTTTATCCTGTCCTCGATGTTCGAGATTCTTCAAATCGGTTCTCCTCCGATGGGGGGAATGCGGGGAGGGTAGGGGAGGGTATTGTAAAAAATCCATTCGAGTCACACTGTGACAATTCGCTTCTACTGAATCGCCGCTGCGGTAATATGCCGCGCGACAGGGCCGGGGATTGCAACCCTCGCCCTCGCCGCACAGAGGCGGCGCTGTGCCCCCGATTTTTCAACGTGCGGCTTTATGTGCGGTCTTTTGCTTGTCAGCCTCTCCATCCAAATCAACGAAGCTTTCGACGCGTGCCTCGATTATATCTACTATGTCTACGGCCGTTCGTATGGCCGGGATAATCCCCACAAAGGGGCTAAAGATACCGCCGAGCGCTGAGATTCACAGGGATCGGAACCCGCACCGGTGGCAAATGACTGTCGTCACGCGACGCTCTGGTAAAAGCTGGATAACCACATTCGTCAAAGCCGGAAGCCACGAGCCGAGTGCCGAAACCCGGCAGGCACCTCGGAATTTTCGTCATGCCCGAGACGCGTCGGTAACGCGAAGCCGCGGCAAATCACAACCTCTCGCGTAATCAATTATCCACCGGAGAAATGCCGGCAAGTCACACTGTGGCTGCGGCGCAACGCTGTGGATACTTCTGTGGGTCGTTACCCAACGTCACTTGCCCCGAACCGGCCGATTGGTGCACGAAAATGCATGGCAACAAGGAGCCATGACCGATGATGTGGCATGTGGTTTTTGCGGAACGCGATGGACGGGTTCAATCTCGCGCTGCACGCTCGCGGGATGCAGCGATTCATGTCGCGTGCGAACTACTCCACCAAACCCTTGATGTTCGAAGGATTTTAGAGCCGAACGGCAGGTCTATCGAGCGGCCTGAACTTGACGAGCATTTCGACGGAGGGCGCTTTCCGGGGCTGCGGCGGCGTGCCGTATTTGAGATAGCACTTCCAGCGAGCGCATAAATCCTGTCCTCCGCCGTCACCGGGGGCGAGCCGGATGTTTGCGCAGTTCCTCGCGTGCGGCCTCGGCAAACTCCTTCAGAGGGATCGATGTCCCTGCCGCTTTTTAATAGCTCATTCAACTCCGGCACCGACTTGTTCGGTGACGAGTAGGTCGCGATTGTCACCACCATGACATTCAGTGCGCAGGCGACGTCTGTGGTGAGCTGCGAAGCGCATCCGACTGATCATGGCATAAAGTGCGATTAGTTCCTGGATCTGAGGCTCGCTGCTAACTATGGCCTCGCCATACGCTCTCGACGCCGCGAGGATGAAATCCCTATAGAGTTCCTCTCGCCGCCCGAGATCATGAGCAAGTCGCTCCGCCCGCGCCTGGGAATGCTGGTTCAGCCAGTTGGTTACGCCCGATGTGAAGCCGCCGATCACCGAACCGGCAAGAGCGGACAACGCCGAGATGTATGCGATATCCATGTCACTGTGCCGAGATGCCGGCGCAACGATACTTCCGGCGCCGGGCGCTGTCTGCACGCGACGAGGCAGGATTGCGTGGCTGCTTCGCACGCTTATCATGGGGTCGGAGCGGAGAAGGAGAGGGGCCGTGGACCTTAATGAAATCTGGCGATTTGAGCTGGTGCGCGGCTTTACTGGGGATCCATCGCATGGCGCTTGCCTTCTGACGGCGGTCAGCTGGCTGGTCGATGGCAAGCTCACTGACCGGCCCAAATGCGTTTGCCCTCTCTTGGCCCAGTTCGGTCGCCATGCGAACGATATTTTGTACCAGAAGGATCGGCAGCGGCTCAAAGCCTTCATTTACAGGCTGGCCGGCAGCCGGGATGCGTCGGCTATCGATCGGCGTGTGCAGATCATCGTTGATGGCATCATGCGTGGCAGCTTGGACGGATGCGCGACGCTCAGCCTGGATCGGCTGGTCGCTTATCTCGCATGGGCGCGGGCGATGTGCTTTCAGAGACTCGGATGGTACCGCGCTGCTGCCGACATGGCGCTTTTCGTGGTTTGCAAGGCGCTATCAGAGACCGAGCCGCGATCGCCGCGCGGAGCTGGTAAATGTCGCTCTGCAAGACTTTTGACGAAGCGCTCAGCGCCGGTCGGCAGGGGGAAATTGATCCAGCGCATGCGGCCTGCGGCAATGGATCGATATGAGCGGAAAACCGGAATGGTCCCGTCGGTCTTTTGAGGCCGCCAGATAGGGAAGTCGGCTACGGCAGATCAGTATCGGACCTGCCGTAGCTGCCGCCCGTGTCAGGCGTACGCGACGTGATGCACGTCGATCGTGAAGACACCTTCGATGGTCACCTGAGTGTATTTAACCTGGGCGGGGTCCTCGTCATATCTCACACGATGGGTTGTGATGATGCCGCCCGTGGCGCCTGTCGGCTCTCGCTCGATCAACTCGAGGAGGAGGACCTTTGGGTTAATCCCCTGCGGCACAGCACGCTCGATATCGACCGTCCAGCCTGTCGTTGGTTCAGTCACATCGCCTGTGACGCGTAGCTCGTATTTGTGGTCATGACGCTTGACAAGCTCAGCTTTGAAGGTGTTCGGCATAGCCGGCATCTTAACCTCCTGCATTGGTGGAGGAACGAGGCGTCGCCCGTTCCAGGCGCGAGAGCTAGTCCTCGCAGGCAGTCATGGCTGTGAAATGGTTCATAGCCGCGAGCAGCAGGATGCCCCTTGAAACCGCAACGGCATTGAAATAGAATCAGCGCCTTCTGCGGCGATTCGCCACGCATCTATTCGGTCGGTCTTTGCTCTCTCGTCGCACGAACATCTCTCCCCTCCCGCACATCGCGCCGGCGGCTATCGAGGCTAAGCCCGAACACCTCATCCATCGCGTTGAACACGCGCGGCGTCCACGCAAGGGCAGCGCAGAGCGCGAGGCGCGCGACGCCAAGATGACTGAGATGTGGAACCGCGGTGGACCGGTCGATGTGATCGCTGAAGTTCTGACCACGACGCCCGGAATGGTCTACGCCAAGCGTCACCGGCTCGGCCTTCCGTGTCGCAAGCCGCAGGGCAAGTGGTGGAGCGGAAAGCGGCTCTCCGAATGAGGCCAGAGGGAAGCACCTGCGTTCCTCCTCGATCGCCGCATCCTGGCGCCCGGCAAGACGCGTTAAAGGCATATCAGGCAACCCAGGAGGCAAAAAGCGTGGCCGTCCATGGCGTGACGCCATTGAGCGCGCACTGAAGCGACGCGTAGCCGAAAACGACTGCAGGGTATCGACAAGTTGGCCTATGCCTTGATCGACCAAGGAATTGCTGGGGACGCCATGGCCATCCGGGAAATCAGTGATCGCCTCGAAGGCAAGCCTGCGCAAGCCATCGAACACAGCGGCATGATCGCCGCGACGCACGAAGAACTCCGGAAGCAGCTCGACAGCCAATCTGATGACGCCGACGGAGAAAGCGATACGCCTCCGGCTGCGTGACAAATTCGAGTATTACGCTCCGAGATGCCTGAAAATTCGCACCAAAAGCGGCGCGATCGAACCGCTGCGGCGCGCGGGTGATCAGCTGGATCGCCGAGCGGGTGAAGCCGACGTTGGGCGCAACGCGCTGTAATCTATGGGTAGGTGCTACTCACGCCCCCGGCACCCGTGGTAATTTACCTGGGGCGTTGTTATGAGAATTGCAAGCCGGACCTATACGCCGCGCATAGGAGAGGGAAAAGCGGGGAGCTTTCCGGCGCCCAATCCATTCATGCCGTGCGTCTCAGATCGGGAGAGGCAATATGCCAACCACCGTCTATTTCGCGACCAATCGGGTAGTCACCAACGCAGCTGACGCAATCAACGGCTATGAAGCGGTTATGGTGCCACCCCTTCAACCGCAGGACATCACCTACGGAACGGCAGTTGTCGACGGGGTGAATGTGGCAACCGGCGCGCAAGGGGTTGTGTCGCAGATCAACGACGTGGAGCAGGGAGGCTTTTCCCCAAAGGCGCAAGCTGATCTCTCCAGCCCGGGGCGCGATCTGCTCGTGTTCATTCATGGTTTCGACAACACATTCTCAGATGCCATTACACGAGCTGCCTTTAACAGAGAATGGCTCGCCGCATCGCAGATGCCGGGGACGGACACGACCGTCATCGCTTTCAGCTGGCCATCGCTGGGAAAGATAATCTCGAGTCCAATACTGGCAGCGGACTACCTGGCTGATCAGCATATGGCGGCGAACTCAGGGCTGGCCCTGATGGACTTTTTCGCCAACCTGCAGCCCATTCTAGATGCAGCTCACGGAAAGGGGTTCCGCGTTACCCTGTTGGCCCACAGCATGGGCAATTTGGCCCTTGAGTCGGGGGTGAGCAACTGGTTCCTCAATGGCAATGGCGATGCCGCTCTGTTCGATTTGACAATCCTGGCAGCCGGGGATTGCCGATATGATAGCTTTGATCAGCCTTTTCCCGCCGGCTTAAGCGGCCTTGTTCGTCTAAATCAACGGGTGTCGATCTATTATAGTCACGCCGACCAGGTGTTGATCCTGAGCATGGCCGTAAACCTTGGGGCCAAACGGTTGGGTCAGGATGGGCCGCACAACCGTGCAGACCCCGTGGCCTTTCCACCACTCCAATACCAGATGGTGGATTGCTCGGACTATCGCGACTACGACTTCAATATCCTTTCGTCGCATCAGTATTACCGGAAATCACCAAGCGTCCGGTCGATCATAGCAGCCGGAATGCGCGGCCCTGTCGTGGCATGAAATCCTAATCCGTCTCCGGCCGCGGCTCCTGATGTGCTGATGTAGACGCCGGTATCGGCCTCCCTCGCCGAACGTGGCCTCCAGTGCCTCGGCGAGAGCCAGACGTTCGGCTTGTGAACGATGTTCGAGATACTTCATGGGTCGGGATCTCCGGCGGTGTGGTGGGGAGCGGGGAGGGTAGGGGCCACGCGGATAGCTTTGGCGACGTGATCATACGGTGGGGCGACGAATGACCTTCCCCACCAAATACACCTGCACAGGCGAACGCTGGAGCGTTTCTAGAAAGCACGCCGTCCTCGCTGACATCGCTGCTGGGAAGCTTTCTGCGCCCGGGGCATGCCAACTGCTCGGCATCACGCTGGACGAACTCCACGGCTGGCGCACCGCATTTGACGCCTATGGCAGAGATGGTCTCCGCGCCACGCACCGGAACATAATCGCCAAAGATACGCAAGTTCCGAGGGCGCTGCCATGCTGGCACCGCGATGCCGAGGGCAAGCTGTCAGCCGCGAGGCCTTCGCGCTCGGCGGCGACCTTACGCCAACAGCCGTAACGGCGTCCACGCGGCACCGCGCCAACCGGCGTCCACGCTGCACCATGAGGTGGGCTGCAACTGACAGGGGCACAACTCGGGCTACGTGGTCTCGGCGCGCGTTCCCGCCCCTTGCCTTCCGGCCTCCGCCGATGTCTGCCACCTCTCCCGAAGTCCACACAGCTAGGCACAGCTTCGGGCTGCGCGGAAGCTTGGCACCACGTAGCTGCGCGAACCCCAACAACCCATCTTCGTCTGGAATCTATTATTCAGCGTGAGGCATGTGTGTGAAATACACACACACATAAGGGAATCCAGGAGGTGGTTCTCAGTTCAACGCAGTCACCGCGGTGTAGCGGGGACCATCTCCCTGGAGATACCAGGTCAAGCCTCAGCTCGACCCACTTCGTCAGCGATCGGCTCCTCCTTGGGATTGGTGTCCTCGGCAATCATGCCGTTCGCGAAGTCCAGCGCGGTGTGCAGCAGCGAATTAGAGAAGATGGCGACCAAGTTGCGCCAAAAGTGGTTGGATCCACCGCGCGTCCAGCGGCGGAACTCGCTGTCCGACATCGACACGTAATCGCCC